>CAWAYY010000018.1:0-581147 GCA_963786255.1 Pirellulales bacterium
TAGGTGAAGTCGCAACTGGCAGGGCCTTCGCCCCGGCAGGCGGCGAACCATTCCTTGTGGAAACCGGGCGACTGGTAGAGGAACGATTCAGGTTCCTGGTAGTCCTTGAATTTTTCTTCGGGCAACAAACGATAGGTATTGAAGCCGCACAGCAACATGCCTTCGGAGCCGATGAACAGGTTGTTCACTTGTCTCCCTTCAAGCCGAGTTCCTTGAGAATCGGCGGCGTGCCGTGATACCAGTGCAGCGTGACCGCCGCTCGCTTGCCCTGAGCTGGGAACTTGAAACGCGTGGCCATCGACTTGGGCGTCCGTTGCGGATCGGGCTCGGGGCCCGAGGCGTCGACCTTGGTCGGATGCTTCAGTTCCAGGGCCCAGAACGGAATGTCGAGAATGTGGCAGCCGCAGTTGCCGGTCTCGCCGGTGCCGAAATCCCACCAGAAACGCCACTTGTACGGCGCATATTCAGGACTGTAGGGCCGTTCGGCCGCTGGGTCCCAGCCACAGAGTCCCAGTTCGAGTGTCGACGGAACGGGCGGAAACTCTGTGGGCACAGGCGGCATGCCGCGGTTGCCGCGACATCCAGGCGTGGCACTCTTTCACGTCGCCAATGGCGCCGGATCTGGATCAGCTCGACGACCCGGCGCAGCGGTTTGAGCGTATGACGCTGCACGCCCAACTGTGTGGCTACATTTTTCTCAGCCGCCAGGCGACGTCAGTTCGCGAACTTCCCACACCGTGTGGGCCATGCGGCTTTTCCAGATAGATATGCTTGCCTCGCTCATCGCGCTGCATAGGCCGCGTGAAAATGCGTATGGTCCGGCGTGCTGATCACCACTCGCGTCGATTTTCGATTCCATGCTCGTCGAGCAACTTGCGGAAGTCGACGTACTTCTTCGCCTTCGGGAACTTCTCAAAGGCGTCTCCCGCTCGCTGGTCGTCGACGTCGCACAGCGCCACGATGTTCTGGCTGGCGACGGCGTTCAGGTTGACCCGCCCTTGTCCGCCGATCCCGATCACCGCCAGGTTCAGCTTGTCCGCGGGACTTTCGGCACGGGCCGAACGGCTCGCGCCCAGCCAGACTCCGGCGCCCAACGCAGCCGATGTTTTCAGGAAGTGTCGACGTTCTGCTAACCGAGTCATGCGGTTCTCTCCGTAAACCTGGGCAACGATTTTCATGGGCTACGCGCCGCGTGACTTCCACGGCGGCCTGACACCGTACACGGCCGCTGGTCTTCTTGCGGACGTGCAGCGTAAGACGCGGCGTTTCCGCCGCCTGTTACTTTTTGAACATCCGATCGTTCTTGTTGCCGCGCGACAACAGATACGCCAGGAGATCCAGCACTTCCTCCCTATTGAGCGGCTTGAGCAAGTCTTTCGGCATCAACGAAACGGGCGAAGGCTGCAACTCTTCGACGTCTTCCTTCTTGACTTCTACGGTCTTGGTCGAGTCTTCCGGATCGGTGACGATGATCAGCGAGTCGTCCGTTTCCGATACGATCCTTCCGGTGAGCGTCTTGCCTTCGGCCGTCTGCACGATCGACCCGCGGTACTGGTCGGAGATCACCTTGCTGGGGTCGATCATCGCCTCGCTCAAGTCCTTGACGTTGAAACGCCCGGCAAGTTGCGTCAGATCGGGACCGGTGGCGCCGCCGTCGCCGGCAAAGCGATGGCAGATCACGCACCGCGCGGCGGCGAACATCTTTTCTCCGCGGGCGAAGTCGCGTCCCTTGAGCTCCGTCTTGGCCAGCTCGAGCAACTCGGCGACCGACCAGTCTTGTCCCGGACCTGCCGGCTTGGGCAGCGGGGGTGGGATGAACGGCTTGCGGGCGCCGAAGGCTTCGATCGCCAGCCGCTCCTTTTCGCTGGCGTTGGCAAACGCTTCCTGGTCGATATTGCGCAAGAAGCCCTGGAAGCTGGCGCCGCCGCTCCACTGGCGGGCTTTGTCGAACCAGTGAAAATACGCCTTGCGCTCGTCGAGCGTCCAGCCTGCCTTCATGTTCCGCAGCACCATCGCGTAATGGATCTGCATCTGGTCGGGGAAGTTGGCGATCATCTTGGCGATCGTGCCGCCATACGACCGGTTGCGAGCCAGCAGTTCCTCCGTCGCGGGCGACTCGTGCGTCGATGGCTGCTCGAGCAACGCGACCGCCTTGCGAACGATGTTCGGCGAGCGGAGATAAACGAGCAGCGTGCTCAATTCGCGATTGAGCGGATCGGCCTTGGCGGGAAACTGCGGATCGAGCTTAGCGATCAGTTGCAACCTGGCTTCCTCGGCCGGTTCGCCCATGCGGACGAAGACAAGCTGATAGGCGCGGAGCAGATCCAATTGCTGCCGCTCGCTCAAGCGGGAGTAATCGATCCGGTCGAGCGCCGTCAGCAGCTTCGGCTGCAGCGATTTGTCGGCTTGCCGCGCCAGGCCCACGGCGCCGGTGATCAATGCTTCGTCGTTCTTTTCGCCGAGCACGCGGTCTTGCCACAAGTCGACGGGCGCGCGTTCCAAGGCCACGCGAGCCGCGTAGCGAATGTGGCGGTCGGCATGGCTCAACTGCGGCACAAGGAATTCGACCGCCTCAGCGCCCGGAGCCGGGCCGGCGTGATAGCTTTCGATCTTATGTCGCAGGGCGCGCAAATCGGCCCGCTTTGCATTCCGTGCGTCGACGGGCGCCGTCGGTTCTTTGCCCGTGTAGGTCACGCGAAACAATTCCGACTGCGTGCCGCGACCGCCCACGGTGAAGTACAACGCGCCGTCGGGGCCGACCGCCGCGTCGGTCAGCGGCAGCGGCGTGCGCGAGACGAATTCTTCCTTGACGGCCTTGTAGCTGGCGCCTTCCGGTTCGATGTGGATGGCGTACATCGTGCCGAAGGTCCAGTCGCAAATGTACAGGGCTTTTTGATACCTGGCGGGGAATTTCGTGCCGTAGCCGAACTCGACGCCGACCGGTGAGCCGGGGCCGATATCGACGGCCGGCGGCAGGCTGTCGACATAATACGTCGGCCACTTGCCCGTGCCGCTGCGCCAGCCGAATTCGCTGCCGCTGGCGGCGTGAACGACGCGCGTGGGGCGATACCAGGGGGAGCCGAAATCCCATTCCATGTCGGCGTCGTAGGCGAACAACTCGCCGTCGGCGTTGAACGCCATGTCGTAAGAATTGCGATAGCCGATGCTGAATATTTCCCAGGTCTTGCCCTCAGGATCGGTCTTGGCGATCCAGCCGCCCGGCGCCAGGATGCCGCGCGCGTGACCGTTGGCGTCCCACTGCCGCGGCAGCAGCAAGTCTTCGTCCCAGTTGGTCGGAATCCGGCTGGAGAACTCCCCCTTCGCAACGTCAGCCGGCTCGAATGGGGGCCGCGTATGGTTGCCGGCGATGCAGAAGATTGACTTCCCGTCGGGCGACAGACGCAACGCGTGCGGACCGTGCTCGCCGCCGCCGCGAATCTCCTTGCAGCTTGACGACCTCGTCATACTGATCGTCGCCCGTGGTGTCTTTCAGTCGATACAAACCGCTGCCCGGTCCGCCGTTGACGGAGACGTAGAGCGAGTCGAAGGCGTAGAGCATTCCCTGCGCACTCGTGATTTTGGCATCGAGCCGTTCGATCCGCGTCGGTTCTTTACTGCCGGCCGGCGGCGGCGTGATCCGGCACAAGCCTTTGTCTCCCTGATCGCTGGCGATCAGGCGTCCCTTGTTGTCGAACGTGATTGAGACCCACGAACCGAGTTCATCTTTCGGGACGGTGAACAACCGTTCGACTTGAAAGCCTGGCAGCACGTTGAAAACGCCGGCGAGCGTTCCGCTGTCCGCACTGTTGGCGAAAACACTCGCCCCAGGCGCCGCCGCCCAGCTTGTCGAGCGAGCGTGCGGCAACCCACTGTTGAGCGTCTTTTCCGTCGCCGGCCTGCCAGGCGCCGTCGGTAACGACGTAATTCTTTTTGCCATCGGGCATGACCAGGGCCAGCTTCAGCACAAAGCCCGAGGCGCCGCCTTGGTTCTCGACCTCGGCGCTCAGCGTGTTTTCTCCCGGCTTGATGTACTTCTGCACGTCAACGTCCACGGGCGTTTGCCATTCGCTGCTCGAAGCGATGCGCTGGCCGTTGACGTATAACGTCATCACGTTGTCGCAGGAGGCCTTCAACCGGGCTGACTGCGAGCCCCCCTGAAACGCGGTCTTCAGGACGTATTTCTTGTTCGCGTCGGCGCCCCAAATCCAAGTCGGCTTGGGTCCGGCTTCAAACAAACGAGGATCAGACGCCTGCTGCTCCTCGGGCTGAGCGTCAGACGTTTGGGCCGGAGCGATTTCCGGCTCCTGCGCATACCGTTTCTGGTCCGCCGCCCGCGCTCCTGACGTCGCCGCTACGACGATTGCCGTCAGCAGCAAGCCGCCGAAAGTACTGGGTATAGCGCGACTTATAAGCCCCGAAAAACTCCCACAGCGACCCAGGGCGGGAGGCGCTGGCAGGCAGTTGATAGCAGTCACGGGTTCTCACGTTGGTTTTCTCCGCCAGTAGCTCGCTCGAAGGTGAGGTGAAAGAAGTTCCTCTCGAGGAATCTTCCACAGTTGTCTGAAGGGCGCGATTATAAACTACCAGCGAGGCGCCGGTGAGATTTTTCCGCGCACCTGGAAAACGGGCGTGCCGGCTCAGTTCTCGGAAACGTCCAGCAAATACAGATCAAATTGCCCGCCCGTTCCGAGACGAAGGCCAGCCGGCGGCCGTCGGGATGCCAGGCGGGAAAGTCGTCCTGCTCGGGATTGTCGGTCAACCGCCGCAGCCCGCTTCCGTCGACATTGGTCACGTAGATCTCCGGATTGCCGTCTCGCGCTGGTAAAGGCGATGCGGCGGCCGTCTGGCGACCACGCCGGGCGCATGTCGCGGCCGGGACTTTTGACCAGCCGTTTGACGTCGCCGCCGTCGGCGTTCATCAGGTACAGATCAAAATCGCCGTCGCGGCTGGAACCGAAGGCGATCTGCTTGCCGTCGGGCGAGAAGGCGGGCCAGAAGTTGAGCGATTCGCCCTCGGTCAGTTCCTGGCCGCGGCGGCCGTCGAGTCCGACGACTAGCAATTGCTTGCCGCCTTTGCCGGGATTGCTGACGACCACGCGGCTGGCATCGGGCGCGAACGTCGGATGTCGCATGCCAGCAAATCCGCCGCCCGGGTCGAAGATCGCGTCCTTGTCTTCGAGCGTATCGCGAATCACCAGTTGCAGGCTCAAATTGCCGCGGTTCTGCACGAAAGCACAGTAGCGGCCATCGGCCGAAAAAGCCGCTTCGAACTCGGAAGTCGTCGCCTTGGGATGCAACCGCTCCTGCACGCCGTCGGCCAGCCGCAACTTGATCAGGCTGGTCTGATCGGCTTTTTCCAGCACCGTGAACACCAACTCGGCGCCGCCGGAGATGAACGCGGGATCACTCTTCAAGCGGCCGTCGGTCGTCAGACGGACCGGCTCAGAGGCGCGGACCATGCCCTGCCGCGACGGAGCGGCGAAAATCGCCGTCCAGGCCAGCAGGGCCGCGGTAATCAGGCAACGGCGCCATGAACCGTCAGAGCAACTCATGGATCACCTGGCCGCCGTCCAGCACTTTCATCTCGGCGCGCGTCTGCGTGTTGATCCCAGCCAGTTCACAGATTGTCGTTCCGACCATGGCGGGCGAGATGGGATCAGTCACAGGTTCCTGGGCCAACTTATCGCTCTCGCCGATTACGCGTCCCGGCTGCACGCCGCCGCCGGCCCAGATCGAGAAATAGCACTGCGGCCAATGGTCGCGGGCGGCCTGAGCGTTGATCTTCGGCGTGCGGCCGAATTCGCCCATCGCCACGACGAGAGTCGACCGTAACAGACCTCGCTGTTCCAGATCATCGAGCAACGCGGAAAAGACGCGATCGAAGATCGGGCCGTGCCGGTCGGCCAACAGTTCGAAGTTGTAGATGTGCGTATCCCAGCCGAAGTCGCAGTTGGGAGTCATCGCTTCGACGTACTGGCTCCAATTCACTTGGACGTACGGCACTTCTGCTTCGACGAGACGGCGGGCGAGCAGGCAGCTCTGTCCGAACGAAGTTTGCCCGTACGCCTCGCGGGTCGACGGACTCTCCTTCGAGAGATCGAGCGCCTGCCGCGCCTCGGCCGAGGTGAGCAACGCATAGGCCGACTCGTACTTTCGGTTCCAGTCCGCCAGGGGCGTCTGGTCCAAGCGGCGCTCGGCGCGGTCGAGTTCGGCGAGCAGCGCCCGCCGGTCGCTGAGCCGATCGGGAGAAAGACCTTCGATCAACTTGAGCGTTGGAATGTCGACCTGCCCCTGTTCCGAGCAGGAGACCATGAACGGATCGTACGCCTTGCCCCACTGTCCGCCGCCATAGCCGACGATCGGTCGCACCACGTCGCGCGGAATGCCGCGGCCCAGCGAGATGAATGGGGGCAAGCGGCCGTCGCCGCGATGGCGGGCCACGATCGAACCGAAGTTCGGCCATACCGGCCCGGGCGCCTCGGGGGCGCCGGTCAGCGCCAGCGTGCCGGCATCGGGATGCCCGGGCGCCTTGGTCTGGTTCGAGCGGATGAGCGAGAACCGATCGGAGCGTGCAGCCAAACGGGGCATCAGTTCAGTAAACTGCACTCCCGGCGTGCGCGTGGCGATGGGCGAAAAAGGACCGCGATACGCTGCAGGCGCCTTGGGCTTCGGGTCGAAGGTATCCAAGTGACTCGGGGCGCCCCACAGCCAGACGAGCAGTACGCTTTTCGCCCGAACGGCGCCGTATTCCTGCGCGCCGGCTTTCTGCGACCACGCGGCCAGTGCGGCGCCCAGCGGCAGCGAGGCGCCATATTGCAAGAACGATCGGCGCGTAACGCCCTGGCAAACGCGGGCGTTAAAACTGCCGATGCTCAACATAGGGTTCTCCTCAGGCAAAACGCCGCCGATACAATCCATTCCGCTCTTGGGGCAACAGTTCCCAACTTACGATGCGAGGGGTAGGTTTCGCAACGCGGGGTCCGAGGGCCCCCAGGGCCTTTCACTTTTTCATGATGCGTAAAAGAACCTGGTTATAGGCGCGGGTGGATCGGGGTTGAGCCTAGTCCGACAATTCGCAAATGACGTCCCATGAAGGCGAGTGTTTAGCCACAGAGAACACCGAGGACACAGAGGAGATGGACTAAAAACACTCATGACCGGAGACACGGTGGGCAGATTACAGACTCACCCCTTCTCCTCTCAGTGCCCTCGGTGTTCTCTGTGGCCAAATCAATTCCATCTTTTTGTCAATCTGGATGAATTTTGTCATTCTTGGGCTGTTGATTGCAAACTGTGGGACTTGGCGAAGCCCCCGAGTGAGTTCGGTCTGGGGCACGCTACGCTTTGCCCCAGGACCCGTCGCCCAAAAGCGAAAAACCGAAAGGCCCTGTGCGGCTCTTGGCTTCAACTCACGGAGGCGTCGGATTGTCGCTCAACAGGTACGAGAGCAAATCTCGAAGTTCATTGGGCGTTTTGACCAGCCCCGCGGGCATGGGCGAAATGGTCGAGGCGCTGCGCTCGTCGATATCTTCTTTGGAAATCGTTTTGCGAGTCGCATCCGGCAGCAACAACTCTAACGCGTCTTGCGATTCGTTCACGACCAGGCCGGTAAGCACCTGACCTTGGGTACGTGGCGATCACGGCGCCGCGGAACGGCTCGGCCACCTGTCGGCTCGGCGCCAACATGGATTCGACCAGGTAAGGAACGGTAAATCGCCGCTTGACCTCCGCCAGGCTCGGGCTCCGCCGCCCTTCTGATCTGGCACGATGGCATGACACTTCACGCAGCCGAGCGTGCCGAACAGCTTGCGGCCGCGAGCGGCGTCGCCCTCGCCCGCGGCGCGAGACCAGTCGGCATCGAGAAACTCCGGGCCGATCGTTTCGGCGCCGAGACCCTGCTTGAGTCGCGACGCCAAAAGCGAGGCATCAAGTTTTTCGGGCAACACGGCGGCCACGGCCTCGGCGGCCTGGTAGTTCAGCCGCAGATCCTGCGCCTGCGATGCAGGAACGCGCGCCAGAATGTCGTTACTGCCCGGCTGGACGTCGAGCAGCCATTCATGTGTGTCATCGGCGGCTGCGACGCTGGTCGAAACGCGGCCGTTGTGCCAGAGCTTGACCGTCGGGCTCCCGCGCAGCATGAGCCGAGCCGGCTGGCGATGAATGCTCTGCAATTGACAGTACAGGTAGCAAGAAGCGCCCGATAATTCAGCATCGGCGAAGTCGAAAGGACCGGCGGCGCCGTTAACGACCTTCCACGCCAGTTGACGTTTCTCGCTCGTGTAAACCGCTGCCAGATCAACGGCGCCTTGTTCGGGCGGATGAGCGCGCTGAAAGCCTTCGTCTCCGTCCGCGAAAGGACCGATTTCCCAGAGACGCTCGACAATCTGAAGCGGCGCCGTCGAGAGTTTCTTTCGCTCGACGTCTTGACGGACTTCGGCCACGCGCGGCTCGAGGTTGGGATCATTCAACAGCCCCAGGTAATACGCTGCCTGCAACTGCACTGCCGGCTGCGAGTCGTTCAAGGCGCCGGCCAATAGCTCAAGCAAGTGCTTCTGCGCCGCCGTGAGCGGCAGCGCTTTCCAACGTTGGGCGATCGTGTAGCTGCCGATTCTTCCCAGTTTCGAAAGTTCGACCGGCTCGGCGATATCGGCAAAGTGTAGTTGCGCGTGGAAAAAGGCGTTGCCCTTCGGATAGAACAGCGGCAACTCGGCGGGCGGCGGTTCGTGCACCGGCGGCACGGTCAAACGAATGCCTGCAGCCAGGACTCCGGCCTGGCGCGTCGCTTTGTCAGATGAATCGAACAGATGCTTCAATTGACTGACCGAAGCTTTGGCGGCCAGCAAGCGGGTCGCCGTTTGTCGCAGGTAGGTGTCGGAACTGCAGGCAAGCCGTAGAACGGCCGCCAGCGGCAACGGCTCTGGCGAGTCGAAGAGAAAATCGAGCGCCGCCAACTGCACGCGCGGGTCAGCGTCGGCCAGCGCCTCGACGAAACGTCCGCCAGGCGGATTCAAACGCGGGAATTCGGCAAGCACGCGAAAGGCCAATTGTCTCAACTCTCCGCGGTCGTGCGCGGTCAATTCCAGCAGCTTCTTCCGCGCTCCTTCACTCCCGCCGGCGCCGGCCAGCCAAGGCAAGTGGAACATCGCCGGATCGTCGTCGGCGAGCTGCTCCAGCCGACTCGCTGCCTCATCAAGCAATGGCTGCCCACGCCGCAGCAGTTCCTGATGCGCACGCGAGCGCCGCTCCCAGGACGGACTGGAAAGATCGCTCCAGAGTTTGTCGGCGCCAATTGTCGCAATGTCGTACGCCTCAAAAGGATGCTCGGGCGAATCGTCGGCCCGAGTGATCATCACCAGGTCGCTGACGCAATGCGGCGAGACGACGTTTCCGCCGAGATACAGACTGGTCACAAACACGCGGCCGCCGCGGCCAACCGCGATGCCGACCGGTCGGGCCTGGTTAGTCTCCTTTGAGGAACGCGTGTTCCTCAGTCGCAAAACTGGCGCCGCGTTGGCGGAGCGGATAACGGACGGCCGCCATCTGGTCCCAACGGCACATCAGCAAACTCTGCCGGCACTCTTCAGGAAAGTAGGGTTCGTCGTAGTAGGCCAGATCACACGGCACGCCGCGGCCCAACGAAGCGGTCATCGGTTCGAGCAGGTCCGCGCAGCTCCGGACTCTTCGACGCGATCCAGCCTCGCGGCCAGCCGAAGTCCGTATGCGGAGCGACGTGCATCAGCCGTGCGGGCGCGTATTTGTCGGCGCGGCTCTCGTGGTCGTTGTCGTTGGTGAACAAGTTCCAATGACCGTCGAAGGCCAGGCCGACCGGTCCGCGAAATCCGCCCGCTACCACTCGCGGCCGGCTGCCATCCGGTCGCAGCCGCAACACGCTGCCGACGCCCGTGTACGGCGTCTTGCTTCCCGCCGGCTGGCTATAGAGCGTCCAAAAGCCCCAGTGGTCCGGCCGCCGCCAATCTCCGTAGTTCAGCAGCGGGTCGCCATGGTCAAGGTACAGGTCTCCTTCAGGCCCCCAGGCCAGGCAGTGGAAGCTGACATGCAGATCGAGCGGCACGCCCCACAGCAGACGTTTGAGTTCAAGATTCTCCCTTTTGACCACGGCGTCGGGCGCCAGGTAGAGCGCGTTGGCGGTTTGGATGTAGAGATCGTGCCCTCGCGTTTCGAGCCCGATGATGATCGAGTCGGGCGGAAAACGCAGCAGCTCCCGTCTGGGACCATAGCTTCCATCACGGTTCGGCTCGAAGACGAACACCGCTTCGCGCCCGCCGACGAACAACCGCCCCATGCTGTCGGCCTTCACGGCCAGGTAAGCGTCGTTTTCTGAGCGATCGATCAGCACTGCCTTGAGTCGCGGGTCGACCGGCTGCAAATGATTGCCTGGCGGCGGAACGGCGCCTTTCGCATGACGGCGCCGTGCTGGCGACCTTGGCGGGTTCTTGTGCGCGGAAGGATCTTCGACCGGCTGGCCCGGCTGTTTGAATAGCCACAGTCCGAGCGTGCGGTCATCGACCTCGGGCGCCTCTGCTGCGGTTTGCGGGTTCGGCTCGACGCCGCGGCGGATCTGCACCCAATCGAGCGAGCCGTTGCAGCCAATGCCTCCTTCCACCAACCGGGCAAACGCCAATCCGCCCGGAATGGCCGCTTTGCCTTGCGACGCAAGGGCCTGATCGGCGACCAGCTCGCCATCGCAGAATAGCCGCGCCGATTGGGCTCATAGACAAACGCCAACCGATGCCACTGCCCGTCGCAGATGTCCTTTTCGCTACGGACGTGGTCGGGCTGCATGCCGGGTATATAAACGGTGTAGCGGCCGTTGCCCGCCATTGAGAACATTTCCCAATGGGCGCCCGATTGCTTCGTGTCGCTGGCGACCAGAATGTTGTAGCCGATCTTGCCGTTGAGCCTGGCCCGACACTCGACGGTCAAGGGCGGCGTGCGGTATTCGGGCCGTCCTGCGGCCAGCCAACCGCTCGGCGCCGCTGCAGGACGGGGCCTGGCATAGGTGCGAGGCTTGGGCTTCGGACCGGGGCGTTGGCCGTCGAGTTGGGCGACGAGCCAATCGAGGCCGTCCAGGTTGTCCTGCAGCCGCTGTTCGACGTCGTCCATAGTGTGGCCCAGCACGCCGATCGGCCCGCAATATCCGCTGTCGCGAATCGTCTTGAGCAGTTCCAGATCGAGATCGCCTTGCCCGAGCGGCACGATCTTTTGCCCCTGGCGGTCGCCGCCTTCGATCATGCCGTTCAGGTTCAAGGCGAGCAAATGCGGCTTGATCTTTTCCAACAAGGCGGGAAAGCGGTCGAGATATTCGTGGCCGTGGTGCAGGTTATAAACGATGCCGACGTTCGGCAGTTTGAGTTCGGCGAGAATGGCCAACTGGTTTTCCGGTTCGCCGAACCAGCCGCCATGGTTGTACAATCCGACCTTGCAGCCGATCTTGGCGGCCGCTTCGGCGATCGGTCGAATGCGGTTCGCTTCTGCGACCACTCGCTGGCGTTGTTCTTCAGGCGTCTTGGCCGGACCGCCGCCGCCAGTCACCCAAAGCTCCGTTTTGATGTTGTTGCGGGCAAGACCATCGAGCAGGAACTGGGCGTCTTTGTTCAATCCGCCTGGGAACCAGACGGCGTCGAGCGAGATGCCGCGTTTGCGCAATTCATCGATTTCCTGCTGGAAAGTGGGGAGATGCTCGGCCCGCCAGTCGTAGGCAAAATGCTTGAAGCCAAGCCGAGTCGAGCATTTCCGCACGCTCTTCCGGACCGCGCTTCTTGCCATCGAACGGCACGATGCACCAGGCGATCAGTTTGTCCCGGGCGAACAAGTTCGACTCTGCCGCCGCCTCTTGGGTGATCCCCAGCCGACTGGCGGCAATGAGTGCGAAACTTGCACCTACGAAGCAGAGCGTGGTCTTGAACCAACGATGGTCAAACATGGCAGGCAATGGGTTGAAGGTTGAAAAAGGCAAGGACGGAACAACGGCTTTCTGGTTCGGAGAAGATCGACGGTTTTGCCTTCGAGCCGCTGCTCGCTCAGGCGCCGCTTTCCGGCGTCTGCCCGTCAAACTTCTGAAGCACGCACTGCAAGCGGGCGGCAATGTGATCGTCCATGGCGCGTGCGCGCGCGGGCGTCGCGAGCTTCCAAGGCAGTCAGCAGCCGCTGATGTTCGGCCAAGGCCTGTTGCAGGTTGTCTCGCGTGCCGGTCGCCCGGCAGAAGGCCCGCACCAGCCGGCGATATTTAACGATCTCCTGCCGCAACCGCTCGTTGCCAGCCGCCGTGGCGACCTCGTCGTGAAGCGCAGATCGAAATCGATGGCACGGTTGGCCCAATCGCGTTTGTCTTTTGCTGCGTCGAGGGCGTCGGCCGCGGCACGCAACTCGGCCAGTTGCTCGTCCGTCATTCTCGTTGCGGCCAGTTCGGCGGCGGCCGGTTCCAGAATTCGCCGTACTTCGTAGATATTGGCCAGGTCCTGCCGTGTAAAGCGGGCCACTCGGGCCTGACGAGAGGCCAGATCTTCCACCAGGCCGTCGGCCGCCAGCCGCAGCAAAGCTTCGTGTACGGGCGTGCGGCTCACGCCCAATTCCGCGGCCAGCGCCACCTCGCTCAACTCCGTGCCGCCGGCGAGCGTGCCGGAGAGAATCGCTTCCAGGATCCGCTGGTACACCGACTCGGCCAGCGACGTCTTGGCGATCGGCTCTTTGACTTTCAACAAGGTCGACATGCGAACAAGAACTCCGGAAACAACCTAGGCTCCCTCGGACGCTTGGCCTCGTTCTTGACCCGGTCCGCCGCGGCTTGTACGCTGCATGCAGCATGCGGAGTGCAGCATAACCACACGGCGGCGCCCTGGCAAGCTTTGGGACCGACCGATCCCGCCTTTCCTCGCTTCGTTTCCTGCGTTGTCTTCTGTTAAGTTTCTTTTTGGGAACAGAAGGAAGCGAAGGAAACGAAGGAGGTCGGCCAATCATTGCACCGTTGACGCGGCCAAAAGTCGGTAAATCCGAAGACGATTTGACGGTCGAAAGAGGGGCAATCCTGCTGGGAGCAAGAACTCGCTATGAAACTGGCTTCAGGCACAACGCTGATCTGCAATGGCCAACTGGCGGACGGCACAGGCGCTGCGCCGATCCGCGATGCAGCGGTCGTGATCGAAGACGGGCGCATTGTCTACGCCGGCGCACAGGCCCAGGCGCCGGCGGTGGCTGCAACGGCCAAGCGCATCGACGCTTGCGGCGGCACGATCATGCCGGGGCTGGTCGAGGCGCATTTTCATCCGACCTATTTCAATGTCGCGGCGCTGGAAGATCTCGACATCAAATACCCGGTGGAGTACGTCACGCTGCTGGCCGCTTGCAATGCCAAATTGGCGCTGGAGTGCGGTTACACCGCGGCGCGCTCCGGCGGCAGCCTGTTCAATATCGACGTCTGGCTGAAGAAGGCCATCGAAAATGATCTGCTGCCCGGCCCGAGACTGGCCGCCAGCGGCCGCGAGATTTGCGGCGTCGGCGGGTTGATGGATTGGAATCCCGACTTCCGCAAAATCGGCATGGAAGGACTGGTGCTGTTGGTCAATGGTCCGGACGAAGCCCGGGCGGCCGTGCGCAAGCTGGTCAAGGATGGCGTCGAGTGGGTCAAGACCTACCCGACCGGCGACGCCGCGGCGCCGGACGCCAACGACCACCACACGCTGTGCATGACGCTGGAGGAAATGCAGGCCTGTGTCGCCACCGCCCACAACCACGGCCTCAAGATCACCGGCCATTGCCGCGCGACGGAGGGAATCAAAAACGCGTTGCGCGCCGGTTACGACACTCTGGAGCACGGCACATTTATGGATGACGAAGCGCTCGATCTGTTGCTGAGCCGCAATACGCCGGTCGTGCCGGCGTTGCAGTTTGAATGGGCCAGCATCGAGTGCGGTCCGGAGTTCGACATGCCTCAGCGCGTGATCGACGGCCACAAGGAAACGCTTGAAGGAGGCGCGGAAAGCGCGCGGCGGATCCTCAAGGCGGGCGGCCGACTGGGCATGGGCGGCGATTATGGCTTCGCCTGGAATCCGCACGGCGACTACGCGAAGGAGTTGACGTTCTTCGTCAAGTACGTCGGCTTCAGCCCTGCGGAGACGCTCGTCTGCGCCACCAGGCACGGCGCCGAGATTATGGGCCGCGGCCACGAGATCGGCACGCTCCAGGCCGGCAAGCTGGCCGACGTGCTGATCGTTGACGGCGACGTGCTAGCCGACATTTCGCTGCTCGAAGACCGCTCGCGATTCATCGCCGTGCTGCAAGGCGGCGCCGTCAAAGCCGGCCGGCTCGCGCGTCCTGCCTAGCGGCCGCCAGAATCACGAGCTTCAACACTGCGGCATGGCGAGCGCGCCCGCCGTGCAAACAATCTCCGGCGTCAAGGGCTGCACGCCGTTCCCATCGTGCACGCGGGTCTGATTGCGTCCCGCCCCCTTGGCGGCGTACAGCGCTTCGTCGGCCCGGGCGATGAGCTGCCCGGAAGTTTCCCGGCTGGTGGCCGTCGCGGCGCCGAAGCTGGCGGTGACGGTCAACCTCTGACCTTCAATCCGAAGCTTCGTAGCCGCGATTGCCCGGCGGTATCGTTCGGCCGCCGCCTGGCATTGCGGCAAGTTCGACTCGGGCAGCAACACGGCGAATTCTTCTCCGCCGGCGCGGGCGAGAAAATCACTGGCGCGCCGGACTTCGCTGGCCGCTTTGCTGATCGTGCGCAGCATCGCGTCGCCCGCGGCATGACCGTGCGAATCGTTGAATGTCTTGAAGTGGTCTACGTCGAAGACGAGCAGCGAGTAGGGCTTGCCCGTGCATTTGAACTCGGCGTGCAGTTCGGTCACTCGCTCTTCGAACGCACGGCGGTTCGGCAGTTGCGTGAGATGGTCGATGCGAGATTCGGCCCGTGCCTGGTCGAGTTCATCGTGCTGCGCGCGGAGTTGTTCCTGTGCGGCGTGCAACTCGTGTTGCAGTGCGTGGTTTTTCGCCAGAATCTCCGCCAATCGGCTGGAGATTTCCGCTTGCAGCGCAAGCGACGAGCCTTCCGTCGGCGGATCCAGCAGCTTGCCGGTCTCGGCAATCGTTCGGCCTTGGAGACCCAGCCGCCGCGCTACGTCAGCCAGCACGACTTCGTAGCCGAGTACGAGCTGTGTCAATTCGGCCGCTTGCGGAGCAAACGGGTTCTCGGGCGTCCATTCGACAGCCGGCGGGCTGCGGTAGCCGGAAAGGAGCGATCGGGCGTACCATCCGCCCAACACGAGCGACAGTACAACGGCGACGGAGTCCAGAAGTAGAGCCAACGCTTCACCAACGCACTCAAAGGATGGGTGGATGCCCTTTCAGCCCTCTTGCCTCAAGCGCAACTTGATCGTGATTCAAGTCGCGTTCCGCATCGAACCTCTGCGGCGGTCGCCTTTGAATAGCCGCGGTCGAGCATGATCCGCGGACATCCGGCCGGAATGGCCAGACCTGGTGAGCGCCGACGAACCATGCGCCGTGCGGCTGTTTGAGGACAGCTCGCACGCCGGCCCCGACATAACAACGTAGCTCGTTTTTTCTGAAACGCGCGAAGTTTTTAGAAGCCGAAAATTGAAAAACTAGCGGGCCTCGTGGATCGCCGGGGCTTGCGGGTTGTGCATGTTGTTCCTGCGCCAGTCAGACTGTTTTCCACGTTGGCGAGCGGTTACCATTAGTCGCGGCGGTCGCTGTGCTGAGACAGGCGGTTCGGCCGCCCCCTCGTAGCAACTACGACGTACTATCGCGGATTTATCGCTCTCATTCCCATTGATCTCGTCCGGAGCCCGTTATGCAAACGTTCATCCCAGGCGGCGCGGCGATTTTTATGGCGGCGCTCGTCATGACCGCCGATGCGGGAGAAAGTTCAAGCAAGCCCTTTACGCTGCACACGCGCCATCGCGTGGCTGCCAACAAAGCCGATCAGCCGGCGAAATACCAAACGATCGAAAGAACCGTCGAGTGGAATCCGAAGCAGACGGCGATCGTGATCTGCGACATGTGGGACGACCATTGGTGCCAAGGCGCCGCCCGACGCGTGGCGGAGTTGGCCGGGCCGATGAACAAGGTCGTTCAGGCCGCTCGGCGCCAGGGCGCCTTGATCATCCATGCGCCCAGTTCCACGGTCGATTTTTATCAGGACGCGCCGCAACGGCTCCTCGCCATGAACGCGGCATACGCCAAGCCGCCGGTTCCTGTTTCGACCGCTGAGCGTTGGGGGACCAGGTGGTGCTGGCCCGACAAGCAGCGCGAGCCCGACTTGCCGATCGACGATTCCGACATGGGCTGCGACTGTGCGAAAAAATGCCCGATTCGCGAAGCCTGGACGCGGCAGACTGCCGCCATCGACATCGAACCGGGCGACGCCATCACCGACGATGGGCAGGAGGCGTACAACCTGCTCGAAGCTCGCGGCATCAAGCACGTGATTCTGATGGGCGTACACCTGAACATGTGCGTGCTTGGCCGGCCCATCGGCATTCGTCAGCTCACGTATCTCGGTAAAGACGTCGTGCTGATGCGCGACATGACCGACACGATGTACAACTCGCAGAAGAAACCGTTCGTCGACCACTTCACCGGAACGGACCTGGTGATCGAGCACGTCGAGAAGTACTGGTGCCCGACCGTCGCCAGCGTCGATCTGGTCGGCGGAAAGCTGTTCAAGTTTGAGGAAGACAAGCGGCCCGTCAGGTGACGCCGCTTCTTGTCGGCCATGCGTCGCGACATTTTTCCGACGGCAAGTGGTAAGTCATGCCCTGGGGGCCTGCGAATGGCCTTTCGCTCTTGCCTTGGTAGGGCGAATACTGGATGCTGATCGGTATGGGCAGCCTCCGTCACCGACTCATTCTGCTGCTAAAGCCGAAGCGGCGCTGGGTGCAATTCTCGTTGGGTACGATGTGGGCGCTGATCACCGCGCTGTGCATCACGCTGGGCATGTGGATCGTTCCCGCCGAGAGGCAGCGAAGGGCCGTAGCGGCCATCGAAGCGTTGGACGTCGAACTACGCTATTCGGACCCCGATCCGGAGGCCAGCGAGATATTTCCGGTGAACGTTATGCGACGATGGTTGCCCCGCCCCTACTTTGATAGCGTGCAAGGGGTGATTTTCTCTCCGGATGGCGGCAGCGAGTCGACCGATGACGGACTGGTGCATTTGCAGCAGCTCAACGGCCTGCAAGATCTGTTTCTCGAACGCACGGACGTCACGGATGCCGGGCTCAGGCGCGTGCAAAGACTGCCCCATCTTCGATCGCTTGATCTGAGCCACACTCGCGTCACCGACGCCGGGCTGGCCTATCTGAAACCGTTGAGGGAGCTGCAGGAGTTATGGCTCGATGGCGTCGGGATCACCGACGAAGGCCTGGTCTGCCTGCAGGCCTTGACGGGCCTGCGGGATCTCTTTCTTGCCGGTGCGCCCGTTACGAACGCGGGCCTGGAAAAGCTTCGACGGGCGTTGCCCGCTTGTCGTATTCACGCCGCCGACGTTGGCGGCGCCGCGTCGTCGCCCAGATCGTAAGGGGGGATTTTTTCGCCAAGTTGCTTGACAATGCTACGCCTGTTCTGCTACTGTGCTAGTACTCTAGTACACATCAGGGTTGGTCGCATGTTCCTTTCCGTCGATCACCACAACGGCCTGGCCATCTACGATCAGATCGTCCGGCAGGTCAAATTCGCCGTCGCTTGCGGGGCGCTGCGCAACGGCGAGTTGATTCCCTCCGTGCGCGAGGCCGCCCGCGAGCTGGCCGTCAATCCGAACACCGTGGCCCGCGCTTACCGTGAATTGCAGAGCGAGGGGGTGCTCTCTCCGGTGCGGGGCACGGGCATGCAGGTCGCCGAGGGCGCCGAGCGGCGCTGCCGCGCCGAGCGCGTGGAGTTGCTCCGCGTGCGGCTCAAGCAGGCGCTGGCCGAGGCGATCCAGAGCCGGCTCGAAGCCGACGAGTTGCGCTCGCTGGTCGAACAGGAACTGGCGGCGGCGCTCAAGCAGATCGAAAAACGACGTGGAAAGCAGGGAGATTGAGAATGGAGCCCGTCATACAACTCAAAAACGCCGTCAAACGGTTCGGCGGCCAAACGGCTCTGGCCGATATATCGCTGGAGATCCCGCCGGGCGTGGTGTTTGCCCTGTTGGGCGAGAACGGCGCCGGCAAGACCACGGCGATCAAGCTGCTGCTGGGCCTGGAGGAGCCGAGTTCCGGCCAGGCGCGAGTGCTGGGACTCGACAGCCGGCGCGACGGCCTCGAAATCCGCCGCCGGGTGGGCTACGTGCCCGAACGGCCGACGCTCTATGAGTGGATGACCGTCGCGGAGATCGGCTGGTTCGCCGCCGGCTTTTATGACGCGGCCTATCTGCCGCGTTATGAAGCGCTTGTCGCCCAGTACCAGTTGCCGCGCGATCGAAAGATCAAAGAACTTTCCAAGGGAATGCGGGCGAAAGTGGCCCTGTCTCTGGCGCTGGCCAACGATCCGGAGGTGCTGGTGCTCGACGAGCCGACCTCCGGTCTCGATACGCTGGTTCGTCGCGAATTCCTGGAGAGCATGGTCGACCTGGCGGCGGCCGGGCGAACGGTGCTGCTGTCGAGCCATCAGATCCCCGAAGTGGAGCGAGTGGCCGATTCCGTGGCCATTCTCAGCCACGGCAAGCTGCTGCTGGTCGAGCAGCTCGACACGCTCAAGCAGCAGATTCGCGAGCTGACCGTCACCCTCGCCGACGGCGCGGCCATGCCGCCGACGGTTTGCGGCGAGTTGCTGCGCCGCCGCCACCGCGCTCGGCAATGGCAATTGCTGGTTCGCTATCTCGCCGAAGAACACGTTGAAACGTTGCGCATGCACGAAGCCGTCGCCTCGGTAGAAGCCCGGGCGCCGTCTTTGGAGGAAATCTTCGTCGCCTATCTGCAATCGCCGCCTGCCGTGCAGGGCACGGCCCTCAGCGAGGTGCTCGCGCCATGACCGCCTTCGTCCGGATGATGTGGAAGGAATACCGCGTGCTGCGCAGCTTCTGGCTGACGCTGGCCGTCTTCGGGCTGGCCTGCGACGGGCTGGTGTTCGTGTTCGTCGCCCAGCCGCAGGAACGACTCGCGGGACTGTTCAGTTTTGCCGGGGCGTTGCCCATCTGTTTCGCCTTAGGGGCGGGGGCCATGCTGTTCGCCTTGGAACGAGAAGAATCGACTCGCGAACTACTGCAATACCTTCCGGCCCGATCTTCGCGCATCTTCGCCAGCAAGGTGTTGACGGCCATCGTTGGCATGCTGTTGCTGGCATTGTTGTTGTTGGCCGTTACGATTGGCGACGTGCGCGAAGTAACGGCCGGACGCGAAGCTGCCGGCGAGTTTTCCGGGGCGGTTTACCTGACGCTGGTCTATTCGGCCATCGCCCTGCAAGTCTTGGGCTGGTCCGTCTTTTTCTCGCTGCGGTCGGCGCGCCCGCTGTTGGCGGCGTTCCTAGGCGCGCTGGGCGCCGCGTCGTACTTGGCAATCATACGTGCCGCCGCGGCATACAGCAGCGTTCCCCGCCTCGCTTTCAATCCGTTGACGTATCTAGCCGCCGCTGCCGCCATCTGGGCGATCGACCTGCGGCTGGGCCTCTGCTGGCTTCACGGTCCGCGCGTTGTTCGCTTTACGAGCCAAGACGCCTCGGCATCGTCGCCCTTCCGCCGTTTGTGGTGGCAGCAGTGGCGCCACTCACGCCGGCTGGCGGCGGTCCTGCTGGCGCTGGGCGTGCTCCTGCCGTGTCTCATGTGGAGCGATCCGTCCGGCGGCGCCACGGGGGTGATCCCTGCAGTTGGGCTGGCGCTGGCTTTGTTTGGCGCGTGCACCTTCCACGGCGATCAGGAGCAGTCGCGTTTCCGATTTTTCGCAGAGCGGGGAGTCTCTCCGCACGTGGTCTGGCAAAGTCGCCAGGCATTCTGGGCGCGGCCGCGGCGCTGCTGGCCGGAATCATGCTGGCCGCCCATTTGTTGATGGTTTTGACGGGCGTCCCTCACCTGGTCGATTCCTCGAATGCATCGCCCTGGGTGCGGCCGCAATTCGTGCTCTCCTGGTTCGCGGTCGATATTGGTCCTGCACGAACGCATCCCTCCGCCTGGACGATTCAATGGCTCACGGGCATCGCTGGGTATCTCGTCTGGACCTCACTCGCCTTTGCGAGCGGACAGGTCTGCTCGATGTTTCTGCGGAGCGGATTACTGGCGGCCGTTTGCAGCGTGATGCTTGCGGGCGTGTTGTTGGGTTGGGCCGCGCTGATGCAGATTCTGGCGATCGGCTGGTGGTGGTCCGTGGCGCCGCTGGCTATCGCCTTGTTCGCCGCCACCTGGCTCCGCTCGACCGGTTGGATGCTCGAACGGAAGCAATGGCGAGCATGGCTTCCGCCGGTGCTGACGGTCATCTTGCCGGCGGCCAGCGTGTTGGCAATGGTTCCGGTCTACCGCGTTTGGGAGATTCCTGAAGCGAAAAGGGGTCTCCCTGGCTACTCGCCCTCTCCCCCTCGTGGTGTTGACACTGGATTGTTTCGCATCTGCGAGATGCTCCCTTTGCGGCAAGTCGAGATTGAGCCTGCACTGCAACCTAGGGCTTACGATGCCAGGCTAACAACAGACGAGCAGCGGTGGTTAACGGAGAACGAGGCTGCGATGAGCGAAGCTGTCGAGAGATTGCTGCAATTGCGGCCCGATGCAACGATCAAGGCCGCCATGCCGCGGGCGCCCGTCGAATGGCAACTCCTGGCCGCGATGATGCTTCGCTATGGTCAAATGGCCGCGGAGCAAGACCGACTCGATGATGCTTGGCGGCGATACCACGCCGTGTTGAAACTGGCAAGATTCATTCGTCGCGACAACGGCGCCGTTGGCGAGGTTCTCGGTGGCCAGATGGAACAACAGACCGCCGCACAATTAATCGTTTGGGGTGCAAAACAGGGGCAGACCGTCGAACGGCTGCGGATGGCGAACGAAACACTGGGGCAATTGGAGCAACAAGATCCGCCCTTGGCGGAAGTCGCGGGTCAGGATTACTACGAATACCTGGCCATGCTTAATCGCATGCAAACGAAACCGTTCGAGTGGGGGCAGTTGGCAGCGCTGGCTGCGAGGTGGGCGCCTTGGGAATTCACTCGCGCCAGACGCTTGCTCAGGTACGAAGCCAGCATCCGCATGTTGCAGGCCCAAGCGGCAGACGCGGCGTTAAGCGGTCGCGCTTCGCCCGTTGGGTCGTCCGCGCTCGAAGCCGATTTGGCCAAGGCGAGGCTCCTGGGCAGAACGACCATGTATTGGGAGATGCCTGACCTTCGTCGCAATCGGCAAGAGGCCTTGTGCTACCGTCGCGCCGCACAATTTGCGATGGCGGCCGAGGCCTGGCGATTGGAGCACGACGAACTGCCCGAAAAGTTGGCCGACCTCGAAGGAATCTACTTCGATAAACTGGATAAACTGCCCGTTGATCCGTTCGGCAATCAGCCGTATGAGTGGTTGCCTTGGGGGTTGCGCGTGCCGGTGCAATCAAGGAATGCGGGCAAGATCGCTGCCGGCACGCCGCTCGTTTACAGCGCCGGACTCGAGACCGGCGCTGCACGTGACCGGGTGTTGAACACCCTCAACGACTTGCGCCGCCGCTCGGCAAACGACCCGATCATTCGCCCGAAAACCCTGCCCGCGCAAGGCGAAACAGCCAGGCTGCCAGGCGCAATGCCCGCAGACGCGCCGCAACAAGCGGGCGCCGATGTATCGGCAGAGGGCGACGCCGCGTCTACGCCGACGCGGTCCGAATCGTTCGCCGCGGAGTCGGCTGACGTCCTCGAAGGCTTAGCATTTCCCATTCCCTCCAAGAACTGAACGCGGCCGCGTACGAGACATGCCTCGAAACTGACTTCACAAGTTCGTTGGCGTTGTCCGTCGCTCAGACTCAGACACGTTCGCCTGTCCGGCCTTCTTGACGACTTCAATCACCGCATCGCCCACCAGGCCTTTCGTCAGGCAGAACGACTCGTCGGAGCGCAGCCGAATCTCCGAGTCGATTTCCAACGTCACCAGTGCGCTCTCGCCATCATCGGCAAAACCCACTTCGGCGACGCGGCCGATGCGAATGCCGAACTTGCGGACGGGCGTGCCCGGCGAAACGCCAGACGCATCTTTGAATTTCACGTGAACTCGGTAGGTATCCTTGAACCAGCCGGGCGAGCGGCCGAAGAGCAGTACGAGCGTCACGATGACCATGGCGCTGGCGATCGCGACTACTCCTAAACGAAACCGCATCACCCGTTCGTCAACCATGGAACCTGCTCACGTCGGAGATGGCATTCTGATGTGTCAGAAGAAGCCGTTCCGCCCGAAGAAATGGTACGGCCCCTGGCAACCGTTAAGTCGACGTCGGCGATGTTGCCGGCCTGCTCAGCCGATGGCCCGCGTGAACTTGGCCTCGTAACCCAGGCTGCCGTTGACGTCGCGAAGTTGAAACGCGATTTCGCTTTGCTGCCCCATCAGCCGAAGTTCGACGCAGAGAAAGCCGCCTTTCACGCGGTGGAAGCGATGATAGGCCTTGTTCTCGCCCGGCGTGCCGCCGGCGTGCGAATCGCTCGCCGCGCCGACGCTGAATTCCTGTACGCCGCTGGTCGGATGGACCGAATGATATTGCCAGTGCCGGTCGCCGCAAACGACGAAGAAATTGTCCGGTACGTGCTCCTTGATCCACTCGCGGATTTCGTTCCCCTCGTGAGCGAAGCCGGCGTTGGAATGATTGTCGTTCTTGGTCGGCCGGTCCGGCCCGACCAGCGGCGTGGGGCTGACGAGCACCTTCCAGGTGGCGTCGCTTTCCGCCACGGTGCGTTTGAACCACGCCTTCTGCTCGGCGCCCCAGATCGTCTTCTCCGGGCCGTCGGGCAGCTTGTTCTTCGAGCGAAAATCGCGGCCGTCGGTGAACCAGATCTGCAGATCGCGCCCCCAGCGGAACGTGCGATAGCTTCGTTCGCCGATCGGCGCCTGCTGCCGGAATATCTCTTGTCCTTCGGTCCAGGTCAGTTCGCCGGCCTTCATGCCGGGCCACGAATCGTCGGAGAGCGTGTCGTGATCGTCCTTCAGCCAATAGCTCGACGCATTTCGGAGCATGGCGACGATCCGCGGCAGACTGAACATCCGCTCCCAGTGCAGCCGGGCCAGCGCCGGCGTCACGGCGCGCGGGGCGTTGCTGTCGTAATAGACCAGGTCGCCGGTCATGGTCACGAATTTCGGAGCCAGCGCCAGCATCGACGGATAAATGGGGTGCCCATCCGGATGATCGCGGTCAGGATAGCCCTGGCAAGTCATGACGCAAAAGCGAAACTCGCTCGCGGCGCCCGCGGCGGGGGCCGTGAAGAACTTGCCGCGGAACTCGTTGCGCACCTCGAGTTTCGCCCGGCAGCGCCGTTTGGCTCGCATAGTAATACGTGCTGTCGGGCTGCAAGCCGCTAAGCTGGAAGTGATGAATAAAGTCCGTGGCTTCGGTCACGTCGACCCACTCGGTCTGGCTCGCGTCGCTCAAGTCTTCGCGTCGTCCGTCACGCACGCGCACCCGGCCGGCCATGCCGGGACACGCTCCCTCGATTTGCTCTACGGGCACGGTGGTCGGCCGGTTGTTTTTGCGGTCGACCTTCTTGGGAAATACGACGCCTTCATTGTTCCGCTCCGCGTGTTTGGTGAGCCGCGTCCAGACGATGGCGGAGTTCTGCGTCGCCTCGCCGACGCGCACTCCGGTCGCCTGAAACGGACCGGACTCTTCTGCCGCCCGTACCGACGACGAAACCAGATGCGGAAGCGCCAGCGCCGTACCGGCCGAAGTCGCCAGGAAACCTCGCCGCGTTACGCTGTTCGGGGAGGAGTTGATGTTCTGCATGCTGCTTGCTCGCCTGGGACGGTCGGACGATCTGGCCCGCTGTGCGACTGATACGTTACTTGCGGTAGACTACCAGATATCTGCGTCACAAGACACTTGCTTCGCTCCGGACCCTCAGGGTGCCGGAGCCTTGCGCCCAGTCAGGGCGTCAGGTGCAATTCACAAACCCTGAAGAGTCATTGTCGGCTGACGAACTTACCGCATAATGAGTGGCGGAGCGTATGGGAGGACGCCTACTGGTCGCGACTAGGAATGCCATGGAGTTCAACCATCGCACACTGCTGACCGGCGCCGCCCTTGCTCCCGCAACGAACGATTTTAACGACAAGGGACGACCGCCTCTGATGAAAGGAAGCTCCATGGAATCGCCTTCTCCGCCGGAACTGATGAACCGGATGCTGACCGGCAACTGGACCACGCAGATGCTTTACGTGGTCGCCAAGTTGGGCATCGCCGACCTGCTGGCGGACGGGCCTCGTTCCGCAGACGACCTGGCCGAGGCCACAAAGACGCATGCCCCCTCGCTGTACCGGTTGCTCCGAGGCCTGGCAAGCTTGCGCGTATTTTCCGAAGACAGCACGGCTTGCTTTTCTCTGACTCCGTTGGCCGAATGCCTGCGTAGCAAAGTCCCCGGCTCGCAGCGCGCGTTGGCGATCATGAACGGCGAAGAGCACTACGAGGCCTGGGGGCAATTGCTCTACAGCGTGCAGACGGGCAATACAGCCTTCGACAAGTTGTACGGAATGCCGGTGTTTGAATTCTTGTCCCAGAACCTCGAACAGGCCCAGGTGTTCGATGCGGCGATGGTCGGGGTGCATGGGCGTGAGACGGCGGCCATGACCGACGCCTACGACTTTTCGGGCATTGGCGTACTGGCGGACGTCGGCGGCGGCAACGGCAGTCTGCTGACCACAGTGCTGAAGAAGCACCCTGCGATGCGGGGCATGCTGTACGACCTGCCAGGGGTTTCCGAGCGAGCGAAGGCAAATCTGCAGGCGGCCGGCCTGGCCGAGCGCTGCCAGGTGATCGGCGGCAGCTTCTTCGAATCGATCCCGGCCGGCGCCGACGCCTACTTGATGCGACACATCATCCACGACTGGAACGATGAGCAGGCCATAACCATTCTGCGCAACGTCCATCAGGCGCTCGGCGACGACGGACGGTTGCTGGTCGTGGAAGGCGTAATCCCGCCCGGCAACGACCCTTGCTTCGGCAAAATGCTTGATCTGACGATGCTGACGATGGCAGGCGGCAAGGAGCGAACCGAGCAAGAGTACCGCGAACTTTTCAGCGCTGGCGGATTCGAACTGAAGCGGATCGTGCCGACCCAGGCTGAAGTCAGCGTGATCGAGGGGAGGAAGCTTTGAAAAATGCGTCGTTTGGAGCCCGCCGCTTAAGAAGAATACGAGAACGCCCTAAAGCGGGACTTTAACGCCCGCTGCCGCCCTAGGCGCTTTGATGTGGAAGATCGTCGAGCGATTCATGCACGGGGCCCTGCAATCGAGAACGGAATGCGCATCACGACCACCAAGTGCGGCCAATCTGGCCATCTTGAATTCGTACTTGAGGCAGACGAGGCTCAGGTCCCGAGCACTTATCTCACGAACGTGGTGCAGACGATTGAAGACATGGTGGCAAGCGGTTCTATCTTCAAGCCCGATCAAACGTTTCAAATCGGTTGGGGACTGACCCTCGTGGAGCCGTCGGGCGAGATGCTTTCCCTGGCTGAGCCGGACATGGAGAGCTTCCCGATCAAGTGGACTAAGGGCATCACAAACACCTTGCGCCAAATGATGCTTCAATTGTTCATGCTTGACAGCGTTGGGCTACGGCGGGAAATGGATGCGCCCAGCATTCGGCAATCACTGGTCGCCTGCAATCGATACAGCGAGCCGAACTTTTTCATGTCACGGTCGCAGCCCGGCGGCGGTTCAGATAGCGGCTGGTTCATCGGCTGTTTGAGCGATGACCACGACCATCAAGACGTCGCCAACCTGAAGTGCGTTTCGATTTACGAAGCGTTTCTGCATCAAAGGGCCTTCGAAGCGTTCGCTTCGTTCCCCGTCGGCTCTGTGATCTCAGTAGACCGAGACGACGGGGTAAAACTATTCCGGGAAGATGCCGCACTCGACATCGATCCCGGCAGTTTTCTCGACGAGTGGTCCAGGAAGCAGGGATTATGAAGAACAGTTGAACGCTCTTTGCTGAAACGTCAGACGCAACGACGAGCGCTGCAGATGCCCAGAACGCCGGCGTCGCCGCTCGGGGGGGCACAAAGGCTTCCGCGTTGCGAAGATTTGTGGAAAATCAGGGACCTTACCCGACCAGGATTGAGCGGAACAACGGAGGAGTTTCCCATGACCAGCGTTCTCTTTGAGTCTTTTCAATTACACGATCTCACGCTGCGCAATCGAATTGCGCTCGCTCCCCTGACTCGGGGCAGAGCTGGAAGAGAACGTGTGCCGAACCGGCTGATGGCCGAATATTATGCGCAGCGTGCATCGGCGGGGCTGCTCATCACTGAGGGGACGACGATCTCCGAGGAGGCGAACGGATGGATCGAATCGCCGGGCATTTACACGGATGAGATGGCGGGGGATGGAAGCAGATGACCGACGCCGTGCATGAAGCCGGCGGCACGATCTTCCTCCAACTTTGGCATACGGGACGTGCCTCCCATAGCAGCTTCCATGGCGGCAAGCCCGCCATCGCACCTTCGGCGATCAAAATCAATGAGCAATACATCCACACACCGACCGGCAAACATCCCTACGAAGCGCCACGAGCCCTGCAAACCTCCGAAATCCCACGAATCGTCGAGGACTACCGACGAGCCGCCGAGCGAGCAAGGCAGCGGGCTTCGACGGTGTGAAGACATGGGGCCAACGGCTACCTATCGACACCTTTCTCCAGTCGAAGACAAATCATCGCACGGACGATACGGCGGTAGCGTCGAAAACCGCTATCGGTTCCTCAAGGAAGTGGTCGAAGGAGTCACGTCCGTATGGCCAGCTCATCGAGTTGGCGTGCATCTGTCGCCGAACGGTGCGTACAACGACATGGGGTCGCCAGATTACCGAGAGCAATTCACGTTAGCCGCTCAAGAACTCGACAGTTTCGGCCTGGCATACCTGCATGTCATAGACGGGGTTGCCTTCGGCTTCCATCGACCTCGGCGAGCCAATGACGTTGACCGAATTCCGCAAGGCGTTCCACGGGCCGTTAATGGGCAATGCGGCTACACCAAGGAAGCGGCGGAAGAAGCGATATCAGAAGGAGACGCCGATCTGATTTCCTTTGGGCGGCCTTTCATCAGCAATCCCGACCTGCGTGGAGCGGTTCAGGAACGGTTGGCCGCTTGCCGAAGCGGCACCGATGTCTGACTGGTATTCGCCCACCGGCGCGAAGGGATACACGGATTTTCCGAGGTACGCACCGCCGGCGTCTAGCAGCTAAAGCGCCTTGCTGATTGAGGCCCCCAGATGAAGCTTTGCTTGGCGATTCGGCCGCCGGCATAAAGAGTCTTTCTGTCAGCGACTCGCTCAAGACCGAGGTCGAAACGAGAACCGGGAGTTGATTGACGACGTATGACCGCCTACACCCACATCCTCGATTTGGCCAAAGAAGCCGAGCCTCCGGAGGACGGCACTCTGAGCCGTACGATCTACCAGGATGACCGCATGAAGGCCGTGGTCTTCGGCTTCGGCCAGAGGCAGGAACTCTCCGAACACACGGCCTCGATGCCGGCCATGCTGTTTTTCGTGAACGGCGAGGCGACCTTGAGCCTCAGCGGCGACGTGCAGGAAGCTCGGCGGGCGCCTGGGTCCCCATGCCGGCGGGCTTAAAGCATTCGATCAAGGCGAAAACGCCTGTGGTTATGCTGCTGGTGTTGCTCAAGTAGCGTCGCGCAGTTTTGGCTGCTCCGCCTCGTTGCAAGACTGATAGCCATTGCACCGCACCACCGGCTGCGGCGGATATTTTCGGAAAGCGGAGTTTGTCGCGGACAACTGACAGAGCAAGAATCGTGACCTCGCCGTGCTGACTTCTCGCATGTTCTGGCACGATTCGCACAAACTTGGATCATCGAGTCTGCTCGTAAAAGGGGCCGTTGGCAGGAAGCCTGCCATTGTAGCCTGATCTTCTAAACGCTCACGCTTCATTGTTAGCCTTGAGCGGTAAAATTGAGCAAGGAGGTTCGATCATGGCAAACCCGAACAAACGAGTGGCGGAAAACGTCGCCGGCGATTTCTTCGTAGATTCGACCTGTATCGACTGCGATGCCTGCCGGCAGATCGCCCCTGCGGTTTTTGGCGAAGCGGCGGAAACGTCGTTTGTCAAAGCGCAGCCGACGAGCGGTCCGGACCGGCGACAGGCTTTGCGAGCGTTGCTGGCGTGCCCGACCGGTTCCATCGGCTGTCTTGGCGACGATGACGTGAAGGCCGTGATGAACGACTTCCCGCTGGTTGTCGAGGATCCTGTTTTCTATTGTGGCTTCAATTCGCCGAAATCATACGGCGGCAACAGTTACTTCATCCGTCATCCGGCGGGCAACTGGCTGATCGACTCGCCGAAGTTCATCCGCCCGCTCGTGCAGCGGTTGGAGGCTCTCGGCGGAGTCAGCCGCATTTTCTTGACGCATCGAGACGACGTGGCCGACGCCGAGCGTTTCGCCGGACATTTCCGGAGCCAGCGCGTCATTCACCGTGAGGAGTTGGCTTCGCAGCCCGCTGCAGAAGTCGTGCTTGACGGCGCAGGTCCCTGGGAGTTGGCCCCGGGCTTTCTGGCCATCCCGACGCCCGGCCACACCAAGGGGCACTGCGTGTTGCTGTTCGAGGATCGATTTCTTTTCACGGGCGATCATCTATCTTGGGATCGGGATGAACGGCGGCTTGCGGCCTCGGAGGACCACTGCTGGTATTCGTGGCCGCTACAGGCCGAGTCGATGAAGCGACTGGCCGAATTTCGCTTCGAGTGGGTGCTGCCAGGCCACGGCCAGAAGGTTTGCTTGCCTGCCGACGAGATGCGAGAACAGATTCTGCGGCTGGCCGAATCGATGGGAAACGGATGATGGCACGAAGCATTCTCAGGATGGAAAGCCTCCGCAATTCGCCCTGGGCCGCTGGCTGAGTTCTTATTGGCGCGCGTCAAACGCCGACAAGGCGTTAACCATCTGATTCCGTGCATTTTGCTGCACAACTCGCTTCGTGCATTTGACCGCCAAGCTGTTAGAATAAACCCATGCTTTAAGGGGGGCGCACCCCATCGCAAGTGGAAGAGCCATTCCGTGTCTACCTCGGGTCGGAATGTCGACGAGCAGCGGCCGTCCACGAACGAAACGGCCAGTCATACGGCAGATCTGCAGCAGGAGCCGCCCACGGCGACGGTGTTGCCGCGGTCCATCGGCCGCTATCGCGTCCAGCGACTCCTGGGGCAAGGCGCGTTCGGCCTGGTTTTTCTGGCGGCAGACGAACATCTCGGGCGACTCGTAGCGATCAAGGCCCCGCATCCTCGGCGGCTCACGACTCCCGACGGAGCGGAACTGTACCGCAAAGAGGCGAGGACGCTCGCCGCGGCTCGACCATCCCCATATCGTGCCGGTGTTCGACGTAGGAAGCACCGCAGCGCTGCCGTGCTTCGTCGTCTCGAAATATATTGAGGGGACCGACCTGGCGGTGCGGATCAAGCAAGGTCCTTTCAGTTGCCGAGAAGCCGCCGAGCTGACGGCGACCCTGGCGGAAGCGTTGCATTACGCCCATTTGCGCGGCCTGGTTCATCGCGACGTTAAGCCGGGGAATATCCTGGTCGATCTTCAAGGCCAGCCGTTTCTGGCCGACTTCGGCATCGCCCTGAGCGAAGAGGATTTCGAAGAAGGTGCGTCGAACGCCGGCACGCCCGCCTATATGAGCCCCGAGCAGGCGCGCGGCGAAGGACACCGCGTCGACGGCCGTAGCGATATTTTCAGCCTGGGCGTGGTGTTCTACGAGTTGCTCGTAGGACGGCGGCCGTTTCAAGGGGAACCGCAGCGCGCACTGCTCGAACAGATCGCCCGCGCCGATCCCAAGCCGCCGCGGCAAATCGCCGAGCTCGTTCCAAAAGAACTGGAAAGGATCTGCCTGGCGCGTTGGCCAAGCGGCCGCGAGACCGTTACCCGACGGCCAAGGATCTGGCCGCGGACTTGCGGCAGTATCTGTCCGAGGCCGCTTCGTCGCCGGGACGAAGCGACGCGTCGGAGACGCCGGAACCGGCGGTCGCAGCCCCGCTCGAGTCGCCGGCGTCTGCGCCGGGTCCGCTTCGGCGAAGTCCAGCCGCGTCGCGAGCATCGTTCCCAAAGGGCTGCGCAGCTTCGACGAGCACGACGCCGAGTTCTTTCTGGACCTGCTGCCAGGTCCAAGAGACCGGACGGGCTTGCCCGACGCCGTGCGGTTCTGGAAAACCCGCATCGAAGACTGCGAACCTGACCGTGCCTTCCCCGTCGGATTGCTCTACGGACCGTCCGGCTGCGGCAAGTCGTCGCTGGTAAAGGCGGGGTTGCTGCCCTGTCTTTCGGCGGACGTCACGACGATTTACGTCGAATCGACTCCCGACCAGACCGAGCCCCGCTTGCTGCGAGCGCTGCGAAGGCGTTTCCCGGCGCTGGAGGGTTCGGGGCTGAAGGAAGCTATGGCGGCGCTGCGGCGCCGCGAGCGAGGCGGCGACGCCGCAAAGACGCTGATCGTGCTCGACCAGTTTGAGCAGTGGCTCCTCGGCAGGCCCGACGATGCCGACGCCGATCTGGTGCAGGCCTTGCGGCAATGCGACGGCGCTCGATTGCAATGCTTGTTGCTCGTGCGCAGACGATTTCTATTTCGCCGTGAATCGGTTCTACCAACGGCTCGAGGTGCCCATCCTTGAAGGCCAGAACTATGCCCTGGTTGATCGCTTCGATCTCGACCATGCCCGCAAAGTGCTGGCGGCGTTCGGGCGGGCTTACGGCAAGTTGGCCGAGCGCAGCTCGGCCATGACGGAAGATCAACAGGCGTTTCTCAGCCAGGCGATTGCGGAGCTAGCTCAAGACGGCAAAGTCATCTGCGTCCACCTGGCGCTGTTCGCGGAAATGATGAAGGGTCGCACTTGGACTCCGGCGAGCCTACGCCAGGTGGGCGGTATGCAAGGCTTGGGGCTGACGTTTCTGGATGAGACCTTCACTGCAAAGTCGGCGTCGCCGACGCATCGCGTTCACGAGCGCGCGGCGCGCTCGGTGCTGCAATCGCTGTTGCCCGAAGTGGGAACGGATTTGAAAGTCCAGATGCAGCCGGTGGAGAAGCTGTTGCAGGCTTCCGGATACGCCGACCGCCCCGACGATTTCCGGCGGCTGCTGGCCATTCTCGAATCGGAAGTGCGCTTGATCGCTCCCGCCGGCCTTGACGATAACGCGCCGCTCGACGGTTCCGCGGGCAGCGGCCCGGCGCTATTACCAGCTCACGCACGATTTTCTGGTGCCGGCGCTGCGAGACTGGCTGACGCGCAAACAAGTCGAAACCCGCCGAGGGCGGGCTGAATTGCGTCTGGCCGAGCGGACCGCGCTGTGGAACGCGCAGGCCCGAGCGAAAGCAATTGCCGTCGTGGCACGAGTGGCTCGCCATCGAGTTCCTGACTCCGCGGAGCCGCTGGACGCCGGCCCAGGAGCGAATGATGGCCCTGGCTACGGGCACATCATCGCGCTCGCGTGACGGCGGCGATTTGCTTGCTGGTCGTTTGCATCGGCGCCGGCATGCTCGGCCGCCAGCTTTATGTCCGTCACACCCGGCAACTCGAATTCCGGCATCTTTTGCAACAGGTCTGGAGCAGCGCCCCCGAGCATCTCCCTGCCCTGCTCGACCGGCTGGCCGAACGGCGCGAGGACTGGACGGATGAAGCGGAAAAGGCAGCCGCTGATCCCAATAGCAGTGCGGCCAAGGCGCTGCGCAGCCGGTTGGCATTGGCCCGTCGCAGTCCCGACGGCCTTGACGATCTCATGGACCGGCTGCTGGAAGCCGAACCGGCAGAGCATCAATTGATCAAGAACGAACTGCGCCGCTGGAGCGATCGCCTGACACCGGCGCTGTGGCAGGCCTTGGAGCAACCCGAAGCGTCGCCCGGGCGGCGGTTCGCGCTCCGCCTCGGCCTTGGCCGATTACGATCCCCACAGTTCGCGATGGGGCGCGGCGGCGCCGCGAGTCGTGGCCGCCTTGGTGCAATCGGATCCTTTGCTGGCGGCGCCGTGGATTGAAGCCCTTGCCCCCGTGCGAGCGCAACTCGTCGGCTCGCTGAGCGACGTGCTCGCGAATTCCCAGAGGCGCGACGGGAAGCAGCTTCTGGCCGCCAGCATTTTGACGCATTACTCGTTGAATGATCCCAAGTTGCTCGCGGCCGAGAAACTGGCGCGCTTGATGCTCGGCGCGGACGCCGAGCAATACGAGATCCTGTTTCCGCTGGCTCGCTCCCGGCGCAGCGGAATTGTTCGCCCCGTTGATTGCGGCGCTCGAGACCGCGCCGCCGCCGCAGTCGAATGCGGAAATCGAGCGGCGGCTCGATGCACAGGCCAGCGCGGCTCAGCTCCTGTTACAGCTCTCGCGCGACGAGCAATTCTGGCCTCGGCTCGAGCAGACGAACGACCCGCGGCTGCGAACGCGGCTGATCGACCGCATCAAGCGGGCCCGCATTCCATGGCGCATCGCCCTTGCGCGGCTGAACGTCGAGCAATCGGCTTCTGCGCGGCAGGCGATCCTGCTGGGCTTGAACGACTATCGAGCGGAACTCACTGAGGCTGAACTGCGCGAGGCCGGCGCCCGTCTGGTCGAAATGTACGAGTCGGATGCTGACGGCGGGGTACACGGCGCCGTGGAATGGCTGCTGCGGACGTGGGGCCTCGCCGAACCGCTGGAGGCGGCCCGCAACAGACTGATTGGCCAGCCGCCGGGCAAGCGGCGCTGGTTTCTCAACAGCGAAGGGCAAACCATGCTGATCTTCAATCCGCCCGGAACAATCCAGGTCGGCTCTCCCGCTTACGAATCCGGCCGCGACCCTTCCGAAGCTCAGAGAGAGGCGACGCTGGACTATGCGTTTGCGATCAGCGCCCATGAAGTGACCGTCGAGCAGTATGCCCGCTTTCGCGGCCCGGCGCCTGGCGGTGAAATCGCGGGCGGGGACGGTGCGCTGCCCGCAAACTTCATCGCTTGGACCGACGCCGCCGAGTATTGCCGCTGGCTCAGCGAGAAGCCGGAAGAGCGTATTCCCGAGAGCGAGCGGTGTTATGCGCCGCTGGGACAGATCGAGCCGGGCATGATCACCTCGGCGGATCACCTGAGACAGGCCGGATATCGCCTGCCGACCGAGCAGGAATGGGAATATGCGGCGCGGGCCGGAGCCGAGACTAGCCGCTTCTTCGGAAACAGCGAAGCGAGGCTGAGCCGATATGCCTGGTATTCCGCCAATGCCTCGGAACACCCCTGGCCGGTCGGCTTGCTGCAGCCGAACGCCTTCGGATTGTTCGATGTGCTGGGCAACGTCTCCGAATGGTGCGATCAGATCGCGCCAGGCGGCGGCATGTCGCACGTCGTGCGGGGCGGTACGTACCGTTCGACGCCGAGGTTTCTGCGCCGCGATGCACGAGATCCATCCCGAAAGAGACAAACGGCTGAGCATAGTCGGCTTTCGGCTCGTGAAGGGCATTCGGCAACCGCCGCCGTGAAATAGCGGCCCGAAGTCGGTTTCATCGTTTTCTCAGATTCATCCACCACGGACCTGGAAACACTCATGGAAATAGCAGTACAAGCAGTGATCGCTCTCGCGGCAAGCGTCGGCAGCCTGGCGATGATTCTGATCTGGATCGAGCTGACGAAATTCCGACTTATGATCCAATCGGCTCCGCTGCAAGTGATCATCGAGCACCAGGACGATTACAGCAGCACCTACGGCCCGGTCCGCCATGGCGAGTCGCATGCCGGCTATGGGATCTACATCTTTCGCAACGGCGTCTGGGAACTGGAAAGCGACTTGAGCACTCCCGGTTACGAGCCGTCTCCGCCGGTGCTTCCCGGCCAATATGAAGGCCAGGCCATCAAAAAGCAGTCAGTGCTGAAGGCCTAGCTCTGAACGCCGGCGCGGTGCGCAAGGTCAGGCATGGTCCAGACTCCCGAAAACTGCCGTTTCCGTATCCCCTTGCCAGCGGCAGGCGACGCAGCCGTTGCGCGTTGCGAGGCGGTGGCCACGCTGGTTGGGAGCGACGGCGACGATTTCTGCATCGTGCAACGGGATGCCTGTGAGGCCTGCTGCAAGTCATTAAAGCACGGTGAACGCCTGAATCCAGTGATCGCTTCGCTGGCCTACCGCGCCGCCGACGAAATCTCGCGACGCCGCGGCGCCGACGGCCGCAAAGCGAAGGCGGCGGAGGAACTGAAGGGGCGCCTGCGCGACCACCTGGCGTTGGTCCGTGCGGGGCTCGACGATTGCAGCTTTCCTCCGCAGCAAGCGACGGCGCCTCAGACTTCCAGTACGCGTCAGCCGACCGGCTCCGGCCGCAGCGAACTGACGTGGCAAGCCGCGGTGTTGGCCGCGCCGCGCCGGCAGGCGACGCTCGGCGCCGCGCTGGCAAGCCTTCACGCTGCAGGTTTCGACGTGCTGCACGTTTTTGCGGAACCCGGAACGGATCTTCCGCCGGAGGCGGAGCGGGCTCACGTGACCGTCCACGACCGTCGCTTGGGAAATTTCGCCAATTTCTACAGTTCGCTGGCGCAACTGTACCGCGAGAGTCCAGACGCCGATGCATTTGCGATGTTTCAGGACGACATTCGCATTGCTCGCGGAGCGCGGGCCTGGTGCAGCGCACAGCTTTGGCCGTTCGGGAACGGCCTGGTCTCGCTTTTCACGCCGCGCATCCATGCGGCCGCCGAAGCGGGTTGGCGGCTGCTGTCACCAGGGTTCTATCGCGTGTTCGGGGCCCAGGCGATCGTCTTTCGCCGCGACGTGCTGGAGCAGTTTCTGGCCGATCCGCAGGTGCTGCACGCGTTCGAACGAGGCAGGCATTGCGACGATGCCGTGGTCAGCGGTTGGGCCGCGCGGCGGCGATTGGCAATCGCATACCATACGCCTTCGCTGGTGCAGCATTGCGGCGAGTACTCGTCGATTTGGACGGGCGCCCCAAACCCTCGGCTTGTCGCCGACGCCGTTGCCGACGTCGATCGGGTGGCATCGTGGCGGAGCCCCTCACGGCGAGCCGGCAAGATCGGGCTGGTCGGCTGGCACGCCCGCAGCGGTTTGGGCTATCAAACGCTCGACCTGGCCAAGCGGCTGCCGATCGACCGCTGGTTGATTCCGCGCCATCCGCAGTTCCCCTTGCCGCCGCTGCCGCGCGTGCGCTGCCGCCTGGAGTTGGCTTCGCCAAGTGCTTCGGCCCCTCGCCTGCGCCTGGCTGGAAGGGCTGGACTGGCTGCTGTTCGCCGAGCGCCCGTATTTCGCCAGGCTCGCGCCCCTCGCACGGCGGCTCGGCGTCAACGTGGCCTGCATACCGAACTGGGAATGGCTGCATCCGCAGCTTGCCTGGCTGCGACAAGTCGATCTGATGCTCTGCCCGACGCGCCATACCTTTCAACACCTGCTTGACTGGCGGGCTCGCTACGGCTTCGGCTGGGACGTGGAATATCTGCCGGCGCCGGTCGACTTGCAGCGATTCCCGTTCCGCCGGCGGCGAACGTGCAGCCGATTCCTGTTCGTGAATGGTTGGGGAGGAGGGCTTGCGCGATACCTGGACGGCTCGCGTACGCCGTACCCGCGCAAAGGCATTGAATTGATCGCCGAGACCGCCCGGCTGGCGCCTCACTTGCCGTTCACGGTCTACTCGCAGCGCCACGATTTGCCGCCGCTGCCGGCGAACGTCGAATTGAAATTGCCGCCCGCGGACAATCGCCGCCTTTACCGCCGCGGCGAGATTTGCGTGCAGCCGAGCCATTGGGAAGGCATCGGGCTGCAATTGCTTGAGTGCCAGGCGGCGGGCATGCCGTTGATTACCACCGGCGCAGCTCCGATGAACGAGTACCGGCCGCTGGCCGTCATCCCGACCTCCGGAACGGAAGTCGTTCAGCTTTGCGGTGATCAGCCATTGCTCGCCCATTTGATGAAGGCTGAAGACCTTGCCGAGGTCTTGAATCGCTATTTCGGGTCCGACGTCTCTGAGGCCAGCCTGCGGGCGCGGCATGGGATCGAGCGCGAGCACTCGTGGGCCCGCTGGCAAACGGTTGTGAGCGACAGATTTTCGGTGCGCTGAAGCCGCCGCAGGAAAGCGAACCGCCATGAGCTTGCAACCTCGCGATATCGCCGCCTGTCCTTTCCGCGAGTCCTTGCCGTTCGCCGACGGCGAGTCGGCCTGCCGGCTGCTGGCGGAGCTTTCCGGAGTCGAAGAACTCTCGTTGTGCCGTGTGCCGCGAGAAGCGTGCGAGGCCTGCTGCCGCTCGTTTCCGCCCTCCGCGGAGAATCTGAATCCGGTGGTCGCATCACTCGTCTACGGTATGGCCTTGCGCGTGGCGGATTCCGGAGGCGTGGCGGGCTGCGATAGTCTCCGGGCCGACGACTTGCTGAGGCTCGCGGCGCAGAACCTGCCCGCCGAGGAAGACTGCCGCACGACCGTCGTCGACTCGCTTTCGCCCACCCCCGAAACGCCCGTCGAGAGATTGCAACGTCTTGTTCCTCCGCTCGCGTCCGGCGCCGTACGAGCGGTGCGAACGTGGGCCGTCGGCGTGACCACGGCGCCGCGAGGCGTGCCGACGTTGAGCGACTGCCTGGAAAGCCTGCGACTGGCGGGCTGGGACGACGCGCGTTTGTTCGTCGACGGAGAGGCGCCTATTCCGCAAGCCTGGGCTCATTTGCCGCAGACTCGCCGCGAGCCGCGCGTCGGCGCCTGGCCGAATTATTACCTGGCGCTGGCCGAACTGTACCTGCGCCAGCCGCAGGCCGACGCATATCTGCTGTTGCAAGACGACGCGCTGCTGGCCTCAGGCGTTCGCGAGTATCTCCAAGGAATGCTCTGGCCCGACAAGGGCCCGGCAATTGCCTCGCTGTTCTGTTCGCGAGCCTATCATCAAAGCCAGGCCGGCTGGCATCGGTTTCGAGGCGCCTGGGTCTGGTGCGCTTTGGCGTTTGCGTTTTCCGCCGAGGCGGCCCGCCGCTTTCTAGCCGACTTGGCCGTCGTGCAGCATCGCTTGAGTCGCCGCCGCAAGCCGCTGGCCGATATCGACTGGCGCATCGGCCGTTGGGCGTTGCAGCACGGCATTCCGCTCTACTACCCGACGCCCAGCCTGGTGCAGCACATCGGCGACGTCAGTGCGCTCTGGCCGGGCGTCCGCTTGTTCGGCGACCGGCGCGCGAGCCAGTTCGTCGGCAGCCCGCTGCGCCCGGAATAAGCGAACTAAGCGGGCAAACGCGTCAGGCGGACGACAGGCGGCGCGCCCCAGTTCCAGCGGCCTTCCCAATCGCCGTCGGCGGTCGGCCGCAGGCGACACGAAAGCCGTCCCGAGCCCAGCAGCCACAACTCGGTCTCATCGCCCGTCCCTTCCAGGCGCCAGTGCGAATCGTGCTCTGCTCCTTGCAGCACGGCGCCGTCCGCAGCTAGGCCGACGCGGCGGCCAAATAACCCGCAATGCTCGTAGTGATAGGCGCCCGTCACTTGCCGCTGGTGAAGCGTGCGCGAGGCAATCGCGGCGGAGTCGTCCAGGTAGCTCCGCAGGGCGGCCAGCGTCAGCCTGGACTGGGAGACGTGTTCGTCCCCTTCGCCGAGGAACAGATCGAACTCGTCCCCCGTGCGCACGACGGACATCAGGTAAAGCACGTGAGGGTGCAGCCCTTGGGCTGCGCCGCCCGCGAAAATCGGCTGGCGAGCGATACTGAGCGGCCGTAAGGACTCGCGATCGAGCAGCACGCCGTATTGACGATAGTTGCCGGCCGGATCTCGCCAATGAACGAACAACAGCCAACGGTGCTCATCGAACTCCACGGGCGCCGCGCTGAGCGACGCGAATGGCGCCCCGCGCCAGCCAGGCTCTTCCGCCACCGTCGTCAATTCGCAGTGTAAGACCGTTTCAAAACGGAAGGCTTTGGCGTCGGTCAGCTTGAGCAAACGAAAAGGCTGGAACGAGTAGAGCAGGTGAAGTTCATCGCCCCATTCAAAGAAACACCAGTTCTTTTCGATCGGCCGCGGCGCAAAGTCGAGCAGCGGACGGCGCGGCCGCTCCAGCCGCCCCGCCTCCAGGTTGACCGAGCTGACCTGCTGCTCGATGCGGCCTGGATCGATCACGCGCGTAAAACTGGCATGCAGCCGTCCCGCGTGGAAGAACAGCCGGAAATCTTCGGCGCGCTCGCCGCGCAGCGAGTCATCCAGCGCGAGCGGCTGTGTGGCTTCGATGCGGCCCTCGCGGTCCAGATAGACTACCAGCGGTCGGCATGAGTCGGGCCATAGCGCGGGATTGCGCTGCCTCTCCAGTTCGCTGTAGCATTCGTTTCTGGCCAAGATAACGAGGCGCTCGTCCAAGCGGACGGCGCCCGGGTTATAGACGCCGCCACGGTAGTTCCCGCAGCGCCGATCGTCGGCGGCCAGCACGATGCGGCGCACCGGCGGGAAGGCCTCCTGAGCAGCGGAGCCCGCTGCTTCGCGCACGACGATCGGATTGCGAACACCGTCGGATTTCGGCTGCGGCCCGGCGACCCGCTTGCGAAACCACACGTGCGTGCCGAAGTGTTTGACTACGACGCACTGCTCCTGCAGCGCCGCGAGCGCTTTTTGCGTCGATTTCCAGTCCGCATCGTCAAACCAGACGTGCCCGCCGGGCGGCACCTTGGGCAGATAGCTTTGTACGTCGCGCCAGGCGATTTCGGCGTCGTGATTGCCGTCGATGTGCAGCAGATCGATGCGGTCAAACAGCTCCGTGCAGCGCTCGGCGGGCGCTCGCAAAAGGGTGCAGACTTCGAACAGTCCGGCGCTCGCGATGGCGCGGACGCACTGCCGGTACAGCCGCTCGTGATCCACGCGCCCCCAAAACTCGGAGTTTCCGGGATCTTGGTCGCCTTGCAAAGAGAAGCTTGTCTGCCAGGGATCAATGCCGAAAATCCGGCCTTCGCCCAGATACTGCAGCGCCAAGGCCTGCGGCGCCAGCGAGCGTCCGCCCAGCACGCCAATCTCCACGCAACACCGCGGCCGGTACTCGCAGATGCAGGCTGCCATCGCCAGCGCCTTCTCGATGCTGCACCAGCCTTCGAGTTGCGGAACCAGCGCTTCGATGCGAGCCGCAAGCTCGGCTGCGAGTGCATGCGACATAAGACCACTTCAACTCTAAGAGATGCAACGGCAGGCCCCGTACGGCGCAGAGCCAACAATCGCCCGAATCAGCTTTGCTGCGCGGTTCGCTCTGCGCCATGATCTTCCCGGAGGCGTATCTGGCGACGCTCGCCAGAAACATGCTACCACGATTCCTGATCGCAATGCCAGTCTGCCGGTAGCCTGACCAGGGCCTTTCACTTTTTCATGATGAGCAAGAAACTACTTATAGGCTCGGGTGCCTGGGGCTGAGCCTAGGCGAAGCCCCAGAGTGAGTTCGGTCTGGGGCACGCTGCGGCTTTGCCCCAGGCGCCCCCACCCATTTTGAAAAAGGGAAGGCCCTGGTAGCCTGACCGCGCGGCGGGCGTTTGAAGTCCGGCTAGCGGGGCTTTCCCGACAATCGATCGAGCGCCCTGGCGCCGGGCTGCTTGAGGAGAGAATGCTGGCGGGGCTTATTCGATGGGCAAAGTACGGCTTCGCGGTTCTCGTGCCGGGAAATGGAGATTGCATTCGCGGCTGCGACTGGCTTGGATAAGCGGGATGGGTTGGACGTTGCTCAAGTCAGTCATGAACCGCGAATGGTCAACGGAGAACCGCCTTGAGCATGGCCGCCGCTGAGTTTCGCCCAAACCGTTTCTGGAGACGCCGCACCACCGGATAGCCGAGCCGGCTCAAGAAGTGGTTCGGCCTGGAAAAGGCCAGGATGTCGTACCACACGCTGTCGTCGCTGCGATCCCATTCAATGAGGAAACGCTCTTCTCCCGATTCGACATGGCCAGGCAAGGTTCCGTAAGCAAAGCCGAACCTGGTGATCGGTCCCGCCTCATCCACGACATAAACGATCCGGCACGAGTTCAACCACCATAATCCGAGGGCGCGCGCCCAAGACGGCCACGACCTCGCCCGACTGAAGGGGCGCATCGGGCGAACCCGCCTCAACCCAACCGAGGCGAAATTGCCGCCATTGACGCAAGGCGGCTACGGCAGACTGGAACGCCTGTTCCCCTTCGCCGAGTCTGACGCGGGTATGGTCGACGACGAAACCGACGGGCGGCGTCTTGGCAGTCGCCCCCACCGCCGCATAAGAGAAAGGCCGTTGTGCCTGCTCAGCGAGAAAACGGCGTATGGATTCGGCGGACGGTTTTCGCAACGACAACAAGTTCAAGCCTTCGACCTCAGTCGCAGCCGAGATCGCACCTCGGCCTGCCGAATCATAATGCGGCCCCTGAGATAATACCGCAAGAACAGACTGCTTCATAACACAGGACCAGTGCAGCAACGACGCAGCCCGAGATTTGCCGCCAATAAAAGTGGCGAAAGCGCGTTGCGATTCCGACGGACTTTGCACTTGCAAAATGATCGCGCCCCGGCCCGGTGTCGATATGGTCGCCTCGGTCGCTGGCAACAGCTAAAATGCCCCAGAGCCGCCCCAAACCAACTCGCCAGCCGGAAGCTGAAGACTTCGTTTCTCTCCGGCACGCAAGACGACGGTATTCAGGGACAACTGCTTAGCGCCCGAGGCATTATGGGCTTTTTCGACCGCTTCACCCGCACGCCCACCGAACATAAGTTCGCCCAGCTTATGATGAAACCGAGCAAAAGGCGCTGCTGGACAAGCGGCACGAGCAGACTGGGGAGGACGTGTACGTGGCGGATTTTTCTGCGGCCAAAAGGGACGAGAAGCAAGTGAGCTTTTGCGTTTGGAGCAAGCACGTACTGACCTGGCTGCCGAAGACCGAGTTTGTCGGACTTTATGACGAACAGGAAGAGCAAGCAGATGTTGTTTCTTGGGAGCGATTGCAGGCGGTGGTCGGGCATCTGATGAATCCGCTGGGCTGCTATTCGCCACGCTGGCTAGTCGATGGGTTCCCGTCGAGAGACGAGATTGAGAAGATGAATCCGGAGAATTGAGACTTATGGTAAGCCGCCGTGGGCGGCAGGCGGCGAAGGAGACGCAGCTTCGCTGGGCGGGGCGGTATCATCAAGAGTCGCAACTACTGCTCACCATCAAGGACGCCGAAACCGATTTATGACGGCGAGGGCAAGATCCCTGACCGCTGTTGGTTCGGAGGCGGCTAGAGCAACCGCCTCCAATTCCGGAGCAGCACGCATGCCCTGCTGCTCCAGCATTCCGACAATTGATTCGATCTTTTCTTTTGCCGTGAGATCAGCCATCACGGTGAATCTCTTTTGAAGAACCTCGATAGCCGGTGGGATTTCCGCCCCGGCCAACTGATCGAGATCGTAAAATCCTACGGGGAATGCTAAGTGGCGGCTTTTTGGCCCTGAACAAGACCTACCGGATGTGCAGGACCTCACAACTCTTGCACGAAATGGTCCCTCGCCTTGGCATCCATTTCCTTCAACACCGCCGCCAAGTCTCGATATTCTGCATCTACGACGACCGTCCGATTCCGAAATCGCAATCTGGCGAAAGCCCCAAGCGAATAGTTTTCGCCAACTTCCAACGTCCCGCCGGATCGCAACACTTTCGCAAGATGCGCATAGGTCGTTTCGTCCGCTAGTTGATCCTTTGCTTGGATCATGCCTCTCCTCCTCGCAGTGCCGCTGGCTCATGCAAGATCGCCTTGAAGGCTTCTCGTGGCTTGCCGTACTTGGCCGAACTGTTTGGCGCAATCGCCGACAGCAAGACGTCGTTGAGTGTGAGGGCAACATCATAGGGCGACAATTCACCCTCGGCGAGCATGATTTTTGCGGCATGGACGAGTTCGTTCATCGACCCCGTCACGGTGCGGTCCAACGCCTTGGCGAAGCAGACCGTGCCGCTGGCAGGAGCGATGAACCGACGATAAACGAACTGCTGGCCGTCAAGCTCCATGAACTGGCGGATATTGCCGAGCGCCCGCTCGATAAAATCGCCGTCGTCGGTGATGCCTTTGGCGAACAACACCGTCGAATAAAGGGACTTCGTGTTGCTCAGCAGGATGTACTGCGTTCGATCGGCCACGAAGAGATTCGCCGACCAATCAGCGTACGGATTCTCGTCGAGCGGCGCTTCACTCAGCTTGACGGCCTTGATCTTCGTGCAGAGCTTTTGGGAAAGTCGGAAGATCATTGGTTCATGCTCGCTGCAGCCACTTCAATAGCCCGAAGCGCACCAGTGAAGTTGCTGGTGTTCGTCGATCGAGATAAAGATGCAGCCCATGTCTTCTATCATCAAATAGTTGAAGTCGTAGCTGAATTCGTCTTCGGGCATCAACGGGTCGGGATGATTTACCCAAGGATACTTTTTGTGCTGATCTGGTTGCACTGAGTTGACTACGCAAAGCGGCCGCCCTGGCAATTCGCTGTCGCCGCCCTGGATGAAAAACGGAGCCTCGCCAATTTGGGTGGCCTGCCATTGGAGCAGCAAGTAATCGCTCCACACATCTTTGCCACTGCACTTGGGATATTTCTGTTGCTCGTAGGGAACCACCCGTTCCGCTTCGGGAAAACTGACCGTCCGGCAGATATACCCGAAGCATGGATCGAAGCCATTCGGATGCTGGGGCACTGCCGCTGCATCAACCAGCGAGACAAGCTCTCTGGGCTGCCACTCCAAGTGCAGATCTTCGATGAGCCCGGAAGAGTCGTCGGCAAACACAAGCAGCAGTTCTCCCGGCAAGGGCCCGGTTAAGTCTAAAGAATCCTTGAAGTTGAGTTGGCCGAGGAACAGCATTGGTTCCCCAGTTGCATCGATCGGCCACGGTAGCTCGGCCGGGCGATAAGGCAAGCCGCCGATTTTCGTTGCGCAGCGGTCTTCCGGCTCCCCCTCAGCCATCACAAAGATGTCAACGGGCGCCGGCCGCCCCCAGCGATATTGGTCCTGCATCCCTCGACGCAGCAATTCGTTGTTGCAGGCGTCCCACGGACTGGTAACGATCTCGCCTGAATACCGCTGAGCGTCTTCATCCAGCGGAAACCGGGGAAGCCAGTCCTCCATCACGAATCTGTAGCTCATTGCAGTTGGCCTCGCTCGGCTTTCGAAGGTCAGTGAAAAGCGGCGCTCTGCCTCATTTCCTTCGCGTCCAGTGGTTTGAGTTGTCTATGCCTCTTCTTTCCCAAGTATCCATTCCTTCGCCCGTTCGACCAGCAGCAGATCTCCGCGTCTCTGCAAGTCGCATCGTTTCCGGAACCGTTTTAGGCTACCATGCTGCCTCCGACAAACGAATTCTCTGGTCTCCCGCTGAGTCTTGAGTCTTCTGAGAAGCTTGCTTCATGACCGAACTGATCGCCTACCATGAAGCCGGTCATGCCTTGATGGCCATTCTGCTGGGCGGCGAAGTGCGGTTGGTGACCATTGAACCGGATAACGACGATGGGCCGGACCGGCAGGGCGACACGCAGGTGCTTTGGCGTCGATCGGGCATGAGCGACCGGGAGTTTGCCGAGACAGCCATTCAGGTCGGCCTGGCAGGCCCTGTTGCCGAGATGATCTACTCGGGTGATCCGTACCATCCCGGATTGATCGCCGAATGGGCGGCGGATTGGGATGAAGCCTGGCAGGCTGCGGAACGGATCCATCGAGACGAGCGGCAACGGCTGGAATTCCTGGAGCGCACGTCCGTCCAACTTCATCGGCGTTTTCGGCAAGAGGAGATGTGGGCGGCGCTGGCCGCACTCGCCGATAATTTGCTGGCGCACGAAACGCTGGAGGCCGAACAGGTCGAAGAAATCGTGCGGGACTGGTTAGGGTAATCACCGTTCCGCCGCACTACCTTACCGGCACGCCGCCCGAGAGCTATTGCGGCAACAACACTTGGCCCGTACTTTATTCTGCTCGGTCAAAGAGTTTTTCCACGGAGCAAGATCATGGCGAAGAAGAGCAAAGGCCCCCGCAAGCCTGGCGGAACGGCGGCGATCTCGGTGGTTGAAGACGACATCGAACAAGGCGTCGCCGAAGACGCTTCAGGCGCCGAGGAGGCTCATTCCCAGTCGGAAGCTTCGCCTGCCGCCAAGAAGCCTGCACGAGCGTCCAAAGCAAAAGTCGAGCCCGCGTCGGGAGAGCAAATCGGGATTGGCGACATCAAAAAAGCCGCCGCCTTTGTGAATTCGGTCGGCGGATTGGACAGAGCCGTCTCGCTGCTGCAAATCCTCAAGGTCGCCAAAGAAGTGCAGTAGGTTCGCGAAGGCCGAATCAATTAAGGGTGCATCCATTCTGCCGCCAGCAGTCCTTGAGCTTTTCGATTAGCTTGATCGTTTCGGGGGCGTAATCACCGTGCATGGGGCGTCCGGTCGCCAACCAATTGCAAGAAAAACTGTTCGGCTTCCGATATAAACGATCGGACCAAGACCCCAATCGAATGAGCGTTGGCATCACGGAATAGTTGCGCAAGCCATGTGGCTCAAAGACTTTGCGAGTGGGCGATGACGGGCTCGAACCGCCGACATCCACGGTGTAAACGTGGCGCTCTACCAACTGAGCTAATCGCCCGAAGAGACTGGATGGTAATGGCGCCGAGCGGAGGATGTCAATCGAAAGCTGCGCAGATGGCGCATGCCGCTGGCAGTGCACTGCGACCAGCGCTGCCGCACTCCGGCGCTGCCGCGATGGTCGCGGCATGAAGGGCAAATGGCCGACATGATTTGGCAGACGTACGCGCGGCTTGGTGCGCCAACGCCGCTCCCTCGGAATCTTCACAGATTCCGCTACGGCCGCCTGGCGAGCCGCGCGGACAGTGAAAGAACGGGCTGCTACACTGGGGCGGCGGCAGGCAAGTCGCGGCCGGGAACGTAGCGTCGCCGAGGACGCTGGCCCCAAGCGGCAGCGAAAGCCCAGGCAAGGATTCATGCAGAGTGCAAGGATAGAGCATTGCTGGAACTCGCGTCGGTCGGGATCGTAACGCTGCACTTGTTGGCGGCGGATGTGGCGGCGGTCGGACCGCTGGTCTGTTTGTGGCTGCAGTGGCGCGGCGCCCGAGGATGTCGACTGGCGGCCGCGACCGGGCGAAAACTGCTGCTGACTTCGATCGCGGCGCTGCTGGTCGCCATGGCGCTGGGGGCCGGGGCGTTGGGCCTGTTGTGGCTGCTCGATCGCCAAAGCTGGTTCACGGCCGCCGGTCTGCTGCCCGCCCAGCGCTACTGGTTCGGGCTGCTCGAACTGCTCTTCTCGCTCGTCTGCCTGGTCATCGTGGTCAGGCCTGCGCGGCGAACAGCGTTCAGGTTTTCACGGCCGCTTTACAGCCAGATTCATCCTTACGGCGCTGGCCGGAACGAATCTGGCGTACCACTTTCCCACCTTGTTCTCGGCCATCGGCGTATTGAGCACGCGGCCGCAAGCGTGGGGCAAGAAGGTCAAATTCATTCAACTTCTCGTCGACCCCGAGGTCTTCGCTCGCACGTTGCACCACTTGCTGGCTGCGCTTGTGGTCACCGCCGGCGTGCTGCTGCTGGGCAGCTTGCGGTGGCGTTTTCGCGGCGCAAGCGGCGAAGAAGGCGTTGACGAAGGCGCCGCCGATGAGCAAACCGATCGTCGGCGAGTTGCCATGTGGGGCGGCCGGATTGCCCTGGCGGCCAGCGTGGCGCAATTGCTGGCGGGCATGCACTTGTTGTTTCAATTGCCCAGCCCGGCCCGGCAGGACTTGATGGGAGAGGACGCCCTGGCGGGCCTATTGTTCGCCGGCGCGCTGCTGACGGCGGTGATGCTGCTACACCGCCTGGCGGCGATCAGTTTCGGCGAAGTCTCGCGCCGGCAGCTCGTCACGACGGCGCTTTTGATCTGCCTGGCGATGTTGCTGATGACGGCCACGGCCCGCCGCACGCGTCTGGCGACGACTCCTCCCGCCGGGCGGGCGGCTTGTCGCCCCGGGGGGGCGAACGGTAAGTTGATGGCGGGGCGCCTTCCGCCCCCAAGACACCCCTTGGGCCAGAGATCGCGAGCCGTATGAACCTGGAACCGATCATGCTGGAAGACGCCGCCAGCGGCGCTTCCGCGAAGATACTTAGCGGATATGGATTCAATTGTTACAGCTTTCGGCCTGCGCTGGGCGGCCAGCCGATTGAGGTGCTGTGGGCGGCGCCTGATTTTGCCAGCGGGCAGAGCAAGGCCTCGCACAGCGGCATCCCAATCCTGTTCCCGTTCCCAGGCCGGCTCCGCGGCTCGCACCTGAGCTATCGCGGTCAGACGTATCCTTTGGGCAGCGACGACGGGCTGGGCAACGGCATCCATGGATTCGTGCTCAGCCGGCCGTGGCGGATTGTCGAGCATTTGCCGCAGCGCGCGACCGGCGAATTTCACGCCTCGGTCGACGAACCAGGGCTGCTCAGACGCTGGCCGGCCGACTTTCGGCTGTCCGTCAGTTACGAAGTGGCGGGCAGCTCGCTGAATTGCGAGCTTGCCGTTCATAATCCGGGCAAGACGCCGTTGCCCTTCGGCCTTGGGCTGCATCCCTATTTTCGCGTGCCGCTAGGCGCCGGCGGCAAGGCGGACGATTGCGTCATCACCGTGCCGGCCGCCGAGTATTGGGAATTGGCGGACATGCTGCCGACCGGACGCACGCTGCCGGCCGACGGTCCGCGGGCGCTCGCCTCGGGATTGAAGTTCGGCCAGGCCAAACTGGACGACGTGTTCACCAAGCTGTCCTACGAAGGCGACGTCTGCCGGACGCAAATCGACGACCCGCATACGGGCAGAATCCTGGAGCTGACGTTCGACAAGTCTTTCTCGCAGTGCGTCGTCTACAACCCGCCCCATCGCGAGGCGGTTTGCATCGAGCCTTACACCGACGTGCCGGACGCGTTCGATCTAGAGGCCGAGGGCATTCGCACCGGGCTGCGAACGCTGTCTGCGGGCGAGACGTTCAGCACGCGGTTCGCGATCTCGCTGAAGTAGCTTTGCGAACGCAATAGCGAGAGGATGGAGCCCGGTCCGCGCCCATGAACAGGCGACTATGTGAAGCCAGAGCGCCATCGAAATGGGAAATGGGGCAGAACGATGAACGCAACCATCGTCGAAGGCGATCTGCTGGATCAGAACGTCGATGCGATCGTCAATGCCTGGAACCGTAACATCATTCCTTGGCGGCTGCTGTTGCCCCAGGGCGTATCGGGAGCGATTAAACGCCGAGGCGGGACCGTGCCGTTTAAAGAATTGGGCAGACAGGGCGTCATTCCGCTCGGCGGAGCCGTGCTCACCTCGGCAGGCAAGCTCCCGTTTAAGGGTATCATTCACGTCGCTGGAATTAACATGCTGTGGCGGGCGTCTGAAAAATCGATCCGAGATTCGGTTCGCAACGCGCTGACGCTCGCCCATCAGCAGGGATTTCGATCGCTCGCGCTGCCGCTGATCGGATCCGGTTCGGGGGGATTTAACGCGGAACGAACGAAGGGGGTAATCCTGGACGAGTTGGGCAAGCTCGATCTACCCCTGGCTGTTACGGTGGTGGTCTATCGAAGATGGTGAGCTTCTAGGCGTTCGTCTGCATCGCCCGCTATGTTGCGTCGGCCAATCGGCGACGAGGCGAGATGGACACGTACATAAGTACCAGGACGCAGAGCGTCGAAGGGCGGGCGCCCACGCAGAGCGCGGGCGCCAGAAGAAGGTCGTAGTTTATCGGCGCTGAATGCGCGCCCTCACTTGCCGGGCACGCCGAAATGGTGCAACACATTCTTGAGCATGGCGCTCCAACGCGGGCAAACGGCCAAAGTCCAGCCGGCGGAGATGCTCGGCGCGGCGAAGACCTGCCCGCCCCCCGGTCGCTGCCAGTGGATGATGTCGCATAAGGAATCATCCGCGCTGCGCAGCGCCGCCGGCATGACGCGGTGGGCGTAGTCGCGTACGGCCCCCTGCCGCCCATCGGCGCCGAAGCGACCGACCGCTAACAGACGAATGCCGGCCGGATCGGCAAGGTCGGTCGCCAGGCCGGACAAAGCGGGCAAGCGGCGCGTGTAATCCATCAAGGTCGAGACTCGCACGTCAGTCTCGTGGCCAATCGGTTGCCGGCTGGGTTTCGAGGCGTCGAAGGCGAAGCGGTCGCCGTTCTTCACGCCGGCCTCGTGCGGCTCGTGAAAGAACGGATGTTCCGCGTCCACAACGTGGAATGCGCCTTCGGTTGTGGCCGTCATGGCGCCGGCGCCGGCGAACTCGACGCCCAGCGTTCGCCATTCGGGCACGTCGCAGTCTCGCGGCACGCCGCCGCGGCGGCGGTCGTGTTCGTGCCAGCATTCGCCTCGCATGTAGTCGGCCAGTTGGGCGCCCCAGGCGTCGGCCTTGCGGCATTCGAGGATCGCACCGTCGTCGCTCTGCGTGACGTGCCAGTACATCGTGTTGCCGCTCAGGCAGACGACGTTGCCGCCCGAAGTGAGAAACTCGCGCACCCGCTGCATCGCCTCGTGCGTCCAATACTCGCTGTGGCCGACGATGAACAGCACCTTCACGCCGTCGAGCGCATGCGGATCGCGGTGCAAATCGAGATCGCTCAGGGCGTCGTGGGCGTAATCATTCGCTTCCAGCCATTGCTGCGTGAAGCGATCGGCCCGTGAGAGATGGCTGTAGCCGACCTCGGGCGCCGAGACCAGCGCGTACGGCGACGCGGCGGGCCACGGAAGCCGCCAGCCGAGTTGATACGTCGGCTGGCCGGCGCGATGGAACCGGTAAAAGCAGTACGGCGCCAGCGGATCTTCGGGCTTGGGTTGATAGCCTTTGTTGCCGACATTCGCCGTCACGCCGGGCCAGGCCGGACCGAAGGAGGCGCCGGAATACGCCTTCCAGGTGTTCGTCGAAAACAGCAAGGCGATCGGAGCACGTGGTGCGCCGGCCGCGCGCCGCACGACGAACACGGCGTGCGTCATCGCCTCGCCTTCTTCTCCATTGAAGCGACCGCGCACGGCGTACAGCCCGGGCCGGGCTGTTTTGGGTAGCGTGAACGTCAACGTCGGGCGCCAGCGGCAATCGTAAAGATCGTCGGAAGCGAGCCGCAAACCATGTCCGCGAGTGGCGTCTGTGTCGGGATCGTAGTCTCGCCGGTAGCGGGCGATGGCCGGCAAGAAGGAAGGCCCTCCGATCATCCAGGTAGCATGGTTAATGATCCGCCCATGCCTCGCGGCGCCGCTGACGTCGGCAATTTCTGCGCCCCGTTCTTCCGCCAACGGCCAGCAGCCGAGCAAGTCGGGCTCGGCCGCAGGCGGCATCAGCCCTCGCTGGGCGTGCCGGGTGCGAATCTCCACTTCGTTTAGCGCCTCGGCCGTAAATGGCGGGCATAGCAATGTCGGCGTCGAGCAGACCTGCCGCCTCGCCGTCTTGGCCCAAGGCGCCGATGCGCAACGCGCACGGCGCCGGCGCGGCCGGCTGTTTGTGTTCCCACTGGCCTACCAGACGGCCATCGAGCCAGAGCATTTTTCTTCCGCCGCTCAACACGGCCGCCACGTGATGCCACACGGAAGGCGGCGTGACGAAGGCGTTGAAGCTCGGCCTGCCCGGCAAGGCGAGTTTGGCTTCCGTGCGGTGCGGCGTCGCGGCGGGGTCTGCACATTCGCCGGTGAAAAAGCCGAGCGTGCCATCAGGGAAGACCAACAAGCCGATGCCGTTGGCGCCGTCGAGCTGCGTGACGACGCCTTGCGGCTCGTGGACGTTCCAGAGGCGGAGCCAGCATTCCAGCGTCACCGCGCTGAGCGGCTCGGCAGGCAGTCCCTTTTCAACATGGATATAACTGCCGGGATGCACCGGCCGCATTTCCGGTTGTTCGAGCGTCAGCGCGTGCAAGACTTCGTCTTTTGCCGGACTATCGAGGTCGTCGCCGAGTCGCACGATTTCGATCTGGCAAGGGATCGTAGCGCTGACGTAAGCGGTCACGGCGTCGCCGGCGGCGTAACTCGGCCGATCGGCATACAGGTGTACGCCGGAAACGGGCAGCGCGCGATGGGGCGGGATCGATTCTGCCGCCGGTGCGCCGGGGCCGTCAGTCTCGCGTCCGCGGGCTGATGATTGCCCCTTTCCGAGCATGGCGCCGGCGGCCACGGCTGAACTGGTCGCCAGCAAAAACTCGCGTCGTGTCGAATCTGTCATCGCGTTACCTGGGGTTCTATATTTCGATCACCATCCGAATACGTCTTTGTAGGGTGGGCATTGCCCACCACCGAATTCATGGTGGGCAATGCCCACCCTACAACCCTTCTATCAACATGTCAGTTGGTGGCCGGCAGGCTTCAATCGCAAGCAGGCACGACCAGGCGAGCGTCGACTTCGTCTTCCGGCTCGTCGGGCTGCACGCCCCACCACAAGGCGGCGCCAACGACCACCAGGCAGCCCGCGACTGCGAGGCTCAGCCGCCAGCCGGCATCAGCCCCGTAGTGCGCGGCGAACAACCCGCTGAGCAGCGGCGTGACGTAGGTCGACAGTGTGCCGCCGATATTGCCGCCGGTGTTCATCAAGCCGGCGGCGGTGCCGCCGAAGCGGCCGCCCAACGCGACGGAAGTCGTCCAGAAAGGCCCTTCGCAAGCGCCGATGCACGCGGCCGCAACGGCGAAAGCGACGAGCGTGAGCTGGGGACGCGACGCCAAGACGCCCAGTTCCAGCGCGAAGCCGGCCCCCAACATGCCGAGCGCCGGGACCAACGCCCGCCGAGCCCGGCCGGAGAACGAACGCGAGACGCGATCGGCCAGCCAGCCGCCGGCGACCATGCCGGCGCCCATCGCCAAGGTGACCAGCATCGCGTAGCGGCGGGCCACCGAGCGGTCTTGACTTTGAATGGCTTCGAAAAAGTATTCGATCCAGTAGAAGAGCAGGTACTGAAAGTAACCGTGCGCCGTGTAGCTGAGTGTAAGGAACACCACGCTTCGGCGGCGCATGACTGCCAGCAGATCGGCAACCGCCGGCGTCGTAGCCTTCCGTGCGGGCGCCGCCCCGCGCGGCTCGCGGGAACCGCGCGTCCAGATCAGAGCCACGATGAGCGTCATGCCGCTGGTGATGACAAACGCCAGCGGCCAGTCAAGCCAATCGATCAAAAACCCCATCACGTAATAGGTCGAAGCAATGCCGATGCAGGCGGCGAACGTGACGAGCCCATTGGCCAGCGTTCTCGATTGCCATGCGACCTGCTCGAACACGATATGCGCGGCGGCCGGATGCAGCGGCGCGTTGAACGCACCCAACAGCGAGCGCACGGCCATCAGGCCCAGCCAGAGCATGAGCGGGTCGGCCCGGAACAGCCCCGCGCCGCCGGTCAGGCCGACGAACAGCACCGAGCCAAAGCCCCACGCAATGAGCGCGGTCCGGGCGCCGAAGCGATCGATGAACCATCCGCCCGGCAGCATGGCGAGCGTGTAGAACAACAAGAACGCGGAATAGACCAGGCCCATCCGCTCGGGAGAAAGCCCGTGGCCGTCGATGATCCGCTCGGCGCCGGCGACCGAAATGCTGATGCGGTTGAAATGCCCGCAAGCGACGACCAGCATCAATAGCGGGACCGTTTTTCGCACTCGAGAATCGCCGGCGGCGGAGTCAGTCACGCTAGCTCGCTCGCGGTGGTTGATAAAGACTGAACGATCGCCCCCGCCGACATCGCGCCGCCCGCGGCTAGCTTCAAGTTACGCCGCTGGGAAGGGTGCATCAAGCACATTCGAGTCGGTCATGCAAGTATGCCATCAACGACTTCTCCGTGTACGTCGGTCAGGCGAAAATCACGGCCGGCGTAGCGATAGGTCAGTCGTTTGTGGTCGAGCCCGAGCAGGTGCAGGATCGTAGCGTGGAGGTCGTGGACGTGGACCTTGTCCTCGACGGCGAAGTAGCCGTAGTCGTCCGTCCGGCCCCAGGTCAGCCCGCCTTTCACGGCGCCGCCGGCCAGCCACATCGTGTAGCCGTGCGGGTTGTGGTCGCGTCCGTCGGCGCCTTCGCAGGTCGGCGTGCGGCCGAACTCGCCGCCCCAAATCACCAGCGTGTCGTTCCACAGCCCGCATTGGCGGAGATCGGCAAGCAGGCCGGCGATCGGTTTGTCAATGGCTTTCGCCAGGCGGCTGTGATTCTCTTTCAGCTTGTTGTGCGCATCCCAGCCGCTGAGATTGCACTGCACAAACCGCACGCCGCGTTCCGAAAAGCGGCGAGCCAACAGGCACTGCGTGGCAAAGTCGGCCGTCTCCGGATCATCAAGGCCGTACAGTTCTCGCGTGTGCTTCGACTCGTCGGACAGGTCCTGCATCTCCGGCGCTTCGACCTGCAAACGAAAGGCAAGCTCGAATGACGCGATGCGAGCTTCAAGTTCGTCGTCCGGTCCGCGACGCTCCGCTTGCCGGCGGTCCATCTGCCGCACCTGGTCAAGTTCCAGTCGTTGCCGGTCGGCATGCGCCGCCCCGTTGCCGATGAAGGGGATGCGCGCCTCTTGCGGCTTCAGCCCGGAGTAGCCGAGCGCCGTGCCCTGGTACGCGGCAGGCAGAAAGGCCGAGCCAAAATTGTTGGCGCCCCCTTGGGCCAGATCCTGGCAAATGGTGACGTAGCCGGGGAAATTCTGGTTTTCACTGCCGAGCCCGTACGTGATCCAGGCGCCCATGCTGGGACGGATGAACGTATCGGTGCCGGTATGCCACTCCAACACGGCGCCTCCGTGCCGGGAGTTCGAGCAGAACATCGAGTTGATGACGCACAGGTCATCGGCCCGGCGTGCCAGATGCGGAAACAAGGAGCTGATCCAGGTTCCGCCGCCCCCATGTTGCCGGAAATCGAATGGCGAGCCGACGAGCGCGCCCATCCGATTAGGAAACGAGATCACGCGCGGACGCTTTTCTTCCGACAGCGGCTGACCACTGTCGCGGCTCAACAGCGGCTTCGGATCGAACGTGTCCAAGTGCGAAGGACCGCCGAACATGAACAGCATAATTACGCGTTTGACCCGCGGGGCGAAGTGCGGTGGTTTGGGCGCCAGCGGGTTCGTCGCCGCCGCAGCTTCATCAGCCAGCAAGGCCGATACGCGCGAGCCCGCCAAACCCGGCGCCCATTCGCGCCAGCAACTGCCGCCGCGATTGCACGGGTTTGATGGGACGGCAAGTTGTCGCGCGGCCGGTCATGATCCGGTTCCTTTGAGGCTGGCGGATGGCGAGACTCGCGTGGGGAAAGGGAACGCAGAAGATAATGCAAAGGATATGGGGCTGCGACGGGTCCCCCTCACCCCGGCGCTCTCCCAGAGGGAGAGAGAGGACGCGCAGCGGCTTGAGCGATTAATGGACATAGATGAACTCGTTGGAAGAAAACAACGCGCGGCATAGGCCTTGCCAGGCCAGCCGGCGGCGGGTTTCGATCGTTTCTTCAGCCAGCGAGGGCGTCGCCTGGTAGCGATCCAGGAAAGCTTGCCACTCGCTCAACTCGGCGTCTGCAGCTTCCCGGCCGAAGATGCGTCGGCAAGCGTCCCGCAGACGCTCGTGGTCAGAAGCGGCGACGCTTAATAGTCGATCGGCCATTTGCTCCGCAGCCGTTTCGACTAACGGGCTATTCATCATGAACAAGGCCTGCGCGGCCACGGTCGTCGTGGCGCGGTTGCCGTTCAGCAACGCCGGATCAGGAAAGTCGAAGGCTTGGAACATGTCGTAAAGAGCGCTGCGGAGCACCGGCAAATAAACGCTGCGTCTCGGCGGCTGGTAGAGTTCCGCCTTTCTTGCAGCGCCGCTGACGCTGAGGTTCTGAAAGGGCGCGGACTCCAACAGCGTGCCGCCCATCGTTTCGTCGAGCTGCCCGCTGACGAACAGCAGCGAGTCGCGAAGCCCCTCGGCGTCGAGTCGCCGGCGGTCGAACCGCCACAACAAGCGGTTCTCGGGATCGGCCTGCGCCGCCTGCTCGTTCCACTCGCCGCTCATCTGCCAGGATTGCGACAGTAGAATGCGGCGATGCAGCTTCTTCAGCGACCAGCCGTCGGAAATGAACTGCGTGGCCAGCCAATCGAGCAATTCCGGGTGTGACGGCGTCTCGCCCAGGCGGCCGAAGTTGTCGACGGAGCGCACCAGCCCTGCGCCAAAATGCCAGCGCCAAACGCGGTTCACGATGACGCGCCGCGACAAGCGGATTGTCTTCGGTCGTCAGCCAGCGTGCCAGTTCGAGCCGGCCGCTTTGAGCCTCGCCAAGCGGCGCCTGGTCGATGCCCGCCAGGATCGTCGGAAAGCGGCGCGGCGCCAGCGCGCCGGGCGTCAGGTGATTGCCCCGCAGGGCGATGGGGATATCGGCCACGCAGCCTTCGGCCACGGCCATCGCCTTGGGGATTTCCGCATATTCTCGCTTGGCCTCCTCGAGCAGCCGCGTATGCGCCGTGCGCTCCTCGGCGGACATGAGGTTCGTGGCGCCGTTGACCAGCGCGTTATCGTGGCGGTCGATGATCTGCTCGAGGTCGGTCAGCCGGAACGCCGGCTCGGGGCCGCCCAGAGCGGTGGCGTTCCACTTGGAATCGACGCGGTACGAAAGCATCGTCCTTGTGCTCTTGAAGATGCCGGCCAGCGCGTAGTAGTCGGCCATCGAGAGCGGATCGAACTTGTGGTCGTGGCAACGGGCGCAACCCATGGTCAATGCCAGAAAAGCACGACAGGCGGTGTCGAGCTGCTCATCGACGATATCCATTTGCTGCTTGACGGGATCGTCTTCGGCCAGCATCTTCGGCCCGATCGCGAGAAAGCCCGTGGCGACGACCAGTTCATCGTGGCGCGCCGGTTCCTCTTGAGCGAGCAGGTCGCCGGCTAGTTGCTCCCGGACGAAACGGTCGTACGGCTTGTCGGCGTTGAAGGCCGCGATCACATAGTCGCGGTAGCGCCAGGCGTCGGAGTAGGCCAGGTTGTCATCCATCCCGTTGCTGTCGGCATAACGGACCACATCAAGCCAATGCCGTCCCCAGCGCTCGCCGTAATGCGGCGAAGCGAGCAAGCGGTCGACGACGTGTCCGAACGCCTCGGGCGACTGGTCGGCGACGAAGGCGGCCAGCTCTTCCGGCGATGGCGGCAGGCCCAGCAGATCGAAGCTCGCCCTGCGCAGCAATGTCGGCTTGTCGGCCGGCGGCGCGGGATGCAAGTCGTGCGCTTCCAGCCGTGCCAGGATGAAGCGATCGATCGCGGCGCCCGGCCAGCTTGCATCTTTCACGGCGCCCGGCGGCGGCTGGCGCAGCGGCTGGAAAGCCCAGAAGCTGCGAGCCGCTTTGTCCCATTGTGCGGGGGCTTCCGTCCGACGCGTTGGCGCAGCGAAGCGCGCCGCACCGGGCCAGGGCGCTCCCATCTTCACCCAGGCGGCAAGCGCGTCGATTTCCGCTTGGGGGAGCTTCGTCTTCGGCGGCATCGCGCACGGCGCCGTCGTGGCGTATGGCCAGAATTATCAGGCTGCGGTCCGGTTCGCCCCGGACGAGCGCCGGTCCCGACGTTCCGCCTTGTAACAAGCCGGCAAGCGAATCGACGCGCAGTTCGCCTTCACCTTCGTCGGAATCGGGCCCGTGGCAGTCGTAACAACGATCGACCAGCAGCGGCCGGATCTTACTCTCAAAGAATCTGTCGCCTGCCTCGGCGGCGGCTTTGTTCGTCGTTGCCTGCGGTTTTGCTCCTTCCTGCCCCGCAGCTGGAGCTGTCAGAAAGAACAACAGGCAGCACGACGCGTACAAGACGCCAATGGCCACGCTGGCGGCCCTGTGGTTTCTCTGTTTTCTCGGCGACGGCGGGTTCATAGGCCGAGCGTCCCCAAAGCGTTTTGCAACTGCAATTGCAGCGATCGCTCGCAATGCTCGCGCATCGCGAGTTCCGCTGCATCGACGTCGCGCGTGCGGATCGCTTCCACCAGTTCCACGTGGGTCCGATTCGTCGCATTGTGCGTCTCTCCCACCGGCGTCGACTCGACGGCCAGCAACCGCACCAGATGACACGACTTGAGCACGGCCGGCAGCGAGGGCACACCGGATTGTTCGGCGATTTGCAGATGGAATTCAAAGTCGCGCTGCCGCGCTTCGGCCAGTTGCTCTTCGACGTCGGTCAACCGGTCGACCGCTTCGGCCAACGTCTGCAATTCGTCGAGCCGGGCCTTGCCGATCCGCTCCGTGCAGCGGCGGATGGCTTCGCACTCGATGGCGATCCGCAATACGTGCTGGCTGCGCACCGTTTCTGCATCGAACCGCTTCACGCGGGCGCCGTAATTCGGTTCGAAATCGACCAGTTGTTCGTGGACCAACTCCCGGACGGCTTCTGACACGGCGCCCACGCTCACGCCGAGCGATTTGGCGATGGGCCGCAACGTCAAGTGCGTTCCCGCCGGTAAGCGTCCGTCGAGGATCTGCTCGCGCAACTCGATGAACGCCTGTCGCGATTTGGTCATGTTCGCGGTCGTCAGCAATGCATTCATGAACACGTCGCCTATTTCAGCAGGTATTCCGCAACCGCCGCCTCGTTCAGTTCGACGCCCATGCCCGGCTGCTCGGAAAGCGTGATCCATCCGTCGTGCGCCACGGCGTCGCCGATGAACAACTCCGACAGGAAGGTGTCGCCGTCGCGGTAGTCGGGCGGCAAATACTCCGACAGGGGCGAATTGATGTGCGACATGATCAGGTGCTGGTTGTGGTAGTTCTGCGAGTGCGGCACGACCGGCAGCGAATGCGCCGCAGCCAGCGCCCAAATCTTGCGGGCTTCGGTCACGCCGCCGACGCGGTTCACGTCCAACTGGACGTAATCGACGCAGCCCCTCGAAATCAGCTCCTTGAAGCCGTAGCGAGTGAACTCATGTTCGCCGCCCGCAATGGCCGTGTGCGTCGCAGTGCGGATGCGCGCGTAGCCGTCGAGATCGTCAGGCGAGACGGGCTCTTCAATCCAGGCGAGCTGAAACTCGTCGAGCATGCGGATCATTTCGACGGCATATTGCGTGGTCCAGCCCATGTAGGCGTCGGCCATCACGTCGACGTCGTCGCCCACGGCGTTGCGGACCGTGCGCACCAGCTCGACATTCTTGCGCATGCCGGCGCGGCCATCCTGCGGACCATAGCCGAATCGCATCTTGACGGCCGTGAAGCCGGCATCGACGTAGCCGCGGGCCATGCTGGCCAGCCGATCGAGGTTCTGATCGGCATAAAGGAAGCTGGCATAAGCGCGAATGCGCTCGCGCGTGCGGCCGCCCAGCAGGTTGTATACCGGCTGCCCGGTCGCCTTGCCGAGAATGTCCCACAGGGCGATATCGATGCCGCTGATCGCTTCGAGTATCAGCCCCTTGCGGCCGATGTTGAGCGTCGAGCGATACATCAGCTCCCAGAGCAGCTCGACGTCGAACGGATTGCGCCCGACGATCAACGGCGCCAGCAACTGCTCGACCGCCTCGGCCATGGCCGAAGAGCCGAGGCCAATGGCGCCCAGGCCCGTCAGACCCTCATCGGTCGTCACGCGAACCAGCACGTGAAACACCGGGTCGCGGCGAAGATCGATCGGCACGTTGAACAAACCGGCGCCGCGCTCGCGCCCCTTGGCGCCTTCGTCGTAAAGCAGATCGAGCGGGCTGGTACACCACCACTCGAACTGCTCGAACTCGGGCTGGGCGATCTTGAGGGCCTCAATCCGCGAAATCCGCATGGGTCCTCCAAATTCTTGGTCTCCGCATTTTCGCCTCTGCGTTCTGCATGTCGCTTGCCCTGGTCACACCGCTTGATATTTCAATGTTCGAACACCGATTGTACAAGTCATTCCGCCTGGGTCAATCAACGGAAGCGGTACAACATCGGCAAATTGCGTCGTCCAAGATCGCAGGCACTCGAGTTGTTCGCTAGATTGGGGCTGTTCGTCTCTGGCGCGTCGCGTTACTTTGGGTTTCTCATTGTCGATGCGCCGGATTGATAATGTCCGGCAAAGGAATGTGATTTGCTTCGATGTCCGATTGACGCGGCGTGGCGGCGCCATCGGATTGACCGAGACTTCTAGCACTAGGGAGAGCATCGCATGGCCGTGGATCTGACCACCCGCTACTTGGGGATGACATTGCGCAACCCGCTCGTCGTGTCCTCCAGTCCGCTGACGGGATGCCTGACGACGCTCAAGCGGTTGGAAGAAGTCGGGGCGGCCGCTGTGGTCTTGCCGTCGCTATTCGAAGAGCAGTTAACTGGCAAGGGTGCAGAACAACACCCGGCGGGTTCCCCTGCCGCCAGCAAGTCGGCGGCTGCATTGGCCGATTGCCAGCCTTCACTGAATACAACCAGGGACCGGACCAATGGTTTAAGCATTTGGAACAGGCCAAGCAAGCCCTCTCGATTCCGGTGATTGCCAGCTTGAACGCCGCTTCGACGGGCGATTGGGTCTCGGTCGCCAAGCGGATTGAGGACGCCGGGGCGGATGCCCTGGAACTCAATATCTACTTACTGGCGACCGACAGCGAGACGACCTCGGCAGACATCGAAGCGAGGTACGTCGACCTGGTAGCCGGCGTGCGAAATGCGACGAAACTGCCGCTGGCCGTGAAGATCGGCCCTTATTTCGCCGCCTTGCCCAATCTGGCCAAGCGGCTGGTCGGCGCCGGCGCCGACGGCCTGGTGCTGTTCAACCGCTATCCGCATCCCGACATTGACTTGGAGCGGCTGGAACTGGCTCTGGAGATGGAGTTAAGCACGGAGGCTGAATTGCGGCTTCCGCTCCGCTGGATCGGCATTCTGCGTGGACAACTATTGTCCACTTCGCTGGCAGCCACTAGCGGCGTGCGGACCGGCAGCGACGTGCTGAAGCTGCTATTGGCCGGCGCCGACGTGGCGATGGTTGCCTCGGCGCTGCTGCAACTCGGGCCCGGACACTTGGAAAAGATGCTCGCAGAGTTGCCGCCCTGGCTGGAAGAGCGAAAGTACGCAACGGTGGAGCAGATCAAGGGAAACATGAGTCGCGACAAAGCGATTGGCCGCGAAGCGTACGAGCGAGCCAACTACGTGAAAACGCTCGTCTCCTATACGTCGAAGATGCCATAAGCTTTACGGCTTCCAGCATCGCTTGCAGGGAAATCGCCTTGCAAGACCGCACAGCAACCGCAGTCGCGGCGCCTTGGAGATCGTCATACGCCGCAACGTACCAAAGGCGTGAACCGTGGAGGATGATTTCGATGAGTTCTCAAACTGACCGCCAGCAGGCCATTGAGAAGCTTGGCGAGTTGATCGGAAAGATCCGCGTAGCGATGCTGACGACCGTGACGGAAGCCGGGACGCTCTGGAGCCGGCCGATCCTCACGCAACGCGCCAAGTTCGACGGTGATCTCTGGTTAGTCTCGAAGCTGGATGCTCCCAAGACTCGCGAGGTGCGTCTCAACCGGCAGGTCAGCTTGTCGTTCGTCAAACCTGACGAAAATATTTACGTTTCGGTTTCGGGAACCGCGGAAATCGCCGACGACTCCGGCGAAGGTCGAACAACTGTGGGACCCAAGCTACGAGGGCTGGTTCCCCGAGGGCCCGAAGAATCCGAACCTGGCGCTGATCCGCGTGAGCGTCGAGCGGGCCGAATACTGGGACGCTCCTGCTTCGACCTGGCGACTTGGCGCCGGCTTTGTCGTGATGGCTCCTGAGCAAAGAGACAACCCCGAGTTCCACGCCCGCATCACCTTGCACGGCGCGGAAGGCAAGTCGTCATGACCGCCCGAGCAAGTTCTGCTCATGGAATCATGTGGGCGTTTGTCAGTCGTTCCTGCTCCGATTGACGCCGTCGTGCATTTTGCCGCGTTGGCTCGTGACGACCTGTTGGCCATCGCCCGCAAGGAACTGGTCAAGATCGCGTCGCGAGAGGGCTTACTTCAGCGCAGCCTTCCTCCCGATAAGCGCGCCACGAGGACCGGTTCCTGCGGCTTGCCGCAGCGACTCCCACCGCGGAGTATCGCAAACAAACCTGGTTGTCTACGAGCAAAGAAGACGTCGAAGCTGATCCGGTGCAGATCGGCTGGCGGCGTCATCAGTTTTTTCGTCGATTGCCTTGCGGTCCGGATGGCCTATTTGCATTACGGAAGCGGTGCGTCGATACTCATCAGGAGGCGAAGCGAAGACTGTCGTTGTAAGTTACAGAGAGCAATCGATGCGAATCCCAGGCGTCTTGACCGCACTGGCGGCCGGCTTGATCATTTTTGTGCCGCCTCCGGCGCCCGGGGGCGAACCGGAGGCGAAGGCGCTCGCCTCGAAGTACGAGCAGGAGATTTGCCCGCTTGTGGCGCGATATTGCCACGACTGTCATTCGGCTGAGTCGGTTGCGGAAGCGGATTTGGACCTCTCCCGTTTTAAGAGTCTCGCAGAGATTCGCAAGGCGCCTCGGGAGTGGCAAAAAGTTCGCGAAATGCTCGACAACGGCCAGATGCCCCCCAAAGATGCTCCTCAGCCTGCCGATGCCGAGCGGCGCCGGCTCGGCGAGTGGGTGCACGAGTATCTCAAGTGGGAAGCCCGCACCGCAGCCGGCGATCCGGGGCGTGTCGTGCTGCGGCGGTTGAACAATGCCGAATACACGTACACCCTCCGGGATTTGACCGGCCTTGCATCGCTCGAGCCGGCCCGAGAGTTCCCGGTCGACGGCGCGGCCGGCGAAGGCTTTACGAACTCGGGCGCGGCATTGGCGATGTCTCCGGCTTTGTTCGCCAAGTATCTCGACGCCGCCAAGCAAATCGCCGCCCACGCCGTGCTGTTGCCCGATGGAATTCGCTTTTCGCCACACGTCACGCGTGCCGACCAGACGCACGAAATCGTCGAGCGCATCCGCGAGTTCTATCGCCAGTTCACCGCCTCGGGCGCCAGGCGACAAGTTCAACTGCAAGGTCTGGTTTGGGACGCCGAGAACGGCGGCCGCCTGCCGCTGGAAAACTATCTGGCCGCAACGCTCGCCGAGCGCGAAGCGCTGACCAATGGAACGAAGACCATCGAGTCAGTGGCCGGAGAGCGCGGCTTGAGCCCGAAATATCTAACGATCTTATGGAACGCGCTCAACGGCTCAGAGCCTTCGCTGCTGCTCGACCGAGTTCGCGCGAGGTGGCGAGCCGCAGCGCCGGACGAGGCGGCTGCCGTCGCGGCCGAAATTGCTCGCTGGCAGAATGCGCTGTGGAAGTTCGGCAGCGTCGGGCATATTGGCAAAGTCGGCGGTCCGAAGGCCTGGCAAGAGCCCGTGATGCCGGTGCTTGCGCGGCAGGAGATTCGGCTGAAGCTCCCCAATGCGACGGATGGCAAAGCGGTAATGTTGTCTCTCTCGGCCGGCGATGCGGGAGATAGTAACGAGCACGACTTTGTCGTCTGGGAGCGGCCGCGGCTGGTGGCCCCCGGTCGTCCCGACTTGCTGCTGCGCGACGTGCGTGGCGCAGCTCGCCATTTGGCGCGGTATCGGTCAGCGCGCCTTTTCCGCCGTGGCCGAGTGCCTGGCCGCCGCTGAAGAAGCTAAAGGGGGCGCCGAGGGGAACATTGCAACGTTGGCCGAGCGACATGGGGTCGACGCCGACGTGCTGCAATCGTGGTTCCAGTTGCTGGGAATCGGCGTGGGTCGCGAAGTCAGCATCAATTCTCATTTCACCACAAAGCTCAAGAACGCCTCGGGCCATGATTTCATTCAAGGCTGGGGCAGCGACCGCACGCCGTTGCTCGTTGCTAATTCGTCCGATCAGCACGTGCGAATTCCCGGCAACATGAAGCCGCACGGCGTGGCGGTGCATCCTTCGCCAAAGCTCCGCGCGGCCGTCGGTTTGCGCAGTCCCGTGGCAGCGACGTTGCGAATTCGCGGCAAGGCGGCCCACGCACATCCGGAGTGCGGCAACGGCGTGACCTGGTCGCTCGAACTGCGCGCCGCGCCACGCGGCAGCGGTTGGCTGCCGGAGTGGCGCAAGGGGCCAAGGCGGTCGAGTTCGGACCGATCGAAAACCTGGCCGTCCAGCCGGGCGATGTTATCTCGCTGATCGTCGGACCGCGTGACGGCAACCATTCCTGCGACCTGACCGCCGTCGACCTCACGATGACCGACCAGGCCGAAGGCGGGCCCGAGTGGGACCTGGCTGCGGAAGTTTCCGGCGACGTGCTGGCCGACAATCCGCATGCCGATCGATTTGGCCATGCCGGCGTCTGGCATTTCTATACGGAAGGCGAGCAAGCCGGCGGCGGATCGGACTTTGTCATCCCCAGCGGCTCGCTGCTGGCGAAGTGGCAATCGGCGCCGACTGCGGAGGCGAAACAGAAGCTTGCCGAGGAAGTCCAAAACTTGTTAACCTCTCCGCCGTCTGCCGGCAAGAACAGCCCGGACGCGGTGCTCTATCAGCAGCTTGCTTCGCTCGGCGGTCCGCTCTTTGCAGCCGCGCGTCAAGCGGCGCCGGGCGATCAGGCCGCTGAAGGCGACGCGAAGGCGAACGAGTCGCCGTGGGGCCTTGATCCCAAGCTTTTCGGGCGTCATCCCGCCGGGCAAACTCTCGATGCAGCAAGCCTCTGCGTGCAGGCGCCGGCGACGATCGAAATCCCGTTGCCCGCCGATCTAGGTTCGGGCTGCGAGTTCGTTGCGACCGTCACGCTCGACCGTGCGTCGGGCGCGGAAGGCAGCGTGCAGGCGTCTGCCGCAACGACGCCGGCGGAACTCGGCGCCATGCCGCGGCCCGATTCGCCCATCATCGCGTTGGAGGGCAGTGCGGCGCGGAAACGGATTGAGGCTGCCTGTGAGGACTTCCGCCACCTGTTTCCCGCGGCGCTGTGCTATACGCGCATCGTGCCGGTGGACGAAGTCGTGACGCTGACCTTGTACTACCGCGAAGACGATCAACTCAGGCGGCTGGTGCTGGACGACTCGCAGGCCGACGCGCTCGACCGTCTCTGGGACGAGCTGCACTACGTGAGCCACGACGCGCTCAAGCTGGTCGATGCCTATGCCCAGCTCATGGAATTCGCCACGCAGGACGCCGATCCCAAAGTGTTCGAACCGTTGCGCGGCCCGATCCAACGGCGCGCGGCAGCCTTCCGGCAGTTGCTCGTCGACACGGAACTGAAACATCTCGAGGCCTTGCTCGATTTCGCCGCGCTTGCCTACCGGCGGCCCTTGAGCGGCGCCGAGTGGCAAGAACTCTTGGAGCTCAACCGGCGACTACGGAAACAAGGGTTGTCGCACGAAGAATCAGTCCGCCTGATGCTCGCGCGCGTGCTCGTGTCGCCGGCGTTTCTGTATCACGTTGAGAAGCCGAGGCCCGGCGCCAGTCAATCGCCCGTCTCGGACTGGGAATTGGCCAGCCGGTTGAGCTATTTTCTCTGGTCGTCGCAGCCCGACGACGAACTGCGTCGGCTTGCCGCGGCCGGCCGCCTGGGCGAAACGGACGTTTTGATGTCGCAACTCCGGCGGATGCTGGCAGACGGCCGCACTCGGCGGTTGGCCACGGAGTTCGCCTGCCATTGGCTGCACATCGAAGACTTTGACCAGCTTGATGAGAAAAGCGAGCGGCACTTTCCTACCTTCGCCGAGCTGCGCGGGGCGATGTATGAAGAGTCAATCCAGTTCTTCACCGATTTGTTTCAGAACGACGGCTCGCTGCTCGACATTCTCGACGCGGACTACACGTTTCTGAACGAAGCGTTGGCCGCGCACTACGGCATACCGGGCGTGCAAGGAGACGCCTGGCGACGGGTCGATGGGGTGAAGCGCTTTTCGCGAGGCGGAATTCTCGCCCAGGCGACGACGCTGGCCAAACAGTCGGGCGCCTCGCGCACCAGCCCGATTTTGCGCGGCAATTGGATCAGCGAAGCCTTGCTGGGCGAACGCTTGCCCCGGCCGCCCAAGGACGTGCCGCCTCTGCCGGACGAAGTCAGCGTCGACGGACTGAGCGTCCGCCAACTCGTCGAGCAGCACAGCAGCAACCCGAAGTGCTCCGTCTGTCACGAGCGGATCGATCCCTTCGGCTTTGCGCTGGAAAACTTCGACGCGATCGGCCGCTGGCAAAAGAAAGATGCCGGCGACCGGCCCATCGAAGTCCGCGTGAAAGCGCCGGACGGCACAGAGTTTGAGGGCCTTGACGGACTGCGCAACTATCTGCTCACGGTGCGTCGCGAGGCGTTCTTGCGGCAATTTTGCCGTAAGCTGCTGGGTTACGCCCTCGGCCGCACCGTGCAGCTCTCCGACGAGCCGCTGCTGGACGAGATTCAGGTAGAATTAAAGGCGAAGGACTATCACGTGCTCGCGGTCCTGGAAAAGATTGTCGGCAGCCGGCAGTTTCGCGAGATTCGCGGTCGCGATACGGCGTATGACGAGTGACGGCAGACGCCCGCATCGCACGGCGACGTGGCCAGACGCCACGCCTGTGATATAACGGACAAACAAGACTGGCCCCCGAATCTGTGCCCAAGACCCTGGAGTCCCCAATGAACCGGCATCAGTTTTCCCGCCGCACGATGCTGCGAGGGCTCGGCGTTTCGATGGCCTTGCCGTGGCTCGAATCGATGCCGGTCTGGGGAGACGAGCCGGCCGCTCGGCAAGCTTCCAGCGAGCCGCCCGTCCGCCTGGCGGTGCTGTTCGCCGGCAACGGCTTTCACGGCAAAGAGTGGTGGGCCGAAGGCGAGGGCCGAGACATGGAACTCGGTCAGGTGCTCGCGCCGCTGGCCGACCATCGCGAGAAGTTGCTGTTCATTCGCGGGCTGTACAACGCAGAAGCATTGAAAGGCAACATTCACAGTTCGCAAACCGGCAATCTGCTCTCAGGCGCGCCGCTGGCCTCAGGCGGCGAGATCCGCTCCGGCACGAGCGTCGATCAGTTGCTGGCGCAGACTTATGGCCGATCGACCAAGACGCCGAGCCTGGTGTTGGGCTGCGAAAAGTCGAATCCTTCGGTCCACAAGAACTATTCGATGCTTTACAGCTCGCATATTTCTTGGAGTTCGCCGACCACGCCGACGCCGCTGGAGCTGTACCCCGCCCTGGCCTTCGACCGGCTCTTCAAGGACGAGGCGCAGCAAGGCGACAAGAGCGTGCTCGACGCCGTGCTGGCCGATGCCGCCGATCTGCGGCGTGAAATCAGCGCGGCTGACCGACGCAAGCTCGATGAGTATCTCGACTCGGTGCGCGACGTCGAACAGCGCATCGAAAACGCCGGCCGGCAAGGCGAGCTGCAAGGCTGGCGGCCGACGCTCCAACAGCCCGACATGCCCCGTCCGGCGGAGGGCATTCCGCAGAACATCGCCGATCACATGCGGCTGATGTGCGACATCCTGGTGCTCGGCTTCCAGACCGACACGACCCGCATCTGCACGCTCAAGTTGAACAACGATCATTCGTCGCTGCGGTTCCCGCACCTGGGCGTCGATTACATGATCCACCACCTGCTGTCCCACTCCGACACGGCCGATTGGCTGAAGGTGAACCAGTTCTTCGTCGAACAACTGGCTTACATCGCCCGAAAGCTCGACGCCATCCAGGAAGGGGAACGCACGGCGCTGGACAACTCGATGCTCATGTTCTGTTCCAGCATGATGACCGGCAGCCACAACGCCACGCAGTTGCCTTTGGTGATGCTGGGCCGCGGAGGCGGCCGGATTCGCACCGGGCGCGTGCTCGATTACCGCAATCAGCCCAATCGCCAGATGTGCCGGCTCTATCTTTCCATGATGCACAAGATGGGCCTGAACCTGGATAAGTTCGGCGACGCCAGCGAACCGCTGGCGGAGGTCTAAACGGCCTGGTCTTGCGCTCGGACACCCTCCGGCGATCCTGGCGAGCGAAGCGGATTTGGGGGCGCGAGCTGCTATACTGGTCGTCGCCGTTTGCCGATCGGTCGCCGAATGACCGCCGATGCAGGAGTGCCGACAACGCATGAGTTCTGGCCGAAATTCTCGCCTTTCCGTATCCGTGCTTGCCGCGATGGTCGTGTTTGCGGCAATGGGTGCGCGTCTCGATGCAGCCGACCCGTTCCGCCAAGGCGTGCAGCCGTTCGCGGAGCAGTATTGCATACGTTGTCATAACAGCAAGGAAGCCCGCGGAGAGCTGGATTTGAGCCGGTATGCCGCGGCTCGCGATGTGACGGCCGACTTTCGACGTTGGAGCCATGTAATCGAGTTCATTCGCGGCGGCGAGATGCCGCCGGAGGACGAGCCGCAGCCGACGATCGAAGAACGCACGCAGGTCGCCGCGGCGCTCGAAGCGATCCTGCTGGACGAGGCGCAAGAACATGCGCCGGCGATCCGGCGCGATCTTGCCGCGGCGGCTTTCCCATACCGAGTACGATCGCTCCGTCCGCGATCTGACCGGCGTCGACATCCGCCCGACGCACGACTTTCCGGCGGATCCGGCGGCCGGCGAAGGTTTCGATAACACGGGCGAAGCGCTCGGGCATGTCGCCCAGCCTGCTCAAGAAGTACTTGTTGGCGGCCCAGCGCGTCTCGGAACACATGGTCCTGAAGACCGACGGCATTGCGTTCGCCCCGTACCCGGTGACTTCTTACAACGAGCGAAAGAAACTGACCGAGCAGGCGATCATCGATTTCTACCGCAGCCACGCCGTGCGGATGGCGGAGTATCTGGAGGCGGCCTGGCGCTATCGTCATCGAGGCGAAGAAGACCGTGTGACGGACATTGCAAGTTGGGCCGAGCGACGCGGGCTGAGCCCCAAGTATCTGGCGCTGGTTTGGGAAACGCTCAGCCAGGCATCGGAGAGCACGGGATATCTGAAACAAGTCGGGCAGTTGTGGGACGCCGTACCGGCGCCGATTGCGAGCGCCGCTCCGCCTCGCGAGTTGGCGGCGCTCGAGCGATTGATCGAATTCTGTCAGCGACAGCTTTTCGATCGAACGGAAACCTTGATCCGATCGAATGCCGGCAACTGGCCGATTGGGCATCTCGATTTTCGCGCCCGGGCAGCGGCCCGGCGGGATCAATTCGACCCCAACGTCTTCAAATCTCGCACGACCGTCAGATTCGATCGCTTGCCGCCGCCGAGAAAAAACGAAGAGTCGTCTGATGGCGTCTCGCTTTATCTCCGCATCGACCGGGCCTTCGACGACGGCGAGGGGGGCGCCGTGATTTTGCACCACCCAACCTTTAGCACTGCGAACAATCTGCCGCGCAACGATGACGAAGCGCAGAAGCACAAAGCCGCCACGCTTCGCGCCGTGCTGGAGCAGCACTGCGCCGGCAATCGCACAGCGGTTGGCTTTCGGCAAAATTCCTGACGCGGCGGAAATCGACGCCGACTCGTTCGTGGTGCAAGCTCCCGGGCTGCTGGAGATTCCTCTAACCGGCGCCGCGCTCAAGGAACTTGCCGGCAAGCGGCTGCTTGTCGACTGCGAGTTGGATGTGCAGAGCCGCGAGCGTAGCGTCTATCTCCAGGCGACGCTTGGCAAACCTCCGGAAGACCCGCACGCCGCGAACGTCGAACTGCTGATTCATCGCGACAGCGCCGTGGCGAAAGAACTGGCGGAGTCGGCCCCGCGTTTCTGCCGCACGTTCCCGAACCGATTCTTTTACGTCGATGACGAACGCGGCCTGGCGGCCGGGTTTCACCTGGTCGAAGGCTTCTTCCGCGACGATCGGCCGCTGGTGCAAAAAGTGCTCGACGAGCGGCAGCGGAGCGAACTCGATCAGCTTTGGCGAGAACTCGAGTTCGTGACGCAAAGCGCTGAGACATTGATACGAGGCTTCGTCTGGTTCGAGCGTTCCGAGCGGCACGTCCTGCACGATCCGCGTTTCGATTTTCTTCGCGCCGAAGATCCGCAGTTGGTCAAAGACGAATTGCTCGAGCGGTTCGAAAAAACGTACCTGGAGAAGTTGGGCGTCAAGCTGGTCGAGGGCGCACTCGAACCTGAGAAACCCAGCGATCAATTCGAACTGATTCACGGCTTCTTTGTGCAGATTCGGCAGGGGCTGGCGCAGTACCGCTCGCAACTGCAAACCGCCGAGCAGCTCGCGCTGGCCGATCTGAACGAGTTGGCCGAACGGGCGTATCGTCGCCCTCTCGACGTCAGAGGACATCGAATCGTTGCACGGTCTGTATCGCCGCATGCGGAAGCACGGACAAGGCGTCGAGGCGGCGCTGCGAGGCGCGCTGGCGGCTGTGCTGATTTCGCCCGATTTCTTTCTTCGCTACAACGAGGCGCCAGAAGGCGCCGGCGCCTATCCTTTGTCCGACCATGCCCTGGCGAGCCGGCTGAGTTACTTCTTGTGGTCCTCGCTGCCGGATGAAGAATTACTCGCCGCCGCCCGCGCCGGCAAATTGCAAGACGAAGCGGAGTTGATCGCCCAGACCCGGCGGATGCTGAAAGACGCCAGGATCGACGGCTTTGCCCGGGAGTTCTTCGGGCAGTGGCTGAGGTATCGCGACTACCTGGCAAAAGATCCGATCAACGCCGCGGCGTTTCCGGGCTATGACGACGCAACTGCGCGCAGGCGATGTTCGAAGAGCCGGTGCGGCTGGCGACGTTTTTGATTCAAGAAGACCAGCCGGTCACGGCTCTGCTCGACAGCGACACGACCTTCGTCAACGGCGCCCTGGCCCGGCACTACGGCGGCGAAATTGCGAAACAATACGAACGCCAGGCCGCAAATCCGGCCGAGTGGCGCCGCGTAGATGGTTTGCGCGACAGCAGGCCGGGGCGGGTTGTTCGGCATGGGCGTGATTCTCACGAAGACTTCCAAGGGAGAGCGGACCAGTCCGGTGAAACGCGGCTTTTGGGCGGTGCATCACCTGCTCGGGCAGCATTTCCCGCCGCCGCCGGCCGACGTGCCGGAATTGCCGCGGAACGAGAAACAGGCCGCTAAGACCATTCGCGAACTCATCGTGGCTCACACGGCCAATCCGAAGCTGCGCCATGTGCCATGTTCACTTCGACAGTCTGGGGATGGCGCTGGAGGGCTTCGATCCGATCGGCCGGGCGCGGACCGCGGACCTGGCAGGCCGCACCGATCGACAACGTCGTGGTGCTGCCCGACGGCGAAACCGCTCGAGGCGTTTCCGGTCTGATCGAGTATATTCAGCAGAGTCGACGCCAGGATTTCGTTCGCACGTTGTGCCGCAAGTTTCTGGGCTACGCGCTCGGTCGATCGGTGCTGCTGTCCGATCAACCGTTGTTGAACGAGATGGAAGCCGCGTTGGAAAAGCAGGATTATCGTTTTTCGGCGTTGTTTGAAACCGTGGTCCGCAGTCGGCAGTTCCGCGAGCAACGCGGAAGCGAATTTGCGGACAACGATCGCTGAGCGTGCAGATCAGCATAGACTTTTTGCCGCCAAGGAGCTTGATGCATGCAATCGAAAGTTTCCCGTCGCGTGGTGCTGCAGGGGCTGGGAGCGACGGTCGCTCTGCCTTGGCTGGAATCGGGCCGCTTGTTCGCTGCCGATGGCGGCGCCGATGATGCTCCGCCTGCAAGCGGTTCGCGTTCCTGTTCTTCGGCGACGGCATTCATCCGCCGCGAGTGGTGGGCCAAAGGGGAACGGCCCGGCCATGGAACTGGGCCCGGCCTTTGCGTCGCTGGAGCCGTGAAGCGGAAGATGAACTTCATCAACGGCCTGCAGCCATCCGAGCAACGTCGTGGGCGGACACGCCAAAGGCGCGGCCGGCATTCTGACCGGCGTGCAGCCCCAGGGCGGCCGCGAGATCCGCGCCGCGACCAGCATGGATCAGATTCTGGCGCAGCGACTGGGCGATGAGACCGTGCTGCCCAGCCTGGTGCTGGCCTGCGAGCGGCCGGTGAGCGGCTTCCACGAGTCGGGCTACTCGATGATGTATTCCTCGCACGTTTCGTGGAGTTCGCCCGGTCTCGCCGGTGCCCGCGGAGCTCTATCCCTCGCTGGCGTTCGACAGCCTGTTCGAAAGCAAGGGCAGCCGCACGCAGTTGAGCGTGCTGGATCACGTGCTGGAACAGCTCAACGACGTGTCGCGCAAGGTGTCGCACTCCGACCGCGCGAAGATCGACGAATACGCCACGTCGGTCCGCGAAGTCGAGCAGCGGCTGGCAAGGCTGCAACGAAAGCCAGCAGGGAGACGGCCGGCAGTGCAGCAAAGCGATCAACGAGCAGCGGCCCGCCGACGGCCTGCCGACGCGAGCTCGACGCACACACGCGGCTGATGTGCGACATCATCGCGCTGGCCTTCCAGACGGACCGCACGCGGATCGCCACGATGCTGCTGACGAACAATCTCTCCGGGCAGGTCTATCCGTTCCTCGGCCTGCGCGACGACCACCACAGCTTCTCGCACAGTTGGCAGGGCAAGGAGTTCGCCTCGATCACCCGGTTCTGGGTCGAGCAGTACGCCTATCTGCGTGAGCAAGCTGGACTCGATGCAGGAAGGCGACGGCACGGTGCTCGACAATTGCTGCATCATGCTGGCCAACGAACAATGGACGGCCCACAACGCCCCGAAGGTGCCGCTGCTGATGGCCGGCGGCCTGGGCGGCGCGCTCGAGACCGGCCGCAGCCTCGATTTCGAAAGCGCCAGCGAGCGCAAGATGTCGAGCTTGCTTCTAAGCTCATGGAGCGGATGGGCGTTGCGCTGCCGCAATTCGGCGATGCCAACGAGCCGCTGGCGATCTGAAGGCTCCCAGTGGCTTGACCGTCAGGAATGCGTCACTCCCGACGCTGACGGCTTCCGCCGCCAGCCAGGTGAGCATCTCGCGGAAGTCGTTCGCACCGCAACGTCTGTACGAAGCTTGAACTTGGAGGTCTTGGATGTTGGCCCGAATACACGCCACCCCGGCGTCGAGCTTGAAAGGCTCATTGCGCCACGCGACTTCGCTCGTCGCCTTGATTGCGGTTGCAGTCATTTCTGTGCTGGCAACCAGCATAGCGCGTGCGGCGGAGGAACCAATCAGGCCGAATGTGATTCTTATCCTGGCGGATGATCTGGGCTACGGCGATCTCGGCTGTTACGGCCATCCGAAGTTCAAGACGCCGAATCTCGACCGCATGGCGGCCGAAGGGGCGCGGTTGACGCATTTCAATACGCCCATGCCTTTCTGCGCCCCGACGCGAGCGTCGCTGTTGACCGGGCGCTATCCTTTCCGCTGCGGCATGAACGGGAACCCAACGCCCGACGCCGGACCGGCCGCCGATGCGCTGGCTCTGCCCGCGAGCGAAGTCACGCTGGCCCAGTCGTTCTGCCAAGGCCGGTTACGCCACCGGCATGGTCGGCAAATGGCACTTGGGGCACAAGCGGGCGGAGCAAATGCCGACCGGGCGAGGCTTCGACGAGTACCTGGGTATCCTTTACAGCAACGATATGCGGCCGGTCGAACTGGTCGAAGGAACTAAGCCGATCGAGTACCCGGTCGTGCAGGCCACGCTGACTCGGCGGTATACGGCTCGCGCGCTCGACTTCATCGAGCGTCACCAATCAAAACCGTTTTTCTTCTACTTTGCCGCATGCCATGCCGCACAAGCCGCTGGCCCCGGCCGAGCAGTTCTACAAGCAGAGCGGCGCGGGGCTGTACGGCGACGTGCTGATGGATCTCGACGCCAGCGTCGGCGAGATGCTGGCGAAACTGAAGGAACTGGGCCTCGATGAAAAGACGCTGGTGATTTTTACCAGTGACAACGGTCCCTGGTTTGGCGGCAGCACCGGCGGCTTGCGCGGCATGAAGGGCAGCTCGTACGAAGGCGGCTACCGCGTGCCGTGCATTGCCCGCTGGCCGGGCAAGATTCCGGCCGCGACGCGTCAACGAGGCGCCTGCCGTGATGATGGACCTGTTCCCGACCGTGTTGAAAGCGGCCGGCATCGCGCCGCCGGATGATCGCGTGCTCGACGGGCGCGACATCATGCCGCTGTTCGTTGGCGACGCCGAGAGCCCGCACGACGCGGTTTTCGGTCAACAGGGCGCTCGGTTGGCTACGGTTCGCGATGCGCGGTGGAAGCTGCACGTGCTGCCGCCGCGAGATCCCTTCATCCGCCTGAACAAGCCCGACCAACCTTGGATCGACCCTCGCGGGCCCGATGGCGTCACGATTCTGGCCCCTTTCGAGCAGTATCCTCCGAGCGCGCACCCTGGTCTGGTCGCCGGCGCGGCCCCTCGGCCGCTGCAACTTTTTGATTTGCAGGAGGATCCCGGCGAGCAGACCGACGTAGCCGCGGAACACCCGGAAGTCGTCGCCCGTCTGAAGGCGCTCTACGACAAGATGAGCCCGCCTGCCGCATCGAAGTCCCCGAATAAATGACGGGCGCCGACGAAATGACGGCGAAGTCCCCTCGGCGAAGATCGGCGCAGCGGCTTCCGCCGTTGGCAAAACCCGCCAGAGCCTGCTACGCGCCAGGCAGGTCGACCACCAACGCGTGAATGACGAGCTTGACGCCCCAACTCTGTTCGTGACAGCCCTTGTCGATCCGGCTGACCATGACGCGGACGGAGTGGCCTTGGAGCGAGGTGACCCGAAATGCGAATTGGTCCGGCCACTCCTCTTCCGCCATCTCGGCGGTGAAACTGACGAATGCCGGCCGGGGCGGGTTTTCGCCGCGACCTTCTGCGATCGGTATGTCCACGATCAGCGGCGCATTGTTCGGGTTGTCGTCGATTTCATACCGGTAGACATGCAATGCCGCACCTGCCTGGGGCTGCAGATCTGCGGGTTTCGGCGTCCGCTTGCTGCTCGGAGCGGCTTTCTTCGCGACGGTCTTTTTCGCGGGCGCGGGGGCGTAGGACTCGACTTTTTCGCTGCAGCTTTCTTCTTCGACATGATGGTGCTCCGAGAATATCGGGCGGTTTCGGGGCCGTTCGCACGGCTGCCCCGGCGGGCCAGCAAGTATTGGACATGGCAAGACCGGCTGCCCGTTGCCGGAATTCTACCGCCACCGAAACCAGCGACGCTATCTGCCGGTCTCGTTCAATCTGCCGGTTTTTCACATCGTAAGGCCGTACTTCCCGGCCGAGTTGGTAGTCTCGGGGGTGAGGCAGAGGCAAGAACGGAAGCATGATCCTCCTCGCCTATCGCACAACCTGCCGATTGCCGTCATAGGCAATTGCTCGATGACGTTCGATGACGAAGTCCCAATCCAGCCGGTGGGGCGGCTCGAGATAATGGCGATAGGCGGCCGCCATCTGGCGGGCCGACTCGTCGTAGGAAACGCCGCCGAAGCCTGTTCCCATCGCTGGGAATGCGACGACGTCGATCTTCTGCTCGTCCGCAACATTATGCGCTGGATGGCAGAAAAACGCCCCCGGCGCCTGCAGGCAACCGGGGGCGTTCGTTTTACGCCAACGCTTACAACTCAACCGCCTCGACCTCGGCGACGAACCGGCCGGCGTCTCCGCAAGGAACGAGGCCACGACGCTGAACACGGCGTCGCTGAAGCCGCCGATGTTCAGGATGTCGTCGCGCTCCGGCGCCTGGCGTGGTCGTGTACGGCTGCAGGTCGATGCAGACCAGCTTCGGGCCGGCATGCCGCGGCCGTCGCAGTCGCAACTGGTTCTTGACGAACTGCTGCCACTCGGTCATCACGCCCGTCGAGCCGTTGCGGCCGCGGCGCAGCGACGTCGCCGTAGACCCAGCTCTCGGTGTCGCTGACCAGCACCAGCCGGCGAACCGGCGCTTGCGGTAGCTCGTGTTGGCCTCGCGCAGCGGCAGCGAGCAGTCGGTTCCGCCGCCGCCGTAGCTGGCCAGCCGCTCGGCAAGGCTCAGGATCGTGTCCTGCGGATCGAGCCGGGCGCCGTACGCCCGGGTGTCGAACGGGACGACGACGCTGTCCGGGTTGCGGCGCAGGATGGCCGCGGCGAACAGGGCCGCCACGTCCACGCACCGCATCTTGCTCGTCGCGCCCCGACCACGGTGGCCTGTGACCGGCATGCGCATCGAACCCGAAACGTCCAGGCCGATGACGACCGGACCCGGCAGTTCCGGCACGTTGCCGCAGGCGATCTCGGCCGCCCGGTGCAGGGCCGCCTTGATCTTCTGCGGCACGTCGCTCCCGCGTTCAGGTACGCCGCCAGGAACTGGTACGGGAACTGCCGCGAGCGGCGGATCTCGTCGGCGTCGGCAATGCGGCTGGCAACGTACTCCGATCATCGTCGCGCATCCGTCGAAAACCTCGTGACGCGCGAGCGTGTTGAGGTTCATCCGCAGCGCCTGCGGTCCCATCTGCCGGGCAAGGGCCTTCCAGACGAGCGGCCCGCGAGCCGCATCGGCCAGCAAGTCCCAGCGCACGCTCAGCCGTCCAGAACGCCGGCCTGCAGTTCAGGCGTCTCGGCCTGGCGGTAGTCCGCCAGCCGCTGGACCTGATCCGGCAAATCGGCCTTCGACGGCCGGCGCCCACTTCTCGACCGGCTTATCGGTCAGCCAGCCGAACAGCGCCCGGCGCTCGTTGTCCTTCGGCGTCGGCCGGGCCAGGCGCAGCACGTCGCGCAGGCTCGGATCGTTGCCGATCGACGCCGACAGCAGCATGTGGACCGAAGCCGCGTTCAGCCAGCGCTGGAACGCCCGCTGCAGCGAGCTCGACAGGCTCTTGCGGCCGAACTGGCCGGAACGGAGCATCTGAAACAACGTGTCGCAGCACGCGGCCATTGTCCACGACGCGATCGAACACGCGGTGGAACAACTGGCGTGTCGCGCCGGGCCAGCGCGAGCAACAGCGCGGCCGGCATGTCCTTCATGAACGCCCGCTCGCGGCTGTAGACCGCCAGGCTGGCCAGGAAGACGTTGTCGTCGACCTGGTCGGTCAGGGCGCGCAGCTCCGCAAGCTGGCTCTCGGCCGAGGCGTAATAGACGCCGCCGAAGCAGCCGGTTGCGGCGAACTGGGCCTGCGCGTGCTTCGGCGACAGCCGGTAAGCCGGACCGCCGGCCTCGTTGCACGCGTCGGCGCGAGTCAGCCGATTCTTAAAGCTCGAAAACAGCGACTTATTGGCCATCATTGGGCCTCCTTGCAAAAAAAGCCCGACGAGTGTTGGTCGGAGGCGTGTCTGCCGTTCCACCACAGCGCCGCGTCAAGTGCGCTGGCGGGAGTCGAACCCGCACGATCGCAAGCGATCACAAGTTTCCATGTACTCCGACGAGCAGTCAGAAACGTTTATTCAAAAGACCGACGAAGTCGTGACCAGAGTTTTTACGGCGCTCTGCCCTTGAGCTACGGCGCAACGTGAAACAATGGCGCCGGCGGGATTCGAACCCGCAACCTCCGGGTTATGAACCATGGACTCCAATCGAGCAGTCGGTCAATTCTCTCACATCAAGCGTCCTCGCCAGGAATCGAACCTGGTCTACGAGCTTCGCAAGCTCGCGTGCGAAATCCGGCACACTCCGAGGACAAAGTGTGTTTTCGTTGCAGCACCCCGCCGAGGAGTCGAACCCCGTCTTGCAGTTCCGAAGACTGCCGTGCTTCCGCCACACTCGCAGGGCAAATTGCGGCGCCAAGGAACGGATGAAGCGTGACTTCCTCATTCCAATCCCTCTCCCGCTGGGAGAGGCCAGGTGAGGGCAGTGAAAACTGAGGAAGTCATTCTTCGTTCGTTCATAAATCAGCGTCCCGACCTGGATTCGAACCAGGACCACGGCCTTCGGAGGGCCGGATGCGATCCGTTACACCATCAGGACGAAATCTTCCGTTTTGCAGGGTGTTTGACGGGAGTCGAACCCGTACCATCCGGTTCACAGCCGGGCGTGCAGAAACCGCTACACCACAAACACCATAAGCAGGCCGGCGGCGTCGCAGTCGCCAGCCCGCGTGCTTAGTCCAGATACCGCATGTCGAACACGGCGGCAGTGCGGGGCGCCCGACCCGCACCGGTCGCTCGGGGAATTCGCCGGCGATGGGCGGCCTGTTTCGGGCTCGCCAGGACCACCGGCTCAGCCTCCGTGTTACGAAATACTTCGTGCCATGCATCGAGCTTCAGCGTGGCATGGTCTGGATGGGACACGCTGCCGCGAGCATAGGTTCGGCCGTCCGTCGTCTTGCAGAGCCACTGCACGCGATGCGGTTTGCCCTGGCCTCGCACCAACTGCCCGTTGTGTTCAAGCGGCCGCTCATCGGCGTCGAAGTCCGCACGCGGCACGAAGAACCATTCGCCCTGCCGGACGTACGCCGTGGTGCGGCGCTTGCTGCGCCGCTTGCGCTTGACTTGCTTGTGCGCCTGTTCGCGGTGCACGGCTTGGGGCTTGAGCGGCTTCCATGGCTTCGCTCAACGTCTTGACGTCGCGCCGCTGCGGCAAGGCGGCGACAAACCAGTGGAATTCATCGTGGCCGCAGAGGTACTTCTGCTGCATGCCAAGCCCGCGATGGGCGACACCGAGCAACAAGTGTTGCGCACGTCGATCGGCGTCGAGCACCTTGGCCGTCACGGAACCATCGCTGGGAAAGCGCAGTTGAAACCGCTCGCCGCCCGGACCGTCGTCGATGCCGATTTGGAAGCGATCGCCGGCAACCGAGACGTCTACGTCGGCGCCCATGACTTGGAAATGTTGTCGAAATGTATTGCCAAACATGGCTATCTCCTTCAAACGGTTTTTTTCAATCGCGACCTGCCAGACGAACGTAGCGGAAGGCAAGGGATTCGAACCCTCATCTCATGTTGCAGAGAACCGCCTTAGCAGAGCGGCCCGGCCAACCGTATCCGGCTACCTTCCAAACCAGTAGCCGAGGCGGGAGTCGAACCCGCAAATTCACGAGGCTCCGGGCACCGACCGAAGGTTGGTCGCTCGCCGCTTTGCCTTGTTTGCGTACCCGGCCATCGTCAAGTGGCAGGCCCGGGAGTCGCACCCGGCGCGCGAAGCTTATGAGGCTTCGCTGAGCACTCGCCCGCCTGCGTCAAAGTGACCAAGGGGAGATTTGAACTCCCATGCCCGACGAGGGGCCGACGTTCTGAGCGTCGTGCGTCTACCAGTTGCGCCACTTGGTCAAACGCAGCAGGCGCGTGGAGCACGCCGGCTGCTTTTTTGCAACGACCCGTGCGGGAATCGAACCCGCCTCTCGAGCTTGAGGGGCTCGCGTCCTCGACCGATAGACGAACGGGCCAGTTTGTATTGCAGTGCGCCGGGCAGGAGTTGAACCTGCATAGCCCGAAGGCGGGTGGGTTACAGCCACTTGAGCTTGCCAATGCCCAACCGACGCATGTTGTGTTTCAGTGACGCGGGTCGGAGTCGAACCGACAAATGATTCACGAAGGTTTGAGCTTCGCCGCTTTGCCTGTTTGCGTACCGCGCCGTCGTTGCAGGTTTCCAGCCTGCAGATAGGATGTGGTTCTCCTCGTGTTGCGACCTCCGACTTCCGACTTCCGCGTTCCGAGTTAATCAAAGTAGTCCCGGACAGACTCGCACTGTCGATCGTCACCTTGTAAGGGTGCTGCCTTCGCTGCTAGGCCACGGGACCGTGTTTCGCTGAATCATGTCTTATCAAGGCGGAGGCCGTGAGACTCGAACTCACAAGCGACCCAGCGCCGCTTACCTGTTTTCAAGACAGGCTCCTCATCCAGCCGGATGACCTCCGTTTGCCAAAAACTTCCGGGCGTTGGAATCAAACCAACGGCCGCGTGCAACCAACGCGTCGCACCGGCCCCCGGAGCCAGGCGTCGCTACCGGCGGCAACTGCCCCGGCGAATGCTCTTATGGAATGATGACACGGCCATCGCGGTTAAAGTTCGGGGAGAAGGAATCGAACCGCGATAACCTGCTTCCAAGGTGCGCCGGCCTGCCGTTAGCCGAACCGCGAGCGACAAGACGAAGAGTGCCCTGCGAGAGTCGAATTCGCCTGACCCGCTTGGAAGGCTGGCGATCGGCCAAGGGGCGCGTAAAGCGGAACGAGAAGTCGTGCAGTCAGCTTGACTGCGCGAAACGTCGCTCATGGATATTGGCGCCATGGTGGTCACTCTTGTCGTAATCTCGGCGTCTCAATGGAGAGAACACGGTGGCTGAAACGATTGAAACGAGCGAACGCGGGCCGTGGAGGTTCCTAGCGTTTTGGAGCAGCTTGACCAGATCGGCGTCTTTGACGCGCAGGAAATCCGTCGCGCGCTGCGTCATGAGAGAGAGACGCTTGCAGCGGCCCTTCGCAATGCACTTCAGCAGCGGAGCGACAAAGCAAAAGTAGTCGCGGCTGTGCTCTTGCTCCTGCTCAACGACGAGAGCGGCCGGGCCCCATTCCTCGAGGCGCTTTCCGGGCCGGACGGCGACGTCCGCAATTTGGCTATTGAATTCGTTCAATATTGCGTTTATCCGCACGATACCGAGATTCGCGGAGGGGCCGTCACAACGTGTCCGATTACTAGCGACGAGCTGTTCGTGGCCCTTAAGTCGCAATTTGCACGAGCCGTGGACGGGTCTGAACCGCCGGGTTCTGGAAATCGTGTCACGGCAAGATTATCCCCAATCGCGATCCGTCACGCGTGCGCTGCTTGCGCATCGCGATGCGTCATTGCGCCGGGAGATTGCTGAGAACTATCTGCGCCGGACGCGATGACGGCGCATTCGCCCTGGTTGAAGAGCTCTTACTTTCGGCGCCGGTTCACGTTCCGCGCGGCGACCCTCGCTGGCACGACTTTTATCAGGTGAAAGGGCTCTGGTATTTTCTGGAACGGGCGGCCGAATATGGCGATGCAGCATTGAGAAGCAAGGCGGCTTCGCTCGCGATAGCGCTTTTGACCGAGGCGCTTGAGCGCCCGACCTCAAGCAGCGCTTCGATTGCAACGACGGACTGATCCGGACGGATGCGGCCGCCAAGGTTTTGGCGGCAGTCATGCCCAGCGGCGCCAAGGAGCTTCTGGAACGTCTGATAGGCTGTGACGCAATTATCGGGTTCTACCGGGGCGAGGCGCTGCTGGCTTACGCCCGGGCGTCTGGCGACGAAGCGCGCCAGTTCGTGCTTGCAGGGCTTGGTAGCGGCGATCTGCGCGAGTATGCGGTGCGCGCCATTGTGGGCCTGGTGCAAGACAAGAATGATCCCCATGACGTCGTAGCTCTAAGCGACGCGTTGACTGACGAAAAACGGCCGAACGTCGTTGCCGCCCTTGCAAAGGCGCTGCTAGCTGCAGGTCCCGCGGGGCAGGCCGTGGTCGGGGCCGCGCTCGATCGGTCCGAGCCTTGGGCCAAGGTAGAGCTGTCCTGGCGCTTAAGCGGCGGCACGGATCGCGAGCTTGCAGACCTGTTGACGCAAGCCGGAGTGATGGACCCGATTTCCGATGAACAATTGGCTGAAGCGTTAGGCAACGGCTTTGACGTACGAAGTTTGATTTGGGCAGGCGGCCAGAGGCTCGTCGTATTCAACGTTAAATCGTCAACCGAGCTGGAACATTTTGCATTGTTCGAAGCATTGCTGAAGGCCGCACGGCCCGTGATCGCCGTTGATGGTCTCAAGGAAACCTGCAATGCCAACCTCTTGCGCGAGCCCGTTGCGGGCATGCCCAACGTCGAAAAGGTTACCGATCTTGGAACCGTGTGCACGGTCAGCTTCGAATATCAGGGGCGGACTTTCAGCTTCGAGGCCTGCCCTCAAGGCAGATGGCACGACGTAGCCGGCGTCATGAAAGGCTTCGACGATTTCATGAATGCCATCGGCAGGGACGATCGCTGCTATGAACTCGAACTCGGCGAAGAATACGCGCTGTTCGTTGTCGCGCCGGCGTCAACATTTGAGCCGGTCGCCGCACGACTCTGCATCCCCTTGGAACGTGACTCCGAGAGCGCTCGCGATGCCGCGAAAGCCTTTCAAAGAAAGGTACAAAACATGGAGTAGCGTCGCTAATGGGACCAACCGCGAAGTGCTCGGCCGATCGCCTGCCGGGCGCGGCCGGAGGCTTTCACGGCCACGAAGCGAGTTTGGGGCGCAACGCGCGCACCAAGGGGCACACCCCGGCGCCGATTGTATTCGCAACCAACGGCGAGGGTTAGATTTGCTGAGCAAGTCGGCGTGGTCGGATTTGAACCGACGCTCTCGTGCTCCCGAAGCACGCGGAATACCAAGCTTTCCCACACGCCGCTAAAAGCGCCCAGCCGGAGTCGAACCGGCGCATTCTGCATGGCAAGCAGATAGGCTTCCGCTACATCATGGGCGCAATGCGATAACCAGATTGTCAAAGATCCTTGCCCAGTTTTCAGCGCGGCGCAAAACCGTCCCTGCTACCGACCCGGAGGGCCGGCGCCCAAGAAGGACAGCGCTAACGCGGGACAATGCCAACAAAAAAGGCCCGGCGTCTTCTGACGCCGGGCCTTGAGAAGGGCCTTGTCTGGCTGCCGCCGTGCGGCAACTCAGGGCCAAGCGTCACAAGCGTAACGGATGCGCGGGGAGCGAACTCCCCGGAAGTCCGGAAAACACTCGCGTCCCTTGGCGTTCGCCTGCGAGATTCAGTCGAGTGGTCATCATGGGAAGATTCGGTTGGCCCCCGCGGGCCTTTGGTAATTGTCGGCGGCAGGCCGGTCGCGTTATCGCTTGTGCCCGCCAGGTTATACCTGCTTAGACGTCGGAAGTTTCATTTGGTTCGCAGATTTTTTCGGCAGGTCGAGCACCGCGTAAAGCACTATTGCGGCGGCGAAACCGCTGCCTGGCGTTCAGGGCCGAAAAAAAGTTGGCGAAATCACAGAACAGTCTGTCGAGATCGCCGGTCATACTGTTTGAGCCGACAGGCGCCGGCCGCGGTACGGATCTGGCGTTGCGGCGGGAATCCCCTTCAGGATGAAAGTACCAGCTTGGGCGACGAACCCGAATATCGTGAATTCGTGGCGCTTGTCGACGCTCATGGCGGGGCCCTGCTGGCTTTGTTGCGGCGGCTGTGCCGGAATGAACAAGACGCGGAAGATGCGTTTCAAGAGACGGCGGCCCGCGTGTGGAGGAGTTTTGCCAGTCGGCCTGCCTTGCGCAACCCGCGCGGGTGGCTGATGACGATTGGCTATCGGGCGTTTCTCGATCAGCAGGCGCGGGTCAAAGTGCACGAAGCCTTGACCGACTCGCCGGATTGGAATGCCGGACCGCCGCCGGAACGAGCCATTCGCAACGAGGAGGCCGGTCGCGTCCACGCGGCGCTCGAACAACTTGCCGAGCCGATCCGCGAGGTGTTGGCGCTCCATTACACGGGCGGTTTGAGCCTGCGCCAGACCGCCGAGGCAATGGGCGTCTCGGAAGGGACCGTCAAGAGCCGCCTGCACGCCGGACTCAATCAGATTCGGAGGATCCTGGAATGAACTGCGATGATTTTCTGCCGCATTTGGCGACAGGCGCCTGGTTCAGGCGGCTGCGCGCGTCGGCACGCCCGCCGTTGTCCGCGTTGTGCGGCTGCCGCTTTATGGCTGCAGGAACTGAAAGCGGAGCACGAGACGACGACCGTGCCGGCGCATTTGCGACAAATGTGGCTGGCTGCCGGATCTGCAGGAGTTCGACCTTCGGCGGCATCTCCCTTTGGCCCCCCGATGCGTCGGCCTGCGCATTGCGCCTGCTTGGAAGTCGTTCGCCGTTGTGTGCGTTATTCTGCTGGTCGGCGCCGTTAGGCTATGGCAGGCCGAAAAGGACGTTAACCGGTCGGCAGGCGAGAAGGTAGCGTCTGTTCGCCAAATCCCGGCGCCAACAACGCCGCCTGGTTCAGCCTCTGGTGAAATCGTCGTGATCGAACTTGATCCGGCTCAACAGTTGGGTTGGCTGGGCGAACAGGCCGTGCAACTAGCGGGCGACTTGGAAAAGCTGGTCCAGACATCGCAAAAACGCGAAGTCGAGCAGGCGATCGATGTGGTGCTTGCAAGGCACGGCAACTGGTAAAGACGCGGCGTTTCCGAAGCGGAGAAGCGATATGTCCGATTTTCAGCGGCTCATTCCTGGAGGTCTTTAATATGTGTTCTCGTCAGCCCTTGCTGCGTCGACTTTTGTTCAACCGCGGCGTCGGCCTGCAACTCGCGCAACTCCTCGGCGCCGTCGTGCTCGCTGCGATCTGCAGCGTTGCGTCGCGAGCAGACGATGAACCGACGAAAGTGGAGGGCGAAGCCCCGCCCGACCACGCCGTGTTGAAGCATGTGCGCGGCGGCGCGTTCTTCGTGGCGAAGGATCTTAAAGAACGCTACGACGCGTTGCTGGCTCGCGTCCGAGGATTGGAGGCAGCGGTGGCTGCCGACCAGATCAAAGGGGCCGACGCGCTGCACGAACTGCGTGAGCTTGAGCCGAAGTTGAACGAACTGCGCAAAGAGATCGAAGCCAAGAAAGTGCTGGTGTCGCCGGTCCAAGTGCAGACGCAGACCGAAGAAGTCGCCTTCGATCTTGGGCCCGAGCGACTCCTTGTCATCACGGCCGATCGGGTGCGCGTGGTCGGTTGGGACAAGCCGCAGGTCAAGTGCCTGTTGAAAAAGAGCATTCTCGCCACCGGAGACCAGCCGGAAAATGAGGAATTCAATGCGCTTTCGCGTCGTACATCGTCGCAGCACGGCGCCGGAGTTCGTCGGCAGGACCGATGCCGAGAACACGGCTGAAGAAGAAAAGTTCCAGAACAGCGACGCCGGCGCAAACTGTCAGACGCGCAACAAGAAGCGCGGCGCAGAGTTGCTGAATGAGATCCGCAGCAGTTACGCTCCCTTCCGCGAGTTTCAGGGCAAAGAGCTGGACCAGATAGAGATTGAAGGACTGACGGGCCAGCAGGGCAACCGGCAGATTACGGTAGGCATTCGTTCGGCGGGAGGCGGCGCGACGCTTGGCAGCGATTGGCGGCGACGTGCGGAGCTGACGGTCTATGTGCCGCCCTGCGCGGGAGTGCTGTTGCGCGGCTGCCTCGTCGGCCTGGACGTCGAAAAGCTCAAAGCGCCGCTGACGGCGACCGATTCCGGCTCACAAGATCGAGACTACGACGGCAGCTTTCGGATCAAGGGAGTCGAAGGGCGAGTCAAATTGTACAATGTTCCCCTCGACCGATTGGAGAACGTAGATGGCGACGTGACCCTCGTGGCGACCGTGGAATACGCCAACACGGGCACGACTCATGAAGGGGGAATGCGGGTTTTTTATACGCCGCCTGCGCAAGTGCGCCGTCAGTGGCGTCGCCGGCGATTTCTCGGCGTGGTTCGCGCGTTCGACGTTGAAGCTGGAGGCCATCTCTGGACGAATTGACGTCAGGAATGAAGCGGGCAGTACGTCGCTGAGCTCCAAGCTGTCGCCCGATGCGGCCCATCGCATTGTTTCTGAATGCGGGCGAATCGAAGTCCGCGTCACGGCCGAGGCGCTGGGCAAGCTGCCTATCTTGGCCCTCACTGGACAAGGCAGCGTCCGCACAAATGCCGAATCGAGCTCGCTCAGCGAGACGAACTTCACGACCGGCAATCCGGTCGATGGCAGCCGTCGCAATTGGCGGGGCGTGAAGACCAACGGTGTCAATCTGAGGGGCATGGAAGCCAGCCGTCCATTTGATCCGGAGGAATTCCTTGAACATGCGCGTCGTCCCGCGGCTGCCTTAGCTGACGAACCTCGATCTGCGGGCCTTGACCTGATCAGCCGGAGTGGCGCTGTCGTGGTTTTGATTGAAGACAAGAAATGACAAGATGCGTCCGCAACGGGCTCAAGCGGCCTGGTTGGGCTGGCGAACCGCGACTTCGCAACAGGACTGAATCTTTGCTCCGCCCACTTGCCCACAAGTGCGTGCGGCTGCAAGAATCCACACAGCAACCGTTGCAACGGCCCGCGAGCCGAGGCCCATCCTGTGGCGAGAAATCCGAGGAGTCGTCATGGAATATGTGAAGTTCGGCGGGTCGGGTCTGAAAGTTTCGAAGCTTTGTCTCGGATGTATGAGCTACGGCGATCCAGCGCGGACATCATCCCTGGGTCCTGGACGAAGCGGCATCGCTTCCCTTCTATCGCCAGGCGATCGAATTGGGCATCAATTTCTTCGACACGGCCAACATGTACTCGCTCGGCGGCAGCGAAGAGGTGCTCGGTCGGGCAATTCGGGAACTCGCCCGCAGGGACGAGGTCGTCATCGCCACCAAGCTCTTCTTCCCGCTGAATAAGAAGAATCCCAACGGGACAGGGCTCTCCCGCAAGGCGATCTTCCGCGAGATCGACGGCAGCTTGCAGCGCCTCGGCACTGACTACGTCGACCTGTTCCAGATTCATCGCTGGGACTATGAGACGCCGATCGAAGAGACGCTCGAGGCGCTGCACGACGTGGTCAAGGCCGGCAAGGCGCGATACCTGGGGGCGTCGTCGATGTTCGCCTGGCAGTTCGCCAAATCGCTCTACCTGGCCGACCAACACGGCTGGACGCGGTTTGCCTCGATGCAGCCGCACTACAACCTGTTGAACCGCGAGGAAGAGCGGGAGATGCTCCCCTTGTGCGTCGACCAGAAGATCGCCGTCATTCCCTGGAGCCCGCTGGCGCGAGGCCGGTTGGCGCGACCGTGGAAGAGCGAGCCGACCGCTCGGGAGAAAACCGACGCCGTGGGCCGAAATTTGTACGACGCCACCGAAGAAGCGGACGGCCGCGTCGTGAACCGGGTGGCGGAGATCGCCACGGCGCGGAGCGTGCCGCAATCGCAAGTGGCGCTGGCGTGGGTGCTGCACAAGCGCGTCGTCACCGCCCCGATCATCGGCGCCACCAAGCCGCACCACTTGCAGGACGCAGTCAGCGCTCTCAGCCTCAAGCTCACTGACGAGGAGTTGCGGCGCCTGGAAGAACCATACATCCCTCACGCCATCGTCGGGTTCGAATAATCCCCTCTCATCAGACGGCGGACACCCCGCCGCAAACGCGGAGCCAGAGCGGACTTGAAACCGGCGCAACGGCTTGCAGCAGCAGAGCGGCGAACGGATACTAAAATCAGAGAAGACAGGCGTGCTGCAGGGCTCGAGAGAGGCGAGCTCTTCCGGGACAGCGCTTGTCGTTGAGATCATTGCTGAGATCATTTCTGTGGCGAAGTTGCATTTCAAGGCGCGAGGAGGGCTCTTTGGACAGTTCATCGCATTCCGGCGAGCGGTCGCTCGAGGCTTACCGCGACTACCTTCGCTTGCTTGCCCGGCTGCAAGTCGGTTCCTTGTTGCATTCCAAGCTGGACGCCTCGGATATCGTACAGCAAACCATGCTGCAGGCGTTTGAACACCGGCGCGGTTTCGAGGGCACACTGAAGCCGAGTGGCTCGCCTGGCTGCGCACGATCCTGGCCAACACCTTCAGTTCGGCCGTCCGGCGGTACGACGCCCAATCGCGCCAGGTGACTCGCGAGCGTTCGCTCGAAGCCGATTTGGATTTGTCTTCTGCGCGGCTTGGAGGCGCTGCTTGCCGCGGACCAAACCTCGCCCAGCGAACGCGTGATCCGCCGTGAAGAAGTGTTGCGATTGGCTTGCGCCTTGGGCCAACTGCCCGAGGACCAGCGGCGAGCGATCGAATTGCACTATCTTCGCGGGCTCGTGCTGAGCGAAGCCGCCGGGCTGATGGACCGCAGTCCGGCGGCGGTTGCAGGTCTGCTGTTTCGCGGTTTGAAAAAGCTCCGCGAGTTGCTCGATGAGTAACCAAGGACTTCCACGATGATCTCCGAATCCCCCAGCGACACGGCCCGCGACGAGCGTTTGAATGAAGTGCTGCTGGATTGCATGGAGCAGCTCCAGGCGGGCAAACAGCCGGATCGGCGCCGGCTGTATGCCGACTATCCGGACCTGCGGCCTGACTTGGAAGCCTTCTTCGCCGGCCACGACCAGCTTGAGCGAGTGGCGGCGCCGCTGCGGGCCGCCCTCGTCGCGCCGACGCCGGGCGCGCATTCGGCGGCCGAGTCCGCGAATGGGGCCGGCGACGCGGCTGCGCAAAGGGTGCAGAGTCCGGCGGCAGACGTCGGCCAACTAGGCGACTTCCGGCTGTTGCGCGAGGTCGGCCGCGGCGGGATGGGCGTGGTCTACGAGGCGGAACAAGTCTCGTTGCGGCGGCGCGTGGCGCTGAAAGTGCTGCCGTTCGCCGCCGCCATCGATCAACGGCAACTCCAACGCTTCAAGAATGAAGCGTTAGCGGCGGCTCACTTGCGGCATCCGAATATCGTGCCTGTCTACGCGGTTGGCTGCGAGCGCGGCGTCCACTACTACGCCATGCAATTCATTGAGGGCCGCAGCCTGTCGGCGCTGCTGAGCGAGTTGCGAGGAACGGGCGCAGTGCCGCCAAACGCGTCCCTGAGTTCATCCGCGCCGCCCGATGCGGCGTCGAGCGACTCGGCGAGAGGATTGCCCGACGCGCATGCCGACGGCAAACGCAACTCGTCCGCGGCGACGCTGACGACCACGCGTGCTTCCGGCAGTCGGAAATACTACGATTGCGCGGCGCTTTTGGGCAAGCAGGCGGCGCTGGCGTTGGAGCACGCTCACCAGATGGGCATCGTGCACCGAGACATCAAGCCGGGCAACATGCTGCTCGATCCGCACGGCAACCTTTGGGTCGCCGACTTCGGCTTGCGCAAATCGAAAGCGATCCCGGTTTGACGATGACCGGCGAACTGCTCGGCACGCTGCGCTATGCCAGTCCCGAGCAGGTTTCGGCCCGGCCTGGTTTCGTCGACCACCGCAGCGACGTTTACTCGCTGGGCGCGACGCTTTACGAACTGCTCACGCTGAGGCCGCTGCTGGACGGCGCCGATCGCCACGAGTTGCTGCGTCAGATCGCCGACGACGATCCGCGGCCGCCGCGAGTCTGGGACCGCGGCATTCCGGAAGAGTTGGAAACGATCGTGTTGAAGGCTATTCGGAAGGAGCCGAGCGAGCGTTATGCGTCGGCCTGTGAGCTGGCTGATGATTTGCAGCGGTATCTCGACAATCGTCCGATTCTGGCCCGCAGGCCGGGGCCGGCCGAGCGGCTGCGGAAATGGACGCGACGGCATCCTTCCGTGGTGGCCGCAGGCGCCGCAATGCTGGTCTTTCTCACCGTCGGTTCTCTCGCCAGCACGGCCATTATTCGCCGCGCGCAGCAGCGCACGCAAGCGGCGCAGGAAGCCGCGGAGGCGGCCTACCTCAGAGAACGCCAGCGGGCGGAAGAGGCTGAATCCCGCTTCCGACTCGCGCGTCGATCGGCGGATGAGCTCATTCAAGTCAGCGAGGACGAACTCGCCCGCCGGCCCGGCACGGAAGCAATTCGCAAGCGGCTGCTCACATCGGCGCTGGCCTACTACCAGGAATTCATCGAGCTTCGCCGCGACGATGCCGACGCCCAAGCGGAGTTGCGCGACACGAAACGTAAAGTCGAGCGGATTCTGGCCGACCTGGCGGTGCTGCGCGCGCCAGCCAGTTGTACTTGCTGTGTCAGCCGGCCGTGCTGGACGAACTCCAGCCGACGGATGACGAACGGATGAAGATCCGGCGGCTGTGTGCCCAAGTGGGCATGCAATGGAAAACGTCTTTGCGGCAATTCAGCCGAGTTCCGCCCGCGGAACGCAGCCGCCGGAAGCTGGAACAGGCCCGCGAAAACGAGGCGGCGCTCGACGCCATCCTGTCGCCGGACCAGCACGTGCGGTTGCGTCAGATTCGCTTGCAGTCCGAAGGGCCTGGGGCTTTCCGCGAGCCGGAAGTGGCCGCTGCGCTGGAACTGACCGCCGAGCAACTAAAGCATATTCGCGAGCTTGAGGACCAGGCCACCTTCGAACTTATGAAGGCGGCCTGGCCGGGCATGTCAGCGGAACGCGAGTCGGCTGGCGATGCGCTTCCTAAACAGAACGCGATCGAGCAGATTCTGGAATTGCTAACGGCCGACGCAGCGGCGTCGTTGGACCGAGCTGACCGGCAAACCGTTTCAGGGATTTTCCGCCCCTTTTTCCCCGGCCGCCAACCGGCGAGCCGCTCCCAAGAGCGAAGTAAACTGAAAAAAGGGGCGGATTTTCAGCGGATTGAGTCGCCTTGCTTGTCAGGCAGTCGCGATGAGGATCGGCTTCCCTCGCGCGGGTTACAAAAAAAATCTGCCCGGCGGCGCTCAATCGACGCCGCAAGGGCGTCTTATCAGAAAGGGGAACGCGCTCGAGGCCGGGACCTTGAGGCGTCTCGCTCCCCCCCCCGACGCTCCACGGCGTCAGTCAGCCAAATGAGGTTGCGTTCGCAATGATCTTGCCCATTTTCATGCTCGTCCTGGGCGCTTGTGGTCTTGCAGTGGCGGCTATGTTAGGCGCCATTCTGTCTCGCCAGGAGTAGCGCACCGCGCGAAGCGGTCTGGTTTTAGCCGGCCCAAATTCGGAACAAATAGAAGGCGCCGCCGGCCAGCAGCATGGTAGCGGGCAAGGTCAAGACCCAGGCCCAGAGGATCTTCTTGATCGAGTCAGCCTGCACGCCGGCGCGATTGGCGACCATCGTCCCCGCGACGGCCGATGAAAGCACGTGCGTCGTGCTGACAGGAAAGCCGAGACTGTCGGCCAGGCCGATCGTGCTCATGGCCACCAACTCGGAGCAGGCGCCCTGGCCGTAGCTGAGATGCATCTTGCCGATCTTCTCGCCGACCGTCACCACGATTCGCTTCCAGCCAATCGTCGTGCCTACGCCGAGCGACAAGGCGACCATCAGCAGCACCCAAGTCGGAGCATACTCGATGGGCGCGGTGAGTTGTCGCCTCAAGGCGAGTATTTGCTCTCTTTTCTTGTCCGAAAGGCCGTCGCCTTGTCGCACCAAGGCGCGGCGCACGGCGGCGTCGAGTTCGAGAATCGCCGCGCGTAGGCGCCAGCGGTCTTCGACGTCTAATGCGTCGTACGAGCTAACGCCGTCGAGCAGGCGTTCGACCTCGTGCGATTCACGCTCGGCGTCTTGAGCTTCCAGCGATTTCTGATGGGCGAAAGCCGCCAGTTGGCCCGCTGCTTCACGCGTTGCCGCAACCTGCTCGCGGCCGTCGCTCAGGTTGACCATGTAGTGGGCCGGCAGCAAGCCAATCAGGATCAGCATCACGATCCCGACTCCCTTCTGACCATCGTTAGAGCCGTGCGCGACGCTGACGCCCGTACAGGTAAAGATCAGGATTGCACGAATCCAGCCGGGCGGCGGCTGTCCGTCCACCGGCGCTTGATACAGTTCCTGCTGGCGAACGGTCCACTTGGCGAACAGCAGCAGGATGGCTGCCAGGCCAAAGCCTATCAGCGGCGAGAGCAACAGCGACAAGCCGACTTCCAGCGCCTTATCCCAATTGACGCCGCTTCCGAGCGCTTTGCCCTCCAAGACGCTGTTGACCAGACCGACGCCGAGAATAGAGCCGATCAAGGCGTGCGAACTAGAGGCCGGCAAGCCCAGGCGCCAGGTGCCGAAGTTCCACGCCATGGCGGCTCCGAGCAACGAGAAGACCATGGCCATGCCCTGGCTGCTTTCGACGTTCACGAGTAAGTCGACCGGCAGCAGATGGACAATGGTGAACGCCACAGCCAGCCCGCCCAGATAGACGCCGATAAAGTTGCAGAAGCCGGACCAGATGACGGCTTTCCAGGGACGCAGCGTGTGCGTGTAGATGACGGTTGCGACCGCATTTGCCGTATCATGAAAGCCATTGACGGCTTCGAATCCACAGACGACCGCCAGCGCCAGCACGACGAAAATCCAGCTTCCGGTGTCGGCCAGGTCGGGATGAATGGACGCCATGCAATGCATTCCTGGGTAAATCGCAAACGACAGGGCCTGAAAGTCTAGCGTATAGCCGCCGGCGCCGCATCTCGCCGGCGGCTTCAGGGCTGCTATTCGCCCGCGGCCCGACAAACCGGATTCCACGGTCGTCCTTTGTCATTGCATTCTTCTGATCGAAATCTTCATGCAAGCTACGAGGCGAGTATACTGGGCGGAGTTTCGCGGCGTCGAGGGAAACATGAACGGGAGAATGGCAAATGACTTGCGCCGTCGGGAGTTGCCTGCATCGTAGGTCACAGGAGCGTTTCTGGCGTCTGATCACTGCGACATTCGGCTCGCATTGCTAGCATTGAATTGCCGGCTTCCGTCGCTTGAAGCGGGCGAAGTTCAAAACGCGAACGCGTTTCTCCAAGCCCATTGTGTTGATTGCCACGGCGGCGGCGCGACCGAAGGCGGGCTCGATCTGCAGAAGCTTAGCCGGGATTTGGCAGATCCGGCTGCGTTCGCTCGCTGGGAGCGAATCTACGACCGCGTGAATGACGGCGAGATGCCGCCGCAAGATGCGGCTCAGCCGGCGTCCGTCGAGCGGACAACTTTCATCAAGGCATTGCACCGCGACCTTGACGCCGCGCATCGGGCCGCCAAGGGAACTGTCCTGCGGCGTTTGAATCGGCGCGAGTATGAGAACACGCTGAACGATCTGTTCGGCACGAATCTGAAGCTCGCAGATCGATTGCCGGAAGACGGCCGGTCGCACGAGTTCGACAACGTCGGCGAGGCGCTCAATCTTTCCATGGTGCAAATGCAGCGTTACCTGGAGTGCGCGACCGATGTCCTCGAGCAGGCCGCGCAACGCACAACCGAGCCTCCGCCGAACAAGACAGTTAACGCCCGTTATGCCGACACGCGAGGCGCGGAACAGTGGTTGGGAAAGATTTGGCTGAAACGCGAAGACGGCGCCGTCGTTTTCTTCAAGCAATACGGTTATCCTTCCGGTATGTTGCGAGAGGCCAACGTGCAGAAGGACGGCTGGTATCGTGTGCGCGTGACTTGTTACGCCTTCCAAAGCGAGGAGCCGATCACGTTCGCCCTTGGCGCCACGACCTTCGCCCGCGGCGCCGAGAAGCCGACCTTCGGCTATTTTGCAGCGCCGCCCGGCAAGCCTGCGGTTATCGAGGCGCGCGTCTGGATACCGGCTCGTTATATGATCGAAATCATGCCCTACGGCATTTCCGATCGGAATAATGAAATCCGGCAGCATGGCGTCTCGGAATATTCCGGTCCAGGACTGGCCGTCCAAAGCGTCGAGCTTGAAGGGCCGTTGACGGACGAGTTTCCCAGCCGCGGCCATCATTTGGTCTTCGACGGCCTGAGCCGCAAGGAGATCGAGCCGCGCAATCCCGCCGATCGAAAGAAGCCCTGGTACGCGCCCAAGTTCGCGATTGTTTCTTCCAATCCGCCAGCCGACGTTACGCCGGCGCTGGTGCGCGTGGCCTCGCGAGCCTTTCGGCGACCGGTTGAGCCGGCGGACGCGCAACCGTACGTTCATCTCTTCACTGCGCAACTTGAGCACGGGGCGACGTTTGAAGAATCGCTGCAGGCTGCGGTGACCGCAATTCTTTGTTCCCCCAACTTTCTCTATTTGCGCGAGCCTGCGGGCGTGCTCGACGATTTTGCACTTGCCAGCCGGTTGTCTTATTTCCTGAGTCGCACGGCGCCAGACGACGAATTGTTAGCGGCGGCCGCCGCCGCCCGGCTGACGCGGGACCCGAAGACGTTGCTCGCGCAAGCCGAACGGCTGTTGGGGCATCCTCATGCGGAACGGTTCGTCGCCGACTTCACCGACGCCTGGCTCAATTTGCGCGAGATCGACTTCACGACGCCCGACGGCCAGTTGTTTCCGGAGTTCGATCCCTTCTTGCAGTGGTCGATGGTGGCGGAGACCCGAGCTTTCTTTCGCAAGCTGCTCGATGACAACTTGAGCGCAACACACATCGTCAAGTCGGACTTCGCCATGCTCAACAGCCGGCTGGCCGAGCATTATGGAATTGCCGGCGTGAAGGGGCCGGAACTCCGCCCAGTCAAACTGCCGCCGGAAAGCGTGCGCGGCGGCTTTTTGAGTCAGGCCAGCGTGTTGAAGGTTTCGGCGAACGGAACAAACACGTCGCCCGTGGTCCGCGGCGTGTGGGTCACGCAGCGCATCCTCGGTCAGAACCCGCCGCCACCGCCGCCCGGCATTCCGGGAGTCGAGCCGGACATTCGCGGCGCGACGACGCTGCGGGAATTGCTCGACAAGCATCGCAAGCTGGAAACCTGCCGCGGCTGTCACCAGGCGATCGATCCGCCAGGCTTCGCGCTGGAGAGCTTCGATCCGATCGGCGGCTGGCGCGATCGCTTTCGCAGTCTTGGCGGCGGCGATCGGGTCGACCTGGAGATCGACGGCCGCAAAGTGCGATATAAACTTGGCCCGCCGGTCGATGCCAGCGGCCAGCTTGCCGAAGGGCGGAGCTTCGCCGGCTTTCGGGAGTTCCGCGAACTGCTGGCGAGCAATCCCGACGTGCTGGCCGAGGCTTTCGTTCGCAAGCTGCTCACGTTTGCGACGGGCCGCGAGATGGGATTTTCGGATCGTGAAGAGATCGACCGAATTGTGGAACAAGCTCGCATGTCCGGCCACGGCATGCGGGATTTGGTAAGATTGGCGGTGACGAGCGAGATTTTCCGGAGAAAATGAGAATGACGCACGCTCCTATGTCAGTACTCGCCCTGCAATCAGTCGCCGCCATTTTCTGCGCGGCGCGGGCGCCGCGTGGTTGAGCTTGCCGCTGCTCGAAGCCATGCAGCCGAGCTTCGTTCGAGCTGCAGAGAACCGCTCGCCGCGCCGTTTTGTTGCCATGTGCGCAACGCTGGGCTTTCACGGCCCGTTCTTGTTTCCGGAACAGGCGGGCGACGATTACGAGCTCACGCCGTACCTGAAGTTACTTGAGCAGCATCGGCAGGACTTCACCGTCTTCTCCGGGCTGAGCCACCCGGAACAGCAAGGCAACAACGGGCACGCTTCGGAGTTGACCTGGCTCACTTCGGCGCAGCGGCCGGGGCTGGCGGGCTTTCACAATACGGTGTCGCTCGACCAGTTGATTGCCGAGCGGATCGGCATCGAAACGCGGTTTCCCTCGCTGGTGCTGTCAACCAGCGGCCGCTCGATGTCGTGGACGTCCAACGGCGTCGAGATTCCCGGCGAGACGTCGCCCGCCAGACTGTTCAAGGCGTTGTTCATTGAGGGTTCGGAGCGTGAAGTGGCGGACGAGATGCGCAATTGCAGCGCGGCCGCAGCATTCTGGACGCCGTGCTGGGCGAAGCGAAACGCCTGCAAACGGAGGTCGGGCCTCGCGACCGCAACAAGCTCGACGAATATTTTACGGCGGTGCGCGATCTGGAGTCGCGACTGCAGCAATCGCAGGGCTGGGTTCGCCGTCCCAAGCCCAAGCCCGAGGCGAAGCAGCCGACCGACATCGCCGATCGCAATGACGCCATCGGCAAGCAGCGACTGATGTCGGACATGATCGTGCTGGCGCTGCAGACCGATTCGACGCGAACCGTCACCTTCCAACTCAGCGGCATGAACGCCACGCCCAGCAATATTGAGGGAGTCCGCAACGATTGGCACAACTTGTCGCACCACGGCAAGGACCCGGCCAAGATCGACGAACTGCGAATCATCGAAGAGGCCGAATTCGCCGCCTTCAACGACTTTCTAACCAGGTTGAAGAGCGTCGAGGAAAATGGCCGGCCCCTGTTGGATCACACTGCCGTGCTGTTCGGTTCGAACCTGGGCAACGCCAGCAGTCACGACTGGCACAACGTTCCGACGATCGTAGCCGGCGGCGGCTTCAAGCACGGCCGGCACATCGCCCACGATGTCAAGCAAAACACGCCGTTGGCCAATTTGTTCGTTTCGCTGGCGCAACACATGGGGTTGGAAATCGACAAGTTCGGCAGCAGCACGGCCGCAGGGTATTCGCGGATTTGAGCGCGGATGATTGCGCGTTGCCGCATTTGCGGCAGATGCGGCAGCGACAGCGCCGCTTCAGCGAGAAGTCGCCGGAACGTCGGTAGAGTTCTCAGGAAACCGCCACTGTTCGTCAAAGAAGCCGGCTTCCAGCAGTTCCTCGTTGAGCAATGTCGCAGGGACGGCAGGTTGCGAAGGGCCCAGTTTGAAAACGGCCCAGTCTCCCAAGCGGGGAAAGAGCAAATAATTGAGCGACGAAAGCTCTGATTCGTGGAATGTGTGACCGCTATTGAGCACGACGTAATGCGTTTCGTTCGCCCAGGGGCTGGGGCAGATCAGCGCCGGGGCGTGATCGGCCGCGGAATAGCGCCCGCCCGCCATTTCCAATTCGTCGCTCGGTCCAGCCGATGGGCAATGCGGGCAGTGCTTTGCGCAGCAGCTTGTTCGAGCCCGGGTCGCCAAACAGGATCAGATTGCAGCGTTGCCGATCGGCCTCGGTCACGTCGATGTCGTTCTTGATCGGCAATTCGCCGCGAAAGTAGCGGTTCCACTCGTAGTCGAAGCGCTGCAAGTTGGCGTCGGCCCAAGCCTGTGCGGTCGCGTTCCAGGGACGGCCTGTGCCTCGCACGCACAAGAAGGGCGTTGCGAAGGCGTCGTCGATCGGGCCTTGTACGCCAGGACGTTTGCCGTTGTAAGCCTGTCCGCCGTCCGCATCTGACAGTGCGACCCAGTGCCTTTTTGCAGCGTCAGAATGATCGGGGAGCCTGATTTGGCAGGCGGCATGAGCGGTTTCACTTCCTTGCCGCCGATTCGCAAGTGCGACGGCGTCGCCCAGCGACCCGGCAGCGTCAAGGCGAACGCGGTGACGTTGGTCGGTTCATCGACCTCAATGGAGCCATCATCGTTCAGTGCGGCCGCCAGTTCGGCCCGCTCGTAATGGCGTTTCAGTCCCAGCACTCGCAGCCAATGGCAGCTTGAATACTTGAGCGTCCAGGTGACGAACCGCAGCTTGCGAGGTGCATGATCGAGCCCCGCGGCCGCAAAGGCGCCGATCAGCCGCATCTGCTCGCGATGGGTTATCGGGTCGATCTTGTGCCCTGTGCCGGGCGAGATCAGGTTGACCAGTTGCAGTCCTTCCTTGCGCATCGCCTCGGCCATGATCTGGTGGGCCTCGAAGAAGACGTCCTGATCTCCCATGCAGGCGATGGCCGGCACGACGCCGGCATTGGCGGCGTAGTCGACCGAGTCGAGCATGTGCAGGCCCGCTCCTGGCGTTCGGGCAGCGGGCCGACCTTGATGAAATTCGGCAGGGGCGTCTGCGAGAAGCGGTGCGTGTCGACGTAGCCGCAGTAGGGGCCGAGGGCGACAAAGAAGTCGGGATGTTTGAGCCCCAGGTGCCAGGTTCCCGAGGCGCCCATCGACATGCCGCGCAGAATGATCCGATCCCGATCGACGTTGTACCGTCGGCAGACCGCCTCGATGGCCTCGAACACGTCGGTTTCGCCGGCCCAACGGTAGCAATTCTCGACGCGGCCCAGGGGATGCAGTTCGATGAACGGCTGCTCGCTGAGCGCCGGCGGCGGGCCTGCCGGCTTTTCAAAGCGATCTATGAAACGAAGCTCGCTCAACCCTACGGGCGCGTGCTGCCGTGCAACACAACGTCCAACCGGATGCGACGCTGCGGATCGTAGCCGGCCGGAACGACCAGGCCGAATGGCTGCGTCGAACCATCAACGGCCGAAACATAACCGCAAGCCATCCGCCCTGGCTCGCCAGCCTGCTCGCCGCCGCCGCGGGCCAGCGCATCGGCACGCTGTTGGCCTCGTTCCAGCGATCTTTTGATCAGTGAGATATCGGCCGCCGCGAACTTCATCTCGTAACGCAGGGCCCAGGCGACGCCTTTGGAGAATATCTCCGCGTCGGCAATCAGGTCCAGCCTACGAGGTTTATCGGCTTGCTCCGCTTCATCTCGCAAGGCCGACAGCTTTTGATCAAGCGCCGTCAACTGCTGCTGGATTTCCTCAGCCTCTTTTTGCGTCAGGCTCTCGGGAGCCGCAGGATTCATGGCGACAGCCGTCAGAGGCAGTAGGAGGCCAAGGGCAATCGGCAACCAACGAAACGCAGGGTGCGGTGCGAACATGGTCACTTTCTTCACAACCATTGATAGTGGATTAAGCCCCGACGAGAGAGCTCTAGGGCCGAATCTGATCGAAGGCCGGAGTCGCTTGGTTGGCGGCATCGACGTTCCACGGCATCCAGATGAGCGTCACGCGGTCGACGGCAATTTCGCTTTTCTTGGCGCGGATCGTCCACGGTTCGAGCTGCAGTGCGTCCGGCTTGATCGCCGCCTCGCTGCGGTCGACTTCGGCTTGAAACTCCGCCTCGAGTTGCGTTAGCCGCTGCTGGAGCGCTTCGACCGAGTCTTCCGCCTGCTTGATGTCTCCATGCTCGCGCGCGGCCCGGCCGGCCGTGCGCATGGCCGAAGCGGCGCGATTCATGTTGGCCGTGCTCGCCAGCTTGCGTCCCAACAAGGCCCCCAACGCCGAAGCCCCGAAGGAGATGGCGGCTTGCAGCGTTTGCTGGGTCGATTGCGATTTCTCGCGGTCGACTCGCTGTTCGGCCTTGCGAATTCGTTCCTTGAGCGTCGCCAGTTTCGAGGCATAATCCGTTTGCAGTTTCTCCACCTGGGCGTCGCGTTCCTCGCGCGCCGCGTGGCGCTAATCGGGCCAGAAAATCGCCTTTGGATTCCTCGGTGCGCGAGCTTTGCTTCAAGGCGTCGCATTTCCACAGGTCCAGAGTAACATTGCGATAGAAATGAGCTTTGAGCGCCTTGGACCACGCCGCATAGTTCTTCGCCTGGGAGAAATCGGCAGGGAGAGGATAGAACCCTGCACCGGCTTCCGGTTGACTCTCCAACTTGGCAGCGATGTCAGCTTGTTGCAACAACGTCGCCTGGTCCCAGATACTACCGCTTGTGGCTTCGGCCGGCGCGAGCGCAACAATCTCCTGCCAGCGATCAATTCCCGCCTTGGCCTCGACATAGTGCAACCGCCCGGCGCCGAGCAGTTGAGGGCGGTAAGCAATGCGGCTGCCAGGCGCCTCGATTTGCACGGGCCAGAATGCCTCAGGCGTTTCCGGCGGCAAAAGGGGCCGGGCGTCCAGCGTTCTGGCCGGCGCCCTCTTCGCGCCGTCTCTGTAGCAGGCGTCGGAGGTTGGAACGCTGCCCGTCGCTCGTCCATCAGCAACTTGATCTGGTCGCGAGTCAATGGTCCGCGCAGGTACGACAACGTCCAGCGAGTTTGAAACACGACGGGCTCGTCTTCGTGGACGTTATTCATCAAGAATACTCGGCTGCCGAGGGCAGACAACGTCGCGGCGGCGCGCTGCCGGTCGAAACGAGCGCCGGCCGCGGCCGAGGCGCCTTCCAGTCCGTCCAGCACTCGGGCCTGATCGCGCTCGGTTTGCAACCGGCCGAGGAACCACGTCCCCGCGTTAGAAAGTCCCTTGTAGTCCAAGTCGACGGGATTCTGCGTGGCCAGCACGACGCCCAAGCCGAACGCGCGGCCCTGTTTGAGCAGCGTGAGCATAGGCGTCTTCGACGGCGGATTGGCCGAGGGAGGGAAGTAGCCGAAGATTTCGTCCATGTACAGAATCGCCCGCAAGCTCGACGTGCCCGATTGCGTTCTCGTCCAGGCCGTCATCTCATTCAGCAGGATGGTCACGAAGAACATCCGTTCGGCGTCGGACAAATGGGCGATCGAGATCACCGACAGCCGCGGTTTGCCGTCGCTCGTGAACAACAACTTTCCGATGTCGAGCGGTTCGCCTTCCATCCAGCCGGAAAAGCCGGGCGATGCCAGCAGATTGTTCAGCCGCATCGCCAATTCGAAGCGTTCTTTGGCTGGAAAGAAGGTCTCCAGATCGAGTACGCCGATGTTGTCGATCGGCGGCGATTGAATCTCGCGGATCAAGCCGGGCATGCTCAGCTTTTCGCCCGCTCGCCAGGCGCGTTTGAACAGTCGGGACAGCAGGATATGCTCGCGACTGGTTAAGGGGTCGGCATCGATTCCGAGCAAGGCGAGCAGGCCTGAGGCGGCCGCGGCAATGCGCTGGCGAAATGCGTCGGCGTCGTTGAGGATCGCCTGCGGCGGAGCAGCGAACGACCGCAGCACGGTCAGCGGCAAGCCGATGCTGGCGCCGGGCGTGTAGACGGCCAGATCCACCGCATTACGAAAGCGCGCGATGCGGGCGCCGTCCTGTCCCCATTCCGCCAGGCCTTGTCGCCAGCCGTCGGCCGTTTCCGCGGCAAGCTGGTCGGCCGTCTTTCCGCTGCGCTGGAGATCGCCCGGGTCGAGCCAAGGCTGGAAGTCGGCTGGTTTCAACTCAGGAAACGTGAGCAGCAGATTCGCCAGATCGCCTTTGGGGTCGATCGCGATGGCGGGAATGCCGTCGATAGCGGCCTCTTCCAGCAGCGTCAGGCATAAGCCCGTTTTGCCGCTGCCCGTCATTCCCACGCAGACGGCGTGCGTGGTCAGGTCTCGCGAACTGTAGAGGAGCAGCTCGGGATTCGCCCGGCGCTCGGAAACATCGTAGGTGCGTCCCAGATAGAACGCTCCCAACTTCTCGAAGTCTTCCATCCCGACCCCTCGCACCGATGCAGCGTGCCGAATGACTCGAAGCGACAACTCATTCTAGCTTGCATGAGCCTTCCTACGTAGCTCTGGCCGGAAGTCCCGGGCCATCTGCTGCGAATTGCAGCGACTTATTTGCCGGTCACAATTTGCACGCGGGCAGGGGAATCGGGCAGGTCGGCCAACTCGACGCGCAGCCCGTCGCTGCGAGATGCACGATCGACTCCCAGAATGAATGAATGCCGGCCGGCCGAAAGGTCGAGCTTCAGTTCTTGCGCCAGTTCAATGGCGCGGCCGTCCAGCCATGCGCCAAGCCCTTGCGTCGAGTTCAACCGCAACAGCGTCGGCCCGCCCGTCGTCACGTCGAACTGGCAGCGGACGTAAGTCTGTCTTTGGGCGTTGCCGCTCGGCAGCGCCGTCAAGGGTAAGCTGCCGGAGACCTGGCTGTAGACGGGCTGCCAGGGGGCCGCATCGTCGGGCGCCCGAGCCGGCGGCAGGGCAACGGTTTGCCAGCGCCGGACGAGACGTGCATTGCCGATCGAATAAGGCCCGACCTTACCCAACTCGGATAAGAACCGCACCAAGTCGACCAGTTCCTGGTGCGTCAAAGAGTCGGCCAATCCGGCCGGCATCAGCGACGCGCCTGGCGCCTGCTCGTCGATCGCGTCAAGCGCAATTGAGAGCTCGCGGTCGTCCGAGTTCCGGAGAATCAGCTCTTTGTCGGTTTGGCGGATCTTGATGCCCGTGATGATCTGACCTTCGTCGGTCGCCACGACCAGCGAATGGTAATTTTCTTTGACGGCCTTGTTGGGTAAAAGAATCGACTCGACCAGATAGTCGACTTGCGCGCTGGCGCCGACGCTGACCAGGTCGGGGCCGACCTGGCCTCCGGCCCCGCCGATGGCGTGGCACTTCATGCAGCCCTGCTCCTGGCGTCGAAAGATCGCTTCGCCGCGGGCCGCATCGCCCGACGCGCGCACTTCCGCGACGAAATCGGCCAATCGCTCCGGCGTCAACATCGGCGCGGTCCCGGTCAATCCACCCGCTTTCCGCAGCGCGTCGACCAGAGCTTCCTCGCTTCGCGCCGAATCTCGAGCCGCGCACGGCGAGCTTGGCCGCGTCGGCGGGGAGCTTGCGATTGGTCAGCGCGGCGATCAACGCCGCCGGGCCCGCCTTGCGCTGCAAGAAGGCGTGGATCACGGGCGCCGGATCCAATCCTGCCGGCCCTTCGCTGAGCAGTTCAATCGCCATGACGCCTGCGGCAGGCGGATCCACGGCGGCCAGGACCTCTACGCCAATCATTCTCGTCGCCGCGGGCCGTGACGGATCGCACAATCGCTCCAGCGTCTTGCGGCTCGCCTCTCCGCCGATTTGCGCCAAAGCTTGCGCCGCCGCTGCCCGCACGGAGTCGGTCGCGTCATCCGCCAACGCCAGAGTCGCCAGGTTGGGAAGCAGTTGCTCAATCCGCCAGGCGCCAACGGCCTCGCAGGCCGCGATGCGCAATGCTCTGTCCGGAGCGTTCAACACGCTGCCGACGCGAGCCAGGTCTCCCTGCGGCCGCACTTTGCGCTGACGCGCTGCCTGGGCCAACGCTGATAATAAGATGGCCTGTCGTGCTGCAGGCGTCTCGCTGCGCAGGGCGAGAGCAAAGACCAACGACAAATCGGCCGGATTGCCAAGCGATGCGATCAGCGTCAGCACGCCTTCTTCACGTTGCGGCGGCACTTTGCCCGCTTGCAGCAAGGCGATGAGCGGCGGCACGACGGCGGGCGAATCGACTGCTTTTAGAGCGAATTCCAAAGCGGCTGCGTTTCCGCCCGCGGCGAACTTGCCCGCTTGCAGGGCGGGCAGCCAGTGGGGCGCCAATTTGCGCGCGGTCAACCAGAGGGCGAAATCCAGGTTGGCGTCGATCGGCCGCTCCAGGGCCTTCAGCGCCGTCTCCATGGCCGCGGCCGAGCCCAATTGGCTCAATGCCCGCACCGCTTCCAGCCGGACGCGAGGGTGATCGTCGGCAATGCGCTCTGCCAATAACTCCAAGGGCCGCGGCAGGCGATGATGCCAATGATAGACCACGCGCGTGGCCGCCGCGCGCACGCGATGATCTTGCGAGCGCAATAGCGAGTAGAGCAAACGCGGCTCGACCACGTCGATCGACTGATACGTCCACAAAGCCTCCAGCCGATGATGTTCCGTCTGCGGCTGCGATGCATCGAGCCGGGCGATCCAATCGGCCAACTGCGGCAGGATTTCCGCGCCGCGTTCTTTCAGCACGCGTTTTGCCTGGCGCCGCGTATATTCTTCAGGCGCCTTGAGCGCTTCCAAGAGCGCTTCCGTCGAAGCGCCGACCAGCTTCGGACGCTCAACCAGGGGGCGGCCCTTGGCCGTCACGCGCCAGATGCGGCCGTGGACGTGGTCGCGGCGCGGATCGCGGAAGTCGACTTCTCCATGTTGAATGATCGGGTTGTACCAGTCGGCAATGTAGATGGCGCCGTCGGGCCCCATTTTCACGTCGATCGGCCGGAATGCCACGTGCGCGGTCTTGATTAACTCTTGCTGCTCTCGCGACGCGTAGCCCGAACCATCTTCGGAAAGTACGAAGCGGCAAACGCGATGAGCGCGGAAATCGTTGGTCAGGGCGTTGCCTTGCCAGTCGTCGGGCAGATGGCGGCCGCTGACCAGTTCCAGTCCGCAGTGTTTGGGACTGCCCGGATTGAGGCCCTTGAGAATTCGCTTGGCGCCCGGCGCCGTGACGAACGTGGCGCCGGGAAACACGTAATTGATCCCTTCGCCATACGCCCCGTCGGTCGCAAACGACTGCCCCCAACGGTCGAAGTGATGCCCCCACGGGTTGACGAAGCCGCGGCAGAAAACCTCCAATTGCATCGTATCGGGACGGAACTGCCAGATGCCGCCGCCGCCCAACCGCCGTACGCCCCATGGCGTCTCGATATGACTATGGATGTAGATCGACTGGTTGAAATACAGCATTCCGTCATGCCCCCAGCGGAACGTGTGCAGAATGTGGTGCGTGTCTTCCGTGCCGAAGCCCGAGAGCATCACGCGGCGGCGATCGGCTTTGCCGTCGCCGTCGGTATCGGCCAGGTGAGCCAGTTCGGTGCTGTTGGCTACGTAGGCGCCGCCGTCGCCGGGTTCCACGGCCGTGGGAATCAGCAGCCCTTCGGCGAAGACGTGCGTCTTGTCGGCCTTGCCGTCGCCGTCGGCGTCTTCCAGTACGACGATCCGGTCATTGGCCTTTTGCCCCGGCAGAATCTGGGGATAGATTTCCGAACTGGCGACCCACAGCCGGCCGGCCGGGTCGAAGTTCATCTGGATCGGCTTGGCCAGCAGAGGGTCGGCCGCGAACAAGTTGACTTCAAAGCCGTCGGCAATCTGAAACGACTTGCGCTCGAGCTCTGGATCGGGCGGCGGAATATCCTTCAAGTCTCGCTGGGCAAAGGCAGACGCACAGCATGACAGCGCGGCCAGGAATAGAACGCATCGGCTAAATCTCGCCATGTCCCTCAATCTCTTCCCATCTTTCTTTCAATTGGTCTGAAGACGAGCCGTCTTTCGCGCTCGCGGTCGACTCAGTTGTGCTTGATGAAGTCGCAGGCATGCGCCTGGGGAGTTTTTAACTTGCGGATCAACTTCTCTTCGGCGGCGATCAGCGGATCAAACTGGACGATCTCCTTGGCGTTCTGCCCCTGTTCGTGCTTGCGGAAACCGAACAGGTACGTCACGTTTTGCGGCCGCCAGCGATGAAAATAGAGCTCGTTCTTGCGAATGATCGCCAGCCGCAGTTGCTCCGCCTGTTCATCATCCGGCGCACTCTTGATCGCAACGCCCTTGGCCCATTGTTCGGCCGAAGCGGACGCCGCGAGTTTGCCGTCGATCACCAACTTGTACGATCCATGCTCGAGGCCTTGAGCGGTAATCGTTTCAGAAACAGCCGGATCCAGCGCCGAGGAAATGCCAGCGGGCGACGGAGCCGTGAGATACGCCTTTTGGAATCGATGCGGTTTCCCTGCTGCAATATCGCTTGCATTGATTTCCGTCTTGGTAGGCGATGCCGGCAGGCCCAGCGCGTCGCCGAGTATATCGGCGGTGCGCCAATAGCCGTACGCCGTGAGGTGGACGCCGTTATCCGTCAGATGGTCGCCGGGCTGCAGCTTCAATTGGCCGAACAAGGCGAACAAGTCGACGAAGCCATAACTTCTCCGTTCCGCCGTTTCTTGGAGGACGTCGCGATATAGCGACAGGTTACGGTTATAGGGCGCCGGATCGGGCAACGGAGGTCCGATCTTTTCGTGCTGCGGCGGAGCGATCAAACAAATGCGCCCCTTCGTGGCGTCGAGCATGTCGAGCAGCGCGTCGAGCCCCTCGCGAAAGCGAGGCAAGCCGGCTTCGCCTTCAAACGCCTCATTGGCGCCGTAGTTTACGAAGATCACGGTTGGCTTGAGCGCCTTCGATCAGTTCTTTCATCTCCCGGAAGCCGTCCGCCGGCGTGCCGAAGCCGCCGCGAGCGTCGGCAAAGACGGTGTCGCCGCTCCAGCCAAGATTGCGAAAGACGATGTTCTTCTTCGCATTGCGGGCCGTGAGCATGGTCTCCCAATACCCTTGGTTCTGCTCTCGCTCGATGAGCGTGCCGCCTAACAGCACGACGCGATCGCCGTCGCGCAATTCGAAGCCTGCCGCGTGAGCGGCGGGGCCCTGAGGTCCGGCAAAGCCAAGCGTCAACAGACCACAGAGAACTACCATCAGTGCCAGCAGCATGAATAACCTCGTTTTGGAGCCAAAAGCGCCGGAGAGTAGCTTCACGGGACGCCTTTGTCGCTAAGGCTGAAAACTGCACAACTGCCGTCGGCGCGGCGGAGAGCAACGTGCAAGCAAAACCCCGACCGAAACGCGCATCGAATGCTCTGTTGGATGCTGCGACTCTCGGCGCGTTCGCACTCTGCGGGCGGGCGATAACTGGGACCGTCGGGAGGACGCGATGCAGAGTTCCGGATCGCGCGGCGACATGCCCGCAGGGTGGATCACTTCGTCGGTTCGGGCCATTTCAAATGTTGGTGCAAAAAGGCAAACGTGCCGACGGCGTGGATCGAGTGGGGGCCGTCGAAAAACTCGATGGTCGTCCGCTCGGGAATCTTCAAGTCGACGTACAGCAGACGCACCTTGGCGTATTCGTAGGCCACCCATTCGTCGGGAGCCACGCCATCGCGATGCCCGCGTTCGACCATGAAGGGCCGCGGTGCAATCAGCCCCGCCATTTCAGCATAATTGAAGGTGTTGCCCAGGTCGAACTCGAACATTTCGTATTCGCCCGTTCCCATGTAACTATACCGGGCGCGCGTCGAGACATTCTTCCAAATCCATTCGTCGAAGTCGGCCGAGCAAATCGACAGGCAGTAGCCTTTCACCAACGCCGGGATCCGCATCGCTGACTTGCCGCCGTACGAGAGGCCGTAAAAGCCGATCCGTTCCGGATCGACCATCGGCAGCGAGGCCAGCCAGTTCACCGTCTGCTGGTGCTGCGGCACGATCGTCGAGAAGAGCGTCTTCTTGAGCGGATTGCTCTTGCGCTGCAAAGTACGGAAGCGATCGGTGAAGATGTACGGGTTCTGCGGTGCATACGCAATGAAGCCTCGTTCCGCCAGCCGCAGAGCGTACTGACTGTACGCCGGATGGTTGACCTTCGGATCGGCCACGTCCTGCGGTCGTCCTTCCAGGCCGTGCTGGCAAACCACGACGGGACGACGTTCGCCTGGTTTGAGATCTTTCGGCAATAGCAGGATGCCGTAGGCAAACACGTCGGGAAAGACGTCCATTACGACGTCGTAACCGACGTATTTCGGCTCGTCGTAGATCTTACGGGTTCGGACGTTGGGCTTGAGCAGCGGACGGTCGAATCGGCCAATGACTTCGTTGTAAAAGTTCTCGCGGTACGGCTCGGATGAGGCTTGCCACTTCTCGACGGACCGGCTGGAGCGGTCGGCTTTCGACCAGAAATCTCGGCGCGTGTACTCGCTCTCGTGCATCAGCGCCTGCGTGTAGTCGGTCAGTTCGTCGAATTGCCGCTTGAGCCGCCTCTGCGCGTCGAACTCGCCTCGCAGAGTGACGGGCGAACCAGCCGCGGGAGCAAGCTTTCCGCCGCAGGTCTGCAGAAATGCTTCCAGCGCCTTCGCACTGCCGGGCAGACCGCCGCCATCGCCGCTGACGACCAATTCCAACGCGGCGGCCGGCTGCAAACCTTTCGTCAGCGCTCGCGCCCGCTCGAGTTCGCGCTTGACCTCGGCAACGTCCGGCGTGCGGAGCCGACCCGGCGCCGCGCCGTTGCGGCCATTGCCGGCCGGTGGAGGACCAGAAACATCGGGGACGCGGGCGGCCTCGACAATCAGCGTACGCGGAGCGATCAGGCTGGCGAGCTCGGCGTCGCCGAACTCATCCAGCAGTGCGAACACATTGCGATAGATGGGTTCTTGCCAGACGTCCTCGCGCGGTTCGAAATACCCGCTGACGCAGGCGACGTCGATGCGAGAATCGAGCGCCGCGGCGTTCAGAGCCAGGAGGCCGCCTTCCGCATAGCCCATCACGCCGATCACAGGGTCGTTCTTGTCGGCCTCGGCGGCGAACCAGTCGACCGCGGCGAGGATCTTTTGCACTTCGTAGCCAATCACGTGCCGGCCCATCTCGTAGGCCTGGCGATAGATGAACTCGCGGTGCGGCTGGTTCGTCGGTCGCGCACCGCCGGCGGCGATTGAGTAGGTATCGGCCCGGTCAATCAACGCGGGAACCACCACCCGGCAGCCGCTTTCCGCCAAACGCCGGGCGAACTGAGCGTCGGGCTCGATGCCGGGCGCCAGGCCAGCCAGCATCTCGGGCGTCTGGTCGGCGTCGGGAACGGCCACGACGTCGGCCAGCGGCTTGCTGCCGACCGGCCGCAGCAGCAGGCCTTCGCCGTGGATGCCCGGCAAGACGGGCCAGCGGACGGCCAGTACTTCATAGCCTTCGCCGCGGCCGACCAGCGCCGGCCGGGTCGTCGTGGCGATCAGTTCCATACTCGTCGGCGCCAAACGGGCATCGGCGGCGCCCAGGATTTTGGCCAGTCGGGCTCGATTCGGCGCCACCGATTTTTGGTAGTTAGCGGGCGACGAGGTATCGCGGCGCCACCGCTTGGCCCGTCCCTCGGTCGACGCGGCGATTTCGTTCAGCAGAAACTTGTCGATCCCGGCCACCATGGCATCGGCGAGATCGCCCTCCATCTCCAGGGGCTCGGTACCCGGCAGCGGTTCAGCCCTGGCAACGTCTGTTTTGCCGGCCAGCGCCGCGCAAATCACGATGAATGCGGCAAGGGCGCCGCGCACGGCAGCTCCATTGGCAATCCGATATAATCGCACGGGCGTTACGGACCAACGACGGCGGCAGGGCATGACGAGCTTCTCCCAGGGCAGGAAGGAATGACGGCGGATTGCGGGGCGGGGCCAATGGGCAAGCGGCAGGAGCGTGCTAAGGCCGTTTGGATGCGGTTCATGCCCCGGCAGCGGCACTGCCACGTTACCGCCTGGCCGCGGCCGACGCAAACTGTTGCTGGCCGGAGGGCGGTAAATTATGATTCAGCTTGACCCTATGATTTCCGTGAGGAGCCGCCATGCTTGAGGTCGATTTGTTGGACCGCCGCAACTTTCTAAAGACTGCCGGCCTGGCCGTGGCCGCGGCACAACTCGCGCCAGGCGGTTCGGCCCACGCCGAAGAAACGCCCAAGATGATGAAAAAGGCCGTCAAGTGGGGCATGATCCAACTGGACGGTTCTATTCTCGACAAGTTCAAGCTGCTCAAGCAACTTGGCTTCGACGGCGTGGAATTGAACGCCCCGAGCAACCTGAACAAGGACGAGGTGCTCAAGGCGCGCGACGAGACCGGCCTCCCGATTCATGGCGTCGTCGACTCGGCACACTGGCGAGATACGCTCTCGCATCCGGATCCTGAAGTCCGCGCACGCGGCACTGCTGCGCTGGAGCAGGCGCTCCGCGACGCCAAGGCTTACGGCGCCACGACGGTATTGCTGGTGCCCGCCGTGGTGAGCAAGGAAGTCTCCTACGCCGACGCTTATACGCGTTCGCAGGCTGAAATCAAAAAGGTGCTGCCGCTGGCCGGCGAATTGGGAATCAAGATTGCGCTGGAGAACGTCTGGAATAACTTCTTGCTGAGCCCGCTGGAAGAAGCCCGCTACATCGACGAACTGGAATCGCCCCAGGTCGGCGCCTACTTCGACGTCGGCAACGTGCTGCGCTACGGTTGGCCCGAGCAGTGGATTCGCGTGCTCGACAAACGCATCCTGAAAGTCGACATCAAGGAGTTCAGCACGAAGAAGATGGCCGAAGAGGGGCTTTGGAAAGGCTTCCAGGTTGAACTGCTGGAGGGCGATTGCGATTGGCCGGCCGTCATGACGGCCCTGCGCGAAGTGGGCTATCAAGGCTGGGGAACCGCCGAGATTCCCGGCGGAGGACCGGAGCGACTCAAGCAAATCGCTGGCCTGATGGATAAGATCTTCGCCAGTTGAAGAGGCGTGGAACGGGGCCTGGCGGCAGGGCTAAGCGCGAGACAATCTCTTTCAACGAGGCAACAGGCCGGGCGGCACGCGACAGGGCTGCGTTTGCCGTTTGAAACTCGCGAGGCTTCTGCCGGGTATCTAAGGCATGGGAACCGGCCGCCCGGCGGTTGTATTGCTCGGCAGGCAGGGGTTCCCCCGAAGGCCCCCTGTTTGCGCCGTCTCGCAATTCCCCTTCGTCTCAACCGAAACAAGGAATGGATCTCCCCTATGCGTGGTTATCTTGCGCCGCTGTTCCTGCTGTTGGCTGTCGCTCAAGCGGCGCCGGCCGATGAGCATCCCAGCCCTGTGGGCCGCAAGGCGGACAATTTCTCGCTGCGAGATTTTCGCGGCAAAGTCCATGCTCTCGACGAGGCGGCGGATAAAAAGCTCGTCGTCATTGCGTTCCTGGGTTGCGAGTGCCCGCTGGCCACGTTGTATGCTCCGCGGCTGCAAGAATTGGCTCAAGAGTTTGATTCGCGCGGAGTCGCCTTCTTCGGCATCAACGCCAACAGCCAGGATTCGTTGACCGAGGTGGGAGCCTACGTCCAGGCCCATCAGCTCACGTTCCCCGTACTGAAGGACCCGGGCAATGTCGTGGCGGATCAGATGGGCGCCGTGCGCACGCCGGAGGCCTTCGTTCTCGATCAGGACCGCACGGTTCGCTACTGGGGCCGCATCGACGACCAGTATCTTGTCGGACGCCAACGCCCGGCGGCTACCCGCGAAGACTTGAAGCAGGCGCTGGAAGAACTGCTGGCGGGCAAACCGGTCGGCATGCCCGAGGCGCGAGCCGTCGGTTGCTATATCGGGCGCGTTCCGAAGCGCAAACCGCACGGAGAGGTGACCTATTCGAACCAGATTGTGCGGCTGCTCCAACAGCGATGCGTCGAATGCCACCGATTGGGCGAGATCGCGCCGTTTCCGCTGACCAGCTACGAGGAAGTCGTTGGCTGGGGCGAAACGATTCGCGAAGTTGTCGATCAGGGACGCATGCCGCCCTGGTTTGCCAACCCCGAGCATGGCAAGTTCGCCAACGACGCGAGACTGAACGACGCCGAACGACAACTGATTTACGATTGGCTCGACGCAGGCAGCCCCAAAGGCGATCCGGCCCAGCTTCCCAAGCCCCGCGACTTCACAGTCGGCTGGCAGATCCCCGAGCCCGATCAGGTGTTTTATATTCGCGACGAACCTTACGACGTGCCGGCCGAAGGCGTGGTGGCCTATCAATACTTCATGGTCGATCCGGGCTTCAAGGAAGATCGCTGGGTCAAAGCGGCCGAGGCGCGTCCCGACAACCGCAACGTGGTGCACCATATCGTGGCGATTTTCGTGCCGCCGGGCGCCAAGTTGCGCGGCGGCGCTCGCGGCGCCATGATCGGTTATGCGCCGGGCATGCCTCCCAATCGCTTTCCCGAGGGGGCGGCTATGTTTGTGCCGGCCGGTTCGCGAATTCTGTTTCAGGTCCACTACACGCCGAACGGCGCTCCGCAAAAGGACCGCAGTTCGATCGGCCTGGTGTATGCCGACCCCTCCGAGGTCAAAGCAAAAATCGGCGGCGGCATGGCGCCCAATCGACTCTTGGAGATTCCGCCGGGCGCCGACAATTACGAGGCGACCTCAAAGCATCGCTTCAAGGAAGACGTGCGTCTGGTCAATATGACGCCGCACATGCACCTGCGCGGCAAGTCGTTCCGCTACGAAGCCGAGTACCCCGACGGCCGGCGCGAAATCCTCCTCGACATTCCCCGTTACGACTTCAACTGGCAATTGCGTTACCAATTGGCCGAACCCAAGCTGCTGCCCAAGGGGACGACGCTGCTTTGTACGGCTCATTTTGACAACTCGGCCGATAACGTGGCCAACCCTGACCCGACGAAAACCGTGCGCTGGGGCGATCAGACCTGGGAAGAAATGATGATCGGCTACTTCAGCACGCTGCCGGTCGAGGAGGCCGAGTCCTCCGCGGAAACGAAATCGCCGGGCGAACCGGCCGCCGAATAGCCGTTGGCGGCCGAGTTTGGCGGCCGGGATGCCATTCATGGCAAGGCGGAACGGCCTTACCTGTCTACTCCGGGCTGAAATTGCTGCGACGACCGGCGCAAACTATAAAAGCTCGCTCCACGCAGAAGCCTGTCCGCCGCGGTCTCGCAGAGGGTGAGCGCCGCGGCGGGCTTTTTAATGCGCTGGCGAATAGATTGCGTGCGGGGGCCCTCGTCGAAAGGCGGCAGAGCGATTAGAATTCCTCGCGGCGGGTTTGCTTTCGGCCGGTTCCCCTGCGGCGCGAACGATCCCGCTTTCAGCAGCCCCCACGCTGAATCGTCAACTACCGGCCGATCCCGTCGCGGGACGATCGCGCCGGCGCGAGCCCCCAACGCCAGCCGGCGACGTGCGCGTCGCAGCCGAGTACCTTGCAGACGGTGCAAATCATGCGACATCCCTTGCTGGCGCCCGACCTGCGTGAATTAATCGTCGAGCGAAATGAAGCCCCGCTGCGGGAATTCTTCGTCGGGCACCACCCGGCCGACGCAGCGGAATTGCTCGACGATTTGCAGCCGTCCGAGGCCCTGTTTGTCCTGAACCTGTTCAACGGCCGGGAGCGGGCCGAGGTGTTTTCCTACCTCGAGCCCGAACTGCAGGACGGCATTGCCGGGCTGACGGATCGCGGCGCCATGGCCACGTTGCTGACGTACATGTCGCACGACGAGCGGGCCGACCTGGTCGGCCGCCTGCCGCATGAGCGCCTGGAGCAGATTCTGCCGCTGCTCGCCCACGCCGAACGCGAAGACATCCGCAACCTGGCCGCCTATGACGAGGGAACGGCCGGGGCGGTGATGACCAGCGATTACGCCACCGTGCCGGCGGAAATCACCGCGGCCGCAGCCATCGAACGGTTGCGGCGCGAGGCGCCCGACCGCGAGACGATCTATTACTGCTACGTCGTCGATGACCAGCGGCGGTTGATCGGCATCGTCTCTTTGAAAGATCTGATCCTGGCGCCCGCCAATCGTCCGGTGTCGGAATTCATGCAGACCGAGGTGGTTTCCGCCACCGTCGATGAAGACCAGGAGCAAGCCGCCTCCAAACTGATGGAGTACGACTTGATCGCGCTGCCGATTATCGACGCCGGCGGCCGCCTCGTCGGCATTGTCACGCACGACGACGTCATCGACGTGATCGTCGATGAGGCGACCGAAGACGTCTACCGCATGGGCGCCGTCGAGCCATTGATGGACAGCTACATGCGCACGCCGTTCGCCACCATGTGGGGCAAACGCGGTTTCTGGATGACCATTCTGTTCGTCGGCGGTTTTCTGACCACGACGGCCATGGCGCGATTCGAAGGGCTGTACGGTCGGATTGAAGGCCTGCTGCTGTTCCTGCCGCTGATCATCTCGACGGGCGGCAATTGCGGCTCGCAGTCCGCCACGTTGATCACTCGCGCCCTGGCGTTGGGCGAGATCGAGCCGCGCGACTGGTTCCGCGTGCTGTGTCACGAGATTCTGATGGGCGCCTCGCTGGGGCTGATGCTGGGGGCCATCGGCTTTCTGCGAGCCTGGATCACGCCAACCGATCAGCTCAAGGGACTCGATGCGCTCAAGGCGGCGCCGGTCGTCGCCGTCGGCGTCGCGGTGGTGGTTTTGTGCGGAAACCTGGTCGGCGCCTTGCTGCCGCTGGCGCTGAAACGCATGGGCTTTGACCCGGCCTTGATGTCGAACCCCGTGGTGGCCAGCCTCGTCGACGTGACCGGAATCGTCTGCTACTTCACGATCGCGCAGATGATGCTGACCTAGGTCGCCGAATCGACGATCGACAAGTTGGGCGAGATCTCGGCCAGTTGGCGGCCCAGGTAACGCACGATCTGCGCTGTGGTGTTGAACCTTAGCGCCTGTGCGGCAATCTCCGACGTTCTCTCTTGAGTCAGCCGCGAAGTCAGCTCTTTCATGATCGGAATGAACGCCGGGCTCATGCTGAAGCTGCGCAGCCCGAGCCCGAACAGCAGCAGAAACGCTCGCGGCGCGGCCGCCATCTCCCCGCACAGCGTCAGCGGCTTGCCCGCGGCGCGGCAGGTTTCGATGGTCTGAGACAGCACCTCGAGCACGGCCGGGCTGAGCGGCTGGCAGAGGTGGCTGACTTTCGGGTTGTCGCGGTCGGCGGCCATCAGGTACTGCACCAGGTCGTTCGAGCCGATCGAAACGAAATCGGCCGCGTCCAGCAAGTTGTCGAGCGCTACCGCCGCGGCGGGCACTTCCAGCATCAGGCCGATCGGCACGTCGCCGAACGGCAGACCTTCGGCCCGCAGTTGGCGAGCGGCTTTTTTCACCAGCGCGCGCACCTTGCGCATCTCTTCCAGCGTGGTAATCATCGGAAACATCAGCCGGACGTTCTTCTTGGCGCCGCGCACCGGAGCGGCGGCGCGCAACACGGCCCGGATCTGCGTGATAAAAAACGCGGGATGCTCGAAGGAGAGCCGGATGGAGCGCCAGCCCATGAACGGGTTGGCTTCGTGCTCGACGCCCAGGTATCTCATCTTTTTGTCGCCGCCGACGTCCAGCGTGCGAAACGTCACGCGCCGATGGGGGCTGGCGGCGATCACGGCGAGATAGTCTTGAACCTGCTGCTTTTCGTCGGGGACGTCGGGATGCGTAAGAAACAAGTATTCCGTGCGATACAGCCCCACGCCGCCGGCCCCCATGGCGACGGCCGCCCGCACGTCAGCCAGGTTGCTGATATTGGCCAGCAATTCCACCTTCTCGCCGTCGGCTGAAACGGCCGGTTGGTCCCGATTCTCGGCCAGGTGATCCTTCAAGTCGACGAAATCCCGCTGCAGCCGGCGATAGGCACGCCGCGTTTCGACGTCGGGATTGATGAACACGTGGCCTTCGCGGCCATCGACGACGATCGTGTCGCCCGCAACGACGTCGCGCAGCACGTCCTCGACTCCCGAAACGCAGGGAATGCCGCGGCTGCGCCAGGATGGCCGCGTGACTGGTACGCCCGCCGGCCTGCGTGACGATGCCCGCCACTTCGTGCTTCCCCAGGGTGATCACGTGCGAGGGAACCAGCTCGTTGGCCACCAGCACGACCGGCCCCTCAACGGGCTCAGTGACCGGGGTTTTTGCGGTCGATTTGTCTTTGCCGCGACGATGCGGCGCGGTTCAACTCCGCGCTCCGCAACTCTCCGAGGTGCTGCGCGACCCGCAAGGCGACGTCGCGCACGTCGGCCAGACGTTCTTTCAGGTACTCGTCGGTCGTGCGCGAGAACAGCTCCGTATACTCATCGAGCAACCGCCGCAAGGCGGCCTCGGCCGACTGCCGCGAGTCGACGATCCACGAGCGAACCTTGGCCGTGAATGCCGGGTCGTGCAGGATCGATTCATGAACTTGAAAGATGGCGGCCGCCCGGTCGCCCACCTGGCCGCGCACCTTGTGATGCAACGACCTCAAGTCGGCGAGAGCCAGCTCGCGCGCCCGGTCGTAGCGGACCAGTTCGGCCATCGCCGCCCGGTCGTCAAGCGGCTCGGCCTCATGGCCTGCGAAGACGTCTTGAATGCAATAGGCTTGGGCAATGGCCACGCCGGGCGAGACTGCCAGACCGCGACGCACGATCATCGCCTTGTCCGACGCATCGTGCCGTTCCGAGCTGCTGCCGTCCCGTGCGGCTCCTTGCTTTCGTGCGGGCCTCGTCTTGCGGCCTTCAGGCTGGCTCATACGCAGGTTCGTTCAATCTGGTCGCGGCAGCGGGTAGCGGCTGGTGCTGAGGCCTGTCGAATCCCAGCGCAGGCCCGGGCGGCGGGGCAACGCGTTCCGCCGCCGGCTCGCCTTCGGGGGAAGACTCCCGGCCGCCTTCCGGAATGAAGATCGGGCGGTCGATCGAACCGACTGCAGGACGAATCCCCAAGATCCGCCGTCCGACGACGGCGATCGAACGGATGTCGCTCGCCGGCACGCGGCTCAACAAGATAATCGTCGCCAGTCGAGCGACGGAAGACAAGCCGAAGATTGCCAAATAAACGGCCGGGCTCTTGCCCAGTGCGGCCAGCAACGAGCCGCCGATCAAAGAACCCAGCACGGTCGCCAGGGCGTGGCCGAAGTTGTAGGTCGTCAGGACGCTGGTCCGCTCCGAGGCGGGAATCGACTCGAAGAACAGCAAGAACATGGCCAATTCATAAGCCGCCCACGTCACACCCGCCAGGATTTGTACGATGAGCAGCCAGGCAAATGCGTTGGAAACCAGCCACATTGCCGACACCGGCACGATTCCGACGCCCCCCAACCATAAAAGTTGCCGCGCACCGACGCGGCGAGCCAGGCGTCCCAAAGCCGGCAAAGCCACGACTTTCGCGGCAAAAGAAACGCCAATCAGCACGACGTACTGCAGATACGAGAACTGCACCTGCTTGAGCATGTAGGGCGTGAAATACGGACCGGCGATCTGCGCGGCGCACTGGACCGAGAGCAAGTAGATCAGCAACGAGCCGTCGGCCCCGTGCCGCAAACGCCCGAGCAGTTCGCCCAGCGGCACGTCGCGGTGATCGCCGCTCGGCGGGACCGGTTCGCTCTGGCTGGCCACAAACAAGGTGGAAACCAACCGGCAAGCGGCGGCCGCTGAGAAAATGGCGGCGAAGACCGCGGTCACGCGACCCGTCGAGGCGCCGAACTGCAGGGAAACGCCGGCCGCAACGAAGCCGATCATCACGCCCGCCTGACTGATGCGAGTGCGACGTGCGAAGTACGTGGCGCGGACGCGTTCAGGCACGAGCGTTCCGACCCAGGTGCTCCAGGCAGGGCCGGCCGCCAACCCGGCGCCCCAGTAGATCGAGGCCATCAAAAACACTAGCGCCGCGGGAACCTCCCCCAGCCAGGCGCCAAGCGCCAGCGGCAAGAAACTCAGAGCCTGACAGAAGGCGCACAACACCACCCAACGCCGGTGCGATCCGAGGCGCCTAATGGCCCACGGCGAAACCAGTTGCAGCAATCCGCCGGCGAGCAGCGGGACGGTGGTAATCAGTCCAGCCGCCAGTTCACCCAACCCGGCGGCCAGCACGAACGCCGGCAGATAGGTTTCGCCGGCGCCTACCATCAGGCTGAAGGCGGCGCCATCGGCCACGATCGCGCGTAGATCGTGGCGTTGGCAGCGCGGAATAGGGGCAGAAGAGACGTGAACGCGCTTCCGACGCGGCGGGGCGCTCAGTGTGGCGGGCATGGAGTATTGAATGTCCTCTTGGAGACGGCGGCCCTTGAAGAGTTCCGCAGAGAGGCCTACATTGCCCTGCCGAGAACCCTTAAGAGCTGCCGCCGTTAGCTCTGTCCGAAGATCATCGTAATGTGAGAAACGTTTTCATGAAAGCGATTGCCGTCCGTCCCGGCGCCGCAAACAGCGTCCATCTGGCTGATTTGCCGAAACCCAAACTGGATGACATTCCTGGCGGCCGCGGGGTTCTGGTGCGAGTGCTGAAAGTCGGCATCGACGCCACGGACAAGGAGATCAACGAGGCCAAGTACGGCAACGCTCCGCCGGGCTACGATTTCCTGGTGCTCGGCCACGAGTCGTTCGGCGTGGTGGTTGAAACCGGCCTCAGCGTTTCTCACGTTAAACCGGGCGACTTCGTCACGGCCACGGTCCGTCGACCGGGCGGTTCGATCTACGACCAGATCGGCTCGTCGGACATGACCAGCGAAGAAGTCTACTACGAGCGTGGCATCAACCTGCTGCACGGCTATCTTACCGAATATTACGTCGAAGACGCTGAGTTTGTCGTCAAAATGCCGGTCGGCTTGAAGCACCTGCACGTGCTGGCCGAACCGATGAGCTGCGCCGCCAAGGCTATCCAGCAGGCGTTCGAGGTCCAACGCCGCCTGAAGGTCTGGCGTCCTCGCACGGCTTACGTGCTGGGCGCGGGTCAAATCGGCTTGCTCTGTACTCTGATCCTGCGGCTGCGCGGCCTGCAAGTCTTTACGCTGGCGCGGTCTCCCGAGCCCAACCTGAAAGCGGAAATCGTCCGCGGCCTGGGCGCCCATTACGTCAGCACCGAAGAAAAGCCGCTCCAGGCACTGGCCGCCGAGGCGGGCAAGGCCGACTTGATTATCGACTGCACGGGCTCGAGCGCGCTGGCCTTTGGCGGCATGGAAGCCCTGGGACACAACGGCGTGCTGGTCTGGACCAGCATTACGGCCGGTCGCCAACACGTCGAAGTCCCGGCCGACAAGATCAACCTCGATTGGGTGCTGGGCAACAAGCTGCTGCTCGGATCCGTCAACGCCAATCGCGATCATTTCGAAATGGGAATCAAGGACCTGGCGCTGGGCGAAGTCACTTATCCGGGCGTCATCGAGCGGATTCTTACCCATCCGGTCCAGGGGCTCGACAACTATGCCGAGGCGATCCGGCTGTTGGTCGAGGACCGCTCGGCGCTCAAAGTCTACATCGACGTGGCGGCCGAGTGAGCGGTCGCCGCAACAAAAATCAACGAGCGCGGTCGGACTTGAGCCAGGCAAGCCCTGCCGCAGAGACATGACTTGCGCCGCCCGTCGCATGGCTCACTGGCACTGGCAAGGGTTGGTCGTGTAGGCCGGATATGCCGCGGGCGCCGCCGTAACCGGGGCCGCCGGGTAGCTGCCGTAGTAACCGTAGCCCGGATGCCCGAACAGACCGCCCCCTTGGCAGCAGCCCTGGCCAGCGGCGGCGGCAAACAATCCGGCTAAAAGCAACAGCCATTTCATCGTTTGGCGTTCTCCCTCCCGCTCCGCCGGCATCCGACAGCGCCGGTTCGTGATTCAACCCCTGGTAGAATGAGATGGGGCGAGACACTAGGGATTCGCCGTTCGGGCGTCAAGAGCGACTGCAGAAGAGGGGAGGTTTTCGTGCCGCAGGAAATCTGGACGATCGGACACTCCAACCGGACCTGGCAAGAATTCCTCCAACTTCTCCAGGAGCATGTCATCCAGCGGCTTGTGGATATCCGCCGGTTTCCTGGTTCCAGGACGCATCCCCAATTCAATCAAGGCCCTTTGGAAGAAAACCTGTCGCTGGCAGGGCTCGATTATCGGCATCTCGGTTCACTCGGCGGACGTCGTACCGACCGGCTGCCCGATTCGCCGAACACCGGTTGGCGCGTCGACGCTTTCAACCGCTATGCAGATTACATGGCGACGGAACCGTTTCAGGCCGGGCTCAGCGAATTGGAAACGCTCGCTTGCGAGCGACGGACGGCGATGATGTGTTCCGAGGCGGTTCCGTGGCGCTGTCATCGGCGGCTTGTGGCCGACGCTTTAACGATCCGCGGTTGGCTGGTCAACGATATCGTGAGTCGCACGCCGGCCAAGCCGCACGCCCTGACGCCATTCGCCCGCATGGTCGATGGGCGGCTGAGCTATCCAGCCGAGCAACAGAAATTGCCGTTATTTGAAAGGGAAGAGTGAGGAGTGAGACGGGAAAGGGAGGCGTGGAGGCGAAACGGATCGCAGATTCGAGATTTGGCGGGCAGGTTGACAAAAGAGACCGCCGCGGAATAAATACGCGAGGCTTCCGCCTGCCGCGCCGTTTCGCAACGCGCTGAAGCTGCGGCGTTTCCCACGATTGCTTGAAGGATGGCACACGAGATGACACGCCAGGACGGTTATCGGATTCTCGTGATCAATAGCGGCTCGTCGAGCTTGAAGTTCGCCTTGTTCGAGATGGGCGAAGCGGAAAAGCTCGATTGCTCGGGAAAACTGGATCGCATCGGCCTCGAGGGCGGGGCTTTTCAGGTGCGCGACGCCCAAGGCGCCGGCCTCGTGAGCGAGGAGAATATCGAACTGGCGGATCACGATTCGGCGCTGCGACGCCTGCTCGATTGGCTCGCCGAGACCGGCCGGCAGCAGGAACTCACGGCTGCCGCGCATCGGGTGGTACACGGCGGACCGCGTCACACGCAGCCCGAGCGGATCACTCCCGAACTGGTGGCTGAACTGGAACAGCTCACGCCGCTGGCGCCCAATCACCTGCCGGCCGAGCGGGCGGCGATTCAAACCATTGGCCGCGTCCATCCGACGCTGATGCAATTCGCCTGTTTCGATACGGCCTTTCACCGCACCATGCCCCGCGCGGCGCAGCAGTTCGCGCTGCCTGGCCGGTTTGCACAACAGGGCGTGCTGCGCTACGGCTTTCACGGCTTGTCCTACGAGTATATTTTGCAGGAACTGTCGCACTTGGCGGGCGCCGAAGCGGCCGACGGCCGGTTGATCATTGCGCACCTGGGCAATGGCGCCAGCATGGCGGCGGTGCATCAAGGCCACAGCGTCGACACGACAATGGGCTTCACGCCAACCGGCGGCCTGGTGATGAGCACCCGCTCGGGCGATCTGGACCCAGGGCTGTTGCTCTATCTCTTGCGACAGCGGGGGATGGCCCCCGACGAGTTGCACGAACTGCTGACCCAGCAATCCGGCCTGCTGGGTATCTCGGGCGTGAGTTCAGACATGCATGATCTGCTGGCGCGAAGCTGCTGACAAAAGCGCGGCGCTGGCCATCGAGATCTTCTGTTACCAGGCCCGGAAGTTTATCGGCGCCTTCGCGGCCGCGCTCGGCGGTCTGGACCAGTTGATCTTCACCGGCGGCATCGGCGAGCACGCCGCGCTGGTCCGAAAGCGTATCTGTGAACCGCTGAAGTTTCTCGGCATCGGGCTGGACGGCCTATCGAACGAAAAGCATGCGTCCGTGATCTCTCGAGACGGGAGCCCCGTCACGGTCCGAGTCATTCCAACGAACGAAGAGCTCATGATGGCCCGGCACGCCCGAGAGTTGCTGCGGAAGCAGGAGAATGGCGGCCTTCGCTGAGACCGCCGAGCTTCGCTAGACAACGGCCAGCAGGTGCGACTACTTTGGCACTTGCAGTGACTTCGTGAGGATTGCGCTACCCGTTCGTAGCGGAATTCCCTACAGCTCCGCAGGGCTCTCAACCGTCAACACGGCGCGAAAGGTCGCCGCGGCGTCGCGGACGCTAGAACAACCGGCTCTGACGTCCCCTGCAAGGATGGCTTTTATCACTTCGGCTGGCCGGCAAAAATGGGCCCGTTGCACCGGAACGGGAACCAAACCGGGATGCCTTGCGTACGCCACTTGTCGAAAACGCTGACTGTCCTTGTGCGCCGGCGCCGATAAATCGCGTGGCGCCGATCATTGCGGACTGCGAAACCCGCTAAAATAGCGCGAAATCGCAAGGTCGATCGGCTGCGTTGTGTTTGCATTGACCAGTCGACTGGCGACGCCCTAAAATCTTAGCAGCCCTGTTGTAACGTCGAAGGATTCGAGACGGCTGACGGACCGGGGCATGACAACCTATTTCGAGCTTCAGGGAATTGAAGGCGATGCGAGCTAGCATGTGGCGCTGTTTCGGGCTGATTGTCTGCGCGGCAGTCCTCAGCCATCCCAGCCTGGGCTACGGGCAGAGTAAGCTGTTTCCGGATCTCAACTCAGACTTGTTGGGCGGGCCGGGCGCAGAAGAAGAAAACCCGGTCTCGGTCACGGCCCTGTTCACGTCGGCCAAAGACGGTCGCACCGGCGAGCTTTATATCACCGCCGAGATGGCCAAGGGCTGGCACATCTATTCGATCACGCAGAAGCGCGGCGGCCCGATCCGCACCAAGATCAAGCTCGAAGACGGCCCCTTTAAGTTGACGGGCGACTTCAAAGCCTCGCCGGCGCCGAAGGTGCATATCGATCAAGGAAGCCTGGGTCGGGTTGGAGCTGGAAGAGCACGAAGGCCGCGTTACCTGGGCCGCCCCGGTCGCGTTCGATGAGGGAGTCGATCCCCAGCAGCTTGAGATCGCCGGCGGGATCAACGCCCAGGCCTGCGCCACCAGTTGCCTGCCTCCGGAAAACATGCCGTTCACAGCCGCCTGGTCGGACGCGCCGCCGTCGGCGCCAGCCAAAGTAGCCGGAAGCGAAGCCTACGTGACAGGCGAAGTCTCGTTCCGCGGGCGGCTCGAGCCGAAGGTGGCGGCTCCCGGCGGCAAGGTCAAGCTCATTTTGACCGCGGAACCGACCGACGGTTGGCACATTTATGAGTTCAGCGATCGGGTAGGCGATACCGCCTCGCGTCCGACCTTGCTGGCGATTACGGAAACGCCCGGCTTGGAGATTGGCTCGACCTTTTCCGACCCCGAGCCCCATCACGCCAAAGATAATCCCGTCGGCGAGCATGACGAGCCGGTGACGTGGACGACCGAACTGACGGTCCCTAATTCCATTAAGCCGGGCGAGTACAAGATTGCCGGAGCGTTGGCCTATCAGACTTGCCTGGACGAGGCCTGCAAAGCGCCCACGGGCGTTCATTTCGAAACGACCTTGAATGTCGATTTCAATTCGGCCGATGGCTCCGTTCCCGTGTTGTTCACGGGCAAGGCGAGCTATCGAGAAGTCCAAATGGCCGCCGCACCGTCCCGCGGGCTCGATCTGGAAGCGATCAAGCCGGCCGGCGTAGAACAGGGCAACCAGTCGCTATGGCTGATGCTGGGCACGGCGTTTCTCGGCGGACTGATCTTGAACCTGATGCCCTGCGTGCTGCCGGTCATTGGATTGAAAGTTCTCTCCTTCGTGGAACAGGGCGGCCGGAATCGGCAGCAGGTCTTCTGGCTGAATGTCTGGTACTCGCTCGGCCTGTTGTCGGTGTTCCTGCTATTGGCCACGCTGCCGGTCGTTTCGCGGCTCTGGTTTGGCCGCCAATTCGGCTGGGGCGAGCAGTTCTCGTACTATCAGTTCAATATCACGCTGGCGGCCGTAGTATTTGCCATGGCGCTCAGCTTTCTCGGCGTTTGGGAGATTCCCATTCCCGGCTTCGTCGGCAGCGGCAAGGCTGACGACCTGGCGGCAAGGAAGGCGGCTCCGGCGCCTTCTGCAAAGGCGCCATCACCACCGTTCTGGCCACGCCATGCAGCGGCCCATTCCTGGGCACCGCGTTGGGCTTTGCTTTTCGCGCAGCCCGCACATGTGACTTACGCGATGTTCGCCTGCATGGGCCTGGGCATGGCCAGCCCGTATTTGCTGATTGGAGCATTTCCCCAGTTGATTCGTTTCCTGCCCAAGCCGGGCGCCTGGATGGATACGTTCAAGCAACTGATGGGCTTCGTGCTGTTGGGCACGGTCGTCTATTTGATGACGCTCATCCCTCAAGACAAGGTGATTCCCACGTTTGCCTTCCTCATTGGTTTATGGGCCGCTTGCTGGTGGATCGGCAGGACTCCGGTCTATGCAGATTTCGGCGCCAAGCTGCGAGCCTGGGCCGGGGCGATTGTCGTCGCTACGACCGTCGGCTGCGGCGCCTTCATATCCTTCTTCGAAGCCGAGGAGCTGGCCTGGAAGCCCTTCTCTGTGGCAGAACTGGAACGCCTGACCGGCGAAGGCAAGACCGTAATGGTCGACTTCACGGCCGACTGGTGCGTAACCTGCAAGGCCTTGGAGCGGTTGGTGTTGAATACCGCCGAAACGAAGGAAGTGGTGCAAACGCACGGTATCGAAACGCTGGTCGCCGACATGACGGACTATCCGCCTGAGGAGAGCGACCTGCTCATCAAGCTCAGCGGCGGCAAAGCCGTGCCGGTGTTGGCGATCTTCCCTGCCGCGCGACCGAAGCAGCCGATCGTGCTCAAAGACAGCTATACCAAAGGCTTGCTCTACGAGAAGCTGAAGGAAGCCGGCCCTTCGAAAGACGCCGGCCGCCGACCGCTGGCGGCAGCCATGAAGGTGAAATAACGCGGTTAGCTCGGCGGCATTCTTTGCCATCGGCGCCTCGGGCGGCGCTGTTGTCCCCCGCAAACACAGCTTCGAAGACCGTAAGAATGCGCCTCGCAGCGATTCGACGCCCCCCTCTCGTGGCGGGACGGCATTGCTCCAGGTCTGGCACACAAAAACGTCTATTGATGGATGACAACGCAACCGATACTAGTTACCCTAAGGGCGCAATTTGTAACGAATACAGCGGTTGCTCGGCACTTTCACAAGGAGATTCTCATGACGCGTCGTTCCCTCGTTGCCCTGGTTGTGTGCGCAATGTTCACCGGCGGCCTGTACGCCGCGGAAGAGATCAGCCTGAAGGGCGCCAAGTGCCCGGTGGCAGGCAGCAAGCCGGCCAAGGCCGGCACGGAAGTCGACTACAAGGGCGCCAAGCTGTTCTTCTGCTGCCAGAATTGCCCCAAGGCGTTCGCCAAGAACAAAGAGAAATACGCCGCCAAGGCCAACCTGCAGTTGGTCGCCACCAAGCAGGCTGAGGAGGTCAAGTGCCCGCTGTCGGGCCAGGACCTGAACCCGGACACCGCGATCGAAGTGGCCGGCGTCAAGGTCTGCTTCTGCTGCAACAACTGCAAAGGCAAGGTCGCCAAGGCCAAGGGCGATGAACAGATCAACCTGGTCTTCAGCGACGCCGCCTTCGAGAAGGGCTTCGAAGTCAAGAAGTAGTCGCTTGCTTCAAATTTCGTACGAATCCTGCACGGCGGGCGTCTGCTACAGACGCCCGCTGTTTTCATTTTCTGTACTCATGCGCCGCAACGGATACACTATCGGTCAGGTTCGCCGACAGGCGGCGCTTCCCCTCTCGAGCCCTTCAGGAGACCCAGGCGATGAACAATGAGAAACGACTGGCGTGCCCGGAATGCAACGAACATTGGTCGCGGCGAGATTTTGTGAAAGCGGCAGGGGCGGCGGCCCTGGCGGCAGGCGCTTTGCCGCTCTCGGGCGAAGTGCGACGCGCCGCCGCGGCGCCTACGTCCAACAGCCCGGCCGAGACTGCCGCGAAACGTTTGTATGAGTCGCTCTCCGACGAGCAGCGCAAGACGATCTGCTTTCCCTTCAATCATCCGTTGCGCCAGAAGATCAACGCGAACTGGGCGATCACGGAGCCGAAGATCGCCGAACTGTTCAACAAAGATCAGCAGGCGACGATCGATGAGATCTTCCGCGGCGTAACCAGCCCCGACGGTTACGAGCGGTTCCTCAAGCAGATGGACGAAGACGCTGGCGGTCTCGACCAGTACCACGTGGCGTTGTTCGGCGATCCCGGCTCCGGGCAATTCGAGTTCGAAATGACCGGTCGCCACATGACGATCCGCGCCGACGGCGACTGCGTCGAAAACGCTGCCTTCGGCGGTCCCATCGTCTACGGACACGGCGAAGGCAGCGGCGAAGCCGGACTGCCCGGCAACGTTTTCTACTACCAGACCAAAAAGGCCAACGAAGTTTTCGCCGCCCTGGACGGCAAGCAGCGGGAAAAGGCCCTGGTTCCGAAAGCTCCCAAGGAAAACGCAGTGCCGGTGCAAGGCGCCTCCGCCGCCTTCCCGGGCATTGCCGTTGGCGATCTCTCCGGCGATCAGAAGGGGCTAGTGGAAGAGGTCATGAAGGTCATTCTGGCGCCGTATCGCCAAGAAGACGTTGACGAGGCTTTGGCCATCCTCAAGCAGGAAGGCGGCTTCGACAAGCTCCACGCCGCCTTTTATCAATCGGGCGACCTGGGCAACGACAAGCTATGGGACATCTGGCGGCTGGAAGGGCCCGGCTTCGTCTGGCACTTCCGCGGCTCGCCACACGTCCACGCCTACGTCAATATCGCCAAGCCGAAGGCGAGCTGAGCTTCGGTTTGACCCGCAGAAAGCCCGCCTGCTTTCTGCACGCAACAACGAGTCGTCGACGGGCTGGCAGAGAAAAATCGCTGCCAGCGCCGTTGGCGCTGTAACTCCAATCCGCTGCGCGGCGCGACCGCAACCACGAGAAGGCTTACCATGAGAGTTGCTGCACGGCTGTTGGCCGTCGGTCTGGCATTGACGGCAGGGGCTGTGCGGGCAGACGAACCGTCGAAAACGAACGGTTCCAGCGGCGAGATCGTCATCGTTGCCCTCGGCGATTCCATCACCAAAGGCGTCCGCTCGGGCGTCACGCCGGAACAGACGTTCGCGGCTATCACCGAGCGCAAACTGAAGGAGCAGGGCCTCGCCGCCAAGGTGGTCAACGTCGGCATCGGCGGCGAGCGGACCGATCAGGCGCTGGCCCGTCTCGACCGGGTCGCCGCTCTGCACCCGCGCTGGGTCACGGTGATGTACGGCACCAACGACAGCTATGTCGATCAAGGCAAGACCGAGAGCCGGCTGTCGCGAGAAGTCTATCAAGCTAACTTGAAACGCATCGTCGCCGCCTTACTCGAGCGCGGAATCGAACCGATCCTGATGACCGAGCCTCGCTGGGCCGTTGGCGCCAAGAACGGGCTGGGGGAGAACCCCAATATCCGGCTGGCGCACTATGTCGACGCCTGCCGAGAAACCGCGCACGAGTGCGGCGTGCCGTGCGTCGATCACTTCGCCCTTTGGACGGCCGCCGAACAGCAGCGGCCAGAAACTGGAGGACTGGACCACCGACCGCTGCCATCCGAATCCCGCGGCCACGAAGAACTGGCCGATGCATTGCTGCCCGTCCTGCTCGACGCCGTGCGCAGCGACGTCCCGCGCGTCGACTGCCAGTTGAACCTGGAAACCGTGCTCAAGCACGACGGCGGAGACTTTCTCTGGTTCCATCCCCGACCAGTCGCCATTCCTGGCGTCGGAAAGGATGGGCGGCCCGCGGCGCTCGTCACGCTGCAAAAGCACCTGCTCAAGTCCGACCATTATTCCGGACTCAGCGTCATGCGGTCCGACGACCTGGGGCGCACTTGGAGCAGCCCGGAAGCACGCCCGGAATTGGACTGGGTCGAGGACGGCGACGTCGACGTTGCCGTGGCCGACGTCACGCCCGGCTTTCACCCGCCTTCGGGCAAGGTCATTGCCATCGGCGCCCAGGTCCGCTACAGCCGGCAAGGCGAGCAGCTTGAAGACCAGCCGCGCGCCCATCAGACGGCTTACGCCGTATTCGATCCGCAGGCGAGCCGCTGGACCCGCTGGCGGCGATTGGAAATGCCCGCGGCCGAAGAGTTCAATTTCGCCCGCACGCCTGCGCCAGTTCGTGGTCGAAGCCGACGGCACGCTGCTGCTACCATTTTATATCGCGAAGTCGGCCAAGGTCCCCTACGCAACCACGGTCGTCCGCTGCAGCTTCGACGGCGAGACGTTGAAATACAAGGAACATGGGGATGTGCTCTCGCTGAACGTCGCCCGCGGCCTTTACGAACCGTCGTTGATCCGTCTGGCCAACCGCTACTACCTGACCATCCGCAACGACCAGCGCGGCTATGTGAGCAGCGGAGACGACGGCCTGCACTTCCGCTCCGTCAAGCCATGGCTGTTCGACGACGGCGCGGAGTTGGGCAGCTACAACACGCAACAACATTGGCTCACGGCGGGCGACGGCTTGTTCCTGGTCTATACGCGCCGCGGCGCCAACAACGATCACGTCGTCCGCCACCGGGCGCCCTTGTTCCTGGCTCAGGTCGATCCGCAGCGGCTGTGCGTGCTGCGAGACACGGAACGGGTTTTGGTCCCTGAGCGCGGCGCCACATTGGGCAACTTCGGCGCCGCGGCGATCACCGACAACGAGTCGTGGGTCACGGTTTCCGAAGGCATCTGGAACGACGACGCACGCCGCCGAGGCGCCGAAGGAGCGACGTTCTTGGCGCGGTGATCGCAGCGCCGCCGCCGCGCAAACCCGGGCTGCCACGGACCGAAGCCAAGCTGCGTGAGGGCGAAGCAGTACATTTGGTCTGTTTCGGCGACAGCGTGACCGGCGCCTACTACCACACCGGTGGCCGCCGGGCGTATACGGACATGCTCGGCATCGCGTTGCGGCGGCTGTTTCCCCAAGCCGACGTGACCATGACCAACGCCGGCATCAGCGGCCACACCACGGTCAACGCGCTGGCAAGGATCGATCGCGACGTGCTGCAGCACAAGCCGACTCTGGTCACCGTCATGTTCGGCCTTAACGACATGGCCCGCGTGCCGCTCGACGAATACCGCGCCAATCTGCAAACGATCGTCGACCGCTGCCGGACCGCCGGCGCCGAAGTTGTGCTGTGTACGCCCAACAATGTAATCAGCACATCCGGTCGCCCCAGCGAAAAGCTCGTGCAGTACTGCGAGGCCGTGCGCGAAGTAGCTTGCAAGAACGACGTTCCGGTCTGCGATTGTTACCGCGAGTTGGACCAGTTGCGCAGCCGCGATCCGCTCGGCTGGCGACTGCTGATGAGCGATGCAATCCATCCGAACATGGACGGGCACAAGCGAATCGCCGAACTGCTCGCCAAGACTATTTCCGGCCGCACGGCCGGCCTGGACGACGTTCCGCCCGCCGAACAGCCGCTGGCCAACACGTTCGCCCGCATCAAGAGCGGCGAGCAGGTCAGGGTTCTCGCCATGCCGCCGCTCGACAAGCTGATCGGCAAGGCGTTAGCGCAGGTGTCGCCCGGCGCCAAGTTGGAAATTACGCCTTGGGCGGTCGACGGCAAATCACTGACGGAGATCGAGCAGGATGCGCAAGCTCGCGTGCGGTCGATGAAACCGGATCTGGTGCTGATTGCCGTGCCGCCCGGTTTGCCGAGCGATTCGCTCGAATCGTTCCTTCACGCGTACGCCTGGATCATGAACTGGTCGCTGAGCTTCGGCGGCCGCGATTGGGATTGTCTGGTCGTCCATCCCTCCTTGCTTGATCCCGCGCCGCTTGGCATTCCACATGACGCCTTAATTCGGCGCCTCGTCCGCGCCCAGGACTTGCCCCTGCTCGACCGGCCGCCTGGCGAGCCGGCGTCGGCCGAGCAGCTCCTGACCGACTGGGTGCGACGCCAAAGTGGGAAGCAGCCCTAATCAGCCGGAACGGAGCTGCCATGAACGATCGCCCTCTGTTCGGACGCACGGCCTTGGTCACTGGCGGCGCGAAAGGAATCGGCCGTGCCTGCTGCTTGCGGCTGGCCGAGGCCGGCGCCGATATTGCCATCAACTACCGCACGAGCGAGCAGGCGGCCCGAGAGACGGCCGAGTTGGTCCGGCAGGCGGGAGTTCGCGCGCATGCGGTCCAGGCCGACGTCAGTTCGGCGGAGCAGGTTGCCGCGATGATCGAGGAAATCGTCGGCGCATTGGGGCCGGTGGACCTGTTGGTCAATAACGCGGGCGTGTTCCATTACTTGTCGCACGAGGAGACGACGCTCGAGGCGTGGCGGCAAACGCTCGACGTGAATCTGACGGGCTCCTACCTGGTCACGTGGGCGGTCAAGCAAAGCATGATCGAACGAGGGTTCGGCCGCATCGTCAATATCGCGTCGATCGCCGGACTGCGGCCCGGCCAATGTCGATCGCCTACGCCGCCAGTAAAGCGGGCGTGATCGGCCTGACGAAAAGCCTGGCCGAGGCGCTCGCCCCGCACAACATTCGCGTCAACGCCGTCGCGCCGGGCTTGATCGATACCGAAATCCTCTCGGGCGTCAACCAGGCGCAACTCGACGCCATCGTGCAGTCGACGCCGCTGGGCCGCATCGGTCACGGCGATGACGTCGCCTCGGCCGTGCTGTTTTTGCTGTCGGATGAATCGAGCTTCATGACCGGTCAGACCATGGTCGTTTCCGGCGGCCGCGTGATGTTGCCGTGATAACGTGACCAGCTTTGCGAGAACTGCGACGCCGTCAGTGTTTCCCGCCTTAGGCCAATGGTTTGCTTCAGCTTTCGAAGAACATGCCGACGGTGATGCCAAGGCAAGCTCCGACCGGACCGCCAACCGAGAGAGCGAGCGCCGCGGCGGCGCCCCAATTAACTGGGCCAGGGTAAGCGAAGGCTTGGATGAGCAACGCCATAACAAACACTGCCACAAATCCCAACAAAGCGCCCATGCCCGCCCAATACGCCGAGTCCGCCTGAGGCCGATAACGCCCTCCCTTATGAAGCGCCTCCGCATGACTGGCAACGATGGATTTCGCCTTCTCGAGATCGCGGAACGGCACGTACGCCTGAAAGCGGTTTCCTGATCGAACCGTTTTCGAGGTCACGCCATTCGCCTCCAGCTGGCTCCGCAAATGCCTGGCATCAGTCCGGCGGCGGAAGTCAGCGACCAGAATGGCGTCGTCACGCGTCAACCCGCCGGCCAGCGGCCCGTCCGGCTTTCGCGGCGCCTGTCCTCGTTGCACGGCCTCCAACGCTGAGCGTATATCGGCCGCGCTCCGAGGCGCTTTTCCAGTGGCGGACAAATCGGCCCCACGGAACTCCATTTTCGTCTCAGCGGCGGCCGGTTTGTCACCCAGCGTCGCAGATTGCGCGTCGAGCGAGTCGTCCAGTTCATCGTCGGCGTTTTCGGCGCATAACGCGTCACCATGAACGACAAGACGCGCACGTAGATTCGCGCCAGCCAAGGCTGCATCGACCCGCCTTCGTCGAGCCGCTGCCGCCAGGCGGCCAACCGCATTTGCCACTCTTGAAAGAGTTGTTGGCGAGCGGCCATGCGTTTCCTCTCGAATTGGAAGCCGTTCAGGTTAAAAACCGCGAGGAATCGGATCGATTGCTGAACTTTACCCGATCGCCTTTCTTCCCGCGAAGCCCGCTTTCTCGCTCTCGCGTTCACCAAGCGAACCGCCTCGGCCGCTGCCGAGTGAAAACGGAGACAACCACTAATCTGCACTCATTCTTACTAATCAGTGCAGATTAGCGAAGATTAGTGGATTCCCTCATCTTTGTCCCAGCGGGTTTTGAAGGTCCAAAAGCCCCGCCGTTGGGGAGTCGCATATTGGACAGATTGTCAATGGCATGTGTAAAATGGAATTCGTCTCGGGCGGTCGCGTTTGGCCGCCTGATACGGATAGGAAACCCGAGGCCTTGGGGCTGCGGCGTGCCGCAAGCGTGATGAGAACGGTTTTCCTGTCCGCCTGCCGGGCGTCGGCTTAGCGCTGCTGGCTGAACGCCCTTATCTCCTGCCTGAGTTCGGACCTTCTTGCTGCAACCCATGCCACGAATTTCCAGCCTTTGTTGGCCGCTTGCCGCCTTCGCCATCCTGTCTTGCTGTCTGGCGCCGCTGGCTGCCGCCCGCGCGGCCGACGGCCCCAGCGGCGAGCAGCTCTACAAGCAAAAGTGTCTCAAGTGCCACGGAGCGACGGGCGAAGGGGGCAAGGATGTCGATTCAAAGCCCCTCATCGGCGATCTGCCCGTCAAGGAACTCGCCAAGGTCATCGCTGAGACGATGCCCGAGGACGATCCCGAGGCCTGCATCGGCGAAGAGGCTGAGCAGGTCGCCGCGTACGTCTACGACGCCTTTTATTCTAAGGCGGCTCAGGAGCGCATCCATCGCCCGCGCATCGAGCTGGCGCGGCTTACGGTGCGGCAGTACCGCAACGTCATCGCCGACCTGGTCGGCTCCGTCGACAACTTGCACTTAAACGACGAGCGAGGCTTGAAGGGCGAATACTTCAACCACAAGCATTTCCGCGGCGACAAGCGCGTGCTGGAACGCCTCGACCCGACCGTCGACTTTCAGTTCGGCGAGGCCAGCCCGCTGCCGGGCAAGATCGAAGCTCAAGAGTTTTCGCTCCGCTGGAACGGCTCGGTTCTGGCGCCGGAGACGGGCGAATACGAGTTTGTGGTCAAGACTGAAAACGGCGCCAAGCTGTGGGTCAACGACACGACCGAACCGCTGATCGACGCCTGGGTGAAGTCGGGAAGCGACAACGAGTACCACAAGTCGATCCGGTTGCTCGGCGGCCGGGCCTACCCGATCCGCCTGGAGTTTTTCAAAGCGAAAGAGGCCAAGGATAAGAACGCCTCGATTTCGCTGTTCTGGAAGCCGCCGCACCGCGTATTGGAGCCCATTCCGCAGCGGAACCTGTCTCCCCAGCGCGTTGCGGAAACGCTGGTGATTGAAACGCCGTTTCCCCCGGATGATCGCAGCACGGGTTACGAACGCGGCACGTCCGTGTCGAAAGCTTGGGATGAGGCCGCCACGTATGCGGCAATCGAGGTGGCGGGTTACATCGTCAAGAACCTGCCGCGGCTCGCGAACGTGAAAGATGATGCGGCCGACCGCGAACAGCGAGTGCGAGATTACTGCCGCAGTTTCGCCGAGCGCCTTCCGCCGCCCCCTTTCGGACGAACAGCGGACGTTCTTCGTCGACCGGCACTTTACGGGCGCCGCCGACTTGAACCTGGCCGTGAAGAAAACCGTGCTGCTCACGCTCAAGTCGCCGCGGTTTCTCTACCAGGCGACTGCGGCCGGACCCGGCGACTCGTTCGACGTCGCCTCGCGGCTCTCGCTGGCGCTTTGGGATTCACTGCCCGACCGCCAACTGCGCGAGGCCGCGGCGCGAGGCCAGTTGCAAAATCGCGAGCAGGTCGTCCGTCAGGCCGAGCGGATGTTGAGCGACTTGCGGACGCAGGCCAAGCTGCGAGCTTTCTTTCATCAGTGGCTGCTGGTCGACCGGGCCGATGATCTATCGAAAGACCGCAGCGCGTACCCTAATTTCGACGAGCAGGTTGCTTCCGACCTGCGAGTCTCGCTCGATCTGTTCCTGGACGACGTCGTCTGGAACGGCGAAGGCGCCGACTTCCGCCAACTGCTGCTGGCGGACTTCCTGTTCCTGAATGGGCGGCTCGCGAGCATCTATGGCGCCGAATTGCCGCCTGAGGCCGCGTTTCAGAAAGTCTCGGTCGATCCCAAGCAGCGTGCCGGGCTGCTCTCGCATCCGTTTCTGCTCTCCAGCTTCGCTTACCGCGCAACCAGCTCGCCGATTCATCGCGGCGTGTTCGTGTTCCGCGGTCTGCTGGGACGCGCGTTAAGGCCGCCCCCCGAAGCGGTCGCTCCGTTGAGCCCCGATCTGCACGCCGGCTTGACCACGCGCGAACGAGTGGCCCTGCAAACCAGCCCGACTTCGTGCCAGTCATGCCACGAGATGCTCAACCCGCTCGGGTTTTCCCTGGAACACTACGACGCGACGGGCCGATACCGAACCGAAGAGAAAGGCAAGCCGATCGACGACTTGGGCCATTACCAGACGCTCTCGGGAAAGCGAATCGAATTCCGCGGCGCCCGCGAATTGGGGGCGTTTTTGGCGAGCAGCGAAGAGGCCCATGAAAGCTTCGTCGAGCAATTGTTCCACTATTTCATCAAGCAGCCGGTCCGGGCATTCGGCCCCGACCAGCCCCAGCCGCTGAAGCGAGCCTTCGCCGAAAGCGGCTACAATATCCGCCGATTACTGATAGAATTGGCGGCGACATCCGCCCTGAACTCGAACCCGCCCCGTTGAAGCACAGGAACGGCACATGGCTCGTCCCACCTCGCGACGCGAATTCATCCGCAGCCTTGGCATCGGCGCCGCCGCCATGCCGTTCGTCTGCAACCTGCCCAGCCTCGGCTTCGCCAACACGCAAGGCCGCAAGCAGCGGCTGGTCATGATGTTCAGCCCCAACGGCGTCGTGCTGCCGAACTTCTGGCCGGACGAGGAGGGCGAGCAATTTCGCGCTCAAAGAGATCCTCAAGCCGCTGGAAGCCTATCAGGATCGGATGCTCATTCTGCACGGCGTGTGCGACAAGGTCCGCGGCGACGGCGACAACCACATGCGCGGCATGGGCTGTCTGCTGACCGGCATCGAACTGTTTCCCGGCAACATCCAGGGCGGCTCGCACACGCCGGCCGGTTGGGCCAGCGGCATTTCGATCGATCAGGAAATCAAGAACTTTCTGCAGAGCCGACGCCGAGACGCGCACGCGTTTCGGCTCGCTGGAATTCGGCGTGGTCGTGCCCGAGCGGGCCGACACCTGGACGCGCATGGTTTACGCCGGTCCCAACAAGCCGATCGCCCCGATCGACGATCCGTACCAGATGTTCGCCAAGCTGTACGGTCGGATGAAAGACCAGGAGAGTCTGAAGAGCGTCCTGGACGACGTGCAGGCCGATCTCGAACAAGGTCCGCTCCACGGTCAGCGCCGAAGACCGCAAACTGCTGGACGAGCATGCGACGTTCGTGCGCGAGATGGAGCAGGAGCTGCGAGCCGAGCGAGTCAGCGAGCAGATCGGTCACGCCGTGCCGGAACTGGAGCCCGGCGTCGAAGACCAGAACGACAACATGCCGCGAATCAGCAAGATGCAGATCGACCTGATGGTCAACAGCTTTCGCGGCCGACTTCGCCCGCGTCGCCACGCTGCAATTCACCAATTCGGTCGGGCAGGCGCAAGATGCGTTGGCTGGGCGTCGAAGAAGGGCATCACGAGCTGTCGCACGAAGCCGGACAGCGAACGACGACGCCCAGGAAAAGCTGACCAAGATCAATCGCTGGTACTGCGAGCAACTGGCGTACCTGGTCAAGCGGCTGGCCGAAACGCCCGAGCCCGGCGGCGCCGGCTCGATGCTCGACAACACGCTGCTCGTCTGGACCAACGAACTGGGCAAAGGCAATTCACACACGCTGGACAATATCCCCTTCGTGCTGGTCGGCAACGGGCTCGATTTCCGGATGGGCCGTTCGATCAAGTACCCGAAGCTGTCCCGCATAACCGGCTGCTGCTCTCGCTGGCTCACGGCTTCGGCCATCGCATCGAGCAGTTCGGCAATCCCGAACTTCTGCGGCGACGGACCGCTGCCGAACTTGACGTAACGCGGTCCACCGATTGGCCGCTGAACTTGCACGCTCGCTGAGACTCTCCGTAAGCAAGAGGGAACGCTAATACACGCTAATCCGCACTAATGAGCGTAGATCAGTGAAGATGAGCGTTCTCTTTTTGAATCGTCCTTTCAAGAAGGAAAGGCTGTTCGGCGGGTTCGGCCGGCTCTGGTCGTCTGCAAACTTGAGCGACTTTGACGGGCGTGCTAACGTGGAAGCATTGCCCGCCTGATATCGGCCGCCAGAGCCGGTCGATGTTTCACCGTTGCAGGAGCCGTCCGCTCATGCGAATTGCCGTTGTCGTGACTTGCTGGATCGCCTTGCATGCGGCGCCGATTGCGCGGGCGAGGGGAGAAGTAGATTTCCTCCGCGATGTGCGCCCCATCCTGGCGCAGCACTGCTTCAAGTGTCACGGTCCCGACGACAAGGCGCGTGAGGCGGGCTTGCGGCTCGACGAACGCGACGCAGCGCTGGCGCCGGCTGACTCGGGCCAGGCGGCGATCGTTCCGGGTCGTGCGGACGAGAGCGAATTGCTGCGACGCATCTTTTCGGCCGACGATTCGGAACTGATGCCGCCGCCCGCCGCGAAAAAGCCCCTTACGGCCGAGCAAAAGGAAACGCTCAAGCAGTGGATTGCCGCCGGCGCCGAGTATCGACCCCACTGGGCCTTTTCGCCGCCTGCGCAAGGGCCCTTGCCGAAGGTCAAACAGACCGCTTGGCCCCGCAATGAGATCGATGCCTTTGTGCTGGCGCGGCTGGAGGCGGAAGGCTTGCAGCCGTCGCCCGAGGCCGATCGATACACGCTCGTGCGGCGCGCCAGTCTGGATTTGATCGGCCTGCCGCCGACGCCTGAAGAAGCCGATCTGTTCGTGCAGGACGAGGGCCCCGGCGCCTATGAGAGGATGATCGACCGCCTGCTGGCCTCTCCCCATTATGGCGAGCGTTGGGCGCGGCGCTGGCTCGATCTGGCTCGCTATGCGGACACCAATGGGTACGAGAAAGACCGTGCGCGGTCGATCTGGCCCTACCGCGACTGGGTCATCCAGGCCCTGAATGACGATTTGCCGTTTGATCGTTTTACCATCGAACAACTCGCCGGCGATATGTTGCCCGATGCGACGATCGAGCAGCGCATTGCTACCGGTTTTCACCGCAACACGATGATCAATGAAGAAGGCGGCATCGATCCTCGCGAGTTCCGCTTCTACTCGATGGTCGATCGCGTCAACACGACGGCCACGGTCTGGCTGGGGCTGACGCTCGGCTGCGCAGTGCCATACGCACAAATACGACCCGATCGTGCATCGCGAGTACTACCAGTTCATGGCGTTCCTCAACAACGCCGACGAACCCGAAATGCCGATCCCCAGCGACGCCATCGCTGCACGCCGCGCCGAGATCGAAGCGCAAGCTCGCTCGATGGAGGCCGAACTGGCCGATAAGTTTCCGATTGATCTCGATTACCGCTGGCAGCAGCCGCAGGCGGACGAGTACGCCTCGGAGTCGGGCGCCACGCTTGAGCGGCTGGGCGATCAGTCGCTGTTGGCCTCCGGCGCCAGTCCCGAGGAAGACGCGTATACCATCTCTTTTTCGACCGAGCCGGGGCCCATGGGCGCCTTGCGGCTCGAGGCGCTGACTGATCCGAGCCTGGGCCACAAGGGGCCTGGACGGACCCCGCACGGCAATTTCGTGCTGACGGAACTGACGATCACCGCCGCGCCGCAAGACGGTTCGCAGCCGCCGAAGAAGGTTGAGATCTCCGCCGCCAGCGCAGCCTTTTCGCAGGACAACTTTCCGGTTGCTGATGCAATTGACGGTAAACCCAAAACCGGCTGGGCCATCCACGGGCCTGAACCGTGGAACGTCAATCGCGCGGCCACGTTTCAATTCAAGCAGCCCGTCGAGTTTGCCGGCGGCACCGCGCTGGTCGATCCGCTTGGAGCAGCGCTTCGGCGGGCGGCATACGCTGGGCCGGCTGAGGCTGAGCCTGGGCAAGGTCATTACCGACAGCCGCCCGGCCGAAGTCCGACGGCGAGAACTGGTCGAACAGAAGTTCAATGCCTGGCTGGAACGGGAGGCGAACCGAACGGTGCGCTGGACCGTGTTGCGGCCTGACGAAGCCAAGGCCGATCCAAGCAAGCTCTACGTGCTGGATGACGGTTCGATGTTCGCCCATGGCGACATGACTAAGCGAGATATCTATTCGCTCAAATTCAAGAGCCCGCCCGGCGGAATCACGGCCTTCCGCTTGGAGGTCCTGCCCGACGAACGCTTGCCGAAGAACGGACCGGGGCGAGTCTATTATGAAGGCCCGTTCGGCGATTTCTTCCTCAGCGAGTTGACGGCTTCGGCAGACGGCAAAGCGGCGAAGTTTCGCTCGGCGACGCAGAGCTTCGCCAGCGGTCCCGGTGCTCCGGCGGCGATTGACGGCGATCCCCTTTCCGGCTGGTCGATCAACGGCGGCCAGGGAGCGCCGACGAAGCGGTGTTCCAATTAGCCGAGCCGCTTGAAGCAGCCGACGAACTGCGGCTGGAACTGCTGTTCGAGAAATACTTCGCAGCCGGACTGGGCCGGTTCCGCATTTCCGCAACGACGGCGCCGCAGGCCGAGGCACGCGGCTTTCCCGCCGAGATCGATGCTCTGCTGCTTCTCGAGCCAGCGCAGCGGACGGCCGAGCAGCGGCAGCAACTGTTTCAATATTATTTGTCGGTCGCGCCCGAATTGGCGGAAGAAAGGCAGAAGATCGAAAAGCTGCGAGCGCAGGAGCCTGCCTATCCGACGACGCTGGTTATGCAGGAGCGACCCGCTGACAACCCGCGGCCGACGTTCATCCACAAACGCGGCGAGTTTCTGCAGCCCACCGACGCCGTCGGACCCGAGACGCTTTCGTTCCTGCCCCGTTTGCCGGAGGGCAAGACGCCGAATCGGCTGGCGCTGGCCGAATGGCTGGTCGATCCGGCGAACTCGCTGACCGCTCGCGTAACCGTCAACCGTCACTGGGCGGCATTGTTCGGCCGCGGACTCGTCAAGACGACGGAAGATTTCGGATTTCAGGGCGAGCTGCCTTCGCATCCGGAACTGCTCGACTGGCTGGCAGTGGAGTTTATCAAGCAGGGCTGGTCGATGAAGAAGCTGCACCGCCTGATCGTCACCAGCGCAACCTATCGGCAGTCTTCAACGGTTCCTGCGGAGCTCGTCAAACGCGATCCGGAGAATCGCTTGCTGGCACGCGGCCCGCGGGTGCGTCTGGATGCCGAATTGATCCGCGACGCCGCCTTGCGACGAGCGGTCTGCTGACGGAAAAGCTGGGCGGCCCGAGCGTCTTTCCGCCACAGCCCGTTTCCGTCACGACGGAAGGCGCCTACGGCAAGCTGACCTGGAAGGCGAGCGAAGGGGCGGATCGCTACCGGCGCGGATTGTATACCTATGCCAAGCGGACGGCGCCGTATGCCATGTTCACCACGTTCGACGCACCCAGCGGCGAGGCTTGCCTGCCGCGGCGCGAGGTGTCGAACACGCCGTTGCAGGCGCTGACGCTGTTGAACGACACGGTGTTCGTGGAAGCGGCGCAGGCCCTCGGCGCCATGCTGGCGGTTCGGCCGGGCGAGACGGCGGAGAAGATGGACTATCTGTTCCGGCGCTGTCTGGTGCGTCCCGCGGCCGAACAAGAGCGGGCACTGCTTGTGAACTTTTACAATGTCCAACGGCAGCGTTTTGCGGGCAAAGAAGTTGAGGCGGCGGAGATCGCAGGCTCCGGCAAGGGCGATCTCATCGACCGCGCAGCCTGGACCGTCGTGGCGCGAGCGGTGTTGAATCTCGACGAAATGATTACCAAGGATTGAAGCCATGGAAGCTTGCGACGAGCGGTTGCAAACGGCCCGCCGCCATTTCTTCAAACAATGCGGGTACGGCGTGGGAAAGATTGCGCTGGCTTCGCTGCTGGGCGGCAGCATGGAGCGAAAGGTCCGCGCGGCTGATGCGTTGCCGGCCAATCCTTTGGCCGCGCGGCCGCCCCATTACGTCGCCCAAGGCCAAGAGCGTAATCCACCTGTTCATGGCCGGCGCCCCCAGCCAGCTCGACTTGTTCGATTACAAGCCGAAGTTGGCGGAGTTCGAAGGCAAATCGATACCGCCGGAGATGATCGGCGGACAGCGATACGCCTTCATCCGTCCCGACGCCGCAGTGCTCGGTCCGCGGTTCAAGTTCGCCCGGCACGGCCAGAGCGGCGCCGAGTTGTCGGAAATGATGCCGCAGTTAGCAACCGTGGCCGACGACATCTGCATCATTCGCTCGATGCACACCGATCAGTTCAATCACGCTCCGGCGCAGATTTTTCTGAACACCGGCTTTTCCCAGCCCGGCCGGCCGTCCATGGGGTCGTGGGGGTCGTACGGCCTGGGCGCCGAAACGACACGATTTGCCCGCGTTTGTGGTCATGTCGACCGGCGCCGGCATCAGCGGCGGCGCGGCGAACTGGTCGAGCGGATTTCTGCCGACGATCTATACCGGCGTGCGCTTGCGCAACCAAGGCGATCCGATCCTGAACGTCAGCAGCCCTGCCGGCGTCGATCCGGCGCTGCAACGCGACACGCTGGACCTGGTCGGCGCCTTGAACCGGCGGCGGCTCGAGATCGATCGGCGATCCGGAAATCGCCACGCGCATTTCGTCGTACGAAATGGCTTTCGCCTGCAAACCTCGGCGCCGGAACTGATGGACCTCAAAGCGAAGAGGACAGCAGACGCTGGAGCTGTACGGCGTCGATCCCGACAAGCCGTCCTTCGCTCGGGCCTGCTTGCTCGCGCGGCGGATGGTGGAACGGGGCGTGCGGTTCATCAACATCTATCACGAAGGTTGGGACGCGCACTCCGACGTGGCCGGCAACCTCAAACGCAATTGCGGCGCCACCGATCACGGCGTCCGCCGCGCTCGATCCGGATCTGAAGCAACGCGGGCTGCTCGACGAAACACTGGTGATATGGGGCGGCGAGTTCGGACGGACGCCGATGGTCGAGACCAACCCGGCGCTGGGCCGCAGCCTGGGACGCGACCATCATCCGCAGGCCTTTACCATGTGGATGGCCGGCGGCGGGATAAAGCCGGGCATGACTTACGGCGCCACCGACGAGCTTGGCTTTAACATCGTCGACAAGCCGGTCCACATTCACGACCTGCAGGCGACCTTGCTGCATCTGCTGGGGCTCGATCACGAGCGGCTGACGTACACTTACCAAGGCCGCGCTTTCCGGCTGACCGACGTTCACGGCCGGATCGTCGAAGAAATTCTTGCCTGAAGATGGGTAAATGCCGGCTATTTACTTTAGCGGCGCAACCGCCGCGGCGCTGGGCGAGTGTCGCGCACCTTCGATGAAGACGTCGAGTTGCTGGCCGACATACAGCGGAGCGTGTGTGTCTTCCACGGCGTAAATCGCCTGCAGCACGCGAGTGTCTTGCCGCTCGGTGTTCTCGCCTGAGAGAGCCTTTTTGGCCACGACCATCGGCTCGACCCGCTCGAAACGCAAATGATACTTCCGCTCAGCATCGCCTCGCACATAGGCGACGGCGGGAGAGTCTTTGCGAAACCGGGGAATGTCGTTTTCATCGATTTCGGCTCGGATGTGCATCGTACGTACGTCGCCCAGCACGACCAGCGCCTCGGCGCTCGCCGTGCTGACTCGCTCGCCGACGCGGACGTTGACTTGCAGCACCTCGCCATCGACGGGCGCGGACCATCGCCCGCTCGATCTCGGTGCGGATTTGTTCCGCTTCCGCCTGCGCTTGGACAAGTGCGGCGCGGGCAATCGCCTTGTCCGGCTCCCAGGCGCCGGCTTTGAGCAGCGCCAATTCGGCCTCGGCTGCCGCCTGGTCGTGCCCTGCGGCTTCGCAGGCCAGTCGCTTGGCGATGAAATCTTGCTCGGCAATCGCATTGCGCTGGTGCAATCGTTCAGCGCGCTGGAAGGCGTCTTGCGCCTGGTCCGCCGCCGCCTTGGCAGAACGAACGCGAGCTTCGGCTGGCGGCAACTCCTCCGGGCGAGGCTGCTGCTCCAGCCTGGCCAACTGCGCCTTCGCCGCCGCGATTTGTGATTCGGCGACGGCCAGTTGGCGCGCAGCCGCCGGTCATCCACGCGAAACAGCGGGGCGCCGACGGCGACTCGCGCCCCGACTCTGCTCGACGGCACGTAGACTTCCTCGACAATCCCGTCAAGCGCCGAGCCGATCATGATGTTTTCCGTCCGAGCTTCCGCAACGCCGGTCGCCGCCACGGTGCTGCTGAAGGCCCTGCGAGCCGGCGTCTGGATTGGCCGCAACGGTTCCATCGGACGTTGTTCTTTGGCGACATGAAACGTCGCCACTGACAGCATAGCCGCGGCCGCCCCGGGCAGCACGTACAACGAAAGACTTCGCAACATGACCTAGGTCCTTTCCTGGGGGCACGCGCCGCGCGGAGCCGGCCCGCGCGGCGCTTGAATGCGATCGATGCGGCCGTCTGACATGTGCATGATCGTCTCGCCAAAGTCAAAAATCCGATTGTCGTGGGTGACCACGATCACCGCTCGGTCGGGCTGCAGCGCGACCTGGCGAAATAGCTCCATCACGGTCTGCCCTGACTGGGCGTCGAGCGCCGCGGTTGGTTCATCGCAGACCAACAGCCGCGGATCGTGCACGAGCGCTCGAGCGATCGCGACGCGCTGTTGCTGTCCGCCCGAAAGCTGCGAAGGAAATGCGTCCAGGCGATGGCCCAGGCCGACCGATTCGAGAACTTCCGAGGCCCGCCGCACCGCTTCTTTCCGCCGCTGCCCGGCCGCCAGCAGCGGCAAGGCGGCGTTTTGAGCTGCCGTCAGAGCTGGCAGCAGGTTGTACTGCTGGAATACAAAGCCGATGTGACGGCCGCGAAACACGACTCGCTCGTCGCCACTCAACGACGACAGGCGTTGCCCAAACAGGGAAACGTCTCCGGCGGAGGGCTCAAGCAAGCCCGCAACGATCGAAATCAGCGTCGTCTTGCCGCAGCCCGAGGGACCGACAAGCAGCGTGATCTGTCCCGCATGAACATCCATGTCAATTCCCTGCAGTGCCGTCACGCGAGTGTCTTTCTGGCCGAAGTGCTTGGCGACTCCGCGGCACTGGACTGCGGCGGCGGCTCCTGCAGCGGCGCCTGGCAGCGGTTCGGCGACGGATTGAGCGCCGTCGTTGCAAGACTCAACACGGTCGCGAGACGGCAAGAGACACAAGGTCGGCATCAGTTCATCCTCGGAAGACGACGGCGGGTTCCAGAATCATCACCCGCCGAATACTGAGCAGGGCCGCCAAAACGACAATGAGCAGCACCGCGGCGCCGACGCCGACAACCGCCTGCCAAACCATATAAATGCCCGCCATGTACGTGATGTGCATGGTGTACTCGAAAAACAAGGCCGTGCAGCCGATGCCGAGGGCGTAGCCCAGCAAGCCGACCGAAGCGCTTTGAAGCAGGATCATTCCCACGATTCGCCGGTTAGTGACTCCCATCGCCTTGATCGAACCGAATTGCTTGAGGTTCTCGAGCGTGAACAAGTAGAAGGTTTGTCCGGCGATCACCGCGCCGACGGTAAAGCCGAGCGCGATCGTGATGCCGAAATTGATGGATACCCCGGTCGACGTGAGGAAATAGTGAATGGTCTTCCAGAAGAAACCGCTCTTCGTCAGCGCCATCAAGCCGGTAACTCGTCCGATGTCAGCGGCCACCTGCTCCGGATCGGCGCCATCGATGCCTTTGGCCAGGATGTAGTTCATCACGTTGCGCTGCTGGGGGATGAAGCTCGCGGCCTCGTTGAATCTAGTGTAGAGCACAGGCAACGTGACGAACGGCGGCGAGGCTTCGCAGACGCCGACCAGGACGGCGCGCCGTCCTGCCATTTCGAACACGCGTCCGAGCAGGATCGGCTCGCCGGGCCACATGTATTCGTACCCTGCCTTGTCCACGATGACGGCGCCGGGGAGACGCAGATCCCCAAGTTCGCCGGCGACCATTTCCGCTGGGGCGCCAACCAGCGTGGCGTCGTCCAGGCCGAGCAAGACGACATTGCGAAAGTTGCCATCGGCCAGACGGGCATCAACCTGACCTTTGAAGAATCGCACCGCCCAGTCGACGCCGGGCCGCGCCTCGCAGCGCGCTGCAGATCGCCGGCTTTGAGTCCAGGCGCTTCGTCGATATATCGGACCTTGTTGTCCATCACCCAAATGTCCGCGTCGCGAACGTCAAGCACCTGGCTGCCGGCGCGGCGGACGATGCCGATGAAGATCGACACTTGCTGGGCCATCAGCAGCGTGGCGAAAGTGACTCCGAAGACCAGACCGAGAAACTTCGCCCGATCGCCGATGAGCATTTTGATCGCAACCCAGTTCATGGCGTCGTTCTCAGTGCGGGCTCAAATCAGCGAACGGTTGCCTTGCGGCTCGTGGCGTTTGGCGCGGTTGCATTTCGCCTGCTCTCAGCACGGTCGCTGGAGCGATGTCGAGGAAACGGCGGCAGCTAAGGGACTGAGAAGAGAGTCGGGGCAATCTCGCTGGATAGCTCCCTGCCAGAACTGTCTGCGGAAACGCTCGGCTCCGCCGCTCCCGGCGAGGATCGCCGGGGGGGCCCTTCCATCGCCCATTAGCTTGCCTAATGGACCCTAGTGCGCAGTTTGCGGATTGCCAAGCGTGAGTTTTTCTGCCGCAGCCGCGTCCGCCAAAGATGCAAGTTCTTTGTGGATATGCACTTTCAGCTCCGGCGAAGCCCGACGCTCGGCCATTTGCAAAAGCACTTTGGCGACCTTGGGCTTGCCCCGAGCGGACGCCCGTTTGGCCTGCCGGACGTAGCTGAGCGCCTTCTGCTGTTCGGTTTCAAGTTCTGCAGCGTGTTGCCGACGAGCCTCCGCGAGGCTTCCTTGCGGAGCTCGCCCGGCAGAACTCAGACCGGATCGCCCGGAATTCAAGCTTCTGGAGGGCGACTGCGCTGCCGCTAGCCGGAGTCTGTCCAAGCAGCAGTTTGTCCATGGCGTCGAAATCGTGGATCGTGACGCGGACGTCGACGTTGGCAGACCCTGTTTGTCGGCCGTAGCTGCGCGAGCCGGGCCCCAACGCGGGGCCAAAAGCCGTGGAGCCAGAACTGGATCGGCCGATGCCGCCCAGAGAGACGCGCCCCCGATCCGGCACGGAAACGCTCGTGCTGACGCCATACGTCGAATAGGAAGGAAGCTGAACGGTCGACGGAACCTGGGCCGCCGCCGGCGATGCATAACCGATGGTGAACGCCGCCACGAGCCAACGAATGTTCGTTTTCATCTGCGTCGCTCCCAATTCAGATTCTCGGCGGAGCAAAGCCCGGGCGGGCCGTGCGCAGGTCATTTTACGCCTGCGGCTGCGTCCAGGGCAATCCCGCCGGCCTTGCTCAAGCCCCCCCGCGGGTGCGCCAGGATAGCGAGCGTCAGGCGATGAGTTGCTTCATCTCGCGTACGGCTTGCTGAAAGCCGACCATGATCGCCCGGGCAACAATGCTATGTCCGATGTTCAGCTCGCTCATTTGCGGAATTTGCGCGATCGGCTGAACGTTGCGATAGGTCAGCCCATGGCCGGCGTGCAAGGTCATGCCGCGCTGGAGGATGGCGGCGGCGCCGTCGAGCAGTTTTTTCAACTCGGCTTCCTGGGCGGCGCCCGGCGCCGCCAGAGCAAACTGTCCGGTGTGCAGTTCAACGGCATCGGCCCCCAATTGATGGCCGGCATCGATTTGGCGGGGTTCGGCGTCAAGAAACAGGCTCACCACGATCCCAGCGGCTTTGAGCCGATCGATCGAACGTTTCAGGCGTTCTCGCTGGCCGAGCACGTCGAGGCCGCCTTCCGTGGTCACTTCCTGGCGGTTTTCAGGAACCAGCGTCGCCTGTGCGGGCTTCACCTGGCAGGCGATGTCGAGCACTTCCTCCGCGCACGCCAGTTCAAGATTCAATTTGACGGTGACCGTTTCACGCAGCAGCCGCAGGTCGCGGTCTTGAATGTGGCGGCGATCTTCGCGGAGATGGATGGTAATGCCGTCGGCGCCGCCTAGTTCGGCCAGCGCCGCCGCCCAGACAGGATCCGGTTCATACGTTCGACGGGCCTGGCGGACGGTGGCGACGTGATCGATATTGACGCCTAAATAAGCCATAGGAACCTATTCGCCGCACTTAATGCGTTGCGAGTAAAGGGAAACGATGCGATCAGTCCGATAACACTAGCGGCGCCTCGTTCCGGCGACTGCCTGGTGGATGCTGCCAAGAACTTCTACGGCCCTTCGCCGCGCTCGCGCCGCCCGCAATGAGAGACGCCGCTGGCCGGCCTTGCCGCCGTCTTGAACAACCGTCGGGCTCGCGAGACACTGCCTCAATATATCGGTCTCCTTGAGCGACTCAAGCGGCCGGCATAACCGCGGCAAAAGCTTTACGTCCCCATTCACCCCTTTGACTCGACGGCGATCATGGACACGGCTGGTTGGCTGACCGTCACGGCACTGACGCTGTTCCTGGCCGAAGGGTTCGCGCTGACCGTGTTCCCAAGGCAGTTTCAGGAATTTCTCATTGAGGCCGACCCTCGAGCTTTGCAGCTCTTGGGCCTGCTGGAGACGGCAGTTGCTGCGGGATTGATCGCCGGCATTATCCTCGGCTGAAGATGCGGCGAGTCGCACCAGTTATGCCGGCTTTTCGCGCCTGCTGAATAACTCTGTGGACAGCGCCAATTGCTGACCTACAGTTGCGATGACTGCCTGGTCCAGAGCCCGCGAAATCTTCGCGGCCGCGATGGCGGCGGATCACGTCTGAAAACCTGAGAGGTTCGTCCACGCCGCGAGGCTTTCGCACGGCTGCAGCAAGATCGTCGAGCCTGGCTAGACCGCCAGTCATCCATTTTACGACCGCGCCCTTCCACGAGTCGCACCATGAATTGCCAAGATCTGGCCGCTCGGATTGAACGAATCCAACCCTCGTCCACGCCGCGAGACGCCGCCCGGCTGTGCCTGCTGCTGACCAATCTGGTCGACGACCTGGACGCACTGGCCGACGACACGACGCTGACCGAAGCCTGGCAGCAAGCGGGGCTCCGTTTGCAGGCCGCCACCGATCAACACGCCGCCATGATGCAGGAACTGGAGCAGTTGGCGAGCAGCGATCCGGAAAAGTTCACGCCGGAGCAAGTCTGGGTGCTCGTACGGGCCATCAAGGTGCAAGGACAGGTGCTGTCGATTTATGTCGGTCAGGCGCCGATCGACGTCTGAACTTCTCCTGGAAAGAGCGAACCGTCTCAGGCCAGACGCTCAAACGGAGCCCCGGTCCGCCGCCAGGGCAAACCGCGATGCGGCTCGTTGAAAGAAGTTATCCAGCACGCTCGGCTGCGCGGCGAAGTTCAAGTGCATGCGGCTGCCGACCACTTGGAATTGACCCACCAGATCCATCTCGCGTCCCGGGTCTGAGAGCAGTTCGCGCAGCGGGGCGGTCGGCTCGAGCAGCCAATTGGAGTTGAGATAGCCGCGCAACGACGTACCGGTGCGCGCCCCAGCCAATTGTCCTGGGCGACCATCGCTTCGACGGGCCGAAGCGGCGAGCGCTGACGATTCAAATGGGCGATGGCGGGCAACACGCCCAACATGGGCTCGAACTCGCCCTTGGGAGTCTCCATGTGTTCGCAAAGGTAGGCCAGACCGCCGCCTTCCGCGTATACGCGGCGTCCGCCGCGGACATGATTGCGAAGCGCCAACAACATGCAATGATTGGCCGCCAATGCTTCCGCTTCCAGTTCCGGATGCCCGCAGCCCAGATAGACGACATCGGCATCCGGCAGCACCTCGTCGCGCAGCGGCGAGAAGTCGATGATCTTCGCGCCGCGAAGCTCGAGCAAGTCGAGCGTATCTGGAAAGTAGCAGTTGAACGCCGAGTCAAACGCCACGGCGATCGTCAAAGTCCGTTCCCTGGACGATCGGTCGCCGGTGCGGCTTGCCGCATCTTGAAACAGCACCGGCGCGACCGGCGGAAAATCCCGCCTCGAAGCCAGCGCGCGAATTCGGTCGGTGCGAGCAAAGCTCGCCAACTGGTCGCCTAGCAGGCGGCACAATTCACGCGGCGGCTGCGCGCCGCGAGGCAGTCGGGCGATCATCTCTTGCAGCGAGCCGCGATCTGCCAACGCGCCCAGCACGGGCACGTCCCACAGAGCCTCCAGGCAGGTTTGCAAGCGGAACACGTCGCTGGCCGAAGGCACGCGGTCGAGAATCACTCCGTCGACCTGTGCGGGGCGATCCGGCAATTCGCAGTCGACCAGTTGGGAGGCGTCCAGCACCACGACTCGCGGCAGGTCGAGCCAGTCGCACAGAACGTCCAAGCGACCGCCGGGCGGACCTTGCTTACCGCTGCGCGAGCAGTGCGGATCGCCCTGCGAGTCGAAACGCCCCTCGACCAGCGCCAAATCTGAGTTGGCGGATCCGTGAACAAAGATCTCGCGACACGTTTGTCGGGACATCAGCCAACTGTCTAAATGTCGCGAATTGAGCCCGGTCACAGGCAGGGCCGCATTGAGCGGCAAAAAACTAGCCTGCGAATGGAAATGTTGAACCTGGATCCCCTGGCGAGCGAACAGGTCGAGCAGCGCCCATGAGCAAGGCTGCGTTTCGGCGCCCGCTTGAATGGCGCCTAGGGCGATGCGTGGCAGACGCAACATAACCCGGAACCCCTTAAGGTTAAACTGGGGTGGAAATTAGAGCGAAACGGCAAGGTTGAAGCATGCCGGCGGACGCCAGCGGGCACGGCAAGCGCCTCCCGACGCGTGTTCGGTGAATCCTCGTCCAAATCGCAGGTGGGAACGGCCGCAGCCGTACGAACCACAAACAAATCATCGCTACACTAGATCGGCAGCCGGTCCAACGTTTTTTAAAGCCTTTGCGTTTCGCTCGGCTGCACGAATCCAATGCATTCTTAACGTGGTCGGCGGGGGAGTCAAGTTTTCGCTCGTCTGACCGACGTGCAATGAAAAGACCCTAGCGACCTTTTCAGATCGCCAGGGTCGGAGAGAGACAGAAAGAAATGACTGCGCGGCTTTCGCTTCACCACGAACACGACGACCGCCGGCTCAATGTAAACCGATCGGTGCGCCTTCCGCGTCGCAAGCTCAGCCGTCCTGCCGTTGCAGCACGACGAAGCGATTGCCGTTTTCCGTGCGAACCAGCAGCAACACGCCCTTATCCAATGAGACGTCCTTCATCGCCGCCTGGAAGTCCTCGACGCTCTCGACGTGCTGCTTGCCGACCTTCATGATCAGCATGCCTTCGCGAAGTCCGACTTCGGCCGCCGGGCTGTTCGGCTTGACTTCGGTAATTACCACGCCCTTGTGGCCCTTGAAGCCGAGTTGCTCGGCGTTGTTCTCCGTGAGCTCGCTCACCGCGACTCCCAAGGCGTTGGTCTTCAGCGCCGGGTGGTCGTCGTCGGAGCGTTTGGCGCCGGCCAAGGCGGACGACTTCACCGTCTCGAGCGGCTTGACGACCACGTGCAACACGAGCGGCTTGCCGTCGCGCAGCACCTTGACCTCTTCCTTGGCGTCCGCCGGAGTGCGTTCCACCAAGGCCTGCAACTCGCGCGGCGACTTGATGGCCTTGCCGTCATACTCGGTGATCACGTCGCCGGCTTCGAAACCCGCTTTCTCAGCCGGGCTGCCCGGGTTAACGTCTTGAACGAGCACGCCCTCGTTTCCCTTGACGCCCAGTTGCTCGGCCAGCTCGCCGCTGACCTCGCGGATAGCCACGCCCAGATAGGCGCGTTGGACGACGCCGTACTTGATCAATTGCGATACGACCCACTTGGCCTGATTGCTGGGAATGGCGAAGCCGATCCCCTGATATCCGCCGCTATTGGAAGCGATGGCCGTATTGATGCCGATGACTTCGCCGCGCAGATTCAGCAGCGGTCCGCCGGAGTTGCCCGGGTTGATGGCCGCGTCGGTCTGGAGATAGCTGCCGCGACGGCTGGCAGCCAGCTCGCGGCCCGTGCCGCTGATGATACCCGCGCTGACCGTGGAGTTCAGTCCGAACGGGTTGCCGACGGCAATCACCCAATCGCCGATCTGCATCTTTTCCGAGTCGCCGAGCCGAGCGAACGGCAGCGAACCGGCGCCTTTGATGCGCAGCACTGCCAGGTCGGTCTCGGGATCGGTCTTGATATCGGTCGCTTTGAACTCGCGGCCGTCGGAGAGCTTTACCGTGACCTCGCCGGCGCCATCCACGACGTGGTTGTTCGTGAGGATGACGCCGCTTTTATCGATGATCACGCCCGAGCCCATGCCTTGCCGCTCCGGCATGCCGAACGAGCGGCCGCCATGAGGCATGTTGAATTGAAAGGGGCTCGAGTCATCGTTGAAGAAATCTTCAAACGGCGTTCCTTTGAACGGGTTCTCGCCCTTGTCGAATTGCTTCCTATCGCCGGCGTTGCCGCGCGCTGGGATTTTGGTTTCGATGGTGACGACCGTCGGCACGGCGGCTTCGGCGGCTTTTCGGAACGCCTGGGAGAGATGGTCGGCGTGTTCCGTGTCGGCGCTGGGGGCGACGACCTGTTCCTGGGCGACCCCGTGGCTTTGCCAGAAGTTGAAGCCGACGGCGCCCATGGCCAGCAGGGCAAGGACCGCCAGCGTCCGATTTCTGGCTCGCGGGTTTCTCGCTCGCGGGCTGGATGGCGTTCGTTCCATATTACGGTTCCTCCTGAGATTGTGTTGGTGCTGCCTTCGGCGCTGGCGCTTCTCGGGCAACCCGCAAGTGCAGCGCGATTGGCAAACTCATGTTACAGGTGTTGTTGCCGCAAGGCTCGCCGTCTTGCAGGCAACTTGCCGCAGAAGCCGAAAAAAGATTACCTCGCCGACTCGGGCTTCGCTCGTAATATTGACAAAAGCTCAATCGGCAGTTAGGTTTAAGTTCAACAGGTTGGGCCGGCGCCAGGTTCTCGGCGGCGCGGCAATTTCTCTTGGTATGGATTGGTTTTGAGCCAGGGCTTCGGATGAGCCGCTCCGTCGAGCCAGAAATCCCCGCAGAGTGGGCGAACGATCAAGAACGTTGCGAACGGCGAATCGGATACGTATTCAAGGACAAGTCGCTGTTGCGGGCCGCCTTGACGCACGCCTCCGGCGCGCCGCATCGTCTGCGATCGAATGAGCGGCTCGAGTTCCTGGGCGATGCCATCTTAGGCGCCGTCGTCTGCGAGCTGCTCTACCACCAGTACCCTGAACACTTGGAAGGCGATCTCACCAAGATCAAGTCCGTGGTCGTCAGCCGGCAGACGTGCGCCAAAATTAGCGAGGGTCTGGGGCTCGAGAAGTTCCTGGTCCTCGGCAAAGGCATGACGACCAGTCCGACGGTGCCGCCTTCGCTGCTGGCCGACGTGTTTGAATCGTTGGTGGCGGCCATCTACCTGGACGGCGGCGATCAGGCGTCGCGGACGTTCATTGAGACCTACATGGGGCCGGAAATCGAACTGACCGCCGGCGGCGAGAATTCCGGCAATTACAAGTCGCTGCTGCAGCAGCTTGCCCAGCGCGAACACGGGCAGACGCCGACCTACCAACTGCTCGACGAAAAAGGTCCCGACCACAGCAAGTGCTTCAAGATGGCCGCTCTGATCGGCCGCAGCCGCTATTCGGCCGCCTGGGGCCGCAACAAGAAAGAGGCCGAGCAGCGCGCTGCGCAAAACGCGCTGGCTGAGTTGAACAGCGAGCCGGTTCCGTTCCCATCGGACTGAACGGCGGCCCCATAAAAACGGCGGCCCCATAAAAACAGAGACGCCCGATCCAATCGGTCGGGCGTCTCTCTCTCGTCGTTTCGTGTGCCGCGTGCGACGTTGCCGTTTCACTCGAGCATTTGCTCAGAAGGCTGAGCAAATGCAAGGGGCCGAGCGAACGTCAAGCGGCACGGCAGCCGGACAAAGAGGGGCTACTTCTTCTTCGCCGTCTTCTTCGTCGTCTTCTTGGCAGCTTTCTTCTTAGCAGCCTTCTTCTTGGGAGCTGCTTTCTTCTTCGCTGCTTTCTTCTTGGCCACCGTGTGTCCTCCTAACAGAAAAGTTCGGCGACTTCCTTGCCGCATGCCGGGCTGGGACGGACGCTCGGCAGGTTGGTCGCCACGGGTTTGAGCCATCCGAGAAACTTCCGGCTTGTCAGGCACGCGTCGAAACGGTACCACATGCCATCGGTTGTTCGGTCGCTCTCAGGTCGCTTGAAGCTTGACGTCTTGAAGAGCGTTTCACTTCGAGCTTTCCCTGATCAATTGAAGTATCGTACGCATTTGAAAAAAATGTGCAAGGATAATTCCTGGTCTGAGCAATACAAATTGCGTCGCGAAGCAGCGCGGCGCTTCGGCGCCATCTTCGCTTTGCCAATCGTGCGGCGCGTGCGTGAAGCGCTGTTGGACTGCGTGCGCGATAACATGCGCGTGCTTGAAGTCGGCGCCGGCGATCGGCGCATGGGCGACTTGCTTCGCGGCCAGCGCACGAACGTCGAATATCGCTCGATGGATATCGATCCGCATGGCGAGCACGACTATCGCAGCCTGGACGAGATCGATGGCACGTTCGATTGCGTGTTCGCCTTCGAAGTCGTCGAACACATCGACGTCGAATCGTTGCCCGGCTGGCTGGCAAGCTTGACGCGGTTGCTCGCCCCCGGCGGCCGGCTGGTGTTGAGTACGCCCAACACCTATTATCCGCCGGCCTACCTGCGCGACGTTACGCATCGCACGCCGCTGTGCTACGACGAGCTGGCGGCGCTCGTCGCCTCGGCGGGCGGCCAGGTCGTCCGCATCGCCCGCGTCTATCACGATCCGATTCACCGCAAGCTGATGCGGCGATATCTCTTTGGCTGGCTGTTCCAGATGATCGGCATCGACTTTGCGCGACAGATCGTGCTGATCGCCGAGAAGCCCGCCGCGGATCCTGCGCCTTAAACCACCTCGTAGCCGGCGCTGCTCGCGCTTCAGCATGGCGTTGGCCTCGTCGTCGCCGCGGAACTGTTCCGCCTGCGGATCCCACTTCAACGGGCGGCCGAGCCGCATGGAGATATTGCCCAGGTGGCAGGTCGTCGCGCTGCGGTGCTGGCTTTCCACATCGGAAACAGGCTGGCGGCGCTCGGCGATGCAATCGAAGAAGTTGCCCATGTGATTGACGATCGCATCCAGCTTGCCGACTCGTTCGGGACGATCCAGGTTGTCAAAGTCGTAGACCTGAAATTCCTTTCGCGGCAGCGGATTCGAGGCCAGCTCTTCCACCGGTTTGCCGGTCAGATTGCCGCGGCTGACGAAGATCCGCCCTTTGTCGCCGGTAAACAGAATGCCGTTGCGGCCGGTGTCTTTGACCGTCATTACCACGCCGTTGGCATAGCGATAGGTCGCTTCGTAATCGATCGGCACGTTATAGCCGTTGGTGACTTCGGGGAAGCGGGCCTTGCCGTCGACTTCCACGGGCAGCGAATCAATGGCCCACTGAGCGATATCCAGATGATGGGCGCCCCAGTCGGTCATCTTGCCGCCCGAGTATTCGTACCACCAGCGGAACGTGTAATGGCAGCGTTCCGGGATGTACGGCACGTCGGGCGTTTGCCCTTGCCATAGCTCCCAGTTCAGGTTCGAAGGAACTGGCCGCATCTCGAACGGTCCGCCCGTCGGGTGTTTGTCGAGCGCGATATCGACGCGCTCGAGCTTGCCCAGCCGGCCTTGCCGCACCATCTCGACCGCCAGGCGAAAGCGATGGTCGCTGCGCTGCCATGAGCCGACTTGAATCACGCGGCCGGTTTCCTTGGCGACCTTCCGCAGCAGCTTGCCTTCATCGATGGTCAGCGTCAGCGGCTTTTCGACGTAGACGTCTTTGCCGGCGCGGCAGGCGTCGACGGCCATCTTCGTGTGCCAATGGTCGGGAGTGCCGATGGTCACCACGTCGACCCGTTTGTCGTTGAGCAGATCGCGATAATCTTCATACGGCTTCGGCGTGCTGCCGAAGCTGGCCTGCGCCTGGTCGCGAACGTGGCTATCGACGTCGCAGACCGCGACGACCTGGCCGTGCTGCTGGGCCTTGAGCGTGATCACGCTCCCCTGGTATCGCAGACCAATAGCGCCGATGCCCAGGCGCGCATTGGGCGAGCGAGGCTGCGAATCGGCCGCCTTCGCCTGCGGAGCTACGTGCGGCGAGAGCAGTGCGCCGGCCGCCAGGACGCCCGTTGAGGTCTTGATAAATTCCCGGCGGTTTGCGGACGAACGGCTCATAAGCTTGGCTTCCTTCGTTTTTCAGCGGTCTGCGGCGACCGAGGGCGTTTGGTTGGTTGCTCTCGGCTAGAAAAAGCATAACCTAAATCCAGCCCGTCGCCGAGCGCCGAAGGCCTGGCGGCCGGGTTCCTCGGCTAGAAGCACAACGTGAGAGGCTTTGAGGAAACGGACGAGGAGTAACTGCAATGGTTCGCAGTACCCTCGCAGAGCTCCCCACGTGCATCATTTTGTCAAGCGCAAACTAACTAGTAGGGTGGCTGGCGGCAGAGCCTAGGCGATGCCCCAGTTCACTACGGAGAGATTGAGATGTGGAAATTATTCTTTATCGGTTACGTGACTCGGTGAATGCGTTCCTTTCGCTCGCAAAGCCATTGATTTCGCACTCTCAAGGAAATGCCGCCATGACTCGATCTGCCTCTCTCACCGTGTTCCTCGCGCTTTCCGCCTGCCTCGCTCCGCAAATCGCCCGCTCGGCCAACCCCGCCTCGCCCGCGGAGCAAGCCGCTCCGTTGGAATGGATCCGCATCAGCGACGACAAGTCGCACTTCGTCGTCGGCGACTCAGGCGAACGACTCGTCTTCTGGGGAGTCAACTACGATCACGACGGCGCCGGCCGTTTGCTGGAAGACTACTGGAACGACGAGTGGGAAACCGTCGTCGAGGACTTTCGCGAAATCAAGGCCCTGGGCGCCAACGTCGTCCGGGTTCACCTGCAACTGGCAAAGTTCATGGAGACCGCCGAGCAACCGAACCAGGCGAGCCTGGACCGCTTGGAAAAGCTCGTCGAGCTTGCCGAACAGACGCGGCTTTATCTCGATCTCACCGGGCTGGGTTGTTACCACAAGCAGGACGTGCCCGACTGGTACGACGCGCTGCCGGAAGCCGAGCGTTGGAATGTGCAGGAGCGATTCTGGCGGGCGATCGCCAAAACCTGCCGCCAAAGCCCGGCGATCTTCTGCTACGACTTGATGAACGAGCCGATCCTGGCAGGCAATAAAAAAGAGACCGAGTGGCTCGCCGGCGAGTTGGCGGGCAAATACTTCGTGCAGCGCATCTGCCTCGACCTGGCCGGCCGCAGCCGAGAGGAAGTGGCGAAGGCCTGGGTCAAAAAGCTCGCTGCCGCCATACGCCAGATCGACAATCGGCATCTGATCACCGTCGGCGTCATTCCTTGGGCTCAGGTCTTCAAGGGTGCGAAGCCGCTCTTCTATGCGCCCGACGTGGGCGAACCGCTCGACTTTGTCAGCGCGCACTTCTACCCGCGCAAGGGCAAGCTCGAAGACGATCTGGCCGCCCTGTCCGCTTACGAGGTCGGCAAGCCGCTGGTTATTGAAGAAATCTTTCCCTTGAAGTGCAGTCTGAAAGAAGCCGAGGCCTTCATCAACTCCTCTAAAAAACACGCCGACGGCTGGATCAGCTTCTACTGGGGCAAGACCATCGACGAGAATAAGCAGGCTGGTACGCTGCAAGGCGCGATTCTTGCCGAGTGGCTGAGCTGGTTTCGCGATCACTCGCCGGAGCGTTGAGCGAAAGCCAGGCGAGCCGGAGGCGGCAGCCTCCGTGTCGAAGCACCGCGCGTTACGCATCGATCGTTTGCGCTGGCGCGGCGGCGCTGCTACGTTGGTCAACGTCACCAGGGGACTGACGTCCCCCGCTCGCCATCAGCGAGCGGAATGGGCCAATGTCGGCTTTCGCTCCCGCGAAAGCACGCTCTTTTGCCTCAGCAAAAGTCAGCACTGAGTCGCTTTGCCAGGCGCGCTCCCGCCATGCTTGCGGCTCGGGCTGAGGCCGCGGCCGATAGAGCATGCATGCCCCGCATGCCCCAACAGCGATACGAAGGCAGCAGGTCGACACGTCCTGCTTAACAGCTCGGCGACTTGCCCAATCACACATGACCGGGTAACTTCGCCACAGGATGTACTCGTCTTGGAGCTTTCGCCCTGGAGCAATGCTATGACTTTCCCTCGCCGATTTGCGGCCGCTTTCCTCTTGTTCGGGCTGTTCGTGCCGAACAGCCCCCTGCTTGCCGACGAAACCGGCAACGGCGACTCGCCCGCCGGCAAGGTTGTGGCGTTGTTCGACGGCAAGAGTCTCAACGGATGGGAGCACATCGGCCCCGGGCGATTTGTGGTGCAGGACGGCCTGCTGAAGACCGAAGGGGGCATGGGGCTGCTCTGGTACAAAGGTCGGAAACTCGGCGACTGCGTGCTGCGCGTGGTCTACAAAACGACGCGGCAGCAAGATAACTCGGGCGTTTACGTTCGCATCGACGAACCGCCCAAAGATCCTTGGTACGCGGTGCATCATGGCTACGAGGTGCAGATCGCCGATGCCAAGAACGGTTCGCCTTATCGCGTCAGCGGCGCCGTCTACACGTTTGCCAAGGCCATGGCCAAACCGACCAGGCCGGCCGGCGAATGGAACGAGCTGGAGATCACGCTGCGCGGCGATCGCATTTCGACATCTTTAAATGGCGTGTGCGTAGCCGACTTCAACCCTGCCGATCCGGCGCCGGAACTATCTCCGCGCGGCGGCATGGGCGACCCCGAACCGGGCCCGCGACCGAACTCAGGCTACATCGGGTTGCAGAACCACGACGACAACTGCGTGGTTTACTTCAAGGAGGTCTCCGTGCGGCCGTTGCCGCAAAAGTAGCTGCTTCCCTGAGTTGTGCCTTGTCCCAAATAACAAGTAGCCGGTCCTGATCACCGTCGCGCCGGTAGGCGCCAGTCATGAATTCGTCGATAGCGACTCCTGCCCGCAGGTCACAGCGGCTAAGATAGAGGAGACGCGAAAGAAGACCGGAGAAAATCCATGAGCTGGGAAGAACGCATTGAAATCAATCCGCAAGTGCTGGTCGGCAAACCGGTCGTTAAAGGGACTCGGCTGGCCGTCGAGTTTATCGTTGAACTGCTTGCCAGCGGCTGGTCGGAGCAGCAAATCATCGACAACTACCCTGGGCTGACCGTCGAAGATTTGCACGCTTGTCTGCACTATGCCGCCGATACGCTGAAGTCGGAGCGAGTCTATTTGACGCCATGAAGCTCCTAGCGAACGAGAACTTTCCGCGACTGGCGGTCGAAGCGCTCCGGGCGACGGGGTATGACGTGCTCTGGGCTCGGACTGACATGCCGGGCGCCGCGGACGACTCGATCCTCGAGCGCCGCCCAGGCAGAAGAGCGCCTGGTCGTGACCTTCGACAAGGATTTTGGCGAACTTGCATTTCATTGGGGCCTGCCTGCGGCGTGCGGCGTCGCGAATTCGCCAAGTTCGATCTTGTTTGCCCCCAGCTTTAGCTGGGGGGAGCTCGGCGCCACTGGCCCCCCTCGACTTTTGTCCCCGGCTTTAGCCGGCTCTAATATGGCGCTCAATGGCCAGGAAACCTCGGTTACAGCGTTGAGTGCCGCTTAGCCTTGCTTCTTCAGGGTCCACCAAGTGTCCGTGCCCAGTAACTGCTGGGAACGGAATCGGTCGATTCGCTCGGGCGGAACGCTAGCGAGCATGTCTTCGTAGTCATCGCCGATGCTATGCGAGCCGTCGGCGGCCATGACCATGAAATCGTTCGTCACGGCCGCATAATTCGACCAGTCCGCCTGGTTGAGCCTGCCAGCGACGCGGCGAACCATCGCTTGAAACGGAATCAGATCATTGTCGTCCGGCAGTTCTCGCGACATTTTGGCGGGTCCTCTCTCCCCTACTCATCGCTCGGCTGCTGAGGCTGCAAGAAAAGAACTACTAACCTGTATTCCGAATGCCGTAGCGAACATCATTTGGACCCCGGTCGATTGACGGCGCCGGCAGGAATTGAATTGCTGGATTGTTGTTCCTTCCAAGCACGCACCGCCTGCTGGACGCGAGGGAGCGTTGAAGAGTCGGGAATCGTTTCACATTGCGGAGACAGAGGCTTCGATGGCCATCCGAGCGAACGTCCCATCGACCCGCCGATGACGAGTTCCGGTTTCGCTTTCCGTAGCGTCACCAGCGCGCCCAGTCGTTCGTCGAACTCGCCATGTGAAAGGCGCGGCCACCGCTCCCGCAGAGCATCGGAAGATTCCCAAGAACCGGGCAGGAGATCATCCGTGTGCAACGTCCGCAGCCGCTTGAATCTGAGTAAAGATTCAAATGCCGCTCGCGACTCCGCCTGCTCGCCGATCGCCAGTGATTCGAGCCATTCCAGCCGCTGCAACTCCGCCAAGCCAGTCCCCGTCACTTCGGTTGCGGACAGGTTAAGCGACTTCAACTGCGGCAGGGCGGCGACGTAGGGAAGATCTGCGTCATAGACTTCCGAATACTCCAAATCGAGCATTTCCAGCCGCGGTAACGGTGGCAGACCTGAAAGCAACGGCGGGTGTGGAGGGTACTCGTCAGATGCGGCACTGATGCTATTCAATATCAGCGATTTCAAGTTCGTCAGCCGGGCCAACAGCGCAAAATCTTCCCTGGAAATTATGCAGCCGCCCAACTGAAGGTATTCAAGTTGCGGCAGCGAGGTGATAGCCGCCAGCAATTCGTGCGATTCCGTGGCGTCGTCCAAGCCAAACACACCGCCATCGACGCTCAATACCCGCAAACGCCGCATGCCCTTGAGCGCCGCGCCCAGCGTGTTTCCCCAAGAACCAGTCGCGTCGTCGAACTCAAGCGAAAGCGACTCCAGGCGCCGCAAGCTGCCGAAGGCGCGCGCGATCTCAGGAGTCAGGTGTTCCGCCTCGAAAGAGAGATATCGCAGATCGGGTAAGCGTTTCAATTCGCTGAGCAGTCGCTTGCCGTCTCGTTCCCCTTCTTGGCCCCCCACGGCACGTATTTGCGCCCCAATAATGCAGCGCCGGAAGCTTTCGCCTCCCACGAGGTCGAACCATTTCGGTCCCCAACGCTCGACCCATACGAGGTCAGGGCGAGCGTCCATTGCGGAGATCAGCGCATCCTGAATGTTCGCTCGATTCCGGGCGGCGGCAAACCAACCGCACAGCGCAGCGCCAAACGCCGTCGCAGCCAGCAGCGTGCGCAGGCTGAACCGCAACCGCGGCCGATAACGGCGGAGCAGCCATTCGCAGACAGCCGCCGGCGTCACCAGCATGACCAGCCAAATTGCCGCGTTCGCTGCCAATCGGCCGCCGCTATATACCTCGCCGACCACGAAGGTTGCCAAACCGGATACGATGAGGTATTGCCGCCAAAGTAACGGCCAGCCGTACGACATGCACGCTATGCCATTGCTCTGCCCCTTTTCGACGGGTTTCCGAACGTCGAAATCCAATGACAAGTTCACACTCGTGCTCGGGGACAGCCCGACGGCGACCCTTCTCAACTTGTAGGCTGGATAGTTCTTAGCGGGAACCCTTCGAACGCCGAATTCCTCGGTCTGGTTGGTGAGAAAGAGCAATGCGCCAAGCGTGGCGAGCAACAACAGCGTCAACGCTCGCGGGCGATAACACGTAAACCTGGAGAGGCCCCAACGGCGTGCGGGTACGTTGTCAGCATCGCGACATCGAATTGTGTCTGACTTTGTCATCAGGAGAAATCACTATTGCGTGTCAATGAAGTAGAATATCCAACAGATTGCCACGACTCGTTTGGCGTATCAAACCAAACGCATTTAGAGGACGAGTTGGACCGCAGGCACGGTCATAAACACATCAGCGCGGAATGCTGAGGGCCAAGAGCAGTGTGGCGCACGCCGTAGCCATACGGACCGGCGGCATTTGAATTTGTGTCAACGTGGCACGCCGGTGTACCGCTGGCTGCCGGTAAATCGTTTGCGCTGCGCGGCGACGCTGTTTGGTTGGGCAACATCACCAGGGGACTGACGTCCCCCGCTCGCCATGAGCGAGCGGAACGGATCAAAGTCAGCTTTCGCTCCCGCGAAAGCACGTTCTTTTCCCGCAGCAAAAGACGACTGTGAATCGTATTGACACACGTGCTCCGCCATGCTTGGGCTCGCGCCGCCCTAACCCTCCAACTCCCGAATCGGTTCCCGCTCTTCCAAAATATATCTCGGGCGGCCCGTATAGTCGCGGAAGGTCAGGCCGGGATCGATGCCAAGGTGGCGATAGAGCATGCCGAGCGCCTGCTGCGGACGATAGGGGGTCTCGCTGACGGTGGCGCCTTTGGAATCGGAGGCGCCGATGGCTTGGCCCATCCGGTAACGGCCGCCCGCGAACAGCACGCTCATCACGCCGGGCCAATGGTCGCGGCCGCCGGCGGCGTTGATGCGCGGCGTGCGGCCGAACTCGCCCATCGCTATGATCAACACGTTGCGGCTCATGCTCCGTTCGCTCAGGTCTTCAATCAAGGCGGCCAGCGAGGCGTCGAACGGACCGCAACGCTTGCGCATCCGCTCGGCAAGCTGCTGGTGATCGTCCCAGTCGAAGGTGCGCACCAGGACGAACGGCACGCCGGACTCGACGAGCCGCCGGGCCAAGAGCAGCCGCTGCCCGAAGGCGTCGCGGCCGTAACGGTCGCGCATCTGCGTCGTCTCTCGCGAGAGATCGAACGCGGTGCGGGCCTTCTCGCCCGTCATCATTTCCATGGCCTGCCGCGTAAAGGCGTCGATGGCGTTGGCGGCGCCGTCCAGGTCGGCCGCCGCGCGCAGTTTGATCCAATTGCCGCAATAGCGTTTGCCGGTCTTCCAGCCGTTCGAGCGACAAGGCGGGCAGCACCGCCAGGTTGCGGACCTGAAAGTCGGCCGCGTTCGGGTCGCCGCTCACGGCAAACCCATTGTGCTGGGCCCCGAGATAATGGGCGCCGCTGTAGGCGAACGGCTGCGGCAGCGACACGTAAGAGGGGAGGCCGTCCGTCAGTACGCCGCGCACTCGCGACACGACCGAACCGACGCTCGGCATTTCCCCTTTGCGGGCGTTGCCGGGGTTGCGGAGGAAGTAGCCGGTTTCGACCGCGTGCAAGGCGATGTGGCTCGCCTCATGATGCGTGACCGAACGAACCACGCTCAGCCGATCCATCAACTGTGCTTGCCGCGGGAAGAGCTCGCAGATCTGCAAGCCTGGCACGGTTGTGGAGATGGGGCGCATCGGGCCGCGATACTCGGCCGGGGCGTCGGGCTTGGGGTCGTACGTTTCGAAGTGCGACGCCCCGCCGCCGAGTTGAATGAAGATCACGGCCGCCTCGCTGTGATCGGCCGCGGCAGCAGCCCGCAGGCGCAAACGCCCCGGCAAGCTCAAGCCGCCGAAAGCCATCCCGCAGGCCTGCATCCATTCGCGACGCGTCAACTGCCGCGATAACTGAGAACGAATCGAAGCAACACGCTTACGCAGCGGCGAGGTATTCATACGCCACTCCCGGGAGTTCTGGAAAGCCTTCATTGCCAACCGGGCGGCCTACCGCCTGAGATCGGACCAATTCCTCAGATCCATTCCTCGATTCTGTCGCATTCGTCAACTAATGCGATCGGATCGCGCATTGGCTTGGGAGCTAAGCAGTAGGGTGGGCATTGCCCACCATGATTGCGCGGTGGGCAATGACCGCGCTACGATGTTTCTAACAGGTTCTCTGGCAATTTGCCAACTGCCGAGGACGCCTCGGCAGGTGCTACGCAGATGACCGCCGCATAGCTTGTGGTAGAATCAGCGGCAGTCTGTGGGCGTCGATCCGATTTTTCGACTACTTGCGCGACTTTAAAAGGGTTCTCAATCGGCGTGTCTCGGTGGCAGTGGGGCCTGATGTTTTTGATCATTGGCGCTGCGATGGATGCGCTGTTCTTGCACGGCATCGCAGCCGAGATTCGGCCGGGGGCTCTCGCTCGAGGAAGAAGGCGAGTTGTATGGGCGGGCGACCGTGACATTTGCCTTCCTCGCGGGCGGCGTCGCCGTGCTGATCCATTATTTCCGTCATCGCCTACCGGACGACGACGAGGACGAATAGCCGCATGAGCGATGATCGCTAAACGGCCAGCAGTGCCGGTGATTCTGCCCAGGCTGTCGACTTGATCGTGCGGCTACGCTGACGAACTCGCTGCATCGCCTCGCGCAGTGCCGCCAACGCTCGCACCCAAAGCATGCGCACTGCGCCGGGGCTGCGGTTCATCCGACGGCGACCTCTTCGTGCGGCAATCTTCGAGATTGCGCAGCAGAATGACCTGGCGATAGTCGTCGGGCAAAGACTCGAGCGCGCGGGCCAACGCCAGATGCTGCTCGTTCGCCGCCGCTGCTGGCTGGGCGAAGGATCGGTCGCGGGCAGTAATGCGTCGAACCGCTGGGATGATTGATCAGCGATGTTCCACGGAAACCCGCTCGACGAAGAATTCCCGCGTCACGTCGCGCTTTTGCGTGCCGGCGTAATGCCGCGCGAAGCCGGGCAAGCTGGTGAGCAAGGATCTGCCGAGCCAGGCCGCTCGTTGCGGCTCGCCGTCGCCGCGAAAGTCATCCCAATCCTTCCAGGCCTCCAGCAGCGTCTGCTGCACTGTGTCAGAAGCGTCGAACTTGCCGGAAAGCGACTGTCGATTTCGTTGCGAGCCAGGATCGCAGCCAGGCCTCATACCTGAGCAACCCGTCGGCGTCACCGCCGTCCGGCGGCAGCGGCGAAGACGGTTGTGAGGCGGAAGGGTCGGCGCACATGCTGAGCTTTCGTGGATCGGTCTGGGGATGCTCTAATCATGCTTTGGCCTCAATGTTTCTGTCAAACAGCGGCGGGCAGAACGAAGGGAGAAATGAAATACAAGCTGAGGCTCTTCACGGTGCGAGGGATTCATGAAGGCGCCGCGGCGAGAGCGACAGGCGCCCTATGAAGAGGCAAGTCGCTCGCAAAGGGAGCGCGACGACATCGGCCAAGACGTGAGGAAGGGCGCCGATCAATAGGATGGTGGTGACGAAGCCTGTCCAGTCAAATTTCTTCCGGTTGAAGCGGGGCCTGTGCAGGGCGAAGAAAGCATGGTTCCGCCGGCGAGGGCGTCGACAAAGGCACGAGTGCGAAGCCAGAGCGAGACTCGCTTCCAGCGACCGGCGGCGTCCCAACGGCGAACCAGTCGATAAGATGGCCAGCAACGGGGGCGTCAGGGCGAACCCGATTGCCAGTCTCGCGCGAACGAGCGAAAATCGTTGTCGGCCGGGCGGGAACCAACGCTGCAGAGAGAAACACGCCGGCGACGACGGGCAACGCCAGCAAAGTGCCGAGATTGAAGCGGCGCCGTGCAATCAGCCGCAGGGCATAGCCGCCGGGAAGCACGATCAGCATAAGGGCGAAGAAGAACCCCCGAGCCGATAAACGTCGCGGCTCGCGAGATGCCGGCATGCCGGTCGGTTCGCCAAGGCAGATCGCGTTGCCAACGAGTATCCGATTTCGGCTCTGCGAAGCTCGCCGGACTGACAGCCACGCCGCGGTCGGCCAGAGACCGCAGCGGAGCAGGCGGCGAGAACGTATTACGCGAAGGCAGCGAAACAGAACCGGGCGTCTGGCCCGCAACCGCCGCGCGAACCGCCTGCCGGCATTCGGTCATGTCGTTGAACGCGTAGCAGACCAACGGCGTTTCACCCGGCCGGGCGCCCAACAGCACGATGGAATTGGGCATTGTGAAGGTTCCCCTGGCTACGTCTCGCGGAACCGGACCGGGGCAGGACCAGACCGTGCGTCCGGTGGCGGCGTCAACGCCCAGAACCTGTTGTCCGTCGGATCGGTCGCCAGCGCGATCAGCGGCGGCTGCTTTCCGTCGGCCGGCACGATTTCCAGGATCTGTCGCTGGCCGGTTGAGTTGAGCGGACGCTTCCACCGCGGCGCGTCGAGCGCGTCGGCCGGCACGACGTACACGTTCGATTGGTCCGCCAGCACGATTTCATCCACGCCGTCGCCGTCCACATCGCAGGCCCGTAACCCGCCGGCCTGCGGCGGATGGCGGACCGCTCGTTCCCGAGACTCGCCGTCGGCGTCGAGAACGATGAGCTTGCCATCGCCGCCGGGAAGGTAAACGCCCGCGCGATGGCGGCCGCGCGCCCTGCGCAGGGCGACGGGCCGCAGCATCTCGCCGCACTTGTCAGAGAACGAGCGGAAGTGCGTATAGACGGCGTCCGTGTCGCGAGTCCAGAGCTCTCGGCCGGTTTCCCCGTGCAACGCGACCACGCGAACGTATTGCCGGAAAGAACCGCTCGTCGTCTTTTCACGCGGCGCCGGTTCGACGACGATGACCTCCAGGCGCCCGTCTCCGTCCAGGTCGACGGCCGTCGGAGTGGTCCAATTCTCCAGCGATTGTTGCGACAGTCCATCGGGTTCGCGCGGGCGACGCCAGAGCAGTTTGCCGTCTTTGCCGCTGCGCCTGCAGTTCCATTCGATCGCCGGCCGTCGCGGCGGGAACGAGCAGGTCGAGCGCACTGTCCCCGTCGAGGTCCGCGCATTCGAGTGACAGTTCGACGTCTTGAAAGCGAAGCGGAGGTACGACTCCGGGCTGCAGGCCATATTGCGGGCTGAGCGGTTGCGACCATTTCAGGCGGCCTGTTTGGCCGGAGGCCACAAACAGCCAGAGCTGCGCGTCTGCGGGCGAAAACGCGAAGCGATCGGGGTAGCCATGGTCCAAAGCGGCCAGCCACAGCACGTCATCCGTGCCGTCGGCGTCCAGGTCGCGAGAGGCCGCAGCCAGCATGCCGCCGATGATCTCGGCGCCGACGTCGGGGACGGTCCACAGTTTGCGACCGGTGCGCCCCGAGACGGCGTGCAAGGGGGTAATGCGGCCGCGGCCGCCGGTGAAGCGATCCCAGACAAGGAGATCGACGACGCCGTCGCCGTCTAAGTCGCCGCCCGTGCGATCGCCGTATGAATCGGCCCAGCCCGCCGGTTTCACGCCCAGTTCCGAGATCGACCGAACGGCGGAGCGCCAAAGTTCATGACCGTTGGCGCCGCTGGCGGCCAGCAGCGTGCCGTCGCCCCAGCCGCGCACGAGATCGCAGATGCCGTCGCCGTCCAAGTCGGCCGTCGGCGCGCCAAGCTGGCCCAGGCGCTTCCAGGGCTGGGCGCCGACGCCGCGCAGGAACGTCAGTTCCCCGCCGAGCATCGAGCTGCTCGGCTGACTTGCTGAGAAAGACCACAAGATCATCCAGAGCATCGCCGTCGAGATCGGCCGGTTCGCACGGTCGTCATGCCGCGGCCGCGGTCGCCAGGCGACCGGTCCCGGCGGAAAAGACAAAGGCCGACATGTCGCGGCGCATGCCTCCCTGCTCGTCGACAACGGACACGACCAATTGCGGCCAGCCGTCGAGCGAAGCGCGGCGCCACTCGGGCGGTGCAAGCAAGAACCCGGCGTTCAAGCCTTGGGGATTGGCGGGCGTCTCATGACGGGTCCATAAAGTCTCGCCCGTCGCGCCTGACAGCGCGTCGACGTACACGCTGTAATCGACGCCCGCGAGCGTGACGGCGAACAGCTCGCGCATGCCATCGCCGTCGAGATCGGGGCCGTCGGCGAATGAGTCGATCTGCGAGTCGATACTGACGAGCTTGCGGGTCCATCGTTCTTTGCCGCTTTCGCCCGAGACCACGGTCAGAACGCCCCACGGCGTGTCGTTGGCGCCAAGTCGGCCGCCAAACTTGCCGGCGCCGCGGGAGCGGCCGTCAGGCACAACGATCTCGAGCCTGCCGTCGGCATCCAGGTCGACGACCAGCGGCCAGCGCGGTTCCTCGACGGTAAAGCCGGGGCGTTGCGGCCAGAAGGCGTCGAGCGGACGGGACCAAAGCAGCTTTCTCCGCCCGTAGGACCAGACGGCGAGCTTGGCAGTCGGAAACCTGGGGAATCCGCCAACGGGCTGCGCTTCGAGCAAGACGAATTCCGGCGAGCCGTCGCCGTCGACGTCTGCCCACTGCGGTTCCTTGCCCGGCCGGGCGCCGAGATCGATCGGCGGTTCGACGGCGTTGCCGGAAGCGGGATCGAGCAGCACGAGGTGCTGGCCCGCCACAAGCGCCACGCAAGCTTGCCCTGCGAGAGATACCAAATGAGGAGAAGTCGGACGGTAAACGTGGGCGCCGGTGCGCTGCTGAAACGATCGATCGCGCGAAATGTGCCTGGCGGCCAACATGCTGCCGCGGCCGCCGCTGGTCATGCCGCCGTCGGAACCGGCGAACCAGCGCAAATCGTAAGCGGCCTCGGCGCCAGGCGGCAAGTCGAAGAGCGTCTCGGCCAGATCGTAGCGCCACAGGGTTTCGCCCGTCTTGCCGGAAACGGCTTCGACCCACCGCCGGCACGCATAGCGGTTCTGCTGAATGCTCGGATTGGCGCCGATATCGGCGAATAAGGCGATCGGGTCGGGAATGCCGTCGTTGTCGCAGTCATGCGTGGCGAGCGGCTCCCCAAGCACGGCGCTGCGAACTTCGGAGTGACGAAACTGCCAGCTCTCCGGCCGAGACTCGAACAGCCGCTCGCTTCGCGGGGCGAACCAGAGCACGTTCCCATCGACGCCCGAGACCGCCATGAGCCAGGCCTGGTGTCGGCCGCCGCAGAGCAAGTCGCCCGTGCCATCGGCGTTGATGTCGATGGCGCGGGAGAAACCCACGGCTGGTAGGCGTAAGGACCATACCCGGACCGCCACCTCGAGACGGAGTGCCAGGGCCAGTGAAAGCCTGGCGCCTTTTGCATTGCCGCGCTGTGTTCGGGCCCTAGCTTGACGTTCCAGCCGAGATGCGAGCCGCTCGCTCTGCGCAGGCCGATGCCCTCGGTGGACCACAATACAATGCGGTGCTCCTCGCCGAAGTTGACCAAGGCGTACGCGCCGTCAATCTCTTGCCGCGGAAGGAGCAACCGGTCGTTCAGGTTCACGGAGTATTTGCGGTTATGTCCGCGGTCGACCTGCAGGGCGAAGCTCTCGCTCAGCGTTGCTTCGGCCGAGACGCGCACCTCGTAGTTTCCCGCGGCCAGGCTAGCCGAGCTCTGCATGGGGAGCGTGTCGGTGCGGACGGTTTCGCCGCGGGCGTCGATGATTTCGGCGACCAGCGGCGGATTGACGGCGTCGAGGCGTACGGCGCCTTGCCGCCACGATGCGTAACCGGACCAGAGCAGCGCGGCGCCGCCGGCGAGAAACAGCGTCACGACAGCCGCCGCGGCGGTCAACGCGACGCTGCGCCGATGTTGACGCATCCAGCGCCGCGCCGTTTCAATCGGGCTGGCGCGCGGGCCCGGATAGGCCGCCCGTCGAGAAAAGCCCGCAGGTCGTCGGCCAGTTCCTGAGCCGTGGCATAACGCTCCGCGGGCTCCTTGGCCAGGCACTTCATTACGATCGTTTCCAGATCGCGCGGCAGCGAGCCTACGATCTGGCGGAGCGGCGCGGGCTCGCCGGCCAGGATGCTCTGGATCACCTGGTGTGGAGCATCGCCGGGAAACGCCGGCACGCCGCTCAACAACTCGTAGAGCGTCGAGCCGAGACTGAACAAATCGCTGCGGTGATCGACCCGCTTGCGGGCCGCGGCCGCCTGCTCCGGGCTCATATATCGCGGCGTGCCGAGCAAGGCGCCGGTCATGCTCAACGTGACGTCATCCAATCGCCGGGCCAGGCCGAAATCCGTAAGCCATAACCGGTTCTCGCGATCGACGAGCAAATTCGAAGGCTTCACGTCGCGATGTACGACGCCGCGCTGGTGGGCATGAGCCAGCGCTTCGGCGGCCTGCAAGGCCCACTCGGCGACCTGCTCGGCCGGCAGAGGTTGTTTCCGCTCCGCCAAGACTTCGGCCAGACTGCGCCCCTCGATGAATTGCATGGCGTAGTAGTTCACGCCGCGCTCGCTGCCGAGATTGAAGATCGGCACGATGTTCGTGTGGTGCAGCGCGGCGACCGTTTCCGCCTCGCGCTGGAACCGCTCGATGGCCTGCGGATCGGAGAAGCCGCCGAAGCGTAAGATCTTCAGCGCCACGCGGCGGCCGAGCGAAAGCTGTTCCGCCTCAAACACCGCGCCCATGCCGCCGCGGCCCACCTCGCGAATGATGCGGAAATCGCCGAGCGTTTGCTGGGCGCTGGGCGCGGCCGTTTCAGCGCCGTGGATGAATTCCAGCCCGGCCAGGCATGCTTCGAGCTGTTCGGCGAGCTGAGGATGCTGCGCGAGCAATTCGTCGCGGCTGGGGGCGCGGCCGGCCTTCAAGTCGGCCAGGTGCTGATCCAGAATGCGCGCCAGTTCATCGGCGGCTGCGTCAGCAGCATAATCGCAGGTCGGCTCGGCGCCGGAAGACGGTCTTCCGGCAGGCTCGGGCTCAGGTTTTGAGGAGGAGAAATCGGACATGACGGCTCGCCTATGCCGCTGCGCCCAGCGCCATGAGGAATGAATCAGACTTCAATTCTTGACTTACTTCAAGAGTGCCGGAGCCCGCGAGTTTGTCACGCGACCGGCTGTCTTTTTTCCCAACAGGCTGTTTTGCGGCGCGTTCCGCAAGGGCGGCCCAGAAGAGTGAAAGCCCTTTGCCGGCGCGCCAGTTGCCGTTTGCGGCGGGTGAAGGCGGGAGTCGTGAGCCCTCGGACCACGGCGCGAAACGGGGCTCGCGTCTATATTCGAGCGGCAATCGCACGAACTACAATGAACGGCTGCCGGAAGGCCCCGCGCTTGTCACGAACGAGGCGCTGTCACTACTGCTGGCCGTTTTCCCGCCTGGTCTCGGGCGCGAGGTGCTCGAGAGAAACGATCAACAGCGGCTCCAATATCTTGGTGGCGCTGTTCTCGTCGGTGACGATCACGATCCGCTGGTTCATCGCCACAAACTCAGGATGTTTGACCGGCACGCGACGGCCATCCGCCAGACCTAGAACAAATGGCCTGAACGGCACTTCCCGCAGCGCTTGACGAATGGAATTCAGGTCCATCGCGCCCTCTAGAAACAAACTAATGCCGGCGCCAATAAAATAACCCTCTTAATCTTTACGATTAAGAGGGTTATCTCAAGTGGCGGGGACAGGATTCGAACCTGCGACCTCGAGGTTATGAGCCTCGCGAGCTACCGGGCTGCTCCACCCCGCGTCATGTGTACCCGGATTATATCGGCAGAACGCCTTCCGTCCAGTGGTCGTTTTTTGATTTTGGAGCAAAAAAGCGTCGTGATCGTCGTCGGAACCTCTATAATGCGTTGGACTTCTACGCGTGGCGTTGCTTGGCGCTGTGCAGATTAGCAGGTAGACTCGGAAGGACGGGTTGGCCCCTAGTCCGACGCTTCCGCGGCGAGTCGCCGCATGCGTTCAAGTCTCTTGTTCAGGCCAGTAGCCCGAGGTGCGGAGAGAAATTGCCGATGGCGTTGCCGGATCCTTTGCATCCAGCGGGCATAGGCCGGCCCTCAGGGGACGCGGCGCCTCCAACGGCTGGTCCTCGGCCGATGCCCGTGCCGCCTCCGCCGCCCCGTCCGATTCCTGTTTCGCCCGCATCTCGCCCTGCGCCGCAGCCGATCCCGATTCCCGCCGGACAGACGCCGGCTCCGCCTCCGCCGCGATCAGCGCCTCCGCCTCTTCCGCCGCAAACGGCCTCGCCCCATCCGGCCCAACGGCCCAATCCGGCGCTGCAACCCACTGCAGCCCATGGAATGCCGGCCGCACGAGCGCCGCTGCCTCGGCCCGTGCCCGTCCCCGTGGCGGTCCAGGCCGATCCAAGCAGGATGGTGTTGCGCGATACGCCGGTCGAGAAGGAACCGGAGGAAGAGCTGAAGCGGCTGGCCTTGAAAAAGGCGCCGCCCTGGGTGATTAGCTGCCTGCTCCACATGCTGCTGTTGATCATACTCGGGTTGTGGTACATCACCGCCGACCCGACGAAGACCGGCATTTTTCTGGACGTATCTTCCCCAGAGATGGGCGAGCAGTTGCTGGACGAGTCGATTTCGCTTTCCTCGGATGACTTGTCCATCGAGACCGCAGTCGTGCCGCCCAGCGAATTGCAGGCGGTCGAAGATCCGTTCGCCTCGAGCAAACCGGAGCCAACGGAGCTGGCGCTGATCGGCGCCAAGCCAATGGTGAACCTGGACGCCCCGACTATTGATCTCGCGCTGATGGGGCGCGAGCCGGGGACGAAAGAAGCGCTGCTGGGCAAATACGGCGGCAACGGCGAGAGCGAGAGCGCCGTGAAACTCGGCCTGGCGTGGCTGGCGCTACCAGCGGAAGGACGGCAGTTGGAGCCTCAAGGGACCCTATCGCTCCGGCGCGTTGAACCGCCGCGACCTGCCCGAATCAGCCACGGCCATGGCGCTGCTGGCGTTTCAAGGCGCCGGCAACACGCATCAGCGGGGCGAGTTTCAGCAACAGGTCGCCAAAGGCATCAAGGCCTTGCTGCGGATGCAGGGGGGCAACGGCAACTTCTTCCAGCAGGGCGACAGCAACAACTGGTTCTACTCGCATGCGCAGTGCACGATGGCCGTCTGCGAATTGTACGGCATGACCAAAGACGAGGAGCTCCGCCGCCCGGCCGAGCTGGCGATTCAATTCCTCATCGAGTCGCAAGATCCGCAGTTGGGCGGCTGGCGCTACTTGCCGCGCAGCGACAGCGATACCTCGGTCACCGGCTGGGCCGTGATGGCGTTTCAAAGCGCCCGGATGGCGGGGCTGCTGGTTCCCAGTCCCGTGCTGGCGAAAATCAGCGAATACCTGGACCAGGCCACGCCGGACGGCAGTCAGTACGGCTACCAGATTGCGACGGAGCCCACGCTGACGATGACGGCCGAAGCATTGCTTTGCCGCCAGTATCTGGGCTGGCGGCGCGACGATCCGCGATTGGTTGCCGGCGCCGACGTCGTGCTGAAATACCTGCCTCGCTACGAAGAACGCGACGTTTATTACTGGTATTACGGCACCCAGATGATGCACCACATGGAAGGCAAATACTGGCCGGCATGGAACGCCGCCTTGCGGAACATGCTGGTCGAGCATCAGGAAAAGAGCGGTCCGGAAAAAGGTAGCTGGGACCCTAAAGGAGAGCATCCCGACCGCTGGGCCAATCTTGGCCAGGGCGGCAGGCTCTATACGACCTGCTTGTCGCTTTATATGCTCGAAGTCTATTATCGGCACCTGCCGATCTACGGCGTGCGGAAATAGGGAGCGTCCAGAACGCGTTTCTGGCCCTCTCGCCGCAGCACGCTTGTGGCCCGGCGATTTTGCGGGCGGCGCCAGGAGCCGTCGCGGATCAATCTTGCCGTCGGCAAGGAAGACCGCGGGCGAGACTACATCCCACAACCCAGGCGAATAATTACCCGATGTCTATCAATTGGCCCCGTTTCGTAGAGTTGGTGCAAGGCAGCCAGCGTTTTCTGCTGACCAGTCACATCCGCCCCGATTGCGACGCCTTGGGCAGCGAGTTGGGCATGGCCGGTGTGCTCGAGGCGCTCGGCAAGGACGTGATGATCGTCAACGCGCAGAAGACGCCGCCGAACCTGCACTTCATCGATCCGGAGCGCAAGATCAAGGCCTTGGGCGCCGACGTGCAGTTGGCCGACCTGGAGGACCGGGAGATTCTGATCGTGCTGGATACCAGCGCCTGGGCTCAGTTGGGAGACATGGCCCTGGTGTTGCGATCCACCAAAGCCCGCAAACTGGTCCTGGACCATCACGTCAGCGAAGACGACCTGGGCGCCGAGCCGTTCAAAAATACGCAGGCCGAGGCCACCGGCCGGTTGGTGCTGGAAGCCGCCGGCCGCCTCGGGGTCGAGGTAACGCCGGAAATCGCCATGCCGCTGTTCGCTGCCATCGCCACCGATACCGGCTGGTATCGTTTCAACTCAACCACGGGCGACACCTACCGCTTTGCCGGTCAACTGGTCGACGCCGGCGCCAGGCCGCCCGAGATTTATCGAGAGCTGTACGAACAGGATACGCTGGCCCGGCTGCAGTTGGTCGGCCGGACGCTGGCCCGGGCTGAAAGCGAACTGGACGGGCGGTTGATTCACACGGCCGTATTTCAAACCGACTTCCAGGAAACGGGCGCCGCCCCTTCCGACACCGAAGACGTGATCAACCTGACTCTGACCGTGGCCGGCACGCAGGTGGCGGTGATCCTGGTCGAACAGCCCGACGGCAAGTTCAAGATCAGCTTCCGCAGCCGATCGAGCGTCGATTGCAGCAAGCTGGCGGAACTATTCGCAGGCGGGGGGCACAAGGCGGCATCAGGGGCTACGGCGGCGGGGCCATTCGAAACGGCTCAGAAGAAAGTGCTTGACGCCGTTCGTTCGGCCATGCGATGATTCGCATTCAGGGCTGTTGCCCCGAGGATGCGCTTGCCCGACCACGAAAGACCTGCCTGAGCTGTCCCCCAGCGACCTCTCGAGGAAACCCGGCTCGTAGCGGCGTGTTCCGCCTGCGGCGCCGTTTTTTCCCCAGTACGAACCGATTTCTCGTCCCCCAGCGGCGGACGACCAAGCGGTTGAGGAGAATTCAATATGTCCAAGTCCACCGATAAGGCGAACCGGCGCGACCTTGACGTTGGCGCCGACGACGACCGGCGGAACTTTTTCAGCAAGGCCGCCGCCGTCACGATCGGCGGTTTCATCACGCTGTTTCCCGCCGCCTCCGGACTGTTCACGTTCGCCAACCCGTTGCGTTCGTGCGCCAAAGGCAAAGGCGATGAGGAGCCCGGCCGGTTGGTTCGGATCGCCGCGCTGGAAGCGGTGCCGGACGACGGCATGCCGCGGCAGTTTCCGGTGATCGCCGATCGCCAGGACGCCTGGAACCGCTTCCCTGACGAAGCGATCGGCGCCGTCTACCTGCGGCGCAAGAGCGGCTCGGACGAGGTCGAGGCGTTCAACGCCAGTTGCCCGCACGCCGGCTGCTTCGTCGCCTTCCAGGCCGAACGCGACGTCTATCAATGCCCTTGCCACGACAGCGCGTTCAACATCGACGGCGAGTGCAAATACGGGCCCAGCCCGCGCGATCTCGATTCGCTGAAGACGGAGACGCGCGAAGACGGGGGCCAAAAGTCGATCTGGGTCCGCTACCAGGATTTCTATAGCGGCATCCACGCGAAAGTCGCCAAGACCTGAAGCCGCGTTCGGCATTCCGGCCGGCCGGCATGGTTGCCGCCGGCGACACTCTCTCAAGAACGTTTCACTGCTGCGGAATCTCGTCAATGCTCACGGCACTCGTCAACTGGCTCGATGACCGAACCGGAATACGCGATCTGATCCACGAGGCGCTCTACGAACACATCCCTGGCGGATCTCGCTGGCGATACGTGTGGGGCAGCACGCTGGTGTTCGCCTTCACCGTGCAGTTGATCACCGGCATGTTCCTGTGGATGTGCTACAGTCCCAGCGGACAAACCGCCTGGGAGAGCGTGTATTACATTCAGTACGAGATGCAAGGCGGCTGGCTGCTGCGCGGCCTGCATCACTTCATGGCCCAGGCGATGGTCGTGCTGCTGGTGCTGCACTTGCTGCAGGTGGTGATCGACGGCGCCTACCGAGCCCCGCGCGAAGTGAATTTCTGGCTCGGGTTGATCCTGATGCAGATCGTGCTGGGCCTGTCGCTGACCGGTTATCTGCTCCCCTGGGACCAGAAAGGCTATTGGGCCACGCACGTGGCGACTAACCTGATGGGCATCGTGCCGCTCGTCGGGCCGCAACTGCAGAAGCTCGTGGTCGGCGGCGCCGACTACGGCCACCACACGCTGACCCGGTTCTTCGCCTTGCACGCCGGCGTGCTGCCGGGCTTGTTGATCGGCTTTCTGGTGCTGCACATCGCCATGTTCCGCCGGCACGGCATCCAACGCCTGAATCCGACGACCGCCCGGATACTACTTTCTGGCCCGACCAGGTGCTCAAAGACGCCGTCGCCTGCCTGGCCGTGCTGGCGGTTGTGTTGTTCTTTGCCGTTCGGCCCGCACTCTCCGGAGATCATGCGGGCCAGGCGCCCGGTGACTACCTGGGGGCCGAACTCGGCGCCCCGGCGGATCCTTCCAATGAATACTCCGCGGCTCGACCGGAATGGTACTTCCTGTTCCTGTTCCAGTTCCTGAAGCTGTTCGAAGGCTGGGGCGAAACGGGTGAACTGCTCGGCGCTATCGTGGTTCCCGGGGCGCTGATGGGCATGCTGGCCCTGATGCCAATCCTCGGCCGTTGGCAACTGGGGCATCGCTTCAACATCGGTTTCCTCGCCTGCCTGATGATCGGCGTGGGCGTGCTGACCGGGCAGGCCTTGTATGCCGACCGCGTGGCGCAGGTCGCCGCCAAACCCGCCAGCGCGGATAAGGAGGACCCGTTCGCCAAACGCTATGAAGCTTCGGAGTCGTACTTAGCGCGGTGGAATCGGCCGAAGAGGAAGCGCATCGCGCCGTGACGCTGGCTCGCGCTCCGGCCGGCATTCCGCCCTCCGGCATGCTGGCCGTGCTGCGCAACGATCCGAAGCGCAAGGCCCCCGGTTGTTCAAGCGCTATTGCGGCAGTTGCCATCAACACGACGCCGTCGCCGAGAAGCCGGCCGATATCACGGCGCCCGACCTGACGAACTTCGGCAGCCGCGAGTGGATCGCCGGCCTGCTCGATCCCGAAAAGATCGACAGTCCGCACTACTTTGGCGGCACGAAGCACAAGGCGGGCGACATGGTCGGCTTTGTCAAGGATTCTCTGGCCGAGGAAAAGAAAGAGAACATCGAACAGGTCGTGGCGGCCCTATCGGCCGAGGCGAAGCTGCGCTCGCAGCACGCGGCCGATCAGAAGGACCAGGCCCAGATTGAAGCGGGCAAAAAGCTGATCACGGAGACCGTCGGCTGTACTGATTGTCACAAGTATTATGCCGCCGGCGAACTGGGCATGGCCCCGGACCTGACCGGCTATGCCTCGCGCGACTGGCTGGTCGGCATGATCAGCAATCCCAACGGAGAGCGCTTCTACGGCGAGAACAACGACCGCATGCCGGCCTTCGCCGCGCATGCCGAGTTGGCGGAGAACAACATCATCAGCCCGACGAACCTCGATCTGCTCGTCGACTGGCTCCGCGGCGAGTGGTACGAGCCGGAAACGCCCGCCGCTGAATAAGAAAAAAGCAGCAGAAACTGCCTGGCGGCAGGCAAATTTGATTTCAGTTTTGCCGCCTGCCGGCCGATTCTAAGGGCGAGCGGTCGTTAAACAGGCTGCCGTTTGCCTGTCTTCGCTCTCTCGTCTGTTTTTGCGGCCTCGTCCTGGCGTTGCTGTATGTGGTGTTCGAACTGCCGTCAGGATGTGCCGGGCGTCGCCGCGGGTTCCGAACAGGGCGGCTCGGAAGGCGAGTTGTGCTGCATTCGTTGCGGTAGTGTCGTGTCCGCCAGTACCGCAGCGCCGCAGGAGGCCGCCGCGGTTGAACCGGCGACTGCCGAGTTCCAGGACGCATCCGGCGAGTTGTCCGAACTCGAGGGGCTCGATCGATACGACGCCTGGGAGTTGGAGGAACGGCTCAAGCACGTTAAACGCCTGATTCACGGAAGCGGCGAATCGGCGCCGGGCGGCACGCTCAGTAGCCTGCGGATCGATGCCGCTCAGCCCTTACATCGGCGTCAAGCCGCCTTCGGCGCCGGAGGTTCCCCGCCAACCGCCGCTCATGCGGGCGGAGGCTGGGCTTCATTCTGCTCCTGGTCAGCCATTACCTTTGGACTGGCGGCGACCACCTGCGGCGGCATTCTGGCCGTCTGGTCGTACCTGGCGCCCAGCCGTCAGGACTTGCGGGAGATCGGCCTGCCCACGCTGTTGGGCGGCCTGGTGGTGTTGGTAATCGGGCTGCTGCTGCAGCTACGCGTTGCTTGGAGCAGCGGCCGCTCGGCCGAAGCCGGCAACATTGCGGCGCGACGGGCTCGCTCAGCGCGTAGAGATGCACTCCGCCGCCGATCGCATCGACTCCACGCTCTCCGATGCATTTTAGCCCCACCGCCTTGAGGGGCTTCGTAGGCCGGTAGCGCATCGTCGCAGGCCCGTTAAGCCTTAGCCGGTAGCCGCCGAGACGCTTCTTTTCAGACTGCGCGGGTGTGTCCCCTCAAAAAAAAACGAGCCCAGGACCAACCCAATGTTGGTCCCGGGCTCGTCACGATGGAGAAGCGCGGACTTAACCCCCGCCGGCGTCTGGCAAAACGCAACAGACGGCAGCGGGCTTGAACGTCACGGCGCTCTTGTGTTTCGGCTCGGGCAGCGGCAGCAGCCGCTCACGGCCCATGACCACTTCGGGGGTCACGCGGTAATGCTTGCCGGCCCCTTGGTCGGGCAGATCGTACATGATGTCAAGCATCACCTCTTCAATGATCGACCGCAGACCCCGTGCTCCGGTTTCTTTTTCCTTGGCCCTTTCGGCCACCAGGCGTAAAGCCTCTTCGGAGAAGGTGAGTTCGGCGTTTTCCATTTCGAAAAGCTTTTCGTACTGCGTGCACCAGGGCGTTGCGGGGCTCGCGGAGCACGCGGACCAAGGCGTCGGTATCGAGCGGCTGCAGGGCGGAAACGACCGGCAATCGGCCCACCAGTTCGGGGATCAGGCCGAACTCGAGCACATCGTCGCTGGTGACTTGCGGCAGCAGCGAGGCGAGGTCGCGATCGTCATGGGTTCCGGCGCCCGTCCGGGCCGAAACCGATCGTTCGGCGGCCGAGTCGCTTGCCGATGATCTTTTCGATGCCGACGAACGTCCCGCCGCAGATGAACAGGATGTTGCTGGTGTCCATCTGGATGTACTGCTGCTCGGGATGCTTGCGTCCGCCTTGGGGCGGGACGTTAGCGGTCGTCCCTTCGAGCATTTTCAGCAAGGCTTGCTGCACGCCTTCGCCGGAGACGTCGCGAGTGATCGAGACGTTCTGGCTGGTTTTGCCGATCTTGTCGATTTCGTCGATGTAAAGCATGCCGCGTTGGGCGCTTTCCAGGTCGAAGTCGGCGGCATGCAGCAGTTTGAGCAGCAGGTTCTCGACGTCTTCGCCGACGTAGCCGGCTTCGGTCAAGGTGGTGGCGTCGCCGATGGCGAACGGCACGTTCAAAATCCGGGCCAGCGTGCGGGCCAGCAACGTCTTGCCGCTGCCCGTCGGGCCCAGCAGCAAGATGTTCGACTTGTCGAGCTCGACGTCGCCGGGCTTCGTCGCCGTGCATCAACCGCTTGTAGTGCGTGTTGACGGCCACGGCCAGCACCTTTTTGGCGCAGTCCTGGCCAATCACGTACTCGTCGAGCTGCTCGACGAGCTCGCGCGGCGTAGGGACCTTGGTAAACAGTTGTTTGCTGGTCCCGCGGCGTCGTCGCTCCTGCTCCAGAATCGACTGGCAAAGCTCGATGCATTCGCCGCAGATGTAGACGTCGCCCGGTCCTTCGACCAGGGGCCCTACGTCTCGATAGCTCTTACGGCAAAACGAACAGAAGGCGTTTTTCTTGGTGGCGCCTCCGCCGCGACGGCCTCCGGTCACGTCCCTACTCGAGGGCATGCTAACTCCTTTCCGCTGTGCACCTTCGTCAACCGCGGCCGACGAGGCATTTAGAATCAAAGTTGTCGCTCGAGGGCCTGCGCCTATTCCGTCGCGTGGCCAGGGCCATCCTTGTCCGCAATTGCTTCGAGCATTCAGACCAAGCTCACGCCTTGCTTCCCGCGTATGTTCCTGATACGCCGAAAGGGCGGCCGCTGTTTGTTCGCAAAAGAAGAATTCAACCAGGTCAGCGTCTCGCTTTCCCGCAGGATCGGACCAACCGTTCCGCCTTGCGAGTTCGACTTCAGACGTCTTAACCCGCTTGGTTCCTACCCTTTAACTGCTGTTGTAAGCGAGCCGCCAGCGTTGCTTTTATTGTTCGGTATTCCTCGTCGGTTAGCTCACCCTCGGAGTGCAATTCCCGGAAATTCGTGATCAAATCTGCGGACCTCGGCCCGCTTTCCATGAAGCTTCGGCGCACCTTCGCCACAACGTATATTCCGACCGCCGCCAATACCGCCGTGACGGCAGCCAGGATTACCAACCGCGCCTCGGGCTTTTGCATAAATTCGGACATGCCGCCTCATCGGATCGCGAACCGCTGGCCTCAAGTTCGCCGACCTAGCCACCTTCTCCAATATTATGCACATCCGCCCCATAAGAGTCCAGCATTCAAGCGACCTGCGCCCCGCGGCCCCAGCGAGGCGCCCGCCTGGCCGCGACGGGTGCTAAGCATCGGGGGAAATTGGGCTGTCAGGTAACTTTGGCCGGCCTGGCAAGGGCGGATGTTGGAAGTCGGAAGTCGGAAGGAAAACCGCCCGCTTCCGTCTCACGCCCCGGCTGTCACGCCTCGGCGCAAACAACCTCCCTCTCGCGACGCGAACTTTCCCCCTTGTAGCTGGCCACCTTTGGGCAGTCGCCTTCCGCAGCGCCCGTCCTCGCTCCGCATTTCTCCCTTTTCCGACTTCTCCCCGCCCCATTCCCACGGCCCCTGGAACCCGCGCTTCCTGGGCTTCAACCCCAGGCTCTTGCCGGCGCGGTGCAGCGTCTTGGCGGAAATGCCGCAACTGCGCGCCTGGCGGAACAACTCGGTCGATTCCATCGGCCCGTCCTCCAGCGCTTCCAGCAGCCACTCGGCGGCCGATTCGCGATCGCGCTGCTCGGCGTGCCGCCGGGCGCTGGGCGGCACGAGCATGGCGGCCGATTGCTCGACCGGCTCCGCGTCCCAGGCCACGCGGCCGCCTTGAATGCGGAAGGCCGCGGCCGGCAGTTCCTCTTTCAGGCTGTTTTTGACCGGCAGCAACAAGCGCCGCTTGGGATCGTCGGCATCGCGGGCGACCAGCCACACGACGGGCGCAGCAGCCGAGAACTCGGCCAGTTCCTGGGCGGCGATGCGGCTGCCGGCCGGACCGCTCAAGCGAGTCAACGCGACGACGGCTATGCCGGTGCGGGCGGCCAGTTGGCCGAGCTTCAGCAGCAGGTAGTTGATCGAGGCTCGATTGGACCCCTGGTCGCCCCGGGCGGCCCAGGCCTCGACATTGTCGACGATCAGCAGCCGGCAAAGCGTGGAGCCCACCGCCGCGGCGCCGAGGGCGGCAATCCGACGCTCCATCCTATCGACCGTCATTTCCTCGCCCAGGTCCGGCCAGCGGAGCGTGAGCGCGGCGATTCGTTCCACCGTCGCCTCAGCGGCGTCCAGCCGGCTGCGGATCATCGGAGCGGTCATGTCGGGGGCATGCGCAATCACGGCCCCGTCGAAATCGTGCGTCCCGTTGCTGATCCGGGCCGCCCACTCGCAGCCCAGAAAGCTCTTGCCCGAGCCGGGCTCGCCGGCCACGACCGTCAGCGCGCCTTGCGGCAGCCGGCCCTCGGCGATCCAGGAGCATTCGAACGACGTTTCGCGCTCAAACGGCGCCATCGTGACTTCCGTGGAGATGACCTCGGGAGCGAAGTCTTCGAGGTGCATTTTCCAGCGAGGGGGCATTGGTTTGGATTTCCTGGCGGCAGCGGCGCTAGTCGACATCGGCAGTCTCCTTCAGTAATGAGGAAAAGATGGATTCCATCACCGAGGTTAGAGCGCATCTGGCTTGTGCAGCAGCGCGTTTGCCCGAAAGTAGCAGGCATACTCCGTATGCCGCCCGGCCTGGCCTTGCCAGTCCTTTGCGCCGACGTCCTTTGAGTTTTCCCGGTCCCTCGGCGTCGGTTAAGGCGAGCCGGAAAAGGCGTGGGCCTCCGTCGGGTTTCCTCACGCGGGAGCGTGAGGTGTACTGAACGCTCAGATTCGCGTCTCGCTCGGCAATTCGCACGAGTGTGCTGCTGTCCGAAGAGTAGGCATCACGCTGCCCGCGTGATGTTAGCGAACAACAGGAGCCATGTTTTCAGTTTCGTTCGGGTTCCCTATCCCGGAAGCGTGAGGCGTACTGTACGCTCAGCTTCGCTCTCCGCTCGGCGCTTTGCTTGAGTGTGCTGCTGGCCGTACAGTAGCCGTCACGCTCCCGCGTGAGGGCATCGCCTGGCAGCGCGGAGCGCCATAAGTGCGTAGACCGCGCCATCCGTCGGGGCCTGCCAACCCAAAGGCGACCATCGATATCTTTCGCGCTTCCAGGTACGGCACAGCGCAGCCGATTTGCAGCCCCGTGCCGGCGCCCGTTGACTTTGATTCGGCCATCGCCGACGATGCAGGGGCTATGAGCAAAATCAATCATCTTTCGCGTGTGTTGGATTCGGGCATCGTGGCCATCATTCGGGCCAATGACAGTAGTCGCCTGGCCGACGTGGCCGAGGCGCTGCTGGCCGGCGGCATCAGCGTGATGGAAATCACGTTTACGGTCCCCAAGGCCCACCGGGTGCTGGAACAGGTCGCCGATCGGCTGGGCGACAAGGCCCTGCTGGGCGCCGGCACCGTGCTCGATCCGGAGACGGCCCGCATCGCCATGCTGGCCGGAGCGGAATTCATCGTCTCGCCGGCCGTGAACCTCGACGTGATCCGCTGCTGCCGGCGCGATGACAAGCTGATCTTCCCCGGCGCCTTGACGCCGACCGAAGTGCTGACCGCCTGGGAGGCGGGCGCCGACATGGTCAAGGTGTTTCCCTCGGAAGTGACGGGGCCGGGCTATTTGAAAGCCTTGCACGGGCCGCTGCCGCAGGTACGGCTGATGCCTACCGGCGGCGTCAATCTGGAGACGGCCGCGACCTTTCTCCGCTCCGGCGCCTGCGCACTCGGGATCGGCGGCTCGCTGGTCGAATCCAAGGCGGTGGCCGCAGGCGACATGACCCGCATTGAAACGCTGGCGAAACAATACGTGAAGATCGTCCAGGAAACGTGCGCCGAAATGCGGCAGAGTTAGCCAACTGCGCGATCGGGACGGGTAAAGGATCCCCCTCTCGCCCTCAGTTGCGCAGCCGCAAGCGGCGCCGGGAGGAAGGGCGGATGGCCGGAGTTTTCATCTGTCCTTACTGTGGCGCCGCAACGCAGGTCGCTCCCGAATTTGTCGGCCGCAGCGGTCCCTGCGCCGACTGCGGCCGGCCGATTGTCATTCCCGCCGAGTTGGGCGAAGGGGCCGCAGGAGCAATGCGTCCCCGCGGCAACAGAACCGTCGTCGTGCTGACGACCATCGCCGTGTTAGTGGGCGTCATGCTGGTCGGCCTAGTCATTGGCGGGCGCGTTCTGGTCGGCATGGTGCAGGCTTGGATAGAAAAGCAAGAATGCTCGGAGCGTTTACGCCGCGATCGGCGTCGCAATGAACGCCTATTACGACGAATACAGCGCCTACCCGCCGGTCGTGGTTCGCGACGCCCGCGGCAAGCCGATGCACAGTTGGCGCGTGCTGCTGTTGCCGCACTTGGGCAAAGAGGAGGAAGCCCTTTACAAGGATTACCACTTCGACGAACCGTGGGACGGCCCCCACAATCGCGAGCTGGCCGAGCTGATGCCGGAGGCCTACGGCTGCCAGTGCGATCCGGCGGCGTTTGAGCACTCCCAGACCAGCTACCTGGCCGTGGTCGATGCGACAAACGGGGATTTTGCCGCGCCGCCGCAAATCGCCGAAGCCAATCAACCGCTGCAAACCAAACCGGCCGCTGCGCCGAAGACAAAATACCTGGTCGTCGAAATGTGCGAGTCGGGCGTCAACTGGCTGGAGCCTCGCGACCTGGTCCTCGGCAGTCCGCCAGCGCGCCGCAGCGTGTCGGGCCGGTTCAGTTACCACGTCGGCGGCGTCAATGCGCTGGTTGACGATGGGACGATGGAGACCTTGAGCGAGGAACAGGCGGAAGCCGTTTTCGGGAAGCCGAATCGAACGCCACTCCCTGAGCCGGCAGCAGGTGAATTTCATCGCATGCCTGCGCGGAGTCATGTGAAAGCTTGGAGAGGCCACAGGCGATGGTCCGCCCCCAGTTCTCCATCCGAACGCTGCTGTGGCTGACGCTGGTCCTGGCGGTGCTGTGCGGAATCGACCTTTGGCTGGCAGAAGTGCGAAAAGGAGCCATTGAGCGAGCAAATCGCCATCGGCCAGCTTCGGAAGCCGCCACGCATTGAAGTGCTGGGCGGCATGCTTTTCCGCGGCCCCATGCTCGCAGCCCACTACCCGAATTTCCCTGCCGTTGCCTTTTCCCGGGAGACCGGCTAGGCTGGACTGGTTGATTAATGCTTTCGCGGCTAGCTTGAGTTGCGGCGCCCTGCAGGAGCTCTTGATTCTGCTCGGTTCCAGAGGGCGTCCGGCGCATTCGATCATCGCCCGCTCGTGTGGTCCTGCGCCGCCGCTCGTCGACGAGATTTTGAAGTTTCGCCTGAGCGACGTCTGCTCCCCGCCCGCCCCAGTCGCTGCTTCACCGCCCCTATTTGGCCCAGGTAATTTGAATGTCTGTCGATTTGTCAGAGCCGGCTCTCGAAGTCACGTTTCGCCAACTCAATCTCATTGAACCGCTGATCCAAGCGCTGGAACAGTCCGGCTACAGCGTCCCCACGCCGATCCAGGCCGGCACGATTCCGCTGCTGCTGGCAGGCCGCGACGTGCTGGGCCAGGCCCAGACCGGCACCGGCAAGACGGCCGCCTTTGCCCTGCCGATGCTGCAGCGGATCGATCCTAGGCAAGAAGCGGCCGCAGGTGCTGGTGCTGACGCCCACCCGCGAACTGGCGATCCAGGTCGCCAAGGCGTTCGACGGTATGCGCCGCGCCTCGAAGGCTCTGCGCGTCGCCGCGGTTTACGGCGGGCAGGACTACCAGATCCAGTTCCGGCAACTCGATCGCGGCGTGCAGGTGATCGTCGGCACGCCGGGACGCATGATGGACCACATGCGCCGCGGCTCGCTCAAGCTCGACGGTCTGCGCAGGCCTGGTGCTGGACGAGGCCGACGAGATGTTGCGGATGGGTTTTGCCGAGGACGTCGAGTGGGTGCTCACCCAGGCGCCGGCCACGCGCAGACCGCGCTCTTCTCGGCCACCATGCCCGCTCCCGATTCGCCGGATCGCCCAAAAGCACCTGACCGATCCGGCCGAGATCACCATCCGCCAGCGGCCGGCCACGGCCGACACCGTGCGTCAGCGGTTCGTCATGGCCGCTCGGCCATCAGAAGCAGGCGGCCTTGGCCCGCATCCTGGAAGCCGAATCGATCGACGGCGTGATCGTGTTCGTCAAGACCAAGGCTCACCAGCGAGCCGCTCGCCGAGTACCTGTCCGGCTGCGGCCATCGCACGGCGGCGCTCAACGGCGACGTCGCGCAGAAGCAGCGCGAGCGGATCGTCGAGCAGCTTGCGGGCCGGCAAGCTCGACATGCTGGTGGCCACCGACGTCGCGGCTCGCGGGCTCGACGTGCAGCGCGATCAGCCACGTGATCAATTACGACCTGCCGTTCGACAGCGAAGCCTACGTGCACCGCATCGGCCGCACGGGCCGGGCCGGCCGCAGCGGCGAGGCGATCCTGTTCGTGCATCCGCGCGAGCGGCGATTGCTCAAGCGGCTGGAGCAGGCCACGCGGCAGCCGATCGAAGCGATGGACGTGCCGTCGAACCGCACGATCAACAAGCGCCGCGTGGCGCAGATTTCACGAGCGGATCGCCGCGGCGCTGGCGCGATCCGCAGTTGGCCAAGTACACCTAGCGTGATCGAGCAGTTCCAGCAAACCAGCGACGCTTCGCCGCAACAGATCGCCGCCGCCCTGGCGGTGATTGCGCAGGGGGACGTCCCGTTGTTTATGACCGAGGAACTCAAACCGGCAAGCTTCGCCAAGCCGAAGGCCGCCGACGATCGCTCCCATTCGCGCCGCGAGCCGCGCTCGTTTGGCGACGCCGGGCGAACGTCCTCGCCGGCGCAGGCGAGGGGCTGGAGTCGTTTCGCATTGAGGTCGGCTACGCCCACCGGGTCAAGCCGGGCAATATCGTCGGCGCGATTGCCGGCGAGGCGGGCCTGCCCAGCGCCGCAGATCGGCCGCATCGCCATCTTTAACGAATACAGCATCGTCGATCTTCCCCAGGACATGCCGCACGAGTTGTTCCACTCGCTGAAAAAGGTCTGGGTTTCCGGCCGGCAGTTGAACATCTCTCGCCTCGGCGACGCTCGCCGCAGTGTTGCCGACCGGCCGGGCGGGAAGCCGCAGCGAAAACCGCCGCGGAAGAAGAGTTTCGCCAAGAGTTGAGCGGTTGCGGAGGAGAGGAGCGGTCCGCAGGCGAACCATGTTCCTGTGCCGGGAAGCGTGAGCATTCCGGGCACGACCCAAGGAACCTTGCGACCTGTCGGCCCGTAGGGTGGGCATTGCCCACCGCTGAATCATGGTGGGCAATGCCCACCCTACGGCGCGGATGCCTCGTGGCAGAGTGAAGCGATGCCGCAGCGCCCTGGGGCATCGCCAAGGCTCTGCCACCAGGCGCCCAACCGTGAGAGTAGGATTGATGAAGCGAATCATGGTGGGCAATGCCCACCCTACGGCGCTGAGCGCGACTGGCCATGGATTGCATTGTCTATCAAGACGATGAGCTGCTGGTGCTCGACAAACCTTCCGGCTTGCTGGCCGTGCCGGGGCGCGGCCCCGATTTGCAGGATTGCCTCAGCGCGCGGGTCCAGACGGAGTTCCCCTCGGCGCTGGTCGTCCATCGGCTCGATCGCGACACCTCGGGACTGATCGTCATGGCGCTGAACCCGCGCGCCCAGCGGGAGCTGAGCCGGCAGTTCGCCGAGCGCACCGTCGAGAAGCGATATGCGGCCATCGTCTTCGGCCGTCCCGAAGCTTCGGAAGGGACGATCGAGCTGCCGATGCGAAAGGATTTCGATCATCCGCCGCGGCACATGATTGATGAACTCGCAGGCCGGCCGGCGTACACAGCCTGGCGCCTGGTCGCAGCGCAGCACGACCGCAGCCGCTTGGAAGTCCGGCCGCGAACTGGCCGTTCGCACCAGATTCGTCTGCACCTGGCCGCGCTCGGCCAACCGATCTTGGGCGACAATCTTTACGCTCATCCCGCGGCCTTGGGCATGGCCGACCGGCTGATGCTGCACGCCGAGCAATTATCGCTCGTCCACCCAAGCGGCCGCCGCATGACGTGGACCGTCCCGGCGCCGTTTTAAGTTTGGAGCATCATTCTCGTCTCGGCCTTGTAGATTCCGAACTTGTCCTGAACGGAATCCTAACAATTGAGCCCTAATGTGACGTCTTCGTTATAATCGGTTCCTTCGACCGGACATTCGCCCGCTGGATGATTGAGATCAACGAGCTTGCCGTCGCCTACTCGCCAGCCAGGCCCGTGCTCTCGTCGGTTTCGATGATGATTCGCCCGGGCGAGTTCGTCGTGCTGCTTGGCCGCTCGGGGGCGGGCAAGTCGTCGTTGTTGCGAGCGATCAATTTTCTCGTTCGCCCCACAGGCGGCTCGATCACGGCGGACGGGATCGGCGCGTTGGGCGATAAACAATCGTTGCGGCGCCATCGCCGCCGCACGGGCATGATCTTTCAGCAGCACCAATTGATCCTGCGGTTGACGGCCCTCGATAACGTGCTGATGGGCTGCCTGGGGCGTTATGCCAGTTGGCGCAGCCTGCTCCCCTTTCGTCGTGCAGACGTCGCCTTGGCGCTTGAGTGTCTCGAGCGCGTCGGGCTGCCGGATTACGCCTTCCGACGGGCCGACGAACTTAGCGGCGGCGAGCGGCAAAGAGTCGGCATCGCCCGGGCCCTGGCGCAACAGCCGCAGTTGTTGCTCGTCGACGAACCGGTCGCCAGCCTCGATCCTCAAACGGCCGACCGAATCATGGCGCTGCTTCGCGATATTTGCCGCAGCGGACCGCTGACGGCGATGGTCAGCCTGCACCAACTTGACCTCGCCCGCCGTTATGGCGACCGTATCGTCGCATTGGCCGGCGGTCGCGTGGTTTTCGACGGCGCATCCCGCGGAACTGACCGACGACGACCTGGTGCGAATCTACGGCTCGTCGCGAGGCGACGATGATGAACCTTCGACAGGCTCCGACCAATCGCCCGTCGTTCCAACAGCCGGCGCCGAGAGCGTCATTCCGCTCGAACAGGAGGTATCGTTTCAAGATGAATAGCCGACTCGCGTGGATAGTCTTCGTCGCGGTGCTTCTGGCCGGGTGCAGTCGCCAGGCTTCGGCTCCGATTGAGAAGGGCGACCCCGACGTGCTGAAGGTGGCGCTGTTGCCCGACGAATCGCCGGCGACGGTGATCAAGGATAACCGGTCGCTCAAAGAGTATCTGGAGCAAAAGCTGGGGAAACGCATCGAACTGGTGGTGACGACCGACTATTCGTCGATGATCGAAGCCGTGCGTCACGGCCGGATCGACCTTGCTTATTTCGGCCCGCTGTCGTACTGCCTGGCCAAGAGCAAGTGCGATATCGAACCGTTCGCCGCCAAGGTGCAAGACGGCGCGGCGACCTACACCTCTCTGGTGGTCGCCAACTCGGAAACGCCGATCGAAACGCTGCAGGACGTCAAAGGCTTGCAGGTGGCCTATGGCGACACGGCGTCGACTTCCAGCCATTTAATTCCCAAGTCGATGCTCGCCGCCGCAGGGCTGCTCGCTGGACGCGACTATGAAGAGGCGTTTGTCGGTAACCAGGATGCCGTCTTGCTGAACGTGGCCCGGGGCAACGCCCAGGCCGGCGGGCTGAGCCGGCCGATCTACGATTCGCTCGTCGAGCGCGGCATCGTCGACCCACGGCAAGTCAAGATTGTGTCCGAGTCAAAACCGTTTCCGCAGTACCCGTGGACCATGCAGGCCAGGTTGTCGCCGGCGCTCAAGCAGCGGATCAAGCAGGCCTTTCTCGACCTGGACGATCCTGCGGTGCTGAAGCCGCTGAAAGCCGAGGGCTTCGCGCCGGTCCAGGACTCGGACTACGACGTGATCCGCGAGTTGGCCAGGCTTTTGGACCTCGATCTTTCGAAGCCGATGTAGGAGCGAGCGTGACGATGAACGGCGAAGCGTCCCTGGCGGCCGGCGCCCGCGAAGTGGTTTGCACGCGTTACCGGCAGCGCTGGCTCCGCAAAGCGGCCATCGGCGCCGTCGCGCTGCTGGTCGCCGGCGGCTCGGCCTGGTACTCGGGGCTGCTGGACGTTCGCCGCCTGGCCGAAGGCGCGCCGAGCGCCTGGCAACTGCTGGGCGAAATGTGGCCGCCGGACTTCCGCCAGGCGGGCAGTTGGTTCAAGCCGCTCGTCGACACGCTGGCGATGAGCATTTCCGGCACGCTCTTGGGCGTAGCCTTTTCTTGTCCGCTGGCGTTGTTGGCCGCACGGACCACGACGCCGCATGCCGTCTTTTATCATGCGGCGCGCGGCCTGCTGAACCTGTTGCGGGCCGTGCCCGAGTTGATCATGGGCATCGTCTTCGTCGCGGCGGTCGGCTTTGGCGTGCTGCCGGGCGTGCTGGCCCTGGGCCTGCACTCGGTGGGTATGGTGGGCAAGTTCTACGCCGAGGCGCTGGAGCAGGTCGATCCGGGACCGGTCGAAGCCGTGCGGGCCGCCGGCGCGAGCCCTTTTCAGGTCATCTGGCACGGCATGTTGCCCCAGATCATGCCGCTGTTGGCGAACGTGACGATCTATCGCTGGGAATACCATTTCCGCGCATCGACCGTGATGGGCATGGTCGGCGCCGGCGGCATCGGGTTCGAGCTGATCAGCTCGCTACGGATTATGCAATATCGCGAGGTCTCGGCGATCTTGCTGGTGATTCTCGTCATGGTGGCCCTGATGGACGCCTTCAGCGACGCGCTGCGGCGACGATTGAAATGATGAACTCGCTTAATTTCAACGCCTCGGCCGCGCGCCCCAAGGCATTGCTCACGCATTGCGTCCACCCGCAGGTTCTCGAGCGACTGCAATCCGTCTGCGACGTGGATCATAATGACAGCGGCCAGATCCTTGCGCCGGACGAAGTACGACGCCGCGCCAGCGACGCCGCGGCGATCATGGCCTTTATGACCGACCGGGTCGATCGCGATTTGCTGGCCGCCTGCCCGCAGTTGAGAATTGTGGCCGGCGCGTTCAAAGGCTGGGACAACGTCGACGTCGAAGCCTGCACCGAGCGCGGCGTTTGGGTCACGCGCGTACCCGACCTGTTGACCATTCCCACCGCCGAGTTGGCGATCGGCCTGTTGTTGAACCTGACGCGGAAGATCGCGGCGGGCGACCGGCTGATGCGCAGCGAGCCGTTTTCCGGCTGGCGCCCCGTCCTGTTCGGCGCGGGACTGACCGGCAAGCGGCTGGGAATCTACGGCATGGGAGCGGTCGGCCAGGCCATTGCCGAGCGGCTGACGGGCTTCGGCATGCAGATGATCTATTACGACCCCCAGCCGTTGCCGGCGGATCGCGAACGGAGCGGCTTGCAGCGCGTGACGTTTGAATCGCTGCTGGCCGAAGGCGACTTTGTGTTGGTTGCGGCTCCGCTGACCGCGCAGAACCTGCACGCCTTCAACGATGCGGCGCTGGACAGCATGAAGACCGGCAGCTTTTTGATCAACGTCGGACGCGGCTCGGTGGTCGACGAGCAGGCCGTCGCCCGTGCCTTGAAGAGCGGCAAGCTGGCCGGCTTCGCCGCCGACGTCTACGAGATGGAAGACCAATCTCGCTGCGACCGGCCCTTGCAGATCGAACCCGCGCTGCTGGCCGACGCGGGCCGTACGGTTCTCACGCCGCATCTCGGCTCCGCCGTCGACGCCGTGCGCGAGCAGATCGAACGGGAGGCGGCGGAGAATATTCTGGCCGCACTTCGCGGCGAAACGCCGAGCGGCGCGGTCAACCGGCCCGCTTGAAGTACGGACGACCCAGGAGCGGAATTTGTGAAGATTCCGGGAAGCGTCGTTGAGACATGACGCTCTGTGAATCAAACCATAACGCCAACTGAATTCTCACAAGTTGTCATTCCGCTCGCGACCCCCTGCTCGCTGGAAATGCCGACGTCAATCAGCTCGAACAGGGTTGGGTAGAGTAGGCGGGGAGGCCGTCCTCCCCGCCTACTCTACCCTTTAAGGGGCGTCTCCCCGCGGTTGGCGGTTTCGGTTGTTCGTTGCGGCGCATCTTCCGAGCTGTTCTGCTACGTACGGATTGCTACGCGCCGACGATTCAACCTGGCTGGCGTTCGCCGGTAGGCTCCGGCGCCGGCGCTGGCTGGAAGAAGCGCTTTTCAAAGCCGAGCGCCACGTTGACCAGGCCGATCAACACCGGCACTTCGACCAACGGACCGATCACGGCGGCAAAGGCGGCGCCTGAGTCGATGCCGAATACGGCCACGGCCACGGCGATCGCCAGCTCGAAGTTGTTGCTCGCCGCGGTGAAGGAGAGCGTCGCCGTCTTCGAGTAATCCGCGCCCAACGCCTTACTGAGCGCGAACGAAGCCAGGAACATGACGACAAAATAGATCCCCAACGGCACGGCCACGCGCAGCACGTCGAGCGGCAGCCGAACGATCGAGGCGCCTTGCAGCGAGAACATGACCACGATGGTGAACAGCAAGGCGATCAGCGTGATGGGACTGATGCGGGGAATGAATTGCTGCTCGTACCATTGCCGCCCGCGAGCTTGACCAGCGCCAACCGCGTAAACATGCCGGCCAGAAAGGGAATGCCCAGATAGATGAACACGCTCTGGGCGATGGCGCCCATCGTGATGCCGGAGAGATCCATGTCTCCGAAATGGACGCCGATCCAGGGAGGCAGGACTTTCAAAAAGAAATAAGCGTAGGCCGAGTAGAAAAAGACCTGGAACACCGAGTTGAACGCCACCAACCCGGCGGCGTACTCGGAATCGCCCTTGGCCAGGTCATTCCACACGATCACCATCGCAATGCAGCGAGCCAGGCCGATCAACACGAGACCGACGGCGTATTCCGGCTTATCGGGCAGCAGCAACACGGCCAGGGCGAACATCAGCACGGGGCCGATCACCCAGTTCTGCACCAGCGAAAGCAGCAGCACGCGGGTGTTGCGCAAGACTTGCCCAAGTTCCTCGTACCGCACCTTGGCCAGCGGCGGGTACATCATCAAGATCAGCCCCAGCGCAATCGGGATCGACGTCGTGCCGACGGAGAGCCGCGTGATTCCTTCGACCACTGCGGCGCAAAGTATCCCAAGCCCACGCCCGAGAGCATCGCCATCAGGATCCAGAGGGTCAGGTAGCGGTCGAGCCACGACAGCCGGCCGCTCTTTCGGCCGCCTGAGTGGCAACAAACTTCCTGCTGCATTTTCGCTGCTTGTCCCTTCTGAGAGAGATCCGCGTCTGATGTTGCCGCCGATTGAACGCTCACTGGGGCAACTTGCCGTCGGCGACCAACTTTCGTCGCGCTTTCAGCATCACGGCCAGCATCAAGCGGCCGATGTCGTCTCGCCGCTCGGCGTACTTGGCCGACTCATATTCGCTGCCGTCGTAGACTTTCGGATCGAGGTATGGCATCGAGATCCGCCGCGACGCCCCAATGACGTTCGGGCAGTGTTCGTCCGCGTGCGTGCAGACCATCAAGGCGGCGAATCCGCTGCACGGGTTGTGAAGGTCGCTGTAGTGCTTGGAGAATTCAAGCGTTTCCATGGCCGGCCCGCCCTGGGCGGTGCTTTCGCCCCAGCAAACGCGATAGATCGGATTGGGCGAGCCCGCCTCGCCGCGCGGCGCTTCTTTGTCCGTCGGTCCGACTTCGATGCCGATCGCCTTGAGCGCCGCCACGCTGCGCGTTGAAGGCGCTCGGCGCCGTGCCGCCGCTGTAGCAGCGAATGTCCGGAAGGCCCCAATAGTCGGCCGCGACGTTGGCCATGGTGGCGCCGAGAATGCTGCGGCGCGAATTGCCCGTGCAGACGAAGATCATCGGCAGTTCCTTGCCCGGCGTATAGTTCGCGGCGATCCAATCCGCCAGCAGCTCGCCGGCTTTCAGATGCGGCGGATCAATCCGGTCGAACGACGTGGTCAGGCCGTCGAGATGCGCGGCCACTTCCGGCAGCAGCCGGCGCCGCGAGGCGGGGACGTTGTCGTCCACGGCTTCGCGAACCACTTCAGGAGCAATGCCCTCCGCGGAACCGGCCAGTTTGTCGAAGGTCTCAGGATCCATCAGCTTGTTCTCGATTGCTTTTCTGGTGAGCGTGCCGTCCTTGGCCAGCGAAACGGCCAGCAGTTCTTTCGTGCTTCCATCGTTGCGAGGCTCGGCCGCTTGAGCGTCGCCGAAATATTGGATCGCCCACAAGGCTCGCACGAAAGGTCCGGACCTCGCCTGCGGGGCGTCATCGGCCCGACTGGCAAGCGGCCAACTCGCAACGAGGCTTAACAGCGGTAACAGAATTGCCCGTCTCGCTGGCGACTTCATGTCTTTCATAATCGTATTCTCTAGTGAAGCAGGAGTCCCTGCGCGTGCGGCCGCCTTAAGTTTCAGCGCACGCATTGCATCTGTATAGACGCATATACTTTTCTAAAAAAATCCGAACCGTACGCTCTTAGTCGCAGCAGGGAAAAACCTTGTCCAAACGCTGCCGGTCGCGGCGCATTTCTTCCAAGTCGCCCAGGCTGGCATTCAGGCACACGAGCATGCCGCGGTGCAGACTCGTTTTCGCCCGGGCCAACTTGTAGTACACCCACAGCCCTTGTTTGCGTCCGCTGACCCAGCCATGCTTGCGCAGGTAGGCCAAATGCCGTGAAACGGTCGGTTGGGGCAGCGACAATGCCTCGTGCAAATGGCAGACGCAAACCTCGCGGCCGTCCAGCAGCAAATTCAATAGCCGCAAGCGCACCGGATCCGCCAAGCCTTTCAGCAGTTGTGTTGAGGCTGCCAACGTATCGGCGGGTATCGTGCTCATGCGGTCTCGCGAATATAGAGCGGCTCCGTCGGACTGTCAAGCGGCGAGAGGGGAGAGTGCTGCGCGCTGATCGACGGAACTTCATGCCGCCATCAGTAAGTGAGCTCGAGCCCGAAGTTGACGCCCTGCGCCCAGAAATCGCTCGGATGGAATAGCGGAGCGGGACGCGCCGGACCGACCAGCGGGTTGCCCGGCTCGCCGGTGAGGCTTGGCGCCTGCGACGGGTTGATAACCCGATCCACCTGGTTGCCGGGCCGCGCGACGCTGCTCACGTAAAGGAACGAATAGCCGACGCGAGCGCGCAGCCGCTGCGTAATTTGGTAGCCGACGTTCAGGTTCAACTCCGGAATCACGGCAAAGCGATTATAGCTCTGCCGGCCAATATTCGTCGGCTGGGCCAGGTAGCCGCCTTGAAACGCCTGGGCCTGCCCCAAGTTGTTGAACTCATTCGTCAGCAGGCCGCCGTTGACGTAAACCGTCTCGTGCATGTTTCCCATCGCCAGCTTGCCGGTTCCCTGGATCAACCATCGCTCGCCTCGATATTCGCCGCGGATGCCCGCCTGCGCGCCGTAAAAGTTGTTTCGCGTCTTGAAATCGTCGAGCGTTTGGAAGACGTCTTGCGGCACGTCAATGAACGGACTGTTCGTCGCCAGGGAGTACTCTTCGGTCAAGTTCAAATACCGAAATCCACCGAGCCACTCGCGGCGAAACCGGCCGCTGGAGCTTCGATTCCAAACGCCGGTCGCTTCCCAGCCTTGAAAGCGGCTGGCCGTGGTCAGCACCGCGGCGCCGGAGAAAACCTCGGGAATGGCGATGCCCGTCGAGTTCTCTCCCGGGAGCGTCGGATCATAAAACGGCAGCGTCAACAGGGGCGATCCCGCCGCGCCGCTGGAACCCACCGCCTGGCTCACGCTACGATTGCCGAGGAAGAAGAAGGTTCCCTCGACGCCGAACGTTTGATTTGCATCGAGCCAGCGGCCCATCGTGAAGCGGCCGCCCGAATGCGCGCCGGCGCCACTGCCGTCCCGCCCAGCACGACGTTGGTTCCCGGATCGCCGAGGACGGGCAGAAACGTTGAGTCCGTCGGGCCGCTAATCACCAGCGGCGTTGGCGAGGGCGCATCTTTGAACCACCACAGCAGGTAGTCGGCGCCGCCCCACCAGCGATTGCCGGACGGCCGCAACGTTATGCACGGCGTCTTGCACACCGGCCCCCCATGCAGCGGCAACAACTCGCCCTGTTCGCCTTCGCCCGCAATCTCGGCGGCAGGTTCCTCCGCCGAGAGCAGACAGGCATCGAACCACAACACGACGCACGCAGCAAGCAGAATCCGACGCATAGCCCGGCGCTCCTGCTACAGAACATGTTGTTTCGACCAATGAGGATTGCATCGGCCAGCGGCGCTCGCAGCTATTTCAAAAGCTGCACGGCCAGACTCAGCGGCAAAGACGTCAAAGTCTGCCAGGTCGGCGATCCGGATCACACGCCGCGATTCCGAGCCGTCCGCCGGGCGTAAGCGCGGTTGCTTGACCCGAGTTGCACCCGGAGCCGAATTCGCGAGAGCATCCCGCAAGCTAGGGGCTGCAGCGCTGGCGGCTTTCCAGCAGCTTTCGCAGCCTTCGCGTGCCAGGCCGCAGCCGGCAAGACGGCTACGGCCGACGATCGGCGCGTTCGGCCCGCGCGGCGATGTATTCTGCGCACCGGGCCGCCCCATTCAGCGGCAAGTCGGCCGCCGGGCGCGGCGAGGCAAGCAGCCGCTCTAGCGAAGCGCCAATCGCCGCCGGCGAACGCTGACTGAGAAATGCCGAGCAGCCGCACATATTTCGCCGCCTCGCGGTCGAAAATCTCGTCTTCTCGAAAGCGGCGCCGCGGCGGACAAAGTATTGCCTTGTCGGCGGCGATGCATTCCGAGAGGATGCCATAGCCCAGCTTTGAGACGACGACGTCGGCGACTTGCAGCACGTCGGTGAAGTTTATGCTCGGCGTTAACTCGACAGCCTGCATGTTTTCAGCGTGCAGCGCGTCGTCGGTCTCGAAATGCAGGAACAGGCAGTCGGGGTTTTCCCGAGCGGCGCGCTCGCGGGCGGCCAGCGGAATGCGGCCGCGCATGGCCAGCACCACTCGGCGCCGCTCGTCGCGCGCCTCGATGTCAAGCTGCTCGAGCGCTTCGGCCCGGTTGCGAGTCGCCCGGCGGACCGCCAGCGGCATGGCCTGCACTTCGCCGAACATCTCCAGACCGCTCGCGTGGCTGAAAGGCAGCCGCAGCATGGTTTGCATTCGGCCGTAGCCGGTGCGAATCCAGTTCTGCCAGGTCTGCCGCCGCTCGTGGCCGGCGAGGAGCGGTTCGTAGATCCAGTCCCAGGTGAAGTTGCCGATTCCCACGCAGGGCAGGCCCGCCTCGGCGGCAATCTCGCCGGCCAGCGGCGGAAAGTCGGCCACGATCAAGGCCATCTCGCGCTCGGCCAGCCAGGCCAGTTCCACCGCCTTCATCGCCTCGCGCTGATCGTAATACGCTTCGAGCTGCGCCAAGGTCGCCGGAACGTCGACGCCGAGCGCATCGGGATCTTCTACCACGCCCGGATCGAGCGACTTGGATTGCAAGTGGACGATCGCGTTCGGCACGCCGTCAAACAGTCGGGACGGTGCACTCGTGCGGACGTGTACGGTCCAACCCGGCGCCCGCTTGACAAACTCGCCAATGATCGCCGCGCTGCGCGTCGCGTGACCATAGCCGTGCCCGCTCACGTAATACAGCAACTGTCGTGCAGGCATGAGCTATTCCGGGAATAAACGCCGCCGGGCCTCGTCGTCCAGCGGAGCGGCGTATTCACTGATTTCGAACGCTTCCGCGTACTCGACCGCCGCGCCGCGCTCGGGCGCCGTATCGGGCGATCAACTCCTGGCGATAGCGATCGGCCTGCGGCCGCAACATCGCCAGCCTCCACTCGCGCAGCCAGGCGCGACGCGACGCCGCATCGGCGGGAACGGCATCCGCCTCGCGGCGGTTGAATGGCAGCCATTCGTAGACCTGCGAAACGTGACGGGCCAGCATGTCCACGATCTGTTCCGCATACGGACCCACGTCGACGACCACATGCCCTTGAAGCGGCGTCGGCTTGGTGAAGCGGTCCGGCATGTAGGCCACCACCGGGTCGCGCCGCAGGATCGGCGCCTCGGGCACAATGGCGGGAACGGTCACCAGGTACGAGGCGTCTTGCACCGCCTGGCCGACGGCGCGATGGTCGGGATGGTAATCGTTCGGCCGATGCGTCAGCACCAGGTCGGGCCGGAAAGTGCGAATCGCTCGGACGATTTGCCAACGCACTTCCAACGTCGGCTCGAGCCGTCCGTCCCGATTGTCCCAGACTTCGGACTCGGCTCCAATGACGGCCGCCGCCGCTTGCGCTTCGGCCCGGCGCCGCGCCGTCAACGGCGCTCCGGACAGCTCGTGATGCCCTGCCTCGCCGTTGGTAACGGAGACGATTTTGACCGTATGCCCGCGGCTGCCGTACATGGCCGCCAATCCGCCCGCGTGAAACTCCGCGTCGTCCGGATGAGCACCAAGAATCAACAATCGCAACGGATCAGGCACGGTTCGGAGAGGGATGGCAAAACGATGAAGGGCAAAAAAATAAGAGCAAAGACGGGTCTGCTTGTCACGGCGGCCCAACCCACCGCATTCTCTCTCCCCAGTTCTCCCCGATCGTCGTCTTCATCTTTTTGCCGCCCATTTGTTTTGCCTTCACAGGGCGTCTTTCGGAACCCGACGGATCGAGTTGTTGCTCGCGGCGGATGCTCGGAATCAGGCCGCTGCAACTTCGGGCGCTTTAGCGTCGAGCGCGGTGGTGGGCTGAGGCGAGCGCCCCGTTGGCGCCGCGAACCTCGCCGTGCGCGGGATCAATCTTCCCCAACTCTTCCGCCAACGCGGCCACGGTATAGCGGATTTGCTCTTCCGTGTGACACGACGTGATGAAGAACCTCAACCGGGCGGCGTGCTCTTCGACCGCCGGGTGGACGATCGGCTGCACGTTGATGCCGCGGCCGTTGAGAGCCTGAGACAATTGCAAGCACAGCAGCGAGTCTCCGAGAATGATCGGAACCACCGGCGTGTCTTTGCTCAATCCTGTATTCAACCGGTACTGCTGGGCCAACGACAAGAATAATTCGGAATTCTCGTGCAGTCGTTTGACTCGTTGCGGCTCGCGTTCCAGCAGCTTGAGGGCCGCCAGCGAAGCGGCCGCGTTGGGCGGCGAAATGCCGACGCTGAACACAAACCCCGGCGCCGTGTATTTCAGGTACTCGACCACGGCCTTGCAGCCTGCGATATAACCGCCGCAACTGCCGAACGACTTGCTGAGCGTGCCCATCCACAGGTCGACGTCGGCCGGGTTGACGTCCCAGTACTCGCCGATGCCCCGGCCATGCGTTCCCAGCACGCCGGCCGAATGCGCCTCGTCGACCATCAAGAACGCCTTGTGCTTTCGCCTGGCTTCGATAAATCGCGGCAGGTCGGGGATGTCGCCGTCCATGCTATAGGCGCCCTCGATGGCGATCAGCACCCGGCGGTAGTCGCCGCGCAGATCGGAGAGCAACTGGTCCACCGTCCGCCAGTCGTTGTGCGGGAACGGCCGGCGCCGGGCGCCGGACAAGATGCAGCCCTGAATGATGCTGTTGTGCGCCAAAGCGTCGTGCAGGATCAAGTCGCCGGGACCGAACAGGTGGCCGATCGTCGTCTCGTTCGTCGAGTGTCCGCCGACGAACACCACCGCGTCTTCGGCGCCGACCAGACGCGCGATCGCCTCCTCCAACTCGTGATGGATCGTTTTCTCGCCCGAGACCAGCCGGCTGGCCGAGACCGAGGTGCCGAAGCGGTCGATGGCGTCCTTCGCCGCCTGGGACACGATCGGGTCGCCCGACATGCCGATGTAGTTATAGCTGGAAAAGTTGATCAGCTCGCGACCGCCGATCATGGTTGTATCGTTGGTGACGCGCTGGTGGACGTTGAAATACGGATTGCCAATGCCCAGCCGCTCGGCGACTTCCATGCTTTGCTTGAGACGCAGATACTCCGGATAACGGTCGAAGCGATAGTTCTCCGGCGGAATCGCCTCGGCCTCTTCCTCCCGCTTCTCGCCGCTGCCCAGGTACTGCTCGACGGCGGCCACGACCTCGCGGCAGGTTTCCAGTTGCGGCAGCACCTCTTCCGGGAACCGCCCGCCGAAGCGCTCTTCCAGCGAGGCCAGAATCTCCATTCGCTCCAACGAGTCGAGCCCCAGCTCGACGATGCTGGAATCGAGCGTCAGGCCTTTGGCCCGCTCCTTGGCAATCCGCTGCACCTCTTCCAGAACCTGCTCCGCCGTGCTCTTCTTGAGCTCCTCGGCAGCCGGTGCGGCCGCCGGCGCGGGATGGCTGCCGTTGCGGGAGGGCGAAGTCGGCCCATTCGCGGCGGGCTTCGCCGACGCTCGATGCGGTCTTGCCGCCGGAGTCTGAGCAGGCGCCGGCGCAGCGGCCCCACGCCGCGACGCGTCGGCCTTGGTCGGCTGCTCAAATTCGGCGTCGGACAATTCGCTGCCCGCGAATTCGCCCGCTCCTGATTCGGCGCCTTCGGCTGTTCGGCAATTTGACGAACCTGGCGCCGGCGCAGCGGCCTTGCCGCCGGCCGACCAGACGAAGTCGCCGGCATGGGAGCGTTCGAGCACTTCAAGCGAGCCGGCCAGGAAGGCGTTGCGACAGGCATGACGCTGAATCTTACCGCTCGATGTTTTCGGTATGCTGCCTGCCTTCACCAGCACGATGGCGTCGACGATCAACTCGTGCTCGCGCGAGACGTCGCGGCGAATCGCATCGAAGATTTCGGCCAGCTCGCCTTTCTGCCGGCGGTCGATCTCGTACACGATGATGAGCTTTGCTTCGTCGTGCACGTCAACCGTGAAGGCGGCGCCGCAACCGGGCCGCATGGCCTCGTGGCTCTTTTCAGCCGTCAGTTCGATATCGTGCGGGTAGTGGTTTAACCCGCGAATGATGATCAGGTCCTTCAATCGCCCGGCGACGAACAGCTCGCCGTCTTGAAAGAAGCCCAGGTCGCCGGTCCGCAAAAACGGGCCCTCGTTGCGTACCTCGGAGCCGAGCGTGAAAGACATCTTCCGTCTCTTCCAGGCGCTGCCAGTACCCTTGAGCCACGCTCGGGTTGGACACCCAGATCTCACCCACCTGCCCCGGGCCGCAGAGACTCATTGTTTCTGGATCGGCGATCACGATCTGCTCGTCGGGCAATAATCGGCCGCTGCCGACCAGCCGCCGGGCGCCATCGTCCATGGCCGGCAATTCGACCACCTTGCGGCTTTCCAGGGCTTTGGCGTCGAACGATCTGACGACGGGTTCCGCCGGCTTGTAGCCGCCGGAGACAATCAATGCCGCCTCAGCCAGCCCGTAGCACGGGTAGAACGCCTCGCGGCGGAAGCCACAGGGCTCGAACATCTCCGCGAACCGGTCCAGCGTTTCCGAACGCACCGGTTCGGCGCCGTTGAAGGCGACGCTCCACGAGCTCAGATCGAGCTGCACGCGCTGCTCGGGCGTGATTTTGCGAACGCACAGGTCATAGGCGAAGTTCGGTCCGCCGCTGGTCGCCGCCTGATACCGCGAGATGGCCTGCAGCCAGCGGAAAGGCCGTTGCAAAAACGACATCGGCGACATCAGTACGTTCAACGATCCCTGATAAAGCGGCGCCAGAATGCCGCCGACCAGCCCCATATCGTGATAGCTGGGCAGCCAGAACACGCCCGTAATCGCGTGGGTCAACTCAAAGGCATAGCCGATCAGCGCGCAGTTGTGCAGCAAGTTCTCATGGCTGAGCATGACCCCCTTGGGAGTGCCCGTGGAACCGGACGTGTATTGCAAAAACGCCAGAGTGTCGCCCTGCACGTTCGGATCGCGCCAGTCGCGCTCGATATCGACCGGAGTCTCATCGGTGGCCAACCACGTAAGCCGTTTCAGTTCCGGGCTTCCCTTTAACAGCGGCTGGACCCGCTCCAGGACGGAAGAATTCGTCAACGCGACTTTCGCCTGGGCGTCGTGCGCGATGGCGTAGATGCGATCCAGAGAACGATTCATGCGCGGCGGATAAGCCGGAACGGCCACGACCCCGGCATACAGGCAGCCGAAAAAACTGGCAATGAACTCCAACCCGGCCGGATAGAGCAAGAGGGCTCGCTCGCCCTGCATGCCGTGCGACTGCAGCCGGGCTGCAATCGCCCGGGCCTGCCGATCCAACTCGCCGTACGTCAATTGGGCTTCATGCGTTTCGCCGTCGGTGAGAAACAAGTAGCCGTTCTGATCCGCCTGATGATCGGCGCGGTGTCGCGCAAGTCCACAAGGGTCGGAGGACCAAAAAAGGAGCCAAGAAATCGCGAGTGGTCCACGGGGAGGTCCTCAAACCAAATAGCCGACAGACTGAGGCCGTCTTGCGCCAGGTCCGTCGTCGAACGAATCGCTCATGAAGACAAACGGAGAAATACGAGGAATTTCGACGTGGCATCCCCCATTCGGCAGGCGTGCAAGTTGACTAATCGTCACAGCCTACCACGCCGGTTTCGGCCTTTCAAACGGCTTTTCACGCCCCGCCCTCGACTTGCGCCCAACGTCGTAACATGTTGGTCTACCTTGCTGTTATCGGGTCGATTCAATCGGCAGATTTCTCACTTTCTCACGGGTCGGAAACTCGCCGCAGTCTTCCGGTCTTGTCCGGTCTACGGCATGGCGCCTTGCTTTCCCTCTGTTACGCTGCTGCCCATGACTAAGCGCAAAACGCCGCGGGCTGTTACCCCCTTCGCTTCGTTTTTTCTGCTCGCGGCCGCCCAAGTAACAACACTTTCATCCCCAATCTGGCTATTCTGAATCGGATTCTGGGGGGGCGACGGGGTGGAGCCAACGCGACCCTTTGCTCTTTGCCCAGGCAAACTCAACCGTATCATTAACGTTGGTCCCCGAAACAGACAAGACCACCAACGAGCGGCGCCTGCAGCAAGCCGCCGGCGCGGCCTGGGGATGTGCAAACGGCTGGACAGAGACGAGACGACAGAGGTCCAATGTGACGCAAATACGTTGCCAGTGCGGTACGACCTGGGAAGCGCCGACGGAGCCCGGCGGCGCAGTCGGCCATCTGCACGAACTGCGGCGACAGTTTGGGGCTCGCTGCATCGGAAGGGGGGGCCATTCTCAAGGCATCGTTGCGCGGACATCGCCACCCGGTCCGTGCCGTCGCCTTCGCGCCAGACAGTCGTCTGTTCGCCGCGGCGTATGGCGCTCACTCTGCCACCGTCGCCAAAAGCCAGATCGGCGGCGTCACGTTGTGGGATGTCGGACTGACCGAACCGGTCGCCACGCTCCAATGGCATCGAGACGCCGTGCTCGCCTTGGCCTTTTCGCCTCGCGAACCGCTGATGGCCACCGGAAGTCGCGACGGCACGATTGCCGTCTGGAATGTGGACCGCGGACTGTGGGATGCAGTGCTGGGCGTCCGCGAACACTCCTGGCGGGCAGCCGCCGGGCCGATCACCTCGTTGGCCTTCAGCGCCGACGGAAAGTGGCTGTCCTCGGGCGGCGAGAACGAGCCGATCAAGCTCTGGGATTGCAGCTCGTGGCAGGTCGTGCATCAGATTCCCAATGACCGTCAAGGCGCCTGTCGCCTTGCGTTTTCTCCTACGGTCGAGCACCTGGCCGCCGTCTGGCAGAGCCGCGGCCCCGCCGTGCTGTGGAACGTGCCGAAGTTGGGAGCAGTATCTCCAGCTCCGGTTGAAGACCGAGGAAGACCGCGACGATTTTGGACTGGCTTATTCTCCGGATGGCAGCCGCCTGGCCGTGTTAAGCGCCAATGAAGGCCGGATCTGGGACATCAGCACCTGCCAGATTCTTACCTCGTTTCTCGCCGCCAAAAGTCAGGCCATCGCCTGGTCGCCGACCGGCAAGCTGTTGGCCGACCTGCGGTCCTGAAGTGGCCGGCAACGCCAGCATTCGGCTGTGGGATGCCGACACGGCCGTCGAGTGCGATCAGTTGGCGGGCTTCCGCTCGGCCGTAACCTCGGTCGCTTTTTCCGCCGACGGCAAGTACCTGGCCAGCGGCTGCCAGGACGCCACCGTCAATCTCTGGGCGATGGCGGCGGAACACGTCCCGGCCAAGTAGCGAGTTGAAACGCCTTAGGCGCCGACCCCCTCGAGCTTGTCTCGATGGTGAAGCAGATGGCCAACTAGACGATTTCGCGACTCGCTGCTTCGACCCCATCCAGCTTGCGGCCTGTCGATTTAATCGGGGGGCGGGTAAACTGCGGCGAGTTCAGCGGACGGACATCGGTAGGGCGTCGAAAGAAAGATCATGGCGACACAAGGTTATTGGGCGGAAGCGCCGGTTTCTCGAACTCAGAGCACGCTTTTCAATCCCAGTCTCGATGACATGATCGAGGAGGACAGCCAAATCCGGCTGTTCGACGAGGTGTTGGCGAAGATGGACTGGTCGGAGTGGGAAGCTGAGCACCCCGCGCCGGGGCCAACCGCCCATCCATCCGCGTTGGGTCGCCGGCGCGTTGTTGTACGGCCTCTGTCGAGGAATCCGCTCTAGCCGCAAGCTGGAATATCAATGTCGCTGCAACATCGAGTTCATGTGGTTGGTCGAAGGACGGCAGATTGATCATTCGACGTTCGCCAAATTCCGCACCCGCTTCGCCCGGCCGCTGAAGGGCTTATTCCGCCAGGTCTGCAGGATCGCGATGAGCATCGGGCTGATCCGCTTGGGCCAGGTGGCGTTCGACGGCACCCGCGCCCGTGCCAGCAACAGTCGTTACAAGACGCTCACGGCGAAAACCATCGAGGAGCGTCTGCAGGCGTTTGAGGCGTTGTTCGATCAGATGATGGCGGAATCCGAGGCGGCCGATCAGCAGGCGTCGCTCGAGGGCGACGCCGATTCCCCCACGCGTTTGCCCGAAGAGATCGCTAAGCTCGAGGATCGACGCGAGCGACTGGAAAAGGCCTTGGAGACCGTCCGCGCGGCCGACGAAGCCCGCAAACGCCAAGGAGTCAATCCGGAAAAGAATCCGGCTCAGGTTGCCGTGACCGACCCGGATTCTCGCGTCATGCCGAACAAAGAGGGCGGTTGCGCACCGAACTATACTCCCACGGCGATCACGGACGGGCATCGCGGGTTCATCGTCGATGTCGACGTGCTGAATGACGGTGAATGAAAGTCCGGCTTTTGTGCCCGGGCTGCGGCGGGTCGAAGAGAGTCTGGGCGAGCGGCCGGAGAAAGCTCTGACCGATGCGGGCAACAATAGCGGCGCCGTTTTGGAAGCCCTAGAGCAACTTGGGATCGACGCCTACGCCCCGGCCGAGTCGAATCAGCCGCAACCGGGAAATCCCGCCTGCCGCGAGGATCCGACGCAGCCCGTGCCGGAAGAGCAGTGGCCGAACTTGCCTCGCAGCGGGCCGAAACAGTTGGCCAAGTCGTGCTTCGTCTATGATGCCGAGCATGATCTTTATTATTGTCCGCAAGGCCACGCGATGCCGTTCGAGAAGCTCAAGCCGGACGAACGCAACGGGGAACGGATTCAGTTGCGAATCTACCGCTGTTCGCAGTGCGCGGGTTGTCCGCTGGCGCAGCAGTGTTTGAACGCTCAAGCCCAACACGGCAGGACGATCACGCGCGATCCGTTCGAGGGCGCGCGGGAGCGGATGGCGGCGAAGATGGCGAGCGAGTCGGCGCGTGAGATCTACAATCAACGACCGCATATCGCGGAGACGCCGTTTGCCTTGCTGAAATCCGTGATGGGAATGCGGCGATTTCTGCTGCGTGGTTTGGATAACGTAAAAACGGAATGGACCTGGGCGGCGACCGCATTGAACGTCGGCAAATTAGTGCGTGAGCTAGGGCGAATGCGCGCCGAGTTCGCCGAATTGATCGCGGCGCCGGAAGGATAAGAGAAATGGGAGGGTTTCGCGACGATCGGGACGGTTGAATGCCGCGAAGCGATCTCGGGAATGCGGCCTGCCGCCGTCTCGACGTCTGAGCTACGCCGTCCGGCCGCTTGAAAAATCGGGCCCACTCGATTTCCGGCGTCCCGCGCTCCCCGCGAGCTGGAGATTAAATCGACGGACCGCTCGTCTGGATGGGGCCTTTATTCATTCTCTTGTGCGGCTATTGGCTAGTTCGCCATCTTGTTCACCGATCCGCACGAGGCGGATGGGGTCTCTTGAGTTCGGCGCAAGTCTCGAATCGCTCCGCCGTTTCCTGGCCTGTCCAAAATGAACCGGAGAAACTCCAGGGCGCTCTCGTGTCTCGGAAGCTCCGCCGCCAGGCGTCCCATCGCAACCGCTGTCCCTGCGGCACGAATTCTCCTGAATTCCGTCACGGACTGTTGACATGCGCGCTGAGTGGCAATACATTGCCAGTGGCAATGTATTAACACTTCCACGGGAGGTCTCCTCATGGCCAAGCGCAAAGGTCCGCAGGAACTCGGGCGGCGCGAGCGGCAGATCATGGATGCCGTGTACGCCCTCGGCGAGGCGTCGGTGGCCGACGTGCTGGCTCGGCTGCCCGATCCGCCCAGCTATTCGGCCGTGCGGACGATGATCCGGCTGCTGGAGCACAAAGGCTATCTCCGCCATCGCCGCGTCGGCACAAAATACGTGTACCGTCCGACCGAGCCTCACGAGGCGGCCAGCCGCTCAGCGCTCGGACATTTGCTCGACACGTTCTTCGGCGGCTCGGCCAGCGACGCCATGGCCGCCTTGCTCGAGGTTTCGTCCAAGCGGCTGAACGACGCCGATTACCGGCGGATGCAAGAGCTGATCGAACAAGCGAGAAAGGAGGGCCGGTGAGATGTCGACCTGGGCTCGTTATCTCGGCAGGATTGCGAGACGAGTTTCGCTTCTTTCCTTCTCGACATCGTCCTGAAAGCAACCGCGTTGTTGCTGGCCGCCATCCTCACGGCCGGGTTGCTGCGACGATCATCCGCCGCCTTGCGGCATCGGCTGTGGTGTTTGACCTTTGCCGCGCTCGTGCTGCTGCCCGGCCTTTCGGCGGCGCTGCCCGAGTGGCGCGCTGGCGGTTTTGCCGGCGGAGGTCTTGCAGGAAGGCTGCCGACGAAACGGCGGCATGCCGAAGCGGTGCCGCTCGGACTTTCATCGGTTGATCTTTCCGAAAACGTCTCGCTTGAAGCTGTCGGGCGTGCTCACGATGGAGCCGCGCAAGTCGCGGCGCCGTTGCAGCGAACCACCCGATGCAGGGCTGCCCATGGCGCCTCCGCGCGATGGACGGCAACGACAATGAACCACAACGCTCTGGCGTCCCGCGGCAATTCTTTATCGCGGCGACGCTGTGGCTGGCCGGCGCCGTAATCGCCCTGTTGCCGCTGATCGTCGGCGCTTTTCGCTGCTTCACCTTGCGGCGCCAGGCACGACCGATCAACAATCCCATCTGGCGAGATTTGCTCGAAGAAGCATTGCGCGCGGCTGGCGCATTTCCCGGCGAGTCGAACTGCTGGAGACCGAAGCCGCGACGATGCCGATGACTTGGGGCCTGTTGCGGCCGGTCGTCTTGTTGCCCGCCCAGGCGCGCGAGTGGTCTGCGCCGTTGCGGCGCGTCGTGCTGTTGCACGAGTTGGCCCACGTCAAACGCTGTGACGTTGGTTTCCAGATGCTCGCTCGCGCTAACGTGCTCGCTCTATTGGTTCCATCCGTTCGCCTGGCACGCGTTGCGGCGGTTGCGCATCGAACGCGAGCTGGCCTGCGACGATTGCGTCGTCCTGGCCGGCGAGCGGGCCAGCGACTATGCCGCCGAGCTGCTGCAAATCGCTCGAACTTTCCGCCCCATACCGTTGGCCGCCGCGGTGGCGATGGCTCAGCGGAGCAACCTGGAGCATCGAATCCGCGCCTTGTTCGATCACGCTTGTTCGCACCTGCCCCTTAGCGCGCGAGCGGCGCGACTGCTGTTGGTTGGCGTAGCGATCTTCGTGACGTCCGTCGCCGCCGTCCGCCTGACGCCGCGGGCAGAGGCCGAGGACGACCGGCAAGACGCGTCAGAAAGCGAAGAATGCCGAAACGCCGGACGACGATCTGGTCGCCGTCACCGGACGCGTGGTTGATCCGCAGGGCAAGCCCTTCGCGGGCGCCAGGATTTTCGCCGCGCGCTGGTATTGGGAACCGCACATCCCGCATGCACCGCTGGCCGAAACGAAGAGCGGCCCTGACGGTCGCTTCACCATCGCGTACCGCAAATCGCAGTTCAACGTCAACGTGGAGCGTCCCGAACAGTGGAAAGAGGTTGCAGATTGTCGCCACGGCCGAAGGCTTCGGCCCCGGTTGGGTGACGTGGCGGGATATCCCTGCGGGTCAAGAGCCGACGCTCAACCTTGTGCCTGACGACGCGCCGATCAACGGCCGCATTGTCGATCTGGAAGGCAATCCAGTCGCAGGCGTCAACGTGCAAGTCGGCAGCATCTACAACGGTAAAGAGGGAAATCTCGACGGCTGGGTGCAGGCCGTTCGCCGCGGCGAGTTCCCGTGGACTGCCGCGCGACATCTCGGCGACAGTCTGCCGCAATTCGACGCCTGGCCGCCTCGCGCGGTGACTACAGACGACGGCCGGTTCACGATCCATGGCATCGGCCGCGAGCGGCGAGTCCAGCTTTCGCTGGTCGGGCCCACGATCGCCTACCAGCAACTAACCGTCGTCACGCGGCCGTGCGAGCCGCTGCAGTTGAAAGTCAGCACCATGTCGGACGAATCGACGCCGGTCTTCGGCGCCGCGTTCGAATTTGTCGCGCCGCCTTCGCAACCGATTACCGGCGTTGTTCGCGACGCCGAGACGGGCCAGCCGCTGGCTGGAGTCAGCATTGAAAGCAACCAGTTCGCCGGCAGCAATTACGTCAATGAAAGGCATCTCCGCGCTGTCAGCGATGCGCAAGGCCGCTACCGTCTGGTCGGCATGCCGAAAGGCGAGGGCAATGCGCTGTTGGCAGTACCCAACGACGATCAGCCTTACTTGATGCGCGAATTCAAGGTCCCCGAGTCGCGCGGCTTGGAGCCTGTCGAGTTGGATATCGAGCTGCACCGCGGCGTCTGGATCACCGGACGCGTAACGGACAAGGCCACCGGCGAACCGCTGATTGCGCGGCTGCACTACTTTCCGTTTCGTTCGAATGAGTATGCTCAAACAGTCGCCGGAATTCGGCGAGTTGGGCCGAGGGCACGGTTTTCAGGATCGATATGCCAGCCGGCCCGACGGCAGTTTTCGGCTCGTCGGGTTGCCGGGCCGGGCGATCGTCGGCGCCGAATGCGTGGTCGGCCAATATCGTGACGGCGTCGGCGCCGAGGCGATTGCAGGGATGAAAGACCGAGGCACTTTTCCCACCTATGCTAATCCGGTGATGCCGGGCAAGAAGTGGCCGCATGCCATGCAGGAAATCAATCCGCCGGCCGGCACAGAAGAGCGTCGTCTGCGATCTGGCTCTCGATCCGGGAGGCAAGATTACGGTCAACGTGTTCGATCGCGAGGGCAAGCCCGTCAGCGGCTTTGAAACCATCGGAAGCGGGCAGGCGTGGCGTGGGGAGGCCGCGGAAGGCGCGGAGTTTCGACGTGATCACTCTCGGGCCCGACGAGACTGCGCACCGTCATCATCCGGCACAAGCAGCGCAAGCTCGGCAAAGTCGTGCGGCTGCGGTTGATCGACCATCCCGCCGGCGCCGCGACGGTCTCGCTGGAACCGACCGGGAAAGTCGTGGGTCGCTTACTTGACAAAGAGGGCGAACCGCTCAGCGGCGCGGAAATCACCGCTTCGATATTGCCGACCGGCGACTTTACCGAACGGCTGCCGCCCATCGCGACTGACGAGCAGGGACGCTTCGAGTACAACGACGTACCGGTTGGGTGTCATTACCAGCTCGTCGCTCAGGCGGCCGGCAAGGGCTTCTTCGGCTCGTTTGCAAAAGACTTGACGTTGAAACCGGGCGAAACGAAGGACCTGGGCGAGGTGACGTACGGCAGATCTGCAAAGCCCGACCAGAAGCCGGCGAAAGAACCAGCAACTGACGCCAACTCCCTCGGACATTCCACCCCGCTTCGCGTCCGCGTCGTGGATGACAACGACCAACCGATTGCAGATGCGCGCGTGCGAGTACTCCGGCTTGACAGTCATCCGGTCTGGGTTGAATCGGTCCATGTGCTTGGCGAAAGTCATACCAATGAAGCTGGCGAGGCCGCGATCGACTATTCCGCTCTGGCGCCATTCGCCACGCAGGACGTGCTCAACTCCTCGCGATTTCTCGTGTTGGCGGATGCTCGCGGCTGTGCTCTCGATTGGAGTTCCCTTCCCGCCGAAGACACGGCGACCTTGCGATTGTTGCGTGACGATGTACCTATTGAAGGCCGCGTGCTCGATCTAGAGGGCCGACCGATCCGCGGCGTGCGCGTCAGCGTCTTTTGGGTGGAAGGCGGCGCCGAGAACATCGACGCCTGGATCAAACTCGCACAGAATAATCCGGAAGTGGTCGACCCGATCGATCCCCAAGCGGTCTCGCAAGTTGCGATTTACCCGGGGCAAAGGCGTCTGGCGATGGGGCCGCCTTCCGCATTGCACGCGGTGGTGACTGATGAGCACGGCCGTTTTCGACTGGACGGCCTGGGCGCGACAGGCTGGTCAAGTTGGAGTTGAGCGGCCCCGGCGTCGCCAAGACGTGGCTCAACGTGCTGACGCGCGACATGCCGCCGTTGCCTTATCCCGAGTGGGGCGATCCTCGCTATCTCGTCCAGTCCTGCTTCGGCGCCAGGTTCGATCTGACCGCCGAACCAGAGCAGCCGATTACTGGCACGGTGCGCGACGCCGAGAGCGGTCTGCCGTTGACTGGCGTCGAAGTGCGGCTGAACCAGTACGCGGGCACTAATTTCCTGGTCGAGGGCTTCCTTTCAGCGACCACCGATGCACAAGGTCGCTACACGTTGCACGGGGCGCCGAAGCCTAATGATCCTGAACGCGGGCACCGGCTGCGCTTAATCCCACAGATCGATCAGCCCTATTTCCGTACGGAGCTGGATGTGCCGAAGCGCGAAGGCCTGGGCGCCGTGACGTCCGACGCTGCGCTGAAAAGGGCGATCATGGTGCGCGGCCGCATAGCCGACGCCGTCACGGGCCGGCCGGTTCGCGGCATGGTGATTTATCGCCCGTTCTTGTCAAACGAGCTCGCAGGGCGATATCCCCACTTCGGCAATGAAATGCTTGATCGCTATCCCACTCGCGACGATGGGGCGTACCAGTTGCCGGCGCTGCCCGGTCGCGGACTGGTGGCGTTTATCGCCAGTCAGGCTGATCGTTATCCCGAGGCTGATGGCATCGACTCCATCGCTAAAGGTTTGCAAAAGGACGGCGGCGGCCTCAAGGTCGCTGGCGGCAGCGATCTGGAGATGGCCACCGCCTTGCGCGAAATCAACCCGCCGCCCGAGGCAACTGAGGCGGCGTGCGATATCGAACTGCGTCCTCTCGACGTCGCACGTATCGAGTTATTCGATCCGGACGTCCGTCCGCTCGCGGGCGTGGTGACGAAGCACGCGGCGCCAACCCGGAAGACCGTGGGCTACTTTTATCACTGGTCCAACGCTCAGTTGCCGACGTCCATTGCCGAGATCGTCGGCCCGCGCGAACAACCGCGGCACCACGCTGTTTTTACATGTGAAAAAGAAACTGGCGGGCGCCGTGCGGCTTTCGCGCGACGCGGCCCCGCCCAAGCGACTCGTGCTGCGTCCGTGCGGCGCGATCAAGGGGCGCGTTGTGGACCATGACGGGAAGCCGGTTTCGAAGCTTCCAGCGCAAGCGCTCGTTGCACCGGCGAAGGGGGGCGATCGGCGCCCCGACTCAGGCGATTTATTGGAAGATTTCAAAACCGACAATGAGGGCAGGTTTCATATCGAGCTTGTTCCGCCCGGCGTGCCCTACCTGCTGTCGGGGGCAAGCCGCGACAAACAATTCGAGACGACGACTCCAGTGCTTCAGCCCGGCCAAACGCTCGACCTGGGCGAACTGCGTCTGGAATAGTGGCAACGCTTCCATGCACCTGGCATGGAGGCGCTGCCAGGCAATCATTTCGAGAATCGTCGAGAGGAGCACTTTGAGATGGAGACTCTGTCGCCTTACCTGGCCGATGTCCCTACCGCACCTCTCGCCTGCAGCTCTCGCGCGAGACCTTTCGCGTCGGCTCGGGCCAGACGCTTGACATGGGCGAGGTACCTCTTGAACCGGCAGGAAACTGACCTGAGTGAAGCACAACTCAAACGATTGCGGTGATCCGACGAGCAAAAGCTGCAACCACGGATAGCACGGATTTCACGGATGCCTTTTTTGAAAGCATTCATCCGTGTTCTCCGTGCCATCCGTGGTTTCCTCGGACGGCGCAAGAACAGAGACTGGCAAGAAAGAAAAAGCTTGACAGGCGTCGTTTAGTCAACTAGATTTACAGCCATAAACGACACGTCGCTCAGGAATCGCCCTGAAGAAGGTCCGCTCATGACAGCCCCTCAGCTTGGACGCGTACAATTGCAGATCATGCAAGTGCTCTGGGAACGCGAGCGGGCGACCGCCCGCGAAATCACCGACGCGCTCAACGAAAGCGAACCGATCGCGCACAGCACCGTGCAGACCTTGCTGCGCGGCCTGGAGGAAAAAGGGGCGGTGGCGCACGAGGCCCAAGACCGCACGTTCGTCTTTTCGCCGCTGGTGCAAGAGCACGAGTTCAAGCAAAGCGCCACGCGAGACCTGATCGAACGCGTGTTTGGCGGGCAGCGCGGGCAGCCTGGTGGCCCACCTGCTGAAGAGCGAAAACGTGCCGCGGGAAGAGATCGAGGAGATTCGCAAGCTCATTAATCGGCGCTCCAAGAAATAAGGGGGAACCGCCATGGCCGCCATGCCTTGGATCCGCGCGCAAATGATCGTAATGGACGTTGCAAGCGCCCTCGTCTCGTTCGCGGCGAACTGGCTGCTGCAGTCGACGCTGCTGATCGCGGCAGGGCTGGTCGTCGCCAGGCTGTTGCGATCTCGCGGGGCGGCGCTGCAATCGGCCGTCTACCGCACCACGTTGGCCGCCGCGATCGCGTGCCCCCTGGCGACTTCCCTACTCTCCTTGGCCGGCGTCTCAGGCTGGTCCGTCGAAATGCCGGTGGCCTGGACGTTCGAGCAAGTCGATCCGCCGCTCGACGGCAACGCCATTTCGTCCAGCCCCGGCCCCTTGGCTGCCCCTCAGGCGCCCGAGGCGTTGGACGAGCCGTCGAACTTGTCGGCGCCTCCGTCGTCTCCGGCACGAGTCGCCCGGAGCGGGATCGACCTTGGTGCGCCGCCGCGTGAAGCATTTTCCCACGGATCGACCGCCGCGCCGCCGAATGCCGTGGAAGTACGCAAACAGCTCGCGAAAGACCCGGCTTGGCTTTCCCGCCAAGAGGCGTCTCTGCTGAGAGTTCCTCACTGGGCGTTTAACGTGCGGCTCTTCGGGCTGGCGGCGATGGGGATCGCGATCGTCTGGCTGTCGATCTCGGCGATTTTACTGCTGCGCTTGCTGCGCGCCTGGCGTCGGCTGAATCATTTGCGCAGCGCGGCGCGCGCCGGCGTCTTCCGCCGCGCTGCAAGCCTGCCGCGATGCGGCGGCCTTGCTAGGCGTCGCGGCAGCCGGAGGTGCTTTGCAGCCCGTATCTGGTCAGTCCTTGCCTGGCGGGGCTCTGGCGGCCCGCGGTGTTGTTGCCTGACGCCGCATCCACGTTGCCCCTTCGCGACGTGCTGGTCCATGAACTGGCTCACCTGCGCCGCCGCGATGCTTGCTGGAATCTCGTTCAGCGGCTGGCCGAGGCGGTGTTCTTTTATCAACCCCTTTTGTGGATGCTCACGCGGCGTTTGGAGTCGGCGGCCGAAGAAGTCTGCGACGACTACGTGGTGCAGCATGGCGGCGATCGCGAGGGATATGCGCGCGGTCTGGTGCAGATCGCCGAATTTTCGTCGGTTTCCTTCGGCGTGGCGGGCGTCGCTATGGTCTCGCTGCGCTCGATCCTGGCCAAGCGCGTGCTGCGAATCTTGGATTCCTCGCGATCGCTCTCGACGCGGGTGGGCAATCTGCTGCTGGCTCTCGTTATCGCCGGAGGCCTGGCGGGCGCCGGCGTCGCGGGCTTTGTCGGCTTGGGTCCGCAGCGTTCGCTGGCCGATCCTCAATCGACGCCTGACGATGGAGCCAGCACGGGCGCCAAGACAGGCGCCGCGAAAGAGAACCCAGCCGACGAAAGCACGCCGAAAACGGCCGCCGGCCAAGAGGCGGACTCTCCCGACCGCCGAAAAACATCGGGCGCCAACGAGAAAGCGAGCGATCAAGCCGTCAAGCACAAGCCGGCTTCAGAGAACAACGTTCGCGGTCGCGTGATCGGAACGGACGCCAAGCCGGTCGCCGGCGCCAGCGTCTACTGGCTCCGCAGTCGCGTACACGATGTCGACCCGCAGCCGCCGCGGCTGCTAGCCACGACCGACAAAGACGGCCGCTTCAGCTTCGCCGAGCCTCCCCGTGTGCCGGTCGAGACGCCGGCAAGTTGGGACTATATGGATCGCATCGTAATCACGGCGGCGGATCACGGATTCCAATTCACTTCGCCCGGCGAGCTTCACCCTGAAACGAACGGGCCGCAAGGGCTGGTGCCCGCCTTGGCCCGGGCGCTGCTGGGGGGCCAGCAGGGACTGACCAGCTTGCCGGCGGCCGGCGATCCGATTCGCGGCCGGTTGGTCGATGTCAACGGTCAGCCTGTCGCGGGCGCCAAGGTTCGCATTCGCTGGTTCGCCGACCAAAAGGACCGCCTCGGCGGTCTTGAGGAAGCGGAAGCGCCGCGGCGTGGAGAACGCCGAGTGGAAAGTGCGCATAGCCCGTTTGTTAGACGTCATCGAGCCGGTGCAGTTGCGAGACGTATTACCCAGCGCCGTAAGCGATGCAGACGGGCGGTTTGAGCTGCGAGATATCGGCGCGAAGCGGCTGGTTCATTTGCTTGTGGAAGGCGCTGGCATGGAAGCGACCGAGATCGTGGCCCGCAACGAGCCGGGCGAGAAGATCGTGATCGACTTCGATCGTCACGAGCCAGGTCGCAAACTGACGGTTTACCCTGCCGAGTTTTTGCATGCCGTCGGTCCTTCGAAGCCGGTAACCGGGCGCGTACTCGATCTCGACAGCGGAGAGCCGATCGCCGGCGCCGTGGTGCGAGCCTTCCGCGTTCACGGCGAACGGATCTCATCTAGTCGCGAACGCGAACATTTCGCCGTCAGGACCGACGCAGCAGGTCGCTATCGCATCGCCGGGCTGCCGATCGGCAAAGAGAACGAATTGGTCGCCTTTGCAACCGGCGACGCGGCCTACATCCCGATTGGGCGCGACGCCGACACCTCGCAGCCCGGCGCAGAGTTGGAACTGGATTTCCGCCTCAAACGCGGCGTATGGGCGGAAGGACGCGTGTACGATGCCGAAACTCGCAAGCCGTTCGCGGGCGAGATCAGCTACTACTTCTTCCGAGATCGCAAACAGGAAGCAGCGATTCCGGGTCTTAAAGAAGCTTTCGTCGACGGCCTCTACTGGACCAACGCCGACGGCGAGTTCCGCGTGCCCGTGTTGCCGACTCGCGGCATTCTGGCCTTCCGCTACGACGGCCGCGACAGGGAAGGCGACGGCATCGATCGCTTCGCCCGCGGATTCGGCGCCGAGCGAATCGCCGGCAGCGAGGACCTCGGCGGAGCGAAAGCATTCCCGACCGCGCCCCATTACCTCATGCCGGGCAACTACGAACGCATCGCCGAGGTTCCGGCGACCGAGGGGCAGGCAACGGTCCGCGTCGACATGCCGCTCTTCGCCAGTCCGCCCGTCACGGTTCGCGTCGTCGATGCGGCCGGCCGGCCGGCGACACGGTTCCAGGCTTACGGCGCCAACGAACGTTGGGGCTGGCAACTTTTGGACGGGCCGCAGTTCGAAATCCAGGACCTGCAGCCGGGCCAGCAACGCAAGGTGTTCGTGTTCCAGCGAGAAAAAAACCTGGCTGGCGGCGCGTTCGTGGACACGGCGCCAAGCAGGTCATGGAGATCAAGCTGGGCAAAGCCGGCGCCGTCAGCGGCCGCTTGGTCGACGCCGACGGCGAACCGATCGACGACGCTACGCTCAACGCCTATTACGAGAAGCTCAACTCCGACGACGATTCGGCCATCTGGGCGCCGCATCCCGATCTAAGATCGATGCCGACGAGCATCCCCGTCGACAAGCAGGGCCGTTTCCGTCTCGATGGGTTGATCCCCGGCTGGAGCTATCATGCCCGCGCCTCGGCGCCGCGACCCTATCAAGGCCAGACCATGAGCATCGGCATCGGGACGGTCTTTACTGACGTGGCGGTTGAGCCCGGAGAAGAAAAAGACCTGGGCGAATTGACGGTCGGCGCCGACAATCGCAAACCGAAGCAGACGAATGCCAAGGATTCCAAGAAAGGCCAAGAGGAACCTGGCACGGACGAAAATGCGAAGCGTCCCGCAGAGCTGCCGGCCGATCGTCTGGCGGAAGCGGCTGAAAAGAATCTCATGCTCCGCGGCCGCGTGCTGCTGCCCGACGGCAAGCCGGCTGAAGGCGCCGGACTCTACTGGCTGCATCTAAAGTCGCCCCAGCCGGAAACGCCGGACGATATCGAGTATACGAAACGGGCGACGAGCGATGTCGACGGTCGCTTTGAGTTCTCGGTTTCGGCAAGCGATTTTCTGCCGATCGCGTCGACGCTTCCGCTGTTCGCACTCAAGCCAGGTTTCGGGCTGGCATGGATCGACGTCGCGCGAGGCGAAACGCCGCAAGACGCGACGTTGCAGCTCGTCGAAGATAATCGGATTCGCGGACGCGTCACCGATACCGAAGGCCGACCGGTCGCCAGGGCTCGCGTGGCGGTCAATAGCGTGCTGGCCTCGAGCGAGGGCAAAGTCGACGATTTTTTGGCGGTCTGGAAACAGAGTTGGAATCTGGCGTTCAGGAAGCTCGACCAGAGATTGTACGTGCAGCTCGGCACGATAATTGGCGCGGTCACCGACTCCGACGGCCGTTTCGAACTCTCGGGCGTGGGCGTCGAGCGCGTGGCATCGGTCGAAATAATGGCGACGGGCTTTGCATCCGCCGAATTAAGAGTCGTGAACCGCGAAGGTTTTGATGCGGCCGAATACAATCAGGCGGCGCTGGACAGCGAACCGCCGATGCTGCGCCGCCCAGGCAGCCTTCCTCGCCTCGCGGGCCCGGACTCCGAGCATGTGGCCGAGGCGGAGCTGACGATCCGCGGCGCCGTTTTCGTTGGAGCCGATCGGAAAGCCGCCGAACGGATTAATGTGATGACGTCTCCCCGCTACGGCCATTCGATTTGGGCGAATACCGACGCCGAAGGGCGATACGAATTGCGAGGCCTGCCGCGAAATCAAGAACTGCTCATCGGCTTCCGACCGCCTGGCGCCGGTAATCTCCTGAGCCGCACATTCCCCATTAAATCGACGCGCGGCGAGGCGACCGCAACGCTCGACGTGGAACTCAAGCAAGGCATTGTCGTCGAAGGCCGCGTGTTCGATCGCAAGACTGGAAAGGGCGTCAGAAGCGGCGTGCGGTTCGTGCCGCTGCCCGGCAATGCTTTTGTCAATCAGCCAGGCTACGACGGATATAAGCGCAGCCGCCTGATGGAGCAGACTGGGCACGATGGAAAGTTCCGCCTGATGATTATTCCCGGGCCCGGCGTGTTGATGGCCCAGGCCGACGGCGGCGGCCCGCACGTCGGCGATCGGGAGATTGTGCCTTATCGCCAGGCCAGCTTCAGCGACGAGGAGCGGAAAACCGTCTCGCCAACGGAAGACGGCGACAACCGCTATTTTACGGCCTTCGATGGTTCTAGCGAAACGCTCACACTCCAGAACGCCGTAAAGGTCGTCGATGCGGCGCCCGATAGCGGGAGGCTCACGTGCGACTTATCGCTCGACCTGGGCAAACGTATCAAGATCGCGATCGAAGGCGACGACGGGCAGCCGGTTGCGAACGTATTCGTCGCCGGGCTCACAGAGAAGTGGCCCATTACGCTTAGAATCGCGGAATCCACCTGCACAATCTACGCGCTCGGGGCCGACCGCCCCCGGCGAGTCTGCCTGCTCCACCCCGAGCGCCGGCTGGCGGCCGCTCTGACGCTGACCGGCGATGAGCAGGAGCCGGTCCCCGTCCGCCTCGCCCCGGCGGCCAGCATTTTGGGTCGAGCGATCGACGACGGCGGCGTTCCTCTGGGCGACGCGGTCGTGAATCTCAACTATGTCCGCGAGAGCGCGAGCGAGCTCCAACGTTTTGTGAGCATCGAGCAGCCGGCGATCAAGACCGACGCCCAAGGGCGGTTCCGCCTGGAAAACATCGTGCCCGGCGAGCGTTTCGCGCTCGACTTCACCCAAGGCGACGCCTATTTCCGTGCAAATCTCGCCGAGGATCAGCGGCAGCTCAAGGAGGGCCAGGAACTTGATCTCGGCGACGCGAAACTCAAACGATTACGGTGATCCTATAACCAATAATCACAACCACGGATAGCGCGGAGAACACGGATGTTTTTCCGATTCTTCATCCGTGAAATCGGTGTCATCCGTGGTTCATTTTCCCTGATAGGCTTTCGAGAGTCTCATGTTCTGGCAGCGCTACCAACCTAGCGACAAATTTCCGTGGAACCTGCAACGCGTTGCCCACCTGCACCGGCGGGCCGGTTTCGCCGCGTCACAGAGCGTGCTCGAGCGCGACTTGCAAACCGGCCCCACGGCGGCAATCGATCGGCTGCTGGCCGGCCGCCAGCATGAGGAAACCGTGCCGGAGGACTTCGAAGCGCTGGCCGGCACGATTGGCGATGCGGCGGTCGCCTCGGGCAATATCCAGCGGCTCAAAGCCTGGTGGCTGTACCGGATGATCTTTTCGCCCGACCCGCTCGGCGAACGGCTCGCGCTCGTGTGGCACAACCATTTCGCCACCAGCTACCGCAAGGTGCAGAATGTGGCGCTGATGCGAGAGCAGAACGAGGTGTTCCGCCGTCATGCCGCGGCAAGTTCGCCGATTTACTTGCGGCGGCGGTCAAGCATCCCGCGATCCTCATCTGGCTCGATGCCGACAGCAACCGTCGCCAGCATCCGAACGAAAACCTGGCCCGAGAGCTGATGGAGCTGTTCACGCTGGGCGTGGGGAACTACACCGAGGCCGACGTAAAAGAAGCGGCCCGCGCGCTGACCGGCTGGACCGTGAAGAATCGCGAGTTCCGCGAAGCGGAAGCCTACCACGACGAGGGCGAGAAAACGATTCTCGGCCGCCGCGGCGCCTGGCGCGGCGATGATCTGCTGGCCATGCTCCTGGAGCAGCCGGCCGCGTCGGTGCGGCTGGCCCGCCGCGTGTGCGAGATGTTGATGGGCGAGAACGCCGTCGGCGAGCCGGCGATTGAGGAACTGGCCGCCGGATTGCGCGAGCGTGAGCTGAACATCGGCTGGGCGGTCGAGACCGTGCTGCGTTCGCAGGCCTTTTTCGCAGACGCCAACCTCGGCAATCGCGTGTTGGGGCCGGTTGAGTATATCGTCGGCGCCGTGCGGGCTTTGGAGGTCTTTGATCCGCCGCCGAGCACGATCGTGCTGGCCGAGTGGGCCGGGGCGATGGGGCAGGATCTGTTCGAACCGCCCAACGTGTTCGGCTGGTCGGGCGGGCGGACGTGGATCAACGCGCGCTGGCTGATCGCTCGCGAGAATTTCGCCCAGCGGCTGGCCGACGGCGGCCTGCAAAACGCCGCGGCGCCGCCCGACTGGCTCGCCTGGGCCGAGCATCGCGGCTGCGGCCACAGCGCCGACGAATTCGCCATACTGCTCGCCGGCGCGCTTTGGCCAGGCCATGACGGCACAGAAGTGAAACGCACGCAGCGCGCCGCGATCGGCAACGAAACGACGCTTAACAACGACAACGCCCGACGGCTCGTCGCCGCGATGCTCGGATCGCCACGGGCGCAGATTGGATGAGCCGGAAAGAGTCCAATGCCCCAAGTCCAAGGTCCAAAGTTGTTAGCTGACACTTTGACCACTATTGGACTTTTGACCTTGGACTTGGGACTTTAGACTTTGGACCTTGACCTATTGGGACTATCCGCCATGCTCACTCGCCGCAACTTGTTAAAACGTTCGTCGCTGCTTGCTTTGAGCCCGAGCGTGCCCGGCTTTCTGGCCCGCCTGGCCCGGGCGTCGCAACCGCAAAAAGACGGCCGCGTGCTGGTGGTCATTCAGCTCGGCGGCGGCAACGACGGCGTCAACACCGTCGTGCCCTACGGCGATGAAGGCTATGCCAGGCATCGCAACCAACTGCGGCTGCCCGTCGACAAGTTGCACAAGCTCAATGACGAGGTCGCCTTGCACCCACAGATGAAGGCGATGGCCGAGCTGTTCGAGAGCCGGCGGCTGGCCGTCGTGCAGGGAGTTGGCTATCCGAATCCGAACCGCTCGCACGACGTAAGCATGGCCATCTGGCAGACGGCCCGGTTTGATCCGGCGGAGCACGACAGTTACGGCTGGCTGGGACGCGCGCTGGATCAATCGCCGCAGCGGCAGGAGGGGCCGGCTTCGCTGCTGGTGGGCGACGGCGCCCTGCCCACGGCGCTCGTCGGGCGGCGCTCGGTGGCGGGAAGTTTCTCGCGACTGGATGAACTGAGCGTGCAAAACGACTCGGCCCGCGCGACCGTTGCCGGAGCATCGGCGGCCGACGACCTGGAGGGCTTTATTCGCCGCTCCACGCTCGACGCCTACGCCACGGCCGACGCCGTCAATGCGGCCGTCGCGCGACGGCAGGCGAAATCGAGCTATCCGAGCAACTCGTTGGGCGAACATTTGAGCATCATCGCCCGGCTGATCGAGGCTGACTTGCCGACGCGCGTCTACTATGCCGTGCAGTCGGGTTACGATACGCATTCCGTGCAACTTCCGGCGCACGGCCGGTTGCTCCGCGAACTGAGTCTGGCCTTGAAGGCCTTCCTCGATGACCTGGCCGAAAGCAAACTCGCAGAACGAGTGACCGTAATGACCTTCAGCGAGTTCGGCCGCCGCGTGGCGGAGAACGCTTCCGCCGGCACCGATCACGGCACGGCCGCTCCATTGTTTCTGGCCGGCGGCGGCGTGCAGGCCGGGCTGGTTGGCGCAACGCCGAGCTTGACTGATCTGGAGCAAGGCGATTTGAAAATGGCGATCGATTTCCGCCGCGTCTACGCCAGCGTGCTGCGAGACTGGCTGGCGATTGATCCGGACGACGTCTTGGGAGCGTCATTCGAGCCGCTGCCGCTATTCAAGGGTTGATCGCCATCATGCTGAAAATCTGCCGACTGGAAACGTTCGTGATTGGAGATGGCCCGGAGATCGATCCGGATAAGGGAGGCATCGAACCGCTGGCCTGCCTTCGCGTGTATACCGACGATGGCTTAGTGGGCTTTGCGGAAGTATTTCGCGTGCCGCCGGGCGTGGTGCAGGCCACAGTCGGCGGCGCCGACACGCATTTCGGCCGGCTGTTGATCGGGCAACAGATTACGCATCCGGAGCGAGTCTGGCAGCACGTTTGGGACTCGCTGATCCACACCAACCGCCGCGGCTGGGAAATCATCATTCTCGGCGCTTTGGATGTGGCGATCTGGGACATTTACGGGCAGGCGCTCGGTCAGCCCGCCTGGCGTCTGCTGGGCGGAATTGAGCGTGGGTTCTTTCAAACGCACGCGGAAACGCGAACGAAGTCGGCCGTGCCTTACTGTACGCTCGTCTCCGACGTCTGGGGCGGGCAGGCAATGATCGACCAGCAGACGGAGGCGCCGGCCGCCTGCGGGAACTCGGCTACCGCGCGTTCAAAGTCGAGCCGATGATGTCGCCGCCGGCGGACGTCGTGGCGCTGGCTCGCAGCGTGCGCCAGTTGCTGGGGCCGGACGTCACGCTCATGGTCGACGTGGGCTATCTGTTCAATGACGTGCCGACAGCAGCTCGCGTCTGCCGCGACCTGGAAGAGCTCGACATTTTCTTCTTTGAAACGCCGTTTCCCGTCGACTCGCCGGCGCCGTATGCCCGGCTTGCGGAGCTGACTTCCATTCCGCTGGCGATGGGCGAGCACGGCGTGACGCGTTGGGAATTTCTGGAGATGATGGACCGCGGCAAAGTATCGGTAATCCAGCCTTACGTGACGACCTGCGGCGGCGCTGACTGAAGCCAGGCGAATTGTCGACCTGGCCGTGCCGCGCGGAGCGCTTGGTGTGTCCGGGCAACTGGTCGACGCAGATTCTCGGCGCCGCATCGCTCCACTTGGCGGCGTATTCTCCCGTCACGCCGTTCGTTGAATTCGCCCCGGCGGAAGTCTTCGATTCTCCGTTGCGGAGGGAACTGCAGCAGGCAGGCTTTCCGGTGACGGACGGCGTGATTGAATTCCCTGAGAACGCCGGGAATCGGCTATGAATTTCCCAAGGAACTGGAAGCCAAATACCGCTGCGCCGCACGCGCGTAGCGGAATTCGTGAGAATTCCGACCGGTGCGCCGTGCACGAGGGGGTATTGATGCGTTCCGCCAAATAGCCACGACGGAACCCTCGCGGATTCCGCGATTTCGCTACGTGCCGAAGCTTGTCTTGCCGTGGCTGGCGGGGGTATGCTGACGGCGCAGCCGCAACGCACACGCCTGTCCCTCATGATTTGGCGATTCACGCTTCCAGGAGAGCAGTCATGGCAAGAAACGTCGCGCAACTTCATCGACGCCGGTTCTTAAAGACCGCAATTTCGGCGGGCGCCGCCGTGGCGGCGCCGACGATCATTCCCAGTTCGGCCCTCGGTCGGGACGGCGCGGTCGCCCCCAGCGAGCGGATCGTGGTCGGCGGCATCGGCATCGGCCACCGCGGAACTTACGACCTGGGCTGCTTTCTGCGACAGCAGGACGTTCAGTTCGTGGCCGTCTGCGACGTCAAGGAAGAGCGGCGTCTGGCCGTCAAGAAGATCGCCGACGAGCAGTACGGCAACCAGCGACTGCGACATGTACCGCGACTTCCGCGAACTGCTCGACCGCAGCGACATCGACGCGGTGCTGATCGCCACCGGGCCGAACTGGCACGCCACCGCCGCCATCAATGCCGCCAAGGCCGGCAAGGACATGTACTGCGAAAAGCCGTGCACGAAGAACATCTCGCAAAGCCTGATCCTGGCCGAGACGATGCGCCGCACCGGCCGCGTGTTCCAGGCCGGCACGCAGCGCCGCAACCTGCCGCACTTCGCCTTCGCCTGCGAGCTGGCCCGCACCGGCAAGCTCGGCAAGCTCAAGAAGGTCTTCGCCCACCCGGCGGGAATGGCGGCCAAGATGAGCGGCTGGCTGCCGGCCGAGCCCGAGCCGCCCAAGGAAGTCGTCGACTGGAACATGTATCTCGGCCCGGCGGCCTGGCGGCCGTTCAATGACAAGCTGCTCGACGGATTCAACTTCGAGAAGGGGGGCGGCCTGGTCGGCGGCGGCGTGCTGGAATGGGGCTCGCACTGCGTCGATCTCTGCCAGTGGGCCGTCGGCGCCGATCGTCCGGCGCCGGTCGAATACAACCCGCCGAAGGACGGCCAACTCGTCGCCCGCTACGCCAACGGCGTCGAATTGATTCTTCGCGAGACGGCTGGATCCCGCTCGGCTCCTGCCCGGTGCGGTTCGAAGGCGAAACGGCTGGGTCGAAACGGGCGACAGCGGCAAGATGGTCTTCAGCTCGCCCGAGCTGCTGGCGGGAAGAACGGTCGCCGAAATCGGCGGCTACCCGGCCACCTTCCACGTCCGCGATTTCCTCGACTGCGTCAAGACGCGCAGCCAGCCGAAGGGCAACGCCGACGCCGCCTGCTACGCGCACATCGCCTGCCATGCGGCGAACATCGCGATCTTCCTGGACCGCCAGGTGAAGTACGATCTCAAGAAACACGAATTCATCGGCGACGAGCAGGCCAATCGCCTGCGAGTCCGAAGCGCCTGCGCGAACCGTGGCGACTTTAAGATGCGCGTTGACGGCTCGCAAACGCGGCGGCCATTCTTGCTTCTTGAGCTTCATACATTTCCATCCCGCATACCTTTCGGACCGATACCATGTATACGATTCCACGTTCCGCACGTCTTGCCGCTCTTGTTGCGGCATCGATCGTAACGACCTGCGTCTCCGCTTGGGCCGCAGACGCTCCTCAAGCTTCCGACAACGAAGCGGAGCTGCTTGCCATTCTTCGCTCTGACGCGCCCAAGTCAGAGAAAGCCGTGACCTGTAAACGTCTGGCCGTTTATGGCTCGAGCAAATCCGTGGGCGAGCTCGCCAAACTCCTGCGCGACGAACAGCTCGCCTCCTGGGCGCGGATCGCCCTGGAAGCAATTCCGGGAGACGAGGCCGACGAGGCGCTGCGCAAGCGCTCGAGGGAGTGCACGGCGAACTTCTGATCGGCGTCGATCAATTCTCTCGGCGTTCGCCGCGATGCAAACGCCGTGGCGCCGCTGGCTGACAGGTTAAAAGACGCTAACTCCGACGTCGCTTCGTCAGCGGCCGCGGCGCTGGGTCGCATCGCCAACGACGCTGCTACGAAATCGCTGCGCAAAAGCCTCGCGGCCGCGCCGGCCAAAGTCCGCTCTGCGATTGCCGAAGGCCTGGTGCTGTGCGCGGAACGCTTACAGGCCGCAGGCCACGATGCCGAAGCCATCAAAATCTTCGACGAGTTGCGCAAGGCCGACATTCCCCAACAGCGAAAGCTTGAAGCGACGCGCGGCGCCATTCTGGCTCGAAAACAGGAAGGCATTCCGCTGTTGCTGGAGCAGTTCCGCTCGCCGAACAAGGTGATGTTTCAGCTCGCGCTTGGAACGGCCCGCGAATTTCCGGGCTCTCAGATCGACCAGGCGTTGGCCGCCGAATTGAACCGCTCGCCCCGATCGAGCGGCGCTGCTGATTCACGCCATGGCCGACCGCACAGAGACGGTCGAGTTGCCGGCCATTTTGAAAGCGGCGGCTGGCGGACCGGCTGTGGTTCGGCTGGCGGCGCTCGAAGCCCTGGGACGCGTGGGCGACGCATCGTGCCTGTCTCCTTTGCTGGAAATCGGCGTTGAATCCGACGCGGCGATCTCGCAGGCGGCGAAAGCGGCGGCCGCCGAACTGCCGGCCGGGAAGGTCGATGCCGAGATTGTCGCTCGTTTGCCTGCAGCCCATGGAAAAACGCTTCCGCTGCTGCTCGAGCTCGTCGGATCTGCGCCGCATTGACGCCTTCGAACTGCTCGTCCGGTCGCTGGGCGATGCGAATCACGAAGTTCGCAGTGCTGCGCTCGCGGCATTGGGCGGCCACCGTTTCCGCCGATCAATTGAACGTGCTGATCTCGCAAGCGGTCGCCCCTAAGCATGAAGACGACGCCGAAGCGGCCCGGCTCGCACTGAAGGCGGCCGCCGTTCGCATGGCGGACCGCGAAGCGTGCGCGGCAGAACTGGCGGCAGGGATGGCCGATACGCCGACATCAACAAAAGTTGCCCTGCTGGACATCCTGGGGGCGGTCGGCGGCGCCAAGGCGCTCTTCACGCTTGGGGCCGCGGCGAAGAGCCCGACTCCCGAACTGCAGGACGCCAGCACCCGGTTGCTGGGCGAATGGATGACCGCCGACGCGGCGCCCGTGCTACTGGATCTGGCGAAGACCGGCGCCGGCGACAAGTATCGCAACCGGGCCTTGCGCGGCTACCTTCGGATTGCTCGGCAATTCATCATGCCAATGCCCGAGCGAGTCGAAATGTGCCGCAATGCGCTCGCCGCTTGCCGTCAGCCGGACGAGAAGAAGCTGGTGCTGGAAGTGCTCCAGAGGTATCCGAGCATCGCGACGCTCAAGCTGGCCGTGGAGGTCGCGCAAACGCCCGAGCTGAAAGCTGAGGCCGCTGAGACCGCGCGCGCCATCGCCCAAAAGGTCCGCGGAAAGCCGGACGAAGCGCAAAGATCCTGTCGCAGGCAGGTCTTGAAGAGAAATAGCCGAACTACGGCTGAATAAAGACCTCGACGGGCAGCCCGATCAGCAGCCCGGCGCCGTCCTCCAGATCGATCATCGCTTCGCGAACGCGCACGTCGACGCGTTCGCCCGGCCTCAGGCGGCGTTGCGATTTGGGGCGTAGCGAGGGAATGCATGAGCCGACGGTTCCCCGATATTGCCGGTCGGGTCGGCCGGGAATGGAGACTTGCGCGCGCTGTCCGGGAGAAACCTGCATGGCGTCCAGTTCTTCGACAAATGCGCGAACGCGCGCGGCGCCTTGATCGGCGATGATCAGCAACTCGCGATCGTCCGTCGGGCCGGTCAATTCGCCGACCTCCAGCGCCATGCGGAGCACGAGGCCGGCGCACGGCGCTCGAAGCTTGCATTTGTCGAGCAGCAATTGCTCGCGACGAAGAGCGGCCTCGGCCAGCGCGACTTTGCCTTGAGCGATCGTTTCCTCTTCGCGGCCGAGCTGACGATTCGTGCGCTTCGAATCGGCGACGAGGCGATCGCGTTCCGCCGCCGCAATCTTGAGTTGGGTGCGCGTCTCGGCGAGTCGCACTTCAGCGATGTCGCAGTCCAGTTCCGCGAGCACGTCTCCCGCCATGACGGTATCGCCCTCGCGGGCGCTGACCGCATAGACGCGGCCTGGGACTTCAAACCGGAGCGAGATTTCGCGGCGTCCCCCTTCCACGACCCCCTCGGCGAAGATCTGGGGGCTCTCGGGCGCCGCTTCGGCCTCGCTCGGCTCGTGCTGAGGCGCAGTGCGTGGGCCCCGGTCAGCCGCGCCCAGGCAATCAAGACGGTTGCGCCGACGGTCGCCGAGAGCAGCACCATTCTCACCCATCGCATATAACGGTCCTTTTGAGCCAGACTACACAACAGGGAAAACGTCGGACGGCCGCGGCGCATTGCCGGCCGACGGCGCGGCGGCCTGTTCGCCGACGATTCGCCCGTCGGCAAGCCTCAACAGCCGATCGGCCATGCAGAAGATCCGCGAATCGTGCGTCACGACGACGACCGTCTTGCCCAACTCGCGACATAACTGCTTGAGCGCCTGCATGGCATTGAAGCCCGATTCGGCATCCAGCGAGGCGGTCGGCTCGTCGGCCAGGATCAGCTCCGGCTCGCCGGCCAGCGCCCGGGCGAATGCCACGCGCTGTCGCTGCCCCATGCTTAAACGCGTCACGCGGCTGTGCGCCTTGTCTTGCAAACCGACGAGCGCGAGCAATTCCAGCGCCTTGCGCGCGCGAGCTGGCTTTCGGCCGACCGAGCAAATCGAACGGCACGCAGACGTTTTCGGCCGCGGTCAACGCGTCGAACAGATGGAACCGCTGAAAGACGAAACCGACCTGCTCGCGGCGAAACTGCGCTTGTTCCTGCGGCGAAAACCGCCGTACGTCCTTTCCCAGGATTTCCACGCTTCCGGCGTCGGCCGAGAGGACGCATCCGAGGATGGAGAGCAGCGTGGTCTTGCCGCTGCCGGACGGACCGACCAGGTAAACGCACTGGCCGCGCCCAACGTTCAGTTGAATGTCCCGAAGCACCGGCGCGGCGTCGCCGCCCGTCCGGTAGCTCTTGGACACGCCTGAGACTTGTATCACCTGGTCATTCATGGCAATGCGGGGCGTTCACCCCATTAAAACGGCGGCGGGATCGATCCGGCGAATTCGAAAGAACGGCAACAGCGAGGCGGCGAGGCAGATCACAACGACCAGCGCCGCGGCCAGCCCCATCAACGTCGCCGGGATTTCGACGGGCGCCAGCGGCGAGTTCCAGAACTTGCGGATCGCCGCGACGACGGCCAGGCCGCCCAGAGAACCGGCGATGGCGATGGCCAGAGCTTGCAGCACGATCACGCCGCAGACGTGACGGTCTTCCGCGCCCAGCGCCTTAAGCGTGGCGTATTCGTCGAGATGATCGAGCGCCACGTGCATACAGGCTTTGGCCGACCATCATCAAACCCACCAGCAACCCGAGCGCCGTCGAAGCGCCGAAGCTGATGCCAATGCCGGTCCGCTTCATCCAATAATCCTGCGAGATGCGGGCGAACTGCTCCGGAGTATAGACGGCCGCTTGAGGCACCCGACGGCGAACGGCCGCCAGCACGCGATCCGGCTCCTGACCCGGTTGAAGCTTCAACAAGAAAAACGAGCAGGCGCCCGGCGTGACGTGCGACATCCTGCGCGGTTTCAAAAGTGGTGAACAAGTAGGGCATGGTGATGAAGCCCGTGATGCCTCGCGTGCGAGCGACGATCCGGGCCCGATGCCCGTTGACCTCCAGCCAGTCGCCCACGTGCGGGTGGCCGAGTTTGGACGCGTCGACTTCATCGAAACTCACGCCGTCAGGGCGGTTTGAGATCGTCATTCGATCCTTCGACAAAGCCCCACGCCGCGCCGAGCGTCGAACCGGGATCGGAACCGATGATCCAGACGTCTTCCATGTGGCCGTCGGCGAGCGAAGCGGTCCCCTTGCCGACAAGGTACGGCCGAACCGAGGCCACGCCGGCAATGCCTCGCAAGCGGTTGAGCCAGAGTTCGGGAATCTCGCGAGCCAGATCGACGTTCTCGACTCGCGGATGACCGACCCAGATGTCGGCGCTGCAATGATCGATCAGCACGCTGGCTTTGCGCATCAGGCCCAGGTACAGACCGCCTTGCACGCTGACCAGGACCAGCGAAAACACGACGCCGGCCAGGCCAGTCAACAGCTTGCCGCGATCGGCAAGAAGCGTTTTCAGTGCGAAGGATAGCACGTGACGCCGTTGCAAAAGAGAGGCGGAAGAAGGGAAGCAAGCGACGCCTGCTCGCTGGCCTCGAGTAGGGCATGTAAGCGGACTCTACCAAAGTCGCGGCAAAAAACGGAAGAGCAAACGCTGCTGGCAAGCGAACTCATGCCGGCGACAAACATCAAGATTGCAAGATTGCAAGTTTGCCGCCCGTATGTTTGGCCTTTACGCCGCTCGCTGGCGTCGGTAACATTTCGCGCAACCTGTGATGGGGTTTTTGATGGGCGCCCGTTAGGTCCGCCGCGCAAGCGACTGCGCCGCGAACCTTGGCTGTCTGAAACCGCTCACAGGAATCTACGCATGCTCTTCTCGCAATCTCGTACGCTCGTCTCTCGCGCTGCAGCACTTTTCGCGTGTGCCTTACTGACAGGCCTATCGCTTACGCCGCTGCAAGCTGTCCCGGCCGCTGAATCCGCGGCTGCAGACCAAGAGGAAATCAACCTCAAGGCGAGCCGCGTCTATATTTTCGTCGGCAAAGTCGGCCTGGGACACGAACACGCGGTCGTGGGGCGGTTGAAATCGGGCGCCGTTCGTTTGGGCGCCCGAAGCCAGGCCGGTCAAATGGTCTTCGATATGACGAGCTTCGTCGCCGATACGGCGGAAGCTCGCAAGTATCTCCACCTGGAAGGAGAGACTCCCGCTTCTCGCCAAAAGGAAGTCACCGCCAACATGCTCGGCGCCGACGTGCTCGACGTCCGCCGGCATCCGACCGCGAGCTTCAAAATCGACGCCGCCTTGCCGCTCAAGTATCCGTCGAAAGCGGGCCATCCGATGTATCGCCTGCAAGGAGAGTTCACCTTGCACGGCGTGAAACGGCCGTTGAAGTTCGACACCGAAGCGATCGAACAGGAAAGCGGCGTTCACATTCGCGGAGCGTTCGACATCCGGCAAACGGACTATGGCATCGAGCCGTACAGCAAGGCCTTCGGAGCGGTGGGCGTGACTGACGAACTCACGATCTACGGTGAAATCCACCTCGGCCAACCGCGCGTAGCCGCCGGCCGACGCGGCGGACAGGAGCAGTAAGCCCTCCCGCGAGTCTCGCCCAATTGAACGGCTCGGCCGCGCAACGCGCCGCCGAGCCCGCGGCCTCCCGCTTCTCCCCTAGCCCAAGCTTCTCGCAAGGAATCCCGCAACCATGATTAGTTGTCCGACCGTACGCAAAGACGTTATTCGCTGGCACTATGACCTGGCCACGTTGTTTTACCGCCTGCTTTGGGGGCGGCATATCCATCACGGTTTGTGGCAGGCCGGTGAATCTCCAGCCGTCGCGCAGCAACAACTCACTGAAACGCTGGCCGCGGCTGCGGAAATCCAAGGCGGCGAGCGCGTGCTCGACGTTGGCTGCGGGATGGGCGGCTCGTCGATCTTTCTCGCCAAGCACCGCCGTTGCACGGTGGACGGCGTGACGCTAAGCCCTTTTCAACAGCTCTGGGCCTCGTGCGCCGCAAAGGGGCATGGGGTCTCGCGGCAAACAAAGTTCCGCTGCGCCGACGCCGAGCAGGTCGCATTCGAAGAACAGTCGTACGATGTCGTCTGGAGCGTCGAGTGCACGGAGCACCTGTTCGACAAGCCGGAATTCTTCCGCCGCGCGGCTCAGTGGCTGCGCCCGGCGGTCGGATGGCGATTTGCGCCTGGCTGGCCGGTAACCCGCTTGTGAACGACCAGCAGCGCAAGCTGGTTTACGACGTTTGCGAAGGATTCTTTTGTCCCTCATTAGGAACCGCAGAAAACTACGGGCAGTGGATGCAGGATGCCGGACTGGTCATGGAACGCTCCGAACTATGGACGGATCGAGTCATGCAGACCTGGGAGATCTGCATGAAGCGAGTGCGGTGGACCGGCGTCGGCGTGCTCGGGCGGCTCGTCGATCGCGACGCCGACATGTTCCTGCGCCGCTTCGAGACGATCCTGGCCGCGTATCGCAGCGGGGCCATGCAATACGGCTGCTTCGTCGCGCGAAAGCCCGCCGCGGCCGCCTGAAGCGTCTCGAGCAACTTGCCACGCCTTCCCGCCTTCTTTTCCACCATGCAGACCAAGATGCGAAGAGCTTGCGGCATTGCCTTTGGAGTCTTCACGCACGGCCTGTTTTTCTTCACCGTGTATCACCTGTCTCGGTTTCTGCACGCAGATACCGTCGCCTCGCCGCCAGGTTCGCTGGCCAAGGACGCGCTGCTCGCGGGGCAATTCGCCGTCATACACAGTCTGCTGTTGCACCCTTCCGTGCGGCAGCGGCTCACGAAGTGGATTCCTCGTGCGTTCTATGGCTGCTTCTTTTGCGTGGCGACGTGCGTTACGCTGCTCGTCGTGTTTTTCGGCTGGCAGTCGGCCGAGCCGACCGTCTGGCGATTGACGGGCTGGGCGAAGGCGCCTGTCGAGGCGATGTTTTTCGCCTCCTGGGCGGGACTGTTTTACAGCCTGTATCTCTCTGGGCTAGGCTACCAGACGGGCTTTACTCCCTGGCGCCACTGGCTGCAAGGCCGGCCGTTGCCGAACCGCGAGTTCCGTCCGCGCAGCGTGTATCTGGTGCTAAGGCATCCCGTGTATTTGAGTTTCATGGGATTGGTCTGGTTCAATCCGGTCATGACCCTTGACCGCTTGCTGCTGGCAGTCGTCTGGTCCGTCTACATCTTCATTGGCAGCTATCTCAAGGACGAACGGCTGGCGTATTTTCTTGGCAAGACGTATCGCCTGTATCAGGAACGAGTGCCCGGCTATCCGTTTATGCCGGTAGGGCCCTTAGCGCGGCGGAAACCGTCGGAGACGTCCGACGTGATTCCGCTTTCACCGGCGCGGCAAGTCTCCGCGCACAAGGCCGCATAGGCACTGTAGGGCGGGCATTGCCCATCACAGATTCATGATGGGCAGTGCCCACCCTACAATGGCACTTCACGTCAAGAATAGCCGATTTCTAACGGCCGCACGGGGCGATTCAAGCTGCCTACGATGGGCCGGCACAACGCCGGCCAGGCCGACGCCATCTGCACGGCAAACCGCGCGAGCGGCGGGTCGCCGCAACAGCGCCGCAAATCCGCGGCACCAAAGTTGGCGGTCGCGAACCAGCCGGCGATGGGTCGTGAGCCACTCCTGTTCCACCTCGCCGCTCCAGTGGCGCAAGCCGCGCTCGGCGATCGCAGCGACGGCCATGCCGCTTGCCAACGCCCAGGCGATGCCCTCGCCGGTGAACGGTTCAACGTAACCGGCCGCATCGCCCAGCACGAAGACGCGGCGCCCGACCGGCCGCGTAGTTTGCCGCGACATTGGAAGCGTGCCGTGCCAGGCGCCGCCCAAGGGCAGCTCGACTTCCGGCAGACCGGCTTCGGTCAGAATGGCGGCGACGGCCGCTTCCGGCGAACCGCCGAGTTTTAACGCCTCGGGCGCGAGTGCCGCCGCGAGATTCAGGCTGCCGTCTTCCACTCGCACCACTCCGGCATAGCCGCCGCGACCGACCGCCATATAGATGACGCCCGGCCCAAAACGGTCTGAACTGCCCACAATGCTTGCCCGCACGCCGATTTTTGCAGCAGGCGAAACGCGCGTGACGAACTCTCGAGACTGGCGCAGGGCCGGACGGCCCAAACCATCGGCCGCCAGCACGAGCTTGCTGCGGATGGTTTGCGGCGGATGATCCGGGGCGGCCAATTCGACTTCTCGTTCGCTCGGGTCAGCTTGAGCGTCCTTGAGCGTCGCGCTCACGCCTGCAAGAAACTGCGCGCCGAGTCGATCGCCGCTTGCACCAACGCTCCATCCAATGCTTCTCGCGACACCGCCGCGCCGCCCGGAAGATCAACGTTCACGTTGCGGCCGCTGCAAAAGGCCGTGAAGCGGCGTGTCGGAATGGCGCCTAAGCGCGGCAGGACGTCGCTCAGACCGGCCAGTTCCAGCCAGGAAACGGCCCGCTGGTTCAGACAGGCGCCGCAGACCTTCGCTCGCGGGAACGCTTTTCGTTCCACAAGCAGGACCTGCATGCCGCGTCGCGCCAGTTCCCGGGCCGCCATCGCCCCGGCCGGCCCCGCGCCGATGACGAGGGCATCCCAGGCGGAATGCGCGGCCTCAGCCATCGGCAGCGTCGACAACGACGAAGGGAGATCTTCCATGATCGCCATGGTGCAATTGGATTCAGCCTTCGCGCCAATCGCTTCGCGTGCGATGCGCTCGCGTTGCAGATCAATCCAGACTGCGCGAGCGTATGGCGTGCGTCATGCGATGGACAACTCGGTTAAAATAAGAGGTTGGAGCCCGGTTCCAATACCGAGAGGCATAGCTATCCGCCGGGCCAACAGAAGCAAGCTTCCTTCAAACCCGCCGATGCGGTCTGTCAGTCCATGTCGAAACTCGCATGGACCTGCTGTACGTAGGAACGGAAACGGCGCAGGAAAGCGTGCGCAAGCTTGTGCAAAAAGAGCGAATCTCATCCCTTCCGGCACAAGATTACTCGCGTTCAGGACTCCGCAATGCTGCAATCTCGGCATCCGCTGCTTGCTGAAAGCCTTTCATGCTCACTGCGTCGCGCTCTACGATTTTGATTTGCTCGCGGAACCCGTCGTAGCTGCCATGCGGATCGAGAAAGAACTGCGTCACTTCGTCGTAGTGCCGTTCGATGCGCAGCAAAACTTTCGGAAGAATGGTTAAATGCAATAGCAGCAACAGCGCGGCAAGCGCGAACGCAGAACGACCGGCATCGCGCACGACGACCGACCACCATGCGCAACCGGGAACTCGGGCCGCCTGGCCACCGCCGGCAGTTCGCCGCAGCGCCGACCACGCGGCGACCAGCAAGGGGCACTCGATGGCGGCATACCAGGGGCCCCAGTGCATCAGCCACTGCCAGGCGGCGGCGGTCCATGATTGCGGCGCAACGCGCGCCATCCGCAGCCACGTCGCGGCATCGAGGTTTTCCGCCCCTAGCGGCGGAATTAAAAGAGGTTGTACAGCGCCGCGCAACATGGCTCGTCTGGCCAACTCGGCCCAGGGAAGGCACAACACGGCGCAGACGAACATCGCAACGAAGGCGGCTCGCAAGGAGAAGCGGAAGCGCGATCGCCAAAGCAACAGACCGAAAACCATGGCGGGAAGAAACGCAATCAAAGTCAAGGCAAGCCAACACTGCGTCTCGCGACTGACAAACTCGGCGGGCGCCATGCCCAACACGGCGAAGCTCGCGCTCCAAGCAATGCCCCAGGCGATAGGGTGCTGCCAGGCAGGCAGCGGTCGGGCGCATTGCTCGCCGCGGCCGAGCGCGAGGGCGGCCGACCAACAGAGCACGCCGACGCAGAGTAAGATGACCATGCTGGTCGGCGCCAGAGCCAGCACCGATGCTGCAAGAAAATCGACAATGGTCAAAGGCGCAGCCGGCGGTTTCGCGGCGAGCTGCGCGGCGGCCTGGCGTACCCTATATCGCACCATCGCCTGGCGCCAGTTACGTACGAGATCGTCTCGCGCTTTCGCAGTCAGCAGGCCTTCGTTTTCCTGCGACAGCTCGACCATACGCCGGAACGTCTGTTGGCGGTACGCCTCGTAGTTAAGATCGTTCGCCGTCCACTCGCCGGCGGCTTCTATCTGGTCAAGCAATCGCAAGCGTTGTTCAGCAAGCGTCAACGCTTCGGCCGCGTCGCCTGCGACGGCGCGATGGTCGCTGCGAGCCATCTGCCAGCGCATGAGCGCGATGATCAGCGACTGCGCCCTCAGCACGCAATTCGAGCCGCTGGCGACCTTGTCTTGGCCGGCGATGGTCAGCCGGGAGCGCGACAGGAAGCCCACGATAGCCGATAGGCCTGCTTCGCCGACTGCCAGGAACTTCTTCTTTTGTCCCTGCTCGAACCTCGCGACGCCGGCGGTGAATTGCTGCGGGGCATGGACGCTGATCGAATATGAGATCGTCGAAGTCGACGTAGTCGGGGCCGGCTGATAATCTGCACTCGTACTCCAGAGAAAAAGCGCCGCCAGATAGTCATACAAAGCGTTGTCGCGGTCGCGGCGGGCGGCCTCGTCCAGCAACTCGACCCACTGGTTGGTGCGAGCTTCTTGGCGAAAGCTGCTACTGGGGGAACGTACCGTCAGGAGAGCCTGCATCCGACGCCAGTCAACGTTTGCCGGTTCCAGTTCGACGCCCCGCCGCGCCAGTTCCAAACATCGTGGGCCGCAGCGAGCTTCGAACACTTGCTCCAGCCGTTCAGTGTTTTCGAGGGTAGGCGGCAGCATGGGAAGCTGCGGCGTCTGCAAATGCTTCGCTTTGAAGCCTTGCGCAGGTGCGTCGAGAATCCAGGCCGCTCCCATCGCCAGCCGCGCGGAAGTCTCCGACTCGGCCAGGATGCGATCGGTCTCTCGCAGCCAATAGTCTGCTTGTTCCGGCGGTTCGCGGTTAGCAACGGCCTCCTCGGGATAAAGACTATCAATCGTGCCGGCCTTCCACTGCTCAGCGACCAGTAACCAGCCGGTATCGATACGTGATACCGTGTCGACAAACCTCGCCGCGACGGCAAATGCAATGAGCGCCGCCGAGCAAGCCAGCGCCATCTTGAGCCGGCGGCGTGAAGGGTTGCAGATTTTGGAAGAGGCCATGAACTTGATTCTACGGTCCCCGGCATCGCAGCCAAAGCTGATGGCCAACGAGGCATAGTGGCCGAAAGGTTGTCGCTAAAACTTGGCGCTGACCGGCAAGTTGTAGCGGAATCGGTGACGATTCCGGGCCTTGGCGATGTCAACGGAATTCTCACGCTCTTCCGCTGCAGGCGAAGCAACGGCTCAAACCGGCTGCCAGACCAGAATCTCGCCTTTTCCCGGCACGGAACTGTCGCCGGAGTAGCAAGCGTAGCTCCCTTCGCTGGCGCAGTAGGGCAGCGTAATGCCAAGCGGGGCGAGACGCCGGGCATAGAGATTGAGAAACACGGGGTTCTGCGAGGCGGCAAAGGCAAAGGTCGGCAGCAAAGGCAGCGGCGCGAGCGAGATGATCGTGCCGCGCACCATCCAGGCGCCGGTGCGGATTTCGGCGCCTTGCATCAGGACGATGGTGCCCCCCTTCATCTGCAGGCCGGCGAAATCTTTGGCGCGGGCCGCCGATGACGATCGTGCCGCGCCGCATTCGCATGCCGATCTCGAGCCCGACGGAGCCGTCGATCACGATCATGCCGTTGCGCATGCCGGCCAGGCTGCCGCGATAAGCCGCGCCGACCTGTCCGCCGGCATTGCCGCGGACGTGAATCGAGCCGCCGGTCATCTCGGCGCCGACCCAATCGCCTGCGTTGCCGTGAACCTCGATCTCGCCCCCCTTCATGTGCGAGCCCAGGTGCATGCCGGCGTTGCCGTGTACGGTGAGTCGCCCGCGCGTCATGCCGCGGCCCAGCCATTTGACGCGGTGCAGATCGCCGTGCAGCTCCAGCTCGTCGCCCGGCTCGCCTTCCACGTCGAACAACTCATCGATCCGTCGCCGCCGCTTGCCCAGGTAGACGGGCGTGGCGCGAATCTCGTCGAGCGAGAGGCCGGCCAACACGTCGGGCGAGAGGACTTCCGCCTCGATCGGCACGGCGGGCTGGTCTTTAAGGGTCAGGCGGAGCGTACTCATTTGGCTGGGATGCAGTCGCGGATTTCGGGGTGTTCCAGCCGTTCCATCTCGACCGGGTAGTTCTCGAACGACATCGTGTACTGGTCTTCGAACATCGGCCGCAGATAGGTTTCGATCGCTTCGGTCGTAGGCGGGCTTGACCAGGAACTCGCGGCCCTGCGGCGTGGCGCGGATGTCGCCTTCCTCGATCACGATCTCGCCCCCCTTGATCACGTACCGCGGGTGACTGAACATCCGCAGCGATGTCGGTCTCTTCCTCATAGATGACCACGTCGGCGTCGGCGCCGACGCCCAGATGTCCTTTCTGCGGCAGTCCCAACGCCCGGGCCGGGCCGGCGGAGATGATCGTGGCGATCTCGTACAGCGTGTACTCGCGATCGAGCTCCGGCAGCGTGATGCGTTGCTTCGACCTTGCGGGGTCAGCCTGGCAATGCACTCCCGGCGAAAGTCGGCGCACATCAGCAGTTGAATGATTTCCGGATAGCGCCAGAAGCAGGCCCCGTTGGGATGATCGGTGGAGAGGAACACCCGCCACGGATCGTCGATCAGCAACAGCAGCTCGAGCCCGGCCGCCCACTGCACGGCGTTCACCAGGTTGCTGGGCCGATAGGTATAAGGCACGATGCCGCAGCCGGTTTCGTTCTCGACGTCGAGATTGCCCCACTTCCGCCCGGTGAGCTTGTAGAGCAGATGCTGCCAGGGGCCGTCGGCGGTGATCGTCACCGTATCGCCGAACAGCACGGCGCCGGCGTCGGTGGTGAAGTTCGGATGGGCGTTGAAGTATTCGGCGAGCTGGGCCGTCTCGGAGCGCATCGTGGTCCAGTCGTCGCCGCCGTAGGCGTGGTACTGCAGGTGGGCCATGTGGGCCCGGCGCCCTTCCAGGCGGCTTCATGGTTTCGAGCGTGGTGCTGATGTTGCCCGGCGCGCCGAGGTTGTTGCAGTGCAGATGCATCGGATGCGGCAGGCCCAGCTCGTCGACGATCTGGGCCAGGCCGGAGACGATGTCGCCCGGCGTGAGCTTGCTGTAGCCTTCGATCGGGTCGTGGAGCTGCTTGGCGTCTTTGCCCCACTTCCAGGCCGCCACGCCGCCGGGGTTGACCGCCTTCACGCCGTACGCCTTCGCGGCCCAGATCTGCCAGGCGACAATCTGCTTGGCCCGCTCGCATCTCGCCGGCTTCGAGCAGATCGAGCACGATCTCGTTGTTGGCCATCAGCACGCAGCGAGCACTTGTCGACGATCGGCACGTCGCGCAGTTCTTCGTGCGTGTGCTTGGCCGAGAGAATCGGCACGGCCGCTTCGTTGACGCGTGGTCCAGCCCATGCCGGCATACGAGATAGCCGGTGGCGAAGGTCGTCGGCGCCATCCCGCCGATGCCGCTGCGCGTGGTTTGCGAGCGGATGAAGGCCATCGTGCGGCGATGATCTTCGGGCGTCATGGCCCGGGCGAAGTTGATCGCCCCGCCGGCCACGTGCGTGTGCACGTCGACGCCGCCGGGAAACACGATCATGCCCGCCGCGTCGATCGTGCGCCCGCCGTCGACGTTCTCGACGATCCGCCCGTCGGCGATGCAGATATCCTTGACGACCCGTCGAGACCGTTGGCGGGATCATAAACCTTGCCGCCGGTGATTCGAAGCATGAAACGCCTGATGTCTGCCTGGGATCGAGGGTGCGTCGTTCAAGAAACCTGCTTGGCGACTGTTCGGCCGTTCTTGGCGATCCAATCGGGCTTGTTGGCCACCGCCTCGTGGATGCGGCGAACGACCTCTTCATCAGTCGGATATGGCGACTTGAGCGCCGGCCGCAACGGTAGCGGTATTTCATCCATGCGATACCCGGTGCCGGGCGCACTGATGCCGGTGACCGCCGTGCTGATATGCACGCGGGCGATGCGGCTGGTGTGCGTGACCTTGGGATCGAGCACGATCGTCGGCACGCGGGCCAGGTGGTCGATGGCCGGCTGCGGCATGGTGGCGCCCGGATCGGCGCCGAGGATCAGCGCCGCGTCGACGTCGCCGCGGACGAGCAGATCGACCGTGGAGAACTCGCCCGGGTTGTAGCGCGGATAGCCGCGATTGAAATTGATGCCGAACGGGTAGCCGGTCGTCCAGCGCATGATGACGTCGGCGCCGGTGACGTTTCCGTGCCCGCGCATCGGCATGGCGACGAACTTGGTGTACGCGTTCAGTTCGGCGGCCAGGGTCAGAATGGCTGCCGAATTCATGTGCTTGCCGCGAGTCATCGACAGCCCCATACCGAAGAAGAACACGCCGAATTTGGCCCGCTTCATGCGGTCGACGAAATCCTGCAGTTGTTCCTTGGTCAGCCCGGTTTCGGCAATCAGATCGTCATTGACCGACTCGCCTTTAACCATCGCGCGGAGGATGGTGAGGACTTCAAAATCCTTGCCGGGTCGGAGCTGCAGGAAGATATCGGACGCCTTGGCGCTCTTCGTCTCGCGGATATCGACGAGCACCATGGTGCGGTCTTTGCGGCCGCGGGGCAGAAACTTGCTCTTCTGCATCAGCGTGTATTTGGTGAAGTGCCGCGGATGGCACTCGGCCGGGTTGCCGCCCCAATACACGATGAAATCGGCTCGGTTCTTCACTTCGCCGAGCGTACACGTGACCTTACCGCCCAACTGGGCGGCGATTTCAGTGGGACCGTGTCACAACGAGGTGTGGCTGTCGACCACACCTCCCAACCGTTCGGCCAGGGCCACCGCTTCGCGCTGCGCCTCGCAGGTGATGTTGCTCATGCCGTACACCAGCGGCATGTCGGCCGCATCGAGCAGGCTGGCCGCCGCGGCGATCGCTTCGTCGACGGTCGCCTCGCGGCCGTCGATTAGCGCGTCGGGATAGAGATGCTCGGCCGTGTGGTTGAGGAACCAGGCCTTGCCCAACACGCAGGCCCGCTTGGCTTCGACGATCCGCTCTTCGTTGGCGTGCAGCTCAATATCGTCGCAGACGCAGCCGCAGAAGGTACAGGTGGCGTTGTTGACAACCGTGAGGTCCATGTCGTCTCCGTGGCTTTGTTCTCGCCCTATTTCGTATCGTCCGAACCGGACGAAGGAATGGTAAACGTTCAGCCGAGGGCTCTGCCCTGGCAGCTTCCGCGCACGCGGCGCGGCATGTAGCGGCCCGCTTCCACCTCTTCCCAAGCCGGGTATTGCTCCGGTTGCTGGCTTTGGGCGAAGTGCGGGGAGTCTGGCCCGGCCAGATCGCCGTTGGGCTTCGAGTTTTCCGTCATCTTATGTCTCCTGGTCGCATCTCCCCTCTCCACCGCCGCGGGGGAGAGGGGCCGGGGGTGAGGGGGCTGCCCCTCTAACCCAGCCACATCCTACTCATTTCGTGTCTCAATTGCCGCCGTTCTTGATCGGCTCGACTTCAACTTCCCATCCTTTCGAGGTCGGCATGCCCGTGCCGTCCGTTCCGCCCCCCATCAGCTTGCAGGTGGGAGGCCCATAGGGAACCAGCAGCATGCCTTGAGGCGTTTTGCCCGCTTCGCACTGGAACACGGCCTCTCCGGCTTCGGTGCGAATGCGGACCGAGTCGCCGTCGGCAAGGCCCAACGCTTGCATATCATCGGCGTGCATGGTCAGCGTGTTGACGATGGCCCGATATTCGTCGTTGTCCTTGCCCACATTAATCTGTGCGCTTGCTTGGCGGTGCGCATCGGGTTGAGAATGAATCGCCTGTCGCCCATAAATCGCCGAGCCGCTGCCGTTGAACCGCAAGTAGTTACGAGCCTGGATTTTAGCTCGCGGAACAGGGGGCTGCAAGCGAAGTTAGGAATTGAACGCAAACGGCAGTGGGGCGAGAAGAAAGGCTGAACAACGGTGCGGCAGTCGCGTCAAAAGCCAGAGCGATCGCTCCGCAATTCGTGTATTTCATAATCGGCGAACGTGTGCCGCAAATGGGGCGAAGCCGCGAGGGCAGCGCTCTTCGAGCACGGGGAACTCAATAAACTCAGCAATCTGAGCGTACATTTCTGATTGGGCGAGGTTGCCCTTGCTGGCGTCGCGCAGTTCTGCGCAAACCCCTTTCGGATCTTTCAATTTCTCTGGCTCGGGCTGGCGATCAACCGGGCGCCCCAGCACCGACGTCAAGGTGTGCTCGTCCGCCAGCATCCAGGCGTCGAACGTACGAATCGCGACGCCGAAGGCTCGTCGAAAGTCCACGGCTGCGTACTGCTGAGCTTCAGCGATCTCTTTCGCTCGCTCCGAATAGCTATCCTCGTCAATGACCAGGACCATTGCGTCGTAGCCGCGTTTCCTCGCTTCAAGCAGCCAGCGAACGGCGCGCTTGAAGTACCCTCGGCCCTTGCCGTGGTGAGCGTGAGTTTTACCCTGGCTCACTTTGGCATGATCGATGGCAAGCTCGTATTGCGAGAGGCTCCGAACGAGCGTCTCCAAGGCTCCGCTCAACTCATGCTTGCCTTCCGAAACGAGCAACAGCTTCATCGCGCTGTGTCCGGCTGGCTCGTCGCGCCAGGGATCAGCCCCTCATCGCCTTCAGCCGTCCAGATTTCGCCAAGCGTGAATATATCAAGCTGCTCGCGAACGGCCTGACTCTCGGAGAGTCGGCGCACGGCAACCGAGCCGTCCTTTGTTTTTTGGCAAAGCGTGACTTCTTCCGGCTGGAAGAGGTCGACCACATACGGCGAATGCGTGGTCAGGATCACCTGGCATTGCGACTGCTCGGTGACGAGATCTCGCAAGATGGACAACACGTCCTGCAGCCGCTTGGGGTGGATGCCGTTCTCGGGCTCCTCGACCAGCAGGACCCGGGGCGGTTGAGGCAGGTAAAGCACCGCGAGATAGGCAAGCACAAGCAGCATGCCGTCGGAGACTTGCGATGCCGATAGCAGCTTTCCGCCTTCAACGAATTCGAAGTAGATTCCTTTCCCTTCGGCGCGGTTGAGTTGAAGCACCTGTTCCGGATCGTCGACAGGCGCTCGAAAAGCAGGCTCGGGAATCAGTTTGATCGAACGGATCTGCGGAAAAATCGCCTTGAAACGTTGTTCCAGGGCGATAAACCGATCGCGGTCAAAGCCGAGGATATCGTCGAGGCAAAGCGCCAAGCCAAAGCCGGAAGCCTCCATACGAAACCGCCGTTTTGAATCAGGCGCAACGGGCAGCGCCAGGTGGCTGGGAGTCCAGCGATAATAATGTACGCCCGCAAGGGCATCGAACACGCGCAAGGCAAAAGGCCGCTTATCTTCCGGTACGACGCCTGGATTATGCGTGGAAAGGTGAACGGCCGACACTGCACGCCCTGGCGGAATAAGATCGATTTTCGGCGCCTCGGGTTCCGTACGAAACCATTCGCGCTTGACGGTCCCGCGTCGTCCCATGGTCGCGAACTGGACTATGAGCGAATAGTCAAATTCGCCTTCCGTGTCAGCGACCGTTGCAGCCAGCGTCACCAAACGCTCCGCATCTCGGTTCCAAACCAGGCTTGCCCCTTCCCAGGCGCCGACAAACGCCTGCGGCAATTCGTGATCCGCGCTCCGGCAAAGCGCCGCCACCGCCTCCAAGATGCTGGTCTTGCCCGAATCGTTGGGCCCGATCAGCACATGGACAGGCGTCAATTCGAGCGCAACATCGCGCAAGCGCCTTGTAATTCTGAATCCGGAGCTTCTCGATCATTTCTTTTCGCTCTTGAATGAACGGACGTCACTCCAGTTTACCCCCCATTTGCCATCCCTGCGAATTGCGCTGCCGGACCAGGGGGCATGTACAAGCCTTACCCAACCGTATAAGTCGCTTTGGGAGCGCCTTGGTCTCCGCGCGATTTAAGGCCCTTTGCGCCGCTCCCGCACCTGAACGCTTGCCGGGGACTTGAGGAGAGCCAGGGGCGACGGGAAGCGGTACAATCGCCGGAGCGCCCTACGGCGACCGGCATGCCACGGCTTCCGCCGGACCTTGATTGCCGGCGGGTAAACCGCGGTGCTGTTATTGCTGACCGCTTAAACGGAGACAAACACGATGGATCCCGATTATCGTTCGATGGTCGACTTTCTGCGCAGCCTGGGTATCGAGGATGTGCCGCATTCCGGCGAAAAAGGGTTTTTCGCGCATCTGGTCGGCGTGTTCCGCGACCTGGAAAGTTGGGGCTGCGAGCGCGACGTGTGCCGCGCCGGGCTGTTTCATTCCATCTACGGCACCGAGATGTTCCGCCGCTGGGCGCTGCCGCTCGAGCGGCGCGGCGAAGTTCGCGATTTGATCGGCGAGCGCCACCGAGCGGATCGCCTTCGTGAACTGCCTGATGGACCGCTCGACGTTTTACTCGCTCGTCGATTCGGACGGGCCTTACCGCATCCGCAATCGGGAGACGGGCGAGATCATGGAACTGTCTCGCGACGATTTCGACGATCTGGTCCGCGTCCATTTATGCGATTGGCTGGAGCAGGTCGCTCGTTCCGGGTATTGGGACTACCAGCCCGAGGCGATGCGCCGCATGGCTGAGCGGCTGGGCGGTGTCGCGAAAGAATCGTACGAGCGGGTCTACGCGCTCGCGCCGACCGCCAACGAATCGTGACTGAATTTACTCGTTGCTCGCTCGCACCTCTTCAAGCCGCCCTCTGAGAAACCGCCGCTCGCTGTCGTTGGCGGTCAGTTCCATCGCCTGTTCGTAGCTTCCGGCGGCCTCGGCGTGCAAACCCATGCGGCGGAGCAGGTCGGCGCGGGCGGCGTGCAGCAAATAATAGCCGTCCAGCCGCCCGTCGGCGGCCAAGGCATCGATCAAGGCCAGCGCCGGCTCGGGACCGTCGGTCATGGCGACCGCCACGGCCCGATTCAACGACACGATCGGCGACGGATGCACCTGCAGCAGCAGATCGTAGAGCCCGAGGATTTCGCGCCAGTTGGTCTGCTCAGCGCCGTTCGGCCTGGCAATGCACGGCGGCGATGGCAGCCTGCAACCCAAGCGGCCCCGGTCCGGCGCAGGGCCGACGCAACGAGGGGCAGCGCCTCGGCAATCTGCGCTCGATTCCAAAGCCTGCGATCCTGGTCCTCCAGCAGCACCAGATCGCCCATGGCATCGAGCCGCGCCGCGCGACGCGAATCTTGCAGCAGCATCAAAGCGAGCAAGCCGAGCGCCTCGGCCGGCGCCTGCGGCGCCATTAACTCAGTCAGCAGTCGCCCCAGCCGGATCGCCTCGCTGCACAAGTCGGTTCTCAACAGCGACTCGCCCCGCGTGGCTGCGTAGCCTTCGTTGAAAATCAGGTAGAGCACCGTCACCACGGCTTCGAGCCGCTCAGGCATCTGGCTGGCGCCGGGGACCGCGAACGGAATGCCGGCGTCGCGAATCTTACGCTTGGCCCGCACCAGGCGTTGGGCCATGGTCGCCGAAGGGACGAGAAACGCCCGGGCGATCTCGTCCGTTTCCAATCCGCCGAGCATCCGCAACGTCAGCGCAACTTGCGCCTCAGGCGCCAGCGCGGGGTGGCAGCAGGTGAAAATCAGCCGCAGTTGATCATCGGAGATCTTATCGCCGTCAAGGTCGGGCGTTTCGGCAGGCGCCGGCTCGGCGGCCAGCGTCGCCAGCTTTTCTTCGAATTTCGCCCGGCGGCGAATGCGGTCGATAGCTTTATGCTTCGCCGTCTGCAGAATCCAAGCGGGGGGAGAATCCGGGATTCCCGACGTCCGCCACGCGTCGACTGCCGCCGCAAAGGCTTCCTGCACGGCCTCTTCCGCGGCGTCGAAGTCGCCGGTAACGCGAATCAACGCCGCGACGATCCGGCTCCAGTCGGAGCGGTAGACCGATTCCAGAGCCTGATCGACGAGGGGGAACATACAAAAATTTAAGCAAATTTTCGCCCCGGTGTCGATTGGTCGGACGGCCGTTCGATCTAGAGTCGAACGCAGAACGAACTCAATCCAGCTTTCAAGGAGACCGATCATGGTAACGCTCAGCGACAATGCGAATGGCGAATTTGGCGACGAACTGCAGCAAGTGATTGAACCGCTTGCCAACTACATCTGTGCTACCGAACGGCCGAGAACGTCGCTGAAGCTGGCTCTGGCGGCCCTGATCCGCCAAATCGACCAGACGAACCGGAGCGCGAGGTCCCAAGTCGCCCTGACTCTAGAAAGGCGAATTGCGACCCGCGCTTGACGCAGCCGCCACGCCAAAAGAGATTTTCCGGGAGGATGTCGATTTGGCCGCTTGCCGTTCGACTCGTTACTGAACGGCGGTCAGGGCGTACTTTAACAAGCGACGGTTCTTGGAGCACCACGATGAAATACATGTTGCTGGTTTACATCAACGAGCAGGCCATGAACGATTCCGAGCGGGATCAGTGCTATACCGACTCGGTCCGGTTGACGCACGACTTGCACGCCAAGCGGCAGTACGTGGCCGCCAGCCCGCTGCAACCGGTGGCGACGGCCACGAGCGTGCAGGTCCGCGAAGGGAAGGCCATCGTTACCGACGGACCGTTCGCCGAAACTCGCGAGCAACTCGGCGGCTTCTACATCGTTGAGGCCAAGGATCTCGACGAGGCGCTTGCCATCGCGGCGCGGATTCCGCCGGCGAGCAAGGGAACCATTGAGGTCCGCCCGATCATGGAGCTTCCCGGCCTGCCCGTCGTCGGCCAGTGAGCAGCTAAGAAACCGGCAAAAAAAGGCGCAACGGCATGAACAAGATCACCCCGTTTCTATGGTTCAACGGCAATGCCGAAGAAGCCGCGCAATTCTATGTTTCTATTTTCAAGAACTCGAACGTTGGTCGCATCTCACGCTGCGGAGAAGCAGGTCCCGGACCCAAGGGCTCGGTAACGTCCGTCACATTCCAACTCGACGGGCAGGAGTTCATCGCTTTGAACGGGGGGCCTCAGTTTCCCTTCACGCCAGCGATTTCGTTCTTCGTGAATTGCGAGCATCAGGCGGAAGTCGACGACCTTTGGGAAAAACTCTCCGCGGGAGGCCAGCTCCAACAGTGCGGCTGGCTGACGGACAAGTTCGGTCTGTCGTGGCAGATTATTCCCTCGGCCCTGGGCGAAATGCTGCAAGACCCCGATGCAAAAAAATCAAAACGCGTCATGGAGTCGATGCTGCAGATGAAAAAAATCGACGTAAAGGCTCTGGAACAAGCCTACGGGCAACCACAACCAGGCTGAATCATCTCCCCCCGCCGCCGAGAACGCGTTTCGAACGCCATGGCGGCGGCATGAATATCAATGAGTCACACTCGCCATTTCCCATCCCTTTGATCAGAGGAGCTTACTCATGTCTCAGCCGATTCCCGAAGGTCGCGAGGGCCTGATTCCGCATTTGAAGTGCGATCGCTGCGCCGAGGCGATCGAGTTTTACAAGCAGGCGTTCGGCGCCGAAGAGATCTGCCGCATGCCGGCGCCCGACGGCAAGCGGATCATGCACGCGGAGATCCGCATCGGCGGCCGCTCGGTGTTTCTCGCCGACGATTTTCCCGAGTATTGCGGCGGAAAGGCATCGTCGCCCGCGGCGCTCGGCGGCACCCCGGTCACCATCCACCGTTATGTCGACGATTGCGACGCCGCAATCCAACGGGCCGCCGATGCCGGCGCGACCGTGATGATGCCGGCCCAGGATATGTTCTGGGGCGATCGCTACGGCGTGGTGACCGACCCGTTCGGCCATGTCTGGTCGCTGGCCACGCATCTCCGCGACCTTTCTTCCGCAGAGATGGCCGAAGCGGCGCAGGCCGCCTTCGCCAAGGCGTAGCGGGCGGATCGCACGGGTTTCAGTTGAATGTTGCCAGCGGCGGCCGGCGTCAAGCCCCGTTCAGGGCCGCCGACCGCCGCTTCCGAAATCGCCCCCGATTTGGCGCCCCTGCTCCAGACCGGGAGAAGGCCGCGGATGCGGCCTGTGTGTTCCCGTCGGCCCTCGCGTGAATTAAGCTGGTGCCCAGCAAGTTCCGCACCTTGATTCTGGCCGACGGAGATCGCACCTATGCCGCAGTTGGAAGTTCGCTGGCGCCTGGCTGTCAGCTTCGCGCTCGCGCTGATCGTCGCCTCGGCGGGCGTGGCCCGCTCGCAAGGCCTGGACCACGTCAAGGCGAACTACACGAAGTACGAATACCGCATTCCAATGCGGGACGGCAAGCGGCTGTTTACCGCCGTCTACGTGCCGAAGGACGAATCACAAACCTATCCCATCTTGCTGACCCGCACCCCGTACAGCGTCAAGCCCTACGGCGTCGACCAGTACAAGAGCGATCTCGGCCCTTCGCCGCTGTTCGGCGAAGCCGGCTATATCTTCGCTTACCAAGACGTTCGCGGGCGGTGGATGTCGGAAGGCGAATTCGTCAATATGCGGCCTTACTTGCCGGAAAAGAACGGTCCGACTGACATCGATGAGAATTCCGACACCTGGGATACCATCGAATGGCTGACCCGGCAGGTGAAAAGCCACAACGGCAAGGTCGGCATGTGGGGCATCTCTTACCCGGGCTTCTATACGGCGGCCGGCATGATCGATGCTCACCCGGCTCTCAAGGCGGCGTCGCCGCAGGCGCCGGTGACGGATTGGTTCGTGGGCGACGATTGGCATCATAACGGCGCCCTGTTCCTGGCGCACATGTTCAACTTCATGGCGAAATTCGGCCATCCCCGGCCGGAGCCGACCAAGAATTTTCCCACGCAGTTCGATCACGAAACGCCCGACGGCTACGACTTCTTCCTGCGTCTGGGCGTGCTGCCTGAAGCCAATCCGAAATACTTCAAGGACCAGGTGGCCTTCTGGAACGAGGCCATGCAGCACGGCTCCTACGACGATTTCTGGAAGGCCCGCAATATCCGACCGCATTTGAAGAACATTCGCCCGGCGGTGATGACCGTGGGCGGTTGGTTCGATGCCGAGAACCTGTTCGGGCGCTCGAGACCTACAAGCAGGTGGAGAAGAGCAGCCCGGACGCCAGCAACGTGCTGGTGATGGGGCCCTGGCGGCATGGCGGCTGGAGCAGCAACGACGGCTCGACCTTCGCCGACGTCCCGCTGAATTCCAAGACGTCGGCGTTCTATCGCTCGCAGATCGAATTTCCTTTTTTTGAGTTTCACCTGAAGGAAAAGGGCGAGCTGAAAAGCCCCGAAGCCTGGGTCTTTGAGATGGGCCGGAACCAGTGGCGGCGGCACGAACGCTGGCCCCCCGCCGCCATGCAGCCAAAGCCGATCTACTTCCGCGCCGGCGGCCGGCTCTCCTTCGAGGCGCCGCCGGAAATGGAAGCGGCCCGATCAACGACCTTCGACGAATATCTCAGCGATCCCAACCGACCCGTCCCATTCATTGACAAGATCACGAACGCCATGGCGCCGGAGTACATGGGGGCCGACCAGCGGTTCGCCTCGCGCCGGCCCGACGTGCTGGTCTACCAGACCGATGTCCTGGAGGAAGACGTGACCCTCGCCGGTCCGCTCCAGGCGGAACTGCACGTATCGACAAGCGGGACCGACAGCGATTGGGTCGTCAAGCTGGTGGATGTTTATCCCGACGACTATCCCGATCCGAAGCCTAATCCGACCGCCGTTCGGATGGGCGGTTACCAGCAACTCGTCCGCGGCGACGTGATGCGGGGCAAGTTCCGCAACAGCCTGGAACATGCCGAGCCGTTTACTCCCGGCGAGCCGGCCGAGGTCCGCTTTACGCTGCAGGACTGTTATCATACCTTCCGGAGCGGCCACCGGATCATGATTCACGTGCAGAGCAGTTGGTTTCCGCTGGTCGATCGCAATCCGCAGCAGTTTGTTGACATCTACCATGCCCAAGAGGCAGATTTTCAATCGGCCATCCAGCGAGTTTACCGTTCGGGCAAACTCAACTCGCACATCGTGTTGCCGATTCTACCCTAATTCATCCGTCACACTCCCTTCACCGACGGGGCCGTTCGCTTTCGAGCCTGAAATGAAATACCTCGCGTCCGCCTCCCTCCTGTTCTTCGCTGCGGCTTGCTTTGCTGAAGAACCGAAGCCAGCCGCAGCGCCCGCCCAAGGGCAACGAATTGCGCTTTGGAACAATCACGCCCCGCTCGGCGACGGGCGGTTCGAACAGGCCGAAGCCTGGATCACCGTGCATCGGCCGGCGCAGGGTAACGGGGCTGCTGCGGTCATCTGCCCGGGCGGCGGCTACGGTGGATTGGTGACCGGCGCGGAAGGACACGGCATCGCCGAGTGGCTCAATCGCCACGGCGTGGTCGGTGTGGTGCTTGAGTACCGTCTTCCCGCCGGCCGGTCTTTCGTGCCGCTGCTCGACGCCCAGCGCGCGACTGCGCACCGTGCGGGCCGGCGCCAAGGACTGGGGCGTCGATCCGTCGCGGATCGGCATCATCGGCTTCTCGGCGGGCGGCCACCTGGCGTCCACCGCGGGCACGCACTTCGACGAGGGCGATGCGAATGCCGCCGACGCCGTCGAGCGCGTCAGTTGCCGGCCCGACTTTCTGATCCTGGTCTACCCGGTCGTGACGATGAGCGACAAGACGCACCAGGGTTCCAGGAATAACCTGCTCGGAAAGGCGCCGTCATCCGCACTCGTTGAACTCTTTTCGAACGAAAAACAGGTCACGTCCCGCACGCCGCCGGCCTTTTTGGCGCACGCCCTGGACGATAAGGCCGTGCCGGCGGACAACAGCAAAGCCTTCTACCAGGCGCTGCAGGCCGCGAAGGTTCCCGCCAGGTATTTGGAACTCCCCTCGGGAGGGCACGGCCTGAACGGCTACAAGGGACCGATGTGGGACGCCTGGCAGAAAGAGTCACGGGAGTGGCTGGCCGAACTAAAACTCATTCCGCAAGCCCAGGCGCCCATGCCGCAAGCAGCGAGCGTGGAAACGCCGATCTTTCTCGACGGCGCTCAACTCAAGCTCGAAGCCGACAACGGCTCCGGCGGAGAAGGCCCGGCGTGGAACCCGGCCGTCGGCCTGCTGACCAGCGGCCAAGGGCACATCTATTGCCTGGATCGAAAGCACCAGTCGGCCGTTTACCGCCAGCACCGCCGGAACCAACGGCCTGCTGTTCGACGGCGCCGGCCGGCTGCTGGCCTGTGAGGCTGAGCCGCGGCGAATCACGCCGCACCGAAATCGACGGCACGCTCACGGTGCTGACGGACCGCTACGAGGGACATCGCTACAACCAGCCCAACGATTTGACCGTCGACTCAACAGGGCGGATTTACTTTTCCGACCCGCGCTATGGCAGCCGTGAAGGCATGGAGATGGTCGACGATCAAGGCCAAACCATTGAAGGCGTCTATCGCATCGACGCCGACGGCCGCGTGACGCGCATCATCGGCCGAGAGCTCGAGCGTCCGAACGGCGTGCTTGTTTCGGCCGACGACCGCTACGTGTTTGTCGCCGACAACAATAACAGCGCCGACAAGGGAGCGCGCAAGCTGTGGCGATTCGATCTGCGAGCCGACGGCACGGTCGACTTCGCCAGCCGCAAGCTGCTGTACGACTGGGGCGACGGTCGCGGTCCGGATGGGCTCAAGCAAGACCAGCAAGGCCGGCTGTACGTGGCCGCCGGACTTGAACAAGCCCAACCCGCCCTATGAACCCGCCGAAGACAAGAAGGGGGGCATTTACGTCTTTGACATCGAAGGCAAACTGCTGCAGTTTCTGCCCGTTCCTCGCGACGAAGTGACCAACTGCGCCTTCGGCGGCGATGATCTGCAAACCCTGTACATCACCGCAGGCGGCGCTCTGTTTAGCGTTCGCTGCACCACGCCCGGCCGGGTTGTCTGGCCCAAGTCGAAGTAACTCGCCGTCGCCGGACGAGCCTGGCAGCGACCGCTCGTCGCGGCTGCTCTTGTTTCCCTGCGGACGAGAGCGAAACGACCGCAGTCGCAGCTTTGAATGCCGTCACCGGCCGTCGGATCACGGGCGAAGCGATGGCGGCGGCCTCTTCCAGGTACGCACTCTGTGGCGAGTTGTCGCCTCGGCACAAGTCTCAACTCCCCGCTTGAGCGATTTCTGGAAATGGCCTAAAATCGCCCCTTTTGCGAAAAACCTGGAGGTTCCTCGATGGAACGCACGCTGATTCTGTTGAAACCCGACTGCATCCAGCGCCGGCTGGTCGGCCGGATTGTCAGTCGCTTTGAAGACAAGGGGCTGAACGTGATCGCCATGAAAATGATGCAGATCACGCCCGAGTTATCGAAGCAACACTACGCCGAACATGTCTCGAAGCCGTTCTATCCGGCGCTCGAAGCCTTTGTGACCGGCGCCACCGTGGTGGCGGCCGTAATCGAAGGCCTGGAAGCGATTCGCGTGATTCGCGAAATGCTCGGCGCCACCAGCGGCCTGAAAGCCGCCGCCGGCACGATCCGCGGCGACTTCAGCTCCAGCCGGCAGATGAACCTGGTCCATGCCTCCGACGGCGCGGAAGCGGCGGCGCGCGAGATCGAGCTGTACTTCAAGCCCGAGGAGATCTCCGCCGTACGAGCCGACGCTGACTCCCTGGTTCAAAGCTTCCGACGAAAGCTGACGGCGTACTGCCAGCGATTCGTCAACTTTTAGTTTGAGGGCCGCCTGCCGTAGGGTGGGCATTGCCCACCATGATTTGCTGGTGGGCAATGCCCACCCTACGGCTCCAGATGTTCGTCGTCGAGCCGCTCTCGCAATTTGCAGAGCGCGCGAACCCATTGCATTCGCACCGTCGCGGAAGGGCAGCCGCGCCGCTGGGCGATTTGTTCGTGCGTGAGTTGCTCGAAGTGCCGCAGGCGGATGAGTTCCTGGTCAGCGGGGCAGAGATCTTCGATCGCCCGGGCCAATCGCAGCGACGCCTCATTGGCGGCGGCTTGCTCGGCGGGAGTCGGCTCGGCGCCGGCGGCCAGCGCGTCGATTCGCGAACTGGTCAAGTCGAGTTCGCTTTGCAAACGTTCTCCGCCGCCGCGCTTCTGCGTGCCAAAGCGGGAACGACCGTGCTGCAAAATCACGCGACGCAGGATCACGCGCAGCCAGGCCAGGCGTTCTGCTTGCGTCGTGCCGCGAAATCCTCGTAAGCCGCCCAAGCGTCGAGCAGCGTTTCCTGCACGATGTCCGACGCCTCGACGCGGCCGCGAAAACTGACGGGCAACTCGCGCTCGGCGATCATCTTCAGCCACGGTCGCAACGGGCCAATCGACCAACTGACCGAGAGCTGGAACTCCGCGGCGCCGGCGTTATCTTGTAGAGCTTCATCCGCCATGAGTCGCCCGCCGCTGGATGCGTCTTCCAAGGAATCGCACGAAACTCCAGACCACATACCCGCCGGGCAAGGTGGCGACGAGGATCATGATCATTTCGGCGAGAAAGTGATCCCAGCTTAGCAGATAGCGGATGTCGTCTCCTTGCCGCAGCGCGGGAAGCCACTGCATGGCGGCCGTGAAGCAGGCAGCGAATACGAACGCCCCGACAAGAGGCTGCCACCGTCGCTCGACGACGCTTCGCACGACGAATGCCGCGGCGACGACGACCATCGTGCCGGAAATCAATACGATAGGCCAGGGTTCGCGGGCGGCTTCGCCGATTCCCGCCGGCGCCAATAGGATTCGCCAGGTTATCAGGCAAACGAGTGCGGCGGGCGGCGCGAGCAGTAGGTGGGCCATCGAAAAGCGACGATGGCGAACGAGCCAGTAGGCGCCGGCGAAGGGAATCACAAACGCAAGTAAACTCTGCACTGCCCGACGCGCGAGGCTTGCGATGAAGCTCGAGAGCGTGTTTCCCCCGTGTAAGGGCGAAGCGAGAGGGGCCCGCCAACGCCGCGGATCCCGGCCCGCAAAAACGGACATTGTCGCCTTAGCCGATGCGCCTGGAGACGGTTCCGCGCCGGACGCGCAGGCCGGCAACGAAATGAACTGCACGCCCTCGCGCTCGGGGCGGATGACGCAAGGCGCCTCGCCTCGCATTAGCAGTTCAGGGCCCCGCATGGCGCCTTCGGGAAGATCGTTCATCTCAACTTGGGCGTCGCTCCAAACGGCCTGACCGGTCATCACATTGAGTAGCGTACAGGCGTTGCCTGATTGGCAGAATACATAGCCGGGCGCGGAAGTCGCCGTCAGCGCGTGTCGTCCGCCGGCGGGATCGAGCGTTTGGCGCCAGAGCACTATGTTGTCGCGGCTCTGGCAGCCGGTCAACAAATCGCCTGTAAGCACAATGCGCACCAAGGTTCCCGACGCGTCTCCGGCGACCAGATATGCCTGCAGGTCCTGTTTTCCCGCTTGGAGCTTTGTCGCCCCCGCTTCGCGAAGCTTGTCGCCCTGGATGGAGAATTGCGAACACTCGAGTGCGAGACGACGCGCTGTATCCAGTTCCGGAACGACCAGCGACACGATCGGGTCTGACCCGCTGCGCTGATGCACCTGGAGCGAGAGCTTTCCCCGTTCGCTGGCGAAGTAATTCAACTGCTGAGTGCGCGTGGCATAGGCCCGCGAATCCAGTTCCTTGCCGGTCGAGACTTCCACGAGGCGAACGTCGATTTGATCGGTTCCCACCGTGTCCATCAAGAGCAGGCGCCGCCGGCCGTCCTGGCTGCTGGCGATTTCCATCTTCGGCCATCGGCAACGGCGAGGCCAGTCAGAGATCGTCAGTCCGGTCGCCGTTGACCACAATTCGCTGCCGTCGCGTCCGGAAAGGGCAACCAGGCGAACCGCGTCGGCGTCGCCCGCAACTCCGTCGGGAACGATGCAATCGGCCATGCCGTCGCCATTGACGTCGGCGATCAGCAGCTTCACTTGATGTCGGAAATCCATTTGAGGCGTCAACCGGTTCAAGAAAGGCTGCTGCCAAACGGTTTCGGCGGTGCGCACGTCGATTTTTCGCACGTAGAAACCGGCCAGGTTGGCACTCATCGGAAAGGCGCCCGCGCGCCGCACAGCGTGAACGCCTGGCCCGATTTGGCCTCGCACGGCGCAGCGTCATGAATTATGCCGAGCGATTGATTGGCCAGCGTCGCCCGCACCTGGCCCGTCTCCGCGTCGAAACAGCTCAAGCGGCAGGTGGAACTGCCGTCGAAGGATTGGACCAGCAACCAATCTTGATTGTCCAGACGCAGGGGGAGAGCCAGCGATTGTTCGACGCCCGTCGCTTGCCGCCACAGCAATCGCCCGGTGGGAACGTCGAGGACCGCGAGTCGACTCATTGCGCGATCTTGCAGCAGCACGCGCGGCTCGCCTTGCTCATTGCTCCAGCTTGCCAGCGAGCATCGATAGCTGCCCAGAAGCAGCCGGTCGCCGACTGGTTCGATCCAGACCACGGTTTCGCTGCCCGTTTCGTCCGGCCCGGGGCGCCGCAGATAATAGCCCGAGCCGGCGGGAGACAATCGCGTGAGCGCGGTCAGGCCGTGCGCCGCCAGCGGCAACTGCTCGTGGTTCAATGAAAACCGCAATGTCAGGCTGTCGACGAGCCGCTCGCGAGCATCGCCCCAGACGACCGACGCTTCGATGACTCCGGGCCTGACGGGCCGCAAGGCGTCGATTTCCATCATCTGCGTGAATTTATCGGTCTCGGCCGTCAACTGGTGCAGCACCTTCAACCGTTGGCCCGTGCGACCGCTGACCACATCGATATAAACGCTGACCCGAGCCCGCCAGTTGCGAATCGACTCCTTTCTGGCGTCCCGGGCTTCCCCAAACAGCGATGCAATCGCCACATCGTCGACGCCGTCGCCGTCGACATCCCCGATAACGCAGATGCGCTCTGCGCGGACTCGACGCATTGCATCCGAATGGGCGCCTTCCAACGACTATCACCCGTCATGGCATCGAGACATTCGATCCGCTTGCCGCCGCCGTCAGAAGACGGGGCGGCGATGGCGACCAGAATCTCGTCGACGCCATCGTGGTCCAGATCGGCAAGCAAGGGAAAATCGCTTCGTTCGCGTCCCTGGCTGACCAGGTCCCACCGCGAGGCCAGCGATTTGCTCCACAGCGGCGTTTGACCGTTCGAAGCAGCGCCGTCTGGCGCAAAAACGGCCAGCTCGTCGATGGACGAGCCCATCGCAGTTGGGCAGGAATGTACGAGAAAACCGGACGACCGCTTCTGCCCGAGCTTGACCGCTGCGCGGCGGGCTAGCGAGCATGGCGCCCTTCTTCGCCAGGGTGATCGGCTCCAGCAGTTGGCCCGTAGCAACTTCCAGGCGGCGCATCTCATCGGCGGCGGTGACCAAGATCGCCTGCTCGGCGTTCTCTCCGAACAACTCGAACGGCGGCGTCGCGGGCAGCCGAGCCAAATACGGAGCGCCCGCCGCCCACTGGACTTTACGATCGACAACCAACAAGTTGCGCATCACGCTCGAATCGTGCTGCACGAGCAGCGAGCGGTACGAGCGATACTCGTCGCCTTCCCGCAGATGCCATTCGAGCAAACCGGCCAACGGCCAGGATAAACCTACGCCTGCCGCGATGGCCGGCAATTTCGTCGTCCAAACCCGGCTGCCGTCGCGGCCGCTGACAAGCGTGAGCTGCGGATAGACCGCTTGCGGCGGGCGAAAGGCGACCGACGCAACGAGCAGGTCGCGCGTTCCGTCGCCGGTATGATCCCTCGTCAGCAGCATTTGCAGAATCGACGGAAATTCGATCGGGTTGCGATCGTTGCCGATCGGCGGCGGCGGAGCACCGGGCGGGAGTTCGACGTCCGTCCGGCTGGTCCACAGCAGCTTGCCGCCATGATCAAACGCGGCGACCACGGGCAGCAGCCTGGCGGCGACTACAAAGTCGAGTTGACCGTCGTCGTTTAGATCGGCGGCCGACGGCATGAATCGCTGCGGCCTGGCCTGATAGGGTCTGCGAGCGCCGCGACTTCCGGTAAAGCCAGGACCGAATTGATAACTAAAATCGACTTGCTGAAATAGCTCAGCGGCGGTCGTGACTTCTTCGAGCGACGGCTGCATGCCCGAGGTTGTTCCCGCGACCGCGGCGCCGGACAGATCCAGCCGGAAGCGCTCGCGTCCCCCATCGCCATAGACGACAAGCGATCGATCGTCCAGCGTAGCAAGGAACGTTGCAGCCGGTTCGCTCGCGGCATGAATCTCGCTGAACCACATGCGATCGACGTCAATTGCCGGCGGCTGCGGCCGGCGATCGACATACCGCGGCGTCGCCATGTCGCCGGGAGCGAGGTGTAGCCTCGCGCGCCCGCTAAACCGCCCTTCTGACGCAATGTCGATGTCGTATTCCCCAGACTCCAGTTCGAGCGGCTGCTGCATCGGTAGCGCTACCGCGGCGACTTCGGGCGTCGAGTCGGAAGGGGAGGAATCCGCCGCCGCGCGAAGAATCGTCGCCACAAACGGTCCGCCGGCGGAAGTCATTTGCAATGCCGCACGGCGGCTGGCCGCATACTGCTGGTAGCAGACAATCCCAGCGCCGACGACGGCGATGGAGAGCGTTGCGGCCGCGGCCGCCAGGCGAATACGGCTGGCGTGCCGGGAGCAGCGCCGGCCCCAGACGATCCAGGGCGGCAGTCCGTGCGCCGCAATCGGGCGCCCGTCGCGCAGCGCTTGCAAATCGCTCAGCAAGTCGGCCGCGGTTGCGTAACGCTCGCGAGGCGCCTTTTCGAGGCATTTGAGCAGCACGACCTCCAAGGCGCGAGGGATGCAGCGATTGATCGGCGCGGCGCGGCCGGCTCCTCATGGCGAATCTTCTCCAGCACTTCCAGCGGCGAGTCGCCCGAGACGACGCTGCGCCCCGTGGCCAATTCATAGAGCGTGGCGCCAAGGCCGTAGATGTCCGTGCGGTGGTCGACCGGCTCGTTTGATCCGCCGATTTGCTCGGGGCTCATGTAACGCGGGGTCCCCAGCATCGCCTGGGAGAGCGTCGCCGCGGCGTCGACGTCGCGCCGCGCCAGGCCAAAGTCGGTCAGCCAGATATGCCCGGCGCTGTCTTGCAACAAGTTGGCCGGCTTGACGTCGCGATGCACCACGCCCTGTCGATGGGCGTATGCCAAAGCCTCTGCGGCGATGATGCCGATTTCGACGACTCGCTGCCAGGCGATTCCCGACGGATGCTCGGCGATGACTCGCGACAGCGGCTGACCATCGATCCGTTGCATGGCGTACCAATGCGTTCCCGTCGCCTGGCCGGTAGCGTAGATCGGCACGATATTCGGATGCTGCAAGCTTGCGGCCGTCGCCGCTTCCTGCGCGAAACGGTGCCCGGCGGCTCGATCGACTGTTCCCAGCGGCAGCAGCTTTAACGCTACGAGACGGTCGAGCGAAACCTGCCGGGCGGCGTAGACGATGCCCATGCCGCCGCGTCCGAGCTCGCTGAGCACGACAAAGTCGGGCACTTCCGGCATGTCCTCCGCCTGAAGCGCGGCCTCAATCGGGGCGGGCGAAACCTGCTCGAAGCCGCTGGCTTCGAGCGTCCGCAACACATCGGCTAATCTGCGCACTTGCTCGGCCAGCTCGGCGTCGCCGCCCGCCAACTTCAGTAAGTCCGGCGTCTCGCCGGCGGCGGTGCGACTTTGCCACTGTTCCAGGATCTCCGCGATCCTCAAGTCGTGGTTCAAGTCGTCCGGCAGGTGGGCATTTATTGACGATTCCACTCGGCGCCTCCGCGTTGATTGTCTTCCCCGGAGTCCTAGATGCCAAGTTTCCCAAAGCGCAACCCGCCTTCGCGACTTTTTTTCCTGACAAAGAGGACGCGTAGCGATGCGGCGAAAGGAGCCCGTAAGCTGCTTGAAGGAGCATTCGCCGGCGCTACTGTGGACGAGCAACGATTGCGGTAGCGCCGGCCTTATGGAAATTTGCTCAAAAGCTCTCGAACTTCGTGGTGATCGCAGGCGTCGGAAGCGGGGCCGTTGGCAGCCGGGTCGCCGACGAAATAAACAAGGCGACGGCGAAAATCATTCAAGGGTCCGTCCGCTCCACTGGCGCCGAGCTGGGAAAGCTCGGCGCGGACGAGCGACGCAAGCAGCGCGTCAATGGGTCGCGCCGTCCACAAGGGCGCCGCCAGCAATGAGCGGCGGACGAAAGAAAAGGGGGGCGCTGCCTGTTCGTGCATTGCCGCGCGGCCCAGTCGCTCATATTGCTGGAGCAGTGCGTCCGCGGCGCCGGGCGCCGAAGCGTCGAAGATCAAAGCCGCCTCGTTGAGCAACGCCAGTCGCCGCTCGAGCGGAATCGCTTCGTCGATCATCGTGCTGCGAAGCAATTCCAGGATGACCGCAGACGCCAGGTCGGGCCGCGCGGCGGCCGCCAGCAGTTCGACGGCGCAGCGCGGCGCCAGGCTTCGATATCGACGCCGCGCGGCAGCGTATCGGCCACCGACTTCTGCCAGGCGGCAAAGTCGACCGCACTATCGAGTCCGGAAACTTGTGCGCAGCGAGGCGGGCGCCAGGCTTTCGATAGCGCCCAGTCGGCGCGCTTCGATGCGCCGCACGCGCAGGCAGCGGGTCCCGCCGCCCGGCAGCGCGTAGAGTCCGGCGGTCGACAGCCCGCCGTCTACAACGGGCAACGGTTCGAGCGCCTCGGACCAATGGGTTCCATCGGCGCTGACGGCACACCGCAGCGTTCCGCCGGCCAGCACCAACCGCAGCCAGGGCCGCAAGTCGCTGAGCGGCGCCGGTCCGAGGCCGGGAGTCGTATGAGCCGTGGTCCGCATCTCGCCGGGCTGCGCCCAGCCGAAGCTGGTTTGCCCGGTCGTCTCGTCGCTGAAAAAACCAAGCTGCAAGCGAGGCCTTCCGGCTGAATCGCCCAGAAAAACGCCCGAACCCGGCAACGGATCTTCGAGTTCAAACACAACCTCGCGCAAGCCAAGATCAGGGATCGACGCCGCCGCCCAAGCCGGCGCCGCGGTGTCTTCTGCCAGCAACTCGCCTCGACCTTCGGCCAACAAGCTCCACTGCGCCGGCGGGCAGTTCCCGCTGCCACTCAAGCCGGTCGGGACGCCGGGCATCCAAGGCGTTAGTTCGCTCACGCTCGTCATACGTCAACGGCCGGCATGGCACGAGGGCCAGGTCGCGGATCGTTCCGGAACCCTCGAACACGATGGTCTCCGGCCTGGCAGCCAACGGAACTGTCAACAACAGCACGTCGCCGCGAGTCAGCAACAGGCGATCATCCTGCCGCCGCAGGTCAATGGTTCCCCGGCCGCAACGCAGATAGCGATCGCCGTCCGTCGCGACCAGGCTGCGGGTCAGCGGTCGCGGCGCGTTCAGCCGCCGCGTCGTACGGTAGGCCGCCCAACCGGCGCGAGGCTCGCAAAACAGTTCCAGAGAAACGCCTTGCACGCCGTTCCAGAGATGCAACTGCAAACGTTCGTCCTCAGCAGGGCGAACTCGTAAGGCGGCGTCTTCCGGCCAGGCGCCGTTCCATGTCGCCAGGCCCCCGAGCACGATGCCAGGCAGTCGATGACCGTCTGCGAACGCCGGACGGTGACGCGCCTTCGACCGCTTGCAAACGCGACTCGAGGCGCTCGAACTCGCCGCCGGGCAGTTCGGTAAACAGCCCCGCGTCTTCCCGCGGCCGATTGGGTTTTGCGCTCCCGGTCGCCTTTGCCGGTTGCGGCGGCGCCTTTTCTTGCGCGGCGCGTTCCGGTGCAGCAGGAAGTGGCTGGACCGGCGGAGCGGCAAGGGCATCGGAAGGGCTGGCGACGACCGGTCCCTCAGGCTCGGCTGGCGGCGCGGGACCGATGTGCTTGACGTCGGCCTGGGCGCAACATCCGCTTTTGGCAAGAGGTGTTCGCCGCGAGGGAACTCGGGCAGATTGGCAACAGCCGCCACCACCTGCACCTGCACTGCCGGTGGCGGCGGCAGCGCGGCCCATCGACGCTGTACCAAGACGCCTACCGAAGCGACTGCCAGGACCAGCGCCGTCGTCGAGCCCCAGCCGAACAGTTTGGCAAGGCCGCTGACCGCGCTGGCCGAAGCCGCCTGAGCGAAGATCCAATCGAGCGAGATTTGGACTTCGCCCAGCGCTCCGCACAAAGTTTGTTCCAGTTGCAACTGCTCGCTCAAGCGCGGCGCAGCTCCGCGCAGTGCGGCATGCGGCGCCTCAAGGCTTCAATCTGCTCGATCGACAAGTCTTCGGGCAGCGAGTCACGCAGCAGCTTCACCAATTCAAAGTCAGTCATGGTCCGCCCTCCTCTCGCCGCTCCAAGCACGATTTCAACGCCTGGCGAGCGCGGAACATCAACAGTTTGGCAGCTCCCTCGCTCCTGGCCAGACGGGCGCCGATCTCCGACAGCCGCAACTTGGCGCGATAGCGCAATTGGATTGCTTGCCGGTGCGGCGCCCAGCGAGTCCAAGCAGCCCGTCAGCAAAGAAAGCCGTTCGTCCGCCGTTTCGCTCGCCGGCTTGCTCGGCTGTTCCGCCTCCAGGCAGAGTTCGGTCCAGGCCACTTCCCGCCGCCGTTTCGACTTGCGGGCGTGCTCGCGAAGCAGATTTCGAGCAATGCCGATCAGCCAGGGGCCGATCATCGCCGAACTATCGAACCGGGCGCGGGCCGAATAACAGCGGAGAAAAACCTCTTGCGTCAGATCCTCGGCGTCGGAAGGCTGTAAAAGCCTTGCTCGCAAGTAGCCGTAGACGACGCGCTGATGGCGCTTCCACGAGCGCTGCAAACGCATCGCGGTCCCCTTGTTGTACGGCCTCGATTAACGCGGTGTCGTTGGTCATGGCGGGGGTTCCTCTTCGTTCGCGGAGCCTCGAAGGCATCGCTTCGTCGCCACGTCTCGAGCGCAGGGCGCCCTGCGGACTGAACAGCCCGCAGGCAAGAAGAGATCTGTTCCGACACAGGGCCCTTGCCTCTTGGCCCTCATGGTAACCGACGGACGAGGGGAGAACAAATTTTTATTGCGGTCCCGCGATGGCGGCGCGGCGTCAAGACGCGCCGGCGGCGGCCTCGATCGGCATTCGCTTCCGCCAACGACGCGCTGACGCTATGATGCCCGTCCGCGTCGCGGCGTGGAAACGTCGATTCCGACCGCGAGACGTCCGTTCGGCAATGGATATCGAGAATGCTTCAAGCCTGGGAGTCGCCATGCCTACCTTGATTTCGGGGCCCACGGAAATCGCTGCAGCCGGCAACAAGCCGAAAATCATTCGCGAACATATCGGTCGCGTCAATTCGGGCACGGACGCCGTCAGCGTCGCGCACATGCAAAGTCCCCCTGGCTGGCTCGAGCCCGGGCAAACGCCCGACTTCGACGAATACACCGTCGTGCTGCGAGGAATGCTGCGCGTGGAGCACAAGGATGGCGTACTCGACGTGGGGGCTGGGCAAGCGGTCATTGCGCACCGCGGCGAATGGATCCGCTATAGTTCGCCCGAGGACGAGGGCGTCGAGTACATCGCGATCTGTCTGCCGGCCTTTTCGCCGGAGACGGTTCACCGAGATTGATTCGCCAGGGCTATTTCGGCTGATACCGCTTGTCGATTTTGTCGGCCAGCCGAGCTGCCTCGTCTTCTTTCTTTTTCGCCGCGTCATTGGTCTCATCGTTGCCTAATCGAAGCGCGTCGGCAGTGAGTTCCCAGGCTTGCTGCTGCAGCTTGACGTATTCCTTGAGATCAGCCCAATACTCTTTGTCTTGAGGCAGCACGCCTTTCAGACCTTCCAGGTGAATTCGCGCCTTGCGCCACTTGGGCAAGATTTGCTTGTCAATGACATTGGCGAATTCGTCAGGAGGCAGTGCTTTCGCTTTGTACTCTTTACGAGCAGCCTGATATCGTTCGGCCAATACTGCTTCGAGGTCGGCCAATCGAAGCTGTTCGACGGCTAAATTCGCTCTTAATGCCATGGCCCAGCCGGTTCCCAGTACTAGCGCCATGCCCAAGAGGCCCAGTACGAGATTGCCACGCCAGCGCCGCGATGCACTTTCCGCCGTCAGCGGGCGCGCCAGCAATAGGCCGGAAACCAATCCACTGAACAACCCGCCCAAGTATTCGAAACTATGAAGGTCCTTGTTCAGCAAACCGTAGCCGACGTTAAACGCGATGAACGCCGGCACGCTCATGCGCAATCGGGCCAGCGCGGCGGGCGGAAAGGCCGGGCGGTAACGGAGGACGAAGCCCACCAGTGCGCCAAGCACGCCGAAGATCTGCGCCGGTGCTGCCGCCCGCGATCTTATTGGGCTCGCCAATCAGGCCGGCGACATTGCCGCAGAATCCCGCAATAAGGAATACGAGCACGAACCCGATGCTGCCCAACACTCGCTCCATAAACCTGCCAAGATCGAGCAACGTCCAGGCGTTGAACAGCAATTGCACACTCCAAGCGTGGACGAATATCGCCGTAATTAGTCGCCAGCCCTGGTCGGGAAGCGTCATCGCGCCCGCGCTAGCACCCCACAGTTCGAGCGCCTTGGCAGAAAAAGGTCGTGCCATTTGCTTTTCTGACACGGCTACGGCCGTGAACAACAAGAGGAACAGGGCGAGCAGCACGAACACGCCGGGCGTGACCGGCGTGAGCGCCATGAGATTCCGGTCGAATTCGGCGAGACGACTCGCTTCATCAGGGGAGCTTTCCCGCCGGTTTTTCTTCGACTTGCGTTTCTTTGCCATGCTCGCGTGCTCAATCGTCCCTGGGGCGAAGCGTCGACCTGATGTACCGCACTACAGCCCGCCGGAGGGAAGCAAGGCGCCGTCCGACCGCGTGCCGCTTCGAACAGCGGTCGCACGGGCGCGATCCCGCTACAATGGATGTCGCGCATGCTGTTCGTAAGGAAGGCACATCGCGTGCCGCTAGGCGGGAACTCAACGCTCCCTAGCTTGGAGACGTATGCCGACTGTGATTGTGCCGGCGGGACGGGCCGCTGTAAAGCGGTCTTTTTCTAGCGGACAGGGCCCCAAATCGGGCGAGCTACGATATCGTAAGGACGAAGGTCGCTACAAACGAGGAGAGCGTGGCGCAGCGCGTCATCGGACCCGAACATCACGTTGCGCAGCCGGCGAAAGCCCTTTCCTCCTCAGCAAACAGGCATCAGACAACAGGCATCGGAAGCAATGCAGGACGGTCCAGGACGCACACGGAGATTTCGCCCCTTGGCGCTCGCTGCGTCGCTTGCCGTCGCCTTGTCGCTCGCAGCGTTGGGCGCCGTGACGCTGACGGACGGCTGCGCGGCGCGTAAGTACAACCTCGATAGGGCTCGCACGCCTGACGCCGCAAACGCCGGCTCGCAACAGACCGATGCGCCCTGCGAAACGCGCGGCGACGCTCGACGACGCTTTGGAGGCGGCCAGGAGTTCCCTGAAGTCACTGGAAAAAATCAAGGATTACACGTGTACCTTCGTTAAGCGGGAACGCGTCGGCGGCGAATTGCTCGATCAGGAGCGGCTCAAAATGAAAATCCGCCATCAACCGTTCAGCGTCTATTTTCGCTTTGTCGAGCCGCCTTCGCTCGCCGGCCAAGAGGCGATTTACGTCGAGGGGCAAAACGACGGCAAGTTGATCGGCCATCCGAACGGAATCAAGAACCAGATCATCGGCGCCGTGTCGCTCGATCCGACAGGCTACCTGGCGATGAGGAACAATCGCTACCCGATTACCAACGCAGGCATGAAGAACCTCGTTTCGTTGTTGGTGCAATTAGGCGATCAGCCGGATCTGCTGAAAGACTGCCGGGTTGAGTTCATCGACGGCCAGCGCGTCGACGACCGCCCCTGCCTGTGCATCGAGATTCGCAACCCGCGCCGACAAGACGGTTTGACCCTCGCCAACGCGAGGATTTGGGTCGATAAAGAGCGGAACGTCCCGGTGCGTTTCGAGGCGTGGGAGTGGCCCAAAAAGGCCGGCAAAGAACCGGTGCTGGTCGAACAGTACGAGTACCTGGATCTGAAGTTCGACCAGGGGTTAACGTCTCGCGACTTCGATCCGGAGAATCCAAGTTATGATTTTCCGTGACCAACCAGCGCTGGGATCGGGCCGAGCCCACGATGTAGCACGGAACTTGTTCCGAGCACTCGCTGCCCTATTCGGCGAGCCCGGCGCCGCCGAATAGGTTCACGGCTTCCAGCTTTGCCCGCTGCACGCCGTTCTGGCTCGCTCGGTCAAACGCTTGACAACGGCGCTGAATTCATTCCTCGCTTCGGCCAGGCCGGCCGGCGTCTTGGGGCCGGAAGCGTTGACGTAATCGAGCACGATCTTCTCCGCCGCCACGAATTCGGGAGCGATATCGGCGATTTCCGACGCCAATCCGATCGGGACGCTGGTCACGCCGTTTGCATCGCCATGCAACAGGTCGCCCTGTCGCACGACCAGGCCGCCGACTCGCACCGGCAGGCCGATATGGAGCATGTGGCAATAGGCGTGAGAACAAATTGTCGTGCCGGTGAAGACGGGGTAATCCAAGGCCCGCACCTGCTCCAGGTCGCGGCCGCCGCCCGAGGTGATTAGGCCGACAGAGCCGAACGCCTTATATACGGAGCACATCACTTCGCCGAACGTGGCGGCCACCGAGGGATCGTCCAGATCCTGGAACACGACGATCGCCGGCCCCGGCAGCTCGGCAAATCCGGCGACCTGTTTGTCCATGCTGCCGTAGGCGTCTCCCGTAGCCGCCGGACAGTCGCTGCGAAAGGCGGCCGTGCTGGCAAAGCCGACCATCGGCGGCATCTGAGGGAAATTCGACTTGATGCGGCCGTCCATGTAGCCCCGGTTGCGCGGGCAGAAATCGAACAATTCGATCACGTTGCAGATCGTCGGCGTATCGAAGCGGGCGAGTTTTTCGAGCGTGGCTTGCATGGGGCGTGAGCGGTTGGGAGGGAGGAGTCGGAAGTAAACCGGTCGGGCCGGCAATCATATTGGCCGAAGCGCGAGGGAACGGCCGGTGAGAGAGAGAATGCGCCTTCCTTTTCTCTCTCGCGGTAACCCGGCTTCACAAGCAAAAAAACGCCGGGCTGGCAGTTAAGCTACCAGCCCGGCGCCGAGTGTCAAGTTTCGAGAGCTTTTTAACGGAGCAGGAGCCAAGGAACAAAGCTCGTTCCTCCCGCCTTACTCCTCTCTTCTCACTCCCTTAGATGTCGTAGTACAAGCAGAACTCGTACGGGTGCGGACGCAGACGCATGGCGTCGACTTCCTTCTCCCGCTTGTACTTGATCCAGGTTTCGATCACGTCGGAGGTGAAGACGTCGCCGCGGAGCAGGAACTCGTGGTTCTTCTGCAACGCGTCGAGCGCCTCGTCCAGCGAACCCGGCGTCTTGGGCACCTCGGCCAGCTCTTCCGGCGCCAGGTCGTAGATGTCCTTGTCGAGCGGGTCGCCCGGGTTGATTTTGTTCTGGATGCCGTCGACCGCCGCCATCAGCAAGGCGGAGAAGGCGAGGTACGGATTGCTGCTCGGATCGGGGCAGCGGAATTCGATCCGCTTCGATTTCGGGCTGGCGCTGTACATCGGAATGCGGCACGAAGCCGAGCGGTTCCGCTGCGAGTAAGCCAGGTTCACCGGGGCTTCGTAACCCGGCACCAGGCGCTTGTAGCTGTTGGTCGTCGGATTGGAGAAGGCCAGAATCGCGGGGGCGTGCTTCAGAATGCCGCCGATGGCATGCAAGGCCATCTCGCTCAGGCCCGCATATCCGCTGCCGGCGAACAGCGGCTCGTCGCCCTTCCAGAGCGAGATGTGCGTGTGCATGCCCGATCCGTTGTCGCCGAACAGCGGCTTGGGCATGAAGGTGACCGTCTTGCCGTACTTCCTGGCGACGTTCTTGATGATGTACTTGTACATGCACATCGCGTCGGCCATCTTGACCAATTCGTGCGAACCGCAGGTCGATCTCGCACTGCCCGGCGGTGGCGACTTCGTGATGTTGGGCTTCCACGTCCATGCCGCAGTCGATCATCGTCTGCATCATCTCATTGCGGAGGTCCATCAACTGGTCCGCCGGCGGCACCGGGAAGTAGCCTTCCTTGTGGCGCAATTTGTAGCCGAGGTTCGGGCCTTCGACCCGGCCGCGGTTCCACTCGCCTTCGATGCTGTCGATGTGGTAGTAGCCTTCGTGCGCCGTCTGGTCGAAGCGGACGTCGTCGAAGATGAAGAATTCCGCCTCAGGGCCGATGTAGCAGGTGTCGGCAATGCCGGTGCTCTTCAGGTAGTTGACCGCCTTGCGGGCCACGTTGCGCGGGTCGCGCGAGTAGTCCTCGCGAGTGATCGGATCCTGAATGTTGCAGATCATGTTGATCGTCGGCAGCTTCGTAAACGGATCGAGCACGGCCGTTTCAGGCTGCGGCACCAGGATCATGTCGCTTTCATTGATGGCTTGCCAGCCGCGAATGCTGGAGCCGTCGAAGCCCAGGCCGTCTTCGAAAATGTCCTCGGTCAGCTTGTTCGCCGGAATGGTGAAGTGCTGCCAGATGCCTGGAAAATCCATGAATCGCAGATCGACCGCCTTGACGTCCTTTTCCCGGCACAGTGCCAAGACCTCTTTGGGTTTCACAGTTCCCTCTCCAATAGATCAATCAAATGTCCAGAAGGTTTGCAACTTTCCGCTTGCGCCAGAATATAACCACCGCCTGCGCGCGTTGGCGCTGGCCATTAAGTCCGCTCAAGCAAAGCCGGCATGCGATAGCAAGTCGAGTGCCGCCCGATTGGGCCGAAGGGGGCATCATAGCGCAGAATTCCGGAATTTCAATGGACTTGCGGCGATTTTTGAGAAAAACGGCCCGAGCGGGGGATGCAAGTTTTTTGTGCATTAACTGACTGTGATGCGCAGATTTAACGGCATTTCCGCGATTAAAGCCTTCCGGAGTCTTGGGCCCGGGGCCGTAGCTCACGCTTCCACACGCGCCGAGCGGCTCGACTCGCCGATCCGCGCCGAGTGCGGGGCGTGGGCGTGCTGGGGCTGCGCCGGTAGAGCAGCGCCAGGAAAGCCGGCACCAGCACGGGCCGGACGACCAGCGTGTCGAGCAGCACGCCCAGGCTCAGAGCGAAGCCCAATTCGAGCATGCCTCGCAGCGTGCCGAACATCATGGAAATGAACGTGCCGGCCATAATCACGCCGCAACTGGTGATGATTCCGCCCGTACGGACCACGGCCACCCGCAAGCCTTCCAGCGGTCCCCAACGTTTTTGTTCTTCGAACACGCGGGTCGCCAGGTAGATATTGTAGTCTTCGCCGATCGCCGTCAGGATCACGAACAAAAAGATCGGCACTTTCCAATCGAGCCCGTTGAACGGGCTATAGAGCGAGGAGAAAGCCAGTTCGGTGGCGCCGATCGTGACCAGGTAACTGAACAAGACCGACAGGATCAGGTAGACGCAAACGAGGGGCCGCCGCAGGATCGCGATCAGCACGCCCAACACGGCGAAGACGACCAGCCGCTGGATCAAGGTCTGGTCGCTTTGCGTCACCGCTTGCAGGTCGCGGACGGCGGCCGTCGTGCCGGTGAACACGAACTCCGTCTCGAACCAAGGCGATTGCGGATCGTCCTTGAGCCCTTTGAGCAGTTCGGCGATCTCGTCCAGGGCGGCGGTGGCCTGGCTCGAGAAGGGGTCGTATTTCAAGATCACGTCCAACCGCGTGACGTCGCCGGCCAGGTCTTTTACCTGGGTTAAATAGATGGCCTTGGTTTGCGGGTGCTTCTTGGCGGCCAGTTTGCTGCGCCCTTGCTCGCTGAACACGTTGAAGAAACCCGGTCGGTCTCCCAGCGGTTCGGCAATGCTGCGGACATACGCTACGCCCGGCAGGTCGTAAAGCTGCTTGGTTAGCCGGGCGATCTCGATCTCGCCCTCGCGCGAATCGAATTGCGGCTCCCGTGCGGCGGGCCAATACGGTCACCGGCCCCGTGTCTCCAGGGGCGAAATGGCGCCGCAGCAGACGCGTGCCGATCACGCTCGGGCGATCCGACCGCAATTCTTCCAGCAGGTCGTAGCTGATGCGGACGGACAGGCCCAGGTACGCCAACGGCGCCATCGCCAGCAAGCTGACCGTCAGGATCAAACCCGGCCGGCCGATGATCACGCGGCTCAATCGGTCCCAAGCTCGCGACGTGCGAGCGTCGCCATCCGCGCCATCCGCCGCATGCGGATCGTTCGGTCGCCGGACGCCGAAGGGCCAGAAGATAATGCCGCCGAAAGCTCGCAACAGCGCGGGCGCCAACGTCATGCAGGCGGCCAACGTGATGGCCAGGCAGAGCCCAATGGCCGGGCCGCTATTACGATACTTGCCGAAATCGGCGAAGAACATCGTCCCCAGGCCGAGAATGGTGGTCAAGGCGCTGCCGACCAGCGCTTCGCCGACCTGGCCTCAGCGCCGTCGCCACGGCGTCGGCCCGCGAAAGGCCTCGCTCGAGTTCTTCTCGATAACGGGAGATCAAGAACAAGCAGAAGTCGGTGCCCGAGCCGAACAGGATCACCACGACGAAGATCTTGGTGGTCTTGAACACCTTGAAGTCGACGTGCTCCAAGCCCGGGATCTGATTGATTTGGGTCAGCGCCGCCACGGCATCGAGCGAGACGGCCACTGCAACCGAGATCGTGAGCAGCGGAATCACGACCAGCACCGGCGCCCGGTAGACCAGCATCAAGATCAGCACCACCAGCACGACCGTCGCCAGCTCCGTGTTCTCGATGCTTTCCTGGGCCGAGTCGAGCATGTCGCCGCCGATGGCCGCCGAGCCGGACATGCCGACTTCGAGCCCCTCGGGAAACTCCCCGTCTTTGCGAATGCCAGCCACGATCTGCCGCAGAGACTTGAGCGTGTCGATGTTCTCGATCGCCATGAACTCGGTTTTCAGCAGCATCACGATCAACGCCGCGCGGCGGTCATCGCTGACAAGTTTCTTGCCGATGACCGGGGTCTCGGGCGTCCAGATCTCGACAATCGGCAAATCGGGGCGAGTCTCGGGCTCGAGCCGGGAAGCCAGGCGATGGACGGCAAGCCAATCGCTGGACGACAGCGGGGCGTCGGGCCGAGCCAGTACGAACACCACCTGACTCTTCGAGCGAATGTCAGGGAATGCCCGCGCCAACAGCCGCTCGCCTTGCACGCTGGCCATTTCCTCAGGCAGATAGGCCAGATCGCCGTCGCGCGTCACGTCGTCCCAACGGGGCGCCAGATAGTGCATGGCGAGGCCCGCTGCCAGCCAGAGCAAAATTGCCAGCGGCCAATAACGGGAGATCAGTCGGCCGAATCGCTCATACAACATCGGCAGGCGTGGTCTCCATCGTCACGGTCCTCTGAGCGGCAGGTCGACAGCGGCATGTCCATGCAAGCAGCACGCTTGATCGTAACGACTCCCGCGGACGGAACCAAGACGACTTGGCAGGCAAACCGCGATAAAGAACGTTTCCAGCGAGACTTGCGAAGGCGGCGGGTCATAGAAAATCAAGTTCGAGCGAATCGGCTGCGCGTCGTTTCAAGCGGGCAAGGGCGCTGTGCCGCGGCGTTTGTAACCTTCTCGCGGCGGGAGAAACCAGCGGCGCCTGCCGTGGGCGGAAGCGTGCCGGAGGAACTTCGCCGTTGCGAGCAAGGCGACCCGAGCGGGCCGCCTTGCGATTCGGAATGCAAACCGCCCACGCGGGAAACTCGCCGGGCGATCGGGCCGCGATCAGCGACGCGCCAGTTGACGGCGAGCTTCGCGGACGGCAACGTCCAAAGCCTGATCCGCGGCGAGGGCGGCCGCCTGGTCGGCCGCCTTCAAGTCGGGCTTGGCCGTTTGGTGGGGGACGTTTACGTGCGGCTCCACCCCGATGCCGGCGAACGGCCGACCCTGCGGCGAATAGAATTTGGCGGTAGTCAGACGCAGGCCGGAGTTGGCCATGTTCAGCGGGAAGATGCCTTGCACGGAACCCTTGCCGTAGCTGCGGGCGCCGACAATCGTGCCGCGACCGTGGTCCCGGATGGCGCCGGCGAAGATCTCGCTGGCGCTGGCGCTGTCACCGTCGATCAACACCACCAGCGGGACTCGCCAGGTGCCAACGTCGTGAGCCGTGTAGGTATAGTCTTCCTGGCTGCTGCGTCCGCGGGTAGAGACGATCGTGCCGCGAGAGACGAACTTGTCGACGACGTCGACGGCCGTGTTCAGCAGTCCGCCGGGGTTCTTGCGCAGATCAATGATCAAGCTCTTCATCCCCTGGCGGTGCAGCTTGTACAACGCGGCGTCGAGATCGGCCGAAGTCGTCTTTTGAAAGCACGTCAGTCGCAGGTAGCCGACCCCGTAAGCCTGATCGACGATCTTGACTTCATCGATGCTCGGCACTTCCACGTGTTCGCGCCGGACGCGTACGTCGCGTGGCTGGCGGCCGGGACTGCGGATGGTGACGTCGACCGTGCTGCCTTCTTTGCCTTGCAGCAGGTTGGCCGCCTGATCGGTGGAAAGCTCTTCGGTCGAGCGGCCATCGACCGCCACGATCCGATCTTTGGCGCGGATGCCCGCCCGCTCGGCCGGACTGTTCGGAATCACTTTGACGATCAGCAGCGTGCCTTCGTCGGCCTTCAGCTCGACGCCCAGGCCGACAAAATTGCCGTCGATCTGCGAATAGACTTCGTTGAGCTGACCCGGCGTGAGGAACGCGGAGTAGGTATCCAGCGAGTTCGTGGCGCCGCTGGTGAATTCCTGGGCGGTCGCCGTCTCGGACAAGCCCAGGTGCGAGCGAGCCAGGCGGGCGGCCGCCGTCGCCACGTCTTGAGCGGTGTGCCGGCTGTTGACAGCAGGCAGGTTGAGCTTCGAACGCAATTGGCGGCGGAAGTTGGCGATCTGCGCATCCGGCACGCGCGGCAGGTTGGCCTCGATAAACAGCGGATCGGCCAGTGCAATTTCGAAGGCGGATACGCCTGCCTCGGCCAGCCGGCGCCAATTCGGAACGTCGACGTGGTGCGTTTGAATCTTCAACAGCACCTCGCCATACAGGTCGAGCGCCTGGCGGCCCGAGGTGGCGGCCACGGCGTCGCGAAAAGTGCGATCGTTGTAGCGGCGCCCCAGGTCGTAGTGAATGCGGCTGAGCTGCATCCGCTGCGCCAGATCGCTCTGGCTCGGGTATTGACGCAAGGCGTCTTCGTAGAGCGTCAGCGCTTCGCCCCAACGGCGTTCGCTTTCCAAAGCCCGGCCTCGGCTGAGCAGATCGCCGATTTCCGAAACTCGGTTCGAAAGTGAAACGCTCGGTCCGCCGGCCGAGCGCTGCTGCGCCAACAAACCGGAGCCGGGAAAGAACAAGAGGGACACGAGAAGTGTCCATACGCCGAAGCAGACCCTACGTGGCATGATGTCTCGCATCTCTTAAACGGGGTGACATGACGACCAAGCGAAGCATGCGCTGCGATGGCCGACCCCGGCGAGGGTCAACTTCCGCAGCATTGCGGCGGGGCGCCGCGTCTAGCGGTCGAACAAGCCGTGGAATGCGTCTCTGACGTCACCGGCAGGCGGGTCCAAGCCTTCCGGCCAGACTAATATAGGTCACGATTTGGCCGTCGTCAAAACGCTGGACAAAAAAGTTCAGCGTGCTACGTCGCCATCGTTACCGACCGGATGCGTGGAACAGCTTCGGCGCCAGGCAAGAGGATTGCACTCGGCATAACCGTCAGAAACCCACCCGGCTTTCGCCGCGTGTTCCGCTGCTCAGAAGCGTTTTCCGGCCGCGCAAAACCGACCGGCTCGTTGCTCCTTGCCGCGATGTCAGCCATGGCAAACATCCTCGCCCGCTTCAATCCGTCAAGAAGGCGGAACGACGCGAGCGGCCTTGGCCGTCAGGCGTTTCAGATGCCTGATGATCCAACTACGCAACGGCGACGTTTAAGGTTCAATCCCCGGTAGACCGCCCTTATTCCGCCTGCCGGCGCTCAGTATTCCGCCTGCCGGCGATCAGCGTACGGGAGCGCTTGAGATCCGCGGACTTCTGGATTGCAGCGCTGGGGCGATTAAACCTTGACCGCCTTGCCGCTGCGGACGGATTGGGTCTGCTTCTGGCACAGCACCAGCGCGTCGCGAGCCAGATCGCCGGCCAGCAACGGAGAAGGCTCTCCGCTGCGGACCGCTTTGACGGCTTCGGAAAGCTCCGCGGAGAAGGCGTCGACTTCCTTCAATTTCGGTTGCGTCGACTTGCCGTTGGCGGTCAGCACGGTCAACGGCATGCTGGCCACCGGCTGGCCTTCGATCACGGAGAAATCGTAAGTCAGCGTCGCCTTCTCCAGGTAGATCTCGAAGCCGTGCGTGAAACTGCGGCCTTGCTGGTTAATGACGCCGCTGCGGGCTGAAACGGCCAACTGACTGTTCGGGAAGAGGAATTGCGAGTCGATAAACTCGACCACCTCGCCGCGCATGCGGCCCGTGCTGAAAACAGACGACGGCATGCCGCACAGCAAACGGATGAAGTGGGCGTCGTGGATGTGCAAGTCGATGACGGGGCCGCCGGCCCCGTGCGGGTCGAAAAAGTCTTTCAGCCATGACGGGTCGGAGATGATCCGCTTGAAGTGTCCGCCTAGCAAGCGGCCGTACTTGCCGCTCGTGACCGCCTGGTAGGCATAGGCATATTCAGGGAAGAAGGGGAGCACGTGGCCGATCATCAGCTTGCTTGCCTGCCCGCTCGGCCGCCTTGACCATTTTGGCGGCGTCGGCGGATTCCAGGGCGATCGGCTTTTCGCAGATCACGTGCTTGCCTGCCTTCAGAGCCGCCAGCGTGACTTCAACGTGCATGGCCGGCGGCAGGCAAATGTCGACCAGATCGATGTTCGGATCGGCGAGCAGTTCCTCCCAGTGCGGATAGCGGCCGACGTCGCCCAAATCCATCACCGTTCCCGGCGGGCCGAAGTTGCCTTGAATGCCTCGCCAGTCGCCCGCCAATTTCCGTTTGGTCTCGCGTGCAGATAGCGGCGACCTTGGCGCCTCGCGACCTTCTGATACGCCAGGTAGTGGATCATGCCCATGAAGCCGATGCCGATCAGGCCGACTTGTACCATTGTTCGTTTTCCCTGAGTTGCAGAGGCAGAGGTTGTCAGCCCTTCGAGGCGGATTTCAGTGTACGAGCGGCAAGAAGCGGCCGTACGCGTCTTGCCAGGCGGCCGAGTTCTTGCGGCTCGTATTGTTCGACGTGGAAGCTGCGGCGGACGACGTCGCGGGCCTCGGCGATCGAGCCGACCGTCGCCGGCTGCGATCGCCTGCATCATCACGTTGCCGATGCGCCGTGGCTTCGACCGGTCCGGCCAGCACGCGGCGCTGGCAGGCGTCGGCGATGGCCTGGCAGAGCTGCGCGATTCTGCGTTCCGCCGCCGACGATGTGGATCGTTTCGATCCGGCCTCCGGCAAGCTCTCTCCAGACCGTCCAGCACCCGACGGCTCTTCAGCGCGAGGCTTTCCAGACGCGCAGCGGATCACGGCGCCCCTCGCTCTCCGGCACGGCCTGACCGGTCTCGACGGCAGAAGGTCGCGGATGGCCTCGGGCATGTCGCCGGGAGCGAGGAACGATCGCGTCGTCGGGATCGATCAGCGACGCCAGCGGCTGAGCGTCCGCCGACAGTCGCATCAGTTCTTCCCAGCCGTGGTCTTGCCCGGCCTGGTTCCAGACCGGCGGCACTCCTGCACCAGCCACAGCCCGGTGATGTTCTTCAGCAGGCGGATCGTGCCGCCCACGCCCCCTTCGTTGGTGAAATTCAGCCGCGGCACTCGTCGTTGACCACCGGCCGGGGCGTCTCGATCCCCATCAGGCACCAGGTGCCCGAGCTGATGTAGCACCAGTCGGGTCGCGCCTGGGTCTGCCCGCCGCGGGAACGGCCATCACGGCGCTGGCCGTGTCGTGCGTGCCGGGCAGCACGACCTGGACGCCGTGCAGGCCCGTCTCGGCCGCCAGTTCGCCGCGGAGCGGTCCCAGGTCGTCGCCCGGCGGAACGACCGGCCGGAAGAGATGCCGTCGGCAAGCCGAGTTGCTTCAGCAGATCGATGGCCCAATCGCCGCTGGTAGGGTTGTAGAATTGCGTGGTGGTGGCGTCGGTGAACTCGTTCGCACTTCTCGCCCGTCAGCAGCCAGTGGAACAAGTCGGGCATCATCAAGAACGATTCGGCGACGTCCAGCAGCGGCGACTGCTGGGCCTGCATCGCCAGGAGTTGATAGAGCGTGTTGATCGGCATGAACTGCAGCCCGGTCTGGGCGAAGATCTCTTCGCGGCCGACCAGGTCAAAGGCCCGCTCGAGCATGCCGTCGGTGCGCGGTCGCGATAGTGATGCGGATTGCCCAGCAGCTCGTCGCCGCGGCCCAGCAGGGCGAAATCGACGCCCCAGGTGTCGACGCCGACGCTGCGAATGCCATCGCCGCAACGGGAGCGGGCGATCCGTAAGCCCTGGGTGATCTGCGTCCACAGCCCCAGCACGTCCCAGTACAGGCAGCCGGCGGCTGCAACCGGGCCATTTTCAAAGCGATGCAGCTCTTCGAGCCTCAATTTGCTGCCGTCGAACTGGCCGGCCAACAACCTCCCCCCCGAGGCGCCCAGGTCAGCGGCTAAATAGGTCTGCTCGGCCATGCTCTTCCACCACTTCTTGAGTTCTGGGCTGCCCGCAGGGCAACAGGATGTTCCCACCGATGGGCTGCTGCGCCGCGAGGCCTCAGACAAAAACCAGATGGTGACTTACCTGGCGGCAGTCGTCAAGCAAGCCTGCAAGTTATTTAGGGGCCAATGACTTGTGGCGAATTTCATGGCGCCTTGCCCCGCCCCCGCACAATCATCGCAGAGTGAAGAATTGCACCGAAATGCGTCGATATCGAGAGGAGAAGAGGCGATAGTTGACTTTGGTGAGTAACATTCGTAGCATTGGCGTAACTTTGGATTCGATTGTGCCATGTTGATGCGAGTCATGTCTGCCGACCCCGTCCCCGAAACGTCCGCCGCCGCACTTGCTTCGGCGCCCCGAAAACGGGCCCTCGAAGGCGCCAGCGGCCGCTTCGCCGGCGGGAAGCGAGCCGGACCTGGAACAATTGGCCGAGTACAGCCGGCGGCTGGAAACGGCGTCTCCGCCGGAGATCATCGCTTGGGCGGTGGAGAACTACTTTCCCAAGCTCACGATGGCCACGGCCTTCGGTCCGGAAGGCTGCTTGATCCTGCACTGGCTGGCAGGAATTGAGCCGCGGACTCCAGTCTTCAATCTCGAGACCGGTTACCAATTCAAAGAGACGTTGGAACTGCGCGATCGGATCGCCCAGCGATATGGCATCGAGGTCGAGTTCAAGCGTCCGGAGTTGTCGGTGGAAGCCTACGAGGCCTTGCACGGCGGACCGGTATACAAAACCAACCCCGACCAGTGCTGCCGCGACCGCAAGCTCAAAGTCCTCACGCAGGCCGCTCAAGGAATGGACGCCTGGATGAGCGGAATCCGGCGCGATCAAAGTCCCGATCGGGCCAAGGCGGCGATCGTCGGCTGGGACAAGAAGTTTGGCCTGGTGAAGATCAGCCCGCTGGCCAACTGGACCAAGCAGCAAGTCTGGAAAATGATCGTCGACGAAAAGATTCCTTACAATCCGCTGCACGATCAGGGATACGCCAGCATTGGCTGCTGGCCCTGCACTCGCGCGGTGATGTTCGGCGAGGACGAACGCGCCGGACGCTGGAGCGGCACGCAGAAGGTCGAATGCGGTCTCCACTCTCTCGAAGACAAATAACGCGTGAAGATCTCTGCCAAGACTGAATACGCCTGCATCGCGATGCTCGAGTTGGCCGAGCGATACGGCGTCGGCGAGCCCGTGCGTATCCGCTCGATCGCCGAAGAGCACGGCATTCCGGCGCGGTTCCTCGTGCAGATTTTGCTGCAACTCAAAGGCGCCGGCCTGGTTGCCAGCACGCGAGGCGCCTCAGGCGGGTATCAGTTGGTCAAGCCGCCGGATGAGATCTCGCTGGCCGACGTGATGCACGTCATCGAAGGCGCCGACGAGCCGATTGCATCGAGCGCCTCGTCGGAATCAGTCGCGGCCAAGGTCTTATGCGCCGCGTGGCAGGAAGTGGCCGACGTCCAACAAGAGATGCTGCGGTCGATCACGTTCGCCGAGTTGATCGACCGCGCCCGCGCGCAGTCGGAAAACATGTATTACATCTGAATGCATTACATCCGACCGTAACGAGCGGCTATTTTCCCTTCGCGGGCGCTTCCGACGCAGCCTCGCCGCCTGCCTTGACGAAGGGGTTGGAAACCATTTCCGGATCGCTTGCGCTCTCGGGCTTTCGCGTGTTGGCGTAGATATACGAGTAGGGAACGAGCGTTGACGGCTGCGCATAGTTGCTGAACGGCGGCACCTGGGGCAAAGCCGACGTGCCGCGATAACGATAGGTCGACGTATCGTTGTTCCCATACCCGCCCGGCCCGTAGCCGAAGCCGCCATTACCTGCGGGGGCGCCGTAATAAAACCGGCTGTCAACGCCATTCGGGCCGTAACCGTCGAAGTTTGCGTACCCCATTCCGTAGCCGTAGCCTCCGAGACCTCGATAGCCGTAGCCTCCTCCGCCGTAGCCTCCTCCCCCCATGGCTCCGCCCCCCATATATCCGCCGCCGAAGCCAAAATACGGAACGCCGTAACCGAACGCGTTGCCGTAGCGGTTATACGGCGCGCCATAGCCATAGGCAGCGCCGAACGAGGAACCGCGAGCCGTGCCTCGGCCGCCTCGCGCCTGCCATCCAGCCGCATTCGCCTGCCGTGCGAACCAGTCGTTCGTGCGGGAGCCGTCTGACTGAACCACTCCGGACAAGCAAGCTGCGAGAACAAAGAAGAGCGAGCGTTTCATGAGTCTTAAGCTGCCTAGGGGGTGCGAAACTCAGTAGTATTTATAGACTACTGCGCAAAAACGGGCTCTGACGGCAAAAACGAAGCGGCGCCCGGCGCGGCGCACGCCGACGGTTCCACCGCGGTTCGCTTCCGCGGGGAAACGGGGTTTGCCCGGCTATTCTCAATTCTACCAATGATCCGGATTTCGTCCGGCCTGATTCGGCTGCGTGCGGAAACGACGGCGCGGCTGCCGGGGATGACCTATAGTTTACTTGGAATATTGGGTTGCATGCCGAGTTGGCGCACGGCGGGCAGTTCCGATCGCGGCGGCGGCCGTACTATTGCGCTTTTCGCGGCAATCGTCTTTCGCCGTTGCGTGCGTCGCCGATCGTTTTCGAAGCAGGGCTGCTCCGCGTGCAGCCTGTAATCGGTCCGCTGGCCGGATTCGACCGATTCAGCGGTTGCAACCCGGCGTTCGGCACATCCAGGAAAATAGCCGCTATGAGTTCGACAACCTCCTCTCCCGCGCATGGCGAGATTGCCGGCCGAGAACGCTTTGAAGAGCAAATCAACGAATTGATGGTGCAGGCCCGGTCCGACGACCAGATGGATCGTCGCGGCGCCGCCAGGTATCCCTTCTTCCGCCCCGTGACGCTGACTCCTGCGGGCGGCGACCTGGGGCCGCATCATGCGTTCACGCGCGAGCTGTCCACCACGGGCGTCGGCCTGCTGCACAGCGTTCGATTGACGCCGGGCGTGTTCACGGTCTCCGTCCTGCTCGACGATGGCCGTCGCACCTCGCTGCCGACGGAACTCCTCTGGTGTCGGCCCTGTGGCGAAGGCTGGTATCTGAGCGGCGGCAAGTTCTTGTTTCCGGAGCCGGCCGCTCAATTGCGGCGCTGACGGTCGCCGCACGGCGTCTTGCGCAATGCTCGCTCGATTCTATCCTCGGCACGCCTTTCATCAGCGCGATCGTGTTCTTACAGGCCGAGTTTGGCCGGTTTTACCTGGCGACGAACGCCGCCTTGATGGCTAGAGTTACGAGGGCAAGTCGGCTCATGCGAGGCTCTCTGCGCAACGGAACGCCGCAAGCACCGCGCCTGCGATGAAAGGCTATGCTGGCCAAGCCGCAGCACACCGGTTATAACCGTTCGTATACACCGCTTCGAACGCGGAGTGAACGACCTTGTTTCTCGCTGGACCAGGCTCTCTTCAGACGGTTTTGTTATGACTCGCCTCTTCCGCGTGACGTACGTCTTGGCGGTGCTGGCGGCATGGGCGCCGGGCAGAACGGGCCAGGCGATGGCGCAGCCGCCGGCGACTTTGCTGGTCTTTGCCGCGGCCAGCACCAAAGAGGCGGTCGACGACGCGCTCAAGTCGTTCGCTAAGAATCACTCGCATGTGAGCGTCAAAGTCAGCTACGGCTCCTCCGCCGCATTGGCTCACCAACTGCAGCTTGGCGCCGAGGCCGACCTGTTCCTCTCGGCAAATCAACGCTGGGTCGATGCGCTCGAAGAAAAGGGACTTATCGCCAGACGGCATGACTTGCTCGGCAACGGCCTCGCGGTCATTGTGCCCGCCGATTCAAAGCTCGAATTGACCGGCCCCGAAGATCTCTTGAACGACCGCGTGCAGCGGATCGCGATCGGCCAGCCCGACTCGGTGCCGGCGGGCATCTACGCCCGCCAGGCATTGACCGGGCTTGGGCTTTGGAAGCGAATCAAGTCAAAGGCCGTGGGCGGCGCCGACGTGCGGCAAGCGCTGGCATACGTGGAGACCGGCGCAGCCGAGGCGGGGATCGTCTATTCGACGGACGCTGCGATTTCCAAGCGGGTGAAGGTCGCCTTTGCGCTGGACGAAAAGCTCTCCGGACCGATCGTTTACCCCTGGGCGCTGATGAAGCAGGCCCGCGACAAGCCGGCCGCAGCGGCGCTGTACGAGTCCTTTCAGACCCAAGCGGCGGCTGAGATTTTCCGTCGCTACGGCTTCTCGGCGCCTGCGGCGACGGCCGATCGCAAGCCCTGAATATGGAAGGCTGGCGGACGATGCTTACGGCCGAAGAGTGGTCGGCCCTCTGGTTGAGCTTTCAGGTGGGCGTCTGCGCCGTATTGGCCAGCTTGCCGGCCGCCGTGGCGCTCGGTTATGCGCTGGCGCTGGAAAAACAGCGGCGGCTGGCGCCTGCAGGCCATGCAGGGGCTGCTGCAACTGGCGATTGACCTGCCCCTGGTTTTGCCGCCGGTGGTCACAGGTTACTTGCTGTTGCTGCTGTTGGCGCCGGGCGGGCCGATCGGTTCCTGGCTGCAGTCGTGGTTTGGCGTGCGGGTCTTGTTCACCTGGCGGGCGGCCGCCGTCGCCTCGGCCGTCGTCAGCTTTCCCTTGATGGTGCGGTCGATTCGGCTGGCCTTTCACGCCGTCGATCCGCGGTTGGAGTTCGCGGCCCGCAGCCTGGGCGCCAGCCGGCTCGACGCGTTTTTCACCGTCAGCCTGCCGTTGGCTCGGCGCGGGGTCGTGGCGGGCGCCATTCTGGCGTTTGCTCGCAGCCTGGGAGAGTTCGGCGCCACGATGATGGTGGCCGGCAGCATCGACGGCCAGCGCACGATCCCGCTGGAAATCTATACGTTGGTCAATCAGCCTGGCGGCATCGAGACAAGCTGGCGGCTGGTGGCCATCTCCATCGCCCTGGCCTGCGCAGCGCTGGCGGCCAGCGAATGGCTGGAGCGGAGGCAGTCACTGCGTGAGTCGGCTTAAGTTCCATTGCCGCCATCGTTATGCGAGCGGGGTCGCTCTCGAGATTGCGTTCGAGACCGACGCTCGCGTGACGTCGCTGTTCGGGCCGTCCGGAAGCGGCAAGACGAGCGTCTTAATGATGATCGCCGGACTGGTGCGGCCCGATTTCGGCCGCATCGAATTGGGCCAGCGCGTGCTGGTCGACACGGAAGCGGGCCGCTCGCTGCCCGCCGAACGGCGCCGCGTGGGACTGGTGTTTCAGGACCACCAGCTCTTTCCGCATCTGACCGCCGAGGGCAATCTGCGTTACGGCTTGCGCCGTCGGCCGCCTTCTGCGCAGCCGATCAATTTCAGCCACGTGGTCGACGTGCTGGAACTCGGCGATTTACTCCGCCGCTATCCTCGCTATCTTTCCGGCGGCCAGCGGCAACGCGTGGCGCTCGGGCGATCATTGCTGGCTGCACCGGAACTGTTGCTGCTCGACGAACCTCTGGCGGCGCTGGATAACGCGCTCAAGCAGCGAGTTCTCAAGTACCTTGAGTGGATCGTCGAGGAGTGGCGGATTCCGGTCATCTACGTCAGCCACGTGGTCGACGAGGTGCGGCGACTGGCGAAGCACGTCGTCGTCCTGCATTCCGGGCGAGTGATCGTCGAAGGAGCTCCCGAAGGCGTTCTGCACGGCTGAAGCGTCAAGACGCCGCGGACGAATCTTGAAGTTCATCGTCGCTTGGCGCACCTGTGGCGGCATTCGTGCCGGCCCCTGCGGCGAGCAAATTGCCCCTCCGCGCTGACTCGCCCTTCGGCTTCGTCCGCCGTCAAATCCGTTGAGCGTCGCCATTCGACCGGCTAGTCTGAAGCGGAGGTCCGCTCACTGCGATTAAATTCTTCAACCGGGAATCCGCCCATGAACAAGGTCCTTGTGCGTCGATCGCTGTTGTTCGCGCTCTTGGCGATTGTCGCTTCTGCGCTTCGCCTCGACGCCGCTGAACCGTCGGCGATACCCAAAGCGTTGCTGATCGGCAAGCAGCCGGATCATCCATCTCAACCCCACGATTTCCTCAGCGGCCCGGCCGCTGTTGCAGGTCAACACCAAGGGGAAAGACGTCGTGATGGGCTGGGCCTTTGAGCGAGCCAATGAAGGCCGCGCTTATGGTACCACGCTCGGTCACTTCTATACGAACTTCCAGCGAACGCCGTTTCGCCGGGCCATCGTCAACGCCATTTTGTGGACGGCTCATGTCGACGTTCCGGCGAGCGGGGCCCGCGTCGACGTCGGCGAAGCTTTCCTGAAACTGCCGCCGGCGCCTGAGAAAAAGTAACGCCCGCGGCTCGCTCTCGAAGGCTTCTTGTCTTTCGGTTTGGGTATTGTGTGCCTGGGGCAAAGTGCAGCGCCCAGGCCGAGTTGGCTCTGGGGCTTCGCCAAGGGGCAGCCTGAGCGGCGCAAAATCGCACTCGTTCGGAGCATCGGCGTTACAGCGGCCTTGTTCCGTCCCGATCCGGGCTTGTCCCGGTCGAGCGCAGTGATTGATCAGCTAGTTGGCGGCGGGGGCACGAATGCGCCCCGTGCCGAGCTTGCCTCGGTCGAGCGAATGATCTAATTCGGCTGTGCATCAGCGATCGATGTACAAACGCTGGGCGAATACGGCGCGCCAGTCGACTGACCAATCGCGGCTTCCCCTGGGACAAGTCCAGCGGAGAGCAAGTGAAGACAAGGTGGAGGAGCAGAGCAGCTAGCTGACCAGTCGTCGCTCCCGCCGGGGCGAGCCCGGCGGAGGCGGGGCCGCACGCGCGCCTGGGCATCGCAGATTCTCACTCAACACTCAAAGGCAAGACGTCCGCGGCTCGCTCTACGGTTGGTTTCGCCGACCGCTGCAGCAGGTTATGCTGGGCTCTGCTCAGGAAAAGAATGCCAACGCCGTGCGGAGCCGTACGCCATGACGTATCAGAGTTTCTTGGTTCTCTTGCTGGCCGTATCAGGCGCAGACGCCGAGAACGGCACGCAGCCAGGCAAGTTTGTCGTCGAACATCCGACGCTGCGGAATCTCGGCTTCGAATGGCGGATCGAGGGCGACGCCAACCGGAATGCGACCGTTGCGGTACAGTTTCGACCTGTCGGCCAGACCAAATGGCGGCCGGCGTCCCTCTGGTGCGAATCGGCGGCGAGCATGTGTACCGGCACGCGAGCATCTCGACTATACGGTCCCCGACGGCTTCGCAGGCAGCATTCTCAACCTGCAGCCCGGCACGGAATACGAATGCCGCTTCGAATTGACCGATCCGGACGGCGCCAGCGGCCAGAGCGTGCACACGGTGCGAGTGAAGACGCGCACCGAGCCGCAGCCCTACGATCAAGGACGCAAGCTGCACGTCTACCCGCCGGATTACAAGGGCCCGCGAGAGGAGCCCGGCTTTACCAGCTTATTGCAGGCTTACTATGGCGCCGGTCTGGGCGACTGGAACATGGTTTGGGAACGGCGGGCAAAACCGGGCGATACGATCCTGATGCACGCCGGGCTCTACAAGTCCGAGCGTTTGAATTACGTCGATCCGCAAATGACGCCGTTCGACGGCACGATGTTGTTGACCTTGAAAGGCACTCGCGACAAGCCAATCACGATCAAGGCCGCCGGCGACGGAGAGGTCATCTTCGACGGCGACGGCAATCATCGGCTGTTCGACGTCATGGCCTCGCAGTATCACATCTTCGATGGGCTGACGATTCGCAATGCCGACGTGGCGATCTTCGCCGGGCAAAAAGAGGTGCTCGGCGCCGTGGGCCTGACGGTGAAGAACTGCCGCTTCGAGAATATCGGTTTTGGCGTCTGGACCGAGTACGCCGGCTCCAGCGACTTCTATATTGCAGATAACCTGTTTCTCGGTCGTGACGACCGCTTCCGGCTCATTGGCTGGACGGGGCCGATCTGGGAAAGCGCCGGAGCGTACCGCTCCCACCTGCTGACCAGCTACTACGCGATCAAAGTTTACGGCCCCGGCCACGTCATCGCCCGCAATGCGATTGCGTATTTCCATGATGCGATCGGTATTTCGACCTACGGCACGCCGCCCGACGACCCCGATCAGCGAGCTTCGTCGATCGACATCTATAACAACGACATGCACCTGCTGAACGACGATTTCGTCGAGACCGATGGCGGCGTTCACAACCTGCGGGTCATGGATAACCGCGGCGTCAACGCCGCGATGGGCGGATACAGCTCGCAACCGGTATTCGGCGGGCCGGCGTATTTCATCGGCAATCTCCTGTATCACGTCCCTCGGGGAGTCGCGTTCAAGTTCTCGGGCAAACCGGCCGGCTTATTCGTGTATCACAACACGATCATCGGCGAGCAGACGCTGCGCGACCCGTCTTCCAACATGCACTTTCGCAACAACCTGTTCCTGGGCCGAGACACGCCCGGCCGCGGCATCATGACGTGGGCCAACGCGACCGACGCGAACAGCTCCGATTACAACGGCTTTCGGCCGAATCGAGGCGTCGAGTCGCAATATGCATGGTTGGGGCCGAAGGCGGGGCAGCGATTGTATGAGCCGCAACCGGAAGACTGGCAAACCTTCGCCACGCTGGCCGAGTTCCGCGAGGCAACCGGTCAGGAGGCGCATGGCATCGAAGTCGACTTCAACATTTTTGAAAGCCTGGCGCCGCCCGATCCGGCGCACCGCCATGCCGTTTATCACGCCATGGACTTGAACTTCCGGCTCAAGCCCAGCGGCAAGGCGGTGGATGCGGGCGTTGTAATACCCACGGTCAACGACGGCTTTTCCGGCCGCGCGCCGGACCTGGGCGCGTTAGAAGTCGGCGAGCCCGAGCCCAAGTATGGCCCGAGGTGGCTCAAAGGCCAGCCGTTCTATCGTTGACGGCGGAGTGTCTGGCGGCTGTGCCCTGGCGAAGCCCCAGGTCGCTGGGGCATCGCTTCGCTCTGTCCGCAGGCGCCCAAAAGAAGGCGCACGAGCGCGAAAAAGCCAGCGATTTCCTGTAGAATGGTCGCACAGGGCGAATCGCGCCCTCGGCGCCACGCGAACTCGAAAACGCTGGAAATATGACGCATAGAAACTCGCACTTACGGCTCCTCTTAGCTTTCGTCGCCGCGTTCCTGGTGATCGCGCCCTTGGCCGCTTCCGCTGCGCAGGCTCAGGATGCGTCCGTCGACGAAAAGAGCCAGGCGATCCAGCAGCGATTTCAAAAGCAGATTCAACCGCTGATCGCGAAATACTGCCTGCGCTGCCACAATGCCGACGAGATGAAGTCGGGCATTCGCGTCGATCAGGCGGACGGCACGTTAGCAGGCCGCCGCGTCTTTCTCTGGCAAGGCATCCGAGAGCAAGTAACCGACGAAGCTATGCCGCCCGAGGCCGAACCTCAGCCGAGCGCCGAAGAGCGGAAGTTGATCGCCGCTTGGGTCGACGACGCGGTCGCCATGGTGCGCGCCCGCAAGCAAGCAAACAACGGCTCCGTGCGTCGGCTCACCGTCTCGCAATACCGCAACACGCTGCGAGACCTGTTGGGTCTGGAAGACGACTTGACCGAGACGTTGCCGCCCGAGGCAATTTCGAAGGAGGGATTTGCGAACAATACGCAGTCAATGCTGCTCTCGCCGCTGCTCGTCGAAGCCTACTTCAACATCGCCGAGCGGGCAATCGATCGCTGCCTGGTCGACGAACATACGCCGCCCGAAATTCAGAACTTCCGCATGGACTTGGGGCGAAGCATCAACTCCGATCCGTGCCCCGACAAGTTGATTCTCGGCGCCCTCAGTCACCTGCTCCAGAACGAAGACTTCATGGTGACGCAATTGAAGCCCGAGAAGGCGTTCGACTACAAACCCTTCTTCATGCGGACGAAGTACCGCTTCATCGAAGGGTATCAGGGCAACGCCACCGTGCGCGGCTGGCGGGAATACGACAGCATTTACCATGCGGTCTTCGCCTGCATGCGCGGGTCCGACGGCTATCCGAAGGGCGAAGCCTACGAGACGATTCCCGAAGGCCTGCTGCTGCGGCCCGCCATTCCCAGCGCCGAGTTGTTCCAGGTGGAAAGCACTTACGGGCCGAAGGCGAACTTCAAGATCTCGCTGCGCGAACTGCCCGACCAGGGTCGCTTTCGCGTTACGGTAAAGGCCGCGAAATACGACGACGGTTTGCTGCTCGATCCGGGCGCTGCCAGTCAGGATGCTTCCGCTGCCGGCGCCACCGCGGTCGAAGATCTTTCCCAGCCGCGAACGGCCCGCATCGAGACGGCGGGAATCTACCAGGTTGACGTCTATGCTCAGGCGGAACCTGACGAGCCGAATCCGGCGAAAGATAAAGCCAAGCCGAAGGGCAAAGAGCAAAAAACGCCTAACTTGACGCTGCATCTGGGCGATCGGCATTTCACTGCCGCACTGAAGCAGCCGGCTTTCCTGGTCGTGCGGTTGCCGGCTGGCCCGCTGACGGTCTCCGCTCAGTACGGCGACAAGCCGGCGCCGGCCCGCGTGGCCTTCACGCCGCTGAAAGCGACGGACGAACTGGCCAAACGATTCGAAGTCTTCGAGCAACGCGCTCCGCGCATCGGCGTACACGTCGGGTTGCGGCGTGACTGCGGCAGCACGCTTGCGCAAGTCGGGCGAAGCGCAGAACGTCGCCTCGCGGGAGTTGCAAGATTATGTCTTCGAAGGCGCGATCAGCAACTTTCCCAGTCCCGACGTGGAGAAGGACAACGTCAACTATCTGGCCGGCATCCGCGAGATCGGCGTCCGCAGCGAGTACACCGACGGCCGCGACATGCCGCGGCTGCTGATTCGTTCCATCGAGTTCGAAGGACCGTACTACGACGCCTGGCCGCCGGCCACGCACCGCAATATCTTCATCGCCTCAGAGCATCAGCTCGGAGCCGGCGGTCTACGCCCGCGAGATTATTCAATCGTTCGCCACGCGCGCCTTCCGGCGACCGGTCTCCGCTCAGGAAGAAGCGGCGCTGCTGACCGTCTGGAAAGATTCCTTCGACCGCAGCGGCGACTTCCGGCAGAGCGTCAAGGACGCTTTGCTCGTCGTGCTGACCTCGCCGCAGTTCCTGTTCCTGATCGAGAACAGCCACAGCCCTGAAGGCGAGCCGCTCGACGACGTACGAGCTGGCTTCGAAGCTGTCGTACTTTCTCTGGAACACGGCGCCCGATGAGCGACTGTTGTCGCTTGCTGCGACCGGGCGTTTGCGAGATTCGCTCGACTCAGAAACCGAGCGCATGATCCAGGATCCGCGGTTCGAGCAGTTCACGCACGAGTTCGCTTCGCAATGGCTGAATCTCGACAAGCTCGACGTCGTCGAAACCGATCGCAGACGCTACCCCAAGCTGACGCGCGATGCAAAGACCCAGTTGCGCAAGAGCCCGTCGAGTTTCTGCAGTACCTCATTCGCCATAATCTGCCGCTGCGGAACCTGGTGCAGTCGGATTTCATCGTGGCCAACGAGGTCGTGGCGAACTACTACGGCCTGGGGGACCGGACGGAAAACGGATTCGAGTTCGTTGCGCTCAAGCACGATAATGAGAATCTGGGAGGGCTGCTCGCTCAGGCCGGCATTCTTGCCGGGCTGTCGGACGGCCGCGAGGCGAACCCCGTCAAACGCGGCGCCTGGCTGGCGCGCAAGATCATCGCCGAGCCGCCGGACGACCCGCCGCCGAACGTGCCGGCGTTGCCCGAGGACGACGGCGCCAAGCTCACGCTTCGCGAGAAGATCGAGCGGCACCGCAACCAGGAAGGCTGCGCCAAGTGTCATTCCGGCATCGATCCGTGGGGGCTGCCGCTCGAGCAATTCGACGCCGGCGGCTTGTTCAAGCAGGGGCAAGCCGTCGACGCCCGTTCGACGTTGCCCGACGGCACGGACGTGGCCGACGCCAACGGATTGAAGGCCTATCTGGCCGACGAGCGGCTCGACCAGGTGGCATTCAGCTTTCTGAAGCACGTGGCCGGCTACGCGACGGGCCGCAGCCTGAGCTATAACGAGCTTGAATTCCTCAAAGAAGAGGGGGTAAAATTGAGGCCCGCCGGCTACCGCATGCAGGATCTGATTCGGTTTGTCGTTCAAAGCGAGTTGTTCCTGGAAAAGTAACGCTCCGCGCCCGCCGCATCCCGCCTTCACTCTTACCTGGTGATCTCTCATGACTATGCCAACCAAGCTTCACCGTCGCTCCGTGCTCAAAGGGCTTGCCGGCGTCTCGCTGGCGCTGCCTGTGCTCGAGGCGATGGGCAAAGAGGTCACCGAGCAGATTCCGCGACGGTTCTGCGCCCTGTACACGGCCAACGGCATGTCGCTGCCCCGCTCGCAGCACGAGCTCGACGACTGGAGTTGGTTCCCGAGAGCGGAGAAAGACGGGCAATTCGTGTTCGGCAAGTCGACCGAGCCGCTGAGCCCGTTTCGCAACAAACTGAGCTTCCTGGGCGGGCTGTACCATCCGAGCGGTCCCAAGGCCGACCCGCACGTCTGTTCGGACATGTGGCTCACCGGCGCCCCGCTGCACAACCCGAAGCCGGGCACGTACAACACGGTGGGGCTCGACCAGGTCGTCGCGCTGCACACCAAGCAATACTGCCGCCAGCCTTCGCTGGTGCTGTCGATCGACGCCGGAACGGGGTTCCTCTCGCGGACCGGCACCATCTCCTACAGCCTGGAAGGCAAGCCGATCCCGGCCGAGAACAATCCGCGTCGCGTGTTCGACCGCCTGTTTCGCGGCGACCGGGCTTCGCTCGAATCTCGGCGAGATCAGCTTCAGCGCCGCATCAAGCTGGTCGACGCCGTGCTGGAAAGCGCCCGCTCGCTCAACAAGCGGCTGGGCAAGTCCGACCGGGAAAAGATGGACCAGTATCTGACTTCGCTGGACGAGGTCGAGTCGCGGCTGATCGGCATCGGAGAAGTGGATCGACATTCCGCTCAAGCAGCAGGACTACTCGCACCTGAACCTCGACGTCACCACCGAAGGCGAGCCGCGCGAGTACTACCGCAACATGTTCGACTTGATCGCCCTGGCCTTCGATGCAGACATCACGCGCAGCGTGGCGTTCATGCTCAATCGCGAAGACGGCATGGGCATCAGCGACACGTTCCCGCTCAAGCTTGGCCTGCAGCCGCACGCACCACAGCCTGTCGCACGCCGAAGACAAGAACGGGCAGCTCGATTTCGCCAGGTACGACTTGTTCCTCAGCGAGCAACTGGCGTACTTCTTCGGCCGCTTGCAGGAGTACCAAGACAAGAACGGCACCGTGCTCGACAACACGATCGTGCTCTACGGCAGCGGCGCCAGCACGACCCATTGCCCGAAGAACATTCCCACGCTGGTGGTCGGCGGCGCCAACATGGGGCTGCGGCACGGCGGTTACTGGCAAAGCGGCGAAACGCGGATGTCGAACGTGTACCTCAGCATCCTGCACTCGCTGGGAATCGAGACAAACTCATTCGCCGACAGCACCGGCGCGGTCAGCGATGCAATCTTCTCGCGGGTTTGAGCGTGCCGGCGAGCGGCATCGGTTTGTCGCGCAGCGCAGGAAATGCGGCTCGAGCGGGTTCGACGTCGAGATACCAACCCGAAGCGTTAGCGAGGCAGTGGCCGGAATTTCCTCGCTAACGCTTCGGGTTAGTATGGGCGAGCAACTCACAGTGACGCCATAACCCGTCATTTCTGTCGTTTCGCTCACAATCACCTGACTTCACGCTTTCTGCCCCGATGCTTCTCCGCCGCCCGCCTCTGAGCTTGCTGCTGCTCTGCGTCGCCGTAGCGGCGCTGGCGAGCAGTACGGCACAGGGCCGCCGGACCTCAGGCGAAAGTCGACTTTACGCGAGACGTACGGCCGCTTCTGGCGCAGCACTGCCTGGTCTGTCACGGGCCCGATGGCGGAAATCGCCAGGCGGGGCTGCGGCTTGACCGGCGCGAAGACGCGCTGGCCGAGTTGGAAAGCGGCGCCACGGCGCTCGTGCCGGGAAAGCCGGAAGAAAGCGAGTTGCTTGCCCGCGTCGCTTCGGACGACCCGGATCTGCGCATGCCGCCAAGTTCGACCGGGCACGTCCTGTCGTCCGCGCAGGTCGACGTGTTGCGTCGCTGGGTGAGCGAAGGAGGCGAGTACGCCGATCATTGGTCGTTCCGGCCGGTCGTGCGCCCCGAGCCGCCCGCAGTGAGCGACACGACCTGGCCCCGCAATCCAATCGACTTTTTCGTCCTCGCCCGGTTGGAGCAAGACGGTTGGTCGCCTTCTCCTGAAGCCGCGCCGACGACCTTGTGCCGCCGGCTGCATCTCGATCTGACCGGCCTGCCGCCGACGCCTGAGGAAGTTGCCGCATTCCTGCAGTCCGGCGGAGCAAGCGAGCAGGCAACGGAGCGAGAGAAGGCCTACGCCGCGCTGGTCGACAAGCTGTTGGCTTCGCCCCATTTCGGCGAGCGTTGGGGCAGGCACTGGCTGGATATCGCCCATTATGCCGACAGCGACGGCTACCTGGGCGACGCCTTCCGCACTTACGCCTGGCTCTATCGCGATTGGGTCATCGACGCCGTCAACCGCGACCTGTCGTTCGACCAGTTCACCATCGAGCAACTGGCCGGCGACCTGCTGCCCGACGCGACGCTGGCCCAAAAAACCGCCACGGGCTTTCTGCGGAACACGCTCCGCAACACGGAAGCCGGAGTCGATCTTGAAGAGTACCGTCTCAAGGAAATCGTCGACCGCGTGAGCACGGTCGGCATCGGCTGGCTCGGGCTGTCGGTGGCCTGCGCCGAGTGCCATTCGCACAAGTACGATCCAATCTCGCAGCGCGAGTTCTATCAGCTCTTTGCCTTCTTCAATAACGCCGACGACGTCGACCTGCCGGCGCCGCGACCGGGCGAAATAGAAAGCTATCAGGCGAAGCTGAAGCCCTGGACTCAGCGCGAAGCCGATTTATCGGCCGCCCTTTCGACGATCCTGGCCGGCGAATCGTTGGCGGTTGACTCGGAAAGGTTGAAAACTGTGTTGGCAGCACTGGCCTCTCCAGCGAAAAAACGCAGCCGGGAACAGCGCATCATGCTCGACGACCTGCGCCGCCGCGCGGGCGAACCATTGCGGAAGTTGTGCGATGATTACGAGAAACACGCGGCCGCCAGGCCCCAGCCGCCGGCGACCAAGGTGATGACCGTCGCCAGCCGATCGAGCGAGCGGCCGACGCACGTGCATCTGCGCGGCAACTATCGCAACCCGGGCGAGCGGGTTTCGCCCGGCACGCTGGCCGTGCTGCCGCCGCTCGAGCCTCGCGGGCCGCAGGCGGACCGGCTCGATCTGGCGCGCTGGCTGGTCGATCCGGCGAACCCGCTCTCGCCGCGCGTGACCGTCAACCACCTGTGGAAACATCTGTTCGGCCGGGGGCTTGTCGCCACGGTCGACAATTTTGGCGCCGGCGGCGACGCGCCTTCGCATCCCGATCTGCTCGACTGGCTGGCGGCGGAATTGCCGGCGCGCCGCTGGAGCCGCAAGGCGATGATCCGGCTGATCGTCACGTCGTCGACGTATCGCCAGGCTTCGCACGTGCGACCGGAACTTGAGCAACGCGATCCGCTCAACGTGCGTCTGGCGCGGCAAAGCCGCTTCCGGCTGGAAGCCGAGATCGTCCGCGACCTCGCCCTTGCGGCGAGCGGCCTGCTGGAGCCCAAGATCGGCGGGCCGGGCATTCGTCCGCCGCAGCCGGCCTACGTCGCCAGCATCAGCCGCAACGTCGACTGGAAAGTCACGACCGGACGGGACCTTTACCGCCGCGGCATGTACGTGGTCTTCCGCCGGGCCACCCCCTACCCGATGCTGCTCACCTTCGACGCGCCCGACTCGACGGTGGCCTGTACGCGCCGCGAACGCACGAACTCGCCGTTGCAGGCGCTCACGCTATTGAATGATCCGGTCTTCTTTCAGTGCGCTCAGGCGCTGGGCGCCCGCCTGGCCGCGGGGCCGGCGCGATCGAATGAAGAGCGCGTCCGCGAGGCATTCCAGCGTTGCCTGGGGCGGGAGCCTCGCAGCGAGGAGACCGCACGGCTGCTGGCCTTGCTGGAAGAAGAACGCACGCGCCTGACCGCTGATCCCGACGCGGCCCGATCGCTGGCCGGTTTGACGCAGGCCACGTCAGCCGCGCCGGTCGAGCAGGCAGCCTGGACCGTGCTGGCGAGAGTCCTGATGAATCTCGACGAGTTCATCACCCGGGAGTAGATGCCATGGACTTCGACCCAATGCTGCTCACTCGTCGCCGGTTTCTGTCCGGGGGCATGGCCGGCGCCGCGGGCGCAGTGGCGATGTCGTCGCTATTGGCGGGAGATGGCCTGCACGCCGAAACGCCTGCCGCAGCCGATCCGCTCATACCGCGACCGCCGCACTTTGCTCCCAAGGCCAAGAACATTATTTACATCTACTTGGAAGGCGGCCCAAGTCAGATGGATCTGTTTGATCCAAAGCCGGAGCTGAACCGGCTCGACGGCCAGCCGCTGCCCGAGTCGATGCTCGAGAACGTCCGTTTCGCGTTCATCAAGAAAGAGAGCGCGCGGCTGATGGGCACGCCGCGGAAGTTCGTCCGCTACGGGCAATGCGGCATGGAGATGAGCGACTTGCTGCCGAATATCGGTTCGTGCGCCGACGAGCTGTGCCTGATCCGTTCGATGCACACCGACCAGTTCAACCACCTGCCCGGCCAGTTGCTGATGAACTGCGGTTCGGCCATCGCCGGACGTCCGAGTCTCGGCTCGTGGCTGGCCTATGGACTGGGCAGCGAATCGAAAAACCTGCCCGCCTTTGTCACGCTGGTCACGGTCGGCCGCGGCATTCCCGGCGGCTCGTCAAGCTGGTCGAGCGGCTTTCTGCCCAGCGTCTATTCCGGCACGCAGTTCCGCAGCGACGGCGACGCCGTGCTCAACCTGGGCAATCCGCCGGGCATCACCGCCGCCGCGCAGCGTTCGAGCATTGCCGCGATCAACGACCTCAACCGCATGCACCTGGACGAGGTTCACGACGCGGAACTGGCCAGCCGCATGAAGGCCTATGAGCTTGCCTTCCGCATGCAATCGGCGGCCCCTGAGCTGAACGATCTGTCGGGCGAGACGCAGGCCACGCTCGATGCCTACGGCCTGGACCGCAATGAGCCGCCGTTTCGCGGCTCGACGCTCGGCGGCGTCGGGCTGTTCGGCCCCTTTGCCCGCAACTGCCTGCTGGCCCGGCGCCTGGTGGAGCGCGGCGTGCGCGTGGTCGGCGTGTTCCACTCGTCTTGGGACCATCACAGCAATCTCGATCCGCAATTGAAGCACAACTGCCTGATGGCGGACCAGCCGATCGCCGCGCTGTTGAAAGATCTCAAGCAACGCGGCCTGCTCGACGAGACGCTCGTGGTCTGGAACTCAGAGTTCGGGCGCACGCCGTTGGGCGAGAACCGAACCGGCGCCAAATCGTCCGTCACCGGGCGCGACCATCATCCCTACGCCTTCAGCATCTGGATGGCCGGCGGCGGCGTGAAGGGGGGCCAAATCATCGGCCAGACCGATGAAATCGCCTGGGGCGTGGCCGAAGAACCGGTGCACGTACATGATTTGCAAGCCACCATCTTGCATCAATTCGGCCTCGACCACACCCGCTTGACTTACCGCTTCCAAGGCCGCGACTTCCGCCTGACCGACGTCTCAGGACGGGTTGTCGAGAAGGTGTTCGCGTAGCCGCAGGCGCCAGGGTGCGCAAAACAGCTCCCGTTCGGCAGAATCGGCGCTATGCCCATTTGTTCGCCACGATCCGAGCTTGTCTCGGTCGGGCAATGATTTGTAGCTAGGTCGCATCCCACAACGACAATTGCGTTCCCGTTTTCCGCGTTTGTCCGCCGCCACAGGCGGCGGACAGACGCGGAAAACGGGAACGGGCACGCGGCGAAACGCCGATTCTAGCTGATCAATCAGCGCTCCACCGGGGCGAGCCCGGCGGTGTGTCGGACTGGAACAAAACTCGCACAGTGGCGAAGCCACAATCGTGGCAAAGGCCTGGGCGCCCTGCATTCGGTCAGCGTGTGGGCGTCGGACTTCGGCTTGACGTTGGCCCAGGTGGCTTGCGACCAGAAATCGAACGAAATCACGGCGATTCCCGAGGTTTTGAAGCTGGTGAGCCTGGCAGGCGCGATCATCACCATCGACGCCATGGGCACGCAAACCGAGATCGCCGAGCAGATCGTCGAGGGAGGAGGCGACTACTTGCTGGCCTTGAAAGGCAACCAAGGGACGCTGCATCAGGGCGCCATCAAGTACATCGAAGAGCAGTTCGAGAATGACTTCGCCAACGTCGATGCCCGTCAAATGACCACGACAGAAAAAGGACACGGGCGTGAAGAGACGCGAACTTACGTTCAGATGCCCGCTCCCAAGACGCTGCCGGGATACGACCGCTGGAAAAACCTGAAGTCGATCGGCATCGTGATGCTCACGCGTCTTTGCCAGGGCATAGAGACCACCGAGATTCGGTACACTACGGATCCACCGCGCCCGCGATGTTCGCATTTTGTGCAGGCTAACCGCACGCCCGGCTTCAGGCTCCTTCTGCTTTTGGCCCCCCTTTCGCGAAAAAAGTTGACACATAGACATATTGTCTTTAAGCTGCGGTCAACAGTTCGGCGAAGGGGGCGCTTTTCTGGCCAATCTTGCCAATGCGCCATGCAGGGCGTGCAAATGCGTTTGATATTGGGGCGTTTTCGACAACGCCGGTTCCATTTCATGATTTCGGCAGGAGCAAGTCATGATGCTGTCCGCATGCCTTGTGGGGCTGGCGGCGCTGTGCGGCCAGGTCGATGGGCAAACGCCTAAAGACAACGGCGAGGCTGGCAAAAAGGCCAGGCTGCTCGAGTTGTTTCTTGAGGAGGCCCGCGATTACAGTCTCTACCGCGACCAAGGGCGTGAAGAAAAACTCGAGCTGCAGGAAAAGCCCGTCTATGTTTGGACCAATCCGTTGAGGGCCAAGGGCCAGTACGGCGCGGTCTATGTTTGGACCTGGCAGGGGCGTACGGAAGCGGTCGGCAGCATTTTCGTCTTCAATTTTAACGGACCGGGCAGCTTGGGCCTGATGCACGAGTTTCACTCGCTTTCCGAGGCGAGGCTGCAAACCTCGCGGAACAAGCCGCATGAAAATCGCTGGACGCCCGAAGCGGGAGTGATGCGCGAGTCGCTCCAGGATGAACGGCCGCCTGCTAAATCGCCGGCGGCTCGGCTGGTGCAGATGCGCGCCTTGGCGCGGGCGTTTGCCATTCACAGCGTCAGCCCTGAGGGAGAGCGTTGGGAACTGCGCCTGCTGCCGCAGCCCCTGTACCGCTATGACGTCGGCGGCCCCACGGCCATTGACGGCGCGCTGTTCGCCTACGTCACCTCGGCAGGCACCGATCCGGAGCTGATGATCTTGATTGAGGCCCGGCAAACCGCCGACGGGCCGCGCTGGCACTATGCTCCCGCTCGCTTCACAGGCTACGACTTGTTCGTCGATTTCAAAGGCAAACAAGTCTGGAAGTCGTTCAACGCCGAGATCAAGGGCAAGGGACACAATCTCGTGCATACCTATCACGTTTACCGCGACCGGTTCATTGAACGCGAAGCCGTGGAAAAGAGCGATGCCGCGGCGGCCGAATAAACGCCCTCGTCTGACATGTTTGCCCGGCTCGTTGCCGACGCCACGAAGCTAGACTAAGCGTCCCCGCTTGCTCGCGTACGACAGTGCCTGAAACGCTCTACCAACGTATAAGTGCGGTCTGGATGGACAATCAAGCGGCGGCCAGCGCGTGGCACAATCCATGCGCACGCTCGCGATACGGCAAATTGCGACGTCTGCCCGACAGATCGAATAGGATCGTCCCAAAAATGCAAACAACTCCCAACGCATTAGTGCTCCTGTGTGTACTATTCTGCTCCATTTGCGGGCCGGAGCACGTTGCTGCGGCGCGAGAACGCAGCGTCAAACAACCGCTGCCAGACTACCTGAATGAACAAAACTATCCGCGGGCGAAGCGTGATCAGTTTTGCGCCGCATACGCGGTGTGGCATGCGCTGCACCATTGCGGGCTCGACGTCTCGCTTGACGGCGTCGTCGGTCGGTTGAAACTTGACGGCAAGCATGGGGCGTCGGTCGAAGCGGTGGTCCGTGCTCTTAATTCGTACGGCATTTTTGCCGAGGCGGGCAAGATTGACCTTGAAAATGCGGCGTCGCTACGAACTCCGTTCATACCCAGGGCAATCGCATCTTAATCTGAACGAATTTTCACGTGTTCAGTAGCCAGCGGCAAGTGGACAGGCGAAAGATTCTCCGTGGAACGAAGGAGTCCCCATTTTTCACGGAGGTTGTGATGGCACGCGTTGGAGTCGTGGCAATTCGGGAAAGGTTTGCCAAGCTGACCGATCCTCGGGTTGACCGAACGAAGGATCATCTTCTATCGGACATGGTGGTGATTGCGTTGTGCGCCGCAATCTGCGGCGCCAATAGTTGGGCGGACGTGGAACGGTTCGGGAATAGCAAGCTGGATTGGCTATTGCGGTTTCTCGATCTTCCCAACGGCATTCCTTCCCATGACACCTTCGGGCGCGTGTTTTCGCGGCTCGACACGAGCGAGTTTCTGACGTGCTTGCACAATTGGCTGCGGTCGTTGGGCTTGGCCTTGAAAGAGAAACACGTGGCGATCGACGGCAAGACGTTGCGCCGCTCGTTCGACAAGGCGGAAGGGAAGTCGGCCCTGCACTTAGTGAGCGCTTGGGCGAGCGACCTGCGGATTTCACTGGGCCAAGTGGCCGTGGACGACAAATCGAACGAGATCACGGCCGTCCCGCAACTGCTCGCGGTCTTGGAGCTGACGGGGGCCGTGGTGACGCTCGATGCCATGCATTGCCAAAAAGCCACGACGGCCGCGATCAAGGCCCAAGGCGCGGACTACGTGCTGACCGTCAAAGACAACCAGCCCGGCCTGCACGCGATGCTCGCCAACTTGTTCACCGACTACGCCGATCGAGACTTCAAAGTGCCAGGCATGCGGAGTTTCAAGAAATCCGAGCGCAGCCATGGTCGCGACGAGAGACGCGAATACTACGTCATCGCCGCCCCGCCCGAGCTGCGCAAGAGTCTGGAGTGGATCGGAGTAAAGACGATCGGCATGGTCTACCGCTACCGCCAAGTGAACGACAAGATCCAAGAGGAGGTCACCTATTTCATCAGCAGCCTTCCTCCCGAAGTGAAACGTATTGCTCGGCTGGTACGCGGACACTGGGGAATCGAAAATACGTTGCACTGGACGTTAGATGTCGTCTTCGGAGAGGACCAATCGCGCATTCGCAAAGGACAAGGCCCGGAGATTGCGAGCGTGTTTCGGCGACTCGCGTTGATGCTACTCCAACAGGACACTTCGGAAAAAGGGAGCATCCGAGGTAAGCGGCTACAGGCAGGATGGAACACTGACGTTCTGGAACGGATTCTCGCTAGTTTTCACGGCAAATAAGATGCGATTGCCCTGCGTTCATACCCTATCTGCCCCCGAAGCGAAGTTCGCAGCGCGGCCGTTTCGTCTTTGTCGTGCCTAAGAGTATCGCCATAGCAACAGTTTTGGACGGCGCGAACGCCCCATTTGACTTCGATTTGCGTGACTTGCGCGGCCCCCAAAGGATCGGGCGAGCTGGGACGGGGTGTCGATTCTGCTTGACAAACCGAGATCGAATGGCTCGTATGCGGCCCTTGGCCTTGCCTTACCAATCTGCCTGGCGAGCGCCATTGTCGGGCGATGGCTAGTGCATTTCTGCCACTCGTGGTAGTTTCGATCGTTCCTGACTTGTGTGCGCGTTTGCAATAGACCCTGTCCGAGCAAACCCGCTCAACGTAAGTAAAGTACTCAACTGCGACCTTCCCCAGCGAGGAAATGCGATGCACGCAACCATATCCCTACCCTGCTTCGCTCGCACGCTGTTGTTCCTGATCCGCCCAATTGTGCGCCGCCATTCACCAGGCGATTCTTGTGCGACGCAGCGCGTTCGGAGCGGCACGCGTGTTGTTCGCTGGAAGTGCACTTGTCGGCGGCCAAACGTCGTTGGCGGCCGATGGCGGCCCGATGACCGTCGGGCAGGTGGCGCGCCAGGTCGTGGCGAACCGGGCGCGTTATTTGTCGCTTGAGATCGAGGCGCGGGTTACGGCTTTCCTCGGGAACGACGTTATGCTCCTTGAGAATGCAACGGTAAGCAGCGATACGACGATCATCTATCGCCGCACGCCTCAACGCAAGTTCGTTAGTGAAGACGGCATCGAGTTCGACGGTGCGATCGGCTCTGACGTTCTGCACGCTCGCGAGAGGCGCGCTACGCCTCTCGCGCCTCGGTGGAGCAAACGCCTCATTGAATTCCCCGACGACCCCGTAGACGGTGATCGCCCGCCCGCCCGCGCTCATTGAGCGGCGTGGCAACGGTCTGGAGGACTCCGCGACCGACCCCATGCACCTGATTTGGGGCAACTCGCGAGTTGTATCGTGGGAAGACTTTTACGACGATGGAAAACCTGCCGAATACGATCGTTCGACGAACCTGTATCGAATTGCCCGCGAGCTGGATAGTCCCGAGCTTGCAATAGTTATCGAAGTGGACGGCTCAAAGGGTTGGCTGCCAGTGAATTGCCGCATCTCGCTTCCGAACGGCCCGTGGGTGTTCAAGTATGAGTGCAGCGACATTAGGCCCTTGGGCGACGGATTGTATTTTCCTTATCGAGTCGAGTATTGGGCAAGCGGAATGCATACGCCGACGCCCTACGTCGCTCTTTCCGTCTTTGAGATGAAAGACGTGAAGCCCAATGTGCTGCCGGTTGACGAGCCGCTGGACATTGTGTTTCCTGATGGAACTGACGTCCAGGATCTAATCGCAAATCTGCACTACGTCGTTGACCGCCAAGTCGCCGGATGGCCGTGCGAGGGTGGGCCGCATTATGAGCACGGACGATCTATTAACCGTCCAACCCGTGGATGAAAGCGAGTTGCGTCGCGCGAGCGCGGCTGGCGGCCGGCAGAACGAGGAACGACCAGCCGATGAATGGACGGCTTGGCTAAGACGTCACTGAATCGCCGTGGCGCACCGTGCTGTTACTGGCGGCGTGCATCGCCTCAGCAGCGGCGGCAATTGGATTTCGTAAGGGCGCATGGCAAGCTCCTGGAGCGCCGTGTGCGAGACCGTTGGTGTAGAATCCTGCGCTGCCCAGTATGTGGCAACCGGTTCGATCAGGTTTCTTCGTTTTTGCCGCCTCGCACGAAGAAATCCTGCGCCCGCGGCGGGTATAATCGACCCCGGCGCCGGGCGTGAAAACGACTCGACAACCCAGTGCGCGGCCTCATCCCTCGCGCACCGCGGCGCAAGTGGTCTTCCTTGCTCCGCCGCACTGATCCGCTTCTTCAGCACGGGAAATTAACATGCTACGCACCTCCCACTGATTCTCGCCCTCGCGGCGCCGTCGGCGCCTCGCGCCCTTGTCCAGGCCGCAGAGGCAAAGCCGACCGGCCGAACATCGTCGTCTTCCTGGTCGACGACATGGGCGTGATGGACACCTCGGTGCCGTTTCTCACCGACGCGACGGGCCAGCCGAAGCGGTATCCGCTCAACGACTACTACCGCACGCCCAACATGGAGCGGCTGGCGAAGCGAGGGCATCCGCTTCAACAACTTCTACGCCATGAGCGTCTGCTCGCCGACGCGGATCTCGCATCATGACCGGGCAGAACGCCGCGCGGCATCACACCACCAACTGGATCAATCCCGACAAGAACAACGCGGGCCCATCAGGGCCGCCCGACTGGAACTGGCGAGGGTCTGAACAAGCGACGTCACGCTGCCGCGGCTGCTGCAAGCCGGCCGGCTATCGCACGATCCACGTCGGCAAGGGGCACTTCGGCGCCCGGGCGTTCGAAGGCGCCGAGCCGAAGAACCTGGGCTTCGACGTCAACGTGGCCGGCTGCTCCATCGGCGCGCCCGGCAGCTATTACGGCAAGAAGAACTACGGCAACGGCACGAAACGGGCGTCGCACGCCGTGCCCGCACCTGGAAAAGTACCACGGCACCGAGACGTTTCTCACCGAAGCGCTGACGATCGAAGCCAAGCGGCACGTCGCCGATGCGGTGAAGGCCGACAAGCCGTTCTACCTCTACATGGCCCACTACGCCGTGCACGCGCCGTTCAATTCCGATCCGCGGTTTGCCGACCACTACAAGGACTCCGGCAAGCCCGCGCCCGCCCAGGCGTTCGCCACGCTGATCGAAGGCATGGACAAGTCGCTCGGCGACATGCTCGACCATCTCGACGAGCTGGGCGTCGCCGACAACACGCTGATCTTCTTCCTCGGCGACAACGGCTCCGACGCGCCGCTCGGGCACGAGCACGCCGTGGCCTGCGCCGCTCCGCTGCGCGGCAAGAAGGGCGCCCACTACGAGGGCGGCATGCGCGTGCCCTTCATCGCCGCCTGGGCCAAGGCCAACGCCGACAATCCGCATCAGCAGCGGCTGCCGATCGCGGCCGGCGCCGATCCAGAGCCAGCAGGCCGCCGTTTACGACCTGTTCCCCACCATTCTCGGCGCTGGCCGACGTCCAGCGCCCGAAGGATCACGTCGTCGACGGCTCGCCGGCTCGACACGCTGCTGACCGGCAAGCCCGACAAGCTCGCGCAAGGAGACGTTCCTGATGCACTACCCGCACTCGCCGCATCGCAGCAACTACTTCACCGTGCTACCGCAACGGCGACTGGAAGGTGATCTACCACTACTTCCTCCAGTTCCCTCGGAGGCTTCCGAAGGCTCGCACTATCAGCTCTACAACCTGGCCGAAGATCCCTTCGAGTCGAAGAACCTGGCCGCAGGCCCAGCCCGAGAAGCTGCGAAGCATGATGCAAGGCTTGATCGCCAGCATGGAGCGGCACGATGCGCAGTATCCGGTGGCGAAAGACGGCCTGACGCCGGTGAAGCCGGAGCTGCCGTGACGCACGAACTGCGGCCGGCAGCGGGTATCGAATCCACCCCGCGAGATTGACAAAGGGGCCGACGGCGTTATGATTCCGGCGGTGGAACAAAAGCTGACTCAATCAAGCCCGTTTGCTGGCGGGCTTTTTTGTTGCGCAGTGCGAAAAACAGCCGTTCCCCATTTTGCCGTCAACGAACCGTGGTCCTTTCAGGAGACGCGAAGATGACTGTGAAAAGACGCTGGTGCGCTCGCTGTAAGGCGGAAATTCCGCCGGAACGAGTGGAAGCGCTTCCCGAAGCCCGGCTGTGCATGAAATGCAGCCAGGAAGTCGGCGGCGAATTCGAGGTTAGCTTCACGCAGGAGAACCTCAGCAAGCCCGGCAGCCTGAAAAAGAACTACGGCGGCGTGAGCTTGCAGAAGAAACGCCGGCCGATCGAACCGAAAGAAACGCTGGACGACCAGTAGGAGAGGAAGAGTGACCGCCGGTCTGTAGTTATGCCGGATTTGTTCCGCCACGACGGTGCTCGCCCCCGTCGAGCGGTGATTTGCAGCTAGTGCGCTTACCACGCCGAGATTCATGCGCCCCTTTTTCGCGTTTACCCGCCGCCGCAGGCGGCGGGCAAACGCGAAAAAGGGGCGAAAGGTTGTGACGAGCCTTGGTCTCTAGCTGATCAATCACCGCTCCACCGGCACAAGGCCGGCGGTGGCGGAGCGGAACACGGAAACTGGCACGCAACTGCAGGCCCTCGGAGCGTAAAGACGCCTCATTTCGCCCGTCCCAATCTGTAGCCGGGGTCCGTACGCCGCGGCTATAGATCGCCCATCGGCTGCCGCAGATCGGGACGATTCCAGTCTTGCCAGATCCGCCAGAACTCGGGCAACTCATCGCCGTAGGTTTGCACGGCGATGCGGAAGATCTGTCCGAGCGTGCGTTCTTCCATCGCGGCCAGCGTTTCGTCGGGGTTCAGCCGGCAAAGTTCTTCAATCGCGCTCAACAGCGGCGTCCCCGCGGCTTCGTGGCGGTTGAATCGATCGTCGTTCGGTCGGTGATCACCGGGAAACATTATTTTACCTCGTGTAAATCAAATCGCGGCGAGGCCGCATCGTCGGCTTTCGCTCCGCGAAAGCACGTACTTTCACAGAGCGAAAGCCGACAAAACCCGAACGGCTCCGCTAAAACCAGGCCGCTCAAGGCCGGACGGGAACCGTTCCGTTGGCGTCGACCTGGTAGCCGCGCTGCTTGATGTACTCTTCGCCCGGCAAAAACTCATCGTGCGTCTTGGCCAGCTTTTCGTTCAGTTGCTTGTCGAGCGCGGCCTGTACGTCGGCAAGTTTGGGATCGTTGCAAACGTTCTTGAGTTGGTACGGGTCGGACTCGTTGTCGTACAGCAGCCAGGGGCCGTTGAGATCGCGTACGTACGTGTAGCGAGCGGTTCGCAGCCCGCGATACTCGCGCCCGCCCCGTTTACGGGTCCATTCGCCAAACGGCGAAGGGCAGGTGATCAGGCTGGCGTCGTCGGCCGGCTTTTCGCCGCCTTTCACGTAGCCGCTCAGATCGACGCCTTCGACCTGGCTGGGAACCGGCTGTTTGAGCAGGCCCAACAGCGTGGGCATCAGGTCCTCGGTATTGATCGGCGCGTCGAGCTGCCGCCCTTCGCGGCCGATGCCGGCCGGCCAGTGGAACAGCATCGGCACGCGGATCGATTCATCCCACGGCTTCTGCTTGCGGACCTGGCCTTGCGAATAGAGCATGTCGCCGTGATCGGCCGTAAACACGACGATCGTGTTGTCTTCGATCCCGGCCTGCTTGAGCGTTTCCCACAGCTCGCCGATGCAATCGTCGAGCGCCGTGCAGTGAGCATAATAGCCGGCCAGCTCGCGCCGAGCGGGAATCTTGAACTGCGCCGGCACGTTGGGCCGCAGTTGAACGTCTTCGGCCCGGTACATGGCGCGGTATTCTTCCGGCGCCGTCTGGTAGGGATTATGCGGCGTTCCCCACGACAGGAACAAGGCGAACGGCTGGCCGCGGCTGGCCTGATGGCGGATGTACTGCTCTGCGTCCTGGGTCTGGGACTTGGAGTCATAGCCGGACCAGGTCATGCGGGCCGGCGCGTCGGCGTAGTAGAACGAGTTGTTGTAGTCGTGCGTACACTCGACCGCCTTCCAGTACTGAAAGCCCTGGCGGCGTTCGGGCGGCGTAAAGCTCAACCGGCCCCGACCGTCCAGGTGCCACTTGCCGATATAGCCGGTCTGGTAACCGCCGCCGACGAGCACTTCGGCGATGGTCGTCGCCTCGCCCGGCAGCGAAACGTCGTTGAGAAACACGCCGTGCGTCAGCGGACGCTGACCGGTCATCAGCGAGCCGCGGAACGGGCAGCAGACGGGACAATTCGAGACTGCGCGGACGAAGTTCGCGCTTTCGCTCGCCAGGCGATCGAGGTTCGGCGTCTTCACGTTCGGATCGCCGGCATACCCGGTCGCCTGCGCCCGCCATTGATCGGCCAGCAGGAACACCAGGTTGGGCTTCTTCGGCGCGTCGGCCGCCTGGCCGTCGGCGGCGAAAACGCCTAAGAAGATCATGGCGACGATCGCGCCGCCGCAAATTCCAATCCCTCGAACGAACCAACTTGCAGTCACGGTCATTGATTTACTCTCTCATCGCTTTGCAGATAGGCGCCAGCAGCTACCGACCTTTTGCCCATGCCCCTTTTGCCCATGCTGAACCGGAGCGCGCGAACGGCAACGCAAAAGGGAGCAGTTCTCTTGCGCCGTCGCAGTATCGTACAGTGCAGACGACTGACGCCATGACTATCATCGCAGCAAAGAGTACTGGCAGCAAGGCATGGCCGCCGGTTGCAAGGCGCATGACATGACGGGCCGAGCGCCGTTTCGCCGGCGAAGCCCTGCCGGCGGCCAGAAACTCTCTTACTGTTAGGCGGCGATCGATATTAGTCGTCGCCGGCTGGCAGGATATTCTCCAGCGCTAAGGCCTCAGGCGCCGGAGCCGCGAGACAATTGAGAAAGGCGAGGAGCTCGTCCCGCTCCTCCTTCTCGAGCCGCCGGAAGTTTTTCGCGCTCGTGGCGGCTTCGCCGCCGTGCCATGCGATGGCCTCGGCGAACGTTTGAGCGCGGCCGTCGTGCAGGTACGGCCCGCTGTCCGCCGCGCCCCACAGCGGCGGCGTGCGCCACTCGCGGCGTTGCTCGGGCGTAGCGTTGACAAGCAGCGAGTCCGCGCCCCCATAGTAACTCGCCGAGCCGGTCGAACTGGCGGGCACGGGATCTTCCAGGCCTTCGCCCATCTCGTGCAGCAACAGATCGCTGTAGATGCCGGTGATATGGGCGACTTGCTGCACGTGACAATCCGCACAGCCGATCTTCTCGAACTGCCTCTCGCCGCTGGCGACTGTTTGCGCCGCGAAATCATCGCTTGGCGTTAATCGCCGCGGCGGCGGCAGGCGTCGCACGAACTGAGTCAGCGATTGGCACTGCTCTTCGCTGATATCCAGGCCATGGCGGTCTTCTAACAGCGGCCGATCGTAACGGACTTGCAGCGGGTCGATCGGCTGGGAGCGGCCTGGCGCTTCCAGCCCCAGTTCGACGGCGCAGGCGCCGAGTACGAACTCGTGAAGGTTCGCAGTCTGCCCTCGCCAGCCAAACCGGCCGACCTGACCGTTTGCGGTGCACGGCACGCGTCCGCTCACGCCGCCGGCCTTCGCTGGCTGTCGTCTCTGCATTTCGACGAAGACCGAATCCGGGAGCGAATCGATCAGTCCCGCGCCAAACAGCGCCGGCGTATTGCGCTGCGAATGCTGATACGCCATGCCGTGCAGTCGCTGAACGGGATTCATCCCTTTGACTGGATGTTTGTTCGCCCCCGTGGCGTAAGCCACAATTCGAGCCAACGGCAATTGGTCCGGCTGGTTTGTCGTGAGAAATCGCCTGCGCCAAGCGTCGTAGTTCGAATCGGGCGAAAAACGGTGCAACACCGTGGTGGCGGAAAGTTGCTCGATCGCCAAGGCCGGATGAAATGCGGCGACTCGGCGCCTGAGCTCATCACCAGTCACGACGACTTTGCGCGGCACTTTGAGCGTGAGCAGATCGACGTTGTCGTCGTTCGGACCAGCCCCGCCTATTCCGCCGAGCCGATGGCATTTGACGCACGAAGCCGCGTTATACATGGGCCCCAACCCATCGCCCGAAACGGAACGCCGGTCGTCAACCGTCCATTCGCGGACAAACAATTCATGACCCGCCGTGATTTGTTCCGCTGAGGCAGGTTCAGCTTCGGCATCCGCTTCGTCAGCCACGGAAGAACAGGCCGTGATCAGCAAGAGCAATACTGCGCCGCCCCAGCGGACACAGCCCCGAAAGATACCTTGGCCCCCTTGCGAAGAGCCTAAATACCAAGCCCTGCCGAGAGACGCGCGTACAGACTGCCTCATAGTCGCCTCCTTCGCGGAGCACCGACTCGCCGCCGATAGCGCAGACTTCGTTCCGAAACGCGGAGAAAGGCAAGACAAAAGCCGCAATCAGGAACGGCCTCGCACGGCGAAGAACGCACTCCTGGGTTTCACTGTTCCGAAGCTTCACTTCCGAAGTGTCACTGTTCCGAAAAAGCGGCGAATGAAGTGAAGGGCGCCGCCTAAGCACTAAATATATCCATCGTGCTGCGTGAAGCAACAGAATTCCCTGAGAAATGCGCCGATGTCCGATGACTCTCTCGCCTGGGGCTTCCAAAGCGCCCGCGTGCTACCTTCGAACACGCGCCGCTCGCTGGAAATCCATCTTCGCGCGATGACAGCGTATACAGCGCGGCAGCGCTCGCGCTCGCAGCAAATGCTTGCACGGCCGTAGCGGCGGCGGTAAGCTCGCAAGCGGCGCGGCGATTTGGAACAATCGCCGCGCAAACCATTTCGAGCACGTTTCGTGCATCCGGTCGAACAGAGAAGAGGAGCATCGCCATGTCGCGTTTCCTGCTGCGCCTCGCACTCGGTGCAGGCCTGTGTGTCTTGTTCGCGGCCGCCGCGCCAGCGACCGAGCAAGAGTCCGAACAACAGATTGCCCCCCGGCCGCTTCCCAGCCCCGAGCAGGCGAAGATTCTTGCGGCGCTCGATCAGCCGACCGAATTTGACTTCCAAGAACGACCGCTCGGCGAGGTGATGGACTATTTCAAGCAGCAGCACGAACTGCGGATTGTACTCGACAATCGGGCGCTCAGCGACGAGGGGCTCGATGCGGACACGCCCGTCACGCAGACTCTGAAGAACATCCGCCTGTGGTCAGCGCTCCGGCTGCTGCTGGAGCAGCTCGACTTGACCTATGTCGTGCGCGACGGGTATCTGCTGATCACGACCAAGACCGAAGCGGAGAATAAACTGCGCATCAAAGTGTATCCGGTGGAGGATCTGGTCACGCTCGACAGCGATTTTCGTCCGGCGCCGCTCGCCAGTGACGGGGCGGATAATTCGCCGAGCCGGTCCGACATGCTCCCTCGCCCGACAATTGGCGAGTTCGGAGGAGGCATGGGACTTCGAGGATTCGGCCTAAACAGACTCGACGACGAGGGCAATTATTCCGGGCTGATCGATCTGATCACGACCACTATTGCACCAACCACCTGGGATGAAGTCGGCGGACCGGGATCGATCACCGCGGACCCGCGTTCTCGGTCCATCGCCGTCTCGCAGACCGACGAGGTTCATGACCAGATCGTCGTACTACTGGCGGCCCTGCGCCGCGTGCGAGACGAGCAAATGGCGGCTGCGAAGCGCGTCGACCCTCCGCTGCCGCCCAAGGCGTCTGAGGCGTCTTACCAGGAAAAGCCGCAAAAACTCCGCGCCTTCCGGTTGATACGCGGGACGAAGCTGGGGCTGTCAAAGAGCGGCTGGCGCCCGCCTCAGCAGATCGTCGGTGATTCGACGCCGCCGCAGGGCGCCCAGGCCGGCGCCAAAAGACAGCAGACGACTAAATCGTCCGGCATTGATGGCGACGCCGCCAAGGACGCGGCGACGGCGAAAGAGGCGGAACCCAGCAAGGAAGCAGAGCCCACGGCGGGCCTCGACAATCGGCCCCTTGCTCCTCCCAAGGACCTCAACCTGGAAGCGATGATCGAGAAGATCGTCAAGCTGGTTCCGGAGCTGATCGAACCACAGAGTTGGGAACCACAGGGCATAGGGATCATCCGCGCGGTCGGCGAAGGCATCGTGGTTCGGAACACCGAGGAAGTCCAGTACCGCGTAGCCAGGCTGGTGGCCGAGTTGTTGCCCGACTGCGTGCCGTTGGGTTTTGACGGAGGGCCGTGGGGGCCGTGGAAGGCAGCACTCGAAGCGGATCGTACGTCCGCGCGGCTGCGGCTGGCGGCGACCGACAACTGGCCTTCGCAGGCCGAGCCGCCCTTGTGCAGCCAGGAAGCCCAAATTGAAGAAGCTCTGCGGGCGAAATGCGACCTGGAATTCACTGAGCACCCACTGATCGATGCCTTGAGGCGGCTTGCGGAACAGCGTCAGGTGCAACTCTGCATCGACCACCGGGCGCTCGCCGACGAGGGCTTCAGCGAGGAGGCGCCCGTCACATGCTCGATCAAGGGGCTGCCCCTGAGGACGGCATTGCAACTGCTGCTGGACGAGTTGGACCTGATCTATTTGATTCGCCACGAGGTGCTGTTCGTCACAACGAAAACCGAAGCGGAGAATATGCTCGTTATCAAGGTCTATCCCGTCTTCGACCTGGTGGCCCGGCCGTCAAACGCGTCGAGCAACTCGCCCGGTCTCGACTTCACAACGCTCATCGAAAACATCACGACCAATATTGCAATGACGACATGGGATGAAGTCGGCGGCCCCGGTTCAATTCAAGAGTTCACCAACTCGGCGCGTGGTGATCTCCCAGACCCCTGCGATCCACGAGGAGATCGCAGAGTATCTCAAGGCTCATCGCGAAATCCGCAAGGCCCAAATGCAGGTCGATGAAAACAAGGCGACAGGGACGCCAGGGCCATGAAAGACGCAATGCGTCCGCAGGTTTTCAATCGCCTTCAGGCGCTGCGGCGAGCTTTGCCAGATCGCCGATAGCGCCCGCCAGTCCGTCGACAACGCGCCCCATTCGATCGTAATCGAGCTTGTCGGGTGTGTCTTCCCGCTCGTGATAATAGGGATATCGGAACGGCGCCGTGTCGGTGACCATTAAGCCCGGAAAATCGTACTGCCAGAACGACCATTGATCGGACCGGCCGATTCCGGGCACTCGCTCCGAAAGCGCTGCTTTTTCGCTGGGAAACTTCGCGTGGCGCCGGAAGGAAGAGGTGAACTCGTCGACGAGCTGCCGCGACCGCAAATTGCCGATAAAGCCAATGAAATTGCCCGTTGACGGGTAAAGTGCGGAAAGCAATGGCGGATACTGCTGGCTGTCGGGCTCGTCGCTGTAGTAGCCGATGGTTTCCAGGCTGATCGCCGCCACGATGTTTTCCTTTCGCCTCTGGCAGCGTTTGGCGTAGACCATGCTGCCCATCTCGCCGGTCTGAAAGTGGGGCTGCTCCTCGTTCACGAACGCAACGAAGCGCAACGTCCGCTCAGGCTTCTGGCCGGCAAAACGCCGAACCAGGGCCAGCAGCCCGCGGCGCCGCTGCCATTGTCATTGGCGCCAGGGGCATCCCCGGACGGAATCGTAGTGCGCGCCGACGATCACAATCTCTGCTTTGCTTTTGCCGCCGGCCAATTCAACTTCCAGGTTGTCGCACTTTCTTCCGCGGACCTCGTAGGTCTGCTTGTTTACTCGGTATCCTGCCGCCGCGAACGAGCGGGAAATGTAATTGGCGGCCGCCAGCAGTTGCTGATAACGTACCAGGTTGCGTTCGCCAATCGTGCCCGCCAACTGTTCGACGTCGGCACGCAACGCCTCGCGCAAGCGAACCTGCTCTGCCGAGAGTTCGGGCAGCGGCCCACGGTAACTTCTCTCTGGTTTCTTCGCCGGTTTCTCATCCGCGGGGGGCATGGGCGGCGCCGGAGAATTTTCTGGTTGCGGGTTGGTCGCCTGAGGTTCTGCGGCGATCGCCGCCGAGCCCTCTGGCAGGACTGCCGCCTGGGCAAGAAGCGACGCCAGTCCAATCAATGCCAGCACAATAAAGTCCACGGTTCGCATCCGGCGCCTCCTCCAGCTTTGCCGCGCCCATTATAGCTTCGGGGGAGACGCCTCGCCGGCTGTATTTGTTAGGGCGGTCCCAACTCCGGCGTCTGAAACGGGCTGTCGGGATCGTAATAGAGTGCGTCGAGCGTGGTCCATTGCAGATAGTCGGGGTCGGCAAAATCCGCCAGGTTCCAACTCAGCATCGCGACCGCCACGTCAAACGTGTCGTTGTATTCCATGCGGAACGCGTGCAGATCGCTCGTCAGCTCGACAAAAGCATACTGCGTGCCGGCGTTCTGTCCCCAGCGATCTATGATCTGCTTGCCGTCGATCCACAGCCGCACGCTATCGTCCGTTAACGTGGTAATCCGATAGCGTCCGCTGACGGGCGGTTTGATAAAGCCGGTCCAGCGCGCGGAGAAAAAGTTGTTAGGCATGGACGGCTCGGGCGAGCCCTGGCCAAAGTGAAATCCGATGCTCGAGTCTTCACGCTCCACACGCAGACGTTGAAAATCGGCGCCTTCATAGTATTGGGCCGCGACGCCGGGCCGCAGCCTTGCCAAGGGATAGCCGCCGGCCGCTTGTAGCTCCTCCGCGAGTTCCGCCGGCAATGCGCGGCTCCCGCCGGAGCTCTTGGCTCTCAACCAGGCGTACCTGGCTTCCAGCAGACAGCGAGGTTGGTAAAATTCGTCCTGCTCGGCGGCGGCCTGGCGCCAGGCCGCCGCTAACGGGGCCCCTTGGCGAGGATCGCCGGCGCAGCGGCTTCGAGCCGCGCAATCGCGGCGAACTGCGGGTCGTTCGAGTCGGCGAGTTTCAACAACCCCTCGCGCCGATTTCCCAGCGCCAGCGTTTCGTACTTGCCCGCCGCCAGATTCGCCGCCGGATCGTCGGGCGACTTCTTCAGGTCCGTCAGCGCCTTCAAATAGTCGGCGTTGCGCAGAAGACTGTCTCGCGCTGCGCCGCCTTAAGGGCGCCGACCTGGGCAATCAGGTCTTTGTCTTTCGTCTTGCGGGCAAAACCGGCCGCCTGGCTTACCGCACGGTTCGCGACGTCGAATCGGCCCTCAGCGCGCAGCACGTTCGGCCAGGGCCAGCGTCTGTAACGCGCCCACCGCAAACGCCGCGGGAGTCGTTGCATATTTCCCAGCGGCTTGGACCGCCTTCAGCTTCACGTCGTACGCGTCGACTTCGAACTGTCGAGACATTTCGTTCGCCAGGTTATAAGCCGGGCCGATCTGGCCCAGATTGGCGGCCAGTACGCCGGCGGCGCCGAGCATGACGAACCGCATGTCGGCCGGTTCGGCGCCGTGGCGAGCCAGGTCGCCGAGACGAACCTTGAGCTTGCGGGCGGCATCGGGTGTCTTGGCCGCTACGACTTGCTTGCCGTACTTTTGCAGGAAATCCGCGTTGGCGGCCGCCAATGCCTTTCCTTCGGGCGGAGCAACGCGATGCGGCCGCGTCAGCGGCGGCGAATCTGCGCGGCTGAGCAGATCCGCCAACGTTGCCGACGACGGCGGAGACGCGTCTTCAGGCGAGGGCGATGTTGCGGTCGTTGGCGCGGGAAAGGGAACCGGGGTCGCGGGCATCTTGCCGGCGCGCTCGTCGCCGGAAGCTTCGTCCAGGCGATTCGCCGTAGCACGCCCGGATAAAGCACCTGGCTGTCGGCGGTCTTCGGCGGGAGAACTTTTGACCTCCTCGCCATTCTGCGGCGGCATTCCCGTCGACTCGCTTGCATCGGAGCCGGCAGAAGCGCCGTCTTGTAACAGGCGGCCTTCACTCTCGATCGGCGCCGAAGTCGGTGATTCCGGCTGGGCGACAAGGACGCCCGCAAGCTCCATTTTGACAGGTCCTCGCGCCCAATAAACCGCGGCCGCCAGCGCCACCGCCGCAGCGGCCAAACCGGCCCAGACGGCCGGCTCGGTTCGCGACCGCGGTCGGCGACTTTGCGCGGCGGTTGACACCGCGGCGGCTGGCGCGCTTTGCGGAATCGCGACGGGCGCGGGCCCGCTCGGTCCGCGCACAGAATTGTGCGGAGCGGCGCCGCGGTGGGATAAATCGGAATGGGCGCCGGCGTCATCGCGGCTTGCGTCGGAACCCTGGCGGCCGCCGGCGCGGCAAGCTGTGCGCGGAGCTGATCGTCGTAGACGGCCTTCTTCGCGGCGTTCAGCAAGGTCAGCCGGGCGGTCGCCAGCTCGTTGAGCAGCTTCTGAGACGGCGCCGAGTGGGGACCGGCTTGAAACGTGCGGATGTGGGCCATCCGCTGGTCCACTGCGCTTTCAATCACTTCCGGGTCGTCTTCAAACGCGCCCAGCGCGAGCAGTCGATAGTGGTTCGGCGGCAGTTCCGCGGGAGGAATGCCGAGCCACTTGCGATACGGATCGAAGTTTTCCGGCGTGCTCATCGCGACTCCCAGAGCGAAGATACCCACGCCCGACGATTATCGGGCTTCGCTGGCGGTGCGGCAACTCTTTGGCCCGGCGAGACGCCTTTTTTTCTTGACACCGCGGAAAGTGAATTTGCCGCTTGCGATGTGGGGGTTCCGAGACGTACGGCGGCAGTCACGGCCCGTTCGCCGTTTGCTTTTCATGCGCCAGCGCGCCGCCGTCCTTGCCGGCGAAGACTGTCAACTGGAATACGACGTCGAGCGGTTCGCCAGGCTCGCCCTCCGCTCCCTGCTGGTCGATGCGATCCTGGCCGACGCTGTAGATTTTGCAGTCCGACGCCGTGCGAAGGTAACGCAGCGGCGCCCCATCGAACGGATCAGCCGGCACGTTTGGCAGAAATTCGGGCGCCACGGCGTCGAGCGTCTGCGGCAACTCGCCGTGAAGTCGGCGATAACGTTCGATGGCGATTGCGCATCGGGCGACGTCTCGCTGGGCCTTGCCGCGGCACAGCGCGTCAGCGAACTCACCGACCGAAGGCGTCATGGTCCGGGTGATTGGATATCGCCAACGAGCGCTGGGCGACTGCAGCACGGCGGTGACTTCCGCCTCGGCCTGCGAGATGGCATCGTGGAGCGGAATCAGCGTCGCCTGCGAGGCGTCGATATAGCGCTTCATCAGCAGCAAGAACGCTGCCTGGTCCGCGTTGTGCAGCGGACTCCAGCCTGCCGTGGCTGGAAGGTTATCGCCCAATGCAGCGGGGTCGGCAAAATGCTGGAACAGAATCGCCCGCTCCCCCAGCAACGCTCGCTGCAGCGCCGCGTCGTAGTCGATGACAGCTAGATCGTGATCGAGCTTGACGAGATCCACATCGGGGAATTCCAGCGCCGGCAAGATCCGCTCGAGCTGCGCAAGCGATGCCGGTGAAGGCGACTCGCAGCCGTTGCGACCACATAATCGGATCGCGCCGCAGGCTGTGAGCCGCGGACAGCATTGTTCGTAGCGCCTCAGAGGCCGCGTGCGGATCGTTGCGACGAGCTTGGACTTCTGTCTCCAGCTTCAGCAAGTACACGGCGTCGATCAAGTGATGCACGTGATCCAGCGATATAACGACGCCATCGGCAAACTCAAGCGGAAACTGAGCCGCGCCTGCTCGCTCAGTCGCCTGGTGCATCTTGTCCAGCGGCTCGCGGTACTTGGCCAAAAAGGCGTCGGCCGCGCCCAATTCCGGCCAAGGCTCGTCCAAGGGCGGAATTTCGGCCCCCTCGCCCACGACAGGCAACGGACTCGCATCGCGAGCGTATTCGGATGTGTCCAGCGCGGCAAACGCGGCCAGCCACAGCTCGGTCGTATCTTGCCGCCCGGCAGGCAGGGCATAGAAGGCTTCCAACTCGGCGGGCGTGATGGGCTCGCCTGCAGCGCGAATCCGGGCCAGTTCCGCGTTGACCTGGCGGGCATCAGCACTGAGCCAATCAGTACGCCGCCCGCCAGCAATGCGAACATTGCAGCGACAACGATTCCGATCAGCATGCCCGTGCCGATCCGCCGCCGCGCAGGGGCGCCGGTATCCGGCGGCTCAAACGTCGCCACCTGCTTGCCCTCCTGAAGATGATATAGACGTGCCGCCCGCGGCTTTCATGATAGGGCCCGTGACGGGGCAGCGTCAAAAGCGGCCGTCTCAGTTGCAGGTGAAACTTAAATACGCCTTCGATCGCGATCGTTCAAGAGCTTCGTTCGCCGCTATCGGCTCAGCCATACTTCGGCGCTCCGCGGTTCATTCCCGGCTGATTTGACGCCAAGCCGGGCATCCAGAGACAATGGTCTGAGTATGAGTTCCCTCTGCAAACCGTCCTGCTCCGTCCACTGCCACTGCGGCGCGAGGGTGCAGACCGGTGCGAAGTCTCACGAGTTTTTCCCGGCCTGGAGGCGAGCCCATCGATGTTGTCGGGGGCTTTGGCAATGCGCGAAATCCGCATTCGGCTCCTTCGTTCGGAGACGAGACAACCATTCGAGCGCGGGGACGCGCTAAGACTTTTCGAAACCAATAGAGGGGGGAGGCCGTGGACTTGGCCAAGCGGTTTTGGCTGCCGTCGAGGAGCAGCAAACCTCGTAAATTCTCGAGTCAAATTCAACGCGACTTGCCGCCGCGAACCAGACTCCGGAGCGACCGATCAATGACTCGCGCTAAGACTTGCTAAGGTTTTTCTCGCCCGATGGAGGGGTACTGCGATACTACGAGCTAAAGCTGGCGGCAAACAGCTTAGGCTGGCAAACGTTGGCGAAGAAACGGACGTAGGGGGGCGGCGAAAGCGCCAGTTTTTTGACGGCCCAGGCGGCGGCTAGGAAATAACGAACATGATATTCGATGGGGCTCGCGCGGCTGCTGTGACTCTCGGCCTCGTTGCTGCGAAACGCGTGGCCACTGCAGCAGATGCCATCCTGGCGAACCGTGGAAAGACGCGTGCGCATCGCGCCTGCCAACTTGGCAGGAGTCAAGCGGCGGCGGTCTTTGGGGCATTGCGACGCACTCCGTGCGTCCATAACGCAAACACTTTGTTTTCAATAGGTTGCGATCAAATGAAATCACTTGGCACGGCTTGTGCTTAAAGGCGTGCTCCAAAGGCCGGCGGCTGCCAAATGTGGTCGCGGTCTAGGACTGCCATCCCCGCATAACGACTGCCCTGGGCTTGGGTTCCGACGGCGGCTGCGAGTTCCGAGAGGACCGCGGCCCGCAGGACCGCCAGAGGCCGTGAAACAAGTAGCAATCTTTTTCGCCAGCAACAGGAGGAATCCACTGTGGCAAAACAGATGGTGTTTGATGACGAAGCCCGGCAGCCGCTGTTGGCCGGCGTCAGCAAGTTGGCCCGGGCCGTCCGCAGCACGCTGGGCCCCCGCGGCCGCAACGCCGTGCTCGACAAGGGCTGGGGCTCGCCCAAGGTGACCAAGGACGGCGTCACCGTGGCCGAAGACATCGAACTGGACGACCCGTACGAGAACCTGGGCGCCCAGCTGGTCAAGGAGGCCGCCAGCAAGACCAACGACGTGGCCGGCGACGGCACCACCACGGCCACCGTGCTGGCCGAGGCGATCTTCCGCGAAGGCCTGAAGATGATCGCCGCCGGCGCCGATCCGATGGCGCTGTCCCGCGGCATCGCACAAGGCGGCGGAAGCCGTCGTCGAGGCGATCGGCAAGCTGGCCACGCCGATCAACGAGAAGAACAAGAAGGAGATCGCAGCAGGTCGCCACCATCGCCGGCAACAACGATCCGTCCATCGGCGACGTGCTGGCCGACGCCTTCCTCAAGGTCGGCAAGAGACGGCGTGATCACCGTCGAAGAAGGACGCCAGGCCGAGACGACCGTCGAAGTGGTCGAAGGCATGCAGTTCGACCGCGGCTTCCTCTCGCCGCACTTCGTCACCAACCAGGACGAGCAGACCGTCGAGTTGGAAAACTGCCACGATCCTGATCTACGAAGAGAAGATCTCCAACGCCAAGAACCTGGTGCCGCTGCTGGAAGCCGTCAGCAAGGCCGGCAAGCCGCTGTTGATCATCGCCGAAGACATCGAGGGCGAAGCCCTGGCGACGCTGGTGGTCAACAAGATGCGCGGCATTCTCAACGTCTGTGCCGTCAAGGCCCCCGGCTACGGCGACCGCCGCAAGGCCATGCTGGGCGACATCGCCGTCGCTGACCGGCGGCAACGCCATCTTCAAGGACCTGGGCATCGAGCTCGACGCGGTCAAGCTGTCCGACCTGGGCACGCGCCAAGAAGGTGATCATCACCGCCGACAACACGACGATCGTCGGCGGCGCCGGCAAGAAGGCCGCCATCGAAGGCCGCGCCGAGCAGATCCGCCGCGAGATCGAGACCACCGACAGCGACTACGATCGCGAGAAGCTGCAGGAGCGGCTGGCCAAGCTGGCCGGCGGCGTGGCCCAGATCAACGTCGGCGCCGCGACCGAGACCGAAATGAAAGAGCGCAAGGCGCTGATTGGAAGACGCCCAAGCCGCCACCCAGGCCGCCTTGGAAGAAGGCATCGTCCCCGGCGGCGGCGTGGCCCTGATCCGCAGCGAGAAGGCGCTCGACAAGCTCGAACTCGAAGGCGACGAGGCGCTCGGGCGCCAAGATCGTCCGCAACGTGCTCGACGTATCCGCTGCGGTGCCATCGCCAAGAACGCCGGCCTGGACGGCGCCGTGGTGGTCAACCGCGTTCGCCAGATGAAGGGCAAGAACGAAGGCTACGACGCCGACAAGGACGACTACTGCGACCTGGTCGAGGCCGGCATCATCGATCCGGCCAAGGTGGTCCGCACCGCGCTGCAGAACGCCGCCAGCGTGGCCGCGCTGCTGCTGACCACCGAGTCGCCTGATCACCGAAATCCCGAAGGAAGAGGAAGAAGGCGACGGCCACGCCGGCCACGACCACGGCATGGGCGGCATGGGTGGCATGGGAGGCATGGGTGGCATGGGAGGCATGGGTGGCATGGGCGGCATGGGCATGGCATGATGCTAGCCAGCGGCCGTCGCATTGGCGGCACGTCACGCTCCAGCGTTCAGCTGCCGTCGAGACCACTGCACAGGCGTCTCGCACGGCAGACGATCCGACAAACCAAACCAACAGAACTTATCAAGAAGGAACATGACGATGAAGGACATCAAGCTTCGGCCCCTGGACGATCGCGTGGTCGTCGAACCGATGGAAGCCGAAGAGATGACCGCCGGCGGGATCGTGCTGCCCGACACCGCCAAGGAAAAGCCGCAGCGCGGCACGGTCGTGGCCGTCGGGCCCGGCAAGTTGCTGGACAGCGGCGAGCGCGGCGAGCTGTCGGTCGCCGTCGGCGACGAAGTGATCTACGGCAAGTACTGCGGCACCGACATCGAAGTCGACGGCGCGAGGTCAAGATCCTCCGCGAGAGCGACATCCTGGCCAAGGTCGTCGAGCTAACGACGCCGGCTCGACATCGATCGTAACAACACTCGAACTATCACCGCACAGTAAAGGAATCGTCCACCGTGGCTAAACAACTGCTGTTCGACGACCAGGCCCGAGCCAAGATGCTCCGGGGCGTGGAGAAGCTGGCCGACGCGGTCGCCGTCACCATGGGCCCGACCGGCCGCAACGTGATCATCGACAAGTCGTTCGGCGGCCCGACCGTCACCAAGGACGGCGTGACGGTCAGCAAGGAAATCGAACTGGAAGACCGCTTCGAGAACATGGGCGCCAAGCTGGTCAACGAAGTGGCCTCGAAGACCTCCGACATCGCCGGCGACGGCACCACCACGGCCACCGTGCTGGCCCGGGCCATCTTCAAGGAAGGCCTGCGCAACATCGCCGCCGGCAGCAACCCGATGGCCGTCCGCCGCGGCATCGAGAAGGCCGTCGAGGCCGCCGTCGAGCAGCTCGACGCGATGGCCAAGCCGGTCTCCAGCAAGGAAGAAATCGCCCAGGTCGGCGCCATCAGCGCCAACAACGACACGGAGATCGGCGACCTGCTGGCCGACGCCATGGAAAAGGTCGGCAAGGACGGCGTGATCACGGTCGAAGAAGGCAAGACGACCGAGACCACGCTCGAATTCGTCGAAGGCATGCAGTTCGACAAGGGCTACCTCTCGCCCTACTTCATCAACCGCCCGGCCGAGATGGACTGCGTGCTGGAGGACGCCTACATCCTGATCCACGAGAAGAAGATCAGCAACCTGCGCGAGCTGATCCCGCTGCTGGAGAAGGTCAGCCAGACGGGCAAGCCGCTGTTGATCATCGCCGAGGACGTCGAGGGCGAAGCCCTGACCGCCTGGTGGTCAACAAGCTCCGCGGCGTGCTGAACATCTGTGCCGTCAAGGCGCCGGGCTTCGGCGATCGCCGCAAGGCCATGCTGGGCGACATCGCCATGCTGACCGGCGGCACGCTGATCAGCGAGGACCTGGGCCTGAAGCTCGAGAACCTCACGCTCGAGCACCTCGGCCGGGCCAAGAAGATCACGGTCGACAAGGACGCCACCACGATCGTCGAAGGCGCCGGCAAGACGGCCGACATCAAGAGCGCGCATCGAGCAGATTCGCAGCCAGATCGAAGACACCGACAGCGAGTACGACCGCGAGAAGTTCCAGGAGCGGCTGGCCAAGCTCACCGGCGGCGTGGCGGTGATCTCGGTCGGCGCCAGCACCGAAGCCGACATGAAGCAGAAGAAGGCCCGCGTCGAAGACGCCCTGCACGCCACCCGTGCGGCGGTCGAAGAAGGCATTCTGCCCGGCGGCGGCGTGGCCCTGCTGCGTTGCCGTCGAGGCGGTCGAGAAGGCCCGTCAGCAGCGCCAAGGGCGACGAGAAGATCGGCGTCGACATCGTCCTGCACGCGCTTGGCCGCGCCGATGCAGCAGATCGCCGACAACTGCGGCATCGACGGCTCGGTCGTCGCCGACGAAGTCAGCCAGAAGGCCGACGAACACGGCTACGACGCCAACACGGCGAGTACGTCGACATGTTCAAGGCCGGCATCATCGACCCGCTGAAGGTCGTCCGCACCGCCTTGGACAACGCCGCCAGCATCGCCGGGTTGATGCTGACGACCGAAGCGATGGTGACCAACCTCGACAAGGACGATCAGAAGAAGCAGCGAGTCGAAGGCAGCGTTCGCTAGGCCGGCGGCGCAACGCCGCACGAAAGCGTCAATGGGCCACTCCGCATTCAAAGCGGGTGGCCCGCTGGCGGAAAAGTCAGTCCAAAGTCCAGGGTCCCAAGTCCAAACTGGCGGGCGTTTCCTTCGGTCTCCCGAGCTAGGACGTGAGACTTGCCAGCTTTGGGCTTTACACGGCGGCGTATAATTCTTCAGGAGCAAGCCGCAATTCTTTCTCACGCCCATGGCGACTATGGCAGGCAAACGCGATTATTACGAGGTACTCGAGGTCAGTCGCAGCGCCTCGGATCAGGAAATCGCGACCGCGTATCGTAAGCTGGCGATCCAGTATCACCCGGACAAAAACCCGGGCGATGATGAAGCGGTTCAGAGGTTCAAAGAAGGCGCCGAGGCGTTCGAGATTCTCAACGACGCGGAAAGCGCGCCCGCTACGATCGGTACGGGCATGCCGGCGTTGACGGGCCGGGCGGCGGCGGCGCTCATTTCACCGACATCGACGACATCTTCGACGCCTTCGGCGACATTTTCGGCGAAGGCGTGTTTGGCGATCTGTTCGGCAGGGGCGGACGCGGACGTGGTCGCGGACGCCGTGCTCGCCGCGGCGCCGACATCCGCGCCGACGTTACGCTCGACCTGCTCGAGGCGGCGCGAGGCGTTACCAAGACCGTCAAGTTCGACCGGCACGAACGCTGCGGCGAGTGCCAGGGTTCCGGCGCCAAGCCCGGCACTACGCCCGAAACCTGCCGTTACTGCGGCGGCGCGGGCCAGGTGGTCCAAACGACCGGCATGTTCCGCGTGCAGACGACGTGCCCTTCGTGCCACGGCGCAGGCAACGTGATCCACGAACCCTGCCGCGCCTGCGGCGGAGAAGGCCAGGTCAAGGAGACGGTCAGCCGCGAGGTGCGGATCCCCGCCGGCGTCGACACCGAGATGCGGCTGCGCTTTCGGGCGAAGGGAGCCAGAGCCCTGACGGCGGCCCGCCGGGCGATTGCTACTGCTTCATCACGGTCAAGGAACACCCGCTGTTCCATCGCGAGGCCCAACACCTGGTGTGCCAATGGCCGATCACGTACTCGCAGGCGGCGCTGGGCGCGACGCTCGAGGTGCCGACGCTCGAAGGGCCGCGACGAGCTGGAGATTCCGCCCGGCACGCAGCCCGGCGAGGTCTTCAAGCTGCGCGGCCGGGGCATGCCCGACTTCCACCGCCGCGGCAAAGGCGACTTGCTGGTGCAGATCCAGTTGGAGGTTCCCAAGTCGCTCACCGAGAAGCAGGAGGAATTGCTCCGCGAATTGGCTGAAGAAGAGCACCGCAACGTCAGCCCTCACCGCAAGAGTTTCTTCGAGAAACTGCGAGACTATTTCATTCCCGACGAAACCGCCGAGGCGGAAGAGTAGGTTTCCGGAACCTGAAAAAAGAAATGATGAACGACTCCAACCCGACCAACGAACCGAATCGCGCCGAGCGGCACGCCGCGGCCGCCGATGCCGCAATGCACGACGACGGCGACCAGCCGGAAAACCGGACGCCGATCGACGACGTAGAACAAGCACGGCGGAGCTCTTGACGAGGCTCGCGACCGGGTGCTGCGCAGCCCAGGCTGAGCTGGACAATTACCGCAAGCGAGCCCGCAAGGAATTGGAAGAAGAGCGTCGCTACGCGAATCTGCCTTTGCTCGGCGACCTGCTGCCGGTGCTGGACAACATCGGCCGGGCGATCGAGGCGGCGGAAAAGACGCCGACGTCGCTTCGCTGCTGGAAGGGGTCAAGATGGTCGCCAACAATTGGAAGGAGTGCTCAATCGTCACCACTGCCGCCGGATCGAAGCCTTGCACCACCCGTTCGATCCGCACTTGCACCAGGCAATCTTGCAGCAGCCGACGCGCCGACTACCCGGGCGGCACCGTGCTGCATCGTCGCGCAAGAAGGCTACCAGTTGCACGATCGCGTGGTGCGTCCCGCGCAAGTGATCGTGTCCGCCGCGCCGAGCGTTGAAGCCGGCGATTCCGCTTCCACCCCAGGGTCTTGAACTCCATGCCCACCTACGATTACGTCTGTGACGCCTGCGACCACAAATTCGAGTTGTTCCAGTCGATAACCGCCGAGCCGGAGAAGAAGTGCCCCGAGTGCGGCAAGAAAAAGCTCCGCCGCCTGATCGGCGCGGGGCGGCTATCGTGTTCAAGGGCTCCGGCTTCTACCAGACCGACTACCGCAGCGAGTCGTACAAAAAGCGAGCCGAAGCCGACAGCAAGAGCTCGGAGAGCAAGTCTTCGGAGAGCAAGGCAAGCGAGTCGAAGAGCGCGATTCGAAGAGTTCGGAGAGCAAGTCAGGCGGCGCCTCATCGTCAAAGAGCGACAAACCGTCCAAGAAAAAAGGCGCCTGACCGGACGACGTTGCGAGCTTATGGCTCGCGGCTGATCAGGACCATCTGTTCGCCGTCGGGCGTCCAGCAAGGGTTGTAGTTTTTGCGGGTTGTGTCCTGTCCGGGCGTCAAGACGGGCGGATCGTTGAACTCCGGATCGAGTTCGTAGAGTTGCACGACCTTGCACTCCGGCGACCACTTGGAGAAAACGATTCGGTCCCCGCGCGGATGCCAGGCGATGTCGGGCAGGAAGGTTTTGGTCGTGAAGCGGATCTTGAGCCCGAACTCGGCGCCCGCGGAGTCGACGATGGCCAACTCCTCAATCGCCGTCAGCCTTCTTCCCCTTGAAGCAAATCTGCGTGCTATCGGGCGACCAGCCCATGTTCCAGAAGACTTGCTTGTAAGGATGGGTTTCGGCGGACAGCAACTGGCGGATCTTGCCTGATGCGACCTCGTAGACCATGATCTTGACGCCGTCATAGAACACGATCTGCTTGCCATCGGGCGACCATTGGGCGCCCCAACCGTTGTGCAAACGCTTATGCGGCTTGCCGTCAGCCGTCATGATCCAAACGCCGCCGGGCCGCGAGGTGCGCCCACAAGCCAGAAACTTGCCGTCGGGCGACCAGCTTGGCGCGGAACCCTCGCCAAGCTCGCGGACGCGGCCGCCGTCGAAATTGGCGAGGAAGATCTTGTCCGGCGCTCGCTGCTCGCCGATCCGCTTCCAGCCGCTGAAAGCGATTGTTTTCCCGTCGGGCGAGACGGCGGGCGAGTGGCACTCCGGATAACCTTCGACGCGAAAGAGCCGACGCCAACCGGTTCCGTCAGCATTGACTGCAAAGAACTCGGTCGAATCATCCGCGCGGCTGGCTTGAACGGCGCCGGCGGTCAGGCTGACGACGAACGAGGCCGTGCGCGATGCGCGAGTGCGTATCGCCTGGGCGACGCAGAGCCGTGCATGTTCTCCCCCTTGCAGTTCGAGACGAGCAGGACTGCGATCAGCGCCCAGGGCCTGGCCTTGGGACGCGATTCGCCGCGCGGCAAGATAGTCGTTGGCGACAGGTTATGCGTGTGATTGTAACACACGACGGAACCAGGATGCGCGTTCTCCCTGGCTGAACGCCCTGTCGACCGTTTTCGACGTATTTCCCTGCGGAAATGTGAGCCGCGTCGGCGGCCAAACGCCGTGCATGCCGGGGCCGGTGCGCGAGCTTTCGGCGACTTGCCCGCACTGGTCCGAGCGGCAAGCGACGATAGAATTTGAGAACCAGTATTTTACCCGCTTTGCATTCTTCGGTTGCCCGCGGCTGCGGCGTTTGTGCCATGTCGATTGTGCGATGTCCCATTTGTGAAACGCGATTTGAATCTCGCGAGTCCGACGCCATGCCTTTCTGCAGCCAGCGCTGCCGGCGCATCGATTTCGGCCGCTGGCTCGGCGAGGATTACAGCGTGCCCGTCCTGCGTCACGACGAGGACGACGAGGACGAAGAGTTCTACCGGGAAGAGTTTTAGCGGGCCGATGCTTCTGTCGGATGCGCCTCGGGTCTTGCGGCGCCTCCCCTTGGCGCCAGGGCGACGCAGCGACGCCGCTTGCTTGTCGGCCCGGCCGTGGATTGGTAAGGTGAGCAGCCGCAGGTCCACTCGCTCTCCTCGGAGGCCATGCCATGGCAGTCAAGCCGATTCCTGACGGGTATCACACGGTTACCCCGTACCTGATCGTGAACGATGCCGTTCGCGCGCTCGATTTCTACAAGCAGGCGTTCGGCGCCACGGAGTTGTTCCGGATGCAGAAACCGGACGGAAAGATTGGTCACGCTGAGATCAAGATCGGCGACTCTCCGATCATGCTTGCCGACGAGCACCCGGAAGTGGGCGCCAAAAGTCCGCAGTCGCTCGGCGGCGCCGCGGTCAGCATTTTGCTTTACGTTAAAGATGCGGATGCGATGACGGAGCAAGCGGTAGCCGCAGGCGCCAAAGTTTGCGCCCGCTACAAGACCAGTTCTACGGCGATCGCTCGGCGACGCTGTCCGATCCGTTCGGGCACACCTGGCATGTCGCCACGCACATCGAGGACGTTACGCCCGAGGAAATGCAAAAGCGCATCGAGGCGGCGAAATGAGCCGCAGGATTAACAGGGACCGGCGGCAAGTTTCGACTTCGCATCGTCCGTAATCGGGCGGCCTGGCCACCAGTCGAAGGCTGAGTGCGAGCTTCGTCCATTTCGGCAATCGTTCCCGCGAAACCCGCTCCGGCGGATTGGCGTCCGAGGCCATTCCTCTCTGCCGCCGGTGCTGCGGCGCCGAGCTGATGACGGCTCTAGGCGCCCCAGCTTTCCTTGCGTACCCCATGCGTCGGTCTATAATGCCTGCACGTCCAGTTTGAGAAGCGACGGAAGACGATTTCGCAGCAGCGATCAGGCCGTGCCGAGCGGTATTTTTGAAGCCTGGTCGGGCAGCGTCGGGGTTGTTCTTCGTCCGCCCGTCAGTGCACCCTTTTTTCGGAGTCCGAGATGCCCGACCATCGTGGCAGCGTGCGAGAAATCGCGTGGCAGGAAGTCTTTCCGTGGCTGCTGTTGGTGCGTTCGTTTCGCGTGGCGGTTCAGGTCTGGCAGCTCATGCTGGGGGCCGTCGGGGTACTGGCCACCGTGTTCGGCTGGTGGCTCCTGGCGCTTGTGTTCGGCGGCACGGAAGAAGCGCCGCTCAAGAACTGGATCGGGTCCTATAAGAGCTGCCCCTGGAGCGCCATGGTCGTCGATACGCCGCGGGGCGAACTCGTCGTGGTGCCGCAGCGATCGGCCGCCGAGACCCTGGCGCCGGTCGGCGAAGCCTGGCGAGGCAGTCCGCCGACGCTCGGCCGCTATCCGGCCAACCCGTTCATCGGGCCCTGGCAGCAATTGCGGGCGCCATTCCAGAGTCTGTTCCGCGGCGATTTAGGCATAACGGGGCTGGCCTTCCTGTGCTGGCCTGTCTGTGGGCGGCCGCCGTCTGGTCCATCTTCGGCGGCGCGATTACTCGCCGGGCCGCTTTGCAGTTGGGCCGCGAAGAAAACGTCGGCATGCGCGCGGCCTTGGGCTACGCCGTCGGCAAGTGGCAAAGCTATTTCGCAGCGCCCCTGTTGCCGCTGTTGGGCGTGCTCTTGGCCGCCTGCCCGGTCTGGCTGCTCGGGTGGTTGATGCGTCTCGATCTCGGCGTGTTAATAGCCGGCATTTTATGGCCGCTGGCGCTGTTGGCCGGGTTGTTCATGGCCCTGTTGCTGCTGGCGTTGCTGTTCGGCTGGCCGCTGATGTGGCCCACGATCAGCTCCGAAGGAACCGATAGCTTCGACGCGCTCAGCCGGGCCTGGTCCTACGTCTATCACCGTCCGCTGCACTACTTGTTTTATGTCGCCGTCGTCGCCTTTCTCGGAGGACTGGGCTGGCTGTTCGTTCAGAATTTCGCCGAGGCGGTCGTCTATCTGCCGCAATGGGCCGCCGGCTGGGGCGCAGGAGAGGGACGAGTCGCCCAATGGCACGGACTTGGCGACGCCGAGGCGCTGGGGACGATGGGCGCTGGGGCGGTTCGCTGATTCATTTCTGGAGCGGCTGCGTCCGGTTGGTCGCTTTGGGCTTCGTCTACAGCTATTTCTGGACCGCCTCGACGGCCATTTACCTGCTGCTGCGACGCGACGACGACGGCACGGAAATCGACGATATCCACACGGAAGGCCCGCGCGAGACGTACGGCTTGCCCACGCTGGAGAAAGACGCCGCCGGAGTTCCGACCGTCGCCAAAGAAGAGCCGGCGCAAGAGCCGACCAACGGGGAGAGCGGCGAGGAACCTTCCGCCAGCGAAGAACCCCAGGAGTAGCCGGAAGGCCGGAGCCGGGCTTGAGGCGGCTTGATTTCGAAGCTACTTGAGCAGCGACTCGAGCTGCGAATAGAATTGCCCTCGCGCCAACACGGCGTCGCAGCCGGCCTCGGCGGCGGCGGCCAGTTTGGCTTCGTGAACGTGAGGCCCGAAGGCGATCACGCGCGGCGCCGGCGTGAGAGCTTTCAATTGCCCGACAAGCTCGCCGGGGACAAGGCCCGGAGCCGTAAGGTCGAGAATGACGAGCTCGGGATTCAAGGCGCCGGCCTTTTCCAATAGCGCCGCAACGCTCATGGCGACGTTCAATTCAACGCCGACGCGGGCGGCCGCGCCGCTGGCTTTGGACGAACAAGCCAGATCGGCCGTATATAACAAAGCAGGCATCCGCGAGATCACACTCCTTCCGGACCGCGAACGCAATCGCTGACGCGGACTACGGTCTCGGCGGGCAGCACGAAGATCTTGCCGTCGCCGATCGTTCCGTCGCCGCCGCTGCGAGCCACGCTCAGGATGGTGTCGATCGTACGGTCCAGAAAGTCATCGTTGACCAGGATCTCCAACTCCACCTTTCGGAGCAGGTTGGTTTTATACTCGTGACCGCGATACATCTCCGTTCGGCCGCGTTGTCGGGCGAAGCCCTGAGCGTCGCAGACCGTCATCCGCGTGACGCCGACTCTGACGAGGGCGTCGCGCAGCGGTTCGAGCTTGGTGGGTTGAATTACGGCGACGACCAGCTTCACGCTAGAAGCTCCTTGTGCCAAATGGGAACGGTTTGCACGCCCAAAAGCTGCGGGGCAGGCGATCTGGTTGGTCCAGATCGCCTGCCGGCGCGGGTCGTCTTATCTTACGAAGTTTTCTCGCCGAGTGAATCAGGGAGTCAGCAAGTTCAACCGCGCTTCGAGCACTTTGCGGATCGAGGCGGCCGTGTCTTCCAGATGGGCCCGACTATAGGCGTCGAGCTTGAGATCCGGCTGGGCCAGCGTGGCCTTGACTCGGCCCTCCAGCGCCGTCAACTCGGAGCTGGCGACCGAGCGGCAATCGTCCGGGGCGAAACTCTGCCCCATCGCAATCGACGCCATCCGCTTGAGATAGCGTCGCTGCAGGTCGCGTCGCAACGAGCTGATGGCCGGCTTGCGGTTGGTGTATTCGCCCGGTTTGAGCGCACGACCTCGCTGTAGATCGAGTTCGTCAACGAAGAGATCAGTTCCGCCGTAGTCATCGCATCCTGGTCGGCCGGGACTTTCAGCTCCGCGTCGTGCATCCGCTCCAACGTGAGCGACGACAACAACTGCGACAAAATCCGATCCTGCCACATGCCGATCACTTCATGAATCGCATAGTCGACGCGGTTCGGCATGTCGCTGCCCCAGTGGTACCAGCGCGTGGCGGCCAACTGGTTGTACAATTCGGGCGGGAAACTGAACGGCTTGTCGCTGAAGACTTGCTCTTCAATCAGCTTCAAGGCTTCACGCTGCTTGGCCGCCGGCACCACTACGAACGGCGGACGAGCGTTCGGGTCGGCCTTGTGGTCGCGGCTGACCAGAATGCCGCCCACCTGCCGCGAGGCGACGAACATCGCCTGACCGTAATTGCTCAACAGCACGCCGAAGGCCTGGCGGGCCCGCTGGTAGCCGTCGCCGTCGTCCGTCACCTTGTTGACCACGTCCGGCCACGGACTCGCTGACCAGCCTGGCTCGCGCCTTGGCGTATTCGAGCGTATCGGTCGCCAGGTCAAAGCGGTTGCTGTGCGGGTCCGGATCGATGCCGCGAGTGTCTTCGTCCGTGGCGAAAGCCAACGGCGCCTCGGCGGCGCGAGCAGCGATCTTCTTGAGTTCTTCGACTTCACCCTCCGGTACCGCCCGACAACGGCTTATAGCCGTACTCGATGGCCCACATGTCGTACGGGCCGATCGTGGTCGAGTAGTAGTCGCCCTGCTTCATGTCCGTGGGGACGATGTTCGCCGGAGCATAATCCATCACCGAGCCGGTCAGCCCCGTCTTCTTCGTCTTGGCAGGATCATTCAGGTCGGCCAGCGAAAGCATGGTGCTGGCCTTGAAGTTATGCCGCAGCCCGAGCGTGTGCCCGACCTCGTGCATGACCACTTCTTTCAGGCCCTGCATGATCATCTTGTCTTGCTCGGGCCGCCGATTTGCGCGTGCCGCGCACCGGAACACCGTGGCGCCCAGGGCCAGCTGCTCGCGACATGCCGTTGTGCAGGTTGCAGCGGCAGAGCAGGCTGTGTTGGTGCTGCGTGCGGCAGTTTGCCGACTTCTTGCTCGTAGCTTTGCAGATCCAGCGGGCCGCCGGTCAAGGCGGCGACGCTCTCCGGCGTGAAGGTCTCGTACTCATGCTTCCAGAACTGCACGAAGTCGGCGTCGAAAATGATGTCGGCGTCGAGAATCTGCCCGGTCGTCGGATTCACGCGGCTGAGGGCCCATGGCAAAGCCGGCGCTCGCGGTAATCCAGCGGAACGTGTTGTAACGGACGTCTTCCGGGTCCCAGTGGCATCGTCGGGCTGCTGGACGCACTTCGATGGCGTTGTAGAAGCCGGCCTTTTCAAAGGCCTTGTTCCACTCCTCGATTCCGTCGCTGATCGGCTTGCGGTACTTGAACGGAACCGTCTTCTCCAGCCAGAAGACGATCGGCTTCTTGGGCGGCGAATCTCGGCCGAGGGGTCCGCCTTTTGCAGATCCCAGCGGTTGATGTACCGCACGAAGCGGTCTTCGTCGCTCGCCTTCGAGAAATCCTTGACCGCGGTCAGGAAGTACCCGACGCGGTCGTCGGCCAGACGCGGCTTGTAGCTGGTTTGCGGCAGCGCGGCTGATCGAGTAGTGCACGTTGATCGTCACGCCGCGGCTGTCGGGCACCGTGTCGAATTCGCATCCGGCCGCTCGAGGCGTACGTGGCGGCCACTTCCAGCTTCGACGTTTTCTGGAACCCTTCGATGCCGGCCCAATTCGACTCTTGGCGGCGAGAACGCGAAACCGGGCAGCACTTGGGAGATCTGCGGCAGGTCGCTCATGAACACGGGCGTCAGGTCGACCACCACGCCGCCGGGGGCCTTGTGGTGACGATCGGCAGGCTGAACAGCACGCTGTCGGTGTAGGCCAGCTTGACGGCCTGCTCTTCGGGGCTGCCGTCGTCGGCCGTGAAGCGAACGTTGCGGCGGACGATCTGAACGTTGTCGCCCACCTTGCGGAACTGCCAGACCCAGTCGTCGCCGAAGCCCCAGGTCATGCCGCCCAGCAGCGAGCCCTCGCCGATGCCCCTGGCGATGGAGATCAGCACGATGAAGTCGTTGTTGAGCTGGCCGCTGAGTCAGCTCGGCGTAGACCGGTTGTCTCTCTTGTGCAGCTTGATGACGACCTTCGATCGTCTTGATGTCCTTGATGACGTCGCTGTAAGCGGGATGCTTGGAGTGCGAGGATGAAGAAGACGACGAGCCCTGCGAAGTCGATGACTTGCTGGAGCTGTCGCTGTCGGCGGCCACTTCGGCGCCGGAAGACGGCTTGGCTTCGCCGTTTGATCCGGCATCGCCGGCGGTCCCTTCCGCCCTTACGGACGAAGCGGCGAAAAGGCCCAAAAAAGCTCCCGCGCACGCCAACGTGCGAGCCGCGTGCCAAGAACGAGAAAGCAATGCCTTCATGTTTATGGTTCTCGAAAAGTTGGTGGGGAGAGATTGGCCCGCTTCAACCGCCGCTATCAAATCCGGTGCATCCGGCAGTCAAAGACAATCCCTTAAAAGTTATCCCATCCTACCATGCACCGCGATGCAAACAAAAGGGAAGCACGGATTTACGGCAAGTCGGTACAATCAGCGGCAGTCGGCGACGAGAGCACGCCCTCCAGGACAGGCCCGGGAGCGGTTCTCCATTCAAGTTTAACCAGACAGTCAATGGCTTGGGGCCGATCCGCGGCGGCGCGTGTTCGGCTACCGCTCGGGCGGCGGTTTCCCCCGGCCGGCGGCGAAGGCGCGCCACGACCCAAAACCCGAGTGAAGATGGCTGACACCGCCTACCATCGCGTGCTCCAAGCCTATCCGCCCGACTGCCAGCCGCACCACGCAGATTACCTGGCGGGCGCCGGCGGTTTCAGCGGCGCCCGGTTCTGGCGGCTGCAAACCGACCGCGGACTGCTTTGCCTGCGGCGCTGGCCGCACGAGCGTCCCAGCCGTCAGCAATTGGAATTCATCCAGGCCGTCTTGTGGCATGTCCGCCAGGAAGGCTTCGAGCGGCTGCCGTTGCCGCTGGAATCGCGAACGCACGCCGGTTACGTCTGCGAAGCAGGACATTTTTGGGAACTGGCGCCGTGGATGCCCGGCCGGGCCGATTATCATCAGGCGCCCGGCACGGCCAGGCTGCGCGCCGCACTGAAGACGCTTGCGGAATTCCATCTGGCGGCGGCTTCGTTTCCTTTACCCGATCGCAGCCCCGGCCTCTCGCCAGGCATCCGCGAGCGAATCGAGCGTGCAGATCCTGGTCGCACGCACAATTGCAGCATTTGACGGAAGCGGTCGAGCCGGGAGATTGGCCGGAGCTGCGCACCGTGGTCGGCAGTGGCTGGCGGTGGCGCTACGGCGCTGGAACGCTTGCGTCCCGCGCTGGCGCAGCCGAATTGCTCGCGGCGCCGCTGCAACCTTGTATTCGCGACGTCTGGCACGATCACGTGCTGTTCGTCGGCGACGACGTCAGCGGCCTGGTTGACTTTGGCGCCATGCAGCCCGACAGTGTGGCCGCCGACATCGCCAGGCTCCTGGGCAGCCTGGCGGGCGACGATCGCCAGGCGTGGACGATAGGACTGGCGGCTTATGAGTCCGTTCAGCGCGCCTATCGGAACCCGAACGTGCGCTGATTCCCATTTTCGATCAGGCCAATACCGTGCTGTCCGGCCTGAACTGGCTGCAATGGGTTTACGTTGACCGGCGACAATTTGACAACCGGCAGGGTGTCATGGAACGGCTCGACGGCAATTTACCTCGGTTGGCATTGCTGGCCGCATCGAAAATGCCGGAGCAACCATAGCCTCGTCGGGCGCAGTTCGATTTCTCGCCCGGTGCGCAGCCCTGATTAGGGGGGCGATTACCGAGAGCTTTCGCCCCGATGCTCCCCGCCTTCCAAAGATTTCGCCGGCTGCAGCGAAGTACTTGACAGCTTGCAGCCGATGACCGGCGGAATCCCCGCGAACCGCCAAGATTCTTGCATGGATTCACGTTAGGGCGGTATGTTGACGGAAACACGTCAAAAAGACCGAACGAGGAGAGGAAAAGCCATGCGCCGGATGCTACTCATCGCGTGCCTCGTAGTTCTTTCCGCGCAGCCCGTGCGGGCCGAGACAGGCTGGCTCGCCGCTTCGTGGCAATGCACGAAAAGTCGCACCGCCAATGCGTGCGATCGAGTTTGCTCATTTACGAGCGAGCAGGGACAGAAGCTTTCCGCCGCTTCCGTTCGCGATGCAATGGGTGCAACAGTCCGCCGTGGATTGCACGCCCGAGGAATGCCAGCGGAATTACGGGTTATCGACTCTATCAAAGCTGGACCCCGGCCGACCGCTGGTCGTGCTGATCCATGGGCTGGACTCAGGCCAGGGATATTTCAACGATCTTCGGCCCTGCTCGAAAAACTAGGCCGTCAGGCGGCGCGGGTCGAATACCCCAATGATCAGTCGATCGCCGAGAGCGGCAAGCTGCTGGCCCGCGAATTAGCCGAGTTGCGGGCTTCGCACCCCGGCATGCGGCTCGAGCTCGTCACGCACAGCATGCGGCGCACTGGTGCGCGCAGTTACGTGGAAGGGCCTGACTATGCCGGTAACGTCGATCGCCTGATCCTGTTGGCGCCCCCCAATCACGGATCAACCTATAGTCGCTGGACGTGCTGCTCGGAGATTGCCGAGCATTACATGCTTTGGCAAAACCACCCTCGCTGGCATTGGAGCTGGCCGTTCATCGACGGTATCGGCGAGGCGGGGTACGATTTGCAGGCGAACTCCTTGTTCCTTACCAACTTGAACGCGCATCCGCACCGCGAAGGCATTCGCTACACCATTGTCGCCGGCAACCGAAGTTGCGGCTGGCGCTATGCCGCAACCGGCGTGCGGCTTGTCGGTTACTGCGTTCCCGATTTCGACACCGCCGCCGACGAGGCCGTGCGCGACAGCTTCGCTCAATGGGCCGTTGCGTTAAACGAACATCCGTGCAGCCATGACGGCCTGGTCGCAATTGACAGCGCGATTGCAAGGCGTGGATGACTTCGTCGTCGTGCCCGCCGATCATACGACCATCGCCTGTTCGCGAGACGGTCGCCCCCCCGCGGCCTGGCCCGTGATCAAAGAGCGGCTATCACGCTAGCGGGCCAGGTTCGGCGGGCCAATGCAGAGCCGTAGCGGAACTCGTGAGAGTTCCGGGCGTCTCGCGCGGTCGCCAAACTGCCAACGCGGATCGCAGCGGCAAACGCGCTCCCCGGAATCTTCACACGCTTCCGCTCCGACGGCCTAATGTGCCATGCTGCCGCCTTCGGCCGGCGGCTCGCGATGCCCGTAGAAACTGTAAAGCACGGGCATCGGATAGCGCGTCAGCAGCAGGGTCGTGATCATGCTGCCGACGACCACGATGGCCAGCGGCTTCTGCGATTGGGCGCCGATCTTCGTCGAGACGGCGGCGGGCAGCAGGCCAAAAATGGCCGTCAGCACCGTCATCATCACCGGCCGCACGCGTCGTTCGGCGCCTTGCAGAATTGCTTCGCGCAGCGGCATCCCTTGGGCCCGCAGTTGGTTGAACGACGAGATCAGCAGCAGACCGTCCATGATCGCCACGCCGAAAATCGACGTGAAACCGACGGCGGCCGAGATGCTGAAATTGGTGCCGGTCAGGAACAAGGCCCACAGGCCGCCCAGGCTCAGCGCGACGACGTTGAACAACACGGCCATCGCATCCAGCAGGGAGTGGAAAGCGAGATACAGCAGAATAAAGACCAGCACGAGCGACAACGGAATAATCATCAGCAGTCGCCGTTCGCCCTCCTGCATCTGCTGGAACTCGCCGCTCCATTCGACGCGATATCCCTGAGGGATCAAAGGCGCGACTCGCTGTTGCGCTTCCGCCACGGCGCCAGCCAGGTCGCGATTGCGGACGCCGAACTTGACGGCGATCAATCGGCTGCCCATCTCGCGAAATCAGCGACGCTCCGGCCCGAATAAAATCTCCGTGCGGATCGAGCTCATCGCTTTGTTCATCACCGAGCGGAGTGACCAGATCTCGCAGCCCGCTCGCGGAGCGTTGCTGACGACCGACGCCGTGGCGCCAAACTTGCTGCCCGTCAAGGCGGGCATCGACCGTGAAAAGCCGGTGGCGGCGATCCCTTCCGTGGCGCTGGAAAACGGGGTCGCGCCCATGCCGGCCGCCGTGCTTTGCGTGACGCGGTGTTCCGTCACGTCCACGGGAATGTCGAGAATGTTCGATTCATCGGCCCGCAACCGCTGCGGCCAGCGGACCGTGATGTCGAACGACTTTTCGCCCTCGATCATTTGCGACACCGTCTTGCCGCCGATCGCCGTTTCGATCACGTTGTGCACGTCGGCCACGCTGATGTTCCACAGCGAACACTTCCGCCGGTCGATCGGCAGCGTCAAGTTGCACTGCCCTAGAATGCGGTACAAGCCGACGTCTTTGACCCCCTCGATTCCTCGCAACGCCGCCACGGTCTGATTGCCAAGTTCTTCCAGCTTGTCCAGATCGGGGCCGATGATCTTGACCGAATTCTCTCCTTGCACGCCCGAGAGCACCTCGAGCACGTTATCGCGAATCACCTGCGAAAAGTTCCAGTTGACGCCCGGCAAAAGGATTTCCAGTTCGCCGCTGATCTCATCGACCAGTTCGGGCTTCGTGCGCGGCCATGCGGCGCCGAATAAAAGATCCCAGCCCTCGCGTTCTTTGATCTCGGGCCAATCCTCCTGAGGTTTGAGCGGCACGAAGAACTCTGCGTTGTAGAAACCGGTCGGATCGGTGCCGGCGTCGGGTCGTCCAAGCTGGCAGACCACCGTTTCCACTTCCGGATATTTCCGGATCACGGCCCGAGCAATGCGAGATTTCTCGGCGTTCTGGTCGAGCGAAATGCTGACCGGGAAGATGCCTCGGATCCAGATGTGCCCTTCCTCCAAGGGCGGCATGAACTCGCGTCCCAAGTGCGGCAGCAAGGCGCCCGTGGCGAGGATCAAACCTGCAAATATGCCGATTGCCGCCCAGCGGTGATTGAGGCAGCGTTCCAGGTTTCTCAAGTAGCCGGTCTTGAGAAACCGGACGAGAAAATTATCGCGGCTGGGCCGCAGGTTCTTGAACAGCAGCAAGCACAGCACGGGCGCGATGGTCAGCGCCAGCAGCAACGCGCCGCCCAGGGCGAAAGCATACGTTTCCGCCATCGGGCGGAACAATTGCCCCTCGGGGCCTTTCATGGTGAAGAGCGGCAACGGCGCAGACCATAATCAACGTCGAAAACAGCAAGCTGCGTTCGACCTCGCCGGCGCGGACGATGCGGTCCTGAATCGGCAGTTCGGAGTATTTGCCGGTGCTGAGAATACGGTAGATATTCTCCACCATGATCACGGTGGAATCAATGATAATGCCGAAGTCCACGGCGCCGATCGATAGCAGGTTGGCCGACTTGTCTCGGACAAACAATACGAAGAACGCGAACACCAGCGCCAGCGGCAAGTTGATGGCGATAATGATCGCACTGCGGACGTTGCTGAGAAACATCAGCAGGATCACCGTCACCAACGAAATGCCGACGATCAGGTTCTCGTGGACGGTTTCCGTGGTCGTATTGATCAGATCGGTGCGGTCGTAATAAGGCTCGATCCTCACGCCCGGCGGCAGCAGGCCTCGCGTGCCGTTCAACTCCTCAATCTTGGCCTTGACCAGCGTCAGCGCCGGCAGCGACTCGGCGCCCTTGCGCAGCAGAACCAGGCCTTGAATGGCCTCCTCTTCATCGACCCAGATGCGCTGCCCTTCGGGATCGAGCACCACCTCGCCGCGGCCGTCCTTGAGCGGGCGGCTGAGCGACATCTTCCCCAATCGCGTATGATTGCCCACCACCACTCCGTCAGCGCCCGCCATCTCCGTCACGGCGATCGGTCCGCCTTCGACCACGTCGCCGACGCGAACCGGCACGTTGTTGGTCGTCGAGATCACAATCTGCCGAATCTGGTGCAGCCGGCGCTGCTCCTCGATGCGGATGACCTCGGCGGCCTCGCCGGGATCATTCAAGCTCAAGACTTTTTGCATCGGGTCATGGCCGCGGCCGATCAGTCCCAGCCCTCGCACTACGGCCGCCAGCTCGCCTTGCACCATGTAGTCGCCGCTGACGTTTGCGTTGCTGTCGGCGATAGCCCGCTGCAGCTTTTCCAGCGTAATGCCATAGCGTTTCAACCGATCGGGATCGGGATGGACCTCGTAACGTTTGATCGTGCCGCCGAAGCTGACCACGTCGGCAATGCCGGGAATGCGGCGAAACTCGCGTTCCAACGTCCAGTTTTGCAGCGCCCGCAACGTGTTAAGCGAATACAGATTCTGGCCGAAGGCGTCCTTCGGACAGCTCACTGCATAACGCATGATCTCGCCGATCGGAGAGCGCGGAGAAATATGCGGCTGCACGTCAGGCGGCAAATCGGCCATGCTCAGCCGGTTGATCACCTCTTGCCGAGCCGCCAGAAAATCCACGCCGTATTCGAACTGGTTGTTCAAATATGACAGGCCGAACAGCGACTTGCTGCGCGTGTACTTCAAGCCCGGCATGCCGGCTAGCGCCACCTCCAGAGGAATGGTGACGAGACGCTCTGTCTCTTCGGCCGAGTGTCCCGGATACTGGGCAATGACCTCTACGATCGCGGGCGCCGGATCGGGATAAGCCTCGACGTTCACTTCGTAGAAGGCGTAGCTGCCGGCCGCGCCGAGCGCCGCCGTCAGCAGGATCACGATCAGCGGATTGTGCACCGACCATTGGATCAGTTTGGGAATCATTGCCGTTGCTTTGCGGCTGAAAGTTAAAGGGGCGTTCCGTTAAGGCGAATCGTCGCGAGCCAGCCGAGTTCATGCCCGGGCGGCGAGCCGGTTTTCGCCCGACGCGCTGCGCCGCTCCTTCGTTTTATTCCTGCGCAGCTTCAGGAGCGACGGGCTCCAACTCCTGGGCGCCCATCGCCGCCTTCAGCTCCAACGCGCCGGCGGATACGACAAGCTCCCCTTCGTGCAACTCTTCCATTCCCAGACGGCGTTGCTCCGGCGTCAGCTTGCTGCGCACGTAGACCACGTCGGCAAAGCGACGAACGACCGCGACCCGGCGCCGGTAGAATCGATCCTGCTTCGGGTCCTTTTGCACCAGCACGACGCTCTCATTGCCGTCCTCGACCAGGGCCCGCGTCGGAACTTCCACGACGTCCGGCTCAGGCGGCATGGCGATCGTCGCCGTGATGAACTGTCCGGCAAACAAGTGTCCTTTCTTGTTTTCTACCGGCCCGCCGATCAAGGCCATGTGCGTGTTCGGATCGATCGTCTCGCCGATGCGGTCGATGATGCTCGAGATCGGCGTCGCTTCGGCGTTGGAACTCACGCGCAACTGCCAGGGAATCGGCAATTCCTGGCTTTGCAGTTCGGGAAGGTCCTCTTCATACACCTGTCCCCAGGCGATGAGCGTGCTCAAATCGGCGATTTTGAACAGATCGTCCTCGGTGCTCACGATGTTGCCGGCGACGACGTTCTTCTCCACAATCGTGCCGTCGATCGGCGCCACAACGTCCACGCGAGCCCAGTTGGTCTCCAACTCGACCTTGCCCAAGCTGCGGGTCGCCCGTTCTTTGTCTTGCATCCGCTCCTTGTGCAGCCGATCCGCTTCGGACTCGACTTCGGAGATCTCTTCGTCAGTCAGCGACCAACTGCGGAGCGTCCACTTGGCCTTCTCGACGTTGTTCTCGCCCGACTCCACCTGGTATTCGGCTTCGCGCAAGGCCTTTTCGCTGGTGGCCCCTTTCGTGAACAGGGCGTCGAGACGTTGCAGATTCATCTGGTCGGTCCGCAGCCGCGTCAGCGAGGCGACCAACTCGCTTTTCTTTTCGCCCAATTCTTTGCTCCACAACACGCCCAGCCGCTGTCCTTTGGAAACGTGATCCATGAAGCTCAGCACGCGGCGAGTCTTGAGCAGACCCCCGGACATGGCGTTCTTTTCTTCGACGGTCGCCAGTTCGGCGACCTGTCCGGGAAAGCGGGCATGCACATGAACCAGGCGGTTGGGATCCAAACTCAGTTGCCCGCTGATTTTCAACTCGCGAGGACGCGTCGGAAGCGTCGCCGCCGCCGTGCGGATATCTGTCAACCGCATGACTTCGGGCAATATGTCGACGTACGACGGCTCGCGCGTTGAGGGCGGAGCTTCGACGATTGTGGGCACTGCGCCTTCCGCGGGAGCGGGGCGGGCTCGCCACCGGGCGATCCACTCGGGAGCGAACCAATAGGCGCCCCAGCCGCCGCCAGGGCGAGCACCGCAATGCTGATCACAAGACGGCTTTTCATAAGAGACGCCGATGACGAAGGACGCTCAGCTCCGCTTCCCGGAGGCCGCACGGCGCTGGAAAGTTGGCACAAGTCGAGACGCTGACGACAGAAACAATGAAACATGGTTCGCAACGCGGGCAACGCAAGCTCTTCAGGCCCGAGAAAGCCGTCCCGGCCCGCGCGCTTGAGCTAAATGTACGCATGGTCCTGACTTAAGGCAAGGCGGCCCGGCGTTCGAATGAGGCCGGCGGGAACGGGGGTGAAAATCGCTAAATTCCTGAAATCTTACGTTTCTGTCATAGGCCCGCAGATTCACGTGAAGCGCAGTCGCGCCATAACCGATACGACACGTAAGGTCGAGGCACTGAGGCAGTCGTATTGCTTAGGTTCATGGTCAGTTCCCGAAACTCCCGCGGAAGCATTCACTGCGTCTGCCGGCCGGCGACGGTTGGGCTGGCGATCACGCTGCTTTCGTTCGGAGCGGCGTGCCGCACGACTCCTGATTTCAAGCTTTCCGAGCTTCCGCCAGCGACGACGCCGTCGGACGGCCAGGCCGTGGTGCACCACCCCGCAGCGGCTCACCCGCAGCAGGCGGCTTCGCCCGCCCCACAGGCTGTCGAGCGCACGACCGCAACGGGCAACCCCGCCGCACCTCCGCACGGCGCCGCCAAGGCCGCGGCTCCCTATCCCGCACCTGGTAGAACTCCGCCGCCCCACGTTGTGGCGACCGGAGGCGCCTGCGCACCGAGGATGGGTCCGGGACGTTCTTCGATCCGCGGCGCCAACCGACCGGGAAGCCCCCTTCGACGCTGCTCGTCAAGCACGACGGCGTAGGTCAGGGACCGCCCGCCGTGAAGCGCCGAACACCCGCGCGCCGCCGATCATCACTCCGCCGGACAACCAACCGGGCGCCCCGGCAATCCGCCGCGACTTGAAGGAGCCGATCTTCCGAGCGGGCATACCAACGCTTTCGGAACGCTTGCAGATTCCGCCCGAATTCCCTGGCGCCAATGCGCCCGCGGTTGAACTTGCCGCCGCGCGACCCCGATCACCCCGAGTTCACCCACCCGATCATCGATAAGCTGTTTCCAAATCTACCGCCCATGTGGCCGCTCGTGATTCCAGCGCCGAGCCCCGAGCGACCTGCAATCGACCTCAACCAACTCCAGCGAATTGCTTTTGAGAACAACCCGGAGTTGGTGCAAGCTCGCGCGGATATCACCGCCCAATACGGCGCCGCGGTGCAGGCGGGCACGCATCCTAACCCGACGATCGGGTACGAGGGCGATACCATCGGCTCTTCGAAGACGCGCAACTATCAAGGCGTCTTCTTTACGCAGTGGATTAAAACGGCCGGCAAGCTCTCGCTGGCCCGAGCCGTCAGAAACTATGACGTGATGAACGCGCAGACTCGCGTTGCGGCGGACCCGCGTGGCCATCATGGCGCAGGTCAAGGCGCGCTACTTCGCCGTGCTTGTGGCTGAGGAAAACGTGGTCGTCACCAGCGCGTTGGTGCGTTTCACCGAGGAGGTGTACCGCATCCAGACGGAAAAGCTCAAAGCCGGTTGGGCGGCCGCCTTTGAGCCGGCGCAGGTGCGCAGCCTGGCAAACCAGGCAAAGGTGCTGCAAGTCCAGGCGCAAAACCGCTATATCTCAGCCTGGAAGCAGATGGTGGCCACGATGGGCGTGCCGCGAATGCCGCCCGTGCCGCTCCAAGGACGGGCCGATATGCCGGCGCCGAGCATTCCCTTCGAAGCAGCCCTGGAACGCATGCTGACCGTTCATCCGGATGTTCACATTGGCCGCAACATGGAGGCGCAAGCTCGCGTCGCGCTGCGGTTGGCGGAACTGACTCCGGTGCCGGACGTCTATCTGTACGGCACGTTCCAGAAGGACTTCACCACGCCCAACTATATCAACACCAGCTACAACGTTCAGTTGGGCGTGCCCTTGCCGATCTGGGACCGAAACAAGGGCGGAATTATCAACGCCCGCGGCGACCTGATGCGGGCCAGCCAGCAAATGCGACGGGCGCAGAACAACTTGTCGGCGCAGTTGGCAGATGCCTTCGAACGCTACGAGACCGCGCACATTCAACTGCTCTACTACCGCAATCAAATCCTGCCTGACCTGGCCCGCGCCTATCGTGGCGTCTATGAGCGGCATCAGCAGGAACCCGAAGAGGTGGGCTTTGAAGGCATCATCGTGGCTCAAGGGAACCTGGCCAACGCCATCGCGACCTATATCGCCACGCTCAACACGCAATGGACCGCCGTCGCCGACCTGGCCAACCTGATGCAGGTGGAGGACTTTGCCGAGTTGGACATGATTGCGGGCGCGAACAATGCCGCAATCGTTCCGGCCGCCGCCCCCGTTCCGCCGCGCAATGCGCCGCCACCGCCGGCCGACCACCTTCCCGCTCCGCCCCGCGAGGAGGTCCGCCAATGATCCGCACGCGGTTCACCTTTGCGGTTTTCACGCTGGCATGGGCCTGCTGCTCCGCGGCGTACGCACAGAACCTCGCGCCGGCGGCGCCCAGCGTTCGCGACGCCCGACTGCCGCTTCCAGGCGTGTTCCAAGCCGCCTTGAAGCAAGAACCTTCGGCCGGCGAGGCGCTGCCGCCCGGCAAGGTCGCCGAATACGAAGCCGCCGCGCCGCCGCCCGATCCGTCGCCGCCGCGTTGGGGCTCGCTCGAAGAGCCGGTAAAAGGCCCGTTGGCCCTGCCGACGTATGAATACCTGCTGGCCGCGCCGCCCAGGAACGTGTTGCAGTACGAAGATGCGCAGCAGTACACCCGGCCGTTGAGCGATCCTCGCCGTCTGCTGCGAGACGATTCTCGCTACAATATGCCCATCGACCTGTACCGCCCCGACGGCATTGCTCCGGTCGGCGTGACGGGCGATCACACGTTGAAGAACAGCACGGTGTTCGTCTCCTACCGGTATCTCACGACGAACTACTTCGGCAACCTCAATGGCACGCATCCGGTTTCCGCGGCCGGCGTGCAGGGGCAATTTCCGCTGGCCGCGACCCGCGAGCAGGCGCAGACGCATTTGATGCAGATCGAGTACGGGCTGACCGACGACTTCACCTTCTTGGCGCAGATGCCCATCCAGCAGAACAGCGTCGATTTCGTCGCAGCGGCCGGCGGGACTTCTAAAGACTCATATACGAACTTCGGCGACGTCAAGCTGAGCGGACTGTTCGTGCTGAAGCGGTGGAACCGCCAACAGATCCACCTCAACCTCGGCATGAATATTCCGGTGGGCATCATCAACACGCTCAACAACTATCCGGTGTTTGGCACTGCTCAACTGTCCTACCCCGTGAGGACCAGCTCCGGCAGTTGGGATCTGATGCCCGGCCTGACCTACCGCGGGCAGAATGAATTCTGGACGTGGGGTTTCCAGGCCATGGGGACGATCCGCACCGGTCGCAATACGTACGGCTACGAACTGGGCGACGTCGTCGACTTGACCCCCTGGATCATGCGACGTTTCGGCTCGCGCTGGGCCGGTTCTGCCCGGCTCGACGAACAAATCTGGGGGCATATTCGCGGCGCCGACCCGCGGCTCGATCCGGCGCTGACGCAGGTCAATCGTCCCGATTTGCAGGGCGGACGGCGGCTCGACATGCTGTTCGGCCTCAATTACTATCTGCCCGACGGTCGCTTTCCAGGCCAGCGTTTGCAGATTGAATCGGGCGTCCCGATCTACCAATCACTGCACGGCCCGCAGTTGCGCGCTCGCTGGATTCTTAACGTCGGCTGGAACATGATCTGGTAGCCAGCGTTTCGTCAGGCCTAAGGGCTGGGATTGGCAAATTGAAGCGATGCGGGTGGCTGGCGGCAGAGGGAAGCAATGCCCCAGTGGAACGAATTCCTCTCCCAGGTCGAAAAAGCTGGGCTACGGCCGACCGACGCGGCGGCTACCAGTCGATGACTGAGCCGTCGTCGCGATCGTAGGCTCGACGGTACGGCTTCGGCTCGCCGACCGGCGCCATGAACTTCTCCTCGTCGATCTCGATGCCCAACCCCGGTGCGGTCGGGACCGGCAAGTAGCCGTCGGCAGCCTGAAAGGGCGTCTTAAGCAGATTGGCGTGCGAGCGCATCCCCTGCTCCTGGATCAGGAAATTGGGAATCGCCGCTGCTATCTGGCAACTGGCCGCCAGCGAGCAGGGACCTTGCGGATTGTGCGGGGCCAGCGGCACGTAGTGCGCTCGGCCATGCCCGCGATCAGCCGCAATTCGGTGATGCCGCCGGCATAGCAAATATCCGGCTGCAGGATGCTGGCCGCCTTCTTGTCGAGCACTTCGCGAAAGCCCCACTTCGTATAAATGCGTTCGCCCGTCGCTACCGGAATGTGCGTCTTGGCGGCCAGTTCGGCCAGGATGTCGATGTTCTGGCTCTGCGGGCTCTTCATAGAAGTACGGCTGATAAGGTTCGAGCGCCTTCATGATCAACAGCGCCGTGCTCGGCTGCACCGCGCCGTGGAACTCGACGCCGATATCGACGTCGGGGCCAAGCGACTCGCGCATTTCGGCGAAGAACTTCGTCAGCGCGCTGCACGTACGCCGGCGCCTTCCACATACTTATAAGGCGCACGATCATCTGCGGTTAGCAGCGTCTTCATCGCTTTGCAGCGCCCTTGCTCCACGTCCTCACGCTTACCGTAAATGCGGATCTTTTCGCGCGTCGGCCCGCCGAGCAACTCGTGCACCGGCAGACCGAGCACTTTGCCCTTGATGTCCCACAGCGCCATATCAATGCCGCTGAGCACGGCGGTCAGCACGGGGCCGCCGCGGTAGAAGCCGTGGCGATAGATGGCCTGCCAATGCTGGGTGACGTGTCGCGGGTCTTTGCCTACCAGGTACTTCGCCGTCTCCTGGGCCTCGGCCGCACACGCCTTGCTCTTGTCTTTGAGCATCTCGCCCCAGCCGACGATGCCTGCGTCGGTCGTAATCTTGACGAAGACCCAACTGTTGCGGTGAATGAACGTTTCCAGCTTCGTGATCTTGAGCGGTTTGCGCGGTCCGATAACGGCTTTGCTGGCCTGATCCGCCGCGGCCTGCTCGGCATAACTCTCGATCGCCGCCAGCCCGCCCGACATTCCGCAGGCGCCGATCGCCGCCTGCCTGAGGAACCGCCGGCGCAACAGCCGATGTTCATGGATCGTTTCCAGCAATTCCTCGCACAGGCGGGCGTGCGAAGACGTTGCGGGCGAAGCGGGGACGGCAGGCGGGACATGGCGAGTTCCTTTCAGGCGGGACAGACATCGAAGACGTCGCCACAGTAACACGCTGAAACCGCAGACGCCAACAACAGGGCGGGATCCGTCGCTGCCAAAGCTTAGTCGGCGAGCAGCTGTGCTGGCGGCGAGCCTATCGTTTCATATTCCGCATGCATGCCTTACTGGCCGAGAATCTTGCGAACCAAGTGAAGCCTTCTGCGTCTATGCAGGTATAACCTGGCAGGCACTCCCGATCACGCTCTTCAGGCCGTGCCGGTTTTAACGCCGGCCTGTCAAAACGAATGAGCTTTCCCATGATGATTATACGGATGAAGTATCACCAACGAACGCCCAGGGACGCAATTGTTTACCGGCCAAAATCCGGCAGATTCGCTCCCCGCGCATTCGTTGCGCTTGTGACGCTCGGCCATCAGGCTGACAAGGCTTTTCCCAAAGGCCCGGCGTTACGAGACGCCGGGCCTTTTTCATTGTTTTTCGGGTCGGTAGCTGAGACGGTCTAGCACCTGGCTGAAGACCAGGAGACGAGGATTCGAGCACCTCCCGGCCCACTGCAACAAGTAACACGGCTCGTTCGTCTAGCGGCGAGGATGCCGGCCCTTCAAGCCGGAGACCGGGGTTCGATTCCCCGACGAGCTACTTCAAGCAAGACAAGCAGGCACTGGTGGTCTAGCGGCTAAGACTCCGCGCTCGTACCGCGGCGACGTCGGTTCGACTCCGACCCGGTGCTCTTTGTTCTTTGACAATTTGGTCTCGCGTAGCTGCACCCATGATGTAGCGGAAGCCTACCTGCTTGCCATGCAGAATGTGCCGGTTCGACTCCGGCTGGGTGCTTTTGTCAACGGCGTGTGGGAAAGCCTGGAATTGGCGCGTACATCGGGAGCGCGAGAGCGCCGGTTCAGAGCCGATAACGCCGACTCGGCATCGTAGAGTTCATCGCCAATGATTCATTCTTCTTCGGCGGGAACTGTCGTTGGGGCGGTTTGGCCGTATTCTCGCGGTCGGCCCCAGCGTTGGCGGCGACCGCTCTTGTAGACGATCGCCTCGACGGTGACATCGCCGCTGTCATAGGCAAGATCCTGCGAAGCATCGTCCGGCGGCGGAGAGATGAGAATGAAGTGGGTCATGGACGATGTTTCGAGCGACTGAAACGGCACATGGCTGGTCTTACATTGTAATTGACTGTTAGGACCAGGAACGGTCTCCCTGCAGATGCTGTTCATCAGTTCAATGCCTTTTGCATCCGCACTCAACAGCGTCCCGATGTACCGACGCCCCGCCTCGTCGACGAGGCTGACTTGCGAGCCGCGGGGAGTCTTCAAAATCAGTTCTTTCGAAAACTCACGATCGTGCGCCGCAAGCACTCTTGGACTTCGGCCGGAGCGGTGGTCGTGCCATTTAGATCAAAATCAAAATCGCCTGCAAATTGGCGTGCGTCAGTCGAATCGGCTGCACGGCCGTTTGGCCCGACGGCGACCGAATTGCCGTTCATGCATCCGGGAAGAAGAAAGAACGCGAGCATCGCGATCCGATGGGACCCGCCGAGCATTTTCCGCACTCCTTTTACGTCGAGGTCGCCGGAACGGCGATCAGACAGCAGAATTTTGCGGGACTCTATACGGGCGAATTAATCGCGTCAAGTGCGAATGGGGCCGTGCGCGAACCGTGTAAGGGCTTGGGGAGAGGGCACAGCGATCGATGCTCGTTTGTTGCGGCGTGTGGGAAAGCCTGGAACTGGCGCGTACATCGGGAGCGCAGAGCGCCGGTTCAGAGCCGACCACGCCGACTCTATTGCGGCGGGACCCGTGTTGGTACGGGTAGGCGGCTGTTAACCGCCCTGACGCAGGTTCGATTCCTGCCGCCGCAGCTTTTGTCGACAGACGAACGGAAGGGCAAGCCATCCGGCGATGGCAGCCACTTCGCGGGCGCCATGCGAGCATGGTCGGGTCAAGCGGCAAGCATTGCCTTGAGGGTTCGACTTCCTCTCCTTCCGCTTGTTCGTGCCCTTGGCCGAGCGGCATACGTGCCAGTTCTTCCAAGCTGGCACGGCCAAAGCTTCGCGTCGGCCGGTTCGACTCCCGCAGGGCACTCTTCGCATTTGGGGATCGGTTAACGGTAGGCTTGCCCAGGCACGCCAACAGGCAGAGCGGCTTGGCTCGGGCGCAGGCGCGATAGCGTTGGTCGCCAGGCGTATGCGGGTTCGACTCCCGCCCTGGGTACTCGTGAAGTCAAGCAGGCTCGGTAGGCAATGGCAGACCACCTTGGCTTAGAACCAGGGATGCTGTGGGTTCGAGTCCCACCTGAGCCACTGAAACAACTCGTCCTCGCGGAGCAGCCTGGAGTGCTCGCCGCCCTGTCACGGCGGAGATCGTGGGTTCAAATCCCATCGGGGACGCCTTTCCAAATGCCGGCGAGGTACGTAACACAGGCAAAGCGGCGAGGTCGAGAGCCTCGTGAACTGTGGGTTCGACTCCCACTCTGGCTACTTGACCGATGCCGCGGTCCGCTGATCGTGCAACGGGCTCGTCGTCCAATGGGAAGACGCCAGTTCGGCAGACTGGAGATCCGGGTTCAATTCCCGGCGGGTCCACTCGACCAAACGGAAGGTAGGCGGATATGGCTTGCCGCGCCGCTTTGCTAAAGCGGTTCCCTGAAACATGGGATGAGGGTTCGAGTCCCTTGCCTTCCGCTGTTAGCCCCGATGGCGAAAGGGACAATCATGCTCGTAGCGTTCAAATATCCCCGACAGGACTCGAACCTGTAACCTTCGGCTCCGGAGGCCGACGCTCTATCCAATTGAGCTACGGGGACCTTTGTCTCTATCTCTTTCCTGGCAACGAGTTACGATGACTGTTTTGGGCTTGGCACCAAATTCTGGCACTAAATCGGCCCATCTCCAGCCGAAACCGCTGCCGTGGCCCAGAATTGTACTGTTCTCACCCGGAGCCAGCAACATCCTCGCAAACGAAAAGGCCGGCAAAAGGCGGCCCGCAATAAGGGCTACTTCTTCCGGCGAACGCACAAGACATGATGTCAGCGAAGGACGCGGGAAAGTTCGTCCCGCTGACGGATGCGAACGGCGAACGACTACGCGACCCCAACCTCGCGGAAAGCGCCCTCAAGGCGGCCCACGCCCGCTTTTGCTGGCGCTGAAATCACGCAAGCAGGGGCCGGATTTGACGCTCTGGGATTTGGCCCAACACTACCTCGCCGACATCGGCGCACCGGAGGCGCAAGTTCGACGCTGGAAGCCCGTGCCGACACGCTTTACGACTTCTGCACCGGTTACGGAGAGAATGGCGCAACAGCAAGACGAAGCCGACCAAGGAGGACCGGATTCACGACGGGTTTGCCAGAACGGCGGCCACAACGCTTCGCCCGCACGACGTCAACCAGTGGCTAAAGAAGCATCCGAACTGGGGCAGCGGCGGGACCCGCATGATGGGACTGACTGCCGACTATGCGGCAGATAAACAAATCAGCCGAGTGCCGTTACTCTTGCGGAACTCGACCACGTGGCCATTGCGCCGAAGGTCTGGTGCGATCTCGAGCAACTGGTTGGCGACCTCTCGTGCCGATGCCCCGTAATCGATTGAATTAGCAAGCTCTTTGGCGGACCCTTTCCACCGCGCTTGCAGAGCTTGACGATTTCGCGACCGAACTGCGTCTCTTCCACGTGGAGAGACTCTTCTGCTGCCTGCTGCTTGAACGCATCGATTGTCGAGCCGGGAGGAATTGCGAGGCCCTGTTCTGCCGCGGTAGCCCAGGAGAAGAAGTCGGCCAATCGAGGCATGTCGTCGCGTTTGATTGCGGCATGACCTGCCAAAGCAGCAGCGACGCCGTTGAGTACATAGCCGAAGATTCGGCCGCGAACTCCATCGCGACGCAGTTCTTGCGCGATTGCATACTCACTCTTGCGGCTATCGGATGGGATTTGCGGCAGCACTAGGGTAAGGGTCCGATCCAGCAGGTCAGACGCCGTGACCACATTGGCGATCGCCGTTATGATGATCGGGCGTTTGGCACGCAGGATAGCCTGGTCCGCGTCCGTGAACAACTTGCGATTCGCACTGGCCGCGCCCGTGACAAGCATGCAGAGCAAGCTGGACAACTTCCGCGACAATGCGTCAACATTGTCGAACGAAACGAGCCAACGCTGCTGAGCCGACACTAGCAGGTCGCGTTCGTCTTTCGGCAACGTGTTGCCAACGGCCAGTTGCGGATCGACGAGGTCGTGAATCAGCCGCATCAGTGATGATTTCGCCGTGCCCTGTTCTCCGACGACTTGCAACAAACTGTACGGTCCCGCGGGATGAAAGCAGCCGACAACGAAAGCGAGCAGTAGAGGCAGATCAGCTTCGTCAACGTTGATGAACCGTTGCAATTCCTCAAGCGTTCCGCCAGCAAGCGGCACTGGCAGCGGCAACGTGCCGTATGGCCGCAAAAAACGAACCGGCGAGTTCTCGACGACCTTCCAGCCATCAGGGGTCACCTCAATAATGTGCCGGGCACGGTTGGCGAGATCGATATACAGCTTGCCTCCGTGCTCTGCGACGCGATTGGCGACAAGCATCTCGGGACGTTCCAGCAAAGCGATGGCTTCGAGTTGCGATATTGCTGTGCCGATGTGATCGTTGCTCGCGATCCGGCCGGTGTGCCCCGTGTACAAAAGCCGCAGCTTTGCCTTGTACCGAGCATCCGTTAGGGGCAACGTCTCTTTAACGGAGTGAAGAGTCGTCGAGACGAAAACTCGGCCAGCAGCGTCATGGAATAACTCGTCATCTTTTGCCAAGCCAGCAATGATTGCTGGAATGTCGGCCTTGGCCTCACGGCCCTTGTTGAACCACGTCGTTGTGTATCCACTGGCGGACTCCCACCATGACTCATGCTCGGCGGTGTTCTTGCCGAAGCGATAAACTCGCCATGAGCCATTTGCGGCCGGGTACATGAAGCAGTTGCGGTCGCTCACGCCGTCCTTACCTGTCGCGATCGTAACGAAAGAACCACTGATCTTGAGCGACGAGTCTTCGCTCAACGTGAGCAGATGATGCGTGTGGGTCACGAGCCGGCCGTCCTTCCACTCGCCCATGCCACGTTTCGCGAGTGCGTCGATGATGACCTGATGCTTGCCGGTGACCGGCATCGCCGGTTCCTCGATCTCGCACTCGCCCGTCCTCACGTGCTGCGGGAACTCTGACTCCCAGCCTTCAGGCATGAATGCTTTTGATTCCTTCACGATTTCGAATCCTTGCTCGCCGCGATCCACGTGGTAAATCCAGGCAATCACGCCCACGGCATCCGACTTCGCCGCCAAATCTTGGCCAATGCGGCTGGACAGCCAGATCAGAGCACGATTGCCAACGGCAATATGGTCCTTTCGCGTTCGACTCACGGGGGGACAATCCGGGTCGGGTGTAATCCGGCTGGTGCGCGCATTTGCAAGGGTTTTTGCCCAGGAATCGCGCGAGGGCTCCGTATGGTGGCACGCGGATAACTGTTATTCGTGAAAGAGGCGTCCTGCCTGAGAATGTGGATGTTCATCAAAACGCCACAGTTCAGGAAAGGACGCCTGAATGGACGAGTATATCGCGACGGATGCGTGCGGAGCAATTGCAGCGGACGACAAAATCGAGGCCTTGGTCGATCAGACGCTCGACTGGCTGCGCCCTCAACTCGTGGATCTCGCTCGCGGCCTGAACGACGCCTTGACGCCCGCCGGCTTTCTTCAGTTCGAACTCGCCCTGTCCTTCCTCTTGCGAGGCTTCGGACGATCCGTGATGGAGCTGCTGCTCAACAACCTGGAAGGAGACGGCATGCGCTGCCTCATGACGTCTTGTACCTGGGCCAAGGATACCGGCGGCTCGGCGAAAAGACCCGCAACAAGCACGTCGCCACGCTGTTCGGCACGATTTGCTTGTGGCGGTTCCCGTATCGGTTTTGGGACCCGCTGATCAAGGAACGTTGCATTTTCCCCTTGGAACTCCACCTGGGGCTGGTCAAAGGAGTCACCCCCGCCCTGGCCGACTACATCGGCCGGCGAATGGCCGAAGCCGGGGCGACCCAGAATCGCGTGTTGGCGCAACTGAAGGAACAATGCGGCGTGGCGATGGGGGTCGGGCGCCTGCGGAAGCTGACCGCGGCATTGAGCGATGGCTTGTCGGAGCATCGGCAGGCGGTGCAGGTCGAGGTCTTGCTGGCGGCCTTGCGAACCGCCAAAAACAGCCGCGGAAACCGCAAACCGGTGCTGGCCGTCGGCCGTGACGGAATCACCCTTTGCGAGTACACGCACCGCTTCTGGGAGATCGCCACGACCGCGACCGTGACGGTCTTCGATCGCGCCGGCAAGCGGCTGACTACGATTTGCTTGGCCTCGCCTCCCGAGTTGGGTCAGGCCACGATGAGTGGGATGATCACAGACTTGCTCACCGAGTTGTTCCGGCGGTGGGACGGGCCGATGCCGAGCTTGGGTTATATCGCCGACTCCGGCGGAAAGGAGAGCAGCTACTTCGACGACGTGCTGAGGAAGATGCGACATCCGCTGACGGGCGAGCGTCTGCAGTGGCAACGCGTGGTGGACTTTTATCACGCCGCTGAGCGGATCTGGGCGATGGCCGAAGCGTTGTTCGGGAGCAAATCGCCGAAGTACCGGCCGTGGGCGCTGCGGATGTTGAAAACGCTCAAGCGAAAGCGCCGTGGCGCCAAACGCGTGCTTCATTCGGCCGCGTCGCTGGCGGCGCGTCGCAAGATGGGGCGGACGCGGACGGAGGCGTATCGCAAGGCGTACAATTATCTTCGCAAACGGACCAAGTGGATGCGATATTGCGAATACAAGGCGCGGCATATCCCGTTGGGCAGCGGCATCACCGAGGCGGCGTGCAAGACCGTTTACACCCAACGATTGAAATTGTCGGGTATGCGTTGGAAGCGAGCGGGCGCTCAGCATGTCCTCAACCTTCGCACGCTCCTGTTGAGCCGCGCGTGGCAAGCCGCCTACGGACGGTTTCTGGCGACCCGCTGCGTGTCCCTTCCGACACCTTACGCGGCGACGACCCCAAACCGACCTCGAAAAGCCGCCTAATTCCGCGCGTCACGCGGATTACACCCTCCGGGTCGAAGTAAACTCGGAGATGATAGCCCAGTCCACTCTTGCTGTGGATGATCTCGACTTGGTCCAGGAGGCAGAGTTGGGCAACCAGATCGTCAAGTACGTGCTGCTCGTGACCAGCGGCATGGTTCACGCCATCGAGATCAATCGTGACATGGTACGAGCGCCCATCAACATAGTTCCAGCCGCTCACGCCCACCGCCCGTAAGCTCGCGAGCGGAGGGTAGTATGCAGTGTCGTAGTACTGTGGAGCGCCGTTTCCGTCTTTTGGGATACGCCGGTTTTCCTTCTCATTTGCGAATAGCAGTTGCGTCTCACAGTCGGGTGACCAGAGTCCTTGGAGGTGCGGATCAACGTTCGCGCGCACGAACGCACGCAGGTCGTCTAGTAGCATGGGATTCCTTCGATTGCCTTGTGAAATGAGGTGAGAAGGGCGTCTACACCAAGGCTGAGTGCAGGCTGGCCCTGAGAGGTTGTCAGTCTTCGAGGCGGAGCTTGCTGCCGATCTTAATCCAGCGGCGAGGTCGCTTGCGCTTGCGGCTTAGATTGCCAATGATCTTGATATTCCTTGGCCCACGCCCGACCGGGCAGCCGGGAGGCAACTCGGCGACGATCGTGGCATTCGTCCATGCGGACCGCTCGCACGGAAGCAGCGAAGCAAGGAACTCGTCTCGCAACTCGGCGAAGGCCACGTACTCTCCTGGGACCTCTTCGTAGCCTTTATCCTCGAGGAACCGCAAGAGCGGACAGTCAACGTGTGTATACGGTCGGATCACAGATTACACCGTGAGAAAAAAAAGTGATCTCACGAACAGTATAGGCATTTTTGGCCTCCAAATTCAGACGCTAGTTTCTGGAGCAATAGTCCATTTTCACAAGTGCCATGAGATAAAGCAGTTACGAAGGAGCGAAACACGACCAGCTTTCTTCAGGTATCTCGCAATGCTAACACTGTGTTAGTGATTGTGGCTGGTGAACGCACGTCAAAATCCCTAATCCGGTGCTCGCGAAACCGGTGGGTGCGCCATCGCCAGCAGGGACGGAGTGCCGGTTAGGGACGGTAAATTTCAACCTTTCTGAATAACACTATCTACAATCAAAATCCAACAGATAAAAAAGACCGTCCCTAACCGCCCCTGCGGCCCTACCGGACCTACATGTCGCCATTTCTGGAATCCACAGCACCAGCGTGTCCGGCGTGTGGTTACAACCCACAAGACCCACGAGAATCCGCGCCGTGGTTACAATCAACAAAGAAATGCTGCTTAGGCGACCAGAACGATCGCCCGAGACAGGATCGTCATTGCAACCCGCCTAACCCAACCAGGGCAAATACTTCGGACGCTCGCCACGGCGGACCGCCCTCCCGTGTGGCCAGGACAGCTTCCTCGCCGCGGTACGTGGCGATTGACCTCCCGGAATCCTGCCCCTCGGCGAACCGCTCGATGCCAGCCGCCTGGCACTTCGGGAGCCGCGGCCTCTCGGCCGCCGAAATCGATCACATTTCGTCTGAAATGTGTACGATTTTTCGCATCCATCACGTCGCGCAACCAGATGCCGCAAAAATTCCTCCGGGGGCCGGGCGCAATGCCATTTCGGGAGAGGGCTCCCCCGCGCCGCGCTGCGCGTTCGCTGCTCACGACGACTGTTCCAATCCGGTTCGCCGTTGGTCCAACGCGAGCATCCGCCGGCCAACTGGCGGATCGCCTGCTGATACCACGCTGAAGGAGCCGCGGGTTGACCGCCTGGCCTCACAATTCAGCCCGAGCCTTGGACGTGGTTGCCGGCTCTCCGTTTCTGTTGTTTCAGTTCGCGAAGTTCCAATGCCCACCGCCGCTCGCGACAAGCCCTACGAGGCCCGGCCTCGTCAATTATCATCTACATGCCACTCGCGCCCCGGCACGCCATCGGATCGCCGATGCGCTGCCAGCAGCGCCGATCTGCCCAAAAGCGCTCATCAGTGGCCTTCTAGCAGCGGCTCAGCAGCCACAACTACCGCAATGGCAATGCCCGCAGGCCGCGCTAAACGAGCCCACAGGAGCTTTCACGCGGATGTCAGTCAACGCGGCGACTCGGCTGCCGTGCTCGCGGCGCGCCGTCGGCGCGGCCGACACGCTGGCCTGCCGTATCCGCAACGATCACGATGTCTTCGATGCTCGCGCTCGATCTGTCGAGCGATGAGCGGCCGGCATCCGCGGACGAATGACCGGTTACTCCGATTGTGCCCTTATACTCTCACAGCAATTCCCGCTGACAATAGGTGGTTTGCAAGGGTTGCGGCGGCACGGCACAGCAGGAAATTCAATGAAAACCTCGGAAAAACAGGGGTACGCATGTAGGACACCGCCTTGCGTCCGATCTGGCCGATGTCGCTACGATCCGCGAACGCGAGGTCGACATAACCCTTTATTTCACGGGATTTTAGCGCCGCCGGGAATTGCTGATACTCTCACGACCTTATCCGACGCGCGGTCGATTCCTGTGCATGTCTTTCATACCGGGCTTTTAGCCTTGTTACCGTTGCCTTCGATCTTCCTACCTGCCGATTATTTTGATCGCGCCGATCGCAGGGGTGGGGTCAAATCAGCCGCGGGTGACCAGCTTCTATAACCGGCACAAACGGCCGCTCTTTCGACACGGGCAGGTTCGCCAAAAGACCATGTGCCGCGTCATTTCGATTCACGATTTTTGATTTTTGGGATGTGAAATTTCCAATGCCGCGTCAAAGCCTATGGCGATCAGATAAAGTGATCCACCTACGCTCAGTTCGAGTGATCCCCCCGCCCACAGCATTTGGTGCTGAGAAGAGATCCTTGATGATCGCCGTGGAACCGTCGGTGAGAAAGCCGGTTAGGCGGAAGCGAGGGCGTCGTTCCAGTCGTGGGCGGGCGGCGACAGCCGCTTGACGCAAGGGTGCAGCATCATCATTCGGCGGGCTGCATCGTCGCCGGGAGCGTCGGCGTCGAAGCCGCAGTGGATGACGTAGCCGCGGGCGATCAGAGCGCGGAGCCAGCGAGGATTGGCTCGGACGCCGGACGTCGAGATGCAGATCCGCTGGGGATGGATTTGAAGACAACTGATCGCGTCGATGGCGGACTCGCAGAGGACGATTTCCCGCGAACCGGCGTACCCGATCCAGAAGTAGCCGCAGTCCTTGCAGGTTCCCGGGGCCATTCCTCGCCAGAGACGCGGTCCCGTGCCACGCAGTTCGGCCCCGACGGGCCGATGGGCTTTTCCGGCCACCAGCAAGAAGACGGCATTGCCGCGCTGGTCGGCGTACAAGCTTGCCGGAGTCGATGAGCGGTTCCAGAAGCGATGCTTGAAGACGGCGCCGTCCCGTGAGATACTGGCGCACGCGGTCCAGCATGCGATCGTCCGGGACGGGCAGTCGCAGCGTGCCAGGCTGGCCGTCAGAAACGCGGGGCTTGCGGCTGGCGGGCGCGGCGTACTTGTCGGCGGCGACTGGGCCGACCGGCAGGTGCTGCTCGAGCCAGTCGACCGCCGTGGGGAAGTCCAACTGGGCCAGGTGCATGACCAGGTCGATCGCTCCGCCGCCGCCGACCCCTTGCCGCCAGTTGATGAACTTCGACCCGGTGACCGACAGCGGGCCTTGTTCGGTGTGCCATTTGGAGCGGTCGTGCCGATCCCGCGTCGCGCCGCGACAAGGTCAGCACGGTCTCCAGCGGCACCTCGCGGGCCGCGGCCGCGCGGCGCCGAAGGTCGTCGGAGTTCATGCCCCGTCGCCGCGTTCGCCGTCCTGTCCAGCTTGCTCCGCAAGCTCCGACAGTTCTTCATGTTGATCACATGGCTGGTTTCCGTCAGCCGATCGATCAGGGCGGCCGTCAGGTGCTCGTTCTTGCAGGAACGATCCCCAATCGCTGAAGCCCAGATTGGAGGTGATCAGCGTGGTCTTGGTCTTGTGCCGCTTCTGCATCAGCGTGAAGAACAGGCCGACCTGGACCGGTTCGACTTCCACGTACCCCACCTCGTCGATCAGCAGGCAGTCGTAGGAGCAGTACTTGCGGAGCACTTTCGCTTCCGAATGGTCGGCCACCGACGCGTACAGTTCGGCGACCAATTCGGGAAAGGCGACGAAGTAGCCCCGGTAGCCCCGATCGATGGCCTGCAGCAGGAAGCCGGTGGCCAGGCCGGTTTTGCCGCAGCCGGTCGGTCCCAGCCAGACGATGTTCTGCTGTCTTGGTCATGTAGTCGAAGCTGTCGTACAGCGACATCAGCCGCTTGCGGTTCAGGTTCGGCTGGCGGTTGAAGGGGAACGTCTCGATCTCCAGCAGTTCGGGGATGTTGGCCCGTTTGCGGCGGAGCAGCCGGGCGTTGCTCGCGTCTTGGCGCGGTATTCCGCCTCCAGCACGTGTCTCGAGCAGCCGCTCGTGCGAGAAACGCCCTTGCCGCGGCCTCGGCCAGCAACTCGTCCCAGTGGGCCAGCAGGCCGCCCAGACGGAGATACTTCAGCATCTGTTTCAGTTCCTCATCCATCGTGGTCCTCGCTTTCGCGGTTCGGTCTCGGGCGGTTCGGGCTCGGGCGGTTCGGGCTCGGGCGGTCGGCCGTCGTGCTGGTCGTAGATGGACAGGTCGGGCTCGTCGGTCAGGCAGCCTTCCTGGTAGGCCGGCCGCTCGCGAAAGTCTCGTCCACGTCCGCCTCCGGCAGCGGCGGCGGTTCTCCCTGGCTCATGCAGAGCCAGGCGATGCGTTCCAGCGTGTCCAGCTCCACGCACGCGATAACGCAGGGCCCGCGTGAGGGCTGCGACGAACACGGCCGCCGTGACCTGGCGGCTGAGGGCGAACAGCTCCCGCAGGAAGCGATGACGCTGGATGCCGAGCGTCTGTTCAGCGCGTAGTCGACGTAGGCCGCGACTTCCGGCCCCAAGGCGCGGAGCCGCTGCTCTTCTTTCTGGGAGCCGTGCTTGCGGTGCTTGGGCAGGTGCCGAGGCGGGGCTGGCCCTCGGGACTGAAGCGGGCGTTCTTGACCCCGTCGGCCGGCAGCGGGTACTCGGCCACGCAGGTCCGCCGCTGATAGATCTTCAAGCGGTCGGCGTATTCGAGCACTTTGACGTCTTCCCGCTTGTCTCCCGGGATCCAGTAGTAGTTCCCCTGGAAGGCGACGTAGCCGTACTGGTCCGTGCCGCGCTCGTGCGCCAGTAAGGCGCGGGCAGCTGCGGCGGCAGTCGGCTCAGGTAGCGGCGTTCGTGCTCGAAGGCCTTGGCGGGAATCAGCCGCGTCTTGCTCAGCGGGCGGTGGTCCATCCGCACCGTGGCCCACTCGAACGCCTGCCGGTTGAGGTCTTCCAGACTCTCGAAGCTGCGGCCCGGCAGGAAGTTGGTCTCGACGGTCCAGAAACTTCGCTCCTCGCCCGCCTTGCGATTTGCATGAGCAGATCGCGTGACAGACGAACTGGAAGCCGTAGCGCTGGGCGAACGAGACCATCTCCGGCACGATCACCGCCTGCCTGCCGCTGCCGCGCAGCCGCGCCAGGTTGGTGTTGTCGATGATGCACTGCCGGGCCGCGTAGCCCCAGAACATCAAGCGCTTCGTGCAGAAAGCACTTCATGGCGAAGCGGTTGAACACGGCGGTAGAACTTCAGGTACCGACGCTTCGAATAACGCAGGTACAGCAGGCTGGCGATGAGCTTCGTCGGCTGGCCCGCCAGCTTCACCTGGTAGACCGAGGTGTCGTGCTGCATCTCCTCGCCCGGCTCGTCCGGCACGTGATCGCAGCGCGCTTTCGGCGGCTTGCCCAGCCCCAACTCCCGCAGCAGACGCGTCAGCGTGGAATAGCTGACGCTCGATGCCTCTCTTCCTCGACCAGCTTCTCGTGGACCCGCTGGACCCAGCCGTTGCACTCGCGGTACAACCGCCGGAGCAGATCCGCGTCGATCTGGATCTTGTCCTTCCGCACCGTCTGGGGCAGCATGCCCTGCTGCTGGATGATCTCCCGCACCGTCTTGCGGCTGATGCGCAATTGCCGGCTGATCTCTCGCCGAGACATCCCGGCCAGGTGCAACTGGTACATGGCATTACGCATGTCCGGATCGATCATAGAACTCCTTCATCCTTTCTGGAAAAGGTTCCCAATGGCTCAACAGGCCGCCCGCCAACAGGTTGGCCTGGGCGTAGAAAGCCCGGCTCTGCAGCCGCGGGTCGTGGCATTTGACCATCACCCGTTCAAGACACTTGCTGCAGCAGCTCGAAGTCCCGCAGCAGCAGACGCTCGAACTCGTTGCAGCCTTCGGAGTCTTCCGGCACGCGCTTCATCTGCTCGAGCGACCAGCCCAGCTTGCCGCCGTCGATGGCCTCCCGCAGCGAGGCCGGTCCGCGGAAGTAGCCCTGGGCCAACAGCTCGATGTCCCGCACGCTCAGCCGCTTGCCGGCGAGGGCCTTCATGAACCGCTCGATCCGGCTCGGGCGAACCGAGTTCATGCGCATGAACGGCCGCAGCGTGTACATGTAGCGAGTAGACGGGAAAGCCGCCGCGGAAGAGGATCTGCTGGATCGTCGGGCTCATCTCGTCCAGCAGACTGCGCCGCATGCTGACCCAGCCCTTGCTGCGCGAGAGCGTCTCGGCGACCTCCGCCACGCTCATCCCGTGGATGGAAAGCAGCTCGACGACGAACCGGGCTTGCTCCAGAATGCTCAGGGCCTTGTCCGTCGAAGCTCGCATCAGGCTGAGGATCGCCGCGTCGCCTCCTCCTCGCCCAGCGAAACGTAGGGCAGACCGTCCAATACCCAGCTTCTCGGCGCAGCGGTAGCGTTTGAAGCCATCGAGCAGGAACCGGCCCTCCGGCGCGTCCACGCCGTCCAGCGGTTCCTCGATCCCGCGCTGGGCGATCGACGCCAGCAACCGCGCTTCGCGAGCCTCGTCCCGCAGGCGATGGCCTTCGTACCGCAGATCCAAGCTCGACAGTTCCACGCTTTGAGACATGCAATCGCCTCCTACGGCGGATGTTGGTGCAGCAAACTGCAGAACGTAATCGGTCCGCCGTCGGCGGGCGATGCTGTGTTGTCTCAGGGCCCGCCGCAGCAGGCTGATCAACTCCGCGAGGCTGAAGGGAACGCCTTCGATCGAGACTGACCGCCATCCGCAAGTAGGGCAGCGTCGGCGAAGCCAGCAGACTCGGCTCGTCGAGCAGCACGCCTTCCAAACGCAGTTGAGCCTCGTCGAGCGGCGCCGTCGGTTCCGGCGCCGCGGCTGGCCGGGGGTGCTCGGGCGGGATGGCCGGCGGCTCGGGACCTGGCGGCGGGCCGTCGGCAGCCATCCGGCGGGCATTCAGCCGCCGCTTCTTCCGTTTCCCCGCGGGCGTTTGGTAATAGGCGGTGCTGCGTTGCCTGGAACACCGCCGGCGATGGACGCCGCGGCAGCCAAACGGGCAACGCAGATCGATCCGGCCGGCATTGCGGGGATGCGTGAGAAACCGAATCCCGCAGTGCGCACAATCAGCCACGCAAGACTGCAGCTGCGGATGCGACTCCAGAACGGAGTCCAACGCCGCCTGGTAGCGGAGCACCAACGCTCGGGCCGGATCGTCCTGGTGCCAATCCGGCCGGAACGAGAACGTCTTCTCGACCGCGATGACAAAAAAGCCAGGTTCTCGGTTACAATGGCGATCCTATGCACGACCTCGTCCTACCTCATCGACGCCCAGGCTTCGAGAGGTGGGGCGAGGTTTTTTTCGTGTGCCAAGATCAAGCGTGTTCTGCCAGGCCGCCCGAAACGGCCGCCGGCATCCCGCCTGCGTCAATCCACTCGGCGATCGGCGACTCAGCTCCTTGACCCCCGGAAAGGGCTACTTGAAAGAAGAAAGGCGCCCCCCTCTTCTTTCCAAGTAGTGGGTCAATTTAGCTGAGCACGCACGGGTCAATTCTGCTGAGCGTCATAGCCTATTTCATCAGCAGCCTTCCTCCCGAAGTGAAACGTATTGCTCGGCTGGTACGCGGACACTGGGGAATCGAAAATACGTTGCACTGGACGTTAGATGTCGTCTTCGGAGAGGACCAATCGCGCATTCGCAAAGGACAAGGCCCGGAGATTGCGAGCGTGTTTCGGCGACTCGCGTTGATGCTACTCCAACAGGACACTTCGGAAAAAGGGAGCATCCGCGGCAAGCGGCTACAGGCAGGATGGAACACTGACGTTCTGGAACGGATTCTCGCTAGTTTTCACGGCAAATAAGATGCGATTGCCCTGGGGAAGAGGTAGTGTTGTTCACGCTGGCGTTGCCGCCTAAACGCCGCGAATCCGCAAAGAAGTAGCCGCCTCCTGTCTTTCGCGGTCTGGCGCGGTAGAATTACTTGCTCAGCGGGCTGCGACGAAGACCGGATGGCCTTTGTGAGCCAACGATCAACTACCGCCGATGGTCCGGCTGCCTCAAACGTACGAACTCGTTTGAGCTGTTCGCCACATTGGAACGCGAATTCATCACGCTCTTAGAAATCCAAGATGAGGCGTGGGGCTCGCGACTCATCTAACCCACCGAAGACCGCGTTCAAACTTCCACCTCCGGCGCCGTGAGCGGGCGGGCGGCGGCGATCGCCAACGCAGTTGCCAAGATATCGATTGCCGCCGATCACTTGTTGTGACCGCTTGCTGAAAGTTTTGTGGCGGAGGAACGGCCCTCCTTGATTCACAACCTGACGTACGCCGAGACCGGCCGACGCGCCTTTAATCGTTTCCGGTACTGACTCGCTCGTCCATTGTATTCGCAGTGCAATTGCCCCGACTATCTTCTAGCGCTCCGCGCCGCTCCAGGCCGAGGTTATCGCCTCTGTTCTCAGCGTCTGGCAGTCCCATCGACCGCAACCAGCGGAAATGCGACGCAATGCTCGCCACAAAGGTTTCATGCGCAACATAACGCACCCCGAACTCGCGACAGGTCGACTCCACAATGGGCGCCAGAGCCGCATAATGAACGTGGCAGACGCGAGGGAAGAGATGATGCTCGATCTGGAAGTTCAAGCCGCCGATGAACCACGACAGCAGGCGATTTCCTCTCGCAAAGTCGACAGTCGTCTCGACCTGGTGTACAGCCCATGCAGCGTTCATCCGCCCGGTATCGGTCCTTGGCAGCGGAAAGGCTGCACTCTCCACGCAATGCGCCGCTTGAAACACGGTGCTGAGCAGTATTCCCTGGGCGAACGACGTTACGATGTAAACCAGCAACACCGAAGCAGCCGCGTGCAGCAAGAGCGGAACGACAAACGCCAACGAGAAGAATAGCGTTTTGCCGGCGACGAAAATCGCCAAGTCCCAGCCCTTGGGCCGCGCCATTCGATGGCCCCCAATCCGCCCCAGGATCGCATCGCGAAAATCATCGTAAAGTTGCCACTTGATCGGCAAAAACCCGTATAGCGCCAGAGGTAAAAATGTTGCAGACGGTGAACGCGCAATCGCGTCTGGTGCGGCGATAACCGGCCGAAGAACCCGATATTGATGTCGTCGTCGTGTCCCGTGACGTTCGTGTAACTGTGATGGACCGAATTATGCTTTTTGTTCCAGACGTAAGAGCTTGCCCCCAGCAGATCGAGACTCGTTGCCATTAGCTTGTTGACCCACTTCCGATCGGAGTAGGCATGGTGGCCGCCGTCATGCTGCACGTTGAAGCCAACTGCCGCCATCGACAGGCCTAGGGCGATGGCCAGGGGCAGCACCGTCCACCAACTTGCGGCCCAGAATACCAGGGCAACATAGGAAGCCCCGAGCAGGGCGAAGACCAAGGCCGTCTTCAGATACATCGCTGGGCAATCACGCAGACGACGACCGCTACGGGTGAAATACTCGTCGACCCGCCGTCGCAACTCGGACTGAAATAGGTCGCCCGTCGCGAACTTCAGTGCGCCCGGTATCGCAGCAGGGCTTCGGTCATCCGCCCTGCTGCTTTCCACTTTATGCCTGACCGACAACTTGGAATTCAGCTTAAACATGCCCAGCGTCGCTACCAGGTTAGCGGTTACGTTTCTCCGCTGAGTGATCCTCTTTGCGAATCTGCTCGATATCCACGGCAGGCGGCGGAAACCCCATCTTCAGGCCTTCCAAGTGCTCCACGACGATCCGGGCTACGGCGAGGTTCCTGAACCACTTGTGGTCGGCAGGAATAGCAAACCAAGGGGCTCGCTCAGTGCTGCAACCGGAAAGCGCATCTTCGTAAGCCGCCGTGTAGTCGTCCCAGTAAGCTCGCTCCTTGTAGTCGGATTCGCTGATTTTCCATTGCTTGGCGGATTCGTCAAGCCGGTCCTTGAAACGTTTTAGTTGCCCCTCTTTGGAGATGTGCAGGAAGCACTTGAGAATCTGGGCGCCGTCCTCGACGAGGACGCTTTCAAAAACATTGATTCGATCGTAGCGGCGGGACCATAGCTCCCTTGGGACCAGGTTATGAACGCGAGAGATCAACACGTAATGCACCATCACGAGCCGAAGTGAATTCGCTTCGCGCCAGTCGCACCAACTGGTGTATGAAGCCGAGTTTCGCAATCACGGGCACAACGAACACCTCGGGCACGACGTCGAGGAGCCCCATATTGCGATTGATCTCATTGAATGCCACCCCCAAGTCTTGATAGCGGGCGAGCATACGTCCGATATCGGCGTGAATGGGATCCGTTTCCCCGCCCATGCCTATGTGCTGTGCCGTGTCGAGCGTGCTGACCATGTCTAGATAGCTGGCCCAGGTCTCGGCGAAATCTTCCCGAGGATGCATTGCCGCATAGGCGCTGATAAAATGTTGCGACCAGTCGCTGGCACCCGTTGCGGTAATATGCGTCGAGCACTTCGCCATACGAGGGGCGTTCGTGGTCGCCAAAAGCGGCGCGAAACTCATCCTCGCGACGGCCCTTCACCAACATGTCCCAGTAGTAGTGCCCTATTTCGTGTCGAAAGTGCCCAATTAACGTTCGCTTAGCCTCGCCGAGATCGACACGCAACTGTTCCCGCTCGACGTCATCCGCTTCGCGAAGATTGATGGTGATTCGCCCTGCGTTGTGCCCCGTGAAGACCTTTTGCGCATCCCCCAACCGGCCGCCAGAAGTTATTGGCCGGGATAATATCGGCTTTGAAGTCGAACCGTAACGGCGGATTAATGCCGTCGCTAGCCATGCCATAGGGCAAGCCGAGCTGATCCAAGTCGTAGAACAGCCGTCGCTTGGCGGCCTCCAGCCGATGCCATTTCTGGCAATTCCCTGCGATCGACAGATCGGGGATCGTTTCATTGAAGCGGCAACAATCGCAAAATGCCGCCAGCCGCGGCGCTGCTCTCAAGAACACATCGATTGCAGACGTTGTGCTCCACATAATTAAAGCACTTTGCCAAGCCGGCATTGCACTCTGGGTTGCCGCACTGCAAGTGCCCGCGATCCTTCCGCAGCAGAGCGACCAGCGTGCGACAAACCGGGCAAAACCCCAGTTCGCGACCGCAGGCCACGCATAGACTGTTGTCAAAAAAGATTCGGTTTCCGCATATGCAACGGTAGGATTGCATGACGAATCCTTGATAGCTCAGGGGAGAGAAAAGCATTTTCGGGACAGCTTGCCAACCGTCGCTGAAGCACCAGGCGCCACTGGCGACGTTGCTCGCTTACCGAATGGCCCAGCCATTGGCGACGCTGTGATCCAATCCGCCCGCGTGAGCCCGTTCGCACGGCATAAGGCAATTGCAGCTAATGTTGCGGGGGGCCGAAGTCGAAATCCTTCCACCTCCTCGTCGCTCCAGAGTCCGAGCGTAACGCCGGCGATTCGGGCTTCGGGCTCGATTTGCCGCTCCCTGCAATCTTTGCACAGTTTTTCCTCGTGTCGGACGCGTGCGCAGGAGGGATGGCATTCTGGTCGATATGTCGACCGTGCTGATCGAGAACATCCATGTGCAGATGCAGCGTACGCCCGCGATCGCGCGGGCCGTGGCTGAGGGCGCCGGTGAAACCGCCGTACCGTTGCTGCTGATCTTGCTCTGCATCCTATCGGTCTTCATTCCCGCGTTCATTATGGCCGAGCCGGTGCATTCGTTGTTCGTGCCGCTGTCGATTTCGGTGGGGTTAGCGGTGATTACCGCTTACGCGTTGTCGAGCACCATCGTGCCGGTCCTCTCGATCTGGCTGCTGAAACCTCTCGGCATAGGAAAACCCCAGAGGGCGAGCCGCCACGACTCAACTGCTGAATTTCACGCAGCCTCACTCCACCAACGCCTTCGCCGACGAGGTCGTCCACGGCTATTACCAAGCGTATCTCGCCCCCAACGCCGATTCCACCTCGTTGCCACTTCCTCGACCTGCTGAAGTCCGGCCAGCAGCCAGACGTCGTGGCCGCGCAGATCATCGGCTCGGCAGAATACCTGGGACGCATCTGACGCGTGGCCGCAAAACCGGCCCGGAGCACAGCGTCGGTCTTCTGACACCTTCGCATGCCGTTGGCGTCGCGTGCTCTTTGCGCCGTCGCTCGTCCGACGTAGCGGAGTTCGTTAGTGTTCCGTTGCCGAGGCTGCAGCGCCCGGAATCGTCACCGATTCCGCTCGAGGGGCGTCACCCTGGCATCTGGCTAAAGGCCGCACAGCGCGGAATCGCACGCCATGCTTGCCGTGTGGTAGTCTTGATGGACCTCTCCAAGAGGCCCCTGCGTTCGTTCTATGCCAAATGGTATCGGATTTGCCCTCCCATGCCACGAGCGAGTCTGACCGCTAAACGCGGGAGGGACGACGGCTCCGCATGTCGCGAGCAAGCTCGGGTGTCGTGCGCCTGCCGTTACCGTACGCCATGCCCAATGCCAATCGCCACGCTGACGCCAAGTACGAATGACGACTGACGACAAACAATGCGAGCAGGGAGTCGTGTTGTCGGTCAAAGGCAGCGTCGTCGACGCATCGTTCCCGGCGAAACTGCCCGCGTTCTACAGCGAATTACGCGCAGGTGACCAGCTTGACGCGGTCGTCGAAGTCGTCGCGCACCTCGATGCCGAAACCGTGCGAGGAATCGCCCTGACTCCGACGGCCGGCTTCGCACGGCTCGCGAATCATCGACACGGGCCATCCGCTCCGTGTTCCCGTGGGCGAGCGTCTGCTGGGCCGGATGCTGAACGTGTTCGGCCAGACGATCGACAATCAGGGAGAAATCGGCGCCGAGCAGTGGCGGTCGCTGCATCCTCCGCCCGTAACTCTCGCGCAGCAAGGCGTGACGACGGAGATCCTGCAAACCGGCATCAAGGTCATCGATCTGCTTTCGCCGCTGGAGCGCGGCGGCAAAGCCGGCCTGTTCGGCGGAGCGGGCGTCGGCAAAACGGTGCTGATCACGGAACTGATTCACAACATGGTCGGCCGCCATCAAGGCGTCAGCCTGTTCTGCGGCATCGGCGAACGCTGCCGCGAAGGCCGAAGAACTATATCGCGACATGGGCGAAGCCGGACGTTCTCGACAACACCGTGCTCGTCTTCGGCCAGATGAACGAGCCGCCCGGCGCCCGGTTCCGCGTCGGTCATGCGGCACTGACGATGGCCGAGTACTTTCGCGACGACGCCCAACAGGACGTATTGCTGCTGATCGACAATATTTTCCGTTTCATTCAGGCCGGCTCCGAAGTCTCGGGGCTGATGGGGCGTTTGCCGTCGCGGCTCGGATACCAGCCGACGCTCGGCACCGAACTGGCCGAACTGGAAGAGCGCATCTGCACGACGTCGACCGGCTCGATCACGTCGGTGCAGGCGGTGTACGTTCCGGCGGACGACTTCACCGATCCGTCCGCGGTGCACACCTTCGGGCATCTGTCGACGTCGATCGTCCTGTCCCGCAAGCGGGCCAGTGAAGGATTGTATCCGGCCATCGACCCGCTGCAATCGCGATCGAAAATGCTCACTCCGGGAGTTGTCGGATAGCGGCACTACCGGATCGCCCAGGAAATCCGCCGAACGCTGGCACGTTACGAAGAACTCAAAGACATCATCTCGATGCTCGGCCTGGAAGAACTGTCGCGCGAAGACCGGCGGACCGTCAATCGCGCCCGCCGGCTCGAACGATTTCTCACGCAGCCGTTCTTCATCACCGAACAGTTCACCGGACACGAGGGAAAATTGGTGGAACTGGAAAACACCCTCGACGGATGCGAACGAATCCTGAATGATGAGTTTGCCGATTGCCCGGAACGAGCCTTGTACATGATCGGTTCGATTAACGAAGCGAGAAAGCCATGATCGTGAAAGTGGTCTTGCCGTCCGCCGTGCTGGTTGGCGTCCGGCGACCAAGTCAACCCGCCGGCATGATCAAACGTAAAATGAGCAACTGGGTCAAGAAAACCAGCAAACACCGCGATTCTCCCCAACTCACAAAGAACTTCCGTCAATCCATCGTCATGATGAATTGAACGGTATTGCGGTTTCGGCGACGCCATCGGCATATCGCTGGAGAGCACGGAAGAACTCGTCGGCCGTCAGCCCCTTCGACGATCCGGGGCGGCCCGGCTCCGGGCAGAAACATCGTCTGCTTACGACCCTGCTTAATACTTCGCGGCACCCTGCCGTGTGGCTGATTGAGCGGTATCACGAACGGTGGGAAGAAGAGTTGGCCATCGACGAGTTGAAAACGCATCGCGCGAACGTCCCGTCCTGCGAAGCGAAACGCCCGCGGACGTCGTCCAGGAAATATTTCGTGATCCGCAAGCTGGCCTGCGAAGCGGCCGCAGCTCTCTCCTGTCCGCCACGGGAAATCTCAACGGCAGCCGGGCTTCCTCGCCGAGCTCCAGAAGCACCGACGGACTTCTATTTTGTGGAAGCCGACGAACCCGAAGCGATTCAAGACCTGCTGGTGCGATTTGGTCAAGGAGCGAATTCCCGCTCGCTTTGGGTTCGACCCGAAGGGCGACATTCAGGTCCTGACGCCCACGAACCGTTCGCTGCTGGGGGCGAGAAATCTGAATCAGGTGTTGCAAGCGGCAATCAACCCGGGCGACGGCGGCCCCGAGGTCCAGCGATTCGGCTGGACCTATCGGATCGGCGACCGAGTGATCCAGACTGAGAATGACTACGACCGGGACGTCTTCAACGGCGACTTGGGCGTCATCGAGAAGATCAACCGCATCGAGCAAGTGCTGCACGTCGATTTCGAGGGGCGATCCGTCGAGTACGACTTCGGCGATCTCGACGAGCTTTCTCTCGCCTACGTTCTTTCGATTCACAAGAGCCAAAGCACGACGACGTCAAGCGGCTCCGCGATCTACAAGCGTGTCTGAAGAGACTCGAAGAATTCAGCTTTGTCAAACGGTTCGGCCAGGAGGCCGCGAGTTGGGAAGTTCGCCGGCTGTTGAAGGCGCACCATGACGGCCGACGAATTCGAACACCTCCAGCGGCGGCTGTCGGAGGCCGTCGCGCGGGCAGCCGGCGCCGTACCAACCCATGAGTCTTCGGAAAGCGGGGAGAGATGCGCAACGTCAGTCCCTGACAGCTCTAAACTCTCCAGAGGAATGCCCGCAAGCGGCGATATGTCGGACAGCCTTGGTAAATTGTTTCGTTTCCTGGAAAGTGTACTGGGGAGAATCTTTAGGCGTTTCATTCCAGGAAGCGCTTTTATGGTCTCTGATGGTGAGGAAATGAATGCTTAGTTCGGTGACGACTTCGTTCTCGATTTTGTGCTCCACTCGCCCGAACGATCCAGGATTACGTTGCCGCAGTTTCTTCTTTACTGCCGCTATTTGCTTTTCAGCAGGGAGCGTTTGTGTTTCCTTCATCCACTGCTGAAAGCCCGGATCAACGATCAGACGATCGGCATCGGCCCAGGCCGCGAGGTGCGTTTCGCCACGCCCGGCGCGGATGACGAACTGGTCTATATCGTCGAAAAGCCGTCCGGCGAACAGGAGATGCTCGCCCCCCAAGAGTTCCGTCAACGCATTGAGCAGGTCTTTAAGAAACGCTAGTGTGCCCTGCTTGAGCATCGTCGCGCAAACCAAGTCGCCGTTGGCTAGCGTCCCGGCCTGACCATTGGGTCTGTTCGAGAGTCATGACGGCTGCTCCTGTGTCGGCGCGATGGACCGCGTGTTTCGCCTCGGTCGAACAAGCCGCAATGACGCGTCGCAGCCGCTCGAGCCTGGAGGCGTCGCTGGGTTCGCCTCGCTCCAATTCGTCCAACAGCGGCGCGTCGATTTCCTCCAGCCGCTGGCATAGTTCGCTCAGGAACGGACCGACTTTATCCAATGGAAGTTCGTCGAGAGCGCCTTCTCGCACGGCAAACAATGCCGCCGCCTCGAAGCCCAATGACCAGGGCTGCAGCCGCGGCTGCTTGAGCGCTTCTCGCAGCCGTTGCCCGCGTCGCAGTCGGCGCCGCGTTTCGGGTTCCAATTCGGCGCCAAAGCGAGTGAAGGTTTCGAGTTCATGCAACTGCGCGTACAGCAGCCGCAAGTCGCCGACGATGGTGCGCAGCGACGCCGGCTGCGCCTTGCCGCCGACGCGAGAGACGCTCAACCCGACGTCGACGGCCGGTCGCTGCCCCTCGTTAAACCGCTTCGCGTCGAGATAGACCTGGCCGTCGGTGATGGAAATCAGGTTCGTAGGAATGTAGGCCGAGATGTGGCCGGCTTGCGTGCCGGCGATCGGCAACGCGGTCAAACTGCCGCCGCCCAACCGTTCGTGCAGCCGGGTGGCCCGTTCCAATAGCCGAGCATGCAGGTAAAAGACGTCGGCCGGATAGGCCTCGCGGCCGGGCGGTCTTCCGAGCAGCAGCGAAATCCGACGGTAGGCGTCGGCGTGCTTGGTCAAGTCGTCGTACACGACCAATACGTGCCGCCCTTGGCGCATGAAATACTCGCCGATCGTGCAGGCCGTGTAAGGCGCCAGGTATGGATGGCCGGGCGGCGAGTCGGCCTCAGCCGCCACGACGACGGTATGTTTCATGGCGCCATGCTCGTGGAGCGTCTGAATAACGTCGGCCACGCTCGTCTTTCGCTGGTCGATGGCGGCATAGACGCAGAGCACCTCGGTATCGCGTTGGGCGAGAATGGCGTCAAGCGCGATTGCCGTCTTGCCCGTGCCCCGATCGCCCAGAATCAACTCTCGCTGACCGCGCCCAGCGGGAGCAAGGCGTCCATGACCTTGATGCCGGTGTGCAGCGGCTCGCGGACCGGCACGCGGTCCATCACGTTCGGCGCTCGGCGGTTGACGGGCCAGTAGTTCCTCGCGCTCAAGGCGCGTCCGCCGTCGAGCGGCCTTCCCAGGGCGTCGACCACGCGCGAGAGCAGCTCGTCGCCCACCGGCACGCTGGCGACTCGCCCCGTACAGTGCAGCTCGTCGCCGGCCGCCACATGTTCTGACGGATCGAGGAACAAGACGCCGATCTGCTGCGGCTGAATATCGAAGGCGAGCCCGATCAGGCCGTCGGCTCGCTGCAACAACTCGCCGTACTTTGCCGACGGCGCTCCGCGGACATAGGCCACGCCGTCGCCGACGCGATAGACCCAACCGATCTCACGGCAGCGCACTTGCCAATTCAGCCGGTCCAGCCGACGGTGCACTTCCTCGATCCACGCCTCCGCTTCAGACATGACTCACTCCCCGCCGGCTGGAGCCGTCAATTCGTCAAGCGAGGCGTCACAGACGCGACCGCCCAGGTTCAGGCAAACGCCGCCGATCAGTGCGGGATTGATTTGGACGTCCAGGGCGATCCGCGCGCCGAGCAAACGCGAGACGGCCGCCGAGACCTGTTCCGCGTCGTCGTCATCAAGCGGTTCGGCCGCCTGCAGCTCTGCGCGGTCGCTCGCTTGCGAGCCGCGCGGAGCTGCTGTTGTTCTTCGGCCGTCGTTTCCCCAAGCGTTTCGACAAGCCGCGCTGCACGACGACGATGTTCTTCCCACACGCGAGTAAACGTGAAGTTGACCGCTGGAAAGGGGCCGTCAGTACGATCGGGATAGTACACGGCGCGTAGCGTGAACGACGCCGCAGGGCGGCCGTCAATCCTGATTTTCACGGGAATGTCCGCGTCGCGCGGCAGGATGCCAGTTCGGTACAGCTCGACTGCCAGGTAGGCGGGAATGGCAAGGCGCAAGTCGTCGCCGGTTTCAGCAAGGCGGAAATTCCGCTTGGGATAACGCAAGTGCGGCACGGTGTTGCCGTATCGCTCCATGGGCATCTCCACTTCGTCAAGCTTGCGTCCGTTAATCGCGATTGTATTTGACATTGCCTCGCAGCGTTGCCAGTTTGTTGAGACGCAGTCGAAACCGAGATCTCGTCCGGGTCTTTTCTCCCTACCCCAGGCGATGGAAGCGGTCGAGTTCTTTGCCTCGGCTCAATTCTATGGGGTCCCCGCCAGGGCGAGACAACGGCATCGAAGACGCCCCTTCAGAAAGCCGTCGAGCAGGGGTGACATTCCTGGCAGACGACGCGGCGAACCCATCACGAATGTGCAACCTGCCATCATGGCGCCATGACAGTCTGGGCCTTCAGCGAAGCAGTCCCGCACGGCATTCCCATTGCTCCAGCGAACGCGGCCGAGATGAATTGCTGGACCAAGGCGCAATTCTGGAAGAACATCGATCAGCCGCGAGACCATCGCCCAGCCTGGAACTTGGTGAAGCTGCCGACAATCTATTTGGCTGTCCTGACAAAGCAAACGCCCGAACAAAGCATCCTTTCTCGTGACGAACTTGCGCAGGCGGCGCACATTGCCAGACATCAGGAAGCCGACGGGTTCTGGTCGACGCCGCCGCCGCGCAATGGGCCGCCCCCCGTGTTTGAATGCCGCGGCGCGGCTTGATCCGCTTGAACCAAGCCCGCATCTGGGCGTCGCGCCACAGCACGTGCAGCACCAATTGTGCTAACAGAAACCGCACCTGCGGGCTCCGCCCCCGGGATTTATCGCTTTGAGGCCAATCTCGGAGAGAGGACGGTGAGCGGCACGTGGCGGCCTCGATCGCCTTCATAGCAGAACAGCAAAAAGGAGAAAGCACAAACCAAGATTCGTCAGCGGTTGTTCGATCCGAGCTGCTTGCCGCACCTCGAGATCCCTCCCCTTTGAGCCAACTCGAGCCGGACCCTGGATGCGGCGGCTTAAGCCAAGAGTCAGCCAGCACGACGCGGTGATTGGAGTGGCCCAGAGGGCGAGGAATTCGCAACAGAAAAATCTGCGTCTGCCGCCACCAGGCAGAGTCTCTAGCGCTTAGCGCGAGAGGCGCCTCGCGAAGGAATGACTTGGGAGCAATCGCACGTTGAAAAGAACGATCGCAACTTCCCGCCGCGACGACGACCGAGGCGAATCCAACGAACCACAAATGCAAATGATCGACGGTCACGAAAATTGGCGATCGCGCCGAGCGCGTACCGTTACGCAAATTCCCCGATGGAAACCGCACCTACTTGACAAACTCTTTCAGGAAGGGGCCGGCGCATGACGAAACTGCACGTTAGCCGGAGGGCGATTGTGGGGCTTGCTGAAGACCAAAGCCCGTGAGCCCAAACTCGAGCGGCAAACTCGTACCGCCTAGCTGTTCGAACCATCGGGCCAATCGCCGAGAAAGCCCATCGCAATTGAGCTGGTTTGCTCGAAGGCAAAGTCGCGTGAGTTGAACAACGCTATGGCAACATGGCGCCGATCATTCAATCGGCAGGTCTGACTGTCGCAGGGAGAAGTTCATTAAATTGATTGAAATCGGCCTACTCGTGGACACAAGGAGGCGGATTTCAATCATTGATTTGAATTGCAGCAAACGGCACTGCCCAGATGACTTACGACAGCCACCGATACTTTCTGTCGGCTATGATTGCGAATCGCTGGCGTTTAACGTCCGATCAGTCAGTTGCTGTGGGCGTGGGACTCGTCTTGAGAAGGGCGAGCAGGAACAAGACATGGATCATCCGGTCGCTCAGGAACCTGTTGAAGAACGTGGGCTTGAGCAACCCGTGCGACAGGTCGTTTCTGACGTTGAAGCCACGAGGGTCGCACAGAAGCACTCGCAGGTAAAACGTTGCGTCGTCTCCGAGGCACTGCTGAATCACCGGCTCCGTCTCCAGAATGTCGTTCAAGCTCTTCTCGATCATCACGTGAAGGTCCGACCGACGATGCTTGTTTGTGGGCTTGCCCAGCATTGCCAAGAGACGCCGGAGGCAATGCTCGATCTGTGGCACCAGCACGTGAATCGCCTTTACGTGGTCGTTCGCGAGATAAGCGTCAATGCCCTGTTCAAAGAAGAATGTGCGCCCGGATCGAAGAGTGGAACTTGGAAGAGCAGCGGCAGCAACGCCTGCGACGTAAAGTCGTACTGCTCTCTCGCGCGATCAAGTGCCTTCCCCAAGAAGAACGCCGTGAATTTCAGATTATCGGCCATCTGAAACATCAGTCGGCCTTCTGGGTCGGCGTCGATTGAGCCAGCACGGGCAATTACTTGGTTCTCGCCCATCTTCGCCAGCGGGATCATCGAAAGCAGCTTGGCCTGCTTCTGAGTCTCCGCCAACTGATGTCGAAGCTCGTCCAATCTCGGAAGAAAGTTCACGGCGATTCGTGTGATCGTCTGCTCCAAGCCATCTGCCGCGATTCCATTCAAGAACTCATTCAGTTCTTCATCAGGAATCGTGACCGAGTGAGAATGGCGGACCATCTGGCCCTGTGCTTCCTCCCCCTTCTCTTTCGCGGCGATCTGGAATCTCTCGGCCTCCTCCTTGAGACCGAACTGAAGAAAGACGCCGTAAGCCTCCTGAAGCCAGTGCATTGCCACGAGCCCCTGAGCCGTTTGAGCAAACGTCGCCAGCGCATCACCGTCAGCGCCGGATCACCCGTTTTGCTTCATCGGGCTTCCCCTTGGCCTCGTAGTGGCGTGCCAACCTGAGAGCGGGCTCTTTCGCCACCAAGCCAACCGGGCTGTCTGAATCACAGATCCGCTTGAGCTCGGCTTCGAGCCCCTGCACGACCTTCGCCTCCTGCCAGTCCGAAAAGCTCACACCTTGAATCCTGTGCGGGAGTTCGAGCAACCAAATCAATCGTGATCCCGGATGATCGGTCACATCGAGCAACCTCACCATTGCGTTCAATGCCGCTTCAGCGCGCGCTTTGTCTCTCACAGAAAGAGCAAGTTCCAAGGCTCGCTCCAAGCGACTCTCGGCGGTGTCCGTTCCTTGGAATCGCGTGCCGCATTCGACGTAGGCGTCGATGGCGTGGCGCGCCATTTCGATCGACGGCTTCGTTCCCGACGCAGCCTTCATCATGTCCCAGAGGACATCGGCGTACCTCGCTTTGAATACGGGATGCTTCGCTTCAGCAGCTCGCTGCTGCCAGTATTCGATCACCGGATCGTCGATGTGCGCTAAATCAGGAAAGCAGTGCGGTGAACCATCCTTGAGAGTCGCCTCAAAGAACGGGCCAAATCGCGTGCCCCATCGGCTCCTACCTTGGTTGTCAGTCAGGGGCATCTGAAGCGCGGCGACCTCGGCATAACAAGCCTTTCGCTCTTCATCGGTGATTTCACCGCACTCCTCGAACTTCCGCTCCAAAACGAAGCTCACTTCGGCTTCGTCGAAGTCGTCAGAGGCGGCATCTCGCTCACGCAAGACGCTCGCCAGAGGCTCGGGCAACTGAAGTGAAGACGGTATCGGTGCATTCACTTTGGAACTCATCCCATTCTATCGGAACAGGCCCATCCCCGCAGCCAACACCGTCGCGGCAGCGGCGTCGGTTCGCCCACCGGCAGTGCGCGTAAGCTGATGTGCTTAGCCAGCTTTGCGCGACGCACGCCGGCGGGCGTCGCGCTGCATGCAAGGGTACCATCGCACAAAAACAGGGGGGGAGCAACGCCTACTGGCGGTAAATTGTCGGCTGATCGTCTGCGTCCCGCCGCCATTAATTCACGCATGCCACGTGGCAGTGCCACTTGCCGCAGGTATCCCAGATGGTGGAAACCGCTGATGACTAAACAAAAAGAACGCCTTGGGGCCGCCTCGAAGGGCGACCCCAAGACGCTGGGTGGTCGCCAAGTTCGGTCAGCCGGCGCCAATACTTATTTCCGTTGGCAGCAGCCCCTGCCAAGTTGGCGCCGAACAGGCGGTCTGACAGGCCAACTCAGCCCGAGCAGCTATAGCAAAGCGAGTTGCGCCGCGATCTTCGCGACGACGGCGTCGATCGATTGACTCCCTGCTAAGACGGAGCCAGCGGTTCGCGAATCGTCGAGAGCCAAGACGCAATCTCCTCCGCCCCGCCTCTTTCCCTCAGCCGCGCGTAGGTCATTCGATCGACTGCATCCGTGTTGAGCCACTTTTTCACCCGGTTGCGAAAGCGTTTGCGAGCTCGCAGCGGTAGTTCTTCCCAGGAACACGTCGGCATCTTCTCAGTAAAGAGACGGCTTGCTACGACGTCAGCCACATCGACTTCATCTCCAATTTCGACGTCAACGCCGCGGGCCTCGTAGATTGCCGCCGGGTGGAGGTAGTTTTCCAGGGCTCGTTTCCGAGAGATGATGGCTCGGCAGCCGTCGCGGCAATCAATAATTTGAGCCGCTCGCCGCCGAAGATGGCATTCTGGCTCGACTTCTCGATCCGAAAGGTGGAATTGGTTGGCGCCAAGCGGCGCAAGCCGATCCGCCCAGGCTAGTAAATCGCCGCCGCATCGTGGCAGGATAGCCAATTCCCCAGACTGTCGCAGCCGGGCAAGGTCGGGCAGATCTCGCCGCACTTCTGCCATGATGCGGCTGATCCGGAGCAGGAATTCAATGTCGTTGGCGCCTTCCACAATGCAAAACAGCTTCACGGACGCCGGCGGCGGCCGTTGCATGGAAACAGAACGCCGCGAAGCGTCGGTAACAATCGTCATTTGACCCTCGAATTGTGCGTGAAAGGCGCCCGCCGGTCGGCGGGCGCCATTTCGAGAAAGACTGGCCGAAATGCCCAACCAGTCAAACATCGGCGACCGACCAGTCGCCGCTCAGGAGATTGAATGCGGCGTCGGCGTCGACGGGCAAGCCGCGCAGCCAGCGCGTGAATTGATGGACCATCAATCCCGCCGCAATGCTCGCTGCATAGATCGTGCTGCGCGCCGTGCAGGCGCCCTGTTGGGCCTCGGCCTGTTGAAACAGCGTGCCCGGATAGTGTGCACGGCTTCGTTCGTCGCCGACGGCGAGAATCCGCATGACTTCGCCGAGCATGCGTCCGTCCGCCCAAAAGCGAACGCCGTGGCGCGCCGAACGCCAGATCGCGGTCCGGGCTGAGATTGAATCGACGCAGCAAAACACGACCGGTCCCAATGGCTGCTTCGGCCGGAAACGATCTTCGAGCATTTCCACCGCGATTGCGGGATCGAGCCGCAGAATCGACGCTTGGGCGGCGACGACTTTCGGCTGCCCGACGTCTTCGGCCAGATAGCCTTGCGTCGTGACGTTCGTTTCGTCGACCACGTCGAAGTCGATCAATTGCAGGCGAGGAGCGCCGATGGCCGCCAGTTGCAGAGCAACCTGACGGCCAATGGCGCCGACCCCGATCACCGTCGCGGCAACGCCGCTCAACGCCTGCTGGGGAACCAGCCCCTCTTGGCGCGTGAAACGGTTAGATGACAGGCTCATCAATCATACCTTTCAAGAAATGAAATCCGCTCGTCGTCAAGCTCGCCCGCAAAACCACGCGGCCAAGGCTCGCGATCGTCGGCGAACGAATCGAGGAAAACGCCGTCGTCGGGCCAGTCTGCAAGCGGCAGCGTCGCCGCCGAGGCATCGACAACGTTGGCCTGGTACTCCGCTTCCCAGGCGACGACATCGCTGCCGGAGAACGGCCGGCTGTAGTCCACTTGCGTCGGAACTACGATGGCGCCGCCCGGGCCGACGTTGAATCGCAAGCGGGCGTAACTCCGTCCGCCGCGGGCGAGAATGAACATCATGGCCCAATTCGACGTTCCGAACGCGCGTTCAAACGTCCTCTCATCCGTCAGGCTGGGCTCGGGGCAGTCGCCCGGGTGGGTATGCACCCAGATTCGCGCGAATTGCTCGGGCTGCCGGCCCCGGTCGACCTGCCGATCGAAGAAATCGGCGACGGCCTCGTCTTCGAAGGCGACCGTCATTGCCGTACAAGTTTGGCGGACGAGCTGCACGTCGTCGACGAACAGCAAATCATTGGCCGGAGCCAGGGCAAAACCGCCGACTTCCGTTGCTCCCCGATCACGCAGGTAGAGCAGTTTCGCCCAAGCCGTCGGGCTGAATCTCAGCGTAGTCGCCGCTCCCGTCGGCCACGGCCGCGAGTCCGGCGCGTGCGACCGGTTCGGTTGTCGAAGCATCGTTTTCTTCCTCCTGGTCTTCTTCCTCGTCATCGGTTTCCTCTTCCTGTTCTGCCTGGCAAGTTGAACAAAGTTGGTCGTCCAGGCATTCGTGACAACACTTCTTCTCACAGTGCGTGCAGGACATCAGGCACGACTCGCAAGACGCTTGCCCGCATGCATCGCAGGACTTGATGCACTCCGAGCAAAGCCCCGTTCCGCAGCACTCGCACGTGGATGAGCACTCGCCGCACAGTTCCGCCTCGCAACGCTCGCAGAGATAACGTTCGTCGGCGTCGATATGGGCGCCGCAATCGCTGCATGACGAGACCCTCCCAACCAGAAAGCTCGACATAGGCTTGCCCCTGGGCATAAGTGCGAAGCAATCGCGTCACGATCAGAAAGAAGTCGCCGATTCGGCCCTGATCGAGAGCGGCTTCGATCGCGGCGCGTCCTTCCCCTTCACAGAGCCGTTCGTCCTGGACATGGGGATGCGTCACAGCGTCATTGGTGCCGGCAGGATTCGGCGCCAAGGCGATGACCCGATAAGGCGACCGTTCGGCCAGTTCTCGCCATTCCAGCCGAATTTCAAACGGGCCGAGTTCTGTTCCGCCCAGCGTGATCGGATCGGTGGTCGCCGAAATGGTTCCCGCTTCGAGATCAACGAGGACTTCTTCGAACTCGTCGTTTAGCGCCCGGAGGTCTTCGTAGATATCGCGGACGGAGGCGCACTTGGGAGACGGGCGGCGCAGCTGAGCAAGCTGACTGTCTAACACGGTTGCAAGAGCGGCAAGCTCGGCCTTAAAATCGCCTTCCAGGAGTTTCCTCGCTCTCTGGAACCCATGCACGCGGCAGCGATGGATTTGCCGGATGAGTTTTTGGAGCTCGTTCCAGCGCTCTTCGGGCAAGACGCTGGCGGGCGTCTCCTGTTGCGTCAGCAAGCTGTGCATGCTCTCGGCCGTTCGCAGCAATATTCGTTGATTGGCGTTCATGGAATGAATCTTTCCTTGAGGAAGGGCCGGGGCCTGCCGGGCTCATGCCGGCAGGCCCCGACCGAAAAGACGCTATGAGCGCCGCGCACCTTCGATCTTGATCGGCGTGAAGCTCACTCGATCCCCTTCCTGCAGCGTCTGGTCGGCCGCCGCAGGCTGGCGATTGACGCGGATCAGATAGTCCGCCGGCTTGCCGTGCGGCACGCGTTCGGAGAAGAACGCTCCGACGGTGGTTGCCTCGGCAGCGTCGACATAGTCGGCGAACCCGCCACCATCGTTGTTGATGTACAACAGCTTCATTCGAAGACTCCCTTGGAAAAAAATGGCCATCGAACCAAAAAGATCAAAAGCTTGCCGCCCGGATGGCCGCTAGCGGGACGACAAGCCCTGGCGCGCGAAACCAGCGCCGATTCGGCGCGACTATGAATGGCGGCCGTTTCGGCGGAATCGACCGTGGAAGAAGTCAAACTCCGAGGCGCCGCGATAACCGACGAGGTCCTGACCAGGTTCTCGGAGCCGGAATACCTGGCGTTTGCGGAATCGCCCGACGTCAGCGAAGACGCAAGCAATGTCTCGCCAGCGATGGCTGACCCAATTCAGAGGAAAGAGCACGAGGCCGCCATGGAAACGCCGCGAGGAGTTCAGCAGCGCCCGTGCCGACCTGCTGCGACGCTGGCACTGCGCATACAACTCAGGGCCGCTTCCCTTGACGTGATTAGCCGTCTTGCGTTCGAAACCGGCCCAGAGCTTGGGCAACTCGAGACGCCTCTGAACGCCCGGCGACCGCTGCGATCGGTGTTGCTCAAGCAGCTGGCTGAGCTGGTAAGCAAGCCCAACCAACGAGGCGTCTTCAAGATCGAGCTGCGCTGCGCGAGCGCCGATCTTGGGCGGCAGCGACAAGTCCTTCAGGAATTCGTGCCGCTCGGCGCCGCCCCAAGCGACTCCCCAGGGAACGCGCTCGCCGGAATACCCGGCGAGCCAGCGGCCTGCTCGCGTCGCATCTCCGTAAAGGATAACGAGGGTCAATTCCTCGATTGGGATCAGGCCCCGCTTGATTTGTCCACGGGCCAGATAGCCGAGCGCAGCAACGCCCGTGGTTGAACGAGGTCGCCTCATCGGCGGTTGAGCTGGCGGGCGACGTGCGAGGCGTCCGAATAAAGTGCTGACTGCTTGATTAACGTAGGAAATCATGGTCATGCTTGCTGGTGGAAAGGAAAGTGATGGTGATTTCCGCCGGCAACAAGCTGGCGGACCGGCTGGCGGAGAATGGCCAGCCGCAAGAAGATGTTGCAGGACAGGGCAAACTTGCTGGCTGGAGGCGTCGGCTACTGGCCCAGCGGACTGTCGGATTCGCCGATAAAGCACCGCCAGTCCTCAGCCAATTCCCGGCGGATCTGCGAAATCCGGCCGGGAGTCAGCTGGTGTCTGCGAGCCGCCTCACTGGTGGCCTCGCCGATCGCGTGCGCCGTTGGCGATGCGGCGTTTTTGCCGAGGCAAACGCCGCAACCAGTTTGCAAAGTCGATCCGGCTTGCCGCCAGTTCGGCCGGGCGTGCAGCGACGATCCTCGACGAGCGCCTCTTTCCACCCCGCATCGCGATCGAATCGATCCAGACGCTCGATCTTGAGCCCATGGCGGCGCCGGCATGTGGGGGACATGAGATCATTGACGTTGCCGCGTACGCCGACCCGCCGGCCCGGAGCGGTATTGTGCCGCCGCGAATCTAGCTAGCGGAGTTGGATAAGCGAGACCGACTTTGCCCTGTCGGTGCAGCCTGGCATAGGCGACAGCGGCATTGGCAACCGCCTCTGCCATTGCTTCGGCTTTTTCTTCCGGTCGCAGGTTGCGAAATTGAAAACGAAGCTGATTGCGGATATCAGGCAAAAGTTCGAGAAACCCGACCTGCCAGTCAGGCGTTTTCGACGCCATTGGTTGCTGCGCAAATGCAATCATCGAGACGATCTCCTTCCAGGTTGAGACCGCCCCGGCGCCGGGGCGGTCGTGCAGAAAAACACAACCGCCCGCGGCTGGCGCAGGCGAAAGTCAGAGAAACAGTTCAATTACGGCAGCCGCCGAAGGAACTTCTGAACGAGGGTGGCCACGGCGCTTTACCGTGGGCAATACCGACAGCTGCTGGCTTAAAGCGGGCTGCCACCGGGGGCCGTTCCATCAGCTCGATGCCGTATCCGGACCGCCGCTAGTCGCCGTCTTCTTCCGATTCATCGGCTCCGTCTGCATTGGGCGGCGGCAGGTGCTCGCCTTGCTGTCCCTGAATTGCGGCCGGGGCGTCAGGGGGCGGATGAATCACGAATTCGTGGATCAGAACCTCGCTCACGGCATCATCCTCTCGGTCAGACCACATGCCGCGGAGCAGATACCAGCAAAGTACGAGCGGCAAAGCGGCGACGAGCAACACGGCCGCCCCGCCGACGGCGCCGGCGGCCTGCGAGTCCCAATGGCGCTCTCGGGCCACATCGCGTCGTTCCTGTTCCAGCTCATCGCGCTGACGGCCGATCACCGCGCGTTCGGCCTGCAAGTCTCTCTCGAGAGCTACCAGCTCTCGGCGCGATTCGGCATCGGCCTTGATCAATTCCTTGGACGCCTCGGCAAGTTCGCGGTTTTGATGGGCGATTTCACGGTTCTGATCGGCCTGCCGCTGGCTCGCTTCGCGCGAGAACTCTACCAGTCGCTCGTCATTCGTCTCGCAGCCGCTTGCGAGAACGGCGATCGTCAGGGCCGGAAGACAAAGTCTTCGATGGGTCAGTTTCATGTTTCTTCCTCTTTGCCAGAAAACGCCGCAACAGAACTTCGAGCGCTCGGCGAATCCGGCGCTCGCGAAGCAAGGCCACGACAAGCAATAAGACCAGTGCGGAGCCGGTCGATACGATCAGGATCAACACCGCTTCTCCCCTTGAAATAGACTCAGCTCGCCGCCAAGAAACATTGGCGACAAGCCGCTGAACGGACTCCGAACGCTTCCCGTAATGTGCGACAGCGGAAAACGCTACGACTGTGAAGCCGCGTTAATTAAACGTCCGGTTCTCCTATAAGATGACGCAAAAACGCCTGTAATTTAGGCAGAAACAACGTTCACCGAGCGGCGGAACGAACGCGATAGCGCAACGACAAAGCCGCTTCGAGTATTGATGCCAGTTTCTGGCAGCGGTTCTGGCGCAAAAGCAAAGCGGCGTCGAGAATCAGTCGACGCCGCTTTGTTTACCGCTGAAGAGTGCGCCTAGGCGGCGCCGGGACGGCAATCGCCCTCCGGATCCGACTCGTCCTTCGGTCGGCCAGCTCTTGCGCGAACGACCGTCGGGCCTGGTCTGGCCATCCAGTCGATGAGCGATCTCCAGCAACCTGCGCAGCGTCGGCATAGAGCAACCTAGCTCTTTGGCGATTGCCTTCATGGGCGCCTGGGTCGCCAGGAGCTGCTGGGCCCGCCGCGCCAGCGCCTCGCGCCGCTGCTTCCTGGTCGGCGTCGGCAGGTTGCGAAGTTGGTGCCAATGCCGAATCGCTTTGGCGGCCACGAAGTCGCTGCAGTCGAACATCCGACCGATCTTCGCGTCGGAGTAGCCCCGATGCATCAGTTCCACGGCCTGGTCGGCGATTTGCTCGTAGCGGCGGACCTCCATCGTCTTGCGAGGCAGCGAGGCCCTGCGAGTCCGAGCATCAGGCAGCGACTGGCCATGGAGCTGACACCAATGTTTGAGCAGCTTGGTCACCTGGCTGGGCCAGATGCCCATTTGCTGGGCGATCGCTTTGTTCAGCAGTCCCTGATCGTAATACCGCTTAGCGGTTTCGGCCAACGCGTCGTTGACGTCGGGCTCCACGAAATCGATGACGAACTCAACTTGATGGTCGCCAGCGCCTTCATCGCCCGGAGCCGATACCAGTCTGCCGCCCGAGGCGATATCGACGACAGATGCCAAGCGGATGGCAAAGCGCCCCTGAAGATAATGCCGCTTACGGTTGGGCCGCTCGAATTGCTTGACGAAGATTTTGCCGCCCACCAGATCTCTCAGGGCATGAGCAGCGGCAGGACCGCCTCCCGACAACGTCGCTGCCAGGCACTGAATCTGCTCGGCCGCCCATGCTTCGGTCGGTTCGGGCATACTCGTCTCATGGTGCGCCTGAGCCGTTCGACATCCTTCCGCAACGGTTGCCGTTCCGACCGGCGGTCGGCCAGTCGTTTAAGAATGTCGGGGTCCTGGGCTCCCTGTTCCACAACATCAACCAGTCGAGCGATCTTGCGTTCAACGTCGGCCAGGGCATCCTCGGCCGACTTCAATTCCGAAGGAATGGTCTGCTGGCAATCGCGCCAGGCAGTCGACATGCCGTCGAGCACGGCGCGGCGCCAAGCCGGATCCGCGATAATCTGGCGGCCGATCGCATCGAGGATCAGCCTCTCGGCCCGATCACGACGCAATTTGGTCTGGCAGTCGCAGATGCCGCGCTTATGGCCCGTGCAGAACATGTAGCGGGCCTTGACGCCGCCGACGTGCCAGTTCGACCGACAATGCTCACACTCCAGCAGGCCGGAGAGCAAGTGGCGCGGCTCGGCAGCGGCAGCTTCCGATGTCGAGCCGTTGAACTTCCCGTCTTCGCGCCGCGAGCGGTTGTACTTGTCCTCGTTTTCTTGCAGCCGCCGCTCGGCCAGCTCGAACGTTTCGTTGTCAATGATCTGCAGGTGCGGGAAATGACGCCTCCACTTTTCCGTTTCCTCCTCCGGCCGGAATTCCTGAGTAATCTGGCCGGTCGAGGGATCGCGGCACGTTTTGCCTCTGGCCCCATCCCCACCAACCAATGTACTTGGGATTTCTCAGCAGATCAGGCAGCTGCTGGTGCCGCCAGAGCGGCGTGGAGGCGCGGTGGTCCTTGGGCGCCTTGAGCCGGTTAAGTTCCCGCGCGATCCAACTCAAGCCCCGGCGCTCGACGACGAACCAGTGAAAGATCCGCATCACCCAGCTCGCGGTTTCGCGATTGATGACGTAGCTCTTCTGCGGTTTGGCATTGCGCCTGCGCCGCGGCTTGTCGCTGCTGGAGAGCGGTTCAGAGCCGTATCCAAAGCAATAGTCGCCGACTGACAGGCCGGCCAAAACATTCCCCTCCTGGCCGCGAAAGACGTTATCGCTCAGATCTTTGATATACCGTTCATGCTGCATCGAAAGGATGGTGGCCAGCATTTCCCAGCCTTCGCGGTCGGAATCAAGTCCTTCCGTGACGCTGATCACTCGAATCTTATGCACGTGCACCAGCTGTTTGAGCACGGGCATCGTGATCACTGACTCGCGGGCCAAACGACTCAGATTGTGAAAGTAGAGCACGTCGAACCGGCCTTCTGCCGCCGCCTTCACGAGTGCGTCCAGCCCATCGCGCTTGAGCTTCGTGCCGGACACCTCCTCGTCGGCGAATTGCAGTTCCCTGACGATTTGATGGCCGTTTTGCGCAGCTCGTTCCTGGCACTTTCGCTGCTGGTCGGTAATGCTTTCTTCGCGCTGCAAGTCGCAGCTGTAGCGCGAATAGCTAGCCGCCTCCGCCCCGCCGCCGGGCTTGGCCTGGCGGCCGCCCGGTTTGCTGGCGCCGCCCCTTGCGACGGCAGACCGGCGCAACATCCGCGGCGGCAACAAACAGGTCGTCGCGAGACTGTGCTGAAACTGTGCTGAAACCAATGCCAAACAACCCCAAACAACCGCAACAGACCGCAAGCGACCAAAGAAACATAAGCCCTTTGGATTTAAGGGCTTGCACTGCATCTTCTTGCCAGATAACAACCTGCAAAAAGACGCGGGCGATAATCCTGTCCTCTCCGCTCCCGTTTCAAACGCTCGTCGTAAAGTGCTGCCAAGCAGTCCTTTACGACGGGCGTTTTGCGTTTGTCCCAGTCACTGGGACAAACACTGGGACAAACCGAGCCGCTGCGACCGCCCTGCGGCAGGGGCGCAACACGGCCGTGCGCGCGGGGAGGGAAACTGTTGCGGCACGGCCGCGGCAAGAGCGCCGGCGTTTGGGAACTCTACGACCTAGCCCGCGACATTGGCGAGACTAACAACCTGGCCGAGGCGGAACGCGAACGACGCGAGGAGTTGGAGGCCATCTGGAATAACCTCGACGACGAGATGGTCGAGCCCGCGTTTCGGTAAGAGCGTTGAACGATGGAGCCCCGTCGCCATTTCATCCGGCGCTGTGATGCAGATCCCTGGCAGGAACGAGCGAGCCAACGATTCAGGCCGTCTGCTTCCGCGGAACGACGGCGGGCGTCGTTGGAAAGACTTTTCGCGAACGACGAATCATCGGGGTGCAGGCGAGCGTAACGAATTCCGCATCCATGCGTTTCCGTACATGGTGACGGCGCGGCATTTAACGAGCGAGCCCGGCGAATTCAGTTGAGCCAAGGAACAAGCGTTCGATGTCTGCTTCGCTCTGGTCGCCGCTGGTATATCGAGTTTCCCAGCTCGTGACGCCGGCAGCATCGCCGGGGCGTCCGAGGAAGAATTGGTAATAGTTGTTGACGACGAGTTCCGCGCGTTCTTTAGAATGGAAGATGCCGTCGATCGCGTCTTGACGGGATCTTCCGGGCATCTGAATCAAATCGACCCATCCCTGGATCTCATTCGCGCCGCCCGAACGGTGCAGCAGGATCAAGTACAGCGATTGGACGAACGCGGCGTCATCTTTCCCCGCCAGGAATTCTTCCGAGCTGAGGAAGCCGTTGATGACATCTTCTTCGGTTGCGCCGGCTTGAAGATGGGCCACCCAGCCCTGGACTTCTACATCGCTGCCGTTGCGTCCCAGAATCGCCTGGTAGAGATGTTGCACCTCAAGGGCTCGGTGCTCTGCCGAGCGGAAAATGCCGTCGACCACGGCCTGGCTTGATCCGGTGGAATGGTAAAGCGAGACCCAAGCTGCGAGACCAGCGGGATCGGCAGCACGATTCAGGAGATTTCGATACAAGTCTTCAACGAACCGCTCGTCGGCATTTCCGGTGAACGGGATGGGGTCGCCCGGGGACGGCGCCTCGAGGGGCAGCCATGTGTCAAGGGCCGTCCCCTGAATGGCGAATTGATAGGCGCCTTCCGTGGCATCGTTGTTGGCGATGGTGATGGTGGCGGAGCGCAGCCCCTTCTCGCTGGGATTGAAGGTGACCTGGAATGTGGTGCTTCCGGCTGCGGCAATCGTAGAAGCCGGCAGCTCAGTGACGGTAAAGTCCGACGCGTCGGCGCCGCTTATCTTAACCAGCGGCGAGCCCGTCAGGTTCAGATCGGCCGTCCCGGTGTTCGAGATGGTAAAGGTCCTTACGACGACGCCGCCGGCGATAGCGCTATCGCCGAAGTCGGTGGCGTCCGCAGTCGTCGGGGACGTGTCGCCATCGGTGATGGGAACGCCGCTGCCCAGCACGTTGATCTCGGTGGCAACAATGGTGAAGTTGCTGCTGCTGTAGTTGGTGCCCGATTGGTTCCGGACGCCGATCGCTCCGATCGGCCCAGGGTGAGTCGTGCCGTTGTCGTTGTCAACAAAGTTCGGCACGATGGCTTTGAAGGCGGTATCGGAGCCGGCGATCCAATTGCCATGGCCCAAGGCGTGGCCGTCGCCGGTGCTGTTGGCGCCTGTCAACTGGAAGGAGCCGGGGACCGTTGGCGTGCTCGCGACGACATTGGTGATCACGTACGTGCCGCCATTGATTGCCGCCGGGGTTCCCGTGGTCTCATCGATCACGTCGCTGATGGTGACGGTGTCGCCGTTCGCCAGCCCAGTCGTGTCCGCGGCGCCGATAACGATTGGGCTGCCGTTGGTATTCGTGATACTGGTGATCTCGCTGCCGACGATGGCGCCGGCGTATCCGTTAAAGCTAACCCCGTAAACCCCCGTGAGCCCCGTGCCGTTGATGGTGACGACCGTCCCGGGCGGCGCTTGCGACGCGCTCGAGGTGATATTTGCGGGCACAGTCGTGCCCAAGAAAGCCGCGAACGTGAACTGGTGCTCGGCGTTGTCCGTGGGGGGCGTGTAGCTCGCTGGTTTCAAGAAGGTGACGAAACTTGGGTCCCAGGCCCAGGAACCGCCGCTTGAGGCCGTTCCGTCGCCGTTGATCCCGACCAGGTCGAAGGAGGCGTTCAGGACCACGTTCGCGACGACCCACCTGCCGTTGATCGCTGTCTGGCCGGTCACGCCGCTGATCGTTACGAGGTCCCCAACGGCGAGAGAGCCTGTATTCGCGGTGTTGATCGTCACCGTTCCCCCGTTGGGGTTCGTAATGCCAGTGATCGTTTGAGTCACGTTCGGAAGGGCGTTGGTCTGAACGATCGTGGCTCCTGCGGGCAGGAGGCCAGCGCTGTCGCTGGTGATAAAAGCTCCGGGATGGTCCACCCCTGGCTTGGAAGCCGTCAACCTCGCGACGGTCGCCTGACTCAGGCCGGAGATCGTGATCTGGCCGGCTGTCGCGTTTTGTATTGCGGGCGGAGAGGTCGTATCGATGTACCCCTGGCTCTGCTGCGTGCCCCACTGGGCGAATGGAGAAAAGGCCTCGGGATTCGGCAGCACGTTCGGGGCCTGAGGATTGGGCGCCGTATAGGAATTACCGCCGACTGCAATCTGAAGGGTGCTCGACGCGGCCTGGGCGTTCGCGACGTCGTCGTCGAACGAAAAACCGTACGAGGAATTATGCAGCACGTCGTGGACGAACCACACGTATGGATCGAGGTTGTAAATCCCGAAGGTGACCGCTGTCCCGTTAAGCGTGGCGCCAGCGGTTGGCGTGGCCGGGTTCGGATACCACTGCGATTCATCCTGAATGGCGTTGAAGTCGTAGACGCCGCGCAGAAGCGATTTGATCTCGTCGCGCAGTTGAAGGGCTGTTCTCTGGTCCGGCAGCAAGGTGTCGCGATGGGTGGTGGGTTCAAACCCCTGGTTGATGACAAAGCTTCCGGTGTTGCCGCCGATGACGTATCCCAGCAGCGACGCGGACCGACTCGCCTGGGTCGTGGGATCCACCAGAAGGCTCATGGTTTGCATCACGTCGTAGACCGTCTGGGCGAACTGCAACGCATCGGCGGGCGACCAGTTGCCGCCGCTCGAGGCGACGCCATCGCCCACGGGGCCGCCCGTGCCGGTGATTCCGGCGAGCTCGAAGCTGGTGGCGGTGACGTTCTTGATGGTCCAGGCGCCGTTGATCGAGGTCTGGCCGGTCAGGCCGCTAATCGTAATCTGCTGGCCGGCGACCAGACCGACGGTACTCCCGGTCGTAATCACGATCGGCTGGCCGTTGGCATTGCTGATGCCGGTGATCGAGGCGCTCGGCGGGGTGAAGTTGAGCGTGTAGGGAATCGTACCCGCGCTGGTCGACCAGATGCCTCCACTCAAGGTCTCCCCGTTTCCGTTGCCGGCGCCCTGGAGTTGGAAGGAGGTGTTGGAAATGACGTTCGTGATGACCCACCGGCCGTTGACCGCCGCCGGAAGGTTCGTTGTTTGATCGGTCACGCCGCTGATCGTGACCTCCATGCCGTTGACGAGTCCGGCAGTGTTCGCGGTGTTAATGGTGAATGGCTGCCCGGCGGTCGTGCCGATACTGGTGATCGACGTGGGGGCCGCGGCCGGGGCGTCGCTCGACCGCACGATGTACTGCGGAGGAGCGAACGTAAAGGTGTCAGCCTCGACGGTCTTAGCTTTCACAGGGAGGCTCAGCTCCACGGTCCTTGCCGTCTGATCGATGCTCACGATGGTGTAATTCAGACTGGGGTCGTAGCCGGGCGTGGCGGGGGAGCCGGTGGAATTGGGAGTGAGCGTCGTGCTCAGCGCGGAGGTAACGACGTCGCCGACCCTCAACTGGTTCATGTCGAAGCTTGGGTTGGTGATATCCAGGATGAGCGAGTTGTAATCCGTACGTCCCCCGTTGGCCCTCGTGCTGGCCGCGAACGTTCCGGTTGGCGCGGCGGCGGGTCCCGAAGTCAACTGGGCGACGTAATAGTCGGCCCAGGCGTACCAGTTGTTGATCAGGGCCTGGAGCACGTAGGAACTGGGCGCCCCGACAAAGGCGTAGGGCCCCGAACCGCCGGCGGCGGTTCCGCTCTGTGTCAGCGTGATCGTCGTGAAGTCTGGGGAGATGCTCTTGATGTAGGTGTTCGAGGCAGTTTGAATCCCGCCGCCGGTGACCAGCATTCCCGGGCGCAGGTACATGCCCACCTTCGGGTCGAGACCCGTGATCTGATTGGCGTTCGCAGCGATCTTTCCCTGCAGCGACGGATCGCTGTCCGCCGTGCCGTATTGAGAACCAAAGAACAACCAGCTCCCCCCGGCCCGTCGACGCCCGGCGACCCGCTGGCGGCGGCCTTGTTGCTCATGATGAGCGTGGAGTCGTTGCTGCCCGCCGTGCCGATCTCGATCCGGGAGATGGTGGTTCCATACGGGAACAACTGCGTGCCGGCGAGGTTATTAGCCGGGGCCAATAGCATTCCCGCCGCCAGTTGCCTGGCGATTGCGGTGCTGACGCCCGTGATGGTATTCGTCCCCGTGGTCGACACGCCCGTGCCGATGGAGCCGATACTCTCCACCGCGCCGCCGCTCACCAGGCTGTACCTGGTCGAATCAAATTGCGACAGCACATTCAGGTTCGGCGACTCGGAAATGGAGTCATATCCAGCAGGCAGCTTCTGCAGGTGGACGCCAGCCGTCTTAAACGCCGCCCAGTTTCCGGCGCTGGAAGCCGTTCCGTCTCCCGGGAGGCCCGCCAATGCGAAACTGTTGGGGGTGATGTTGCTGATGATCCACGTGCCGTTGATCGCGGTCTGCCCGGTCACGCCGCTGATCGTGACGGCCCCTCCGTTCACCAGTCCCGCGGTGCTGGCGGTGACTATGGTGACTGGCGCCGCGGTGTTGGAATTGTTGATCTGGGTGATCGTGCCGCTTGCCGTCGAGTTATTGTCGGGCGGCATGTAGAACTGATCCCAGCCGAGGCCGCCAAAATACGTGCCCAGTCCGTTGGGATTCTCAGGAGTCGAATTCACGTTAAGGTTCTGCGCGGTAAACTTCGCAATGGCAGCTTGCATTTGCGTCGTGCTCAGGTCCGACCCGAGCCAGGCATATTGGCTCGGACCGGGCGTCGCAGGGGTGCTGGGAACCTGAGTCGCTTCCATGGACGCCGGCATCGCCAGGCTGTCCACGTACGAGACGTCATAATTGTCGATGTAGTAGATTTGATCAGGCCGCATGTTCGGAGCGATGAACGGCTGCTTCGGGTCGCGGAACGTCGCTTCCGTCAGCGCCGCCGGCACGCCGAACCCAAAACCGTGCGCCGCCGCCTTTCCCGCCACGCCCGGGTAGGCAAGCTCGTGGTACCACATGACGACGCCATTGGGATTGGCGTATCCGGTGGTCGGGTCGGCGAAATCGGCGCCGTAGATCGGCTTGTCGCCCGGCGAGGAGGGAGCGACGACATACGAACGTCCCGACCCGAGCTTCGCGAGGCTATCCGGGTTCAGGGACGGGTTGTACGACCATTCGGCATTGGCTTGCAACGGAAACCCAGGATCGTACTGACTCGTGAGCGGGACGGGGCCGTTGTCGACCATGTAAATTCGGCCACCGTCCCAGAAAGCGATCGGAACCTGCACGGTGACCTGGCGCCCAGGTTGCAAGCCCAGTTGGTACTGCCCGTTGACCAGCTCGCCGATGTAGCCTCGGTAGGTATTGGTGAGGGGATCCTTCGGATCGTACAGAGATACTGTGCCGTTTTGCGCGATATTGCTCACGTGCGCGGCGACGACCGCGTCTGTCGTGGGGTTGGGGGCGGCCCCAATGGGAGCGATCGTAGCCGTAACGGAACCCTCGTCGCTCGGCAGATACCCGGAGCCGGGGGTGTCGAGCGTGATGTTGTAGAGGCTGCCGTTTCCGTCGGCGGTGGCCGTAGCGGCGACGGGATTGAGACCACTGCCGAGGCTGAAAGTCACCTTGTACTGCCCGAAGTAACCGGCCCCTCCCGAATTGATCAAGGCGCGGGTTACCGTCCCCGCGGTGTTATCCGGAGTCGTGTTGGTGCCCTGGAAAATTGGAAATATCACGTTACTGCCGTTATTCATGATCGTAATGAGCTTGGCCTCCGGCAGGTTCGCTTGATTGAAGCCGGGATCGAGCTCCGGCGAATAAACCACTGCGCTGAGGCCTTGCGCTTGCGCGGTTCCGCTGCTGGGGAGCGTGGGAATGTACGCGGCCAGCAGGCGCCGGTCTTCCAACTGCATGAACTGGCCCGTGAACCGCGACCGCGACTTGCCGCGGCGGCGCCGGTCGGCGTTGGTGCGCAGGAAGGATCGATTCATGAGCGCAGACCGCCACTTAGCGAAGGACATGTTGGATGCTTCCTGATGGGTACTGAGACGAGTGTGTCGAGAGAAAGGAATACCGGCTGTTCGGCGTCAAAGCACTGACGTTGACCGCACAGGCGCCGGCCGGCTCCGCGAGAGCCAGGCGTTCCTCAAGAGTCTCAAGGTGCGCCCTGAAATCGGCCCGCAGCCCGCGCTCCGCCGGCGGGAATAACAACGAGCCGCCCTTCCATGATTGACGGCGATTCTTGTTAGACTTTCGGCAGAGCAGCGACGGCGGGCGGTGGGACATGTCACGAACCCTATACACGGTCTTTCCCGGATAGACGGCTTCGGAGGCTTGCTGGGGGCGCACTCTCGGAAGCGAGGACCAAATTATCCCGGCGCGAAGGCAAAAGCAAAAGCTTTCCCATTTGGGCTAGCTCCTGCGCGCTCAGTGAGGCCCGTCAAGGGTGGGGGGTCATGGCCGAATCCACGACAACTATCGTTTTGCGTAGCAAAAGGCCATTCACTGCAAATTGCGCACCAAAAAGCCAACCGCTGCTGGCGTGAACTGAGCCGCGGAGTTCGGCAATCGTTGAATGCTGGTGGTGATGATTCATGCCTTCCGACGCGCCGCACGAGAGCGAATCGCGCGCCGCGTCGCGACGGCGCCGAAAACAGCGGCGCGGCCAGGACGTGCAAAAAGAATTGCCGGAAACATCGCCCGCAAGCGGCGATGGACTGACCGACTGAATTCCAGGAATCCGTTACCAGGACGGGCATCGAATACCGCATTTGCGAACGCCGCCGAGACTGATGCGCTGAGTTCGCAGCGCGACGCACGTCCTTCGCCGTGGCGTGCGCGGGTAGGACTGGAGCGGAGGCGGCCGCGTTCGGAGTATCGCGGCGTCGAGCGTCATCAACTACTCTCGTTACGGCTGCGCGATGGACAATTCTCGACCGGTTCGATAACCCACGGGACCTCATCATCGTCAGTGCCGAGGCGATTGCTCTCGCTCATCAAAACATCCGGCTCGATGCGCTACAATTCTTCAAAGCTTCGCTCGCAAACGTGAACAACGCCTTCCTCGCGGCCCCGAGATTCACATTGCGCCGGCTGTGACTGGACGTTCGCGAGCCGAAGAGCGTGACAACAACGGCCGCAGCCTGCAGTGCGGCGCCAAAACGTTGTGCTGGCGCTAATTGCTTGGAATGATCGGCGAAATCGAGCATGCGACGCGGAGAAGAGAAGGCGTTTTGCCGGGCTGTCGCCGAATTATTCCCTATGACGCGCATTGATATTCGCTTTGAAAACGCCAGGCAAGGGTGCTACGCTGCTGGCAACCGACGCTCCCTTGTTTCCTCGTCTGCGCAACCGCGCAGACCCAACCGGACGTCGAAGAAGCGATGCCGCGCCGCTCGGAAGGGGAGGTTGCTCGCCATGGTCGCTGAACGGACGTCATTGGGCAATTACCAACGCCCGGCAGTTCGCCGTCTTGCTCAACCGCGAGGCAGTTTCCGCTCCTCGCGCGGCAAGCGGGCCTTGGCGAGAATTTCTCTTGCCCTGGTTTGCACTGTCGCAGCCTTGACGCTGACCGCGCCGCGCGATGCCGTCGCCGAGGACGCGGGCGCCGAGGAGCCGCTTCGGTCATTTCTCGCTCGCCATTGTCTGCCGTGCCATAGCGGCGAACAGCCGAAGGGCGATTTGCGTCTGGATGCGCGGCAAGGGGCGTTTGCCGAAAAGGCGGTCCGCAGTTCATGGCGCCTTGTGCTTGACCGCGTTGCGACGGGAGAAATGCCTCCGGAAGAGCAGCCTCGCCCCGGCGCCCAGGAACTGCAAGAGTTTACCGAGCATCTTGCCGAGCGGCTCCGCGTTGCCGATGCCGCCGAGCGAGCGGCTCAAGGGCGCGTCGTGCTGCGGCGGTTGAACCGCGCGGAATACGAGAACACGGTGCGCGACCTGCTGGGCGTGAACGTCAAGTTGAAGGATCTGCTGCCTCTGGACAGTTCGGCCGACGGGTTCGACAACGTGGGCGAGGCGTTGCACGTTTCGTCGTTCTTGTTGGAGCGGTATCTCGACGCGGCCGAAACGGCGCTCGACGCCGCAATCGCCAACGGGCCGCAGCCTCCGCTGATCAACAAACGCTATCGCCTCGCCGACACGCACCAGGTCAAGTCGACGACGGAACGTGTGTTTCGCAAGCAGGATGACGGCAAGGTGACGATGTTCGCCTCTTCAGCGTGGCAAGCCGTCTCGCTGACGCCGTTCTGGCCGCCCGACGGCGGACGTTACCGCTTTCGCATCTCCGCCTCCGCCGTGCAAAGCGGCGGCAAGCCGGTCACCTACCGCGTCGACGCCGGACTGATGCTGATGACCGGCAAACCGCACCTGGTCGGCTACTTCGATGCGCCCGCCGGCGCGGCGGACGTCGTCGAGTTCGTCGATGATCTCGAACCTCGAAATACGATTCGCTTGTTGCCGTATGGCCTGGCCTCCGCGCAGGCGGTGCACAAGGTCGGCGCCGAAGCGTATGACGGACCGGGGCTGGCGGTCGACTGGATCGAGGTCGAGGGCCCGCTCCATGACGCCTGGCCGCCTGCAAGCCATCGCCGCATCTTCGGCGACTTGCGGCAGGCGCCTGCGCCAGTCTACAACCGCCCGAAGCGGGTCGAGGTCGTCTCGGACGATCCGCGGGCCGACGCCGAGCAAATCGTGCGCCGCTTCGCGCGACGCGCCTTCCGGCGGCCGGTCTCGGACGCCGACGTTCAGCCGTACGTCGCGCTGGTCGAGAGCAAGCTGGCGCAACAACGTTCGTTCGAGCAGTCCGTCCGCGCGGCGCTGATGGCGGTGATGACGTCGCCGCAGTTTCTATTCCTGGACGAGCAGCCGGGCAAGCTTGACGATTTCGCGATTGCCAGCCGGCTGTCTTACTTCCTTTGGAGCACGATACCCGACGAGGAACTACTGAACCTGGCCGAACGGCGAAAGCTCTCGCAGCCGGAAGTCTTGTACGCGCAGGTCGAGCGTCTGCTGCGCGACGCTAAAGCGTCGGCCTTCACTGAAAACTTCGTCGGACAATGGCTCGGCCTGCGCGACATTGACTTTACCGCGCCCAGCCATCTACTGTATCCCGAATTCGACCCCATGCTGAAGGCCTCGATGGTTCGCGAGACCGAGCTGTTCTTCAAAGAAGTTCTGAAGCATGACCTGAGCCTGACGAACTTCATCGCCAGCGACTTCACAATGCTCAACGGCCGGCTGGCGCGGCACTACGGCATGGCGGGCATCGAAGGCTGGGAGTTCCGCAAGCATCCGCTGCCTGCCCGCAGCCATCGCGGGGGACTGCTGACGATGGCCAGCGTATTGAAGGTCACGGCCAACGGGACGAGCACTTCGCCGGTGTTGCGCGGAGCGTGGGTGTTGGAGCGCATTTTGGGAACGCCGCCGCCGCGGCCGCCGGATAACGTGGCGGCGCTGGAGCCCGACATTCGCGGCGCGACGACCATTCGCGAGCAACTGGCCCAGCATCGTCAGGTCGAGTCGTGCCGCGGCTGTCACGCGCAAATCGACCCGCCGGGATTCGCGCGTCGAGAGCTTTGACGTGATCGGCGGCTGGCGCGAGAACTACCGCACGACCGGCAGCGGCGAAGCGGTAACGGTCGACGGACGGCGAATGCCGTATCGCAAGGGGCGTCCGGTCGATCCGTCCGGCGTGCTGGCTGACGGCCGCGCGTTTCAGAACATCGACGAGTTCAAGCAACTGCTCCTGGCGGACAAGGATCAGATCGCCCGTGCGCTGGCCGCCAGGCTCGTGACCTACGCCACCGGCGGCGCGCCGGAAGCGGCGGATCGCTCGCAAATTGAGGCCATCGTCAGCAGGATACGCGACAAGAACTACGGGTTTCGCACGCTGATTCACGAGATCGTGGCCAGCGAATTGTTTCTCTTCAAGTAACCCATTACCAGGGCGTTTCCATGTACAAGAACGCAGCGCCGCCCGACACGGGATCCGCCACCCGTCTTTCTCGCCGCCGTTTGCTTCGTGCGGCGGGCGTCAGCCTGGCGCTGCCGCTGCTGGATTGCTTCCGGCCTCAGGGGTGCGCCGGGGAAAGAGCGGCGGCGCCGCGGCGGCTGGTCTGCATCTGTACGCCGCTGGGACTGCATCCGCCCTACTTTTTTCCCGAACAAGTCGGCGACGATTATCCGGCGAGCCCCTACCTGGCGCTGCTGGAAGACTTTCGACAAGACTTCACGGTGATTTCAGGCCTCTCGCACCCGGACGTGGGCTCCAGTCACGATTCGATCTACAGCTTTCTTACGGCGGCGCCGCATCCGGAGATTCGCGCAGGATTCCGCAACAATATCTCGCTGGACCAGTTCGCGGCGGAGCGGATCGGCGGCCAGACGCGGTTCGCCAGCCTGTCGCTGTCGGCGGAAGGTTTCGGACTGTCGTGGACGCGCAGCGGAGCGCTCGTTCCGCCGGACATCTATCCGGCGACCGTCTTCGCTCGGCTGTTCTTAAAAGGCCGCCCCGATGAAGTCGAAGCCCAATCGCGGCGACTGGCCGACGGCCGCAGCATTCTCGATACCGTCCGCGAGCAGGCGCGCCGCATGCGGCCGGCGATGGGAAGTCGCGACCGCGAAAAGGTCGACGAGTACTTCACCAGCGTTCGCGAACTCGAACAACGCATGACGACGGCCGAACAATGGTCGCAGCGTCTCAAGCCAAATGTCGCGGTGCAGCCGCCGCGGAACAATCTCAACCCGGCCGACCTGATCGGCAAAACCCGATTGCTGTTCGATCTCACGCATCTGGCGTTACAGACCGATTCGACGCGGTTGGTGACGATGCTGCTGCTGGGCACGAGCCTCGTGCCGCCGATTGGCGGCGTCTCGCTGGGCCATCACGACCTCTCGCACCACGGCCGCGATCCCGACAAGATTTCGCAGCTCAAGACGATCGAAACCGAAAAACTGAAGGTCTTCGGCGAGTTGCTGGAGAAGTTAAAGCGGACGGAGGAGCAAGGCGAAACCCTGCTCGATCACACGATGGTTTTCTTCAGCAGCAACCTGGGCAACGCCGCCACCCACTCGACCAGGAACCTGCCGGTGCTATTGGCCGGCGGCGGCTTTCGGCATGGGCGGCGCCTGGCGTTCGACCCGGACAACCCGCCGCCGCTCAGTAATTTGTTCGTCTCCCTGCTCCAGCGGTTGGGAATCGAAGCCGAGCAGTTTGGCTCCAGCACGGCAGCGCTCTCCGGCCTGGAAACGGCTTGATGCTCTGCTCGGCCTCGAGCCTGGCATTCGCCCAAGCGGACAGCGCTTCGCTTCGCAGTCGACAAGCTGCAGCGGCTGCCGAATGTCGACGGGGGCTCTCTCCGCAACTCGTTCCGCATTCCGAACTGGCCTGGTTTGCAGTACGATGAAATCAGCAACAGGGGATGAATCCGCGCCACTGAAAATGAGCGAATCATGACGACAGGAACCAGCAAACCCAAACGTCCTGCCTCCCGAGGGACTTCGCGCCAGGCCGCCGGAGCGACCTCGACGCCGGAGCCGGATCTCGACGCGGCGCTCGACCGCGTGCTGAAGCTGATGGCCATACCGGGCAAGAGCTGCGAAGAAGGCAGGGTCGTCGAATTCATCACCTCGCAACTTCGCAAGGCCGGCGCGCCCGCATCGGCGATCGTTACGGACGACGCCCACAAAAAGACGCCGCACGGCGGTGAAACCGGCAACCTGGTGTTTACGTTGCCCGGCACGATCCGCGCGCCTCGGCGGCTGCTGATGGCCCACATGGATACCGTGCCGCTGTGCGTCGGCTGTCAGCCGACGCTGAAGGGCCAATATGTGCGCTCTGCCGACAAGCAGACCGGCCTGGGCGCCGACGACCGGGCCGGCTGCGCCGTGGCGTTAACGGCGGCCATCGAAATCCTGCGCCGCAAGCTTCCCCATCCTCCCTTGACGTTTTTCTGGCCTGCTCAGGAGGAGATCGGACTGTATGGGGCCCATTTCGCCAAACTGAGTCTGCTCAAGAAGCCGCGGCTGGCTTTTAACTGGGACGGCGGACCGGCGGAAAAGCTGACCATCGGCGCCACCGGCGCCTATCGGATTGCCGTCGAGATCCATGGTCTGGCGAGCCATGCCGGCGGAGCGCCCGAACAGGGAGTCAGCGCCATCGCCGTCGCCGGTCTGGCGATCGCCGAGCTCGAACGCCACGGCTGGCTGGGCGACGTCCGCAAGGGAGACCGCCGCGGCACAAGCAATATCGGCGTGATCCAGGGTGGCGCCGCGACGAACGTGGTCACGGACCGCGTGTTGATCAAAGCCGAAGCCCGCAGTCACGATCCCCGCTTTCGCCGGGAGATCCTCAAGGCCATCGAACAAGCCTTCGAGCATGCTGCCGGCGCCGTTCGCAACGTGGCCGGCGTGAAAGGCAAAGTGCGGCTGACCAGCCGGCTTGATTACGAGGCTTTCCGGCTCGATGCTCAAGAACCTTGCGTGTTGGCTGCCGAAAAGGCCGTGCGGGCGACCGGCGCCGAGCCGTTGCGGGCGATCAGTAACGGCGGTCTGGATGCGAATTGGCTCACGGCTCACGGAATTCCGACGGTCACGCTCGGCTGCGGGCAGCAAAACGCCCACACCGTTTCCGAAATGCTTGACGTCAAAGCATTTCGCCTGGCCTGCCGGATCGCCCTGCGATTGGCCACGGCAACCGAAGAGAATAGCGAAGGCTGATGGACGACGGCGAGCCGCTGGGTTCGACGCTCGTTGACGGAACTCCCATGCAACTCGATGACGAAGTCTGTTTGTGCTTTCACGTTTCGAAGCGGAAGATCCTCAACTTCTTGCGCGTAGAAAAGCCGCGCCGTCCGGGCCAACTCAGCGACTGCTTCGGGGCGGGCACCGGGTGCGGCTGGTGTCGCGGCTATCTCAAGCGCCTGTTCGAAGAGGCCGCCGGCAACTCGTCGGAGCAGGCGGAGCCCAGCCCGGAAGAATACGCCCGCCAACGGGAAGCATACCGGAAGCGAAAGGATGAGAGCTGAAACGCCGGCAAGCAATCGCTTCTTGGTTCCGGGATCGCCTTCTTCCGCCAACCCTCTTCTGGTAGAAAGCCGGCGAGGCGGCTATACTGGGGGCCAAAGGCGACTTTGGCGCTCCGTTCGGCGGCGCGAAGCGGCTCTTCCAGTCCCCTGCACCGAGAAACGCATATGGCACGTAAAATCATTAACCGCAAAGAATTGCGGCGAGAAGGCGAAGCTGCCGAAAAGGCGGGGGCCGCAACCAAGACGGGGGAAGTCAAAAAGCCCGTCAAACGAAAGAGCCGTGCCAAAACCGCCAAGGAAGTCCGCCTGAAGGCGTTTTGGGGCGTCTTCAATCAGTCGCTCAAACAGGTAGCCCGCTTCGAATACAGCGAGCGCAAGCAGGCCGACAAGAAGGCCGCCGAACTGACCGCCTCGCATAAGACGCCGCACTTCGTGCAGCCTGTGAAAGAAGTCATCGCCGAGTAGCGTTGCGAGCCAGGCGCGAGAGCGGCCCGGTGGCGCTTCTCGCGGCCTCGATTTGCCCGTCGGGTCATTGGGCGGCGGCCGTTTCAGCAACAGCCGAAGAAAATGGCAGCGGTTATTCTCCGAACGTTCTGTTTTTCCAGACCGAGCCGCCCGCAGCTTGCCGCCCAGCGGGCTCGTTCGACCGTCAGGCGTCGCGTAGCGGTGAGACGTCCGACGGCAATAGAACTCTCCCTGGCGTGCATCCTGACCGTCGCGACGGGTTGCGGAAAGGCGCCGCCGCCGGCGCCTCGCGCACGCAGCGCCGGTTCCTCGGGCGGACGTCGCTGGGCTGCAACTGGTCGATGCGACGGATTTGCCCACGGTCGATCGCACGACGCCGCCATTGGATGACGGCCGAGTGGCTATCTCGTTGCCCGAAGACTGGACCTGGGCGCGCAGCAAGGATTATTTGATTCGAGCACAAATGTCGCGCGACGCGAGGTATCCGAACGTCACCGTGTACGCCGAAGCGGCCCCGGAGCTGGAAGACGCGTCTAGCGAAAATGCAAGGAAACTCACGGAAACATTTCGGACAATCTTAGACAAGGAATTGGCGCCTCAGGGCCTCAAGCTCGAGGAACCCGTGCATGCCATCCAGATCGGCGACTTCTTCGGCGTCGAGTACGTCCGCCGGGCCAAGATCGGCGCCGACTCCGTGGAACGCCTGTTCCTGGTTACGGTGCAAAACGGCCGCAAATACACGCTGGAGTTGCGCGGCCCTGCAAGGCTCGCTGCCGCGGTTCAGGCCGTTTGGCCGGGCGATTGCGGCCAGCATGGAATTCGATCCCGACGAACAAGCCGTCGGCGCGACGACGGCCCCCTGACGCCGAAACTCCCCCCGCCTCTGCCGTCGTTTTTCCGCCGCCGGCGGGCTCGGCAGGACGGCGGCGAATGGTTTGCTTGACTCGCGACGCGGCGAGGATCGAGAATCGTATCAACTCGTCACCAGCGCGATCCTGCGGATATTTATGATGGAATTCAAAGAAGGTCAGACGGTCGGCATCGACCTCGGAACGACTTTTTCGGCGATCGCGCAACTGGACGAGACGGCAATCCGGTCGCCCTGCCCAACGAAGAAGAAGAAGTGGAAACGCCCAGCCTGATTCTGCTGGCCGAAGGCGGGGCACGTGGTCGTCGGGCCGAACCGGATGCGGGCGGCGATGGAGGATCCCGAACACGTGGTCGAACGCATCAAGCGGCACATGGGCAACGTGGAGTACAAGCGGACGTTCGACGGCCGCGAGATCACGCCCGAGTTCCTCTCCGCCCTGATTCTGAAGAAGCTGCGCCAGGACGCGCGAAAAGCGGATCGGCCAGATCGGCAACGCCGTGATCACGGTGCCGTACTACTTCAACGATGCGCGGCGCAAGGCGACGCAGGACGCCGGCCGCATTGCCGGCCTGAACGTCGATCGACATCATCAACGAGCCGACGGCGGCCACGCTCACTTACGCCTGGCAGCGCGGCGAGTTGGGGGCCGTGTCCGGAAAGACCGAGCGACCGCGGATGGCGCTGGTTTACGATCTGGGCGGCGGCACGTTCGACGTCACCGTGGTCACGCTACACGCCCACCCACTTTCAAGTGCTGGCCACCGACGGCGACGTGCACCTGGGCGGCGTCGACTGGAACGACCGACTGTTGGACCACGTGGCCGAGGAGTTCAAGGCCAAGCACGGCTCCGACCCGCGCGATTCCGCCGGCACCACCCAAGTGCTGCGCAACGACTGCGACCTGGCCAAGATTGCGCTGTCCGGAAGGCACGCAGACCTCGATCGTCTGCCGGCACGAGGGCAAGAGCAGTTCGCGTCAAGATCACTCGCGACCAGTTCGAGCCGATGACCGCCGACCTGTTGCAGCGGACCATCGACACGACCCAACTGGTGCTCGAGCAGGCCAAGATCACGCCGGAACAGCTCGACGCGATCGTGCATGGTCGGCGGCTCGACGCTGATGCCTGCGCGTGCCGCTGTTGTTCGAGCAGGTCACCGGCAAAAAGCCTTATCAGGGCCTCTCGCCCCACACGGCCGTCGCCCAGGGAGCGGCGATCCACGCGGCCATTCTCGAAGCCAAGCACCGCGGTTCCGGCAGCGACCTGGCGGAGAAGGTTCGCAAGCACCTGGAGCAGGTCAAGCAGGAGACGTCAATTCGCACGGCCTGGGACGTGATCATCCGCAACCCGCAAGACCGGCAAGCCGACAACCACGTGATGATTCCGCGCAACACGCGGCTGCCCGTCGAAGTGAAACAAGTCTTCAACACGATCGAAGCCGGGCAGACCCGCGCGACGCGTGCAGGTGCTGGAAGGAGACGCCCCCGACCCCGATGCCTGCTCGCTGATTGGGCAATTGCAGCATTACCGAGTTGCCGTCGAATTTGCCCAAGGGCTCGCCGGTGGAAGTCAACTATCGGTTCGACAGCGACGGCCGCGTTCGCGTCGCGGGCTCGCGATAAGACCGGCGGTCGAGAGGCGGCGATCGAGATCCAACGCCGCGGCGGCCTGGACGAACAGCAGATCGACGCTTATACGGCTCTGGCCAGCGAGTATCTGGTCGAGTAAGCTGCAGCGATTGCGAGCCGGGCTTTTTGCTCAACGGTTCTTCACTCGATGGGTAAGAACGCGGCCGGCTCGCTCGACGTGCTACTGACTGCATTGATCCGCCGTTCCGCCGCACCGCACCTTCGCTCCGCTCGCCATGGCCAAGGAACTCGACGTCTACCGCGACTGGCTCGGGATTACCGAAACCGCTCGCCCGCTCAATCACTATCAGTTGCTCCGGCTGGATCTGTTCGAGGACGATCCCGCGAAGATCCGCGGAAATTACCGCAAGATGAACGCCCACGTGCGGAAATACGCCGCGGGCGAATACGGCGCGCAGTCGCAGGAATTGCTCAATGAGCTGGCCAAGGCCATGCTCTGCCTGACCGACAACCTGCGCAAGGCCGAGTACGACGCCTCGCTCGGCCGCCAAACGGCCGCCGGCGGGCAGAAAGGCAGCGGGGCGCACCGTTCGAAGAGGTGCTGCTCGGCCGCAAGGTGCTCGACTCGTCCCAGCTGGAAAAGGCCCGAAGATACGCCGCACGATCGGCGTCGAAATCCGCGACGCGATCATGCAGCAGAAATTCGCGCCGGCCGATGCGGTGATGCAGACTCTATGCCGAGTCGATCGGCTTGCCTTACGTCGAAATCTCGGAAGTCGAGATCGACGAGGAACTCGTGCCGAAATTGCCGGCCGTCATGGCCCGGCAACAATCGTGCGTGCCGCTGATGATCGACGACGGGCGATTGCTGGTGGTCACGCCGAACCAGCTTTCGCCCGAGATCGAGGAACAGTTACGGCTGCGGTTCGGCATGCCGGTGCGAACCGTGCTATGCACTCCGGCGGCATTCACGAAGCGATCAATAAGCACTACACGCGGGAGCAGGCCGCCGCCGAACTGGCGGCCGGCCCCGCCAAAGCGGAAACGCCGAAATCCAAGGCGGAAAGAAAGGCCGAATCGGAAACCGAGGAAAAGCCGACTCGCGACGCCGCGGCATCGATCCGGAGGAACGGGCGGCCTGGAAGAAGAAACAGCGAATGGGCTCGCTGGTGGGCTTCAATTTCGGCTTCATGGGGCCATGTTCGCCGCCGCCCTGGCTGGCTACACGTTGAACCACTTGTGGCTTTCGCTAGAGCGCCGCCCTTGGGGTCGGCGTCGTCGCCGCCGGCGCCAGTTGGGTCGTAATAGAACTCAAAGGCCCGTGAAACGACTCGCTACGTTTAAGAAAGCGGCTGAGCTTCTCGTGCGTTTCCGGATGCGCGAGTTCCGCTTTGCCGAAACCGGGCTCGGCCCCGGCGGCCACGGCCGCCTGCTGATGCTCCGGATAATTCGTGACGAGCATCACCGGCACGGCGGCGACTTCCGACATTGCTTGATCGCACGCAGCACGTCGATACCATCGCTGTAGTCGATGTCGAGCTTGCGGTTGATCAGCACCAGGTGGAACGACTGCTTGCGCAGCGCCGCCAAGGCGTCGTCCAGGCGGTCCGCCTGGACGACTTCGGCGCCGAAAGTTCCCTGCACGAGACGACGAATCGCCGCGTGGTCGGGCCCGCATTGCCCGACGTCCAATACTCGCTTGGTCATCGCTGATGCCTACTCGGCGTCTGCCACTTTGTCGGCCTTGGCCGGCTCGCCGGCGTCGGCCGCCTTCTCTTCCCCTTCCGGAGCGATGGCGAAGAGGTGCGTCTTGTTGGCGATAAACAGCGTGTTGTGGGCCACGATCGGCGTGCTGTAGACCGAGTTGCCCATCTCGACTTCCGCGATGATCTCCTTCTCGGGCGAAAGCTTGAAGATCGTGATCTTGCCTTCCTCGTCGCCGACGTAGACCTTGTCTTCGACGATCATGCGCCGAACCCCAAGTGGCGGCGAACATGTCGTGCGTCCAATGGGCCTCGCCGGTCTTGGCGTCGAGGCAGTGGATCAGACCGCTGAAGTCGGGAATGAACAGCAGGCCGTTCTTGATCACCGCCGTGCCGCAGGTGCGGTGCATCTGTTCCTCGAAGTCCTTCAACTCGCCGTCGCCGTTAAGATCCTTGCCGACGTAGTGCCAGATGGCCGCCGAGTTCGGGTTGGCGACGGCGATTTCGCCGTCCTCGGGATGAATGGCCTGCAGACGGCGATGGGGGAGCGGGTGCTCGCGATCATCGACCTTCACCGCCAACTCGCTGCTGACGTCGCCGCGCTTGGTCGGATCGATGCACCACAGGTGGCCGTTGCCTTCGCCGTGCTCGGGATCCTCGCCCACGGCGATGTAAACCAGCCCTTCGTAGACCACCGGCGTGCCGATGATGTGGTTCCGCGTGCCGCGGCCGCTGACGCTGTACTTGGCGTCCTTGGGATTGCAGTCGAACTTCCACAGCAATTCGGGCTTGCCGTCCTCGGTGGCTTCTCCGCGGAAACTGTGGAGCCAGCCGTCGCCGCCGCCGAACAGCACCTGGGGCACGCCGCCCAAGACGGCGTAGGCCGGCGAGGACCACTGCCCGTGCAGGATGTTGTTGCCCGGCGAGTCGTCCTGCCAGAGGACTTTGCCGGTGTTCTTGTCCACGGCCATGAAGCTGGGAGCGGCCGGGGAAGGAATGGTGGTGTGGCCTTCGTCGACGCCGTTGGACGTGTTCACGAACAGGATGTCGCCGGCCGAGGTAATCGAGCAACTGCACATGTTGTGTTGCGAGACCTTCAATTGGCCCATCATGTCGACCAGCCAGACGACGTCGGCCTCGTCCTTGTTTTCGTTCGGCTCGGCCTTGTTCGGGCCGTCGTTTTCGCCGTCGTGAAAGCCTTCGACGTCCAGGCAGACGATCTCACCGCGGCTGGTGACGTACCACAAGCGGTCGCCTTCGACCAGCGGAGGCGCAGCAAATGCCCTGCAGCGGCCAGTCATGGACGCGGCCGGTCGGCAGCTTTTCGCTGGAAGCCTGCCAGAGGAACTTGCCGTCGGCCTCGTTGAAGCACAGCAGGCAGCCCAGGTCGACCGTGGCAGGATAGCGTTTCAGCCAGCCGGCGCCGTTGTTCGTGCCGACGAAGACCTTGCCGCTGGCCACGACCGGGTTGCCGTAGCTCTGCGAACCGAGCCTGGCGACCCACTTGATGTTCTTGGCGGTGTCTTTCTGCCATTCGCCCGTTTCGTCGTCAAATTCGCCCGGCTCCCACTCCGTGGCAATATCCTTGCCGACGGGCGCGTTGTTCCGAGCCGACGAACCGGCCCACTGGTTCCAATCGCCGCTGACCGGTTCCTTCGCTTCGGCGGCCGGCTTCATTGGGGCGCTGGCGACCTTTTCTACGCCCTTCTTGTCCTTGGCGGACGCTTCGTCCTTGGCAGGTTTCGCTTCTTTCTCTTCGTTCGCCGGTTTCTCGGCAGCAGGCTTTTCCGCGGCGGGTTCTTCCGCCGGCTCCTGCTTGGCGGGCATGGCTTTCTCTTCCGTCTTGGCGGCCGGCTTGTCAGCCGCTTCGTTGGCTGCTTCCGCCTTGCTTTCGTCGGCCGGCATCTCGCCTTCCGGCTCAGCTTTTGGTTCAGCGTCCATGTCCTTCTCGGCGCCTTCCGCCGGCGCTTCCACCGTCGGGACGGCCATATCGCCTTCGGGGGCGCCGGGGGGCGGGGCCGGTTCGCTACCGGGCTGCGAACAACCTAGCGATGCCGTCATTACGCCAACGCCGAGCACCAGGGCAAGCATCGACGCCGTTCGAATCATGTTGCACATGCGTTCATTTCTCCGAAAAAGTCGCGCTGGCACAAACCCGTCAAGACGCTCGCCGGCCTGCGCGTTTCGGGCCGGACGACGCCTCGTTCGATCTGCCAGGCGTTAGTTGGCGGTGACCGTAATGTTATCGAGAAAGATCTCTGCATCGCTCGCATTGCCGAACAGGCCCGGGCTGCCTTGCAGGTTCGGCGCCTCGTCCACGGCTTCAATCGTCCAGGCCTCGGGCTCATCCTCGCCGCGCGGCCAGACCTTAGCTTTCAGCACGGCTTTGCCGTCTTCCGCCGCGGCCCGGAACTTGATCGTATACCAGACCTCGGGCTTCCAGGAGAAGGGAATCGTCTTGGAAAATCGTCCCAGTTCCGAGGTCCAGGAGCGAATCTGCACTTGCTGCAGCGTGCCCATCATGTCGACCGTGTAGCGCTGGGCGATCAATCCGATGTCGGGTTGCTCGCCGTCGCGAACGTTGCCGCGCACGTCGGCCTGAATGGTGTAATCGTGGAAGTCCGGGTGTCCCATCCAGCCCTGGCTGCGAGTCCCCTTGGGAATCGTGCTGATCTTAACCATCACCGGGTTGCCGTCGAGCTTTCGCTTGCCGCGGACCACGTCCAGGGCGACGTCGTCCTCCCCGTTGGAAGACAGCTTCCACTCGCTGATCACGTCTTCGCTCTTCAACAAATCCAAGCCTGATTCCAGCAATCCCTTTACGCCGTCGACCGTTTTAATCCGCTCGTCCTCGATCAATCGTAGATACCGCATCAGTTCCGTCCAGGTGCGTCGCGGGGTGCGGTCGTTGTAGCTGACTTTCGGCTGGCGGCCGTTGGTGAAGGAGGACATCAGGTAGATGTACAACTGAGCGGCTCGCTCGTTCTGCTTCTTCAACGACACGTACAGGTCGTCGTCGAGCGGAATGTGCCGGTAACGGTGCCGACCCAAGTCACCGGAATTTGCCCGTTATCAAAGGCGAATTTCCACGGCAAGGCGGGAATGATTCGCACTCGAGCCGTGCCGGACAGTTCGCCGACTTTGACCGTCACGAGGGCGCCGACGTGCCCGGCGTCGGACGAGGCGGTGAGCAATCCGTCGCCGTCGATTTCGCCCCCTTCGCTGACCTCGAACTTGGCGTCGTCGACGTCTTTGACGAATTGACCGCGGTCGTTGAACAGGCGGACCTTGAACTGGACTTTTTCGCCCGGTCGAATCAGCGATTCGACCGGCACGACCTGCACCTGCGACCCTTGAGCATTGTCCGGCAGCTTGTCCTCGACGGGCGGCTCGGGGCGTTCTTCAGCTCCCGTCTTCGCGTCGGCCTTCGCCAGGCAGTAGAGATTCGACGTGGTCGGCAGATAGAGTTTGCCGTGCGAGACGATGGGCGATCCATGTACCTCTTCCCCTTGCGGGAATCGCATGCGGTGCAGAATTTTCACGCCGCTCTTGGTCGGTTCCAGCACGTGCCACGCGCTGGTCGTGCAAGCGTAGATCTTGCCGTCGGCATAGAGCAAGCTGGCTCGGGCGATCGTGCCCACCAGCCGGTTCTTCTTGCCGATCTGCTCGCCGGTGGCGGCGTCGAACACATACAGCACGTTCGAATCCTCCATGGCGTAAACGCGCCCGTCGACGACCAGCGGAGAACTCTTGCCGACCATCACGCCTTCGTTCAGCCACTTGGCGCCCGTCTTGGTGATATCGCCCGAGCGCGTGCCGTCCAGCGCCGCCAGGGCGCCCATCTTGGTGCTGCCCGGGTTTTCTTCGCTCTGGCTCATGAACACGGTATTGTCGACGACCACCGGCGAGATGTTGATGCCGCGCATCGACAAGTCGAAGCCCCAGATCTGCTTGCCGGTGCGAGGCTGAAAGGCGTAAACGCCGCCATCGCCCGAACCGAAGACCATCGCCGCCTGGCCGTCCAGGACGGTCGTTACGGGGGTGCTATAGGTGGTGTCTTCCGGACGCAGCTTGGTGCCGTTGAACCAGACGGCTTCGCCGGTTGCCTTGTCAAAGGCGACGAAGCGATGCGCCGGCATGGCCATGTCGCCCCAGCCAATCACTACCGCGCTGATAATCACCAGGTCTTCAAAGATCACAGGCGTATTGGTGCGCCCGCCATAGGTGCTCAGGAAGCCATATTCTTCGCTCAGCGAGTGCGACCAGATCGTCTCGCCCGTTTCGCCATCGATACATTGAAAGTAATCGCAGACGCCCATGGCGTAGACGCGTCCGGTGGTCGGATCGCCGGAGCAGCACGACCAGCCGACGCGTTCCTTGGGCACGTCCGAGAGAAACACGTTGAACTTGTTTTCCCAGAGGATTTCGCCTGTATCGGCGTTGGCGCACACGACCTTTTCGCGTTCGTTGGGCGTGCCGGGTTGGTCTGAGCAAATCGTGTAGATTTTGCCGCGCATCACGATCGGCGTGGATCGGCCGCCGAGCTTCTCGCTCTTCCAGACCACGTTGTCGCCGTCAGGGCTCCAGTCATCGATCAAGCCGGACTCGCGAGAGATCCCGTTCTGTTCCGGTCCGCGCCATGAAGGCCAATCGAGCGGGTCAACGTCGTAAGTTTCCGCGGCGCCCAACGGCGCGGCCAAAACTAGCCCAAGACCGAGGAAACTCAACATCGCAAGGACACGATTCAATCTCATGGCAGGCTCTCTGAGGGTCCGGATGGCCGGGATAGGCGGGCAGGTTGTGCGGTTTAGGATACGGCAGGAACCAGCGCGGGGCAACCCGTCGAAAGTCGCCTCAGCGTTTCTAATTGGCGGGATTTTCCGAGGGATGCCTGGGAATTCCCACAGCCGGAGGGGGCCAGCCGGGCGGCCCAGGCCGAGGTCCGGATGCCGCCGGCGTCCGAACTCTTCAGTCGAACCATTCATCCGCCGGATCGAATTTCGGATACACGACAATCAGCACGGTCATGCGCCCGACGGCGCGATGCCGAACGCCGGGCCGGATCATGATGCATATGCCGGGTTTGACCGGCAGCCGCTGGCCGTCCAGCTCCATGTAACCGTCTGGTTCGCACTCCAGGAAGTAATACGTCTCGGTGAGTCGCTTGTGGTAGTGGGTCCGCGCACTTTCGGAAATCTGAGTGCGATGGATCGTGCCCGGAAAGTCCTCGACATCTGCGAAAGCGCGCCGAGCGGTTCCGCAGGGACAGGCCACGCCGGGCAATTGGCCGAAATCGACGACTTCGTAGGATCGTGGCGTCAGCGTCTTTTCCATGGCGACGAGCGGCGGCTCCTAGGCTGTGGCGGCGAGGTTTCGGGGGCAAGCCCGAGTTTTCACCCTAGCAGATCGGCCGCCGCGGAACCACTCGCGTTTGATTTGGGGGCGCCGTGACGCATCGACAGAGGGGCAAAAGCGTCGTAGGCGCGGGTTGCGCCGTTAAAGTTTCGCCACTTTGCGCTTGCGGAAATGTTTGCCTGATAGGAGCCGTAAGCCATTTGGAGAAAATTACTTCCGAGCGCTCAAGGGTTCTTCCTGAGCCAGCCGATACGGTAGTTGTCCCTCAACGAGGAATACGCAGCCGAACGCGGCGCGTATGGGAGCACCAGGAAACCGACTCGGCTTTTATCGAGCCAAGGAATGGCTCGACGGACCTGGCGCCATAACTTTGTGAACTGTGGGCAACGACCCACGCATGCCAGCTAAGCATCCAAGACGACACGCCCCAAGCCGGTTCTCCGCTCCGCGGTAGAACCCAACCTCGGACGGAGAGATCCCTCCCGCCAGACAGCGAATCGTGCCGCTCAAGTACCTTAGCCCTAGACATGCGCGACGCCCCAGTTCCCATGCAAAGGAGACGTTGCTCGATGAAATGGAACCTGTTTGTAGGAGCACTCGTTGTCAGCATGGGTCTGTGTAGCCAGAGCTTCGGCTTCGACCTCCTCAACCGCATGTTGGGCAGGGGAAATGGCTGCTGTCAGACCCAGTGCTGCGAAACCAGTTGCTGTGAGCCGACCTGCTGCGAGCAGCCGGCTTGCTGCGAACCCGCCTGCTGCGAGCCCGCGTGCGAGCCCGCTGCTGCGAGCCCGCTTGCTGCGAACCGGCTTGCTGCGAGCCGTGCTGCAAGAAGAAGAAGCTGTGCCTCTTCGGCCGGCTGAAGGGGTTGTTTGACTGCGGTAGCTGCTGCAAGTCGAGCTGCTGCGAACCGGCCTGCTGCGAGCCCGCGTGCTGCGAGCCCGCCTGCTGCGAACCGGCCTGCTGCGAACCCGCTTGCTGCGAATCCGCTTGCCAGCCGTGCTGCAAGAAGAAGCGCTGCGGCTTCTTGGCCAACCTGTTCAAGGGCCACAAGTGCGGCAAGTCGAGCTGCTGCGGCAACGGCTGCGATAGCTGCTGCGGCAACGGCTGCAGCAACGGCTGCGACAGCTGCGGCATGGGTGGCGAAGCCGCTCCGGCTCCGGCCGCTGGCGAAGCCGCCCCGATGCCCCCCGCCCCGATGGCCGATCCCTCGGCTTCCATCCAGGGTCGTCGGAGCATCATTCACGCCAGCCGCAACCTGGTGCAACGCAACTAGTCTCCTGCTCTGAGACGAGTTAGATTCAAGGCCCGGTCGAGATGTCAATCTCGGCCGGGCCTTTTTCGTTGTTTGCCTGCCGCCGCAAGCCTCAAATCACTCGGCAGATGAAGCACTTCAGGTACTCGCTCTCCAGGCACGTGGCGCTCACCGGATGGTCGGCCGCCGCGCCTCGCTGCTCCAGCACCTGAATGTCGCGGCCCGTTCGCCGCGCCACTTCGGCCAGCATGTGCATAAAGTCCTCCCGAGTCACGTGACCGGAACAACTGCACGTGACCAGGATCCCATCCGGCTCGAGCAACTCGACCGCCATCCGGTTGAGATGATGGTAGGCGCGCAGGGCCTCGTCGAGGCCTTGTCGATGGCGGGCGAACTTCGGCGGATCAAGTATGACGGCGCCGAACTTTCGACCTTCGTCCGCGTAACCTTCCAGCGTCTTGAAACCGTCGCCGGTCTCAAAATAGACGTTCGGCAGGCTGTTCAGCTCGGCATTGGCTTTGGCCAAGGCAATCGCTTTGGAACTGGAGTCGACGCCCAGGCACTCGCCCGCGCCCCCCAACGCGACGGCGCACAAGCCGAATCCGCCTGAATAGCAGAACAGATCGAGCACCTTCCGGCCGCGAAAGTAAGCTGCCGCCGCACGGCGGTTATCTCGCTGATCGAGGAAGAAGCCGGTCTTCTGCCCGGAGCTCAGGTCAACGCCGTAGCGCAGCCCATGCTCGGCAATGAACACCGGTCCTTCCGGCGCCTCGCCCCACGCCGTTTCCTCGGCCTGCGAGAGCCGCTCCAGCCGCAACATCTCGCGATCGGTGCGCACGACGATGCCGCGCGGGTTGGTCAATTCGGCAATGATCGGCGCCAGCATATCGAGCCGCGCGACATCGCCAGGGAGTTCACTTGCAGCGTCAGATAGTCTCCGTAGCGATCGACGATCAGGCCGCTCAAGCCGTCGGATTCGCTGTAAACCAACCTTACCGCCGCGTCCGCCTGACCGGGAAAGAGCTCCGATCGCCAGCGGATCGCCGCTTCCAGCTTTCGCCGCCAGAAAGCTTCATCGAGCGGTTCCTGCTCGTTCCAGCTATACAGACGCACGCGGATGCGGCTCTGGCTGTTGTATAACCCGCGCGCAACCCATTGGCCGCGGTCCGAAAACAGCTCGACCTCGGCTCCGTCCGGCGGCGCGCCTTCCACCCGATCAATGGCCGAGTCGAGCACCCAAGGATGCCGGCCATGAAAGGGGCGCGCTTTGCGGGGTTTCAGGAAGATGCGAGCCATGCCGTATAAACCATTGCGAGCCGGAGTCGGAAGCCAAGGGGGACCATTGTAGGAAAAGCCTCGGCCGGCAGGTAGTGGCAAGATAGAGCGATTGGCGGGGGCGGCCGGACGAGCAACCCCGGCCGTTGCTTGCTGGTCGCGCTTGCGTGACTTTCGCTCGCCGCGACAATCGTCAATTCTTTCCTAAATGATGAAGTTCCCGCAGGCGGACGCCGATAATGACCCCGCCATGTCAGGTTTTTCCGCGGTCGTTGCTCTTGCTGTGCGGCCGCGATGCCCGCCGCGCTGCTGCGGAGGAGCCACCGAATTCTCGGACGAGCGAGAGGTATACGATGTCTGGTATCCAAGGCTTAGGGAGCCCTGCGGCCAACTACGCCGCATCGCTGATTGCGTCCGGAGCGCAAGGCAGCGACGCCACGTTACCGGTGCAGCCGGGTTCCGCGCTGTCGCCGAGCCAGATCGAACAACTGCAACGCAAGCTGCAGCAAGCCGTCCAGCAGGCCTTCCAGCAAGCCAGTCAAGGCCAGTCGCTGGACGACGTCCGGCAATCGCTGCGGCAGAATGTTTCCGATACCTTGTCCAAGTACGGGTTCTCCGACTCCGATCGCGATTCGGTGCTCGGGCAACTCGATCAGGTGTTCGGCCAGGGCACGTCGCAAACCGACGTTCAGCAGCAGGTGCAGCAACTGCTGCAAAACGTGATCGATAACCTTCGCAACGGCGGCAGCGGCAACGGCGCCGTTTCGGCCAGCCCATCGGATACGCTCGGCCAAGGGCTGGACTTAATGGGCTGAGTCGCCGGCTCCTCGCGAACGCCGTCGCGCGGAATTACCGCGCAGGCCGCAGCGACGATGCGTCTAGCGAATTTCGCCGGAATTTCATAGCGACGTTCGCTCCCCCGGTGTAAACTCGCCGGCCGGTTCGCTGGAGAGCGAATCGGCGCCCGCCAGGTTCGTTGTTTTCTTGCCGATAGCGTCGTACTCGTATCGGCAGGCGAACCAGACGGCGCCGCGGGTTGGCATCGCCCAGATCGGCGAAATGCCGATCGGCAGAATGCCAATCCGCCCAGCACACCGGCCAATGGGGAACACGTGTGGCCATCGTCGTCACGTGCGGCAATTGTAGGGCAAGCTTTCAGGCGAAAGACGCCGACGCGGGCAAAAAAGGGCGCTGCCCCGGCTGCCGCGGCGTAATTCAGGTTCCTCACGCGGCGCCCACGCCGACTAAAGCAAAACCGGACAAGCCCAATCCGTCTTCGGCAAAGCCAGCCGCTTCGCTTAAACCAGCGACGCCCTTACCGACTCTCCCCTCGGCGCCGGCGGAACCGATCATCACGGCGGCGATTGTTCCCGAGGCCCTTCCCATTTCAGGCGTCGCGGCGCCGGCGGCGCCGAAAGCTGCTCGAGCGGCTGCGGCGCCGGCGCGCGCGGCCGTCAAACCGGGCGTTTCCGCTCCGGCGCGCCCCGCGGCCGTGCGGTCGAGCCGCGACGCGCAGCCGGTCGCCGCAGCAATGTCTCAGCTTTCGCCCCAACAACTGCTGGGCGCTTTCCAAGGCTATATCGAGCCGGCGCCCGTCCATTTCGGTTACCGCCTGGGCATCATGCTGGTGCTGCTGGTAATGGTGTTGTTGCCAATCTGCTATGCCGCGCTGATCTTCGCGGTGACGGGCCTGGTCGGACTGTATGCGGTGTACGGCACGGGCCTGCTGACTTCGGTCGGAACCGCGGGGCGGCGGGCGGGCGCCATGGCCTTGCTGGTTTACGTGGCGCCGGTGGCCGCCGGCGCGATCCTGGTGTTTTTTATGATTAAGCCGTTTTTCGCCAAACCGGCGAAACGGCAGAATCCACGTTCGCTCGACCGCCGCGGGGAGCCGCTCTTGTTCGCCTTCGTCGAGCGCGTTTGCGACGTCGTCGGCGCCCCCTATCCCACGCGGATCGACATCGATTGCGAAGTCAACGCGGCGGCCGGTTTCCGCCGCGGCGTCTGGAGCATGTTCGGCGACGACCTGGTGCTCAGGATCGGGTTGCCGCTGGCCGCGGGGCTCAGCCTGCGGCAGTTCGCGGGCGTATTGGCGCACGAGTTCGGGCACTTCAGCCAGGGAACGGGCATGCGGCTGAGTTATCTGATCCGCACGATCAGCTTCTGGTTTACGCGCGTCGTTTACGAACGCGACGCCTGGGACGAGCAGCTTGTCACACTCTCGAAACAGCTCGACATCCGTCTGGGCTTGATCGTCTACCTGGCCCGCGGCTGCATCTGGGCGACGCGCAAGATTCTCTGGGTTTTCATGATGCTCGGCCATCTGGTCAGCGGTTTTTTGTTGCGGCAGATGGAATTTGACGCCGACCGGTACATGGCGCAAGTCGCCGGCAGCAACGCTTTGGGCGGAATTCTGCGGCAACTTAGCGTGTTGAGCATCGCTACGCGAGGCGCCTACGCCGACTTGGATGAATACCGGCGTGAAGGACGACTGGGGGACGACCTGCCCCGTCTGATTGCGGCGAACGTCGACCAGCTTCCGGAGCCGCTGCTGGAAATCATCGATAAGGGCATCAAAGAGGCCAAGACGGGCATATTTGACACGCACCCATCCGACAGGGACCGCATTGAGTTCGCCGTCCAACAGCGAGCTGCCGGCCTATTCCACGTCGAGTTGCCGGCGACGCTTCTGTTCCGTGATTTCGCCGCCTTGTCGAAGACGGCTACCTTCGACTTTTATCGCGAGGTTTTCGGCAAAAACTTCAAGCTGAGCGACATGCATCCCGTCGATCAATTGTTGGCTCGACAGGAAAAAACCAAGGCGGACGTCAAATCGCTCGCTCGCTATTTTCAAGGAGCGTGCAACGGCTTGCGTCCGCTTCGGCTGCCGGGCATCTTGCCGAACGAAGGGGCCGATCCGCGGGAGACACTCGCGCTGCTCAAGCAAGCGCGGGAGCAGATGTTGCTGGCCGCGCCGGCCTATAGGACCGCGTTCGAGGCCTACGACAAAGCCGATACGCAAAAGCTCGAAGCCAGCCAGGCCGACGCCGTGCTTAATGCTCGGCTGAAGGTCAAACCGCAAGACTTCAGCCAGCCGATGGTCAACCCCCGCATGGTCCTGCAGTTGTTGCAAGGAGCGAATTACCGGCTGGGCCAGCTCTCGCCGCAACTTGACCCGCTGGAACGCTGGGCCGAGCATCGCCTGCTGTCTCGCGCTCATCCTGTTGCAATTGCCCAAGGTGGCTGCCCGCGTCCCGTCGGCGCCGGAACGTTTGGAGGAAGCGCAGCGCATCCTGGCGGCTTATTCGGTCGCGGCAGGACAAATTTACCCGGTGGTGGAGCTTCGCAATCTATTCGCCGTGTTCATGGCGTTGGCCTCTCGGTTGGAAGGCCAGCGAGAAAACGCCACGCTGATGGGGATGCTGGAGAGAAAGCTGAGCGAATTGGTCCGCGGAGTGCGACATCCAATACGCTCTATCCATGGCGCGTTACCCGTTCGGGCACGCCACGGCGGAGCCTACGCTGGCCGAATTCATCATCCCCGGCCAGTTCCACGACGCCGATTGGAACGGCGTGCTCAGTGCAGCCAGCGAATTGCTGGAGGGCGTTCCCCAGCTTTACGCCCGCATGCTCGGCCGGCTGGTCGTGCTAGCCGAGGAAGTCGAAGCCGCCTTCGGCCTGCCCCAGTTGCCCGAACCGCCGCCCAAACAAGAACCGCAACCAACCGCCTGACGCGCCGCCTGGGTTGCACAAAGTTTCGCCCATTTGCCGCCGGCTGCACCGATCACTTCGCGGCGGGACGCACGGTGTAATCGTCGAAATAGACGACGCTGTCCGCCTTCGTCCAAATGCCGACGCGGCCCGAGACATTCGCTTTCAGCGTGTGCGTCAGCAGATGCTCGTCGTCGAGGTAGCCTTCGACCTTCGGCCCGGTCACCTTGAGCTTCAGCGTGTGCCACTCCTGGGACGACGTCGGCGTGTCTTTGACCCATTCGACCGACGACCGCACGCCGCGCTCGAACTTCCACAGCACCAGGTTGTTTTCCAGCGGATTGGCCCGCAGCGCCAGGTAATCGCCGTTGGGCTTCAGGTTGAACAGAATGCCGGCGCCCTGATCGATCTTGCCGGCGATTGTCTTGAAGCGAAAGGTAATTTCGCCTTCGCGGAAATCGTCGCATGCGGGCGCCACGGCGTAAGGGAAGTAGGCGAACGCTTTGACGTTATCCAGGAATTCTGCATATCGCTCTCCATACAGAGCCCGAGCGCGATCGGCAATGCCGGCAGCCGCCTGGCCGCGGCTCCATTGGCTGCCGTCGACGACCAGCACGCGGTTGTCGCCATCCTTGCCGATTCGCCAGTTGCCGACCACCGGTACGACGGCCTTGGGCGCCTCGCCCTGCGTATCCTCCTCGAAGGTGATCACCGGAGTTTCCCGGGAAGACGACTGGCCCTTTTTTACATCTTCCGCGCGAGCCGGCGAAAGGATGTTCGAGAACTAAGGCGATTGCCAAAACCATCCACAGGGCGGTGCGACGCGTCATAAGTCTCTCCCGTTCTCTTGCAATGAAGATTTCGAGCCGATCTGCAGCCAACGACTCCTCACGACTCCCCAGCCGCCCGCGCTCGATAAGCCAGCCAGCCAGTGCGACCGAAGGCAACAGATAGTAAAACACAATTTCCGCCGGGCGTGAACTCGCCGCCAATGGGTAGCCTGGATAGGGGGCGTCGTCTTTTGCGGCATTTCTCGTCACGCCGGCCAGTTGATAGAGCAGAGGCAGCACCTCTTGTTCGCTCGTCGAGCGGCTCATTGCCTCCTTTCCGCCATAAGAGTAGACGACTTTGCCGTAGTCATCTTCGCCCGGCAGGAATCGATTGGCATCCCTATCCTGGTAGTTCACGTTCACATACCGGACCGTGCGACGCAGCCTGCCAAGGATATTTCGCTCCAGATCGTACACGCGCGGATCGGAAGGCGCGAGATAAACGCGGATCGTCAGCCGCCCGTCGAGCGTTCTCAGCAGGGCTTCGTCGCCGGGGCTGAACGAGTTGCGGCGATCTTCGGTCGCGTCGCGATAGAAACGCACTTGAGTCGAGCACGTCGCGGCAAACGCCGTCAGCGACAGCACGAGCAGCGAATGCGCCAGCTTCTTCGCCTGGGACCAATCGGGACGCATCCAGACGCCCGCCAGCGCCGTTAAGCCGAGCGCCGCGCAAAGCGTAGCCAGCATCAGGCCGAGCGAGAAGATTCCCGCTTCGAAAGATTTCAGCGCTCGGGTCAACGACCACGCCGACAAATCCTTGAGCAGCCCGTCCTGGCCCACCGCGGCGAAGTCGAGCACCCAGAACCCCAAGGTGACGCCGATTGCGGCAATGGAAGCGCTGGCCGGCGCTGCGCGTCGTGGCCGCTGCGGCCAGCGAGATGCCGGCAATCACGAGGGCGAACAAGAAATGACCCAAAACTAGGTTCCCGGTCTCTGACGCGCCGGCGTGCCCGCCTTGGAATGCCCACAACGCGATAGCAACCAGGCAAGGACTGACCAGCATCGCCCAGGCGGCGATGGCCGCAGCCAGCTTGGCCCCAAGTAAATCTGCGAGCGAATAGGGGAGCTGCAGCAACAATGGAAGAGCGCCGCTCTGCTTCTCGGCGCCGAGCGTTCGGATGACGACGAAGGGATACAGCAGAGTAGAGATCAAGTACAGCCCGCCGAACGTCGGCACAAAAACGCCGTCCAGCGGAGACAGGCCCCGCCCCAGTTCCGGCGAATTCTCCGCCGCCTGGCTGGCTTGTCCGTAGAGCTGTACCGCCTGGACATAGCTATAACCCGAAAGCAGCATGGAGATCACGAGCGCGGCCCAGAGTCCGCGGCCGAGCAGCAGTTCGCGCATTTCCTTCCGCCACAGCGAACCTCGGGGACGCGCCGCGCAACGGTCTCGACTCAGGACAGGGCAAGGAACACGTCCTCCAACGAACCGGCGGACAGGTCCGCCCGGACTTGCAGTTCGGCCAGCGTTCCTTCGGCCCGATGCGCGGCCGTGCGACAGCAGCACAAACCGGTCGCAGACTCGCTGGGCGTCGGCAAGTTGATGGATCGACAGCACGAGCGTCCGCCCCCGGTCCGTTAACTCGCGCAGCGCCCTCATCGCTTCGCGAGTCTGTCGCAGGTCCAAGCCGTCGAACGGTTCGTCCATCAGCAGCAGCGGATGCGGCGCCAACAGGCCGATCGCCAGCAACAGCCGACGCCGCCCCCCTTTCGACAATTGGCTCGCCCGCTTGTCGAGCAGCGACGCCAGGTCGAGCGCGTCGATAATTTCACAACGCCGCAGCGCGGGCTGCCCGAACGCGTCGGAGAAGAAGGCGAGCGTCTGATGGACGCGGTGTTCGCCGTAGGGAACCACGTTCTCCGGCACGTAGAACATGGCCGCTCTTCGTTTCCTTGGCGCCAGCCGACCGCCGCAGTACAGCACCTGGCCGCCATTGTCGGCCTGTAATCCCGCCACGCATTCCAACAGCGTCGTCTTGCCCGAGCCGTTGGGACCGATCAAGCCTAGAACTTCACCCGCGCGAACCGAGAAATCGACGGTCCGCACGGCGTGAAACCGTCCGAACCATTTCTCCATCCCGCGAACTTCGAGTAGTGGCGGCGCGGACTCAGCAGACGGGCGAGCGGCGGTGGCGGAGTTCAATATCATCACTCGGCAGTCTCGCCTGTGTTGAGCGCCGTGCCAACGGGCCTTAACTTCTCAGACCGACGTTTCGGAGCAATTTCGCACAAAAAGCCTTCGACCGCCGCAAGCCATTCAGCATGGTGTTTAGCCGCCAGGTTTTCATGACCGGCGCCGGCGAGCAGGGCCCATGTTTTCATGCCAGGCAGGCGATCGAAAGGCGCTTCGAGCAGCAATGCCGTCGGGCGGACGTGTTGCGTAGCTACGGCACGCAGAACCGCTACGCTGCGCATCGAGCGTCCATAGAGCAAGATCGGCGAGTCGGGCCACTGCCGCTCGGCATAGGTGCAGGCCGCGGCGACGTCATCGGACTCGCCGTAGCCGATCGTCGTCGTCTGGCCGTCCGACTCGCCGCTGCCGCGAAAGTCGACCAGCAACGTGTCGTAGCCAAGCTCGTGAAAGGCTCGCGCCGCGGGGAGCATGCTGTCCTTGGCGTTGGCGAAACCGTGGAACAGCAGGCACAGCCCCTTTGCGTTTTGGACGTCGGGGCACGGCACTGCGCCACGCTTCGCACTCCAGCCCGTCGCTGGTGGCAAAGCGGCGGACCTCGAACGGCAGTTCATAATCGGCCGGCGTTTTCGTATTGCGAGGTTTGGGGATCGGCACGCCGCACAGCGCCGCTTCGGCCTTCTGCCAGATCGTCATCACCTCGGGCGAAGACGGGCGGTCGCCAACGCCGACGAAATGGGTCAACAACCAGGCATGACGATAGGCCAACGCGTTCATCGCAACGCTGGCCAGCAGCGCCAGGCACAGCAGCGCGCGCTTTCGGCCGGGCACGCACTGCCAAACAAGCCTTTCGCAACATGGTTCGGCTTTCCCCCTGGAGCTTGCGCGGCAAAGTGTCGTTTGCCTCGCACGTCCCATTGTGCTGATTTCACGCAAAACCGAATTCTAAATTGCGGCCCGCGATTTTGCGACAAGCATTCGGGCCGGGCAACATGAGCGTGTTGCCGGGCGGCTAGGGGCGCTTGTGTAGCATCCAGTAAGCCAGCGGAACAATCAAGATTGCTGTGAGCGCAAGGGGGGCTGGTTCGAAGCAGAGGAGACGAGAGGCCGGCCAAATCGACGATCGGCAAAGCGAGCAACCACCAGCCAGGCGACGGACGATTGCCGCGCCTTGACGGCGAAGCGTCGCCCGACTCGTCCGGCGCCTTATGCGAGTTCTCGTCCATGTCCCCGATTCTAACCCCTGGCGCCAGAGAGAGCCACGCGCTGCATCCGACGCCGAAGCCCTCGGGTGAATCAAAGCGTTCGAACATTTGAGCTCGCCGTCTCGCGGGGCAAGCACATGGGCGTCGCTTCCCGCACTGCTGGCCTTGCCTCACCAGTATGAAACGCTTTGTCTTGACGCGTGAATGGCAAGCGAAGGGGCGGGTGTTCTATTCACACCCCAATAGGGCAGGCGTTACGGTTTTTGTTTCATTTCTCGTTTTCTTGTGTCTCTATTTTCTTTACCGCAGCCAAGCAAGCGGCCGATGTTTCGCTTGGTCCTGAAATGAGCCGCTGATGCGACGTTTGAAGAAACGAACGTAGTTTCAAGCGTGCCGCGCATCCCTTCATAGGGCGGGGAATTGCCCTCAATCATCGCGGAAACTCGCTTTGTAGGCGCCTTTCCGCGGGCTGGGCGACATCTCTGGCGCGGCTGGCGCCTTCCGAAGATTTGAAGGCGATATCTACGATAGCAGCGAGGCAAGACAACGCACGCCATTTAAATACATAAATGCCCATTTTTTGCTTCCGTTCTTGTCGTGTCGAATATTCAACGCATGTGCCGCCTGAGTGCGACAATGCGTTTGCATTTTCCATCTGAGCCAGCTAGATTCAATGGATCGCTACGGTTGCTCAACTTGGCAGGCTTAGGAGCGGACGAAGAACAACTTCCTCATCCCAATCCCTCTCCCTCTGGGAGAGGTCAGGTGAGGGCAATCAAAATTGGGAAGTTATTCATCGTCCATTTCTTAGGGGGGGAGGGGCGTAAAGGCCTGTCTTGATCCACCGGAATTCGTACTGGCCAGCACCTCGTTGCTTCGCGTTGTCAGGGGCCCCTGACGCAATGCGCGGCCACTTCATCCGGTGACGCCTTGGCGGCCCCAGGGCGTTGTGCCAGGGGTTAGCGGAGCAGCTCTTCCCGTACGTCACGTCGCCATATCCTTTGAAGGGAGTTGATATGCACAGGATTGCAAGTCCAACTGAGATTTCGCGGTGGCGATTCAGGCCCCGGAGAACGGCGTTCACGTTGGTCGAATTGCTGGTGGTGATCGCAATTATTGGGATCCTGATCGCCCTGCTGCTGCCGGCCGTGCAAGCAGGCGCGAGGCGGCGCGACGCTCGCAATGCACCAACAACATCAAGCAGATTGGCTTGGCGCTGCAGAATTATCACGATGTGGTGAGATGCTTTCCGCCGGGGCAATGCGGACCATCGCAGAGTAGTTACCGGGTCAGTGCATTTGTCCCGCTGTGTCCCTACATGGAACAACTGTCCCTGTATAATCGGATCCAGGGCGCTTTGATCGGCAACAATGGGGCGAAGTATCCACCAGGTCCTTCCTATCCCTGGGATACCAACTATTCTCCTTGGAACATGAATCGGCCCGACCTCATTTGCCCGTCGGAGGTTGGCATGTGGCAGGTAAGCGGCAATAACATTGCGAAGGCCAATTATGCATTCTGTTACGGCGATTCGACGACCTTCACTTCGCCGGACAGTGCAAGCGTCGTTGTTCCCCGAGGGATCTTTGGAGTCAACAGTCGGATCAGCGTGGCCAGCGTCACCGACGGCGCCAGTAACACCGTGGCGGTCTCGGAGCACTCGATCGGCCAGAGCGGCAATAGTATTCGCGGAGGGGTGGCGCAAAATGTTGCAGCGGCGCCGACGACGCCATCGGCGTGTCTTGCCATGGCCGCCAGCGGGTTCTACACGTCGGGGACGACGACGGCCATGTGGGTTGGCCAGCGATGGCCGGACGGCGCGCCCTGGTATTGCGCTTTCGGCACGGTGCTGCCCCCGAATAGCCCGAACTGCGTACAAGCCACGTCCGACCACGGCCCGGGCGTGAGCTCGACAAGCAGCTATCACCCGGCGGGAGTGGTCGTCGGCATGGCCGACGCATCGGTTCGATTTGTCTCTGAAAGCGTCAATTGCGGCAACATGGTGCTGCCAATGTAACCGCCGGACCAAGCCCATACGGCGTATGGGGCGCAATGGGCTCAAGAAACGGCGGCGAAGCAGCGCAGTCCCTTCCCTAGGGATAGCCTGGCTAGGGATAGCCTGGCTAGGGATAGCCTGGGCGCCTCGGCTCAGTCGTTCGGCCCTGTGCCCGTTAACTGCGCGGCGTTTGCCGTAACGACGTCCGGCATGTCGGCGTCGGTGCGAATCCGCGGAAGGTACATCGGCACGCGCCGCTGATAGCTGCGGTAGCTTTCGCCGAAGTGCGCCACGAGATCGCGTTCTTCGATTCCGGCGGCAACGGCCATATAGAAACACAGGGCGCCGGCAAACAGCAAGTGGCCGAAGGTCATGGTTGGCGTCGCCCACAGCGCCAGCGTCCAGCCGACGTACAGCGGATGCCGCATGTGGTTGTACAGCAGCGGCGTGCGGAACGGCAGCGACGTGTAAGGCCGCCCGCGCAGGTACAGCCATACCTGCCGCGTGCCGAACAGGTCGAAATGGTTGATCATCAGGCTGACGGCCGGCACCATCAGCCAGCCGGCTGCGAACAGCACCCAAAGCAGCCGGCGTGCGGCGGGATGTTGCACGTCCCACACGACCGCATCGAGCCCGCGCCATTGCCACATCAGAAACGCCGTGACCGCGCACGAGAACAGCACGTACGTGCTGCGCTCGATCGGCTGGGGAACCAGGCGCGTCCAGAGCCGCTTGAAGGCCGGCCGGGCCATCACCGAGTGTTGCAATGCGAACAGGCCGATCAAGCCCAAATCAACGGCGGCCGCGGCAAGCCCGCCTGAGGACGGCGAATCGATCGAATGCGGAGCCAGGAAGTCGCCGACGAAGCCGGCCATATAACCATAGGTCGCCAGAAACAACAGGTGGCACAAGACGCCATAGACAAAAAAGGTCCAACGCAGCATGAAGATCTCCCTTCTGGTAAGTGAAAAAACAGCCAGCCGGTTGCGCCCGCACAGAGGCGCCTTCAACCGGCGAAATGGCAATCTGGCCCGCTTCGACGAATGGCCGGCAACGCGTCTCTTGCCGAAGTCGCTCGGCAATGCAAACCTCGTCCGTTCAGCCAATCGCAAAGGGCGAGCCCACGTTACAAGTCGCAGCGCCGGCCAACCCGGGCTCTACAGCGTTTGTTCGGCATTCGTCTGGTGCATTAAACGCCGCAAACCGCACTCTCCTAGTTGACTTGAAGTGCACCGGATGGTTGACTTGAGGTCCACCCACCGCGCCAAGCCATTTTTTGAGAGAACCTCCTGATGCCATCCGCCACGCGGCAACGACTGACCGAAGCCGCGCTGCGGCGGTTTTACCGCGATGGATTCCGGAACGTCGGCCTGGACCAGGTGCTGGCCGACGTCGGCATCAGCAAAACGGCTTTCTACAAGCATTTCTCCTGCAAAGAAGACCTGGTGCTGGCCGCCCTCGAGTTTCAGAGCCGCTGGCTGGAGACTGCTTTTCCCGAAATGGTTTGCCAGCGCGGCGGCGAGACGCCCGTCGGTCAACTGCGGGCCTTGTTCGACGTCGTCGACGAAATCATCGCCGACGACGAGTTCCGAGGCTGCATCTTCGTCAACGTCGCCATGGAGTATCCGTTGCCGCACGATCCGGCCCATGTCGCCGCGGCGGGCGACCAAACGAGCCGTCGAAAAGATCGTCTCGGACCTGGCTTTGCGGGCCGGGGCGGCCGATCCGCGCCAAATGGCCCGGGAACTGTGCCTGATTATCGAAGGGGTCTACGTCACCCGCCAGGTTTCCGGCGACCGGCAGAGCATTGAAGTCGCCCGTCGTCTCGCGGAGCTTGTCATTGCCTCTCACCTGACTGCCGCCGCTCCCGCCGGGTAGACAGCGTGGCGAAACGGCGGCCGGGCAACCCAGAGGCAGTGCTTCTTGCTCTCGACCGACCGCAACTCAAGTCATCGCAAAGAATCGAATCGACGCCCTCGTTGGCCGAGCCGTTTCCCATTCCCAGTTGTCGCTGCAGGTCCCCAGGCGACAGCATCCTGCCGCCTTCTATTCGCAATGGCGGAACGTGAAACCGTTCGCTCTTCGGCATCGCGGCCCGTTTGAAACTTCGACGGCGGCTTAAGGTCGTTTGGATTTCCGGGATTTGTGCGGGCGTGCAGAGGACCGTAATATCTCGAATGGCGGTTCGAAGGACATGAACCGGCATCCGCCGGCGACGTAGCGTCCGAACCTTCGGAACGTGATGCAGATCGCCGCAGTACGGGCAGTAGCAGGTCTCGCCGGCTCGATCGGCCGGCACGTCGAAAGTCTGCCGGACACGCCCGCACGTCAAAATGATCGGGTCCATCTCCGTCAGCTCTCCGCGACAATATATAAGGGCGGTATCTAAATATAAGGGCGGTATCTAAGAGCGGGGATTCCCAGGCGACGCCCGGGCCCAATGCTCTGGCCAGCCGCTAATCCGCATCTGCCGGGCGGCTGACGCGCCAGTTGCCTTTCGCGCTCATTTTGGCAACCTGCTTGGACAGCCGACGTCCAACGTGACAAACGTCCACCGCGAGCCTCGGCCGCTCGTCGCGCCGATTTTCGAACCCCAGGGGTTGCCCATCAGCATGCTGAACGCATGTCACGTTGGACGTAGTTTGTCCCTCGCGGCGGTTATGGTTCTCTCAGCCGATGTCGGCCTGCTTAAAAAAAGCGAAAGAGGTTTGTTCACTCGCCCATGCTGCAAAAGAGTCGATTTGTGCTCGCCTGTCCTCTGCTGGTCGCCGGCATCTTGCTCGTGCTGCTCGGTCGCCTGGTGCTGCATCGCAGGGATCGGGCCGAGTTCGATAAACACTATTTTGGTCTGCCCGAAAACTCCCCATGAACGATTCCCGCGCCGACAACCCGCCGGCCGTAACAATAGCCAACGACGACGGCAGAGCGGTTCAGCCTCGGCTCGCCGCCTGCCGTTGTTTTGAGATGCCTTGGAGCCGCCCATGCATCGCGCCAGTCCGAAAAGCCGGAAGAATCCAACGCATACGCCCGATATTGCTTGCATTCAGCAGCGAGCCGCTTATCTTCGGGCCATTGCTCTACGACAGTGCAGAACAGGGGTAGTCCCGATGCCCGATGATCCCGCCCTCGTGCGGCAATGGCGCCTGATTAAGATTCTCTCGGGCAATCGGTTCGGGGCCAGCGTGCAAGAGCTGGCCCAGGAGATGAAGGTCGCAGAGAAGACCATCCGCCGCGACTTGCAGACGTTCGAGCAAGTCGGCTTTCCGCTGGAGCAGACCGAAGGCGAGCACGGCCGAAAGACCTGGCGGATGAAGGCGGGCCACGGTCAGCCCGAGCTGAACTTCGCGTTCGACGAGGCTTTGGCCTTGTACCTGGGCCGGCGCTTCTTCGAGCCGCTGGCCGGCACTCATTTCTGGGAAGCCGCCCAGAACGCCTTCAAAAAGATCCAAGCCTGCCTCGGCAAACAGGCCTTGAGCTACATGCAAACGCATGGCGGGCGCCGTTTATCAAACCGCGATCGGCGCCAGCGACTACACGGCCAAGGCCGAGCTGATCGACCAGTTGATGCGGGGCATCGAAGAGACGAAGGCCACGCACATCGCCTATCCGATCATGCAGATCAACTGAGCCAACCGATTGAGTGACGACCCAAAGGCAAGCGGCATGAATGTCTCGACCGAGAACAGGTACGCATCGGAATTCCCCCTGCCCGGCGGGGTCGAGCAATACTTCGACACGCTGCTCAAGCTGTTGTGTTACATTCGCGACAACAATGTGGCGCCCGACGATCTGACCAAGTGGATCTTCCAAACGTTTCCCAACGCGTCCGGCCAGGTGGCGGTGAACGGGTACATTACTTCGCTGAGCCGCATGGGACTTTGGACGTTGCAAGACAACGCAATTCGGCTTAGCCCGGAAGGCACGGCGGTGGTCAATACAGCAGAGTTGGCACTCGACGATGCTCGACGAAGGGTGATGGAACTCAAGATCCAGAACTACTTGGGATACGACGCGATCTTCAAACTCCTGGCCGAAGGACCGCAGAGATTCGACAGCATCCAAGAGCACTTGAAACAGGCCTTGGCGGTCGACTGGAAGAGCAAGAATCAGACGTCGTTTCGAGTGAATTGGCTGCGCAGTCTTGGGTTCGCAGAGAAAGATGGCAATGGGTATCAGCTCACTGACGCTGGTAGACGCGCTCTTCGAGGAACTGAGCAAGAGTTGGGGAGACGACCCAACACATCCGAAGCCACCGCGCGAGGTCGATGTAGCAGTCGAGAGTTCGCCACTTGTCAGGCAAGCGAAGACGATCGCTGACTGGTTGGACAAAACGGCGGTAGCCGGTGGAGATGGCAAGGAGTTCGAACAAGCGACCGAAGAGGCTTTCAAGTTTCTCGGCTTTCGCACCCAACTCATCAGCGGCTCAGGGAATCCCGACGTTATGGCGGCCGCTCCGATGGGCAAGAAGAGCTATCGCGTACTGATCGACTCGAAGAGTCGGGCGTCGGGCGTGGTCCAGCAAAATGACGTCAACTTTCATGTACTTGAGAAGCAAAAACAGAACGCCGGCGCCGATTATGTGGCCATCGTCGGCGCCGACTTCGCTGGCGGCAATCTGGCTGAGTTTGCGATCAAGAACAACGTGCGTCTGCTGACGACATCGAACTTGCGCGAGCTGTTGCTGCTTCACGCCGAGTCCGTCTTTGCCTTTGACACATTGCGGCCTCTGTTTCTGGGCGGCGGGGCGACCGACGATAGTCTTTTGCCAGAGATCCAGGAGGCTGCGCAGTCGCAGTCGGACTTGATGCTGTTGGTCCGCAAAGTCTTTGCTGCGGTCTACGAGTATCAGGGGCAAGCCGGGGCAATTAATACCGATTCTCTTTACTTCATTCTGAAAGGCGAGCACTTGTTGCCGACCATCAAGCTCGCCGTGGGTTTTCTCCGCTCTGACATGATCGGGGCCCTGGGCGAAACCGATCGCGGCAGCTTATACACCCGAGTTTCACCGACGACCTTGACCAACAAGCTCTTGCAGATCACTCGGGCCATGGATCTCAGCCAACCAGCGATGACGTGAGTTAAACCGGCGAGAAAGATGGCTCGAAGGACAACGTGGCTTTCCCGGGCCGTATAACGCCGCCCTCGCAGATCGCTTTCCCCTGGCTCGCCAGTCCCGCCGAAAGAAGCAACATAGAACCTAAACCCATGGCATCTTCCTTCACCTGGCTTGACTACTCCGAACACGAGCGCCGCAAGATGCTCGACGTGATCGAGCTGTTCGGCGAACGTACCACCCGCGACGAACTGGGCCTGGGCGGCGTTCGCGATGCGTTTGCGGATCTGCTCTTCCCGGGCACGAGCACGATTCAAACGGCCGCCAAGTATTTTCTCTTCATCCCGTGGATCTATCTGGCGCTGGAGCGGAAAGGCACGCCTTCGGCGAAGATCGCGCTGCGGGCTCGCAAGGCGGAGATTGAACTGGCAAGCGAACTTCAGGAGTCAGGCGACACCGAGGGGGTGATCGGACGCGTCGCCAAGGAAAAGCTGCAGCGGCTCCCGAGCAGCATTTATTGGCAGGGCCTGCACCGCTGGGGCATCCGCGTCTTCGCCGGCTCGCAGGACGAATATCATCGCTCGCTCGACGTCTTCTACCAGCGCGTGCGAGCCCGAAAGGCCGGCAGGCTGGAGCATGAAGGAGAGACGGCCGACGAACCCGACCTGCACAACTGGCACGCCGGGCTGCCCAAGCCCGACGATGGGTTCCCCAAAGGCGTCTCGCTGGCCTTGAACGTCGAGGAAGCCGAATACCTGCGCGAGCGCATCCTCGCCAGTTGCTCACAATCGCTGTTGGCTTATCTGGTTCGCGAAGGCGTCGACGTCGAAGGGGTTCCGTTCGCTTGGGACTTGTCGGCGGAGCTGCCCGAGAACCTGGGAAGTCAGGTCGAGCATGGCCGGAACTTTTCGGAAACCGTGCATGGCGCCCAGTTGCTCTACAACCTGATTCTGGCCGAGCAGCGAGCCTGGCAGGAGCAGATCGACAAGTATCGAGAAAGGCTGGGAAGTTGGCGACAACGGATTGCTGAGCGAATGGCCGCCTTGCAGGATTGGGATCGCCCAGAGTTCTGGCGAGTCGTGTACCGCAGTAATCCGCGCGTCAGTTCGCGGGCCCGCAGCTTCGTGAATGGGTGGATCGACTTGGCGATTGCTCCAGGGGACGCGGCAGTCATGATCGACAACCGAGCTGCGCGACAGTTGGTCGAACATCGAGAGGTGCAATTGAAAGGCGGCCTGGCCCGCGTCCGGAACCAACGCGCCCGAGAGCTGTGGGGCGGAGAGGCGGGCGCCGCGCAGCTCGATCTTCGCTGGAGGAGCGCACAGCGGATCGTCTCCGATATTCTCGCCGGACTGGAGGCGGAAGCGCATGCTTGAGCCAAACAGCCGACGCTTATTGATGGAATCGCTCCAACCGCCGGACGGGTTCCGGCTGGATTGGGCGGTGGGAACCAGCTACTCGCTCGACCTGCTCGCGCTGTTGTCGGCGCCCGTCGCCTTTGCGTTTTCCGATTGGCAGGATCGCGACGGCAGGCCGTCTGCGGATCCGCTGGCTTTGCTCAAAGCGGTTCGGCAGTACGCCGACCGGATTTGCCTGTTCTGCCAGGCGGGCAAAATCCACGTACCCAAAACCTACCAGCCGCTGCTGGCCAGCCTGGAAGAATCGGTGGTCGAGGCGAATGCGCCGCTAGGGGGCAGTTTTCATCCCAAGCTTTGGTTTCTCCGCTTCGTCGACGGCGAGTCGGTTGTCTTCCGGCTCTTATGCCTGAGCCGCAACATGACCTTCGATCGTTCCTGGGACACGTTGCTGCGTTTGGAAGGGCCGCTCCGCGAGCGGACGAACGCCTTTGCCAAGAATCATCCGCTGGGCCAGTTTGTCGAAGCGCTGCCGCAAATGAGCGCTCGCGGCCTCTCGGCGACTTGGCGGGAACGGATCGAACAGCTCGCCTACGAGATTCGCCGCGTGGAATTCGAGATCCCGGAGCCTTTCGAGGAACTTGAGTTCTGGCCGCTGGGAATCGGCAGCCCAAATAGCAAGCCCTTTCGGGAACGGATGGACCGCATTCTGGTCGTGTCCCCCTTCGTCGACGATGGTTTTCTCGGCGAGCTGGCACAGCGGCAGATTCCGATGCAATTGCTCTCGCGCGGCGAAAGCTTGGCCCGGCTTCAGGAAGCGACGCTCGACCGGTTTGACAAAGTGTGGGTGCTGGACGATACCGCAACGCCGGAGCCTGGCGAGACCGAGGAACAAGAGCCTGTGGAAGAGGGCCATGCAAATGCCGGCCTGCAAGCGGATGGAGACGCAAACCGTGACATTCCGCTCGTCGGGCTGCATGCGAAGGTTTATGTGGTCGATGAAGGCTGGAACGCCAGCGTCTTTACCGGCTCGGCCAATGCCACCGCGGCGGCGTTTCACCGGAATGTCGAATTTCTCGTCCAACTTCGCGGCAAGAAGAGCCGTTGCGGCATTGATGCGATTTTGGGGCAAGCAGAAGAGAACGGCCAGAAGCTGGCCAGCAGCCTGGCCGATCTGCTGCAGCCCTACGTCCGCGCAGCAGAGGGGGACCAAACAGATGCGGAAGCGGAAGCCTTCGAGCGGCAAGTCGATCAGCTCGCCAAGGAACTGGCTGCAGCCGGCCCGACCGCCAGGTGCGAGGCGGGCGCCGAGCCGGGCAGCTTTTCGCTGCGCATCTCGAGCCCGGCCGGGAAACAAATCTCGACGGTCGGCTGTCGCTTGCGAGCGAGACCGATCAGCCTGGGGGCGAGCCACTTCCGCGACGTCAACTTGTTGGAAGCGTGTTGGACCGAGTTTTCGCCGGTGTCGCTGCTGGGTCTGACGTCGTTCTTCATCTTCGAGGCGGAATCGACCACGCTGCAGCTCCGCAGGCAGTTTGTGCTGAACATCCCGCTGGAAAATGTTCCTGAAAACCGGCAGGAGGCAATTCTGAGGGAATTGCTGAGCGATCGGGGCCGCGTGCTGCGATTCTTATTGCTGCTATTGTTGGACACGGGGGTGCGCGATCTCAGCAAGCTCTTTGCGGCTTCAACCGACGGGACGGGGACGTTCAGCTTCGTGCAGTCGCTGTTTGGCGCCACGCTGTTCGAGTCGCTGGTGCGAGCCCTGGACCGCGATCCGGAGCGCCTCGACCAGGTCGCGGCGACGGTCGAAGATCTCCGAAAAACCAACGAAGGACGCGAGCTTCTGCCCGACGACTTCGACGCGATTTGGGCGCCGATCTGGTCGGCGCGGAAACGGCAGCTCGAACGCAATGGCAAGATGAACCGCTCCGCCAAGGGGAACGCGTGACTAGTCCAACCGAACATCTGCGGCCTGAGTCTGGCGTCGTGCTGGCCGGCCTCAAAGATTTCCAACGTGCGACCGTAGAATACGTTTTCCGGCGGCTGTACCTCGACGCCGACTGTGTCCGCCGGTTCCTGGTGGCAGACGAAGTCGGGCTGGGCAAAACGCTCGTGGTGCGCGGCGTGATTGCCAAGGCGATCGATCATTTGTGGGAGCAGACCGGCAGGATCGACGTCGTCTACGTCTGCTCGAACACGGACATCGCCCGGCAGAACATCAACCGCTTGAACGTGACCGGGTGCGAAGACTTTTCGTTGTCGAGCCGGATCACGCTGCTGCCCATCACGGTCGGCGACATGCAGCACCGCAGGATCAATTTCATCTCGTTCACTCCCGGCACTTCGTTCGACTTGAAGGACAGCGCCGGGATGTCGACGGAACGGGAGCTTTTGTATTGGCTGTTAGAAGAGCCGTGGTCGCTTTCGTTCAAACGAGCGACGGCGCGTGCTGCACGTCTATGCTGAGATTGAGGCATTTCGCGAGCGAGTGAAGAGGTTTCCCGAGCGCCACGCAATTCACGCCCAACTCCGCGATACGTTCGCCGAGAATTTGCAAAACAGCCCGGAAATCAGGAAGCGATTCGAGCGGCTCCTGGAAGAAGTGCCGCGACCGGGCATCACGATTCCTGACCAATTGCGGCTGGAACGCAATCAATGCATCGGCGAGCTGCGGCGTCTGCTCGCTCAGACGTGCCTGCACTGGTTGGAGCCCGACCTGATTATTCTTGACGAGTTTCAGCGATTCAAACATCTGCTTCAAGGAGACGGAGAGGACGCCTCGGAAGCGGCGCAATTGGCCGAGCACTTGTTCAGCTTCCAGCAATCGCAAGACGACCCGACGACGGCGGCTCGCGTGCTGCTGCTGTCGGCCACGCCGTACAAGATGTACACGCAAAGCCATGAGGCGGAGCAGGACGACCACTACGAGGACTTCAAGACGACCCTCGACTTTCTCTTGCAAGATGCCGCCAAGCGTGAGAGTTTTCACGCCCGGCTGCAGGAGTACCGCGGCGAGTTGTTCCGGCTGGCAGATCAAGGCGTCGAAGCACTGATCAAGGTCAAGAGCGACTTGGAATCGTCGCTACGCGAGGTCATGGTACGGACCGAGCGGCTGGCTTTGAAGGCGGACCGCAACGGCATGCTGACGGAGGCGCCGGGCAACCCGCTGTCGCTGAAGGCGTCCGACCTGCAGCACTATCTCGGCTTGCAAGGCGTCGCCGAGCATCTGGGGCACAACGACGTGTTGGAGTACTGGAAGTCGGCGCCGTACCTGCTGAACTTCATGGAAGAATACGACTTCAAGCGCAAGTTCAAACAGGCGCTGGAAGAGGCGCCCGACAAGCGGCTGGTGAGAGCGGTACAGTCGATTGGCTCGGGGCTGCTGAGCCGAGAAGAGATTGAGAAATACCAGCGGATTGATCCGGCGAATGCGCGGCTGCGGTCGCTATACGATGATTTGATCGGCCGCAAAGCGTGGCGCCTGCTGTGGATTCCGCCTTCGTTGCCTTACTACCAAGGCGCCGGGCCATTTGCTGATCCGCAACTCAAAGGCATGACGAAGCGGCTGGTCTTCTCGTGCTGGAAGGTCGTTCCCAAGGCGATTGCGGCGGTGCTGAGCTACGAAGCCGAACGGCACATGATGCAGCGATTCCGCAAGAGGGCCCAAAACACGGCCGAGGCGCGAAAGCGGCGCCGCGGGCTGCTCCGCTTCACGTTCAGCAAGGGGCGTCCGAGTGGGATGCCGGTGCTGAGCATGCTTTACCCGTGCCGCACGCTTGCCGACCGCTTCGATCCGCTGAAGCTGAAGCGGGAGTTTGGCGTTTCGGGCCAGGCGCCCACGCTCGAAGACATGGAGAAGCGCGTTCAGGCGGAACTTGCGGACTTGCTGGGCCCGATTGTAGAGCGATTCGCCGGCGGCGCCGAAGCGGTCGACGAGCGCTGGTATTGGGCCGCCCCCTTGCTGCTCGATTTGAAGCACGATGGCGTCGACGCCGGAGAGTGGCTCGCCCAAAACAACCTGGCGAAGGTGTGGGGCGGAGAGAAGCTATCGGACGACCGCGAGTCGGCCGGCGGATGGTCGCGCCACGTGCAGTTGGTCCAGGAGCTTGTGCAGGGGCGATCCTCCCTTGGGAATCCGCCCGCCGATCTGCCGAGGGTCTTGGCGCTATTGGCCATCGCTGGCCCGGGCGTCGCCTCATTGCGGGCCCTCGAGCGAATCCTGCCGGAGCGAGCTGAGCACGATACCGCCGATACGCGATCTTTCGCCGGCCCGATGGCGCATGCCTTCTTGCGGCTGTTCAACTTGCCCGAGGTGATGTATCTGATTCGTGATCGCAAGAAGGAGAAGCCGTATTGGCTTTCCGTGCTGGAGTATTGCGCTGCTGGGAACCTGCAGGCGGTATTGGATGAGTACGCGCATCTGCTGGTCGAATCGTTGGGCCTGACCGGCAGTGAACGTTCGAAGGTTGCCAGAGAAGTCAGCAAAGCGATCAGCGATTGCCTCACGTTGCGAACCTCGACTGCGCAGGCCGACATTGTCGGGTCCAGCAAACGCCGCGTCTACCTGGACGAGCCCATCCGCATGCGGACTCGGTTTGCGATGCGATTTGGAGACCAGGATGCGGAAGACAGCGTCGAGCCGACGCGGGCCGATCATGTCCGCAACGCGTTCAATTCGCCCTTCTGGCCGTTCGTGCTGGCAACAACGTCGGTTGGGCAGGAAGGTCTTGATTTCCATCCCTACTGCCATGCCGTCATGCATTGGAACCTCCCCTCCAATCCCGTGGACCTGGAGCAACGAGAGGGGCGGGTTCATCGCTACAAGGGGCATGCATTGCGTAAGAACATTGCCGACGCATTCGGTCGGGCGACGCAGAACGGCTGCCGCGATCCGTGGACCGTGATGTTCGACACGGCGCGGGCATCGCGACCTGCCGCGGAAAACGACATCTATCCTTACTGGATCGCACCCGACGGTGAAGCAAAGATCGAGCGGCACGTCCCCGCCTTGCCCCACAGTCGGGAGCAGGTTCAGCAAGCGAACCTGCGCCGCTCGTTGGTGCTTTACCGGATGGTTTTCGGCCAGAATCGGCAGGACGATCTTTTGGAGTACCTCGTCTCCCGGCACGATCCCGCAGAAGTCGAGCGGCTCGTCGACATCTGCCGCATCGACCTTTCTCCGCCTTCGGTCGGCAGCGGCGCCGGCTGACTTCCGGGATTCGACCCTCGGCGCGTGACCCGGGCGATCCAATTCCGCACGGCGGCACAGAATAATGAATTGCAGTCGACGCTGCTTTCCGTCAACGCACTGCCGCGGTCGATCGCAACGGCGGATAGCACATTATGCCCCAATCTTCATCCGAGCCGAAGTCGATCCAAACCAGTAAGAACGCCCGCAGCAAATGATCCATCGCTTGTGAGCAACGCCGGACGGCCGTCCGGTTAAGCGAGCCGTTGAATGTCGATGCTCCATGCACTAACTGACAGCGGAGAAAGTAAACCCGCTCAAAAAGCCGCTCCAGAATAAGCAGCCACTTTCCCTGGAGGAACCAAGTCTGGGCGTCGTACTTGGTCTTCCTGGACTGGCTAGCTCTTTTGTCGGTCGGCTCCTGCCAGAAGTAGCGACTCAGGAACTCGTCGTCGAAGATCGACATCACGAGGGTCCTGTTGTTGACCAGCGCATCGGCGACGTGCCGGCCTTCGTCCAGGGCCGCCATTCGTTCCAGGAAATGCTTCCAGCAAATGCTGTCTGAGACGGGCTCGCGCAGTTCCTGATCCCACTGGCCGTAAAGTGCGATGAAGGCGACCTATGGGCACGACCTGAACGAAGATCAAGTAAGGACATTCGTCTTGCTCACGTTGCTTGGCAATGAGGCGACTTGGTCGCTAAAGGAAGTAGGCATCACCGTTGGCAACAAGCTCACTTTGGAAGCCATCAAGCGGATTCCCGGCAAGACGATCTCGGCAATCAATAAGCTGGTGTGATTCAGGCTGCTGACGAAAGCAGGCCAGAAAGGCATCATCAATCTAACAAAGTGGGCGCCAGTAGCAGGCGGAGTTGTCGGCGGCACATTCGACCTTGTGGCGTGTCAAAATGTTGGAAGAGTCGCCAAAAGGGTGTTTCGCCCCATAGACGAACCAGAGTCAACGGAAAGATAGGCACACTCGCCGCGATAGATCGATGCAGTGCCTTGGAACGAGGCCACTTCGCCGGTGATGGCAGACCGTTAGGCAGCAAGTCTTCGGCGAAGAGTTCCGGCCGCTTTTGTGCGCGGCCTCTGGAAGCGGCTCTTGCTTCCAGCAAGCTGCCCGGAAGCCCATTTCGCCTGGCCTGGGCTGCGGAAGATTCTGCGCAGGCCACATGGAACGTGCCAATGCCTTCGGGGCTAGAATCGGGATCATCCCCGCTTCGCCGCCGCGGCCATCTGCTCGTCCATGGTTTTGGCCAGCGACTGCAGCGAAGGACTGATCTGCACTTCATAGGGTTCGGCGGGAGACAACGCTTGCAGCCGATCCGGCAGGCGATGCACGTTGTGAGACGTGCGAATCCGCAACTCGCTCAGTGCGACTGGCGGCGAGACGCGGCGGCCGCTGCGCATGATGGGAACCAGCAAGGGTTCGCCCGGTTGCGGATCGCTCTCCAGCGAGACGCAGTCCGAGAGCGGTCGCCCTTGCGAATCGCGGGTGCGGTAGACCTGCTTGCAGCCGGGCCAGGTGGCCTTGCCTTCGGAGCGTTTGCGTCGCGGCCTGGCCGCGTACTCTTCCAGCTTGTAGGCGCATTCGAGATACGGAGCGTCGGCCGAAACGTCGACGAGCGTGCCAATGCCGAAACCGTCGATCGGCGCCTCGGCGGCGACGAGCTCCGCCACTCGCGTTTCATCGAGATTGCCGCTGGCGAAGATTGTGGTCGCCTGCAAACCTCCCTCGTCCAGAATCCGCCGCACCCGACGGGCGTGTTCGGCCAGGTCGCCGCTATCGAGCCGCACGCCGTGAATTGCGATGTTCCGCCGCCGCAATTCTTCGGCCAGCCCCACGACTTTGCGAGCGCCTTGCTCGGTGTCGTAGGTATCGATCAACAGCGTGACGTCTTTCGGGTTGGCCAACGCAAAGCGAAGAAACGCTTCGGCCTCGTCGTCATGCGCTTGGATGAAGGAATGGGCCATCGTGCCGTAGACAGGGATGTTCCACAACGCCCCGGCAAGCGTGGTGGCCGAGCCGCTGAAGCCGGCAAGGTAAGTCGCGCGGGCGGCCAGCAGCCCGGCTTCGGCCCCGTGCGCTCGCCGCATGCCGAAATCGACCAGCAACTTGCCGGGCGCCGCCAACGCCGAACGCACGGCCTTGGAGCCGACCAACGTCTGAAAGTGGAGCAGGTTGATCAGCCGCGATTCGACGAACTGCGCCTGGGGCAGCGGCGCCGTGATGCGCAAAATCGGCTCGTGGGGAAAGAAGACGGTCCCCTCGGGCATGGCGTCGACGTCGCCCGTAAAACGGAAATCCGCCAGGTAGGCGAGGAACTCGGCGCTGAACTGTTCGCGGCCGGCCAGCCATGATAGTTCTTGCTCGGTGAAGTGAAGTTGTTCGAGATATTCCAGCGTCTGCTCCAGGCCCAAGGCCAGCAGAAAACTCCGATCGGGTGGAAGCTTGCGGACGAAGAACTCGAAGACCGCCCTGCCGTAGAGCCGCTGTTCGACGTAGCCTTGGAGCATGGTCAATTGGTACAGGTCGCTGAGCAGGGCGCTGTTTTGCAGATCGAACATGTCTAGCCTTTGCTGTTCTCTCGGCCCGATGACGAAAGCCCTTACTCTACCCACGGGGCGAACATGGCGCCAACGCAGCCATCGGCTCGACGCCTGCGTCGGTAGCAATTCCTGCCGCCCAGCCAACGCACAGAGCGCTGGCGCTGCACCCGCAGCTCGGCGCAACGGCGCCCGGTAGACATTATTCGGAGCTTGCGGCCTGCGAATTGCGTGGCAGCTATACATGGGGACATCAGACCGCCACTAGGCGTTAATGTTTTTGATCCCGCCGCCGGCCCACGACCGGATCGTGGCGCCGAAGAGCATTGTGATCATCGCACGTCGCATCCGTCGCCGATGGTTGGCGGCAAATGAGGAGAACGCCATGCTTCAAGACCATCAATCGCCACAATCGTCAGCATCCGCTCCTTTGCAGGGAGAGGCCTGTTTGCCCCACGACGCCTTGCTCGAAGCAGCCCACCGTTTGGAGGCCGCGCTCGCCTCGCCTGCGCCTGGCCGCGAAGAGATTCTGGAGACGCCGCGTAAGCGCCGAGCTAACCGGCTTTCAGGAGGCGCTGGCGGCCCACGTCACGTCGACCGAATCGCCCTCAGGCCTGTTCGGCGACGTGGAATCGCTCGAACCCTCTTTCCATCATCGCATCGGTCGGCTCCGCCGCGAGCATGCCGACCTGACGGCGCAAGCCGAATCGCTGGGCACGCACCTCGCCCCGCATGCCGTCGGCGAGGAATTCAATTTCCACGACTTGAGGCAACGCGCCGGTTGGTTGTTGACGGCCTTCCGTCATCACCAAGCCTTGGAAGCCGACCTGGTGTTTGAACTCTACGATCTCGACGTCGGCGCCGGCGATTAAGGTTCTTCTTCGTCCGATCCGCCGCCCAGTCCCGCGCGGCGGATCGGATCTCAGCGGCAGTTTTGCCTGCGAGGCGCCGCAGCCTCGGACGTGCGTTTCGGCGCGCTGCGCACAAAGGGGCGCGCTCTTTCGCCCCCTTCCGTTCTGCATTTGCGGCTGGCTTGTTCTGAACGCCCCCTTTTTTGTTTCATTTTCTGCGCAGGCGGCGCTCCGCACCGCAGGGCCGGCTTGGCACGGAACATGCAAATACCTGCTGCGAAGCCGCGATTTCCAGCGACTGAAACGCCTTCGCCAGGCATTCCGATAAGGAACGACGATCATGAGTCACAAGCACTTGCTCTTTCGCGCCGAAGCTCGGGAGAAAGTTCTGCGCAGCGCAACGGTGCTGGCCGACGCCGTACGAATTACGCTCGGCCCCAAATCAAAGTGCGTCCTGATCGACAAGAAGTGGGGCAAACCGATCATCTGCAACGACGGGGTCACGATCGCCAAGGAAATCGAGCTGAAGGATCCCGAGGAAAATCTCGGCGCGGATGATTCGCGAGGCGGCGGAGCGGACCGGCGATGCGGTGGGAGACGGAACCAGCACTTCGACGATTCTCGCTCACGCGATTTTCGCCGACGGTTTGCGAAACGTCGCGGCCGGCGCGAGCGCGATCGACCTGAAGCGCGGGCTGGACCGCGGCCTGCGAGCCGCCGTCGAGGCGATCCGCGGGCTGGCTCGCCCCGTCTCTAGCCGAAAAGAAAAGGCGCAAGTCGCGACGATCTCGGCCCACAACGACGCTTCGCTCGGCGAGTTGGTGGCCGACGCCATGGAAAAGGTCGGCGCCGAAGGAGTCGTCTCCGTCGAAGAAGCCAAGGGTACGGAAACGACGCTCGAAGTGGTCGAAGGCATGCAATTCGATCGCGGTTACCTGTCGCCTTATTTCATCACCGAGCCGGAAAAGATGCAGGCCGTGCTCGAAGAACCCGTCATCTTGCTATACGAAAAGAAAATCAGCAGCGTAAAGGATCTGCTGCCGCTGCTGGAGCAGTTCGTCCAGCTCCGCAAGCCGCTGCTGATCGTGGCCGAAGACGTCGACGGCGAGGCGCTGGCGACGCTAGTCGTCAACAAGTTGCGCGGCGTGCTGGCCTGCGTCGCCGTCAAGGCGCCCGGCTACGGCGATCGGCGCAAGGCGATGATGCAGGACATGGCCACGCTGACCGGCGGCCAGTTCATCGCTGAAGAACTGGGGCTCAAGCTCGAAAAGATCTCGGTCGCCGATCTCGGCAAGCGCAGCGAGTGGTGATCGACAAGGACAACGCCACGATCATCGGCGGCGCCGGCAAGAAAGAGGCCATCGCCGGCCGCTGCGAAGAGATTCGCAAGCAGATCGAGAAGACGACCTCCGACTACGATCGCGAAAAGCTCGAAGAACGGCTGGCCAAGCTGGCCGGCGGGGTGGCGGTGATCCGCGTCGGCGCCCCGTCTGAAGCCGAGATGAAAAGCCGCAAAGAAGCCCTCGAAGACGCCATCAGCGCCACCAAGGCGGCCATCGCCGAAGGCATTGTGCCGGGCGGCGGGCTGACCTTGCTGAGGGCGATCGACGCCGTCGAACGCGAAGAGGCGGCCTGCGATGGCGACGAACGCACCGGGCTGCGAATTCTCAAACGCGCACTCGAGACGCCCACGCGTCAGATCGCCGAGAATTCGTCGGCCGATGGCGGCGTGGTCGTCGGCCAGATGCGCGCGGCGCGGGAGCGTACGGCTTCGATGCCGCGTGCGGCAAATACGTCGATTTGCTGGAAGCCGGCATTATCGACCCCGCCAAGGTCGTCCGGCTGGCGCTCGAGAACGCCGTTTCCGTGGCGGGCGTGTTGCTGTTGACCGAAGCCACGCTGACCGAAGCGCCGGAACCTAAAGCCGAAGCGGGCCGTATGGGGATGGCGGGACTGCCCGAAGAGTGAGGCCGTAAAGGAGCCCTGCCATGCCCTGGGAGACAATCGTCAAATCAGCTCCAGACTGGAAGGCGACGCCCAACTTGCGCGACTACGAACAAGCCCGGTCCGCCTTCGACTGGACCGCGGCGCGGCGCGAGTTATTCGGCTCCTCCGACGGTCGATCGCTGAATATCGCCTACGAGGCGGTCGACCGGCACGCCGCCGGCCCGCTGCGAGACAAGATCGCCGTCCGCTGGCTGGGCATCACTGGCGCCGTCGACGACTTCACCTACCGGCGCCTGCAGGATCTGACGAACCGTTTCGCTGGAGCTCTCAAATCGCTGGGCGTCGGCAAAGGGGATCGCGTGTTCGTCCTGACCGGCCGAATTCCCGAGCTGTACATTGCGGCGTTGGCGGCGCTGAAAAACCGCAGCGTGTTCTGTCCGCTGTTTTCCGCCTTCGGCCCCGAACCGATCAGGTCGCGGCTTTTGATCGGCGGCGCGAAAGTCCTGGTGACGACGACTTCGCTTTACCGGCGGAAAGTGGCCGGCATTCGCGCCGAACTGCCGTCGCTCGAGCACCTGATTCTCATCAACGACGATCACGAGCCGCTCTCGGCGACCGGCGGCCGCGACTATCACGCGCTGATGGAAGCCGCCAGCGACCGCTTTACGATCGAACCGACCGCGCCGGACGATATGGCTCTGCTGCACTTCACCAGCGGCACCACCGGCGCGCCCAAGGGGGCGATCCACGTTCACGACGCCGTGGTGGCGCACCACGTCACCGGCAAGCTGGCGCTCGACCTGCATCCGGACGACGTGTTCTGGTGTACGGCCGATCCCGGCTGGGTGACCGGAACGTCTTACGGCATCATCGCGCCGCTGACTGGCGGCGTGACCAGCATCGTCGACGAAGGCGATTTCGACGCCGACCGCTGGTACGGCATTATCCAATCGCAACGCGTATCTGTCTGGTACACGGCGCCGACGGCCATCCGCATGATGATGTGCGCCGGGGTCGAAGCGACGAAGAACTACGACCTGACCAGCTTGCGGTTTTTGGCCAGCGTCGGCGAACCGCTGAACCCTGAGGCGGTCGTCTGGGGACGCGAAGCGTTCGGCTTGCCGTTTCACGACAATTGGTGGCAGACGGAAACGGGCGGCATCATGATCGCCAATTACCCTGCGATGGACATTCGCCCTGGGTCGATGGGACGTCCGTTGCCGGGCATCGAAGCGGCCATCGTCCGCCCGAGCGAAGACGGCCGCGTCGAAGCCGTCACGGAGCCCGGCGTCGAGGGCGAGCTGGCGCTGCGGCCGGGCTGGCCCTCGATGTTTCGCGGCTATTGGAACGAGCCGGAGCGCTACCGCAAGTGCTTTTCCGGCGGCTACTACCTGACCGGCGATTTGGCCAAGCGCGACGCGGACGGCTACTTCTGGTTCGTCGGCCGCAAGGACGACGTCATCAAGACCTCGGGGCATTTGATTGGGCCGTTCGAGGTCGAAAGCGTGCTGCTGGAACACCCGGCGGTCGCCGAGGCGGGCGTGATCGGCAAACCCGATCCGGTCGCCTTAGAGATCGTAAAGGCCTTCGTGGCGCTCAAGCCGAGTTACGAACCTGGCGCGGCGTTGGCCCGTGAATTGCTTGGTTTTGCTCGCGTCCGGCTGGGCGCCGCCGTGGCCCCCAAGGAACTGAGCTTTATTTCGGCGATACCCAAAAATCGGGCCGGCAAGATCATGCGCCGGCTGCTCAAGGCGCGCGAGCTGGGCTTGCCCGAGGGAGATACGTCGACGCTGGAAGCCAGCGGCGACTAAGCAATGACCAACTAACAACGACTTTGTAGAGCGCGAGCCGCCGCGCAGGTATCGAAACGCGGCAAGGGCAACTTATCTCACTCTGATCAAGAATCGAGGAATACCATGTCCAACGTACTGACGCACAATGAAATGCACAGCGATCACCGCCTGTGGAACAGCGAAGAAACGTTGTGGGAAGACGACATTCAAATCTGGGAAGGGGAACTCAACGCCGCCTTGGCGGAAATGAAGCAGCTCGAGGAAGTGCTCGCCGAACACCGCAAGGGGCTCGAGTCTCACGCCGAGGCGATCCGCGCGGCACGCGCCAGGCGCCACGCACGAACACGCGCTGGCGGAGTACGAACACGGCGAAACGGGCGAGGAGCTGGTGGTGCTGGCCCAGAAGCACGAGGCGGAAGCGGAGAAACATGCCGAGCAGCGCCAGACGCATGAGCGCGTCAAACGCCATCACCATACGGTCATGGCCCATTGGCGATTGCTGTTCAAGGCGCTGTCCAAGGAAATGTAGTCGCCCCGCCAAGACGCCTAACGCGAGAGCTCCGCCATGTCCGACGAAACGATGACATCCGCCATGCTCGAAACGAAGCTCACGCGGGCCGAGCTGAGCCGCGAACTGAACTTGTTGCGCCGCATGCTGCTGATTCGGCGTTTCGAAGAAAAGTCGGCGGAGCTGTATGCCTTGGGAAGCATCCACGGCTTCCTCCACCTGTATATCGGCGAGGAAGCCGTGGCCGTAGGCGCCGTCCCTGCGCTGTCGCCCGATGACGCCATCGTGTCGACCTACCGCGAGCACGGCCACGCCCTGGTGCGCGGCATTTCGCCGGGCGCCGTGATGGCCGAGATGTTCGGCAAGGCGAACGGCTGCAGCCGCGGACGCGGCGGCTCAATGCACCTGTTCGATGCTTCGCTCCGCTTCTACGGCGGCAACGCCATCGTGGGCGGCGGCTTGCCCGTGGCCGTCGGGCTCGCGCTAGCCGACAAATTGCAGAGCCGGCGCCGCGTCACCGCTTGCCTGTTCGGCGACGGCGCCGTCGCCGAAGGGGAGTTCCACGAGTCGCTCAATCTCGCCGCACTCTGGAAGCTGCCCGTGCTGTTTCTCTGCGAGAATAATTACTACGCCATGGGAACGCATATCGAGCGGCACCAGTCGCGCACCGACATCCACGCCAAGGCGGCGGGCTATGGCATTCCCGCCGACGTCGTCGACGGGATGGATGTGACGGCGGTCGAGCAAGCCGCCCGAAAAGCCGTCAATGCCGTCCGCGAAAGCGGCAGTCCGTATTTTCTGGAAGCTCGCACCTACCGATTTCGCGCGCATTCCATGTACGACGCCGAGTTGTACCGAAGCAAGGACGAAGTGGAACAGTGGAAGCAGCGAGACCCGATCCTGCTGTACTCGAATCGGCTGCGAGAACAACGAATGCTCGACGACAAACGCCTGAGGGAAATTGAGGCCGGCGTCGCCGAAGAGATCGCCTCCGCGGTCGCCTTCGCCGAAGCCGGTCCGTGGGAGCCGGTGGAAGATTTGACCAAGGACGTCTACACGCCGGTGGCGCCATGAAGATCACCTATCGCGATGCCGTCCGTTCCGCGCTGCGAGATGCCCTGCAGAATGACCCTCGCGTATTTTTGATGGGCGAAGACGTGGGCCGTTACGGCGGCCCCTACGCGTGCAGTCGCGGACTGCTCGAAGAGTTCGGCCCGGAGCGCATCCGCGACACGCCGCTCTCGGAATCGACGTTCGTCGGCGCCGGCATCGGCGCGGCGCTGGGCGGCATGCGGCCGATCGTCGAAGTGATGACCATCAACTTCAGCCTGCTGGCGTTGGATCAGGTGGTCAACAATGCGGCCGCGCTGCGGCACATGTCGGGCGGGCAGTTCAGCGTGCCCTTGGTCGTCCGCATGGCCACCGGCGGCGGACGGCAGCTTGCGGCGCAGCACTCGCACAGCCTGGAGGTTTATTACGCCCACGTGCCGGGCATCAAGGCCGTCGCGCCGGCCACCGTGGCCGATGCCCGCGGCATGCTGCTGGCGGCGCTGGCAGATCCGGATCCCGTATTCATCTTCGAAAATGCCATGCTCTATGCGCTGGACGATGACATCGATGAAACGGCCGGCCCGGCAAAGCTCGAGCAGGCCGTCATCCGGTTGCCGGCCGCGACGCCACGGCCGTCGCCTATGGCGGTACGCTCGGCAAAACCCTGGCGGCGGCTGAGCGACTGGCGGCCGAAGGGATTGAACTGGAGGTCATCGACTTGCGGTCGCTGCGGCCGCTCGACATGCCGACAATCCTGCAATCGGTCGCCCGCACGCATCGCGCCGTGATCGTCGACGAAGGCTGGCGCACTTGCAGCCTGGCCGCCGAGATCGGCGCAAATTATGGAGCAAGGCTTCTTCGATCTCGACGTGCCGGTGGCGCGGGCGTGCAGCGTGGAAACTCCCATGCCGTATGCTGGCCATCTGGAACAAGCGGCTCTGCCGCAGAGCGAGAAGATCGTCGCCGCCGTGCAGGAGTTGTTCAATCGCCATGGCTGAATTCGTGATGCCCAAGCTCGGCGCCGACATGGAATTCGGCACGCTCGTCGCGTGGCGCAAGCAGCCGGGCGAGGCGGTGCGGCGCGGCGAGATCCTGGCCGAGGTGGAGACCGCCAAGGGCGTGATCGAAGCGGAGGCGTTTGCCAGCGGCACGGTGGAGAAACTGCTGACGCAGCCCGGCGAAAAAGTGCCGGTCGGCAGAGTGATGGCCTTGATTCGAGAAGCCAGCCCGCCGCTGGCAGAAGCTGCGGCGGAGATTTCGCCCCCCGCCCCGTCCTTGACTGCCGCAGCGCCGCAACAAGGACTTGCAGCCGCGGCAGCCGGCCCTCAACCTTCGCCGGCGTCGGCTGATACAGGCCGGTTGCGGATTCTCGCCCGCCGCACGGCGTTTGGCAAGCGAGTTGGGCGTCGATCCGACGACCGTTCGCGGCACGGGCCGTGGCGGCGCCATCATGAGCGAAGACGTCCAGCGGGCGGCCATGGCCCAGGGAGCGTCTGCCGGGACAACCGCGCCGCCAGCGTCTCCTGCAACTTCGACGCCAACTCCCTCGACTCCGGCCGAACGAGCCGCGGCAATGCGACAGACCATTGCGGCGGCGATGGCCCGCTCCAAGCGAGAGATACCGCATTACTATTTGCGGACCACCATCGACATGCAGCCGGTCATGACCTGACTGGAAGAGACGAATGCTCAGCGGCCGATTGCCGAACGCCTGCTCTACGGCGCGCTGCTGTTGAAAGCCGTGGCGCTGGCCCTGCGCGAAACGCCGGAGTTGAACGCCGTCTGGCAGGACGACCATGTCGAGTTGAAGCCGGAGATTCACATCGGCGTCGCGATCTCGCTGCGACAAGGCGGGTTGGTGGCGCCTGCGCTGCACCACGCCGATCAGCTCTCGCTTGCCGAGCTGATGAAAAAGCTGCTCGATCTGGTCAGCCGCACCCGGGCCGGCAAGCTGCGCGGCTCGGAGCTGTCCGATCCGACGATCACCGTCACCAGCCTGGGCGAACAGGGCGTGGAGTGCGTGTTCGGCGTGATCTATCCGCCGCAATCGGCGCTGGTCGGTTTCGGAAAAGTGGTCGAGCGCCCCTGGAGCGCGAACGGCCAGATCGTGCCGAGACCGGTCGTCACTGCAACGTTATCGGGCGACCATCGCGTCAGCGACGGGCATCGCGGCGCCATCTTCCTGGCCGCCGTGGACCGTCTACTTCAGGAGCCGGAGAAACTATGACCAGCCAAGAACTCCGCACCGCAGTGATCGACGCTTTGTGCCAGGTGGCGCCCGAAGCCAATCCGGAGCAGCTCCGCCCCGACGTCAGCTTCCGCCGCCAGTTGGACGTTGATTCGATGGATTTCCTGCGATTCGTGATCGCGCTGCATGAAAAGCTGCAGATCGAGATCCCCGAGAAGGATTATCCGAAACTGACCACGCTCGACGACTGCGTCGCCTACCTGGCCGCTGCCGGCGCGGCGTCGCAACCGCAACAATGAGGAAGAAGGAGAACACGCCATGATTCAATTGAAACGCGCTTACGCCAAGCCGTCTCCCGAGGACGGGTTCCGCGTCCTGGTAGACCGCTTCTGGCCTCGCGATCTGACCGAGAAACACGCCAAGGTGGATCTCTGGCTTCAAAACTTGGCCCCAGCGCCAAGTTGCACGTTGATTTCGGAGATTCTCCGGCTCCGCAGCGCTGGCCGGAATTTGAAACGCGGTATCGAGAGGAGCTGGAGAACAAACACAAAGACATCAAGATGCTCTGCCGCAAGCACGGCGACGGGACGCTGACGCTGGTCTACGCGGCGCACGACGCGGACCACAACGCCGCGGTGGTGTTGAAACGGTTTCTGGAAGAGGCACGCAGCGTGGCGGAGCGCGTTTGAGCATTGCTTGTCGCGCCGTGACGCACGGCGGACGGACGCGGGCTCACGCTTGCCGCAGCGCTTCGGTTTGCAGCGGCGAAACGTCGACCGATACGGTCATGTGATGCTGTCCGCCGCCGACGAAGACTCCCTTGATCGGGCAGACGTCGGCGTAGTCTGCGCCCCCAGGCAAGCGTGATGTGGCGGGTCGAAGGGATCTGGTCGTTCGTCGGGTCGAAGTCGATCCAGCCTTGGCGGCCGCAATAGACGCTCAGCCAGGCGTGCGATACGTCGGCGCCGATCAGCCGCGGCTGTCCGGGCGGCGGCGTGGTTAACAGGTAGCCGCTGACGTAACGCGCGGCCAGGCCGAGCGAGCGCAGACAGCCAATCTGCAGATGGGCGAAATCCTGGCACACGCCGCGCCGCAACCGCAGCACCTCAACCACCGGCGTGTTGACGTTGGTCGCCGTGGGATCGAACGTGAAATCGGCGTAGATTCGATGGGTGAGGTTCCAGCACCGCCTCGACGCAGGGGCGGCCGGGCGTGAACGACCCGGCCGCGTATTCCGCAAGCTCAGGCAATCCTTTGGCATGCTCTGAATCGAAGGTGAACTGATAGGCGCCCAGGCCTTCCGCACTGCGGTCCCCGGGCAACTGATCGCGAAGCTGTTCCCAGGAAACGCCTGCCGCAGGGTCGGGCGGCGTTTGTTCTTCGACGCGCACGCGGCTGACCGAGGCGACGGACAGCTTCTGATGTCCTTCTTCAATGGTGAACGAACTGACGTGGTTGCCGAAGTAATCGAGACGCTTTTCGATCTTGGTCGGCTGCGGCTTGATCAACAGGCGGCTGGAGAGGCAAGTCTGACCGCCGTAATGGCGCGGAGTCAGCCGCACCTCGTTGTGACAGATTGGCACGGTTTCGCCGTAGTGATAGACGGTGGTGTGCGAAACCTTGTAGTTCACGCATTGGCTCCCGGCCGAATGTCGGCCATTTGGCGCGCCGGCCCGGCGTGCACCAGGTACTTGTGGCTGACGCTGTCGGACAGCTTGCGCAATTGCGTCGCGAGCCGACCGAGCAAGCGGTCGAGTTGCTGCCGATGGCCGCCATGATCGATGTGGCAGAGTTCTCCGATATCCGCCAAACGCAAGGCAGTCGAAAGCGAAAGCATGATTTGCTGCTCGGCGCTCAAATGCGGCTGGTCGGCGTCTCGCGGCAAGTGTTCCACGTGCTGCGCCAGGGCCTGCAATTGGAAAGCAATCGATCGGGGATTGGTGTCGTCGGTCATCAGCAGATCGAGCGCCGGCGCCAGTTGCAACGACGTCAAATACCGGTTGCGATAGGTCATGGAACTGTCGGCGATTTCCAGCAAGGCCTCTAGCAGCGGCGGTTCGTCTTCGCTGACCGAGTACAAGGTGCTGCGCAGCAAGCTGATCATGTGCAGCGAGCGTTCCAGCCGCCGCCCCATGTCGAGAAAACGCCAGCCCGGGCCGCGTGTCATGCTCTCCATGCCCAGGCCGCTGAAGGCCGATAGATTGAGGATCATCTGGTTGAGCAGGGACAAGACTTCGCTGAGTTGCATACCTTGTAGCGGGTAGGCGAGCGGGAAATCCTGCTCGACGCGATTGAGCGTCCGCCAGCTATCGAGCGAGATGCGATCGCGCACCGTGGTGGCCACGCGGTGCAAGGCCTTGAGCGTGGAACGCAGACTGCCCGCGCGGGATTCGTCGAAAATGAATGCCAGGACCTCATGTTCGGCCGACGGCGGCAGCTTGTCAGCGCCCCTGACTGAGCGGCTCGGGCGCCGGAGAGCCTTGCTCCGCCAGGGCCTGCAGCAGCAGTCCTAATTCGGCCAGGCCGCCGCGCTCTGATTCGCTGGTCAGCCGCAGCACGATCGTCCGCAGCAGCCGGGCGACGCTGTCGGCCCGCTCGACGTGCCGCCCGAACCAATACAAATTGTCGGCCACGCGGCTGGGCAGATCGTTGCCGCTGCGGCGCAGCCCGATCGGCGCGTTGGCCGGATGCAGCAAGCTGACCGCCGTTACGGGCCCTTCCGCCAAGACCCAGACGTCTTTGCTCCCCTGGCCGGTCAGCATCGACTCGCCCACCACGTTCACCGACGCCGAAACGCGGCTCAAGGCGCCGGGCATGGTCTGGTACGTATCGCCGCTGGCCGCCAGATACATCCGCAGCGCCACGTGCCACGGTTGCAAGCCCGTGTCCGTCCAGACCGGGGCCGAGGAACGGGCGACGTGCTCCTGAGCCACATAGTCTCGCGGATGCGCCTTGATCTTGCCGATCAGTTCCGCCCTGGCCTCGGCGCTCAACTGCCGGCCGAATACCGGCCGTACGCTGCGGTGATGGAACGTGGGTTTGATCACCAGTTCGTCCAGATGGTCGACCACGTACGCGAGCGACTCGCCGTTGCCGCACCACCAGGTGCGGACCGAAGGCAGCAGCAGGTCTTCGCTGAGCAGACGCCTCGCCAAGCCAGGCAGAAACGCCATCAGCGCGGGCGCCTCGAGCGGGCCGCTGCCCAGCGCGTTGGCCAGCACGACGTGGCCGGCGCGGACCGACTGCGCCAGCCCTGCGGCGCCCATCAGTGAATCGCCTCGCAGTTCGAGCGGGTCGCAGTCCGCGTCGTTGACGCGTCGCAGAATGACGTCGATCGGGATCAGCCCGCCCAGCGTTTTGAGAAATACACGACTGTCGCGAACGGTCAGATCACCCCCTTCGACCAGCGTATAGCCCAGGTAGCGCGCCAAGTAGGCGTCTTCGAAATAGGTCGGACTGGCCAGCCCGGGGCAAAGCAAGACGATCCGCGGCTGCTCTCGGTGGTGTGACGCCAGGCCTTTGAGAGTTTCGCGGACCGTCATGAAGTAGGGCGCCAGCCTCTGCACCTGGCACTCGTGAAATACGCCCGGCAACATTCGGGAGATGACGATCCGATTTTCCACGGCATAACCGGCGCCGGAAGGCGCCTGCGTGCGATCAGCCAGCACGCACCACTCCCCGCTGGCGCTCGCCCCAAGTGCGCAGCGTACAGATGCAGCCGCACGTCTTGCGGCGCACGGTAGCCGCAACTCGGACGCAGAAAGCCGGGATTCGGAAATACCAACTCCGGCGGAATGTGGCCCGACTGCAACAACCGCTGCGGACCGTAAAGATCGGCCAGCATCAAATTCAGCAGCCGCGCACGCTGAATCAGTCCCGTGGAAAGCGCGGACCATTCGGCCGCCGGAAGCAACAACGGCAAGGCATCGAGTTCCCACGGCCGGTCCATGCCTTGGGGATCGCCAAACACGTTATAGGTGACGCCGTTTTCGTGGATGATCCGCCGCGCCTGTTCCCAGCGGCGCTTCAGTTCATCCGCCCCCAGATCCTCCAATGCGGCGACAAACTTTTGCCAATGGGGACGCACCACGCCCGGCGCCGAGAACATCTCGTCATAGACGTCGGGCGGCGGACGATACTGGCGCAACATATCGCCCGGATGGGGGGCTCCCTGCGAACGGACTGCCAAGCTCATGAGAATCCTGGTGCGTAAACCTCGATCGGCGACCGCTAGTTCTGCTGATCCATTCTTGCAGCGCCCGCAGGAAGAGGAAATAAGATCGACGTAAGCTTAGTTTTCTTGAGAAGTTAAGCCAAGGCAAATCCAGCCTGCGGCACGCTTCGCGACGGCGAGATCGCCGCTCCGCCCGGCTCCTACCACGGATTCGTCCAATCTCCCCAGCGCTCGAGATAGAGCTGATACGCCACTGCGTCGTGCGACCGTTCTTCCAGCCATTGCTTGGCGCGGCAATGAGTTCTTGCTCCCCATCCAGCGAAAGCTGCCCCAGCATGACGCGCCGTGCGCAAGAAGACGAAGTACGTATCGAGCACGTCGCAGCGGCAATAGTCGTTGATCTCCGTGGACTTGCCGGCGTCGTACAGGTCCTGGACCATGTAGCCCTGCACGTCCATTTTGCCGGGTTTGCCCAACAGATTGGCGGCCAGGTTCAGCCCGCCGTTGAAACGCGTCGAACCGAAGTTCGTGAGCAGTTCTTGCAGGTCGAAATGAGCCTCGAGGTTGTAACGATTGCGCGGCTGCTCGAAACTTTTGGCCGACAGGTTGAACCAACCCGGCACGCTGATGCCGTAGCGGAAGGCGGCCAGTTCCAGCAGCGGCAGGTCGAAGGTCCGACCGTTGAAGCTGACCAAGGTCGGCCGGCCATAGCGTTCCCAGCCGCGCCAGAAATGTTCCGTGATCACGTGCGGCCGGAACAGCGGTTCGTCGAGCGTGACCAGATCGATCAAGTGAAAGTCAGCCGCCACCTTGGCGATAGCGATCGAGACCGGCAATTGAAACGTATAGGGAATAAAGTCGCTCTGGCGCTGTTCCAGCAATTCGTCGCGATAACGCCGGATGGCCTGCTGCGGCGCAAGGTTTTCCCCCGGGTAGCGCAGCTTCGAAACCAGCTCGCCGTCGGCGACGCTCTCGATGTCAAAGACCAGGTAGCGAGCAGTGGACATGGCGGGTTATATTGATCGCTCGGAAACGGAGCCGGGACGGAAACGCCCGACGGGCGCAAACCCACGCCGCCGGAGTGCGCAGAATACGCCTCGGCGGCCCTCGCTGGCAAGTGCCCGGCAAATACGAACCCGCTTGCTGCAATTTGCATAGCCGTTGGACGCCGCACGAACGGACATCCGATGAATCACGAACGTCTACTGCAACGTTTTCTCCGCTACGTCCGGATCGACACAACGGCCGGCGACGGCTCGCAAGGCTATCCCAGCTCGCGGGGACAGTTGGAATTGGGCCGCTTGCTGGCGGAGGAATTATCGCAGATCGGTCTGTCGGACGTAGAGCAGGACCGCTTCGGAATCGTGCTGGCCTTGCTTCCCAGCCGTTGCCGGCACGACGTGCCGACGATCGTTTTCAACGCCCACCTCGACACCTCGCCCGAAACCACCGGCGCCAACGTTCAGCCGCAGGTTTGGAACAATTATCAAGGGGGCGACCTGGCGTTGCCCGGCGATCGCTCGCAAGTGATTCGCGTCGAGGCCAATCCGGAGTTGCAAGGCCTGCTCGGCCGCACGATTATCACCAGCGACGGCACGACGCTGCTGGGCGCCGACGACAAGTCGGGCGTGGCGGTCATCATGGAGGCCATCGAATACCTGGCGGAGCATCCCGAGTTGAAACATGGGCCGATCCGCGTCTGCTTCACCTGCGACGAAGAAATCGGGCACGGCGTCGACCATGTCGATCTGAACCAGTTGGCGGCGACTGCGTGCTACACGCTCGATGGCGGCGGAGTCGACCAGATCGACGTCGAAACCTTCTCCGCCGACCTGGCGACCGTGACCGTGCAGGGGACCAACATCCATCCCTCGATCGCCAAGGGGCGAATGGTCAATGCCGTGCGCGTCGCGGCCGATTTCCTTGCGCGGCTGCCGCGTGAAGAACTGGCGCCCGAGACGACGAACGGCCGGCAGGGGTTCTTGCACCCGTACAAGCTGGACGGCGGCGTCGCCGAAACGACGATCTCGATCTTGCTGCGAGATTTCGATACGCCTCGCCTGGCCGACCACGCACAGTTGTTGCACGCCGCAGCCCGGGCGACGCAGCAAGCCTGGCCGGGCTCGCGCATCGAGATATCGATCACCGAGCAATATCGCAATATGGCAAAAGGCTTGTCGCGCGAGCCGCGAGCGGTCGCGTACGCGCAGCAAGCGTTTCGTCGGCTGGGCCGCGAGCCGCAACTGACGGTCATTCGCGGCGGAACGGATGGCTCGCGTTTCACGGAACTGGGGCTGCCGACGCCCAATCTCTCAACCGGCGAGCACAATCCTCACTCTCCGCTGGAATGGACCTGCCTGGAAGAAATGGCCCAAGCGGCCGAGGTGCTCGTAGCTCTGGCCCAGGAGTGGGCCGCCGCCGAGTGACGGCCGCTCGGTCGGCGCCGCGAGTTGCTGGAATGCATCGGGCGGGCGCCTTGGTGTTAGTTTCCATCAGCGTTGTTGTCAAATAGCAACATTGCTGCATCGAACGCATTATCGCACGGCACAAGGCGCAGGCGCAGCTCTCGGCTGTGCAAGACGTTACGCCGATCCCTGCGGCTTGGCGTCCAATGCGGCGCCCGCTTTGCTTTGTCTTTGCGACGTCGCAGGAGCAATTCCGAGCAACTCGGATTTGGATCGCGGCGCAGAATGTTCCGCAACGCGAAGGGCCGGTTTTTCTTATGCACAGTCGCGAATTGGTTGAATTAGCCGCCTTGGCATCGTCCCACGGGCCGGCAATGATCCGCGGTCGCTCGCCGCACCTTGCCATTGAAGGCCTGGGACAATATTGGGCCGCGTCCAAGTGTCGCCTGGATCGTTGGAGTCGGGCGTTAAAGGCCGCCCTGTTGCCGGACTGCGTTTCCTCTCGCGATCTGGCACGCGGCGACGGCTCCTTGCCGACGGATTGCCTGCCAGCCGTCCTGGAAGAGATCCTCGCCAGCGAGGTGCTGTCGCGAGTCTGGGCTGCCTTGCTGACCGCCTACGACCAGCGCCATGGCTGCGAAGAAAACGCGCCAGTCGCCCGCAATGTGCTGGCGGGCCATGCCGAAGCCCGGCATCGGGCGCTGACATTGCTGGTGCGAGGGCCCGGCATTTCCTCGCACGACGCCGTATCGTTGAACCGGCTGCGCCGCCGCGCGGAGCGCTGGACCGATTTGTTGATTGGAAATCTCGCCGTCGAACACGACGTGTGCGAACTTGCCCCCAATCCTGATGTCGCCCGCGAATTCGCGGACGACTTGCAGCATCATCGCGGCTGGTCGCCTGATAGCCAGGCCTGGGCGCTGGCAATGGCTTCGCTGCGATCCGCGTTTCGCCAGGGTATTGCGACGCGGAGTCCCAATGGCGACCTCAATCGGCGAATCGCCGCCGGAGTGCTGGCGTGCCTGCCGCCCGACTTGTTCGACTCGACGGGCCTGCTCCAATCGTTATGGATGGCGCGCATCTCGCACGCCGCCGACGACGCGCAATGCCTGATTGCCGAACTCTTCGCAGCCGAGGCCTCGCCGGCGGGCGACGCTCGGCTTGATTTCTTGCACGGACGGCTCGACGGTCAAGAAGGACGCCGCTTCGATTCCAAGTAAAGGCGCCGCGTGGCGATCGCGCAAGCACCGCCTTGGGCCGCGCGCAAGTGGAGTTAGTGCCGCTCTCATTGCGAGCGGTTACACGTCGTGCGCTGATCTTTTAAAAAGACCCGCTGTCGCCGGTCAGCGCGCTTTTTTCTCGGTTTCATGCGGCTTTTGCCCTATTTCGCGCCGCTGGGCCGGGTCAGTTGCGTTCCGTGGTTACGTGGCCGATTGAGTCAGCGCCCTGCGCACTGGCGACGGCCCGAGAGAAATGCCGGCGGCAAGAATTTGCCATGCTGAGCATGTTCACGCTCATTAAGCCGCTACCGACGACGGCAAACGCGCGCGCAGCGCCCGTTTGCGATTGAGGTCGCGCCGGCCCACGCGAGGCAAGCTTGATCGTCGGCAAGGAAGTCCCGAGACCTGCCGCCGGAAGCCTGTCGCCGTGGGCCGGCGGCCGCCCTCGCTTCCCTGTCAGCCTGGGCCAAGGCGATGGCTGGCGGTCGCCGCAAGCACGCGCCTCAAGCAAAACCGGGCAGCAGTTTCTGCTGCGGTTCAGGCCGGCACTCTTCCAGTCGCTGGCGATAGCGTTCGGCCAGGTGGACGATGACTTCGAGAACCAGCAGATCGGCGCGCGACATCACGTGCCGGCGCTGCGGCTGCCAAGACCGCGGACCAGTTCTTCCAGCACGTGAACGTGCAGCTCAATCGCCTGAGGCGCTGAAACGCCGGCAAAGACAAGAGAATCGGCAAAGGCCCGCATCTCCTCGGCCAGATTGCCCGAGCCCATGATCACGTACGCCCGGAGCAGCTCGCGATAATGGTTTGCCAGCGCATCGGTCTCTGGCTGCGAAGCGGCCGCAGGCCGAGGCGGGGCTTCGTTGGCGGTCCCGCCTGCTGCGGCATCCTGGGAATCGAAGCTCAAGCGGCGCAGTTGCTCCAGGTCGCGGATTAATGCCCGCTGCTGATCGAGCAACCGTTCGGCTTCGCTATGTTCCAGTCGCAAGCGATTACGCTCGGCCTGGGTCAGGCGCCGGTTTTCGCGGATCAACTGGTGGCGTTCGACGGCGCGAGCGACGACCCAGATCAAATTCCGCGTGGTGGCGGTCTGGATGCAGACATAGCCGTCGGCGCCGACCTCATAACACAGCGCGGCCAGCTCGTCGTCGCCCGCCATGCCCAGCACGACCGCCGGTTCGTCGGCCCCGGCGGCGCGCATGCCTTCGACCAGCTCGAGTGCGTCGAGCTCGCCCGGTTCGTGGCTGACGAGCACGGCGTCGTAATGCTCCTCTCGCAGCCGGGACAGGCCTGCCGGCGCCGAGGGCCTCGTCCAATTCGATTTCGGCGGCACGATCGGCGGCAAATGCCTCGGCCAGCCAGGCGCCGGTCCGCATCGAGCAAGTGATGTACAGCACTCGCAGCCGGCGCGGCAAGGCGCCCCACGGCGCCGCCGTCAGCGGCCGTGCGATTGATTCTTGCGGGGCAATGCCCATTCGCTGCTTCTCGCGCTCGATCGGATGACTGGAAGGGGGCGGTACTTTAAATGCCGCCCGCTTTGGGGTCAACGGCGGAGGATGCCGTCGGGGGCTTCTGTAAAGGGCGGGGGCATGTAAGAATGGGCGGCGGTGGAAAACGGCGGAGATTGTGGAAGCGTCAGCCGACGATGTCGCGAACTGACCTTGCGATGGGCGGCGGCAATTCTAGAATTTGGCCCGCCTTAACGGGTTTTTGAAGCGAAAGACGACCGTGAAGATTGCCTACCTGGATTGTTTGAGCGGAATCAGCGGCGATATGACCCTCGGCGCGTTGGTCGACGCCGGCGTCGACTTGCAGGCGATTAGCGCCGGCATCGATTCGCTCGGCCTGCAGGGCGTGCGGCTCGTACCCAACGAAGTCAAACGCAAAGGCTTCCGGGCGACCCACATCGTCGTCGAGCATCAGCCCGAACACGCCCACCGGCACCTGCACCACATTACGGAGATGATCGACGCCAGCCAGCTCACGGCTCGGCAGAAGGACCTTGCCAAGCGAATCTTCACTAAGCTGGGGGAAGCGGAAGCGAAGGTACACGGCACGACTATTCGCAAGGTCCATTTCCACGAAGTCGGCGCCATCGACTCGATCGCGGATATCGTGGGCGCCGCCATCGGCTGGGACTTGCTGGGCGTCGACCGCATCGCTTGCTCGCCCGTGCCCACCGGCCGCGGCACGGTCAAGATTGCGCACGGGTTGTGTAGCATTCCGGCGCCGGCCACCGCCGAATTGCTCAAGGGCGTGCCGCTGGCCGAATCGAATGTCGACGCCGAATTGACTACGCCCACCGGCGCCGCGATCGTCGCCACCCTGGTCGATGATTTTGGGCCATTGCCCGCCATGAAGGTAGAGCAGATCGGCTACGGCGCGGGCACGCGCGAGTTGCCCGAACAGGCGAATCTGGTACGGCTGTTCGTCGGCGAATCGGTCGAGGCCATGCACGCAGACCAGGTGTGGGTGGCCGAGACCAATTTGGACGACGTCTCGGGCGAAGTCATCGGCTATGCCACCACCAAGCTCTGGGAAGCCGGCGCGCTGGACGTTTACACCACGGCCATCCAGATGAAAAAGAACCGGCCAGGCGTCACTTTGACCGTGCTTTGCCAGCCGGCCCAGCTTGAAAAGATCGAAAAGATCCTGTTTCGCGAGACGGGCACCCTTGGCGTGCGGCGCTGGCCGGTCAGCCGGCACAAGCTGGAGCGAAAGGCGCACCAGGTCGAAACGGAATATGGGCCCATCGAAGGCAAGCTCGGCTGGATCGCCGGCCAGGAGCCTGGCTTCTCGCCCGAGTTCGAATCATGCAGCCGAGTGGCGAACGAACGAGGGTTGCCGCTCAAGGAAGTCTACGAGGCCGCTCAGAAGGCGTTCGCGGCGAAGAAATAGTCCCAAGCTCGCGCAAGGAGCGCGGATGTGGCTGCTGGCCGAAACTGACAAGGCGAACCTGCTGTTCCTGCTCGGCGTGGTGCTGGCAAGCTCGATCTTGCTGCTGCGTTCGCTACGACGAACCAGGCGCTCCAGCTCAGCTTCCCTGCCGCAGACGCCCTCGCCATCTCGAGGCGCCTCGGCCGCCAACAGCTTGCACGCATTGCCGGAGCTGCAGCGGTGGGAAGTGCAGATGCACGAAACGGCTCGCGAACTGACCGCCCGGATCGACAACAAGCTCCGGATGCTGGAGCAGTTGATTCGCGACGCCGACGAGCGCATCGCCCGTTTGGAAACTCTGGATGATGCGGCAAACCAAAGCGAAGCGGCTGAAGACGAGCCGGTCATTCCGCAATCGCAATACTCGGGACTGGCGTCGCCGTCCGCATCAACTTCCGGATGCGACGCGGCGGAAGCCGACATGCCGCAACGACCGGCCAAGGCGCCCTTCCGCCTCGCGGCGTTCGGAAGAAATCTACGTCCTGGCCGACGCCGGGCGCAACAGCGCCGAGATTGCCAGTCAGCTCAACAGCCCGGTCGGCGAGATCGAATTGATTCTCGGCCTGCGAGAGCGGCGCTAACCCGAATGTCACAGGTCCTCGCGGCAGGAGGGGGGCAGATACCTGAGGCAATTGGGACAAAGTTGAAACGCCGACGAGAACCGCGTGTGGCAGCGAGGGCAGGTCCGGCCGGGCGCCGGCAGCGCCGTGCTCTCTTCCGTGGGGCGCATCAGCACGGAGCGATCTGAAGGCGCGTCTCCCAGCACCGCCATAATCGACGTGTCGGAAACTCCGCGAGGCGGTTGCAACGTCACCCGGCTCTGACACTTGGGACACATTCCCTTCTTGCCCACGTCCTTGGCGTCGAAACGCAGTTTGTGCCCGTTGGGGCAGCGCAGCTTGAAAGTCATGGCGCACTCCTGCGAATACTTTTGACCAGCCCACGGGATACGACGGATCGTTATGAGACCAATCTTGTCGCGACGTCTGGCGACGCCGAAACGCAGTGCCGGCTACCGGCGGCAGGATCATCTAACTCGGGCGGGAATGATTTCAGGCGGGAGCGATTGTTAAGCAATCGCGGCCGCAAATCGTAGGGCCCGACAGTTCATCAGTCAAGATGTTTTCGTCAAGAACTCCATAAATGTTGAGCCCCATTGGCGTTTGTGCTGCGCAGCATGCCATTGGCATCCTTGCAACAACCGCTCGGTCCGCCTAACTTGGAACTGATATGTCCCAACCTGGATGGATCGTGCCGATGCGCAATTTAAGTCGCGTTCTGATAGGCGTTTTCGCGTTGCCAGCTTCAGCCGTCTGGCTGGCGATTGGTTCCCCGGCCATAGCCTCGGAAGGCGAAGCTTCCGCCAGTCGGCCGGTCGACTACGCCAAAGACGTCCGGCCGATCTTCGAACAGCGCTGCTATGCCTGTCATGGCCCCAAAAAGCAGGAGTCGGACCTGCGGCTCGACGCCCGAGCGCCGGCGCTGCGAGGCGGCTTCAACGGGCCGGTGATCGTCAACGGCGATAGCTCCAAGAGCGAGCTGATCTCGCGCATCGTGACCGACGATCTCGACGAGAGAATGCCGCCTCAGGGCGAACGTCTCTCGGCGGAGCAGGTCGCCTTGCTGCGCACATGGATTGATCAAGGTGCGGCGTGGCCCGAGGACGGTTCGGCGGCGGCCGCTGCTGACAAACGCAAACATTGGGCCTTCCAGGCGCCGCAGCGGCCGGCTGAACCGACGGTGGCCGACATGGCCTGGGTTCGCAACCCGATCGACCGCTTCGTGCTTGCCCGGCTCGAGCGAGAGCAGCCCGCCTTGAAACCGTCGCCCGAGGCCGACAAGCTGACGCTCTTGCGTCGCTTGAGCCTGGACCTGATCGGCCTGCCGCCGACGATCGCGGAGGTCGATGCATTTATCGCCGATAACAGCGCTGACGCGTATGAAAAGCAAGTCGACCGGCTGTTGAAGTCGCCTCACTACGGCGAACGCTGGGGCCGCCATTGGCTCGACGCGGCGCGTTACGCCGATTCCGACGGCTACGAGAAAGACAAATCTCGCCAGGTATGGGCCTATCGAGATTGGGTCGTCGACGCGCTCAACCGCGACTTGCCTTACGACCAGTTCGTCATCGAGCAGCTCGCCGGCGACCTGCTGCCGCAGGCCGGCCAGGACCAGCGCGTGGCCACTGGCTTTTTGCGCAATTCGATGATCAACGAAGAAGGGGGCGTCGATCCCGAACAGTTCCGCATGGAAGCCATGTTCGACCGCATGGACGCTATCGGCAAAAGCATGCTCGGACTGACGATTCAGTGCGGCCAGTGTCACAACCACAAGTACGATCCGCTCACGCAGGAAGAGTACTACCGCATGTTCGCCTTCCTGAACAATGCGCATGAAGCGAACATCGCCATCTACACGCCCCAAGAGCAGATGGCCCGCGGCGAAATCTTTCGTCGCATCCGCGAGATCGAAGCTGACCTGCAACATCGGCATCCCGACTGGTCGGAGCGGATGGCGCAGTGGGAAGAGCGAGTGCGAGGCGATCAGCCCGAGTGGACCGTGTTGCACTTTGCCGCGGACGGCATTCCCGACGGCGGCGAAAAGTACTTCCCGCAGCAGGATGGCTCGATCCTGGCCCAGGGCTACGCTCCGACCAAGCAACGCATCAAGTTTTCGGCGCAGGTCGATTTACAGAACATCACGGCCTTCCGCCTGGAACTGTTGAACCACGCCGATCTGCCTCTGGGCGGACCGGGACGATCCATCTACGGAACCGGCGCGCTGACGGAGTTCGACATTGAGGCGGCGCCGGCCGGCGGCGGCAAGGCGGAGAAGGTCAAGCTGGTTAAAGCGACCTCGGACGTAGAGCCGTCGGAAACGCCGCTTGACGCCGCCTTCGATGATCGCAGCAACAAACGCCGCGTGACCGGCCGCGCCGCTTTCGCCATCGACGGCAAGGACGAGACTGCCTGGGGCATCGATGTCGGCCCGGGACGTCGCAACCAACCGCGCAAGGCCGTCTTCGTGGCAGAAAAGCCGATCTCGCATGCCGGCGGCGCTCTGCTGAACTTCTACCTCAAGCAGTTTCATGGCGGCTGGAACAGCGACGACAACCAGAACAACAACTTGGGCCGCTTCCGGCTCTCGGTCGCCACGGCCGCCGATCCGACGGCCGATCCGCTCCCCTTGCACGTGCGCGAGATCCTGGCGATTCCGCGCGACGAGCGCACGCCGTCCCAGACAGCCGCCGTATTCAGCTTTTGGCGCACGACCGTCGCCGAGTGGAAAGCGGAAAACGACGCTATCGAAGCCTTGTGGCGCAGCCATCCGGACGGCTCGTCGCAGTTGGTCTTGCAGGCCCGCGAAAAGCCGCGCGAGACGCACCTGTTGCAGCGAGGCGATTTCCTCAAGCCAGCGCGGCAGGTCGAGCCGGGCGTACCTTCGTTTCTGCACGCTTTGCCGGAAGGCGCCGAGCCGACGCGGCTGACCTTTGCCCGCTGGCTGGTCGATCGCCGTTCGCCGACGGCGGCGCGATCGATCGTGAATCGCATCTGGCAGGCTTACTTCGGCATCGGCCTGGTCGCCACCAGCGAGGATCTCGGCCTGCAGAGCGAAGCGCCGTCGCATCCGGAGCTGCTCGACTGGCTGGCCGTCGAGTTCATGGACCGCGGCTGGCGCCAGAAGACGCTGCACCGCTTGATTGCGACTTCGGCGACCTACCGTCAATCGTCCCGCGTAACGCCCGAACTGCACGCGCGCGATCCCTACAATCGCCTGCTGGACCGCGGGCCGCGGTTCCGCGTCGAGGCTGAAGTGGTCCGCGACATGGCCTTGGCGGCCAGCGGGCTGCTCTCGCACAAGCTGGGCGGACCGAGCGTATACCCGCCGGCGCCCGATTTCCTCTTCCTGCCGCCGGTCAGTTACGGGCCCAAGGTCTGGCGCGAAGCGAAGGGCGAGGACCGCTATCGCCGCGCGATTTACACGTTCCGCTACCGCTCGGTGCCTTATCCCGTGTTGCAGACCTTCGACGCTCCCAACGGCGACTTCTCCTGCGTCCGCCGCGCCCGCTCCAACACGCCGCTGCAGGCGCTGGTCACGCTCAACGAGCCGCTGTTCATGGAGTGCGCCCGGCGCTGGCCTTGCGCACGCTGCGCGAAGGAGGCGCCGACGATATATCGCGTTTGACCTACGCCTTCCGCCGCTGCCTGGCGCGCTCGCCCGACGAAGCCGAGCGGCAGGAACTGCTAGCCCTGCTGGGCCGCGAAGCCAAGCACTTTGCCGAAGGCTGGACCAACCCGCAAACCGTCTCCTATCTCAAGCCCGACCAGCCGCCCGCACTGCCCCCCGGCGCCACGCCTACGCAGCTTGCCGCCTGGACGATGGTTTCGCGCGTGATTCTGAATTTGGATGAGACGATTACGAAAGAATAAGCCAAGGTCCCCCATGAATTGCCAATCGCACCTTTATCAAAATTCCGACCCGAAACTCGTCGCTCGGCGCTGGTTCCTGAAAGACTGCGGAGTGGGGCTGGCAGGGATGGCTCTGGGGCATTTGCTGGGCGCACCGGCGGCGGCCGTCGGCGAAACGAATACGCATAATCCGCTGGCGCCCAAGGCGCCGCACTATCCGGCCAAGGCGAAGCGGGTGATTTACCTGTTCATGGCCGGCGCCCCCAGCCATTTGGAACTGTTCGACAATAAGCCGCAACTGGCCAAGTTCGACGGCACGCTGCCGCCGCCGGAACTGCTCAAGGGCTACCGCGCGGCGTTCATCAACCCGAATTCGAAGCTGCTGGGGCCGAAGTTCAAGTTCGCCCGAGCACGGCCAGTGCGGCGCCGAACTGTCAGAGCTGCTGCCGCACCTGGCTACGGTGGTCGACGAGATCGCGATCGTGCGATCGATGGCGACCGACGCGTTCAATCATGCGCCGGGCCAGATCCTGATGAACACCGGCTCGCAGCAGTTCGGCCGGCCGAGCATGGGCGCCTGGGTCACGTACGGCCTGGGGAGCGAATCGCAGGATCTGCCCGGCTTCGTCGTCTTCAGCTCGGGCAAGAAGGGCCCCAGCGGCGGCAATTCGAACTGGGGCAGCGGCTTCTTGCCGACGCTGTACCAGGGCGTGCCGTTTCGCGGCAGCGGCGATCCGGTGCTGTATCTCTCCAATCCGCCGGGCATCGATCGGCGTTTGCAGACGCGATTCGCTCGACGCAATCCAGCGACTCAACCGCCGCCATCTCGACGCCGTCGGCGATCCCGAAATCGCCACCCGGATCAATTCGTTCGAAATGGCGTTTCGCATGCAGACCAGCGCGCCGGAGTTGATGGACATCTCGCAGGAGCCGCAGCACGTGCTCGACCTGTACGGCGCCGAGCCGGGCAAGCCCTCGTTCGCCAACAACTGCCTGCTGGCCCGGCGGCTGGTCGAACGCGGCGTGCGCTTCGTGCAGTTGTTCCACGAAGCGTGGGACCAGCACGGCAACCTGGTCAAAGACCTCAAGAAGAACTGCCAAGACACCGACCAGGCGTGTGCGGCGCTCATCAAGGACCTCAAGCACCGCGGCATGCTGGACGATACGCTGGTCATCTGGGGCGGCGAGTTCGGCCGCACGCCGATGGTCCAAGGCGGCAACGACGGCCGCGACCATCATCCCAACGCCTTCACCATGTGGCTGGCCGGCGGCGGCATCAAGCCCGGCGTTGACGCTGGGCGCGAGCGACGAACTCGGCTTCAACGCCACCGAAGATCGGGTTCACGTTCACGACCTGCACGCCACGATGCTGCACTTGCTCGGCTTCGATCACACCAAGCTCACCTATCGTTTCCAGGGTCGCGACTTCCGTCTGACCGACGTACACGGCGAGCTGGTACACAAGCTGCTGGCGTAAGCGAGTCGGCGCGTCAGCGACAAGGCGCAGTGCAGTTCGCGAGATTCACTCCCCGCTCCACGTCCGGACATTGCGCTTGCTGACTTCAAGTTCTTGCAGCCGCCGTTTCAGATAGCGATGCGAGATCTGCCGGGCTTTAGCCCGATCCGCCTCGTCGTAATCCCAGAACTCTTGAACGACGGCTTCGCATTCGGGGAAGTGGCTGCCGTCATCGCCGACTCGAGCGCGTAACTCGCGGAGCCGGCCTTTGAGTTCCTGCACCAGCGCGGCATGGCCCGGGTCGTCGTACAGGTTGCGCGTTTCGTGCGGGTCGTTGACCAAATCGTAAAGCTCCCAGCCAGCCGGCGTCTGGTAGCCGCCGTCGTAGTTGCAGCCGTAGTAGTAGATCAGCTTGTGCGTTTTCGTACGGATGCCAAGGTGCCCAGGATTGTCGTGGTGCGCCATGTGCATCCAATAACGGTAATACGCCTCTTGCTTCCAACCGTCGGGCTCCTTGCCGGTTTCAAGCAGCGTCTTGAACGACCGGCCTTGCACCGAGGCGGGTATCCGGCGCCGGCAAAGTCGAGCATCGTGGGGCCGTAATCGACGTTCTCGACAATTGCGTCGAAGCGCTGGCCGGCGGCCACGGTCTTGGGGTAGCGAATCAGAAACGGCATCCGCTGCGACTCTTCATACATCCAGCGCTTGTCCTGGAAATCGTGCTCGCCGAGCATGAAGCCCTGGTCGCCCGTGTAGATGATGACCGTGTTGTCGAGCTGCCCGATGTCTTCGAGATGCTGGAACAGCCGGCCGAGGTTGTCGTCGATGCCTTTGACGCAGCGCAGGAACTTCTTCAGATAGGCGTTGTAGGCCAGTCGCGTGTTCTCTTCGTCGCTGAAATTCGGCCGGGTTGTAGTTGGGCGGGAACTCGTTCGGATACAGCTTCGGCAAATCTTGCAGATACGAGCGGCGGGGATTGCGCGGGCCGATCGACGTGCCGATGTGCGGAATCAGCTCATCGTCGGCGCCGCGCGTGGCGAGCGAGCCGAAGCGGGCGTCTCGCTTCCACAACGTCTCCGGCTCCGGAATGGCGACGTCGGCAAGGTACGACTCGTAGCGGTGCGCGTTGTCGAAATAATCGTGCGGCGCCTTGTAGTGGTGCATCAAGAAAAACGGTTTGCTCTGGTTCCAGCCGGTCTCGAGCCAGTCGAGCGTGACGTCGGTAATGGCGTCGGTCGAGTGCTTCCCGTCGAACTTGATCGCGTTTTTCCCCCAGGGCTTGTCGCCGCGGACGCGGAACTCCGGATTATGGTAGCTCCCCTGGCCGGGCAGGACGCAGTAATAGTCGAAGTCGGCCGGCTCCGCCTTGAGGTGCCACTTGCCGACCATCGCCGTCTGGTAGCCCGCCTTCTTCATCTCGATAGCCAGCATCTGCTTGCCCGGCCGGACTTCGCCGGCCAGGTCGAAGGCGCCGTTGACATGATCGTACTGCCCGGTCAGCACGCAAGCGCGTGACGGCGAGCAGATCGAGTTGGTGCAGAAGGCGTTGATGAACAACGCTCCTTCATTCGCCAGGCGGTCGATGTTCGGCGTCGGCGCGATCTCCGCCAACCGGCCGCCATACGCCGAGATGGCATGCGCCGCGTGGTCGTCCGACATGATGTACAGAATGTTCGGCCGATCGGCGGCCGATGCCGCCGAATACGCGAACGGCGCGACGAGCAAAAAAAACTGAAAGACAACAGACAGCGAACGATTCATCATGGATCTTGCCTTCCGGGCAAACTGCGACTTGGTAACCGCCAATCATAACCCAAACAGTGGCGATTGCACGGGAGCAGAGAAGGAGTTCGATCGACCACCTTCGCTGCAAGAGCCGAGGTCCGGCATCGGCGACTCAGGCCAAGCGGCCGGTAATAAGCCGCAGCCTCATTCGGCGTCGTTGTCGTCCTTTAATGCGGCGCCGCAATGCGGACAGAAGCGCGAGCCGTCTGCGTACGCTCCCTGGCATTCGGGGCAAGTTTTCGAAGGGATGTCCTTGGTCAGGGCCGCCGAGTCGATGCGAAACGCCAGCACAAGCCACTTGCCGCCGTAGCGTTTCAACCTGACTTGTATGGCGCCTTTGCCTTTCTCGAACGTGGCCTGATACTGAACGTCGGCGAAGGATGCGGCGTTCTTTTGATTCATATTAATGCGCGACATGGTCTTGGAGCGAAGGCGGCCGAGTTGCGTGCGGATCTGGTCCGCCAGTCGCTCGTAGGCTTCCGGCGACGTCGCCTGACGGAACTCAGGCGCCATCTGTGTCTGGTAACTCTCGGCGAACGAACCGTCGTTCATGGATTGAATCACTTCGTCCGTTACTTGGGAGATCTCGCCTGCGGCGGAGTAAGCCGAGCGCACAAAGAAGTACCCGGCGCCGCCGCACATCACCGTCAACAGCAGCATTGCGCCGCAGCCGATCCCGATGCCGATAAACACATTTCGATTCGACATGCGTTTATTCTGCCATGAGGAATATTGCAACTCAATCTGCGACGCGGTGTGGGGCGACGTTTTCCATCCGCGGCGCCGGTCGACGAATGGGATGCGCTCATGTGCCGGATCGGAGCGGCGGCGACTGGGACGCCGCCGTCACGGAGCCTGCTCCTCGGCGCACGAACGAATTGCGCGCCGAGATTGCAAACTCATTTCCGCTGCGGAATAGCCGAGCTATTGCCCCGGCTTCGGCATCGATACCTGCGAAGGCACAATGCCTTGGAAGCTGAGCTTGCTGGCGCCGAAGGCGCCGCTCTCGTGACCGCGGGCGACGTACTGGGGCAACCGGACGTGCGAAAAGAATTCGACGTTGGGCTGCTGGTATGGCGCCAGGGCTTCTTGCACCGATTGCCCTTCCTTCATGTGCAGTACGTGGGGAGTGCCCTTGACCGATTTCGCCTCCCACAACACCTTGCCGTCTTCGATGAATTTCACCCGGGCGATCTGCTCGGTCACTTGCACTTTCGAGACGCCGCCGCCGAAGCCAAACCCACGGTAAGAGACTTCCTGCGTCTTGCCGGGCTCGGTGTTGGCCTGCAGCACGAGCCGGCTGCCCGACGCGACGGTCATGCCGAGCTTTTGCAACTGGTCCGTCAACTGCTGCTGCACGGCTTGCAGGTCGCCCTGCACGGCCAGGTTCACGCTGATCTGGACGCCGGGTTGGACGGCGAGCAATTGCTCCGCGTTGAGGCTGGCGGCGATTTTCATCGCCTCGTCGTTGGGCAGCTTGGCGCGAAACAGGCCCCGTTGCTGGCGGCGGTGGTCCGAAATGACATACCAGAAATATCCGCCCATTTGGCCGTATCCCTGGCCGCCGCCGGCGTCGTGCTGGTATTGCCACAGGACGACGCGCCGCTCGAGATCGATCAGATTCTGACCGCCCAACAGCACATAGCCGTCGGCAACCCAGTCGATCTGGTCGGTGTTCACGGGCGTCGGGAAGTAGATATCGCGAGACAACTCCCCATTTTCCAGGTTCCAGACCATCAATCGCTGTGATGAGAAACAAGCGAGTTGCTTGCCGTTGGGGTTGAATGAAAGCCCGCCCACCGTGCCGGGGTCGCCGGGCAATTTAGCCAGCGTTTTGCCTGTCAGCGCTTCGAAGATGTACAGGCTGTTGTTGACCGGCGCCGCCAGGTACTTGCCCGTGGCGCTCAGCGCCGGCACGCCGCCGTTGGAAAGTTCCAGGCTGTAGATCGCCTTGGCGCCGGAGACTTGCCACATTGCCAGGCGGCCCGGAAACTCGGAAGTCACGATGTGGTCTGAGTCGATGAACTGCGCGAAGTTGGGCGCGGTCTTATGGACGTTGCTCGGATCGTGCGGACTCCAACGATTGACGAGCTTCGCGCTCTTGGCGCCCAGTTCCCAGACGCTGACTTCGGCCGGAGCGTTGCCCGAGACGAAGAAGTCGCTCCGCGCCAACAACCGCACTCCCGATGGGTCGATCGCAACCGGCTTGACTTTTGCGGGGATCGTGATCGGGGCATCGGCCTTTCCTTTCGCCAGATCGACGCGCTGCACGCGCAGCAGCGGCGTTCCGCCGGGCGGACTATCGAAACTGGCGACCAGAGCTTCCGCCGCCGAGGGATTGAAAATCAATCCGTGGACCTTCTCAAAGAAGCCGAACGCTTCCTGCTTGCCGCTCTTGGCGCCCGCCACGAGCACGATCGGCTTGGAGGCCAGCGACCCGGACGGGACGGGCGCGGCATCGGGCGCCAGCGACCAGGAGTCCGGCTCTTCGATGAACACGGGCTGGACGTCTGACCAATCGCCATCGGGCAGTTCGCCGGCGTCGGCGTCGGCGTCGCCTGATCCGCCAGCTTCCGGCGTGAAGGGATTGTCCGACTCGGACTTGAATGGATTATCGTCTGCGCTGTCGGCAAACTTCTTCGCCAGGTTCTGGTCGGACTCGCTAATTTTGTCGAGGGGGACCGTCACCGTCTTGCCGTCGTCTTTTTCGAGCGTCAATTGATCGTCGTCGAGCTTGACGAACCGGGCCGTGATCCGGAATTTACCGTTCTTGCTGGTCCACGATCGCAATTCGCCCTGCTTGGCGCCGCCGCTCTTGCCTCCCTTTTTGACGAGCTCTACGTCTTGGGGCGGAAACACGGGCGTCTGCTCCGCGCCGGTGCTGGCTTTGACCTTGACCCTCAACCAGCCGGTCGGCAGGATTTCCACGACTTCGCCCGTCTTTTTTCCGGCCCAGTTGACGCTGACCTTGTCGCCCACCTTGAATTTGGATTTGGGCGCGGCGAACACCACAGAAGAGAGCAGAATTGCGCACAAAAGACAGCTCAGAAGGTATCGCATGGCGGCTTGCTCCTGACAATGCTGGGCAGCAGAATTGCCGATGAATAAATGAAAGCTTAGCGATTTAGAAATTGAATAGCGCCCTGCGCCAAATGTCAAGCAATCTGCGAGCCGGGCCCGCAGATGGGGCGGCCTGCCCCAACGGTGCGGTCCGGCCTGTACTGTCGACGGTATAATTTGCATGGCGGCGCCATGCGTCTCGTTACCTGCCCCGCTGCGCGTTGCCGGTGCCCTCTGGAATGCATGGCCTGGTGTTGCGGAGTCGCGCAGAAGTACACGACACAGAAGAGCACGGCGCCCATGGTCGTTCCCCTGACGCATTGCAATGTGGAAAAGCATGTCCGAAAATCCGCACGCTCAGCTTCCGCCTGCTCCGCTGCGGCCGCACCGTCTTCAATTCAGCATGCAACGGCTGCTGTGGGCGGTGGTCGCGCTGAGCGTGTTGCTCGCGGTATTGGTGCAGGTCATGCTGCCGGCGTTCTATGCGGGCCGGGCTCATGCGCGGCGAACCGCATGCACCAACAACTTGAAGACGATTGGCCTGGCACTGGTTAACTATCACGACGTCCACGGCTGCTTTCCACCGGCCGTCGTACCTGACGCTAGCGGCAAACCGATGCACAGTTGGCGAACGGCTCTGGCAAAGTTTCTCGGTACGCAGACGTTCGACTTGCAATACGACCGTCGTCAGCCCTGGGATAGCGCGAAAAACCTGCTTTGCCTTGCCGTTCACAACGGTGCGATGGAGTCGATCTTCCGTTGCCCCGAGAGCACGGCGCCCGTCGGCAGCGGAATCACGAACTACGTGATGATCGCCGGCAGAAAGAAGGCGTCGACGGCGAGTGGGGCAAGCAAACCGGGTGGCGGCAATCACCAGGTCATCGTCGTTGAAATCGCCGATTCCGACATCCACTGGGCCGAACCGCGCGACTTGCCGTTCGACAAGATGAGCTTCCAGATCAACGATCCTGTAGAGCCGAGCATTTCCAGCCGACATGTCGGCGGAGCCATGGTTTTGACGGCGGACGGCGCCGTGCACTTTCTCGACGAGTCAACGACGTCGGAAGCGGTGAAGGCCCTGCTCACCGCATCAGGCGGCGAGCAAGGGCCTTAAATCCCGCACGTCGATTCTCCAAGGGTAGCGGAATCTGTGAAGATTCCGGGAGCCGCGATTGTGCTCAAACCGCGTTAGCGTTTTGCGAGCCGTGCGAAACGGTCGGAATCTTCACAGATTCCGCTACAGCGTTGCAAAGTCGCCGTCGGCAATTGGCTCAGAGAGGATTCGTACCTACACAAGTTCCGCAATCGGCTGGGCTTCGTCGGGCAACAGGTATTGCGGACGACCGGCCTGATCGAGCACCTGCACGCGGGGATCGATGCCGAGCACGTGGAAGATGGTGGCCATCAGGTGCTTGGGTTCGATCGGCGTACTCTTGGGAACCTCGGCTTTGGCCGACGATTCGCCGATCGCCTGGCCCATCTTCAGGCCGCCGCCGGCCAGCGCCAGCGTGCAAAGCGGCCCCCAATGGTCGCGGCCGGCGTTGCCGTTGACGCGCGGCGTGCGGCCGAACTCGCCGGTAATCACAAGCAAGATCTTCTCCGACAGGCCGCGCTGCGCCACATCCTCCAGGAATACTGAAATGGCGTGATCGAGCGGCGGGCAGGCCTGCTGCATCTGCGGCGCGATCTTCTCATGCATGTCCCAGGCCTGGTATGAGTTCGTGTAATTCAGCGTGACGAAGCCGCAGCCCGCTTCGCACAGGCGACGCGCCAGCAGCAACTGATCGCCCAACGAGGCGCCGGGCGAAGCGTACCACTCGCGGACGCGAGGATCCTCCAACTGCAGGTCGAAGGCCTGCTTGGCCTTGCCCAGGATCAGATCGAACGCTTGTCCTTCGAATTCATCGAGCCCGGCCATCAGGCCGCTGCCGTCGACCTGGCGGTTGAGCCGGTCCAGGCTGTTCAGCAACTGCCGGCGATCGCCGACGCGATCGAGCTTGAGGTTCAAGTTCATGTTGTTGCGGGCCTGGCCGCCCGTATCAAACGGCGCATACGTGGCGCCTAGCCAACTCGGCCCGTCGGCGTACACGCCGGACAGGCGAACATAGCTCGGCATGCCGGTCTGGGGATTATTCGTGCCGCGCAGTTTTGCCACGACGGAACCGAACGAAGGCTTGATCGGCGCCGCGCCGGCATCGGCCGGGGGATGATTCGTGCCAGTCATCACATAGTGCGTGCCGCCGGCGTGGCCCGAATTGCCGTGAGCGAACGAACGGACAAACGCCATCCGCTGTGCCGAGCGGGCCATTTTCGGCAGCAGACCTCCGATCCGCACGCCCGGAACGGCCGTCGGCACATCGCCGACCGTGCTGCGAAACTCAACCGGCGCGTCCATCTTCGGATCGAACGTTTCGATGTGGCTTGGCCCGCCGGCCAGCCAGAGCCAGATTACCGAAGTATCTTTGACGGTCTGCCCCGCGGCGGCCGCTTCCGCCCTGGCCTTCATGAGCGCCGGCAACGTGAGGCCCGAGAGAGCCAACGAACCGACTTTTAAGAACCCGCGACGATGAATGCCCTCGCAATCGCTGCCGTACCGACGTCCCCATAGATTCAACATGGGAAAACTCCTTGATTTCGGCTGACGCTGACTTCGGACCTGGTCGTGTTTACTCCGCGGAAACTCAAGCTTGATCGCCCAGCGCTGTAACACGGCAACCGGTCCCTCCGGCCTGCAAGCAGTTCGCCGCCGAACGATCTTCATTGGTGTATGCACGGTCATCTTCCCGCGGGTTCGAGAAAAGAGCAAGAGAAATATCAAAATTGACTGATGGATCATCCAGCCGCAGCGAGCCCGTGAACGCACGTTAACGCGAAGCTGGTTTCGCGGAGAATGCGTCCGCGAGGCAAACGTTCGATTCCGTGTGTCGCGTTGCTCTTGTGCCAACGTAGCGAGGCTTTCCACTCCGCAGAGCGCCGGGTAGCATGGACTCTTTACGCCAGAAGCTCGCGGTGCGTCCGCGCAATCTCTCGTGGGAGTTTTCCTGTTTTGTCGACTGAAGCCGCCCCTGCTGATTTTCATGGCCTGCGCGTAGCCGCGTTTGAAAGCCGACGCGCTGCTGACATGACGCGTTTGATCGAGCGCTTTCGAGGCGTCGCCGCCGTAAGTCCCTCAATGCGCGAGACGCCGGTCGACGATCCGCGCGAGGCGATCGATTTTGCCAACAGGCTGATCAGCGGACAGGTCGACGTCGTCGTGCTGCAGACGGGAGTGGGCACGAAGCAGTTGGTCGCTCAGATCGAGCGGCACGTCGACCGGGCGCGGTTTCTAACTGCCTTGAGCGACGCCACGACGATTGCTCGCGGCCCCAAGCCGGTGGCGGCGCTGCGCGAGTTCGAAATTCGACCGAGCTTCGTGGCGCCGGAGCCGAACACGTGGCGCGAGGTGTTGCAAACGGTCGATCTGTACGTGCCGGTCGCCAATTTGACGGTGGCGGTGCAGGAGTACGGCAATCCGAACATCAGCCTGATGGCCGGGCTCGAAGCCCGCGGGGCCCGGGTAATGACCGTCAAGGTCTACGGCTACGATTTGCCGGAAGATATCGGCCCGCTGGAAGCCAACATTCGGGCCATCGCCGCCGGCGAGATCGACGTGGCGTTGTTCACCTCGGCCCATCAGGTGACCAACCTGTTGCGAATGGCCAGGCAAATGGAACTGGCCGACGAGCTGCGTGATGGTTTTCGCAAGACGGTCGTGGCCTCGATCGGACCCACCACCTCGGAAATGTTGCAGGAGCACGAGTTGCCGGTCGACCTGGAGCCCGAACATCCGAAGATGGGCCATCTGGTCAGCGAGGCGGCGGCCGCCAGCGGACTGCTGGTCGCGAAAAAACGTGGCTCGGCGCCGGCGAGCTTCCGCGCATCGACCGCCGCGCCTGCCGGCGGCGGAAAGCAGCCCGCCTGGTACGACAGCCCGTTCATGAAGGCCTGCCGCCGCGAGCCGTGCGATCGCGTGCCGATCTGGCTGATGCGGCAAGCGGGCCGCTACATGGCCGAGTACCGCGAAGTGCGGGCCAAGACCACGTTCCTCGAACTGTGCAAGAACCCCGTCGCTGTGCGCCGAGGTGATGATCACGGCCGTCAAGCGGCTGGGCGTCGATGCGGCGATCATCTTTTCCGATCTGCTGCCGATCCTCGAACCGATGGGCGTGGATCTGGAGTTCGCCGCCGGCGAAGGCCCGGTGATTCACAACCCGGTGCGCGAAGCGGCCGACGTCGATCGCGTGCTGGAGCTGGAGGGGCTCGACTCGCTCGAATTCGTGATGGAGACCGTGCGGCAAACGCGGGCCGGGCTCGATGAGGCGATCCCCGTGATCGGGTTTGCCGGCGCGCCGTTCACGCTGGCCAGCTACGTGATCGAAGGGGGCTCGAGCCGCAACTACCTGCACACCAAGACGTTGATGTACCGCGACGAAGCCGCCTGGCACGAGTTGATGGGCCGGCTGGCCCGCTCCGTCACTCGATATCTGAACGCCCAGATCGCCGCCGGGCGCAGGCCGTGCAACTGTTCGATAGTTGGGTCGGCTGCCTGGGGCCTGACGATTATCGCCAATACGTGTTGCCGCACGTCAAGTCGATCGTCGCAGGGCTCTCGCCCGACGCTCCGCTGATCAATTTCGCCACCGGCAACCCGGCATTGTTGCCGCTGTTGTCGGAAGCGGGCGGAGCGGTGATCGGCGTCGACTGGCGAATTCGCCTCGACGAGGCCTGGCGAACGATCGGCTACGACAAAGCGGTGCAAGGCAATCTCGACCCGCTCGTGCTGTTGGCCACGCCGGAGGAAATCCGCCGCCGCGCCAAAGAGGTGCTGCACCAAGCCGCCGGCCGTCCCGGCCACATCTTCAACCTCGGCCACGGCGTGGTGCAGCAGACGCCCGTCGAGAACGTGATTGCACTGGTTGACGCCGTACATGAGTTGGGCCCGCAAACCGCCGGTTGATCGTCTCGCACTCGTTCTTCAAGCTTCTCGTTCCCACGCTCCCGCGTGGGAACGCACCATCGAACGCTCTGCGTTTCCTTCCCGCCGCCGCAGCCTTGAACCGCACGCCATGAAGTTCGCACTATCCTCGGCTCTCTGCATTTGCCTTGCCGTCGCGACACAGGCGAGCCCCGCCGTCGCCGAAGAATCGCAAACCACCATCTCCTCCGCCTCGCAAGACGAGCACGGTTTCCTCGTTCACGCCGTGCAATCTCCCTACCAGGCAGGGGAAACGCAAATCCGCATATTGCTGCCGGATGAACTCGACGCGACGGCAAAGCGCCCGGTCGTATACGTGTTGCCGGTCGAAGCGAAGAACGAACAGCGTTACGGCGACGGTCTGCTGGAAATCAAGCAGCGTGATTTGCACAACAAGCATCAGGTAATCTTCGTGGCGCCGACCTTCTCGCATTTGCCCTGGTACGCCGATCACGCTACCGATCCAGAGATCCGCCAGGAGACTTATTTCCTGCAGGTCGTCGTTCCCTTCATCGACAAGACCTATCCGGTCGTTGCCGAAGCGAAAGGGCGTTATCTGCTCGGCTTCAGCAAGTCAGGCTGGGGCGCATGGAACTTGCTGTTGCGGCATCGCGACATGTTCGGCAAAGCGTCGGCCTGGGACGCTCCGCTGATGATGGAGCGATTGGGAAAGTACGGCACGACCGGCATTCTCGCTACGCAAGAGAACTTCGACCGCCATCGCGTGGACGAACTGCTGCGCGCCTATGCCAGCGAGTTGCAAGATCGCTCGCGCTTGGTGCTGACCGGCTACGGCAATTTCCGCGAGCATCACCAGCAGGCCCGCGAATTGCTGCTTGAATTGAATATTCCCCACGTCTATCGCGACGGCCCGCAGCGAAAGCACGACTGGCACAGCGGCTGGGTCGCCGAAGCGCTCGAGTTGCTGCTGAGCGATGCGAAGTAGCGGGATTCGTAAGAATTCCGCCGGCTTATCAGAACCCGCTTGGACTCGCATGAAGAGCTATGAGCCGACGGGGCCTAATTAAATGATTCCCCCGAATGGCCTGCCACGGTCCCAAACGGCTGCTAGAATTAGAAGTGAATCACCTGGCTTGACCGTTCGACTGGAAACGCCCATGAGCACGACCGTCCATTTCACGCTCGAACAATACGAACGGATGATCGAAGCCGGCGTCTTCGACACGACGAAGCCGGAACATATCGAACTCATCCACGGAGAGCTTCGCGAAATGACGCCGATTGGGACGCCGCATCAGCACGCCTTGAACGTGCTTGACAACGCATGGACGCGGAAGATTTCAATGCCCAAGGGCGTCTGGGTGCAGTCGCAAGCTCCAATAACGATTCCCGACCAACGGAGCATGCCGGAACCGGACATGGTCTGGATCGCCGACCGCGATTATTCGCGCAGGCGGCCCGATGCCGCCGACGTCTTTCTACTCATCGAGGTCGCTGAGAGCAGCCTGAACTACGACCGCGGCGAAAAGGCCGATCTCTACGCCGCGGCGGGCATCCAAGACTATTGGATCGTCAACCTTGTGGACCGATGCGTCGAGGTGCGCCGCGAACCGCGCGACGGCCGTTATCGAAGCGTTGAAAGCTTCGGTCCCGGCGCCGAGGTCCGGCCGCTGGCGTTTCCCGAGTTGGCGTTGCCAGTTCGATTGCTGTTTCCCGAGCCTCGCGATCTTTGACGTTCAACGACCCGACTGTGCCCAACTCCGACGAAACCTGCCCGGCTCCTTCCCCCTCTCCCCGCGTCGCCGTGATTGGCGGCGGCATTTCCGGCCTGGCGGCTGCGCACCGCCTGATGGAACTGGCTCCGCAACTTCCAGTCACGCTGTTCGAAGCCAGCGATCGCCTGGGCGGCGTGCTGCAAACCACTCGGCGCGATGGCTACCTGCTCGACCATAGCGCCGACAACTTCATCACCAACGTGCCCTGGGCGCTCGAACTGTGCCGCCGCATCGGCTTTGCGGATGAACTGGTCCACACGTGCGAAGCCGGTCGCCGGGCGTTTGTGGTTCACAAGGGTAAGCTGCAACCCGTGCCCGAAGGCTTTTCGTTGATGGCGGCCGCCAAAGTCTGGCCGGTGCTGACGACGCCGATCCTGAGCCTGAAGGGCAAACTGCGGCTGGCGCTGGAGTATTTCATCTCGCGGCGCACCGACGAAAGCGACGAGAGCCTGGCCTCGTTCGCCCGGCGGCGGTTGGGCAACGAAGCGTTCGAGCGGCTCGTGCAGCCACTGGTGGCCGGCATCTACACGGCCGATGCCGAGAAGCTGAGCTTGGCCGCCGCGTTGCCTCGCTTTCGTGAAATGGAACAGCAGCACGGCAGCTTGATCCGCGCGGCACGGTTCGAAGCCAGGCGGGGGTCGGCTGCCGACAAACAGGCCAGCGGCGCCCGCTACAGCCTGTTCGTGGCCCCAAAAGCAGGGCTGGCAAGCCTGGTGCAATCAATCGCCCGGCGGCTGCCCGAAGGCTGCGTACACCTCTGTTCGCCGATCGAACGCCTGGCCCGCGGAGAAGAAGACGCGTGGAAGCTGTGGATCGCCGGGCAGACAGAGCCGCAGACGTTCTCCGGCGTGATCGTCGCCTCGCCGGCGCCGGCCGCGGCGAAGTTGCTGCAAGACGTCGACCAGCAACTGGCCGACGGACTGGGACAAATCCCTTACGCTGGCGCGGCCATCGCCCTGGTCGGCTATCGCCGCGAGCAGATCGCCCATCCGCTCGACGGGTTCGGGTTCGTCGTGCCGGAGATCGAACGGCGCCAGAATCCTGGCGGCCAGCTTTAGCAGCAAGAAGTTCGACGGCCGGGCGCCGGCAGGCGGCGTGTTGATCCGGGTCTTCTTCGGCGGCGCCGGGCGGCCTGAGCTGGTTGATCTTCCGGAAGATGAATTGAAGCGAATCGTCTGCAATGAACTGGGCGAATTGCTGGGCGTAGCGGGCGCCCCGGAACTGTTTGAAGTCTGCCGCTGGAGCGGAAAAATGCCTCAGTATCACCTGGGGCACGTCGAGCTTGTCGACCGCATTGAACAGCGGGCCGCCGGGTTACCCGGCTTCGCCCTGGCCGGCAACGCCTATCACGGCGTCGGCATTCCCCAATGCATCCACAGCGGCGAACAGGCCGCTGAGCGGCTGGCCGAACAATATCGAAGCGGATAACCTGCGTGCGATTTTGCAAGCCGAAGCGCTTCCGCCTGACGGCCGCCGAGAGCCGAACCAATGTATGCGCTTACCGATTGTGGAATGAATGGGTAATGGCTCACGGTTTCGGCGGTGCTGCTGGCGGACTACGCAATTGACCGCGCCCGGCAAGAACCTGGACGAGAAACAAGGCGAGCGGATAACGACCGAGCGATCCATCTTGATTCAACACGTTTCAGGCGGCGGATCAAATGTGCACGTCATTGCGATCAACGAAGTCAAATCGTCAACGACCTTGGTCGTGAGTAGAGCCGCCGGCGACGACGTAACTCGTATCGCCGAAAAGCCGGTGCGCACCGCGCGGTAACGACAACGACCGATTCGGAAGACATCGCCCCGCCGAGCAGCGCCCGGCCTCCGTCAGACGGCAGAAGAGTCCCGCCTCACCTGGCCTCTTCCAGCAGGAGAGGAATCTTGAAACAGCGGGCGCGTTACTTGCCGGCGGCAGCCTCAGACGTCTGCTCGATGCGGTAGAGATGGGTTTTGGTGCGGTGGAACAGGGCTTTGCCGGCGATGGCGGGGGTGGCCATGCACCCGGCATCGAGATGGTTAGTGGCCAAGAGCTCGAACTTCCGGCCGGCGGCGATGACGTGGCTCTCGCCGTCTTCGCTGTTGAGATAAATATGGCCTTCGGCGTACAGCGGCGAAGAACTGTAATTCCCGCCCAGGCGATGCTTCCAGATAACGTGGGCCGTCTTGGCGTCGAGACAGGTGACAATGCCCGCTTCGTTGAGCATGTAGAACAGATCTTCGACCAACAGCGGGGCGCGCAGCGGCGTACCTTGCTGGAACTTCCAGACGACGTGGCTCTCCGTCACGTTGCCCCGGCCATTGGGCCGCACTGCGAACTGCTTGAAGCCCCCGGCGGCCGTGTTGATGAAGATCAGTCCCTGTCCGAACAGAGGAGGCGCCGCGGCGTTCATGCCCCCGTGCTGCACCTTCCACAGTTCTTTGCCCGTGGCCGGATCGTAAGCGATGGTGGCCGCCGCCGAAGGGCTGACCAGTTGCTTCTGGCCGTCGGCCGTGATCACCGTCGGCGTGCCGTAAGCCTTCTTGTGATCGCCGTTGTCCGTGCCATATTCGATATTCCGGTCCTTCCGCCAGACCGTCTTGCCCGTCGTCTTGTCCAGCGCGACGACGTATTGCTGGTCGAAGCCATCGAACGTCAGGAACAGCAAGTTGCCGAACACGATGGGGGACGATCCGGCGCCGCGGTGATGGTTGCAGGGAAAATCCTGCCGGGCCCAGATCGTATGGCCGTCGCTCGTGTCGAGACAGGCCGTGCCGTGGCTGCCGTAGTGGACGTAGATCCGCCCGGCTTCAATCACCGGAGTCGAAGACGCATAGCTGTTGAACGGGTAACAGAACTGCGGTTCCTTGATGGTGAACACGAGCACGTCGCGCACGACCTCCCCCGTCTCGCGGTCGATGCAGACGGCCGAGAGCCGCTTGCCGTCCTCGGTGGCGTTGGCCGCCCAGACCTGATCGTCCCAGACGACCGGCGAGGACCAGGCCTTGCCGGGCAGCGCCGTTTTCCAGCGGATGTTCTCCGTCTCGCTCCACTGGATCGGCAGCCCGGTGGCATCGGAGATTCCGGCGCCTTCCGGACCGCGGAACTGAGTCCACCGCTCACCGGCGGCAGCGCTGACGCAAAAGCTCAACAGCGTACAGAACATCAAGATACGCATAGATTTCCAGCCCTTGCCTGGTGGTAAAAAAACGGCCGCCGCGGGCCGTGCCTCGATTCTAACCAACGGCCGGAGCCGGGCCAAACGCCCCGTCAAGATGATCTTTTTCGTTTTTCGCTATTTGTGCACAATAGGCCGCCTACATGATCGAGTCACAGGGACGTGCTGATGTCGCTACGGACGGTTCCCCACGCGCAATGCGCAGATGATTGTCATCTCCTTGAGCCTGCTGCTCGGCGCCGCGGCGCAGGCTGCCGGCGACCCGGCCAATGACCTGACCGACTTGCCGCCCGGCCGGCCGGTGCAGGTCGACGTGAGCGCCGAGTTATCCCAAGTCTCGCAGATTGACGACCATGAGGAGAAGTTCGAGATCGAGTTCTTCCTGTACCTGAGCTGGCGCGATCCGCGGCTGGCTTTCGATGCCCGCGAGGAGGGACGCGACAAACGCATCGTGGCCGTCGACAAGATCTGGACGCCGCAGCCTCAACTGATGGACGATCTGGAAGTCGACGTCCAATCGGGCGGCAAGGCCCACGTGCGGTCCGACGGCACGGTGATTTACCGGCAATACTACCGCGGCTCCATCGCCAGCAATTTCGACCTGCACGAGTTTCCTTTCGACCGGCATACATTGACGGTCGGCGTTGAGGAAACCGCCGGCGACACCAGCGAGGTGGTTTACAAGGCCGGCGAGAGTTCGATCCGTGAAGGCACGCGCGTCGCGCCGCATGGCTGGAACTTGCTGGGCCGCTCCGCCTCGGTGATCACGAGGCGCTATCCGCGGCAGAACGAAAGCTACTCGCGGCACGTGCTGCAGGTCGACGTCAAGCGCGACCCGCACTATTACTGGTGGGCCATCGTGCTGCCGCTGTTGCCAATCGTGGCGACCTCCTGGTCGGTGTTCTGGATGGACCCGAAAGAATTCAATTCTCAAGTGGGCGTCGGCGTGACGGCCATTCTGACCGTGGTGGCCTACCGCATCACGATCGATTCCAGCCTGCCGCCGCTGAGTTATATGACGCGGATGGACTACTTTCTGCTGGTCTGCCAACTCTTCGTATTCGCCGCGTTTTTGCTGTCGGTGGCGGTGCACGTTTGTCATTCGCTCGACACGCCGGCCATGATCTCCCTGGCTCATCGCATCACTGTGGCCTGTCGCTGGGCGCCGCCGCTGTTGATGACCGCCTCCTGCGTGTTGCTGCTCGTGTTGCGGCCGGGATTGGCCATGTCGATCCTGGGCGGCGCCTTGCTGATCATGCTGCTTGCGACGCGGCCGACGTTGGGCCGGCTGATTCGCTGGACGCACGCTATCCTTCACCCCGAGAAGCTCGTGGACAAGCCGGTGCAAATCCGCGAGTGCTTGCTGAAAGGGCCGACGCGGCCGACGGCCAAGGCGGGGCGAAGCCCGTAGCGGAACCGGCGGCAATTCCCTTGCGGCATGCACCGGAACCGGTAAATTTCGGGCCCTAGGTAGCGGAATCGGTGACGATTCCGGGCCCTGCGGCAAGGTCAACGAAACTCTCACGCTTTTCCGCTACGGGGCGCCGGAGACGCTAACTCGCCCGGCCCCGAATCAGACCGGGTTGCACGTCGAGCTCGAGCCCATCCGCCAGCCCCGCCTTGAGCCGCTCGATGGCGATGGCGCCCATCACGGCGTTGTCGGTGCAAAGCTCAAACGGCGCGATATAAACGCGAACGCCTTCCTCGGCGCCCACGCGGGCCAGCCGCTCGCGCAAACGGCGGTTGGCGGCCACGCCGCCGCCGACGCACAGGCTGCGCCAGCCGGCGCGCTGCAGCGCATGCCGAGACTTGGCGGCGATCACGTCGACCACTGCCTCCTGAAAGCTGGCCGCCAGATCGGCCACCTTTTGGCTCGACAGCGCGGATGCGTCGGTCGCAGCCGCCCCGGCCCCGAAGGCTTCGTAACGGACGGCGGTCTTCAAACCGCTGAAGCTGAACTCCAATCGATCTTCATCGTGGATGAACGAACGAGGAAACGGATAGGCGACCGGGTCGCCTTGCTCGGCCGCGTTCTGGATGGCGGGTCCGCCAGGGTACGGCAGACCGAGCATGCTGGCCACCTTGTCGAAGGCCTCGCCCGCCGCGTCGTCGATGGTGCCGCCGAGCAACTCGAAGTCGAGCGGACCGGAGCAGCGGTACAGGCTGGTGTGGCCGCCGCTGACGATCAGCCCGATCGAGGGGAAGACCGCTTCGCCAAAGGCCAGGCGGCAGGCATAGATGTGGGCGTGGAGATGATTGACGGCCACCAGCGGGACATCGAGCGCAACGGCCGAGCGCCTTGGCGGCCGACAAACCGACCAGCAGCGAGCCTGCCAGTCCGGGCATGTTGGCGACGGCAATGGCATCGAGCTCGACCAGACGAATGCCGGCCTGCCGCACAGCCTGGTCGATGACCGGAATGATCCGTTCGAGATGAGCCCGCGAGGCGATTTCAGGAACCACGCCGCGGAACCGTTGGTGCAAGGCGTCCTGCGAAGCGACCGAGGCGCCTAACACCTCGAGGCGGTCGGTTACGACGGCCGCCGCCGTTTCGTCGCAGGTCGTCTCCAGGGCGAGAATCTTCACTTAGCTTTGGCCAACTCGCCGCTGAGGTAATCCAGCGCCTGCTGCAATTGCCGGTCGATCACCATGCCGGAAGCTTCGGCCGCGGAATCGGCCGCCTTGGCTTCGCCCGTCTCGGAGATTTCCTTCTTGGCGGCGTCAGGCTTCGCTTCGCCGGCCTGGGAGGCGTCGGACTCTTCGGCGGAAGGCTTGGCGTCGCTCGACGGCTTCTCACCGTCCGCCTTGGCGCCGGCGGCCTGCGGAACCGAATGGTTGATCAGCAAGATGTCTCGATCGTGGCGGTCGGCCACCAGCCGCCCCAGTTCGGCGTCGGGCAGCTTTATTTCGTAACCGGCGTCAGGCATCACGCCCCAGACGTCGCTCTCCTTCGAATCGGGGAAGCGATGTATGTTATGTCCGCTTGGTCGGCGGTAGCTGGCCGTCGTCAACTTCAAGGCGCTTTTCCCATCTTCCAGTTCAATCACGTTTTGCACGCTGCCTTTGCCCCAGGTTCGCTCGCCGATCACCAAGGCACGCTTGTGATCCTGCAAGGCAGCCGAAACGATTTCGCTGGCGCTGGCGCTGTAACGATTCACCAGCACGACCATGGGGAAACCTTCGTAGGTCTCCGGCTTGCGGGCGCTCCACGAACGTTTCGGGCTGTTGCGCCCCGCCGTGCTGACGATCTCGCCTTCGCTCAGGAACAGATCGGCGACTTCGATGGCCGAGGCCAGCAGGCCGCCCGGATTGAAACGCAGATCGAGAATCAAGCCGCGCAGATGCTGCTTGTCCAGTTCCTTCATGGCTTCGCGCAAGTCACGAAACGTGTCGCGGCCGAACGAGACGATGCGGATGTAGCCGATCTTCTTCTGGCGATCGAGCATGAAGTCCCAGCGGTCGCGATCGTCGCGGCGGTCGCCGAGCACGGTCTCGATGTGGATGATCTCGCGCTCGATCTTCACCGTGCGCCGCTCGGATTTGGGCGGATGCACCAGGGTGATTTCAACGCTCGTGCCGGCTTCGCCCTTGAGGCGGCGAACGGCTTCGTCGCGGTCGATGTCGACGCTTGAGGCGCCGTCGATCTCTACGATCACGTCCCCAGATTGCAAACCGGCGCGATACGCCGGACTGCCCACCAGCGGACTGACCACCGTCAATCGGCCGTGCCGCACGTCAATCTGGATGCCGATGCCGCCGAACTGATTCTCGACCGCCGTTTTGAAGCGGCTGATTTCGTCAGGACTGATGTAGTTCGAGTATGGGTCGAGCTTCTCCAGCACGCCGCGGATGGCGGCTTCCATCAGCTCGCGGCGGCTGATGTCTTTGACGTAGTTCCGTTCAACCTGGTCCATGGTGTCGGCCAGGATCTTGAACATCTCGTAGTACTCGGCGTCTTCTTCAGCCTGTTCTTTCTTACTGAGTCCGGCGGTTCCTTCGCGGTCGCCAGGCAGTACTTTGGCAGCGGGCGGGGAAGCTTGCTTGGGCTCTTCGCCCAGCGCCGGCGCCAAGCCGAACCAGCCGAAGGGCGCCAACATCAACGCCGCGAGCAGAGCCCGATACACCATGGAAATGCCTCCTGGCGATGTTCTTCCGAGCAGAAACTGTATAAGCGAGTTAAACCCTCGCAGTTACGAGGGTTACTCCAGTATAGGAGGGGCCGCCGCAAGGGGCAAGAACAGTCGATCCGCCCGCCGCGGCCTCTTCGGCGCCTCACTCGCAATGGCATGTCGACTGCGAGCATCCCGCTCGAGGAAGGATGGACTCACGGCCCGTAGTGACACCGCGCGTCCTCGCTTCCGACGCCGATTGCCTCACGCCTCTTCCTTCGTACGGCGAGTTTCGTCGAGGGCTTCGGCATCCACGACTTCCTTGGCTTCCGGGCTGCGTTTGCGCTCGGCGTCGGTGCCCGGCACGATCTGCGGACTGGGCGAATTGTCTTCGATGATCTGCCGCAGTTCATCGGCGTCCATCACCTCGCGCTCGATCAAACGTTTCGCCAGTCCCACCAACGCCGGTTTGCGATCCAACAGGATCTTCCGCACTTTCGCCAGCGCCTCGTCAATGATCCGCTGGACTTCCTTGTCGATCTCGCGAGCCGTCTGTTCGCTGTGGCTGCGGTCGCGAGGGCCTTCGGCGCCGGCCAGGAATGCGGAACGCGAACTCTCGCGAAAGTTGACCCGGCCCAGCCGGCTCATGCCGTAATCCATGACCATGCTGCGGGCGATTTCGGTGGCCCGCTCCAGGTCGTTCTGAGCGCCGGTCGAAACGTCTTCAAACACGATCTCTTCGGCCAGCGTGCCGGCCAGCAGCACCTGGATGCGGCTGTCAAGTTCGGCATGGGTCATCAAGTAGCGGTCTCCTTCCGGCCGCTGCATCATGTAGCCCAACGCGGCGAGGCCGCGAGGAATGATCGAGACCTTGTGCACCGGGTCGGTGTTCGGCAGGCTAGTAAGCCACGAGAGCGTGGCCGCTCTCATGGTAAGCGACTCGCTGTTTTTCATCTTCGTGGATGATTCGCTGTTTCTTTTCCAAGCCCGCCGTGACCCGTTCGACCCCTTCGTTGAACTCTTCCATGCCGACGGCCGATTTGCCTTTGCGGGCGGCCAGCAGCGCCGACTCGTTGACCAGGTTCGCCAGGTCGGCGCCGACAAAACCCGAGGTAATGCCGGCGATTTCCTTGAGCTGCACGGTGCTGTCGAGCTTGACGTTCTGCACGTGGACTTCGAGGATCTTCTCGCGTCCCTTGACGTCGGGCCGATCGACCAGCACGTGGCGGTCGAAACGCCCCGGGCGCAGCAAGGCGGGGTCGAGCGTTTCCGGCCGGTTCGTGGCGGCCATCACGATCACGCCGCTGTTCGAACCGAAGCCGTCCATCTCCACGAGCAGCGCATTGAGCGTCTGCTCGCGTTCGTCGTGACCGCCGACGACGCTGGTGCCGCGGGTCTTGCCCAAGGCGTCCAGCTCGTCGATGAAGATGATGCACGGGGCCTTGGCCTCGGCCTGCTGGAACATGTCTCGGACGCGCGCGGCGCCGACGCCGACGAACATTTCGACGAAGTCCGAGCCCGACAAGCTGAAGAACGGCACGCCCGCTTCGCCCGCAATGGCCTTGGCCAGCAACGTCTTGCCGGTGCCCGGCGGACCGACCAGCAACACGCCCTTGGGAATACGGCCGCCCAACAGTTGGTACTTCTCCGGCGTGCGCAGGAATTCAACCACCTCGCGCAGCTCGTCGACCGCTTCGTCGATGCCGGCGACGTCGTCGAACGTGACGCCGATATCCTCTTGGGCGTACATCTTGCCCCGGCTGCGGCCGAACGCCATCGGCGAACCAGCGCCGCCGAAGCGCCGCATCAGGATGGCGATGAACATCACGGCCACGCCGACCAGCACCAGCGCCGGCAGGTACTCGCTCAGCCGGGTCGGCGGATACTCGCCTCGCACGTCCGTGAAGCCGTTCTCCTCCAGCATGTTCATCAGCGCGTTGTTGTCGTTATCGAAGCCGAGCCGGCCGGTGCGGAACTCGACGCGCTTGCGCTGTTCACGCGCATCAGGAGTATCGCGCACCTCGCGCATCACCGTGCCCGTGATTTCGCTGCGGCCGACGCTCAAATCCGTCAGGTCGGAATACCAGACAATCTGCTGGGCGGCGTCCGTGCCAACCTTGACTTCAACGTGGGGATATTCTTTGCCGGCATCGGGGCCCAGTTCGGCCTCGATCTTGGCCTTCACCTCGGGATCGGTGCTGTGGGGATTGCCCTTCTTGATCAGTTGGACCAGTTCGCCGTACGGAATGTCCACGTCCGGCTTGTTCGCCAGGAACATCACGATCAGCAGCGCGCCCATCCCAAGCGCCAAAAGATACCAGACAACATTAGTCCCCACTGGCGGGGGTTTTCGGTCCACCGGCTTACGACCGTTTTCGTTCTTGTTTTCCATGAAACTCCTATTCCCCCGGTCGAATGACCGGCAAGATGCAGAACCTGTTCATAGTATGCCTTAGAGATGGGAGATACAACGCCCAGTTCCAGGTCACGAATCCGGGTTGTCGGGCGGAAGGCAGTCGGTTTAAAATGCGTGGGTTCGATCCGAAATCCAGTTGCTGTAGGAGATTACTGCAGCGGATCGAATTCAGCAACGTCCGGATTCTCTTGAGAAATGGAGTCGTTGGCTCTCTCACTCGGAGCAACGCCAGCGCTGCCCTAAGATCGCGGCGGTCGAGTTGATCGCCAAAAACAGGGGCGGCGGCTGCGCGCTTGCACTTCGCGAGCACCGAAGCCCCTTTATGCCCCCTCGCGTCATTAAGGTCGCTGTTCTCGGATCCACCGGCAGCATCGGCAAAAGCACCCTCGAAGTGATTGCCGCCTCGCAAGGGCGTCTGGAAGCGGTGGCCCTGAGTGCGCATTCCAGCCTGGCGGCGCTGGCCGAGCAGGCGTTGGCGGTGCGCCCCCGCTGGGTCGTGGGGAGCGATGCCGCTGCGGCTCGTCAATTTTCCTGGCCGGAATTTCCCCCAGGCGTAGAATTGCTCGTCGGTCAGGATGGCATCGAGCAGGCGGTCACCCAGCCGGAAGTCGACATTGTGGTCTCGGCCATTGTCGGCAGCGCCGGATTGCGGGGAACTTGGGCGGCGCTCGATGCCGGAAAGACGGTGGCCCTGGCCAACAAGGAAACGCTGGTCATGGCCGGCGCGCAAGTGATGGATCTGGCCCGACGGCGCGGCACGTCGGTGTTGCCGGTCGACAGCGAACACAGCGCCGTGTTCCAGGCTCTGCAGGCCGGGCGGCGCGAGGAAGTCCGCCGGATCATCCTGACCGCCAGCGGAGGCCCATTCCGGACCTACACCGCGGAACAGATGAAGAGCGTCACCGTGGCCGACGCTCTGAAACACCCAACTTGGGAAATGGGCCCCAAGATTACCGTCGATTCCGCCACGATGATGAATAAGGCGCTGGAGATCATCGAGGCGCGTTGGCTGTTTGACCTGCAGGCGGACCAGATCAGCGTGGTCGTCCACCCGCAATCGATCATCCACTCGATGGTCGAATTCGTCGACGGCTCGGTAGTGGCTCAAATGAGCCCGCCCGACATGAAATTGCCGATTCAATATGCACTGACTTATCCCGAGCGCCAGCCGGGCGCCGCGGCCCATTTCGATTGGTCGCAGGCCTGCCGACTGGAGTTCGAACCGGCGGACTTCGAGCGTTTTCCAGCCTTGGGCTTGGGGCTGGAAGCCGCCAGAACGGGCGGCACGACGGGGGCCGTGCTGAACGCGGCCAACGAGGCGGCCGTAGCCGCCTTCCTGTCCGGCGAGCTACAATTCACCGAGATCGTGCCGGCCTGCCGGAGCGTTCTCGAACATCATCACTTTGACCCGCGCCCGTCACTGGAACAGTTGATCAAACTGGACGGCTGGGCGCGTCGGGAGGTTGTACGTTGGGCTTGCACCTGATTGCGTTTTCGCTGCTGAACCCGGCCGACTTGTTGCTTGCCATGCAGGTGGCGTTGGGCATCGGCATGGTGATCTTCGTTCACGAGCTGGGGCACTTCGCCGTGGCCAAGTGGTGCGGAGTGAAGTGCGAGAAGTTCTATCTCGGTTTTGACATCGGCGGCTGGAAGCTGTTCAAGTTCCAATGGGGCGAAACCGAGTACGGCATCGGCGTGCTCCCGTTGGGCGGCTATGTCAAAATGCTCGGCCAGGAAGACAACCCCAGCCGGATGGCTGAAGAGTTGGAACGCGCCAAGCTGCAGCAAGCCGAAGGGGATGCTGCGGGCGGGCAGGCGCCCGGGTTCGACCCTCGCAGCTTTCTGGCCAAGAGCGTGCCGCAGCGGATGGCGATCATCTCGGCCGGCGTGATCATGAACGTAATCTTCGCCTTCTGCCTGGCCACGTATTGCTACGGCGCACTGGGCGTCAAGCAGGTTCCTTGCACCGTAGGCAACGTGTTGCCGGGCGAAGCGGCCTGGCGAGCGGGTCTGCGAGCGGGCGACAAGATCGTGCAGATCGGCGAAGTCAAACATCCGATGTTTCGCGATCTGCAGCGCGACGTCAACCTGGGCGACAACCTGGAAAGCGGCGTCAAGTTCGTCGTCCAGCGGCCGGGAACCAAGGAGCCGCTGACCTTCAAGGTTACGCCCGATCGCGGGCCGGATCGTCTGGCGCCGATGATCGGCATCACCGGACCGCGGACGCGAGAGCTGGCCAAACCTCCCGTTTCACCCGCCTCGCCGCTGGCTCGGTTGCCAGACGGCTTCGAGCCGGGCGACGAGATTGTGGCGGTCAACGGCAAGCAGGTCGAGACCGCGCTCGAGTTGGAACACGAGCTGTATAACAACCCCGGCGCCGCGTCGATCACCGTCAATCGCAAGCTCAACAACGACGAAACGAAGATCTTCAACATCGACATCCCTGCGATTCCGACGCGCACGCTGGGATTGGTGATGAAGTTCGGCAAGATCACCGCCGTGCAAGCCGGTTCGCCCGCCGACCAGGCGGGTATTCAGAAGGGCGACCGCCTGCTGGAGATCGACGGAGCGCCGGTCGACGGCGAACAGCCGATCGACCCGGCGGCTTTGCCGCAGCAATTGGCGGCGAGGGCCGGAGAGACCGTCTCGCTCGTACTCGACCGGGGCGGCAAGCGGATTGAAATCGAGGCCAAGCTACGGAAGCCGCTGATCGACGAACCGCCGCTGATCGAGAATCATCCGCAGACCATTCCGGCCCTGGGATTGGCGTACGCTATCGAAAACACCGTCGCGGCGGTCGAACCCGACAGCCCGGCGGCAAAGCAGAAGATCAAGCCGGGCGACGAGATCATTCAGGCCGAACTCGTCCCGCCGGAAGACGCGAAGGAAAAGTTCGAGCTCAAACGCGAGCCTGAAACCGAAACTCTGGAATTCAACGACGAGAAGCACAACTATCCCGCGCTGTTCTATTCGCTGCAGGGCTCGCTGCCGGGCACGACGGTCAAGCTGACGCTCAAGGGAGACCGCAAGGTTACGCTCGCAGCCGCAGGAAGACGCGGAGTGGCTCAATCCCGAACGCGGCTTCATCCTCCGCCAGGAATTCGTCACGCAGAAGGCCGAAACGCTGGGCGAGGCCTTGAGTCTGGGCGCCGCGGAAACTCGCGATTCGCTTTCGCTCGTGTTTCGCTTTCTGCGCAAGATCACGACCGGCCAGGTCTCTATCAAAGGCGTTGGCGGTCCGATCGCCATCGTCGGTCAGGCCGGCGCCTCGGCCTCGGCCGGCGCCTCGCAGTTCTTGATGTTCCTGGCCATGCTCAGCGCCAACCTGGCCGTCATCAACTTCCTGCCCATCCCCTTGCTCGACGGCGGGCACATGATGTTCCTGGCCTGGGAAGGCGTGCGCGGCAAACCGGCCAGCGAGCAGGTGATGACCGCCTTGCAGTTCGCAGGGCTTGTTCTTCCTGGCAGGCTTGATGCTGTTTGTCGTACTGCTCGACCTGCACATCATTCCTCGCACGTAAGAGAATTCCGCGCACGCGACTCAGCGGCGACATGGCACAGGTGCAAGCCGTCTTATTTGATGCGGTCGGGACGTTGATCGAGCCCGACCCGCCAGTGGCCGTCGCCTACCAGGCGGCTGGCCGACAGTTCGGCTCGTCAATGATCGGCGAGGAAATTCTGCACCGCTTCCGCGCCGCCTTCGCGCGGCAGGAACGGCTCGATGACGCGCAGTACGGCGACAAGACCGACGAGCTTCGCGAACGGCGCCGCTGGCAGGCCATCGTCGGCGAAGTCTTCGACGACGTGACCAACGGCGAAGGACTGTTCGCCGCGCTGTGGAACCATTTCGCACGGCCAACCAGTTGGCGGCTCTGCTCCGGCGCGGCCGAATGCTGGCGTCGGCTCTCCGAGCGGGGACTGACGCTCGGAATCGCCTCGAACTTCGACAGCCGCTTGGAGACCGTCTGCCGAGGACTGCCGCCGCTGGCCGATTGCCGGCGGTTGTTCATCTCCTCGCAGCTCGGCGTGCGCAAGCCCGCACGCGAGTTCTTCTCCGCCGTTGAAGCGAGCTTGAAGCTGCCGCCCGAGCGATTGTTGCTCGCGGGCGATGATCTGATGAACGATTACGAAGGGGCCCGCGCCGCCGGCTGGCAAAGCGTGCTGATCGATCCCGGCGAGTCGCTGCGCCGTCGAACATCGCATCCGTTCATTGTCGGAACTGCCTGAGTGGATTGAGTGAGCGCTAGGGCAAAGACTGATTGTCGCCCCAGGCGGGAACGCCGCCGCCTTACTTTCCGCCAGCGACCGCAACGGGCAATTCGCCCTTTTGCAGACGGCGGTCAATGTCGAGCAGGATCGGAACGATGTCCGCGACCGACTCGATCGTGTAGTGCGCTCCGGCCGACTCGAGCCGAGCGGCGGCCTGCTCGCACAAGCGGCGCAATTCGGCTGGCGGCAGCGCGTCGACTTCCTCGCGGGAAAGGCCGACGCAGTTGCCGGTGCGCGTGACGCCGATGCTCCAGCAGCCGGCGTTGCGGCCCGCTTCGACGCCGACCGGCGTGTCGTCGACTTTGACGATTGTCCATAGCGGATAGACGTCCAACCGTTTGGCGGCCTCGTACAGCAGGTACGGCGCCGGGCGGCCGCGCGGGGCGTCTTCGACGCAGAGCACGCAGTCGGGTTCGTAGCCTTGCTGCTTTGCGGCCGCCATGACCGCGTCCATCAACGCGCGCGTGTAGCCGGTGGAAGAGCCGATCTTCAGCCCCATCCGGCGGCATTCCGTCACGGCTTCGGGAATGCCCGGTATGACGTCGCAATGTTCGCCGAGAATGCGCTGCTGGATCGGCAGGAATTCTTCATACAGCGCATCAATGTCGCTTGCCTGGCAGGAGCGGCCGTGCGCCGCTTGCCAGCCGGCGGCAATCTCGGGCATGGCAAGGATCGCTGCGATATGGTCGCGCTTGGCCATCCCCATCGGCTCGCGCGCCTGCGCCACGGAGACCTCGACGTTATGGCGCCGGAAGACTTCCTGGAACACGATCGCCGGGGCGCGGCTGCCGTGATCGATGGTCGTGCCGGCCCAGTCGAAGACGACGGCGGTCAGATGCGTCAATTCCTTGGTCATCAATTCTCTCCCAGCCAGCGTTTCCAAGCCCGCTCCGCCAATCCGAAAGACAGCGTCATCCCCGCCCCTCCCGTTCCGACAAACAGATGCACGCCGTCTGCGGCAGTGCCTTCAAAGACGGGCAACTCAGGGTGCTTCGCATAAATTCCGTGCCAGCGTTGGCAAATGGTCCAGTCGCGCAGCCGGAAGACCTTTGCGCCTTGCGCAGGATCAGCTCGTCGATCTCGCTCTTGTCAAACGGCGCGATCTCGTCTCCATATTCGTGCGAATCGCCCAGCACCACTTCGCCGTTGGCGAACTGCGAGGCCATGAGGTGAATTCCGTAACGAGTCAGTTCCGGCGTTTCCTCGTCGATGCGAGTCTGCAGCGACTTCCACGAAGGGCAATCGCGAAACGCCGTATAATGCCGCAGCGTCAGCCCGCTCGCCAGGTGCGGCGCCGGCCGTACGTCAAGCGGTTGCGCGACCGATCGGAGCATCTGCAGTTTGCACAGCGTCAGTCCCGCCTTGCCTAACCACTCGGGAAACAGCGTCTGCAAGTCGCTGCCGCTACAAATAACGACGCGGTCCGCCCGCCAGCAGCGCCCGTCCGACGCCCTGACGAGACCGTCCTCCACGGCAATCGCCGCCGTGCGGAAGCAGCACTCTACGCCTTGCGTTTCGGCCAGCCAGGCGGCGATGCGAGCGCTGGCGATCCGCGGATCGACGCGGACTTCCGTCGGACTGTACATGCCGGCCAGCAGTCCTTCCACATTGGCCAACGGGGCCCGCTCGGCGACTTCCGCCGCCGAGATCATGCGCACGTCGTGCGTCGCCTGGCTGCAGAATTCTTCCTGTACGGCCAGTTCGTCTTGTCGATGAGCCAGGTGAATCGAGCCGCACGTCTCGGCCGTCAAGGCGCCGTGCGAATGAAGTTCGAGCCACAGTTTGCGCGAGCGCAGCGCGAGCGAGTGGAGTTCGCCGGCCGGCTGGCCGATGGGCCAGACCATGCCAAAGTTGCGCACCGAGGCGCCTTCGGCCGCGGCGGTGCGTTCGATCAGCAGCACGCGCAGCCGGCGGCGAGCGGCCATCCAGGCGTGCGCCAGGCCGACGATTCCTCCGCCGATCACGGCGACGTCAAAATGGGGCGTCATGCGGGCGAGCTCTTCAAGGCGGTTTGCATTACGTACGTTGCGAAGTGCGCAAGCGGGGGCGTCGGCAGGCGAGGAATCTTGGCGGCGTCGTCCCAGCGCCGCAGCCGCATGGCATCATCGGCGTAATGCGCCGCGTTCGAATTCTGCGACCTCCTCAGGCGACATCGGCCCGCCTTGCAAAGCGAGACTGACGAGCGAGGGCTGGCTGAGCGAGCTCAGATAGCCTTCGTCCACGGCGCACAGGTAACGCTTGGCCGCAACATGCAGCCGCACGGGCTCGGCGACGCTTGGGGAAACCACTTGCCAAGAAAGTTACCGGCGGAGTACTCATGGCGATCGTCGATTCCGGCTTCCGGCGCGTCGTCGGGCAGTTCGTGCAGCAAGATGCCCGACGTCGTGCAACAGCGCCGCCACGATCAGCTCCGGCGGCGCCTGTTCCTGCTCGGCGAGCAATGCCGCTTGCAAAGCGTGCTCGAGTTGCGTGACGGCCTCGCCGCCGTACTGCGAGTCGCCGCGTTGTTCCAACAGGTCAATGATAGTTTTGACGTCAGTCATGGCGGGACCTCTCACGGACGAACGGCGACGCGGAACGGCCGATCACGAACGGCCGTTTCGATCGCGGCATTCACGTCGGACAACGGATAGGAAAACTCGACCAGCTCGGCGAATGGATAAGCCGAACCAAACTGTCCGAGAAACGCGACGGCCGACTGTAGATCCTCAGCGCGGTAGTTATGCACGCCGTGGACCGACAGCCAGCGGCGCACGACGTTTTCCGGATCGATGGCAGCCGGTCGCGACTTCATTACACTGCCCGCAAGTACGATGTTGCGCTCCGACGTCGCCCAGGCGGAAAGCCGCTTCGACCGCGTCCGGCGAGCCTGACAATTCCAGCACGATATCGAACAACTCCGTCGCGTAAGCGTCGTGGACACGCCGCCGCAGTTCGTCCGGTTCCGCACTCCATTCAATCTGGCTGTCCGCTCCGAACCGAGCCGTGCGCTTGAGCCGCCGAGCGCCTGACATCGCAGACGGCGACCGTGGAGGCGCCGCGCGAGCGAGCCATTGCGGCGGCGGTCAATCCCAGCATGCCCGCGCCAAGAATCAAGACGTTGCGGCCTGCGGTCGGCCCGGCGGTTCGCAACGCGGCGGCGACCGTCGCAGTGGCGCAATTCACCGGACACATGACCTCGGCCGGCGCCTCGGGCGCGATGCGGACGGCCGTCGAGCCGCGGTGCAGCAACACAAACTCGGCCAGCCCGCCGCTCAAGGCCTGGCGGCCTGCGGCCAGCTCGTGCCCGTACTTGGCCAGCAGGCGGCACTTTTGCGGCAATCCGCCCTGGCAGCGATCGCAGGCGCCGCACGAGATGGCCGCGGACCAGGTAATCCGGTCTCCCGGCTGCAGCCGCTTTCGTGTTATGTCGCACGGCGCCGGATCGCCGACGTCTTCAATCACGCCCAGCGCTTCGTGCCCCAGGATCGACGGGGTCGCTTCCTGCGGTGCTCCGCTGATCGTGTGCAGATCACTGCCGCAAATCGTACTGCACTGTACGCGGACCAGGGCTTCGCCCGGTTCGAGCGGAGGAAAGTCAAAACTGCGCAGTTCCAGCGGACGGCCGGCGCCGACGAACACGGCGGCCTGACATGTCCGGGAACGTTCTTTCACGGTAGGACTATTCATTCAATCCGTTCGTCGCCATCTTGCGCTTCCCCTATTTGCTCCGTCCCAAAAAGTCCTTTCGCCGGCGGCAGATCACTCCGCGGGCGCGAATTTCGATCGGAGGCGCCGCAGCGGGAGCGGCGGCTTGCACTTCGCCGGGCAGGGTTTTCTCAAAGTAAAAGATCGCCGCCAGCAGCGCAACAATCGACAGCGCCGACACGATCAGCGAGGTCCACAGGAAAAACGGCAGCACGTCCGCCGGCGAGCTGCTGGCCGTCTTAAGCACAATCACCACGGCGTAACCGAGGTAACCCAGCGCATCAGCCAGGTACATAAGAAATCCCAAATTGCAGGGACGCTTCGCAGCGGCGATCAGCCGTTCAAAGACGGTGGTGTGAAAGGCCACGTAAGGCACGTAAAGACCTACTCCGCAGGCCGCCATGAACGCAAACGGCGAGGCGCGGCCGGTTGCCTGCAGCAGCACCGAGGCGGCCACCGCGACGAAGGCGCCGCACATCAGGGCAACCGTGACGCGGATCGCCGTCAAGTTGCCGCGGATCCAGATCGCCAGCGCATTCAGCGCGGTCACGCAGACGGCAACGACGGTTTCTGTTTGCGCGAAGACCGACGGCGTTTGGCTGACGCCCATGTTGCGCGAGATCTCCACGCCAAAATCGTCTCGAATCGTGCGGATCACGGTGATTGCCACGTAGACGAACATCAGTAGCGACAGTCCCGGCCAATACGCGGCCAGGAACTGCCGCGCCTCGGTCCGGTCCATGGCTTTCCGCTGGCTGCGGAGTTGATGGTCGACGGCATCCGGCGGCGGAGTGGCCTGCAGCACCCACACGGCCGCGAGTAACGGCAACAGGAACATCAAGCCGGTCAGCATCGGCATCTGAAACTCGCTGATGCCACAATCCTGAACCAGCCAGCGGCCCACGGACTTTACGACTCCCGAGGAAGCGATGAAGCTTGCACACAAGGCGGCTGACAGCGCCCTCGGTCTGTCGCCGCCCCTCCAGGTATGCCAGAATCAGGCCAAAGACCATGCCCAGCGGCAGGCCGTTGACGAACATCATGACGACTTTCAGCGGCGCCGGGCGAAGGCAAACCCGACGAGCGCGGCTTCGGCCGTGAAAATCAGCCCCAGGATCGCCGCGGCGCGGCGTTCGCTCCGCATTTCAGAGATCACCTTGATCCCGATGAACTTCGACAGCATGTAGCCCAGCAGTTGCGCGATGACCAGCACCGCCTTGAAGTCAAAGCCGAAGACTGATTGACCTTCAAACGTTCCGGCAGTGAACGGCTTGCGGAACGCGTACATGCAGAAGTAAGTACAGAATGCCGCCGCGGCCGCCGCCAGCAGCCGTGAAGAACTCGAATTGGGCGCCGGCGTCATGGTGATGGGCTCGGGCAGACAATTGCCAGGTCGCGGCAGGGCACGATCGACGCGATCGTCGGCTGGGGGCGTCAGCGGCAAGCGGGGGAAGCCAATACCGCCGCAGCAAGGCCATGAATTTAACCGGACGGGCCTCGTCCGGCAAATCGACTCGCCGCTCCGATGGGGAGCCAGGAGGCGAAGGTTCGCCTTGTTCCCTATCATCGCGCCGTTTCCTCGACCAATCGCCGCTCCTGTTTCGCGGCGGCGCCCCATGACCGCCTACAAGCAGCTCACGGACTTTCACGCATCGGCCGGCGGGAGCAGGCCCTCCGCACCCTCCACTGGAGCTATCGCCGCGCTGCGCATCGAGGCATGCCCGGCGCGTGGGCGGCGCTGCCTTGCACGGATACGACCGTGTGTGCGCTCAATCGAACGATGCCGTAACGGGCGAAGCCGTGAACTAAAGATTCCTTGGCGATTTTATTATAAATATTACGCGAACGACGCCGTGTAACTTGATTGACATGCGCGTTCACTTCTAGCTACGATCTCATTGATACATCGACCGAGTCGTCGCATCTCTATGCCCTATCTCGGTTGAGTACGGAACAGACTTCTGACGCCCTGGCGATTGAGGCCGCCCGGTCGTGTTGCACTCTTGAGGCAGTTACAAGCAAGCCGCTCCGGCTTGCCGTGTAAGCTTTTGTCGTCATCGTTTCACATGCCTTCGGTTGCGTTTGGGGGAACCATGAGAAGACGCGTCGGTTTTACGCTGGTCGAGTTACTGGTCGTCATCGCCATTATCGGCATCCTGATCGCCTTATTGTTGCCCGCAGTGCAGGCAGCTCGCGAGGCGGCCAGGCGGAGTCAGTGCACGAACAATCTCAAGCAGTTGGGATTGCGCTGCAGAATTATCATGACGTCGCGCGGTGCTTTCCCCCGCGTCAGACGGGCACGAGTTCCAACGGCGGCCGCATGAGCGGCTTCGTGCTGTTGCTGCCCTACATTGAAATGCGGCAACTATTTGATCGGGTCGTCTCGACGACGCCGAGCTTTGACGGCACGGTGACGTATCCGCCGTACGGTCCTGTGCCCTGGACTCCGCAGTATCCGCCCTGGTGCACGAACATTCCCCGCGCTGGCTTGTCCTTCGGAAACCGGCCTGATGGTTCCGAGCCAGCCGTCTCAACCCGCTCCCGCCGGAGCGACGGGCACGTATGGTCGAACGAACTACGCTTTCTCTACCGGAGACAGCATTAGCGTCGTGAACAACAACAACGCTTACATCCGCGGAGTATTTGGCTTTAACACTCGCTGCACGATGGCGAACGTCACGGACGGCGCCAGCAACACCATTGCCTTGTCCGAACGCGTGTTCGGCACGTCCGCGCTAATGGTCAAAGGCGGCATTGCCGTGGGCGTGAGCACCGTCAACACGAATCCTGGGATCTGCCTGGCGCAGGCGACCGGCGGCAAGTACACCGGCGCCTCCGTACAAGAGGCCGGTCTTCGTTGGCAGGACGGCTACGCCACTTGGGTCAGCTTCAACACGGTATTGCCCCCGAACAGTCCCTCATGCTGCAATACGACGGGCACCTGCGATAACGGCACCGGCTTGTATTCCGCCAGCAGCAATCATCCGGGCGGCGTCAATGCCGCGATGCTCGACGGCTCGACGCGGTTCGTCAACGATTCGATCAGCACGGGAACGGGCGCCAATCAGGGACTCTCGTATCCGGAGCCGACCTCCGGTCCGAGCCCGTATGGCGTTTGGGGTGCGCTGGGCTCAAAGGACGGCGGAGATTCCGGCAACCAAGGGCAATAGCGGTATTGCCGGGTTGCGTACCGCGCCAGTCCGACGTGGAACATGAGCGCCGATCCGTTCTTCGCCTGGCGGCGTGGCGGAAAATGCAAAACCGGGCGGCAGCCGGCCTCGAGTCGGCTGTCGCTCTGCTTATAGGCTGGCCACGGAGTCGCCTTCGTACGTCGTTACCGCGGCTCCTGCATGTTCGGCGAAGAAGGCGAACGTGAGAAGAGATGCGAGCGACTTCATGTTCTCGCCCTTTCCAACGAGCCTTGAAATCTCCGCGAGACTGTCCCGAACATCGCGATTGGGAAACCTTTGTAACGACGGCGATCAGCCGCTGCCAATGGCCTTGCCGACAACCAGGCCGCTGATACGACGCATCAAGCAACGACCGTCAGCGAAACCGTCTCGATGGCGCTGTGGCCCGATTTGCGGAAAGGGGCGCGGCAAGGGCTGAGCGATGCCCTTTTCATCGATGGTGCGACTGCGCAGAACGTAATCTCCGGCAGGCAGGCCCGGCAGCAGCGCGGCCCAATGGGCTTTGGCCAGCCGCATGGGCCAGGATGCAGGCCGCCCTGCGGCGTCGAAGCCCAAGGTTCCGTCCGGAATCTTGCCCTCAGGCAGGTCTCCGCCCCAGTCTTGCCGGCGGCGGCAAAAGCTGGGCGTCGACCCACGGAGCGGTCGCGAAGTGCTTTTCGCCAGCCGGCCGTTGTTCGGCAGCCGGTGCAATCCAGACCTGAACTTTCGACAGACCCGGAAATGCCGACTTGCGCATAGCCGGTCACGGCGATCGGCTGGCCGGCTTTGACTTCGCGCGGCACGGACAACGTGGCGGCGAACGTCTTGAGCGGACTGTCGACGTCGTTGTTGCCGTTGGCGTACGTGTCGTTCGCGTGGTACAGGTTGGAAATTACGACGTGCGTCAGCCACTTGACGCTCTTGAATCCGTAGGCTTCGGGCACGACCATCCGCACGGGGCCGCCCCGCTCGCTGTTCAGCCATTGGCCGTTGAGCTTGTAGCAGAGAATCACGGGCGGCAAATCAAACGGATCTTCGAGCACGCGTCCGACCGGCAGCGAACTGCGAAACATCTGCTGCAGGATCGTCATTGTGATAGCCGTAATAGAAGACGCGGCGTGCAGTCCTCGCGCGGCTCGGTCAGCCAGAATACTTCGCGGAGCGGCACCCCTTCCCAGATGCCCATGCCCAACGGACAGCCGATATTCAGGCAGGTCATCAGCTTGGCAAAGCGGACGGCATGCTTCTCGGCCAGTTGCATCAAGCCGTCGAAGTCGAGCGCGGAGCCGTCTGACTTGGTCAATGGACGGCGAAGCTTGGCCGGATGCTCCGGATCCGAAATGACTTCCAGCTTCCACGTTTCGCGCGTCAAGCCGGCGGCCTGTTTCTGATCGTCGGGCAACGAATGGGGCAGCGGCTTGCCTCGCGAGACGTCGCGAAATTGATCCTGCGGCGTGAAGTACGATTCGAGTTTTTCAATCGCCGCCGCCAACTCGGGCGCCGGCGGATTGGCGTGGGCCGTGCAAGATCGTAAGGAGAAAGCGAGCGGTCCCGCTGCGCCGAGACGGAGAAAATAGCGCCGCGTGAGTTCTTGATGCTCGCCGAGGAACCGCTGCAACGCATTCATCGTGAGTTCCTTGGATTCCGTGCCTTCAACAGCCTAGGCGGTCCGCCGCAAGGCTGCAAGCGGCGGGAGCCGTTTGATGGTTTTCATTGAGAACCACGTTACTTGGAGCCGTGTTGGCTCGTAGGGTGGGCATTGCCCACCATGGTTCGGTGGTGGGCAATGCCCACCCTACGAGTTTGAATGCCGCCACGGCCTCGGGTCGGAAGATTGAGGCTGGTGCATTTACGACTTGGGATCAGTGCGAGCTTTTCCGTTAGTCGGGGCGTTCGCGGTCGACGCTTTTCGCGGGCTTTCTTGCGAATGCCGGACAGGCCGATCACGATGGACATCAAGATGAACAGCGCCAAGGCGATGACGCCGGCGCGCCAGGCGTACGCCCACAAGTGCATCGCCAAGGCGAGGGCCGCTAATGCGACGCCCGTGACCAGGTACAAGACCTGGGACGATGACGAATGGGTCGCGTAGCCTTCGATTCTCGCGCAGGCGTCGAGTTCCGGCCCCTCCCATTCCACGAGACGCGGCGCCGGCGTGTCGCCGCTTTCCAGTCTGTCGGCGAGCAGCAGCAATTGGGTCATGAAGCGGAGGTGCATCAGACAGTTGCCGCCGCTCCAGAGAAAGCAGGCGGCGGAAAGGAATAGCAGTGCACCCGCGGAGGCCGAAAGATTCTCTCGGAGCAACAGCACCACGACGCCCAAAATCATCGCGGCATTCACGGCCGCCAGCGCCAGATCGAACGTCACGGCCACGCGCACGCCGAGCGTGAAACGATCGCTTCTTGCTGACCGCCGCGAAAACGGTTCGTCGTTCTGAGTCTCGTCTTCACGCACGCGCTTCGCCGTCGTCTTGGGCTTTCGAGCTGGCCTCATTGCCTGCACTCGGTCGGATTCTCAAGGGATGATCTCCTTATGATTATATCGAACGCCCTTGAAGAATCCGACCCCGGGCGGCGGATCGGTGAACGTCCCGGTGAGATCGGCCGTTCGCGTGACGCGGTCGGTCGTTTCGATCAGTCCCAGGCTCCCTTCCCGCGTGAGGTAGATAAAGGCGGCGATGGTAATCGAAACGCCTCAGCGCCTCCCCGCGAAAGAAATCCGCGAACCGGATGAGGCTTGCCGCGTCTAATCAGGTGTCAACTTTTCCGGAGCATAGCCATGTCACGATCCGAACGGATCAAACGCATACGGCCCAACCAATTCTTGGGGCCGTGGCGTAACGGCAGCGTATCCGCCTTTTAAGCGGCAAGGCGAGGGTTCGAATCCCTCCGGCCCCACTGACGCGCGGCGCGTAGCTCAGTGGTCAGAGCGGGGCTCTTATAAGGCCCGGGTCGAGGGTTCGATTCCTTCCGCGCCGATTGCCTGGCAGCCAAAAACGTTGCGTTCAAACGTCGAAGCGACGAATGTCGGCGGTGCAAAGCCTGGCGGATGCGATCGTGCGCCAAATCAAATTCGACTGACCGGCGCCATCGATTTGACTGCGCTCGAAAACAAGCGAGTTCTGGCCCCCCGCCAGCCCCATCGACGCAACCGCCTAAACATCAACAGGTTAGCCGTCATGCTGCGGCGATTCTAACCGGCGCGGCACGGTGCATGCATGTTCCTCTTCGTGCAAGCAGAAATAAACGATTGGAAGCGAAGGGAGTGGCGCCATGAATCATCGTTGGCTGCGAAAGTCAAAAGCGGGAAGCTTGCGCGTCGGCTTAGGTTTGGCGTTGGTCGCCGATGCGTTTCTGTTGTTGTGCGCACCCAAAGACGCCGCCGCGGCGCCAAAACTGGCCAGGCGAGCGAGAGGGCTGCGAATCGGGAACGTGCGCCAGGCCGCTCGGCGCTTTGTCTCCGCCAAACGCCGATGATCACAAGTACGGCACGACGATCACGTGGGTCAAATCGCCTCGCGAAGCCGGAAAACTGGCCGAAGCGCAGCACAAACTGGCGTTTATCATTCAATTATCCGGTGATTTCACCCGCGACGAATTCACGTGAAACAATGCCCACAAATTCAGGGCGGGCGCCCTGTCGGATCAGCGCGTTGGAGACTTTTTCAGTAAACACTTCGTTTGCGCGTACGAGCAAGTCGGCGATTTCACGGTCACCAAGGTCAACGGCCAGGTGCAAAAAAACGGCGGCAACGTGGCCGGTTACTTTTGCACGCCCGAAGGATTCGTGTTGAACGCGGTGGTGGGGCCTGTTTCAGCAGATAAGCTATTGGATGAGGCGCTGGACCATCCGGCTCGATAGCCAATTGGGCAAAGGACCGGGCGATTGGGAGGCCGACGCCGGTCGCGTTACAGAAGCCCATCAAGTGCAAGCCGGTGATCGAGTGCATGCGCTGTTGGCGGAGACGCCGCTGGCGCCCCTGCCGGCAATTCAAGAGGCGGTCTTTACGGGACTGGCTAACGAGCGGATCACGGGCAGTCGCGAGGCGGTGCAGGGCGCCGCAGAGTCGCTCAAAACGGCTGAGCAAGAGGGTATGCCCGTGCTGTTCGTGCTGGTCAATCCCGGAAGTCTCAACGCCGCCTCGGCCCTGACCATCGAGACGGCGGCCGTGCTGAACGAGTTGGCTCAGCCGCCATTGCGAGGGGCCGTGCGGAACTGCAAAGTAATTGTGTTGCCGATCGATCAACTCGCCGCGTTATCGAACCTGGCGCACGTCCCGGCGTTCGACCTCGCCGAACGGACGGCGCCCACGCTGGTGCTCGCGGACAGCCTGGGCAAGCAATTGCAGGCGATCCGTCGCTCGACGCCGCCGCCGGAGCTCGCCGCCATGCTATGGGAAGTCGTCAACGGCCAGAGATTCCAAAAAGCGCAACAGTTGCTTGCCGATCATCAATACGGCGCCGCCAAGCGCATCTTGGGCATGCTGCAGGCCACGCCGGTCGCGTGTCCGGAGAAATCATTGGCTCGGCGTCAGTGGTTGGCCTTGAAAGCCGGACGGCGCCCACAACCGGAGCGCGTCGAGGCGAATCGTTGATTCGGCGGCTCGCCCGTGGCCGCAGGCGCAAAACGGTTCGCTGGATCGGGCCAACCTGAGTTCGACCTCGACGCGGCAGAAATTTGCGGCGGCGCAGTATGACTCGTTTTGCTTTGCAGGCCGAGCGACACGTCGGGCGTCGCAGCTCTGCGGTCGCTTTCCGTATGACGGTCAGACGTCGGCAAGCGCACCGGTGCTGTCGGCGAAGCCGTCGGTCTCGACCCCCAAACGCTGCAGCATGGTGACAAAAAGGTTGGCCAGCGGAATGTCCTCGTGAGCAACCTCTTTCTGCCAGGGCTCCGTGCCTCCGTTCCAGGCGCCGCCCTGCGGGTTGTCGCCCGCGTAGTTGAGGTACTGCCCGTGCTTGAATCCCATGTTCTTGCCGCCGGCCAGAATCAGCGGGTAGTTGCGAGAAAGGTGGAAGGCGCTGGATGCGGAACCGAACAGGAGCAGGGTGTTGTCCAGCATGCTGCCGTTTCCGCCGGTTCGGCAGTCGCTTGTAGCTTGCCGATGAAGCGCCCGTATTCTTCGCTGAGGAACCGGCAGTACGTGCCGAAGTTCTTCCAGCCGCCGGGCTCCTTGGTGTTGTGCGAGAGTTGGTGCGTCAGATTGAACCCGACCGCGCGGGCGAGATAGTCGCTGACGCCGATGCCGTTTTCTCTGCCGATCTGGTAAGTCGCAACTCGCGTGGAATCCGTCTTGAACGCGAGGTAAATCAACTCGAACATCGTCTGCAGATAAACTCGCGGTTCCTCAGGCGTGATGTCGAGCTTCAAGTGATCGACGTTCGACCGTGGGCAGCGGAATATTGATCCACCGCTTCGCTTTCTCGACCTTGATCTCGGTGTCGCGAACCGACTGGAGGTACTCATCCAGCGTCTTCTGATCGTGAGCGGACAGAGTCTTTCGCAACGAGCGCGCATCGGCCAGCAGATCGTCCAGCGCGCTTTGACTGAGCGCGAGACGCCGCGCCGCATCGTCATCGCTTTTGACGAACAGCATGTCGAAGATTCGCTTGGGCCGGTGCTCCGCCGGGATGGCTCGACCGCTCCGATTGAACGACATGGTATGCGCGCCGCGCGGAGTTCCCGTGCCGCCATCGGTCGACATGACGAGCGACGAAAAGCGAGTTTGATCTCCGACGTGAGCGGCAAATTCCTGGTCGAGCGAGATCGAATTCTTGTAGTCTCCCGAAGGTCCGGTGGGGGCCGCGGTGAGGAACTGATCCGCATTCGAATGACCGTGAATGCTCCGCGCCGCAGGGTGCGAGAAGCCGGAGAGAACGGTCAACTCATTGCGCAGCGGCTCCAGCGGCTCGAGACATTTCGTAAACGTGAAGTTCTTCCCGTTGCCATGCGGAAACCAGGCCCAGTCTTTGTAGGCCGGATCCTCCGCGAGCGGCATCGGCACTCCGTCAGGCATATAGAAACAAGCAAGTCGCTTTCGGCCGGCGGGCTGTTCGGCGGCGCTGGCGAAGGACTCGAACCAGGGCAGCGCGAGAGCGACTCCGCAACCGCGCAGGAATTTTCGACGGTCGAGCGACGTGAGATCGGTTGTCATCCGGTTGCCTTTCTACCTTTTACGCCAGCGTCAATCCGCGTTGCGACCTACTTCGACTGAAACAGCTCGCTACTCGCAATCAACTCGACCATTGTAGCAAGTCCATCCCCCTGTTTGCGAAGATCGGCCGTAATCCGGTCGACGCTTGAGCGATCGCCGAACGTCAGAGGCCGTCCCAGCGCAAACGCCGTCATTTTGTGAACCATTGCCCGGGCAAACTGGTCCTGCCGGTTTTCCAGCAGAAACCGCTTCAGGCCCTGCATGCCGTCCAGTTTCTGACCGTTGAACAGCACGCTGGAGGCGTCGACCGGCTTGCCTTCGATTTGCGTTCGCCAGCCGCCGACGGCGTCGAAGTTCTCGAAAGCGATTCCCCAGGGATCGATCTTTGCGTGACACGAGATGCAGGCCGGTTGATTTCGATGATCTTCAATGCGCTGCTTCAGCGTGAGCCTGGCGATCTCAGGATCGGCAAGGTCAATCTTGGGAACTGCCGCCGGCGGCGGGGGCGGAGGGTCGTCCAACAGGCTCTTGAGCATCCAGATGCCGCGTTTGAGCGGGTGCGAATCTCTGCCGTCCGAGTTCATGGCCAGCAGCCCGGCTTGCGTCAGCAAACCGCCCTGCCTCTGTTGCGGCCCAAGATGCACGCGGCGAAAGTGATTTCCGTAGACCTCAGACAAACCGTAGTGCCTGGCGAGGCGCTCGTTGGCCATCGCGTAATCGGCGTGGATGAAATCCAGTACGCTGTGGTTGTTCTGCAGAACTTCATGAAAGAAAGCGACGGGCTCTTCCTGCATCGCCTCTTTCAATGCCGGGCCGAATTGAGGATAGGCTTTCCGGTCAACGTTCAGATAGTCGAGCAATTGCATGCCGAGCCACTGACGCACAAAATGTTTTGAAAATCGCCTCGACCTCTCATTGGCCAGGAGTCGCTTGACCTGGCCGGTCAAAACATCACGGTCGCCCAGACGTCCCTTCGCCGCCAGTTCCATGAGTTCCGCGTCGGGCGTGCTGCACCACAGAAACATGGAAAGGCGCGTTGCCAGTTCGGAGTCCGTTAGCCGCCGACCGGTTGCGTTTTCGTCGGACTGGCGCTCCGGCTCGGTCCGGACAAGATACAGAAACTTCGGCGAAGAGAGCACGGCCGCCAGAACCTCAATCATGGCTTCCTGAAAGTCCTCGCATGCAGGGCGCAGTCTCGTAAACAGAGCCCGTTTCTGCTCGACTTCAGACGCCGTAACCGTTCGCCTCCAGGCCCGCGACATGAAATGCGTCAGCACTTCTCGCGCATAAGCGGCTTCGTCAGTCTTGTTGGCACTGTCGATGAAAATTCGATTGTGCGATTCCGGCGGCCATTGCTCATACACGGGCGCCGCGATCTCTACGTAGTCGATCTGAATATCGCCGGGCGAAACCGAGCTGTTCACCAGCTTCACGTACTCGGAAGGGCTCGGTAAGTCTCCTAACTTCGAGATCCCGCGCACCGAGTTGCGCGGATAAACTTCGCCCAGCGGAATCTCCCACTGATAGAATTCCGGTCGATCCGGAGCAGCGTTAATGGCGATGTCATGGTCGCTGATGCGGACGGAGGCCTGCGAATCGTTGCTCGCCTGCCAGCCGAACTCGAGTTGCAGGCTGGGAACAGGGCCGTCATCGGCGGACGTGCGCGAAGCACGGACGCGGACGCGAAGCGTACCGGCGTCAGGGATGGTATCGCCCAGTTCGACGATCAGCTTTTGATTCGGCGGGATGACGGCAACGTGATCGAAACCTGCGGAGACTTCGGGGCGAGCTGGGGACGGTTTCCACGCGTATTTGGCGCCCGGGTAACGCCATGTCACACTGGCAGTGCGGCCGGTCGCAAGGTCCTTGTAATGAACGGCATTGGGCCGAGCTCGAAAACTTGCCGTCTGCCGTTCCAGCTCCTGTTTCAGTTTTTCCGGCTCGTCCTTGTGCTGCTGCCTGATCTTTTCCAGTTGCTCTTCCTGCTTCGCCCACTCGTCGGCTGAAGCAGCCTTCATCGATACGCCCCAGTAACCTGGTTCCGGCCGTTCGCCGCGCACCGTCGCCCGCTTCAGAGCGTTGCGCCCCAGCTCGCGGTAAGTCTCGAACTGGATGGCCGACATGTGCAGCGTTTCAGAGCTGTTTTGAAAACCATCCTCCGAAACGGGATCGGGCGGCAAGTCCTTCGCAAAGTCATAAGGCAGCCCCAGCAAGTCCTGCAGGGCGTAGTTGTACTCGTAACGCGCCATCCGCCGAAAAGACGAGTGCCCCTCCTCGGCGCGCCGCACGCTCGACGCGAGCTGGATCTGTGAAGAAAGCCACTCAACCAATTTCGTTCGATCATCGTCCGCCAGGCGGGCTTGGTCCGCGGGGGGCATTTCGCCCTTGCTCAACACGGCCAGGATTTCGAGCCACCAGGTGACGTCGCTGCCGTGTAGCAGATCAGGATCCAGCGAGTCGATCCGAATGTTGCCCTCTTGCGTGTCAGGCCCATGGCATTCAACGCAGGCTCTGTTCAGGACCGGCTCAATCTCGTCGCGAAATCTTGCCAGATCGGGCTTCGGCGTTTTTGCTGCGACGGAATCAGGTTGAAAATTCCGATAGCTTGATCGGCCCGCTCCCGCTGCTTTGAGCTCTTCGAGCGTTAGGAACGTCGGCTTGTCGCCAACCGCTGAATCGGCCCTTGCTTCTGCGGCGGACGCAGACTTGGGGCCGCCGTCGTACTGCCCGATTGCCGCGCCACACGTCGCCCACAGCAGAGTGATGAGGAAAGAGACGCGTCGGGAGTTTTTTGCATCAATCATTCAGCTTGAGTTTCTGGAGCTCGACGCACGCCATCAACGTGGTCGTAGCCAATCATGGTTCTCTCGGGCCTGCCTGGCGACGTGTTCGACTGACTTTTGATCGCGGAGCTTAGCCCTTGTGCTTGCCCTCGTAACTTGGGAATCACGCCAGCAGCGATTCTACCATGGATCCAATCGCCTGCTGATATGAATCCGGCGCCACTATGAGCCGGCCGAAGGTTCCAGCTCGCCTAGGCACTTCGGCGGAAACCGAGAACGAGGCCGATGACAAGGGCGGCGATGCCCAAGGCCGCCCAACGGAGCACGTGGTCTGGCTGGCTTTCGACCTGGGGCTCGGATGTCGCCTGAGGCACGGTTGCTGACGGCTCGCTCGCCGCCGGTTCCTTTCGATCCGCGGCGGGCTCCTCGCGGCCAGCCGGCGTTTCCTCTCGGCCCGTCGGGATGGGAACGTAGACGGGCTCATCGGGGACCGGCTGGTCAAAAGCATCGCCAGCTTCGCCCGCGGGTTCGGGCTCGGTCGTTTCCGGCAAGAGGTCCGGGTCTTCCCAGAGCCGCTCGCCCCAATTGACGGCCAGCAGCAGATCAAAGCCGGGGTTAGACTGCTTGACCTGGCAGGAACAGGCGCCGCAGAGAAAGCCCGCACACTCCGCCAGCAATGCCTCGTCGATCGAGTCCGCCTTGAGCGCCGTCATTGCCCGGCCGCGGCCGAAGACAGGAACCACAATTGCTTCGTCATCCGCGACGTCTTCAATCACTCCGCGCGTGACCAGGTTGCGAAGCATTGCTTCCTCGGCCGACTTGACGTCAACTATGAGCACCGAGAAACGGACTTCGAGGGGCAGGCGCGTCAACAGCTCTGAGCCCGGCAGACCCACTCCGGCGGGCAGAGGAATCTCATCGGCCAGTTCCGGTAATTGTTTCTGCAACTGCTCGACGACCTTTTGTGAACCGGCCTGATCCTTGCCGGCAAACACCAGCCAGACGACCGAATCCCCCTTCGCCAGCCGCCGGACCAGCTCATCCCGCGCCGGAGACGTCCACAGCGACGGCTTTGCGTCCGACAACGCCCCGGACCAGACGATCGCCGATCCTCGCCTCCCGCCTGGACGCCGGAGCACGACGTGCGGCAGCGGGACGTCTCCGAGCGTATCGCCCAGGGCCTGCAGAATCCTCGTCAAGTTCTTCATCGAGATTGCAGTGAACGACCTCCCAGTTCACGGCGCCGCCGTTGATCTGCGACTGGTCTTCGAGTTGCGACACCGCCGCGCGTTGCTCAGGCGTCAACTCGCCGCGATAGAACACGTCGACTTCGAACAAATCGGACGGCCAGCGTTCGAGGGCGTAACGGAACACAGGCACCGAACATGCGTTCGCGCAGCGAGCCAGCAGCAGCGCGGCGACAAACGCCGCGGCTAGACTCAGCCATAGTGTTTGGCGTCGCACAATTCGGACTCCATCCGGCTGTGTGTGCCCTGCTGAAGGAGAGCACGGTCAACGGTCATAGGCTTGGCATGTGAATGATGAACTTGTACATACCGAAGGTTAATCGAGTATATCGTTTTTTCAGCTCGCCGATCAAATTTGCCCACAATAGCCCGATTTCCCGGGGGACAGCCGTGAGGGTAAGATGCGGTTATGAGCCAAGCTGAAGTCGGTCGCATCGTCAGGAATCCCAGCATCTGCGGCGGCAAGCCGTGCGTGGCAGGATCTCGCATTCGCGTCCAAGACGTCTATGCCTGGCACGAGTTGCAAGGCTTGTCGGCGGACGAAATCGTGTCTCGGTATCCCCAACTCACAATGGCGGATGTCTATGCGGCCTTGTCGTATTATTGGGACCATCGCGACGAAATGCAGCGGCAAATGGCGGCAGACGACGAGCTCGTCCAACGCATGAAAGTGCAATACGGTTCGCCGCTGCGGCAAAAGCTGCGAGGGATCAATGCCCCGGACGATTCGCTTCCATCTGGATGAGCACATCGACCCGGCGATTGCCGACGGCCTCAGACGCCGCCATATCGACGTCACCACAGCCGCCGAAGCCGATTTGCTTGGGGCGGAGGACGATGCGCATTTATCATTCGCCGTTGCTCACGCGGCGGCGTTCGTCACCAACGATAGTGATTTCTTGAGATTTCACCAGCGGGGCGAGGATCACTGTGGCATCGTCTATTGCCACCCCCCACACACGGACGATTGGCGAGATCATCAGCGCGCTCGAATTGATCTGGGAAGTGCTCGACCCGGACGAGATGTCCCATCGGGTGGAGTTCATTTGAGTCCAATCGGCGTCGCGCAGCACGCGGTTGCCAAACTGAGCATAACAGGCTTGCACGTCCGCGTGCAGCAGATGGCGATGGCGCGTGCAGATTTCGGCTTTGGAATGGTCCGCCTCCGTGCGCAAACCCATGCGAGATCCTCCTTCGGCGCAGTTGTTCACGGTGACGAAGCACTTCTTGAATCGATTACCTATAGGCTACGTGGAGCTTTCGCGCCTTCTCATTCGCCCTGCCCCAGGCAGATGACCCGACCGTCGCTGGTGGCCATGTAGATCCGGCCATAGGCGGTGGAAATGCCGTTCCAGACGGGTAAGGCGTCGATATCAATGTCGGAAAGATAGCTGCCGTCCGCGGTTGAGATGACGCAGAACCGTCCTCCCTTTTTCCCTGCCAGCGAGTCGGCCTGCGCCTGCAACTGTTCGTGGATCGCCGGATCCTTAGCCGCCAAACGCTCCAGGCCATATTCCTCATCGAGCAGGTCGGGCGGGCCGGAGACGACGATCGCATCCTTGGTGAGAACCATCGCCCGAGGGAAGACCGGCACAAACTTCGTCCATTTATGGTCGAAGCCCAATTGCTTCGCAGCGCCGGCAGCCACGGCGGCAGCACGCGCCGCCTTGGGAATGACGACGGCCGTGCCAATGCGTCCCTGGCCAGTCGGTAACTTGCCGAGATCGCCATCGTTCTTTTTGCCCGAGGAGTCCTTCGCGTTTCCGCTATCGAACGTGCAATGCACGACCACGTCGGCTTTCATCGCGCGGGCCTGTTCAGGATCCTGGAAGGCCGCCGCAATTTCGGCGGCCGTCAGCGCGCGATGCGTGATCCGCACTTCGTCGATCGCGCCGACGAACGGGAAGCCGTTCTTGTACGATCCCACGTCGCCGCCGCTGTCGCCGCCCAGTTCCAGCGTCTGCGCCGGCGTGCCCGAAATAAAAGCCGGGGTTTTGCCGGAAGCCGCCAGCGCGCCGTCGACGTACAACTGCATGTCCTTTTCCTTCGTCAGTACGGCAGCGAGGTAGTGCCATCCGTCCTTCAATCGATCAGGAGTCTGGATCTCGGTCAGCTTGTTGCCGGAACGGATGGCAAACGTCGGCTTGCGCTTCTGCAGGAACAGAGCGTACCCTTGCGCGGGACCGCCGTGTGCGACGATCACGCCGCCCGGAGCGTCGGGTTTGACCCACGCCTCGACCGTAAGCGGCTTGTTCGTCGGATCGATGCTGGGATTCAGGGCGAACTTGACCGTCTCCGGCCCATTTCCGCCATTTCCGGCTCCGATCGGCGCCGGCGCCACCGCGTCGCGGCTCGCCGAGAAGAGCTGATGCTCCAGCGGAGTCGTCCAGCGGAGATACTCCGGCTTGCGGCCGAAGCCGTAGACGTTCTTTGTCATGACCACCAGGATGCGACCGGACGGCGTGTGTTTGCGCGGCCTGGTAGTAGCCGTTGTGGCCGCCGGCGAAGTTCTGGCCGTAGACCCAGTACGAGCGGTGGAACCAGGTGTCGTCGAGTGAAGCCCATCGGGGCGAACAGGTGCGTGCCCGTGCCTGCCTGTGCACCGCCGCCTGCTTCGCGGCGTCGCCGGAAATCGGTCCGATCTCCGGCGCACGCCCGCGCGGTCGAACTTCTGCGACCGCATGATAGACGTAATCGCCGTCGCTGCAGAGGATGTCCGCCAGGCCGACCGGCATCTGCAGCGTCTGCAGCCGATCCTGGATGTCTTCGCCCGTTTCCGGGTCGCGATCGTCGAGGACCGTCTCGCCGAGCTTCTTCCCCGGTTCGCGGATTGAGCTGGAGGAACCGCAGGCCGCCGTCGAGGAAGTTCGAGCGGCCGGCGATGAAGTAGGCGACGTCCTTCTCGACCAGCACGCTGCCGTGGACCGGCCAGACCGATTCGAGCTGCTCGAAAGCCATCAGCCGGCGATCCAGCGGCGCGGCGCGAACCGCCAGATCAGTGCGCCGTCGCTGGCCCGCAGGCAGTAGACCCAGCCGTCGGCCGAGCCGAACAGAACAGCCGCCCCTTCCAGTCGTCGGCGGCGAGTCGACCCGGCCGCCGGCCGTGTAGGTCCAGACGGACTCGCCGGTCTTGGCGTCGAGGGCGTGCAACTGTGTGCTGATCGATCTGCGCCACGTAAACCCGGTCGCCGGCGACCACCAGAGCCGCTGAGCCGGCCGCCGGCAGCTTCATCTCCCACTTGCGACTGAGATCGCCGCCAAGTTCCGCGGTCGTGTATCCGGTGCGGCTGCGGTCGTGACGATAGGTCGGCCAGTCGTTCTCGGCGGCAACTCGCTCTTGCAGTACGTCGCGGAACGCCGGCCCTAGTTCCAGACGGCCTTCCTCGGGAATCTCCTCGGGCAGCATGGGCGTCTTCGACGCCGGGGCCAGGGCGTTGAAGCCGTAGAGCTTGGCCTCGGGATAGCAGGCGCAGTCGTGCGGCGGGGCGTAGAGTCAGGCCGTTGCAGGGCAGCACGCCGTACAGGCAGCCGCCGCGGACCCAGTGGTTGATGTCCCAGTGCTTGGCATTGAGGTCGACGAACTCGATCCCGGTGCGCGAAGGCATGATGAAGCGGTCGGTCGCCTTGGCGATGTAGCAGCGGTGATGGAACCAGTAGGTGTCGACGTCGGGCGGGAACTCGACTCTTGACTTCGCCGGTCAGCAGGTCGCGGCCGGTGTAGATTCCCCTGTCTCGGCCGCTGGTCGTCGGCGCCGCCCAGACCAGGCCGCCGATGATGAGCAGGTCCTGCGGCGACTGGTAGCCTGCGCGGGTGCGGGGCCGATCCCAGCGCATCTTCCCGTCGGCAGCGTCGAAAGCCTCGCATCTGTCCGTTCGCCGCCGGCGTACAGCACGAACGGTTCGTGCAGTGACCAGCTTCGGGGCCGAAGTTGAACTGGATCGAACTTGCGGCGCGACGCCGGCTCGGTGTGCCAGAGCTGTTTGCCGCTCGTTGGGGTCGAGGCAGACGACCTTCTCGCCGTCGTGGAAGACGACCCGTTTGTCGTCGGCGCAGAGCGTCAGCGGGGCGACCTTGCTGGTATGCGACCAGAGACGCTTGCCCGACTCGGCGTCGAAGGCCATCACCTCGCGAGGCTTTTCGTTCCAGACGAACTCCTCGGCGACCCGCCCCTGGTCGCCGACGTTGAGTCTTCGGGGCGTAGTCGTCCAGCTCCGACGGCGCCCGGGTTGACCAGCAGGTAACAGCGTGCCGTGGTGCAGGATGACCTCTTCCGTGCCCTTGGTGCCCTCGTAGGTGCGTGTTGATCTCGCCGGTCGCTGCGTCGAGGCGCGAGACAGCGGCGCGTCGATCCCCAGCGTGACATACAGGTCTTCGCCGTCGGCGACCAGCCGCCGCGCCAGCTGGGTCGGCCCGCTCTTGAGCGGCCACATGTGGTCGTGCCACTTCGCAATCGGCTGCTTCCAGAGAACCGTTCCGTTGAAGGCGTCGCGGGCGATGAGCTGCCAGTCGGCCGGCAGCTCGATCGAAACTCGCGAGCCCTCGTCCAGGATGTAGAACAGCCGCCCTTGCGACGACACCAGGGCGCTCATGCTGGCCATCCGGTCGTGGTGCCGGGACCAACGCGGGCTGCCGACCCACTGCAGCCGTTCCGGCGGCGCCGACTACCATGTCGTGCGCCACGGCGATTGCCGCACGGCGTCGTGCAGGTAGTGCGTCCAGTCGTCGATCTCCTGGGGAACCGGTTTCACGATTTTTTTCCAGCCGCCGCCAGCGCGGATGCAAACCACGCCTCGCGGACAGAGCACTCGCTCGATCTCCGACTGCGGCACGTCGCCCAGCTTCTCCGCCACGACAAGATTGACCATGTTGTCAACATACGGCAGCGACTTGCCGTTGAAGCGTTCCACGCTGACCGGACCGTAGACGCCGGCATCCTGCAGCGCGGCCCGCGTCTCGGCGATCCGCCCGGGCGATGTATCGAGGCCGTGAACCTGGTAAGAATCGCTGGCCCGCAAAGCCGAAGTCAGGCGCCCGTCGCCGCAGTGGAGATGCACGATAAATCCGCCGCGGACGCCGCTCTCCTTGAGAACTTCCGCCGCGACGTCGGCCGGTTCCCCGCTCTTTGCCGGGGCAGCGGCTGAAATCGCATCAGGCGCCAGCAAGATGGCAACGAGAATCGTGCAGCGTTCGAGAGGCCTGGCGTACGCATGCATGGTGCAGCTCCCACGGCAAGTCAGAGGCATGACAGAAGAAGATCGAACGAACCGAGAATCGGCCGATCCGAGTAGGAGTATACGTCACATGCCAGTCCGACACCAGCAATGGTACATCAGGCCCTGGAAAGGCGGGTTGTCGGTCGCAGGTGCGGGCTCTAAGGGCGCCGCGGACCCGGAGACGCGCCAGACCGCGTTGACGGACCTGCTCCGCAGATTCTTGTTGCATAGCGATTTCTACGAAGGGATAACGTAGCTCTCGAAAGCGCCGCCGGGTATCGTTAGTAGTGCGGTATCCTGGCGGAGTTAACAACCGTTGCGGCAGGGCGGTAGATTCCAAGTGATCGGCGATCGCACGCCTGAAATGAATGAAGGGTCTGCAGTGTTCCTGAAAATGCAGTTGCTCAGCTTGGGCAGACTTTTGTTGATGACGCTGCTCGCTCTCGGAAGCGTCTTGGGCCCGTCGGGTTCCTCGCCCACGCCTGCAATGTGCCGGTCTTCCGTTACGCCCTCGAGCATTGGAGGCCCGATGCTTACCGGGCCGTGCTGTATCATCGCGGCCCGTTGTCGCCCGACGAACAGGCGCCGGTTGGACGGCTTGCAGGCACGCGCCGACAAGGCGCTGGTCAATCTCTCGCTCCGAACCGTCGATCTTGACGCAGCCATCGAGCCCGCCGACCAGGACTTGTTTTCAAGTCTGGGAAATGTTCCCTTGCCCCGGCTGGCCATCCAATATCCGCCCCATCTGAAGATCGACCGGCCCGTGTGGTCAGGGCCGTTCGGCGACCAGAACCTGACCGGGTTGCTCGATTCGCCCTTGCGACAAGAGCTCCTGAAACGATTGACCGGCGGTCAGACCGCCGTCTGGCTGATGATCGACAGTGGCGATGCCGGACAGGACGATCGCGCTGCGGCAGCGCTCGAGAGCGAACTCGAGCGACTCGACTCGTCGCTGAAATTGCCGGAACTGACCGACTCGCCCGAAGACGTCATCCAGGACGGTCCGCCTTTGCGGGTCGAGTTCTCGCTGTTGCGAGTGCGACGCGACGATCCTGCCGAACAGGCCCTCGTCGCCATGCTGGTGAATTGCGAGCCGGATCTGCCGACGTTAGTGGAGCCGCTTGTCTTTCCGCTGTTCGGTCGCAGCCGCTGCATGCTGCCGCTCGTCGGCGATGGCATTTCGCAGGACAACATTCAGAATTCGGCGAGATTCCTGGCCGGGGCCTGCTCCTGTCAGGTGAAGGATCTCAATCCGGGTTTTGATCTGCTGCTCACCGCCGATTGGAACCAACTTCTCTCGTGGGCAAAATCTCCCGCGTTCGCCAGCGGCGAATCGCCGAAATCGGCCACGGCCGAACCGGAGCTCGTACCCATCCCCGGCGGCTCCCGGTCAAGTCCAAGCCGCGGATGCGATGGCCGCAGTCACGCCAACGGCGGCTCTGGCTCACGTAGCGAGGACGACCGTCGTGACTGGGACAGACTCCGCCTCAACGCCTCCGATCCAGCAAGACTCGCAAAGCATCCTGTTTTTACTCGCCGGGCTGTTGCTGATGCTTGTGGTCGGGAGCGTCCGGGCGGGGCGACGGCAGCTAGCCGGGGACGCAAACTGCATCCTAGACCAGACGGGACCGCACCCGTTCTCGCCGACGCGGCCGCTTTCACTTCGAATAAACGTCCCGGGCTCCTGCCGCTTATTCCGCGGCTTCCCGAATCGCCTCGATCGCATTCAGCACCGGCTTGCCCTGCTCTGCCCGCAGGTCGATCACAAGGTCTCGCTCCACGCGGACATGCTTGATCTCCTGCACCACGGGCCGCAGCGTTTGGCCGTCGGGCGGCGCGAGCGACAGCTTCGAGGCGACCTGTTTGCCGTTGAACAGGACGTCCAGCACTGGAGCCTCTTTGACGTCGGGGCGTCCCTCAGCAAAGTACAGGCGAACCGTATAATTCGCCGGTTTGTCTCGCTCGCCCAACAACGGCAGCGTCAACTGCTCCAGGCCGCTGGCCCACGACGTGTAAACCCATGGCGCTTCGCCGGCCGAGGCCGGCGAGCGAGTCTCCGCAATGCTGTCAAAGGCGCCGCCCGCAGCCAGCTTAGGCCGCAGGTCAAGTCGCACGTCCAGCGACGTCTGCTTGTAGGCGTCGCGTCGCGGATACGAGAGCCAGATCTGTCCGAGGGCGTCCTTGCGGTCGCCGGGGGCGCCGAGGTTGACGGCCAGGTGATTGACGGGCGTCTGCGCGCCGACCGCGCTGTAGATGGTCCAGGACGGCGCGCTTCGCGCGGCTCCAGCACGATGGTCGAGGCGATCGAGAACTGGCAGACGCAGCCGGCACTCGCCTCCGGGAATCATCACCAGGCCGTTGGCGGGAATCGCGTTGATCCAGCAGCCGAGTCGGTGCCCGGCAAAGTGGCGCGATGCCGGCGTCCGCATTCAGGTCGTAGAAGCCGGTGTAGCCCGAGCGGAACAGCAGCATGCCGGCGTCGCAGCCGGTCAGCATGCCGCAGTGATGGCCCGGTCCGCATGATGCTCCACGGCACCTGCTTCGCCGGTGAGCGGATGCTTGCGCATCTTCTGCTCGCCGGTCGTGCAGGTCGAAGGCCCACGGCTCGGCGAGGACTTCGCTTGCCGATGATGATCGGCCGATGGCGGTAGTTGGCGTCCTTGGCCCAGAGCTTGTAGCCGTCTTCGGCGGAGAGGGCCACGAGCCGCCGTTCGCTTGAATTCGCCGGCGACGAACTGCTTCCAGTAGTGGCCGTTGGCGTTGGCGCCGCACAGCACCACGTGCCGTCGTGATACATCAGCGTCAGCTTGCCGCCGCCGATGCCGATGTCGCTGCAATCGGTGACGTCGACCGGCTTGCGCCCACAGCTTCTCGCCGGTGCGGGCGATCGAGGGCCACCGCCAGCCGCACGTCGGCTGTCTTGAGCCGGCCTTCGGCCATGCTCGCGCTTCTTCGCCGGTGAGCTTCTTCGAGCTCGATCTTGTCTTGCCGGAGAATCGCCTCCCGCTGCTCGCTGGTGATCGAGCTGTCGATGAAGTAGATCGCGTTCCGGCCCGATGGCGATCGTGTGGTGCGAGATGCTCTTGCCGCTGGTAGGTCCAGAGGTGCTTGCCGGTGGTCGACGTCGATGGCGAAGATGGCGTCGGTGGCGTCGTCGGTCGTGCTGGCCGCGGCGCCGCAGCGCCGAGGCCAGTTCCTCGCGAATCGTGGCGGTGCCGAACAGCATGCCGTCCTGAAGGCGACATAGCCCCACTCGTGCGTGCCGTCGTCGTTGCGCCGGCGGCAGGCCGTGCATCGCGGACGATTTCGCCGGTGGCCGCATCGAGTTCGTAGCACTTGTCGCCGACGAAGTGGAACAGGCCGATCGTCGCTGGCGGCGAGGTTGCCGGGGTTCTCGTTCTGGAACACGCCGGTGCGGATGGCGCCCGGGTTTTCGTAGGTCCCACAGATACAGGCCGTTGTAGGCGTCGTAAGCCATGATGGTGTCTTCGCCCTGCACGAACAGCTCCCGTTGACGGCGAGCGGCCCGACGGCGCCGTCGTGCCGGTTGACCATCTCGCCGGGGCCGGGATCGCCGTACCACAGCACGCCCAGGCCTCCCTTGATGCGTTTGTCGCTGCTGATCGCCGTGTTGGCCGGGTTGCCGTACTGGTGCGACCAGTTGCCGGCCCCCGGCAGCGTGCCGCGAACCATGGTCAGCCAACCGTACCCGTTGCGCAACTCAAGCTGGTCGGCGATGGCGGAAGTCGACCGCCCACTTCCGCAGCGTTGCTGGCGGAATCTTCTCCGCGAGACTTCGGACGTCCAAAACAGCCACGCCGCCGACGGGCTTGAGATGTCGCTCGAATGCCTCCAGCGGCACCGCAAGGCGCCATCCTTGACGACCGTGTCCGAGACGATCAGATCGGCAAAGTAATTCGAATAAGGCATCGGTCCGAGCGGCTCCTGATGCACCGCCACCCGGTGGCCGTACAGCCGGCGGCATTCAACCGATCGCGGGCCTTGGCGACCTTCTCGGCATCGGGTTCGATGCAATAGATCTTCAACTGGCTCTGCCGGGCCAGTTCCAGCGCCAGCCGGCCTTCCTCGGCCGCCGACGACCAGGCAGTAACCGGCGGTCACGCCGGACCGCCGCAGGATCTCCGCCGCCGCAGATCGATAGAGAATCGTTTCGGGGTCGTTGGCAGGCGCGGCCGGCCGCAGATCGGTTACCAGCCGGGCGGAGTCTGACTCCGCGTCGCCGAAGCAATAAATCGCCCCCGCGTCGGTGCTGACAATCAATCGGCCGTTGGCCGCCGACAATCCCCGGGCGCCTCCCTTCAGCTCGTGACTCCAGAGTTTGCTGCCGTCATCCGAAGCATACGCCGTCACCCGATTCGGCCCGCCCACGATGACCGCGTTTCCGGCCGCCAGCAAGGCCTGGTCATCTTCCGTCTTGGTCGACCAGACGATCCCGATCAGCTCAAGCTCTTTCTGCTCCGCAGCCAAATTGCGGATCTGTTCGCGTAGCGCATCGGCTTCAGCCCCCTTTTGCTGCGCAGCTTCGCGGGACAGGCGGGACATCTGCTCTTCGAGCGCATGCCGCTTGCGGCTTGCGGCCGCGTACTCCAAGCGGTGGAGACGGGCCAGCCGCGTGCCGGTCAGGATGTAGGCCGCATCGCCCTGGATGGCCATCTGCCGTCCTTCAAAATATCCGAAGCCGACGTCTCCCGTCCTTTCGTCCATTGCCAGCAGGTGATGCTCGCCGGCCTGAATAGAGTTGCCCGTCGGCCAGCAAGGCCCGCGTGCCGCCGACCACGCCTCCGGCGGCGCCTCGCCAGCTATGCGTCCGCTTGTGGAGCAATTTGTTCGTCTTGAGATCGAACACGCCGGGCAACGAACCGCCCGACGGAACGACCAGCAGATCGTCCTTCGCCAGCAGATAGCCTTGCGGCGAGAGATCGTTCCGCCCGGCATCCTGCGCGCTGACATTGTCCTGCTGCCACACCTGCCGGCCGGTCTTCGCATCGACGCCGTACAGATAAATGTCCTCGTGCGGGAAGATGCCGGCGCCCATGTAGGCCACGCCCTTGTGGACCAGCAGCCCGGTGCGGACCGGCCACTTCGAAATTAGTTCTCCCCGCGCCAGCAGCCACTCGTCTCGCGGCGCCACCTGCCGCTGCCACAGTATCTTGCCGGTTTCGGCGTCGGCACAATAAGCCCGTCCGTCATCTGAGCCAAAGAGACGCGCCCGTCAGCCACCGTCGGCGACAGGCGAATCGGACCGCCGGTGTAGCACGTCCACAGCAGCTTGCCGGTGTCCAGATCGCGGCAGTGAAGCTGGTGGTCGACCGTCGAGCCGAAATACACGCGCCGACCGACGACGACCGTCCGGAACGCGTCGTCGAACCGGATCCGGTGCTCCAGCAGGTGGCCTTCGAAGCTCCGTCCCTCGGCGCTCGACCAGGCAAGCTTGGGAGCTGCGGGCGCCTGATACGTCCATTGCAGCGAAAGCGGAATCGGCAGCTTCTCGCTCGTGGCGGCGCTGCGCAGGTTGTCGCCTGCCTCGGTCGGCCAGTCGGCGGCCAAGAGTGCCGCCGGAGTTGCTGCTCCGAACGTCAGCAAACAGCTTGCAAGCCGTTGAATCGCGATATGCATGATATAAGTCATCCGCAACTGAGGGAGCTCAAAAATAGGGCAAGCGAACGGAGTATACGTCGCCGGCCGGCTCCATACCAGAAGTTGCCCTTCAGACGCCGCGGAGAGCCGAGATATCCCGGTACTTCGGCGCCGGCACACGGAACGTCCGCCCACTGCTTCAAAAAACGCCGCCGGATGACGCGGGCAAGTCCCAAAGATACAATATAAAGGCTGCACAACTCGTTTTCGGCGATGAGAGGGTGTCATGAAGGTAACGGCGATTGAGGGCACGGTCGAGAATGGGCAAGTCCGCTTGCCCGCGGATGTTCGGCTGCCGGAGAACGCCAAGGTCTACGTGGTTATTCCCGGCGTCGAAGAACGGGCCATCCCCTACATCGGCAGCCCTCGACTGGCCCACCCCGAGCAGGTTGCGGACTTCGAAAAGGAAGTCATCGAGGAAGGCCCCGATGCCGACCTATGACGCAGCGCTCTTTCGCCCTCCCGCTCCTGTGGCAAGAGTCGTGCTGCGCGATCCCTCGAGCGGCCAAACGGCCGCTGATGTGCCGATTGCTGATCGATTCTGGCGCCGACGTGACGTTACTGCCACGATCATCGCTTGAGAGTCTCGGCATTGATCCTATCACGGGCGAAGAGTATGAGCTGACCGCTTTCGACGGGATCACTTCCGTTTCACGGGCGGTGAACATGCACCTTTTGTTTCTTCGCCACACCTTCCGCGGGCGTTTTTTGACGACGGAGGATCGTTGTGGGATTTTGGGGCGGGATGTACTCAACCACCTTGCGATCATGCTCAACGGGCCGAAGCTCGAGTGGAGCGACCGCGAAGGTTAGGCAACGCCAGCCGGACACGCGTCACGCTGGAACGCCTGACCTACCGGCGGCACGCCGCACAGTCTTCGCGGCGAGCAATCGGCAGCGTGCGAAAGCTCATGTTGCGCAGATCGCCGAGCAGCAGTCGCCCGGCCAACGACTCGCCGAATCCCGCAATCACCTTGATTGCTTCCATCGCCGCGAGTGATCCTACCGTACAAGAGACCGCACTGAATACGGGAAACTGCCGCTTCCAGTTGGGGGGCGGCTCCGGATACAGGCACTCCAGGCATGGCGTCCGGCCGGGCAGGACCGTCGTCAATCGGGTTTCCAGGTCGTACATCGAGCAGTCAACCAGCGGCTTCTCTTGCCGCACGGCTTCACGATTCATCAGCAGCCGCTCCGCAAACAGCGGAGCGGCGCTCACGACCAGATCGCAGCGGCCGACCAGATCGGTCGCATTGCTCTCACTGACATTTTCCCCGACCGTCTCCACCTCAACGTGCGGATTCAGCTCTCGCAGACGTCGTTCGGCGGACTCGATCCGCGGCCGGCCGAGACTCTCGGTCGTCATCAACAGTTGGCGATTGAGATCGTTGAGCCGCACGTTTCCCGCATGCGCCAGAATCAGCCGACCGATTCCCGCCGCCGCCAGTTGCAGCGCCACGGAGCCGCCGACGCCCCCGCAACGCGAGATCAGCACCGTCGCTGCTTTGAGCCGGCGCTGACCTTCCACTCCAAAGTCAGGCGCCGTCAACTGCCACTCATAGCGGTTGCGTTCGTCAGCGGTCAATTCGGGAAGCGGTTTCATGGTTCCGGATTCTAACCTCCCGCGATCGGCGGCAACAGCACGATGGAATCCCCCTCCTGCAGAACCGTCGTCTCTGCCTGCCGCGATGGAAGAGCAGAACCGTTGATCGCCACCAGCAGGCTGGGCTGCATCTGCCCTGAGGCGTTCAACAGGTGCGGGCGCGCCTGTTCACCGCAGCGCTCGCCCAACTGTACAAGCAGCATCGCCAGCGTGGCGCCCTCGGGCAGCTCGACTCGGTCGTTCGCCTGACCGATCGCCGACTTGAGTTGTCCGGTGAATTCGACGCATATCTTCATGAAAGCTCTCGGCTCAACGAATTCCGCTACGGGCCTACCGGCATTTTGCATGTCTCATCGTGCGCGGCAAGCTGCGAGAGGGGACGCTCGGTCACGCGGCGCGACTCGATCACCAGCAAGTGGTTCGCCAGCGCCCTGCGCCTCGGTGCGGCTGTGCGTGATGTGCAGCGTCGTCAGGCCGCGTTGCCGCTGAACCGAGCGTAGCAGTTCGCAGAGCCGATCGCGAGTCGTTTCGTCCAGGGCGTTCAGCGGCTCGTCCAGCAGCAGCACCTGCGGATCGAACGCCAGCGCCCGCCCGAGCGCGACCCGCTGCGCTTCGCCGCCGCTCAGATGGTGAACATGCCGGCGACGAGCAGCCCGCCGATTCCCAGCACGTCGGACAGTTCGGCAACGCGCTCCTGGATCAGCGTGCGTTCGGCGCCTGACGAATGCGAAGGGCGAACTCCAGATGTTCGCGAACCGTCATCGTAGGAAACAACGCCAGATCTTGCGGCACATATCCGATGCTGCGGTCGGCCGGTTTCCACCGCGTGACATCTGCGCCGCCAACGACGACGCGGCCCCGTTCGACCGTCCGCAAACCGCAGACAGCTTCCAGGATCGTCGTCTTCCCCTGGCCCGTACCGCCCATCAAAATGGCGTAGTCCCCCTCGGGACGGTCAGGCTGACGTTCGCTCAGCACGAACGGGCCGCGAGCGGATCGACGCGTTTTCGAGTTCGATCATGGCATCACCCGGGTTCCCAGCCAGCCGGACGATCCCGAGCACGGCCATCGCCGCAATGACCATCAGCAACGACACGGCGACGGCCGCCTCGAACTGGCCGACACTCAGCTCAAAAAGACCGTCGTCGAGAGCACTTCGGTCCGCATCCGCGTCGCCCCGGCAAAGACCAGGATCGGTCCGAATTCCCCCAGCGACCGGGCCCAGGCGATCGTGAGCGCGGCAATCACTCCACGCCATGCCTGGGGCAGCACGACCTTCAGAAACGCCTGACTCCGCCGGCAGCCGAGCGTCAGCGCCACTTGCTCCGCCCGTGTATCGATCTGGTCGAACGTTACCCGCATCGTCTGCACGGCAAACGCACATGCCACGGCAAACTGGGCCAGAACGACTGCCGGCTGACGATAGGTGACCCGAAAGCCGAGCCGTCGCTGCAGCCAGTCCTCCAGATTGCTCCCGGCCAGCGGCAGATGAAACAGAATCAGCAGACTCAAGCCAATCACCAGCGGCGGCAGTACGACCGGGACGTCGATGCGCCGTATCAATCAGCCAGCGTCCGCGGAACTGAAACCGCGACAGCAAATAGCCCAGCGGAGTGGCCACCCAGAGCGAGAGCAGCGCCGAAATGGTGCACTGATCAGGGTGAGACGAACGGCGTATTGAATCTCCGGCTTCGAGAGAGCGGCTGCTGAAGTGGGTCGGAGACGTGAACGCGAGATCGGCGGCCAGCATGGCAGGATCAGCAGGATATAGCTGCCGCCCAGGCCGCCCAGCAGGGCCAGGAACGGCACATCGGAACCCGCGCGTTGTCCCGCTTCGATGACGGCGGTCCGCTTACCTGGCCCGGCTGCGATTGGCCCGGCTGCGATTGGCTGACGCGCCCGTCTGCAGCTCACTCATCGACGGACTTTGCGTCCTTCCAGCCAGCGGAAGCCCTCGTTGGCGAACTCTCTTTTGACGACGTCGTCCGGATCGCGTGCAACAGCCGCTGCATGAGTTGGCGATGACTTCGAGTCCTTCGCCATCCCGAACGGTTGCGTGGCTACCGAACACGGAATCCCCTGAATGCGAATCGCGTCCAGAATACTCGGCCGATCCGGCCGCGTTGCTCAAATAAGCCACAGCCGCATCGAGCGAACCGCGATCGCATCTGGTTGACGAGCATGTCGCCGGTCGGCGTCTGCACGACGACATTCTTCATCACCTCGGTCTGCAGACCGCTTTCGCGGAAAGTCCGCTGCGTGAGCCAGCCCATCGCGCACTGCTTCTCATGCCCGATGCCGACCCGCAAGCCCGGCTTTGCTCAGATCCTCGCAACGACGCTGATGCCAGCGGATTTCCCTTCTTGACCAGGATCACAATTCGTTTTGTGAAACGGTCTTCGACATTGGGAAACAATGTCGTTGACCTGATTCATGAACTCCGAATCGCAGGCGAAATACGCATCGGGCACCTCGCCGGCCTTCATTTGGGCGACCAAAATGCCGCAGCCGTTGTAAACCCGCGTGACCTTGACGCCTTCGCGGCGTTCGAACTCGGCGATCGTCTGCTCGATCGCCGGCCGGAGCATCGACCCGGCATAGAGCGTGACCTCCGGCTGTTCGCCCCAGGCATCCCCCTCGACCGCGTGAAGCCGAACTCGCGATACCGCACCAGACCCTGGTCCCGGGCGCCAAGAACCGGGCGAAGTGGGCGGCCGCCTGGGGCTGGCGGCTCGATTTCAACAGCCCCACCGCCACCCGCGATTGAATCGACGCCAATTCAGGGATCGAGACGGCCTCCAGCGAATCGTAGTCGTGCAGCACCGGTCCGTACACGATGCCAGCGTCGACGGCGCCGATTTTCACATCGTTGGCCACTTCGTTGACGGTCGTCTTGAACAGCGGTGGTATGCTGCTCGAGCGTCTCCCACTCGCCGCTCTCCGCGAGCGCGGCTTTCGTCACTTTGCCGATCGCGGTCGCTTCCGTGCTGCCCTGCGCGACGCGAATCTCGTCTCGCAGCAGGTCGTCGAGTTTCGCAATCTTTTTCGGGTTGCCTTTCGCTACGGCCACGACGGCTTTCATATCGGCCAGGGCGAACTCGTCGTCGATCAAATCTCGCTCTCGCGCCCGCGCCAGAAAACTATCGTCGGCGGGCAGATACAGGTCGCCGCTCTTCGATACTTCAAGCGAAGACAGCAGCGTCTGCGAAGGGCCGTACTGAACTTGCAGCGGAATGTCGAATTCCTGCTCGTAATCCGCCCGCACCGCCTCCATGACGTCTCGATTGCTTGCCGCACAGTAGATCATTAGCGGCTGTTTGGCGGCTGCAGCCTCGGTCTGTGTCGCCACCGGGCTGCCGTCCGGTCGCTCAACCAGGCTCGCGATGAGCAGCCCGAGGAGCAGCAGCGTGGAGATAATGGCAAGCGCCGGCCAGGAAGAGGCGCCGCGTCGGCCACTTCCCGGGAGATGCGTAAAATGCCGAGCGTCGTGAACGTGAGTTTTGATGGTCGAGTGGGCGGGGAGCATGTTGAAAGTCTCAGCGGACGGCAAAGGCGGGCCGGCAGAATACAACCGGCAGCCTACGTCCCACGCGAGAGTGGTGCAACGGTCGGCGCCGTTTTTCGCAAATCGCTGATAAATTGCTCACACGGAGCCCAGGGGTGGCGCGTCGCCGTCGCGCGCTTGAAGGCACTCGCCTTTCGGATGCCGGAATCGAAACTGGAGGCGTCCGCAACCCGTGCGCAAGTATCCTTGGCCGCAAATGAGAGCTGCATCGGCGGCGAAACGCGGACGGCCGAACCCCGGTTGCAGTCGGATCAACTCGACGGGGCGAAAGTCGAAGACGGCTCAGTCACCGCCTGGCGGCGTATGCCGATCGAAGTCGCTCCGCGCGACATTCAAGTCATCGGCGGCAGGCGAGCGATTGGCACGGCCTTGACTGGCGCAGGAAGGGAGAAACGCCAGAAATGCAAAGATCATCGCCAGGGCCGGGGGGAAACGCAAGCGTTTCTTCACAGGGGGCAGCACGGCGTTTCCTCGCTAAGAAAACCTGACACGAACTTCCTGCTCGCTATCATCGGCGCCGCGAAGCGGTGATGCTTAGTCCGATTCCGACGAATGGGTTGGGCGGGCGGCGGCGGCGCCTCACGCCTCGGATTCTTGAGTTACCGGCCGAGGCGAGGTGCAAGATCCGGGGCCACGCCGTTCAATTGCGCATGGGGAGGCGTTCCAACCGTCTTCGAAGCCGTTGCGGGAAGTCTGGCCGGGAATCCGTCGCGAGCACATAAGACTTATGCGGATTGCGCTCTCGGAATAATCCGTAGATTGCTGTCCGTCAGATTTATCGGCAGATTCTGCAGATTCTTCCTACAGCCTGCCGCCCGCAAAGTCGATCCCTTTTGGGGCGCCCCATCGGTGCTAGGTGGTGAGCGAAGTGTTTCGGGTGTAAGCAACAAGAACGGCATCATGAGCAAACTGCGGTTGCTCCGAGTTCGCGCTCGGGCGTGCGTCATTCGGTCGCTTCTTCTGGCCATGCTCGTCTGGAATTGGGGCGTAGCGTCCAGCCTGGCTCAACCGATCGACCGGGAAGTGCAAGCTGGCGCAGGCGTCAGGCCGCAACCCGACATCGCAAGACTGACGGGCATGATTCCGCCGCCGGCTGAATCGCGTCCAGTAACTGTCGGCCCCGTGCCGACGCAGTTGAATGCGAATTCGGCGGGACCGTCGGCGCGGCGCATTCCGCCGCCTACCGCGTCTATTCAACCGCCTGGCGCAGCACCAACCGCCGCGCGCTGTCGGCGCAGAGCCGGCGCCCAGTCGTCGCTTCAGCGGTAGGTTTCCGCCCCAGGGCAGGTTCCAGCCGCCGCTCCTAGCGACCGGCGATCTTAGATCGGCGCCCGCTTCGAGTACCGTCCAGGCAAGCTTTCAGGTTGCCGCTCCGGCCACCGGCCTGGAAACGCGACTGCGCGAGTTGGAGCAGCAGTTTGACGAACAGCGGTTCTTGATCGACTCGCTGCAGCAGCAGCTCGATGCGGAACGACAGGCTAAGCTGGAAGCCGCGGAAGCCGCCGAGAAAGCTGCGCAAGATGCGCAAGCCAGCGGTCACCGCGTGGGCAGCAACATGGATATGCGGGCAGGCTGGTCGTACGGCATCGAGTTTTTCACGCCCAATCGTGACTTCTGGTTTCACGTAGGCGGCCGCACCCAGGTCGATGGCGTGTGGCTGCAGGCGCCAGGCAATTCGTTGGCCGGCGCCGGCGGCGTGGGCGCTCAGAGATGCGGTCGACTTTCGCCGCGGCCGCTTGCGGGTCGAAGGCACAATGTATGAACTGGTTGACTGGTGCTGCGAATACAACTTCGTGGGCACGACATACCTGAATCCCGGCACGCCCCAGCCCACCGATCCGGCAGTCTTGGTCACACAGATCGCCGCGGTGCCCAGTTTCACGGACTTGTGGTGGAGCTTTCGCCACACGCCCATCGTGGGCAATTTCACCATCGGCAACATCAAGGAGCCGTTCGGTCTGGAACGTTTAATCAGCAGCCGTTACCTGACCTTCATGGAACGCTCGTTCAGCCAGGATGCCTTCCTGGCGCCGTCGAATAACGGCTTTGCGCCGGGCCTTTTGATCTGGAACTGGGCCGAAAACCGACGCATGACGTATGCGGCCGGGTTGTTCAAGAACGTGCAGTATTCGCCCTACGCCTTTGGCGTCGGCAACGGCGCCTATTCAGCGGACGGTCGTTTCACGTTCTTGCCCTACTACGACGCCGCGTCCAACGGTCGCTATCTCGTGCACATGGGGTTGGGCGGCAGCTACCGCGGAAACGACTTCGGCGCCGTGAAATACCGCGCTCGCGGCTCGCTACGAAACGGGCCCGATGTGCTCAATCCCGTGCTGGCGAACACCGGCACGATCCCGTCGAAGGCAGAAATCATCATTGACCCTGAACTAATGATCATTTGGGGTTCACTGCGAATCCAAGCCGAATACACCGTTTCCTATGCAACCCAAGCGCGAAACTCGCTAGGGCAGTCCATCGGCACGGCATTTTTCGACGGCTACTACGTCGAGGCGGCGTACTTCCTCACCGGCGAACACAGGTTGTACGACTATCAGAAAGGTCTCGTCGGTCGCGTGATTCCCTACGAAAACGCCGCCTTTGTCCAGGGGGCCAACGGACGGCCGGTTTTCTTGCGAGGCGCCTGGCAGGTCGCGGCTCGTTACAATGAATTGAACCTGAACAACAAGGGCATCAACGGCGGCCGCCTGCAAGACGTCACCCTCGGCCTGAACTGGTTCCTGAATCCCAACATGAAGATCCAATGGAACGTCACGCTGACGCATCGCAGGGGGCAGCAGAATACGGGGAACGGGAACATTTATGGCTTCGGCATGCGGGTAGCGCAGGACTTTTGAGGCCGCCCCCGGCCCAATCTCGCCGGCTTTAACAGAAACCTAACATTCGACTCACTTTCGCCTAACGCACTGCTCATATTCTGGGCTTAAGTCCTGAATGACAAAGCAACGGCGATGCGGGGACGCCTCCCACCCCCCCCCGCAACGGGTAAACCGGAGTGAGTGAATGAAGTTGGCGAAAACCGCACTTTGGGCGACGATTGGGCTATTTGTCGGGTGCCGCGGCCAACGCCGCCGAGCAAGGCTGGCTCTCCGAGCAGCACGTCGTTGTTACTCCGCCTCAAGCGCAAATCCACGACGACGCTCAGCAGCCCGTCGACACGCTTCACGCGGGGACGGTGCTGGATGTGCTGGCGATCGAGGGTGAGCGCATGCGCGTCAATCGCGGCTGGCTTTTGGCCCAGGATGTCATCCCCTATCACCAGGCCATTGAACACTTTACGAATGAAATTGCCCGGCAGCCCAACGCCATCGCCTACGCCGCGAGGGCACGGGTCTGGTGTTATCACGGCGAGTACGACAAGGCTCTGGCCGATTGTAATGAGCGCTGAAACTCGATCCCAAGTCAGCGATCGCATATAGCCGTCGCGGTCGGGCCTGGGCAGGCAAAGGAGAATTAGAAACGGCCGTGGCCGACTTCGACGAGGCCCTGCGGCTCGACCCGGAAGACGCTCATGCCTATACCCACCGTGCTCGGGCACGCAATGAAATGGGGGAGTACGAGTTGGCAGTCAAGGACTGCAACGAAGCGCTGCGGCTCGATCCCAAGTCGAACGTGGCGTATTACTACCGGGGTCGCGCTTGGGCCTTGCAGGGAGATATTGATCAGGCGATCGCCGATTTCAGCCGCTCGTTAGACCTGAATCCTCGTTACGTACCGGCCCACAACAGCCGCGCCAACGAGTACTATTTACAGCGGAAGTTCAAAGAGGCGATCGCCGATTACAACGAGGCGATCCGCTTGAATCCGCAGTTCGACATGGTCCACATTCATTACAATCGAGGCAACGCCTATTTCCACATGGGCGACTACGAGCAGGCCATTGCCGATTATCGCGAGTCGCTCGAGCACAACGCGAAATACTCGCCTGCGATCGAGGCGCTGGCCCAATGCTACGCCAGGCTAGGCGATTTCGCAGCGGCCGCGCAGTGGCAGGCCAAGGCCCTTTCTGCCGCTCCTTCGGGCAACGCTCAGGCAGTCATGCAGGCTCGCTTGAATCGCTATCAGGCCAGCCAGAGATCGGGACAAAACGCCGCAGCCCAAACCGCGACGTCTGCTTCCTCTCGCTAGCCAAGACCCGTCTAAAAAGGCGGGCTGGGATCAGTCGCCGTAGCCCCGTTGATCGTCGATTTGCGCAGGCGTGTTGCGGAACAGCAAATCGTCCTGGGTTACAGGCCGAGGAGCAGGCGGAAGCACGAAGGGACGCGGCGCCTGGTAGACTTGTTGCCCGCCGTCCAGTCTTGCCAACACGGTCCCTTCCAAACCGTATCGATCGACTTTCAGCCGTATGCGTTCGCCCGCATTTGCATCTCCAAGCAGGCGAATCACGTCTTCATAGTTGGCAACCGGTTCGTCGTTGACGGCCGCAATCCGATCTCCCGGCTTAATGCCGGCCTTCGCCGCAGGACTGTTCGGTACGACGGACAGCACGCGCACGCTATGCGTGCTCGCGCGGCTGAAGGTTACGCCCAGGGCTGCCCGTTGATTGACTTCGCGGCGGCTGCGGAGGGTGGCGCGTAACGCCCCCTTCAGGCCGCCCCGGTCGACGCGAATCGTGATCTTCTTGCCGGGCGTTTGCGAACTCACCATGTAGATCACGTCCCGACTATTGGAAACCAATAGGTCGTTGATCGCCTGTATGTGGTCGCCGGGGCGAATGCCCGCCTCGGCGGCGGGACTATTCGGCATGACGCCCGACACCGACACGGCGCCGTCGGCATTGTCAGCCAATGTCACGCCCAATGCGGCGGGCCCCCCCGGCTCGCGTCAGCATTGATTTGCCCCCGCTCCGGCGGAAAGCCATCGGCGGCGGCCCCAGCCGGTGCATTGGCCAGAAAGCCCGCGCAAACGGCCACGACCAAGGCCGCCCCTGCGACTTGAAATGGTTTGCGATCGTCAAAAGGCCAGCCTTGCCATCGCCGTTTCATGCTGCAATTCTCCTCGACGGCTGTTTGCCATGGTCAACGCTAGCTCAACCTTTGCAAACACTTATGAATCTTATCGTCCAGGGGCGCCCGGTCAACCGAACTGATTTTGCCGAGTTTTCTGTTTGAGGAAAAGATCAGGTTCCGGCCCGAGGCGAAGAGCAGCCGGGAGCACCCTCAGCCATCGTCAGACGCGATGCAATCGCTAGAACCGGCGCCGCTGCAACCTAGTTCCGTTAGACCGTCGCGGTTCGGCTTTTTCAGACGATTGCCGTGCGTCGATGAAACCAGGGCCGGGTTCGCCCGAGAGGGAGAGTGCCTCCACACGACGCGACGGGGGCGAGCCGTTCCGCCATGTACAAGGCAATTCGCAACCTGACGCGCCTTGTGTGGCCGGCAATGGCATGGCTGGCAGCGATGGCGAGCGTTTCAGCGGCGTTTGCCGACGGAGCACCGCCGCGCAGCGCCTTTCCCAAGGCTTGGGTCAGCCTGGAATACTTGAATCTCTGGTCGGCGTCGGCGCCAACGCCGTTTCCCTTGGCCACGACGAGCGATGCCGTCCCGCCAGGCTCCCCAGACACGACCGTCCTGCTCGGCAACCGGCCGATTTCCATTGGCGCCTTTCCCGGCTTCCGAGCCACTTTGGGAGGATGGTTCAGCGCGAACGAAAGGTTGGGCGCCGAGATCTCGGGCTTCGCCACGGGAGTGCGAGCCGCTCATTTCCAAGCGGCGAGCGATGGCCAGGGAAATCCTTGGCTGTCAATTCCGTTCTCCGACGTGACCAGCGGAACGCCCGTTGAAAGCGCCCTGGTGATCGCCCAGCCCGGCGTCCGCCGAGGCCGAATCTCGGCCGACGACGCCAGCATTTTCGGCGGCATTGAAGCGGACGGCCTGTTCCAATTTGGCTCGGCGAGCCGCTCGCAGCGCGGCCAACTGGCTGCCATCGGCGGCTTGCGCTACATCACTCTGTGGGAACAGTTCCAACTAAGCAGCGTGGCGACGGAAATGAGCGGACTATCGCAGAGCAGAGACGATGTGCTGGCCGCGCTGAACACCTTTCTGGGGGCAGAATTCGGGCTCCGCGGCGGCTACCGCTATAAGCGGGTCACGGTGCAACTGACGGGCAAAGCCGCTTTCGGCACGACCTGGCAGGCGCAATCGGCTGCCAGCCACGGAAATTCCCCAGGCAATTGGGCGGCGACCGGTTCCGGTTTGTTTACGCAATCAAGCAATACCGTCTATATTCCGCCGCAAAGGGCTTTCTCGGTGGTCCCGGCGGCCAGGCTTCGCCTCAGCTATGACCTGACGCAGCACCTGCGGGCCACGTTGTCCTATGAAGCGTTGTACTGGACGCACGTCATCCGGCCCAGCAACCAACTCGACCGCGAAATCAACCTCAGCCAGACTGCCGGTCCGCTGGTCGGCGTTGCGCGGCCTGCGGTCCAACATCGTCAAAGCGATTTTTGGGCTCAAGGCCTGACCGCTGGCTTGCAGCTTAACTATTGACCGCCGGGACGGTCCGGCGCGGCGCATCGGCAAGCTCGACTACGACGCTGGTTTGAATGACCGGCCCGAGCTGGCAACGAGGCGCCCCGCTGCGCGAGTAACCCGCAAAGTCTCTCCAGTCTCTCCCGGCTTACGGAATTGTTTGCGAGATGCTGCTGCTTTTCTCCGGGCAATGGCGCCGATGAACCGGTTAGGCAAACCTACGTCTGTTTTTCGCGTTGCGCAAGTTGCTCCGGCCGATGCGCGGCGACGACGGGAGAATAAGAGATGAGAGCGTTACTTGTCGCTTTGCTCGTTGTGCTGGTACATGCCGTTTCTATGGCGGAAGCGAGCCGCATGCGTTGTCAGCGTTGCGACAGTTGCCAGAACTGTCGCAAGGTCTGTCGATTGATCTGCGACAAGAAAGAGGTGATCAAGCCCGTCTATTCGTACGACCGCGACTACTTCTGCATTCCCGAGCGGAGCGAGAAGTGCGGCGAGGCGTGGACCTGCAACTTCCTCGGCATGAAGTGCCGCAGACCGGTCTACAAGCCAACCTGTGCGTCGGTCCACTCCAAGCGAGTGCTGGTAAAAAAAGAAGTCGTGAAAGAGGTCCCCGAATACAGGTGGGTGGTCGAAGACGTCTGCTGCCGTTGCGGCGAACGGATCGACGGCACACAACGGCCGGCCACGGCGCCGAAGCCCGCCACGGCGTTGTTCGGAGGTCGCGTTGAGGCCGGCGAGGTCGTGCTCGCGACGCCCCAGGGCGCCGCGGCTGCGGAGATCGAACAAGTTTCGGCAGAAACGCCCGCAGCCAAATCGCTGGAGGCCGGCGAAGACGAGGTGTTTTATATCGCCGACGAAATCAGCCGTCCGGCAAAAGCGAAGGCGACGGCTGCCCCCGAGCCCGAACGTCGCAGTTGGCTGCAACGTCTGTTCGGCAATTGACTATCCTGTTGCGCAGTGTTTCCGCTGGCGGACGGTGCGACCTGCTGACGACGACGGCTTCATGAGACGGCCGTTCGTGACGGAAGCGAATATGCCGCCCAAATCCGGAGGCAGCGCCTCCGGACATGATATTTCCACCTGGTACGTGCCGCTGGGACGTGCCGAACACAATTGCCATGCTCGGCCCAATGCCGGGGGCAGCCTCTCTGCTAACCGAGCCCTCGCGCTGCGAACCGAAGCCGACGGAGCCGTAAGCGCCTGCCCCAAGCACCGATCGATCAACGGCTGCAGAGGTGCGATCTGCCCTTCCGACGCACCGTCCGCCGAGCCGTTGCAGCCGTGGTAGCGCGAGCTTCCGCGAACAGGGCCGCGCTACATCTTGATCTCGAACCCCTTGCGGTTCTCGCGAGAAAGGAACGCGTTCGCCTGGGCGTCGTCGATAATTTCCCGCTTGGCCGGGTCCCACTTGAGTTCGCGGCCCAGTCGCATGGCGATGTTCGAAAGGTGGCAGATCTCGAGCATGCGGTTGTGCGACCAGACGTCGGAGATCGGCTGCTTGCGGCTCTTCATACCCTCGATGAAGTTGGCGGTGTGGTTGGCGCTGACTTTTCCGCCGTAGACTTCCTCGATGGCGCCTTCCGGCAACGGCTTTTCTTTGAGAGCTTCGATCGGCTTGCCGGTGATCTTGCCTCGGTTGACGAAGAAGCGACCTTCCGTCCCCTCGAACAGAATGCCGTTATCGCCTTCGCTGGTGATAATCATTTCGACGTCGTCCGGCATGTCGACGCGAAGCTTGAATTTGGTGGCAACGTTGTACCGATCGTCGACGATGGGATAACCATCCTTGTATTCGACCGGCAACGCGTACTCGACCGGGGCAATCTTGCTCGGACCCGTGTCGCTGGCGCCGATCGCCCAGCAAGCGATATCCACGTGATGGGCGCCCCAGTCGGTCAGTTTCCCGCCCGAGTACTCATGCCAGTTGCGGAAGGAGTAGTGACAGTTGCTGTAAAGCGGCACGCCGCCGCCGTAGCCCTTCCGCATTTCCGGCAACGCGCGATACGGAACCTGGGGCGCCGGTCCGAGCCAGAAGTCCCAGTCGAGCCCTTCGGGAACCTCCGTCGCCGGAATGACCGGCGAGCCTTCCATGCCGTTGATGCCGCAGGTGACGTGCTGAACCTTGCCGATGCGGCCGTCTCGGATCAAGGCAATGGCTTGCAGGAAGCGCTGGCCGGACTCCGTGCGCTGCATCGTCCCGACCTGAAAGACGCGGCCCGTCTCCTTGACGACCTTCTCGATCAGCTTGCCTTCGTCGATCGTCAACGTGAGCGGCTTTTCACAGTAGACGTCTTTGCCGGCGTACATCGCCTCGACGGCGATCTTCGTGTGCCAGTGGTCCGGCGTGGCAATCATCACCGCGTCGATATCTTTGCGGTCGAGGACCTTTCGATAGTCGTGGTAGGCATCGGGTTTTTTGCCCTGGGCCTTTTCCGTCTTTTCGACGTTCTCGCCCAGGACGTTTGCATCGACGTCGGCCAGGGCGGCGAAGTCGGCGAATTTGAAAGACTTGCTGGTGATCGCCCAGCCTTGATTTCGCAGGCCGATGGTTGCGAAGACCGGACGCTCATTCGCCGACTCGTGGCCGAAGGCCCGACGGGCCGAAGGGAGCAAAAGACTGCCGGCTCCGGCGGCGGCGATGCCTTGAAGAAACTGACGGCGCGATGTTGGCATTGAACGAACTCTTTCTGATGAAGACGACGGAGACTGTTTGCGGGCAATGTTCCCATTGCCGGCAGCGAAGTTGCGCAGGTGCACCCAACGTCGCGCAATGTAGGCGCTGACTGACACCGATTTTAATCACGAGGCCGCGGTCAACCAGACCGAAAATCAACGGTCCTTTCGACTCGCCTGGCGGTTGCAGTCGTCGCCCAAAGCCGGGCCCCATGACGCGTGTACTTCAATCGCGGCTCCAAGGGCCTCTCGACTCCGTTGATCGGCCCTGTGATAGGCGAGATGGACGTGAAACGCGTCTCGTTTTTTTGTTCTCACTTCCCGTCGTCTCGAAGGACGCAGAATCGCGGTCGCTGATTCAGCTTTGTACCAGAATCTCGGCTTGTATCGTCAGTGCCTCGGCTTTGGTTCGCACCCCTCTGCCGGGTGCAAAAAACCTTAGCAAGTCTTAGCGCGGGTGAGCGATCGAGCGCTACGCAACCCGGCTCGCGCGGGCAGCACGCGCTGAAGTTCACGCGAGAAATTACGGCATCTGGCGCTGCTCGACGGGCTCCAAAGCCGCATTGCCAAAGCCATGGCCACCCCCTCTATTGGTTTTGCAAAGTCTTAGCGCACCAAGCCAGCGATCAAACCGACGATGTGCTCGTCTCGATGGTGAAGGAGTCGTAGCGTCGCACGTTGAAAGATCATAATGCTTGGCAGCCGTCTGCGCGCGTGCGGCGTAGCGGCAGCGGACGGAGCAATAGTCTTCGCGAGACAAACTCATACTCAGCCATTGTCCCAGCATGCTTGGCTTGCCGTCAAATCAGCCCGAGCCTCGGCCTGGCAATCTCGAGCTGCCGTGGCCAAGAACACGGCCCCGGAGCAATCGCCTTGAGAGCTGACCGGCGACTGCGCCGCAGTGCCGCCGCCAGTCAGCGATTCTGACCGTGCGCTCCTCGTCGAGGCGACGCCGCTCGGGACTTATGTCACCGGCTGGTTGCCGTTGTCGTAATACTGAGCACTGGTGAGGATCTCGTACTGAACATCGTCCCAAGCGACGCCGCTGGCCAATTCGTGGAAAAAGACGTCGTTGCCTTCGGGCTGGTGGTCGTACGGCCCGTTGAGGAACAGGTTTTCCCAACCGGCTCCGGTGATCAAGGCCAGCTTGTTAAGCCCTGCGCCGGCTTGCGAACCGGCCGGCGCCAGCGGGTGGGCGGCCGTGCCACCCTGGTCCGGATAGAAGCTGTTGAGCAAGTCGTGAGCCACTTCCGGCTGGCTGAGCAAGGTGCGGGCGATGTGATCGCGGTTGTCCGTGCCCGCCGACAGCTTATTCGCCCAGTAGGCGGCGCCGCTGCTGTCCGGCGCTCGTCCCAGAATATCCTGGTAGACGGCATTGACCCAATCTTGGGGCGTGCCACCGGCATTGCTGTAGTACTCGTCAGAACCGAGAATCGCCGCCAGGACGTATTTCTCGTCGGCCGAGCCGCTGTGCATGCCGGGCGTGCCGGGTTGGCCCATTTTCTCGGTCCAGAACTGCAGTCCGGCCGCGTCGGGCGAACGTCCCAGGAAGGTCTGGTACAACGTGGTCACGTAATGCGACTTGTACTCGGACGAGTTCATGAATGCTCGCACGATACTGGCATTCGTTGCGGCGCCCGGATTAGCTTGGGCAAAGCTCACCCAGTGCGCTTCTCCTGCCGAATCGGGCTCGCGGCCGAGCAACTCTCGGTAAAGGTTGTGCACGAACGTCTGCGGAGTGCCGTCGCCCGGAACGCCCGCCAGGTAACCGAACTTGGTCGTGACGGTGAGATTGAAGGTCTGCGTGGCGTCGGATCCGATGCCGTTGTGGGCGGTGACCGTAATGGAATAAAGTCCGCCCGTTCCCACCGCGGGCGTACCCGCGAGCGTCGCCGTGCCGTCGCCATTATCGACGAACGTCACGCCGCTGGGCAGCGCTCCGCTTTCGGTCAGGGTCGGAGCGGGAAAGCCCGTCGCGGTGAGCGTGAACGTTCCCGTCTCGCCCTCGGCGAAGGTCGTCGAGGAGCCGCTGGTAATTGCCGGCGCCTGATTGACGGTCAGCGTGAAGGCTTGCGTCGCAGCGGGCGAAACGCCGTTGTCCGCCATGATGCTGATGGCGTAGTCGCCGCCGGTTCCCGCCGCCGGCGTGCCGGCCAGGGCCGCCGTGCCGTCGCCGTTATCGACGAATGTCACGCCGCTGGGCAGCGAACCGGTTTCCGTGAGGGTCGAGGTAGGGTAGCCGGACGTGGTTACGGTGAACGTTCCCGCCGTCCCCGCGATGAAGGACGTCGAGTCGGAACTGGTCACCGCCGGCGCCTGGTTGACGGTCAGCGTGAACGCTTGGGTCGCGGCGGGAGAAACCCCGTTGTTCGCCATGATGCTGATGGCGTAAACGCCGCCGGTTCCCGCCGCGGGCGTGCCAGCGAGGGTCGCGGTGCCGTCGCCATTGTCGAGGAAGGTCACGCCGCCGGGCAGTGTTCCCGTCTCGGTCAGGACCGGGTCGGGCGTGCCGGTGCTCGTCACAGGGAAGCTTCCCGCCGTGCCCGTCGTGAACGTCGCGCTGGCGGCGCTGGTGATTGCCGGGGCGACGCCCAGCGCGGAAGAAACCATGACGCGATCAAAATAAATCCGCGTGCCGGTCATCGCCGTTCCGCCGGGCGGCGTATAGCTATCGGCAGAGGCGACGTAATTGTAGATTTGTTCGACGACATAGATCTTGCCGTCCGAACTGATGTCGATGCCGCTGAGGCCGGAATCCACGCCTGTTGAATAGGTCGCGTCCAGTCCCGACGGACCGGTTGGATTCGAGGGCGTGATGATGCCGTCGCTGGAGAGATCGGACTTATTGAATACCGCGATCGTGGAGTTATCGCCGAGGTATTCGGTCACATAGGCCTGGTCGCCGAACAAGGCGACGTCCATCGCCCCGTAGCCGCCCGAACCGTTCGCGCCCCCTTGCACGTCGGCGTGGGTGGCCGTCGACAGATCGCCGCTGGCCGCCGCGGCGGCGGGAATCTTGATCAGCGAATCGCCGTACGACGTCGTGCCTTGCAGACCGCCCGCGACGTAGATGGTTCCGTCCGTATCGACGGTCAGGCCGTCCAGATAGGCGTTCACATTGATCGTCTTGAGGCTGATAGTACCCGGGTGGGCGGTGCTGCCCCACGACGTATCGAGCGCCGGAACTCCGGGGTCGTCGACGTTCCAGCGCTCAATCTGGCCGTTTTGCCATCCAATATAAACGTAGTAATGGCCGTTCACCTTGGCCGTGGCAATCCCGGACAGCGTCCGCGCAGCGATAAAATTCGTGGAGGTCTCGGTCGCCACCTGGGCCGATAAATCGCTGCTGTAGATCGTCCATTGCTGAGTGAGCGAATTGCTCCCGCTGCTGAGCGTCGCATAGACGTAGCCGCGATCGTCAGTGGCCAGTCCCTTCGCCTGATCGTAGGTCGTGACCTTGTTTTCAATCCCGGTGGTATACGCCGGATTTGTGCCGTAGCTGTTCGTCGGCGAACCGCCGTCGTTGCCGATCAGGTCCGCGTTGACGGCCGAAGACACTTCGCGAATGGCGGCGGAGCTGGTTCCCTGAATGAATCCGCCATACAGATTAGCGCCGTCGGAAGTCAGAGCCAGCCCTCGCAAACTGCGAGGTTCGCTGCTTCCATCGCGCGTGCCGAAATAGTCGGACTGCACGTCCCAGGTTGGGGAAGCGCTGAGCAATGCCCGATCCTCAAGGGCTTCGAGTTGCATCGCCAGACGAAACGAGCGTTTGCCCACATTGCGGGGCAGTACGGCGACCGAGTAGGGACATGACGAAGGCTCTCCTGAGGTTCAATTCCGGGGATTCGCAGCCAACGCCGCGCAAGGGCGGCGATGCCGCCCCTCAGCCTCCTTCCCCAGCCGCAAAGGCAAGCGAAAGCCCAACCTTCGGCCCCGCACCGAAATAGCAGAGGTTGGCGGAACTTTGCCGATTGGGGAAGGAAGGACACGTAGGTCCCAAGGTATCCTGTAAAAACGGGGGGTCAAGCCCCCAGCCCCCCTAAGCTGCCGCTGCCGGCAGGCTCGGCCGCGCGGCGAGAGCAAAGGCCTCGAAGAACCCGAGCCAGCATGCGAGTTGCCGGCGATGCGGCAAGCTGTTCGTCGTCGGGGCGACGCCGACTGCGGCGGCCCGACCGGCATTGAGTCAGCCGCCAGAGCCAGCGCCGATCTCGCAGCACCGGGCGCCCGCGCCGCCGCCCGCCCCCGCGCTACAAACCAACCGCGGCGCCTGCGGCGCCTCTATTTGAAGAGCGACCCACCTGGACCCTCGACGACTCGGCGCGTGCCAGCCGTCCGGGCAACTTGCGAGTCAATCGCTGGAGATGGTTCCGGCACTATCCGAAGTGGCCGATGATCTGGCTCTCAGGTCTAGCGTTCTTTGTTTTCGTGGCGTATTCGGTGCGTTGGAGCCTCTGGCTCTTTGCGACGCTTCTGCTCGCGATGAACTGGTTTTACTGGCAACGAGGCAACGACTACTTCCGGTACGGCTGCGCCAATCCCGCGATCATTATGTCATTGGCGCCGATGCTGATCGCCGTCTCGAGCGATCTCACCAAAGGCATTGGAAACTACCCGGCAATCAAGATCATTCAGAAGGCGCTGCCGACGGCATGCGGCCAGCAGCCGCGCGTCGGTTCGCTGCTCGCCACGGAGTCGCTGTACTTTCCAAGCTCGGAAGAAGAGCCTCATTGGTCTGACTTCGACCCCCGCCTCATTGATTGTGCGACGGGCGACCTGGAAGCCGTGCAGAGGGCGATGAGCGGCATCGACGCCGACGATTCGAATGAATTGCACAACGGTTTGAAACAGCTTCCGCGACCTTATCGTTGCGGGCTTTATCACGTCGTGCCGAGCGAATCAGGAGCTTTTTGCTTCCGTTTTGAACTGCCGCGGTCACAGGGCGCGCGGCAGGCGATGCACGAAAAACTCGCCTGCCGCCACGTGCCGCTCGGCAAGGTCCAGCAGGTGCTGGTGGTGTGTGAAGAAGATGACCTGCGTACGCCGCGAGAGCGAGGCCAGGGCCTGCAAGGCGGCGGCGGAGCGGGCGTCGTCGAACTTGATGAGAATGTCGTCCACGATGAAGGGAATCGGCTCCTTCTCGTCAAGGTAGGTTTCCAGGCTCGCCAGCCGCAAGGCCAGGTAGAGCTGATCCGCCGTGCCGTCGCTCATCGCATCAACGCCGACCGGCTTGCCATCGCTGGCGCGAACGCCGACCAGCACGGCCTCGCCCTGCTCGTTGAAGTCGGCCCGCAAGCCGGCAAACGATCCGACGGTCAACTCCGCGAACAGCTTGCTGGCGCGTTCCAGGACCGGCCCCTGGTTCTTCTCGCGGTAGCGCTCGATGGCCTTGGCAAGCACGGCGGAAGCCAGCCGCAAACGGGCGTACTCCTCGATGTCGGTCGTCAACTCGGCCAGCAGGCTCTGTGCGCGATCAGCCGCATCCGCCGCGCCGGCGCTGGAGTCCATGTCGGCCAGCGTCTTGTCCTCGCTGCCGATGGTTCGATTCGTCTCGGTTCGCTCCGTCTCGCACTGCTCGAGTTGCTCGGTCAACTCCGCGAGACGGCTGGGAATGGCGTCGGGATCCGCCTCCTCGACCGCGGCGAGGAATTCATCCAGCGGTGCGCCGGCGGCGAGCGACAACAATTGCTCGTCGACGTGCTTCAGGTCACGCTGCAGTTCGTGCGGCGGCCGAGGCCTGCTCTAAGGCAGGCAGTTCCTCGTGACGCTCACAGCCGGCTTCCTGGCACAAGGCGGCCAGGGCGCCGCGCGCCTGGCTGGCGTTCTGCCTCGCCCGTTCCAGCAGCGTCGCCTGGCGTTCGCGCTGCTTTTGCAAAGCGTCGAGCTTGCCCTTGTCGGCCACAACTTGGCGCTGCCGCGCAATCAGCCTTTCGGCCGCTGCCTCCGCTGCCAGTTGCCGCCACTCCGGCGCCAGCGCCGCGATGAGCCGCTCGACCTGTCCCAGGAACTGTTCGCTCTCCCGGGTAATGCCTCCGATCCGTTCGGCAAAGCCCACAGCCTCTTGCAGTTTGGCGAACAACTGGTTGAGTTGCGCCAGAACCTCGTTGGCTTGCGCCGGCGTGGCGTCGGGCGGCAAACCGAGCGGTTTGACGGCCTGCTGCCAGCGCTCGCTCCAAGATTTCAACTCGGCCTCAGCTTCAGCAGCCTCCTTGCCGTCCCGCGACAGGTCCCGCTGGAGCGAAGCGATCTCTTCCGACAGCTTCCGCCGCTCGGCGTTGGCATCGCTCACACGGTCCGCAACCGATTGCGCTCGCTCGAGCAACGCGGTCAGCGTTTCCTTTTTGGCGGCGGGCGCCTCGCCCAGGGCTTCCAGCGCCTGGCTCAACTCGCTGCAGCAGCCTTCGATGCGCTCGACCAGCACGTTCAACGCGGTTTGCTGCTTGCGGATCGTATCGTTTTGTTGGAGCAGCCACTGGCGGCGCGTGTCCCAACTGCGCATTTCGCGGGGCGAAAGGGGAGCGGTTGCAAACGCCTGCCAGAGTACGGCCCAATCTGCCGCCAGGCCAGCTTGCCGCAGGGCGGCCGCTTCTCGCTGCTGGGACAGTTTTTCCAGTTCGGCTGCCGAAGCAGAGCGGTTGGCTTGCAGCGCGGCCCGGGCCGCCACCCGGTCGGCTTCGCGGCGCAAGCGGTCGGCCACGTCGTCGGCCTGCCGTACGCTCTGTTCGAAAGCGCCGGCCAGATCTCCGCCGGCGCCGCCGATGAAAGTTTTCTCCGCCGCGACGCTGGCCTTGCCGTCCAGCCACTGCTGCCGGACCAGTCGCCAGCCGGTCTCGCGGCGCCCGCGGGCTTCGCTGAGTTCCGCCTCGCTGGGCACGGCGCCTTCCAGACGCAGTTGTTCGATCTGCTGATCGAGCGCGGCCAGATTCGATTCCGCCTTGGCGATCTCATGAGCGAGCGCGGCCAACCGCGCATCGGCTGCCGCCAATTCCGAATCAAAGCGATCGATCGTTTCGGCGGTCGGCGCGGGGAGTTGTTCCAGTTCTTCCAGACGCCCTTGCCAGAGGCCGAGACGCGAGAGAGCCGTCTCGGTCTGGCTGCGCAAACGGTCAAGTTCGGCCGCAGCGCCAGCGGATTCTTCTTCCAGGTGCGCCTGGCCTTGCGCCCGCCGTAGTGCATTGATCAGCGGCTTGACGTCCCGCGGCGGCTCGAGCGTCTGCATTTCCCGTTCGGCGTCGCTAAGCCGTTCGCGGCGCCGATCGAGATTCTCCTTCGCCTGCTTCTCGCGGGCGACGACGGCTTCGTTCCGATTGCCGAGGTTCTGCAGTTCAATCTGTTGGCGACGGGAGAGTCGCAACGATTCAATCTGCTCCAGCGTCAAGTCGGGGCGAAGTTCGGCCAGCAGTGCGCGGGCGTCGGCTTCGCGCTGGCTCGCGCGGCCTGCAGCCCTGGAAGGTCTCGCTGCGCCTTACGGAAACCGCCCAGGTCGTCTTGCAAGCGTTCGATCGCCTCGTTCTCGGCAACCAGCGCCTCGGGAAGGTGCAGTTGGGCCAGTTGAGCGTCGAGATCGCGAATGGCTTCCTCCGCCTCGCGAGCCTGCTCCTCGGCGGCCGCAAGACGGCTAACCGCCTCTCGTCGCGTGCCGGCGAAATCTTCGGGCAGCAACCGCACCTCGCCCGCCTCAGCCCGTTGAGCGGCCAACGGCGTCGCTGGGCGGCCAGGGGGGCGGCTTCGCGCAAACGTTCCCATCGGCTCCGCTCGTGTCGCAGCATCTGGAGCTGCGATTCCAACTCAGCCAGCCGCTCGCGGGCCTGGCGCAGTTGCTTATCGTGCTTCTCCCACTCGGAGCTGGGAAGCTGCGCCTCGCGAATCGCCTTCTTGGCCTTGTCGAATTCCGACAGGTTCTTGTTGATCTTGGGGACTGAACCCCGCGGCACGAATAACGCCGCCGCCGCGTCGTCCAACCGCTTCTGCACGGCTTTCAGATCGGCAATGCCCGATCCGGCGGCGAACAGGATTTGCCCCAGGCCGCCGCCGCCCTTGACGATCTCTCGGCCGCCCTGGACCAAGGTCGGATGGTCGATGCCGAACATCGCTTCGAACGCATCGCGGTCGAGCCCGCCCAGGCACCGGGCCAGCCGGGCGGGATCGAGCGGGGCGACGTCGTCCTTGGCCCGTAAGTCGTTCTTGGTCGCTTTGCGGCGAATGCACTCCAATAGTTCGCCACTGCCGTTGCGCAGCGCGGCGCCGATGCGCAGATCGGGATAAGCGTGTACGAAATTATCGCTGGAGCGATTGGGAATGCCGTACAGGAAATGCTTCAACGCCCGCAGCGTCGAGCTTTTGCCGGCCTCGTTGGGACCGTAGATCACGTGCAAGCCGTGATCGCCCGCGTCGAGCTCGAGCGTCAAGTCCGTAAAAGGGCCGAAAGCCCGCAGTTCCAGCCGCGCGATCTTCATCCGTTCTCCGCGCGAGCCAGCAGCCGACTGACTAGAATGGGTTGCACGTTTTCCAGCAGCGAGGCGAGCCAGGCGGGATCGTCGAGACCGATGGCGTCCTGGCCTTCCTGCAGTTCGGCGGGCAGTTTGCGCTTCAGTTCCGCCAATTCGCCCGCCAGCCACGAAAGCTCCGTCGGGCGCTGGCGCAACTCCTCGATGTATTCGATCAGTTCTCCCAGCGGCCCTTCGCTCAACTGCGATTCATCATCCAACGATGCGGGCGACGTGCGCAGCTTGATCTTTTCCAGCCAGACGTTCCCCTTGCCGATCTCGCGAGCCGCGACGCGCAATTCGTTCGTCCAGCGCAGCGGCTCGGCGGCCAGGCCCTCGTGGCGCACGGCAGGGGCCGCGCACCTCGACCCGCACCGCCAGCATCCGGCCTTCGCTCTGAGAGAGCAAGCCTCGCAAGCTACGCGAGAAGCGGTCGAGCACTTCGTAGCCGTCGCGGGCGTCGGCCGCGTCGACTTCGGCGACTTCCCAGCGAACGACGTCGAGCGGCTCGAAGCGGACATCGGCCTGGCGTCGATCATCGACCGAGACGACCAGGCAGCCTTTGGCGCCGGATTCGCGGATGTGTCGGCCCTGCAGATTGCCGGCAAAGTAGATATGCTGGTCGTTGCAGAGCTTTTCACGCTGATGAATATGGCCTAAGGCCCAATAGTCGTACCCTTTGGTGCGCAGATCATCGAGCGCGCAGGGAGCGTAACGTTCGTGCCCTTCGCGGCCCGTGCCGCAGGTGTGGAGCAGGCCGATATTGAATTGGCCCGGAGCGGCTTTGGGGTAGGAGACGGCCAGGTTGTCCATCACGGCGGCCGTGGCAAACCCCTGGCCGTGGATCGACACGCCGAAGTCGTCCAGCGGTTCAGTCTGGGGTTTTTTGGCCGACAGCTTGATGACGTTGTCGGGCAGGCGCAACGAGCGCGTCATGCGGTTGGCGGCATCGTGGTTGCCCGAGATCAACACGACGCGAATGCCCGCCTCGCGGAGTTGGAGCATCTGGTCGGCGAAAAAGAGGCCCGTTTTGTGGTCCTGCCAGTCGCCATCGTATAAATCGCCGGCGATCAGCAGAAAGGCGGCCTCCTCGTCGATTGCCAGCCGGACCAGGTTTTCCAGGGCCCGCCGCGTGGCCCCTCGCAGTTCATCGACCGGCGCGCCATCATATCGCTCCAGCCCTTTCAGTTGGCTGTCGAGATGAATGTCGGCGGCATGAATGAACTTGAACATGGTGGTGCGCTCGGCGTACCGCGGTAAGAGGATGCCAACTGCGAATTGTTCCATGCTCTGCGGCCGTTGACAAGGTTCGCGCGAGCTAGTAGCCTCGAACGCAAGGCTGTTAAGCGAGAGTGGGGCTTCCAACTGTCGGTCGCGTTGACGAACTCGACGTAAATTCCGCCTTTACCATGTCTTCCCCAAATCCAGCCAGCCAAGGCAGCGTCGCCGGTTTCGAGGACCAGGTTCCGGAATATCGTCCGGTCAGCACGCTGGCAGTCGGCGGTTTGCTGCTTGGCTTGTCTTCGGTGCTGGCGTTCGTGCATCCTCTGTTGTGGTTGCTGCCGCTTGCCGGAGCGCTGGCGAGCGGTTGGGCGCTGCTGCGGCTTTGCTCGGCGGAGGCGTTGCAGATCGGCCGCAAAGCGGCCCTGATCGGTTTGACGCTGTCGCTCTTGTCGGGCGCTTCCGCCGGTGCGTTGGGGCATGTTTCGCTGGCAATTGGCGCTCCGAGCGCGGCTGATGAGCCGCCAGTGGTTCGAAGCCTTGCGCGAGGGCGATCCGTACCGAGCGCATCAGTTCACCTGGCTCAAGTCGCAGCGAATCCCCCCCGACGACGACCTGGTCGCCCGCTATGCGGAACCGGCCAAGCGTCGCGACATCGAAGAGTACGTACAGGAGCCGCACGTCCGCGCCTTGCTGTCGCTGGGAAAATACGCCACGGTGCGATATTTTGAGAACAAGTCGCTCGATGCGGCCCCGGAGCAGTCGACCGTGGTTGACGTGTATGCCGTCAGCGTGGAAGACCAAGGCCAGACGACGTCATTCTTCGTGCGAATGGTTTGGGTTCGCGCTTTCGACCACGGCGGCCAGGACTGGCAATGGCGCCTGTCCCACTCTGATTTCATGCACGAGTTTCCGGCAGGCTGGAACCAGTCGGCCTAGCCGCCGGGCGTCCGGGCTTACCGTCCGCGGCTGACGGCTTCGCTGCGAGCGGAAACGACCGCTTCGGAACGACGTCCGAGCGACGCGATTCTTTCCCGCTCCAACTCGCGGCTTGTTTGGGGTAACGCGTTGTCGGCCGCACCTTCGCCGCCGCGGCGCCTCGTGCGTTGCCAAAAGACGACGCACGTTGCCGATTCTCCGCCAAAACGGCTTGGACGTTGACCGGCGTCATCGACATTAGCCGGCCCTGCCAGGAAATTAGCTCCTTCGATTGCCTTCGTTCCGCGGCGCGCAGATCGCAACCTAGAGTTGGTTGAGAGAATTCTCTCTCAAGTCGGGACCGTCTCACCCATGTCCAACGGACGGTCCGGCAGAACCATTCGGCTCTTGACCATTGTCCGGCGATCGTCCGGCAGCGGAGATCTGGGAAATGTCGCTTTCTTGGTTGGCCCGGTTCACGGGCGCCTCGCATCACGAGGCTCGCGCGCGATGCGCTTGCTTGTCCATTGAACCTCTGGAAGAGATCCTGCTGTTCAGCGCAGCGCCGGCGACCTCGGGCGGCATTGACTGGCGGCAAGAAACGTTTACGCTCGACAGCATCGACCAGCAGGCCAGTGCGGCCGATTTCAGCGGCGGCCAGGTTTCGGCGCAGTCGAGTGCGGCCATGGATTTGATTGGCGCCGGCCAGGCCCGGCAACAGTTCGGCCTGACGGGCGCCGGCTACTCCGTGGCGATCATCGACACCGGCGTCGATTACAACAACCCGGCCTTCGCCGGCCGCTATCTCGGCGGTTGGGACTTCGTCAACCACGACGCCGATCCGATGGACGACAACGGGCACGGAACGCACGTGGCCGGCATCATCGGCAGCGCCGACGCCAATTACACGGGCGTGGCTTCAGGCGTCGGAATCATTGCGTTGAAGGTTCTCGACGCGTCCGGTTCCGGCTCGTTCGGCAACGTCGACGCCGCGTTGCAATGGGTCGCCGCCCATCAGGCCCAGTATCATATCGTCGCGGTTAATATGTCGCTGGGCTCCGGAAACTACACGGTCAATCCCTATACCTTTCTCGATAGCGACCTGCAGACGCTGACGGGCGAAGGCGTGTTCGTGGCCGCCGCGTCGGGCAACAGCTATTACTCGTACGGCAGCCAGCCGGGACTCGCGTTTCCGGCCATTAGCAACGACGTGGTCTCGGTCGGCGCCGTCTGGGACGGCAATTTCGGCTCGGCAAGTTGGGCCAACGGCGCCAAAGACTATTCGACTGCCGCGGACCAGATCGCCAGCTTTACGCAGCGCAGCTCGGCGCTCGACATCCTGGCGCCGGGGGCCTACGTCACGTCGACTTATCTCAGTAACTCGTTCGCCAGCATGGCCGGCACCTCGATGGCCTCGCCCATGGTCGCCGGCGCCGCCGCGCTGATCCGCCAGGCGCTGGATCTCAAAGGCCAGAGTTCGCTGGCCACCGAGAGTAACATTCTTGCAATCATGAAAGCCACGGGCATCAGCATCGTCGACAGTTCGTCCGGGCAGGACAACGTGAACCATACTTGGCTCACGTTCAAGCGGCTCGACGTCTACTCGGCGCTGGAATCCATTCTCGGCGCCAGTTACACGCCAAGCCCCAGTCCCTCGCCCAGTCCGTCGCCGTCACAGCCCACTCAGTATTCGGACCCGAACGCGGCCTTCGTCTCGGCCTTGTACCAGGACGTCTTGGGCCGGCAAGTCGATCCCGGCTCGTTGAACCACTGGGTGCAGGCGCTGGAGTCGGGCATGCCCCGGTTGCAATTGGCGGATTTGCTGTGGACTTCGGACGAACATCGCGCGGCGCAAATCACGGACGACTATCAAACCTTCTTGGGACGGACGCCCGGCGCGGCCGAGGTTGAACATTGGATCGGCGTCTTCAGGGCCGGCGCCAGCGAAACCCAGGTCTCCGATGCGTTCCTGCACTCGTCGGAATACCTTTACTCGAATCCAAGCAACGCGGGCTTCGTGGAGCGACTGTTCGTGGACGTGCTCGGTCGCACGGCCGATCCCGGCGGCCTGGCAGCGCTGACCTCGATGCTGGATCAAGGCGCGCTCATGCGCAGCCAACTGGCCAATATCGTATTGCACTCCAATGAGCACGACACGAATGTGATCGGCGATTTCTATCAGCAGTACCTCGGCCGCGAAGCGAGTCCCGCCGAAAAGCAGTCGTGGGCGACCCTGGTTGAACAGCACGTGGTCACCTTCCAACAGGTGGCGGAAGCGTTCCTCGCCTCGGATGAGTTCTACCGCCGGGCCGCCTCGAGCTCCAGCCTGTCGGTCATGGATCTGGTCTTGAGTCCGCCGGGCGACGATTGGTCGAACTACGGTTACCTTCCGTTTACGACCGATTTTGAGAGCCACTCGCAAGGCTACGACGGCTATACGGGCGGTTACGGCAGCTACGCGTCTGATTACGGGATGGGCCGGCTGGAATTTGCCGCGGAGCCGGGCAATAACATTCCGCTGCTGAACCACGGTCCGATCCAGTACCCCTGGACGGATCCGTCGGGCAGCATCGCGCTGCGGATCGGTTCCTCGCAACAGGCCGACGGCCCTCGTCAGGCGCCTGGCGTACAGCACGAAGGCGAACTGCCTGCTCCTGAGGATGAAAGCGAGCCGAAAACTGAAAACGGCGAACAGAGCGCCCTCGAGGAAGATGGGTTCGACGCCGTGGATGCCGCCGACCTGGCCCTGCTGGCCGAGATCCGAGCGATGCAATTGCCTGTGGATTCGCCCGTCGCGCCCTAAACGATTTGGAAGCGGAAACGCCGGAACGAGCACTACCGGCGGGCGACGTGACTGGCGTGCAGAGCAAGCTTGCGTCACAATGACGCAAAGAAGCGCGTTTTCCCACCGGGTCGTTTTCGCTTGATGTTTTTCTCCTCGAAACAACGCCAGCGCCGGCAACAACTGCTGGCCGAGCCGTTGGCTCATGACTGGTTGAAATACCTGACTCGCAATGTTCGGCAGTATTCGTTGCTGCCGCTCGCGGAAAAGTCCGCTTTGCGAGACCGTCTGCGGATCTTCATCGCCGAAAAGGACTGGGTCGGCTGCGGCGGCCTGACGGTCAACGATGAAATGAAGGTCACCATCGCGGCTCAAGCGTGCCTGCTGGTGCTGGGCCTGCCACACGAGTATTACTACGACCGCATTCGCACGGTCCTGGTCTATCCCGGAACGTATGTGCACCCGTCGAGCCAGCGCGGGACCTTCGTCCCGGAGCAGGAGGCGGTCTACGGAGAATACTGGCATCGCGGGCCCGTGATCATCTCCTGGCAGAACGCTCGCGGTTTGGAGGATCACGGCAACCTCGTGTTCCACGAGTTCGCCCATCACCTGGACGACATCGACGGCGAGATGGACGGCATGCCGCCGCTGGAAAGCGCCGAGCAGTCGCGGCGCTGGGAGCGGGTGGCGGGCGACGAGTATGCCAACCTGGTTCGCCGCTCGGCTCGCGGCCAGCCGACGTTGCTGAATCAGTACGGGGCCACGAGTCCCGCCGAGTTCTTCGCCGTCTCGACGGAATGTTTCTTTGAACAGCCGCTTCCGCTCAAGGAACAGCATCCGGCGCTGTACGAGATCCTGAAGGACTTTTATCGGCAGGATCCTGCCGCTTGGCCGTGGGCCGACGGTGCTCAAGTCGCGATGAATGCCGTGCCCGACGAAGTCATTCCTGAGGACGAACAAGCGAGCGTCGAAGAGACGGTGCGCCAGATGCGGCTGAGGAAGCACGGACCTGATGCGTATTTCGCCCGCGGCGTATTGTATGCCAACGCCGGCGATTACGAGCGGGCATGCGCGGCCTACGACCAGGCGCTGCAACTAGCCCCCGACGACGGCGAGGTTTACCAGCATCGTGCCGAGGCGCGGCTCGCCTTGGGGCGCATCAGCGAAGCCATTGCCGACGCCGACGCGGCGATCCGCCTGGACTCCAGCGATCTCGATGCCCGGCGTACGCGCACCGCGGCCTATCTCGAACTCGGCGAGCACCGCCAAGCGTTGGAAGACGCCGAGGCTTTGATACGATATGGGAAGCCCGGAGCAGAAGACTTTCGCTTGCGCGGACTGGCCAAGGCGGGCCTGCGCGACTTGCACGGAGCGATTTCCGACTTGAGCCGCGCCGTGCACCGCGCCAACGAGCCGGCCCAAGCGTACCTCGACCGTAGCCGCGTTTACGACGCTCTCGGCATGCCGCACGAAGCCCGGGCGGATCGCGAGAAAGCTTACCGGCTCGATCCTGATCTGCGCCAGCCGTAGTCTGCTCAGCATTGCAATGCGGCGTCGCCAGTTCACAACGGTTGGCGAGCCAACGCTGCACAAGCGAGGTCGCTTGTGCTACGGAATGCTCGCTGCGGCGAGGAGCCGTTGGCCGTTTGCCACGCCGAACAAGCCCCGGATCACTTGTTCTCGGTCGCGGCGGCGCCGCGGAGTTGCAAGTCGGCTTCGTCGACGTCGACGTTCACTCCGCCCTCAGGGATCGGCAGCCTCATGGCCCAAAGGGTTCCTTGCGTCATCAACCGCCGATAAGCGGGTAGGCGCCAGTTGTCGTGATAGTGCAGGCCGCTGAAGCCGAAGGATCGGCCTCCGTCGGGACGCTGCCAGGCCCAGGCGACCGTCTCCTCGCGGCCTTCGATCGGTACCGTCAAAACGGGTTGAACCTGGCCGGCGGGCTGAATGAATTTCAGCCGGTAGTAAAACTCGTCTCGCACGGCCAGGGGTTCGATCCCCGTGGCGATTGGGTGCCGGCGCCGCGGCTGGGCGGGACGGATCGTGGCCTCGACCACCTTGTATCGTCGGTCGGGGCCGCCGTGGCAACCGCCGAGCAGTTTCAGATAGGCGTCGATCGGCCCGGCATCTTTCGTGCCCAGGCCCCAATGAATGGCGACCAGACCGCCGCCTCGCGCCGCCAGGCGCGCTAAAGCGTCGAGCCGACGCGGATCGTTTTGCACCCACTTGGCTCCTTCGGAGAGAAAGATCACCGCCCCGTCGGCCTGCTCCAGCCTGGCAGGGCCCGCTTCCCAAGGCTCGTCGGCCCGCTCCAGCGTCACTTCCAAGCCGGGCGTTTTCGCCAGGCACTTCTGCAGTACTTTGAGCCCAGCCTCGTATTCATGCGTGGCCGGCGGATGACCGTCCGGGCCTTGGCTCAACAGCAACAATCGCCTTGGGCGAGGCTCTTCCGCGGCTGCCGCGGCAAAGACCGACTGCCATGCGGCCAGTATGAACAACCAGCGGACGAAGGCCTTTGATTGTGGATGCATGGGGGCTCTCTCCGGCAGCACGAGGTATGACGTTGCGGACGGTGTTGATAGAGACGGTAGTAACCCGCCATCGGGCGGCGCCGGCGTGCAATGCGCCTCTGAGCGTTCCGGCAGGCCTCCGCCGTCAGAAACTTTGAATCGGCTCGCCGCCGCTGATGGTAGTCAGGTCGTGCAAGGTTTGCGAGTTGACCGATGAAGACAACATCTGAACATGGCCATCCGCGAATAGAGCATTGGCTCCGCCGGGATGTTCGCTGGAAATGTTAACGCCGTCGGGCGTGTTGACCACCGCGGTCAACTGGCTCGCGTCTAAATCACGAGGCTCCAGCCACTGGATGCTGCTGCCGGCGAATTCAACCGCCATCAGCGTGTTCGACGTGCCATCGTTGACGGCAGAGATGGCGGTCGGCTGCGCGCCGTCGAAGATGGCGCCGGGACCCGAGACTCCCACATAGCTTGTCACGCCCGGCGGGGCAGCCTGCTCGGAAGGACATCGAAAAACGCTCGGCATGCTCGCCGCCAGCAAGCGATTATTGGGACCGTCCCACGGTTCGTCAAAGCGGTAACGATCATAGAGCGGCTTCTGCTCCAGAAACGGAAGAATCAGCACCCGCCAACTGTGCATTGGCTTGCCATCTTCATCGGCGAGGTAAGCCGGCGGAAAGGTTCGATAGACGTCGTGATAGTTCTGCATCGCCAGGCCGATCTGCTTGAGATTATTCGTACACTGGGCTCGTCGAGCCGCCTCGCGCACGTTTTGAACGGCCGGCAACAACAACGCCAGCAGGACGCCGCCGCAGACCAGCATGCCTACCACGACCACGGCCGCCACGGCCAGAATGATGGGCATCGAGGAACTGCGCCCGGGGGCGGCTGAAACGTCTGCGCTGGCTCGCCGGGAACCGTGACCGTGGCGCCGCATTGGCGACAAGGCCCGCTTTGCCCCGCATAACGTTCATCGACTTCGGTATGCGAACCACAATGCGGACAAGTGAAGCTGATCGGCATCGCCGCAGGCCTCGAGAGCAGGTAAAGGAAGAATTCGAAGATTTTCCTGCCAACGCCACGGCTTAGCACGGGCGGCAGTCCCCACGACTCTACTGCATGCGTCAACGCCTCGCAAACGGTTCCGAAGCCAGACGGCGGCGCAGTCCGCAGCACCCAATGCCCATGGAAGGCCAGCCAGGTCGCTCGGAGACCAGCGGCCCGTTTGCCGCAATTCGCGCACGCTGTACTTTTTTTTGCGCAGCCGTGGTCGCCGGAAGCAAGTTATACCATCCCCGCCGGAGGCAATTCAGCGTCGACCGAAGCGGACGGCAGAAGTCCTAACGCTCGTGCGGCCGAGTCCCCCGACCCGGGCCTCGCGAGCCGAACTCGTGTGGCGGCTCGAAGATCCGCGTTGGCTGCGATTTGGACGAGCGTGCACGGACAATCGCCGCACGGGGTGCGGAGCAACTGCCGGCAATCGGCCGTCTAGCGATTGGCACGCGAAGTGCAGCTAAGGCGAACGAATGTTAATCATGGAGCATTGGTCAGTCGGCGAATTGGCGCTCGACGTAGCGATTCGTTTACGTTGCGAGGTCCGGCGACATAGAGCTCGTAGCGTCCAGCCTTGAGGAGGATGACTTATGGCAACGATTCTCGTGGAGTTTATTGGAGGTCCGTTCGACGGTCATCGCCAGGCGCTCTCCATTCCTGCCGACTCGCTCGCCGAGACGGTGGCGCTGCCCGTGAGCCGGAACATTTTTCAACTCTTGGCTGGTCAGCCCAACGCGCCCATGGCCCCTGCCACGAGCGTGGCCATTTACGAGCTGGAAGTGATCGACGATCGGCGCCGGTATTACTTCCTGGGCGCCACGTCGGCGGCGCAGCCATTTGCTGAAACGGTGAAGCCCGGGGCGCCGAACGCTCCGCGGAAGCAACGCGGCGACTGAGTTGGTATGGCGGAGCCGTCAGTTTAGTGCTGTACGTGCCTGGCGGACGCCAGGCCCATAATTTGCGCATCCAGCCCGTTTTCGCATCTCACCTGACCGCCTGCGGTCGCTATCCGGCACATCCTTCCCAACATTTTCCAACCGGTGAGCGCGTTTGCGCGTTGGTTCTGCTCTTACGCGGCAAAAGCGCCGATGATCCGAATAGGCAATCCGGCGTCTGTCTGCGCATTCCGCAAACTGCTCCGGCCCGAGTGCGGCCTTAACGGGAGAACAAGGGATGAGAACGTTATCGATTGCGTTGCTGCTCGTTCTGGCAGGCATGGCATTCAGCGCACGGGCGAGTGAGCGTCACTGTCAGCATTGCGGATGCCGTCAGAACTGCCGCAAGGTCTGCCGCTTGATCTGCGGCAAAAAGAAAGATTCCAAGACCGTTTATTCGTGCAAATGCGAAGACTTCTGCGTGCCGGGGGCCAGCGTGAAGTGCGGCGACACATGGGTTTGTACGCGCCTCGGCACGATGTGCCGCAAACCGGTCTACAAACCGGTCTGCGCCGCCGTTCACAGCAAAGTCGTGCTGGTGCAGAACCCGTCCAACAAGGAAGTTCCCGATTATAAGTGGGTGGTGGAAGAAGTCTGCTGCCGTTGTGGCGAGCGGATCGAGGGGACGCAGCAACCGGCCGTTGCTCCTAAGCCGGCGACCGCGCTGTTCGGCGGCCGCATTGAAGCACAAGAGGTTCCGTTCGAAACGCCCGCTGATGCCGACGGAGCGGAGTTCGAACAAGTTTCGGCGGAAACAGCCGACGCCGAGATGGCGCAGCGGCGGCGCCGAGTTGGCGTTTGCCACCGATGAGGTTGCCGAACCTGCCGCCAGGTCGGATGCGAAAGGCGGGCCTGAAACCCAACGAGGAGGCTGGCTGCAGCGAATGTTCTGCAAACGCTTCTTCGGCAAATAACCGCCAGCCGCTACGCGCACTTCCCTTGACCTGCGACTCAACGTTGGTCGAGAATGAGCCGAGCTGACGAATCGATCCCCGGCGGCCGGTCGATGCACCGACTGGTCGAAAACAGTGAACCCAATTCCTGACCTATTGAGAGCCGGTCGCCGCGCACCTGCGGCCTTCCTGCGCACGACCCAGCAAACGTCCCATCCTCACGCGCATCTTTGCAGGCGACTTCAAACGCTCCTGCATTTCGGCTTGGTCTGTGCGCTGCTGGCCAGCTCGCGAGCTGGGCACGCGGAACCAGGCGGATCGGCGCCCATCGGGCGGCAAGCCCCCGCGAGCCCGGCGGCCGCACCCGAAAACGCGTCGGCGGGCGACGCTCCTGATCTTGATCAAACGCTGCTATTCGCCATTCGCGAACCGGCCGTGCGGCGAGAGCTGAAGTTGCAGCCTCGCCAGACGCAAGAGATCGAGCAAGCCTTGGCCGAAGTCGATCCGCCGCTGTGGGCGTTGCGCGACGAGCCGCCGGTTCAGAGGGCGCCCAAAGCAACGCAGTTACGCGCCTCATTTGTGAGCCGCCTGGCGGCGCTGCTGCAAGGCGAGCAAAAGCGGCGGCTCGACCAGATCGTACTGCAAACGCTGAGCCTCGCCTCGCTTGCCACGCCGCAAATGGCCGAGCGGCTCGCATTATCGCGTGACCAGCAGCAGCAAGTCCGACGCGCTCTGGCCGACGCCGAGCGCACCGCAAGCGGGAAGCAGTCAACCGGCGGCAAACAAGCAGCTCAAGCAACGGCCCGGCGGCGGCAAGAGGAAGCCCGGCGAAGGATGCTCGGCGCCTTGACCGACGAGCAGCAAGAGCGGTTCATCGGTCTGTTGGGCGAGCCGTTCGATACCTCCAAAATCCGGCAGGCCGCGGCGCGGGCGCCTGAGCTGAAAGACGTCAGCGGTTGGGTCAATAGTCCGCCCGTGACGCTTGAACAACTGCGAGGCAAGGTGGTGGCCTTGCACTTCTGGGCCTTCGGCTGCATCAATTGCGTGCATAACCTCCCGTTGTACCAGGGCTGGGATGAAGCCTACGCGGCTCGCGGTCTGGTCCTGCTCGGCGTTCATACGCCGGAAACCGCCGCCGAGAGAGACGCGAACCGCGTGCGGCAGAAGGTGCAAGAAAATGGCATGCGGTATCCGGTAGCCATCAACGCGCAGGGTAAAACGTGGCGGGCGTGGACAAACCGGATGTGGCCCAGCGTGTACCTGATCGACAAACGCGGCTACGTACGCTATTGGTGGTACGGTGAATTGAACTGGCAAGGCGCCGAAGGCGACAAGTTCATGCGTGCCAAGATTGAAGAACTGCTGGCCGAAAGAGACTGAGCGGCGCCGCCTCGCTTGACGGCGCGAGGGCCTGCGGCTATTTCGCTGTCTGGCAGAATGCCGCCTTTCCGCGATCTTGCCTGCAGCCGCAATTTTCCCCTCATGCCCTAGAGAGTCCGCATGCCTGCTTCCGCTCAACCGTCCCGGCCCCATGGATTGCCCCGCGTCGTGGCCGACGGTCCGCTGGCGCCCGCCATCTTGAAGTTGCTTAAAGATCGCGTCGAGTTGCTCCCTTGGAGCGTGGCGATGGAAGGCAGCCCCGAGGCGGTCGACGGACTTTATACCTACGGTCATCCGCCGGTTGACGGCGCCCTGCTCGACCGCCTGCCGGGCTTGAAAGTGATTAGCAACTACGGCGTCGGCGTCGATCATATCCGGTTGGCCGACGCTCGCGAGCGACGCATTCCGGTCGGCAACACGCCGGGCATTCTCGACGGCGCCACGGCCGATCTCGGCTTCGCCTTGTTGCTCGCCTCGGCGCGAAGGCTGATCGAGGGCGACCGCTACGCCCGCTCGGCCGAGTTCACCGTCTACGATCCGGGCTACATGCTCGGCCGCGAAGTTCATTCCGCCACGCTGGGCATCATCGGCCTGGGGCGCATCGGCCAGCAACTTGCGCCGGGCTCGCGGTTTCGACATGCAGGTGCTGTATCATAATCGCCGCCGCAGGCCCGAGATTGAAGCCGAGTTGGGCGTCAGCTACGCCTCGTTCGACGAGCTGCTGGTCAAGTCCGACTACGTCATGCTCACCTGCCCGTTGACGCCCGAAAGCACGGGGCTGATCGGCGCCACCGCCCTGGCGAAGATGAAGCCGACGGCCACGCTAATCAACATCGCCCGCGGAGCGGTCGTCGATACCCAAGCGCTGCTGACCGCGCTGGAAACAGGACAAATCCTCGCCGCCGCGCTGGACGTCACCGATCCGGAGCCGTTGCCGCGCGGCCATCGGCTGCTGGAATTGCCCAACGTGACGATCGTTCCGCACCTGGGCAGTGCAACCGTCGAAACGCGGCAGCGCATGGCCGAGGTCTCCGTGGAAAACCTGCTCGCCGGCCTGGAAGGGCGGACGCTCCCGTTCCGCGTCGAGTAAGCGCCGTCTGCCGACCCTCAGTTCTGGAGCTTAGCGCCGTGTTTCCGAAAGAACTCCCAGATCAAGTCGTTGGCTGCGATCTGTCGCGTCGAGGGACCAAGCGTGCTGAAGATGGAGTGGCGGCCGGGCCAGGTGTGTCCGCCTCCTTCAATCGAGTAGAGCACCACTTCTGAATCGTCTCGCCCGGGGCCATAGGCATAGCGGGTCACGCGGGTGCCATCGACCGCGCGTTCCGGCAGCGGCTCGACGAGCGGTTCCGTCGGGCAGCCGTTCGCAAGGGTCCAGCGCGGATCGTGTAATCCACCGAGTGGAAATCCGTTTGCGACTGGCTCCTCGGCCCCTTGCCGCCATAATAAGGAGTGAACTCGTCCTTCGTGCCGTGAAAGTGAATTACGGGCACCGGTCGCGAAGGGCGGCATTCATCGAGGGCCATCGGCCCGCCGACCGGCGCGATAGCGGCGAAACGATCGGCCAGTTCCGAAGCGAGCCGGTAGGACATCATGGCGCCGTTGGACATGCCCGTGGCGTATACCCGCTGCGGATCGACGGCCAGTTCCTGCTCCAACGATTTGAGCAAAGCGCGGATGAAGCCGACGTCGTCCACGCCGTGGTGCAATGCATGTCCGCAACATTGCCCGGCGTTCCAGGTCCTCGCCCTCGGCACGCGGCCCGTGCCGTTGGGATAGACAATGACAAAGCCCTCTTCGTCCGCCTTCTCGCTCAAACCGGAGAAATAGACCATCGTCTCGGCATTCACCCCGCCGCCATGAAATGCCAGCACGAGCGGTCTTGCTTCCCGGCCGTCATAGTCGGACGGCAAATGCAACAGGTACGAACGCTTCAGCGAATCGACCTGTAGGGTTCGCAGTTCGTGATCTGGAAAGCGGCTGGAACTCATGGGTAAAGGCTGATAGCGGGATTCGGCTTCTGGATCGGACGAAGTTCAGCGTCAGCCAGCACTTGCGTCGCTTCTCCCCAGGACCGGCGAGCGGTCCTGAGGTTGTCTACAAACCGCCTATTGTAACGGCGGTTGCTGCTCTTGCCGGATTTTCGTGAAAGGGTTAGCATTTCGCGCCTGTGGCGTTAGGGCACTCCAGGAGGGCGTGCTGGCGCCCGTCTCCGTTTTCGCGGAAAGGACTCCGAGCGATGGCAAGCACTCTGGCCGAACTGGCGGAATTAGTCGAAGGCGCCGTCACCGGCGACGGCCAGTTGCACATTACCGGCGCGGCGACGCTCTCGGCGGCGCGAGCGGGCGACATCACGCTGCTTGATTCGAATGAGAAGATCGCCCGGCTGGCGAACTCGGGCGCCTCGGCCGTCGTAGCCCCTCATTCGCTCGAAGAAGTCTCTCTGCCGGCGATTCGCGTAGCGGATGCGCACGCGGCATTCGCCAAGATCGTCTGTAAATTCCGCCCGCCGCGCGCGACTTCGCGGGTAGGCGTCAGCCCTCAGGCCTTCGTCAGCCCGACGGCCAAGATCGGTCCCGACGTCGATATTCACCCGGGTGCGTTTGTCGGCGACGAGGTAGCGATCGGCGCCGGCGCAACGATTCATTCCGGCGCTCGGCTGATGGCCGGCTGCCAGGTCGGCGAGCGGGCCGTGGTCTTTCCCAACGCCGTGCTCTACGAGAACACGATCATTGGCGATCGCGCGTTGATCCACGCCGGCGTTGTGCTGGGCGCCTACGGCTTCGGTTACAGCATTGTGGACGGCCGCCATCAGCTTTCCTCGCAATTGGGTTACGTGGAGATCGGCGCCGACGTCGAGATCGGCGCCAACGCCACGATCGACCGCGGCACCTACGGACCGACCGTCATCGGCGAAGGCACGAAGATCGACAACCTGGTGATGATCGCCCACAACTGCCGACTGGGCCGGCACAACCTGATCTGCTCGCAAGTCGGCGTCGCCGGCAGCACCACGACGGGCGACTACGTGGTCATGGCGGGCAAGGCAGGCGTGCGAGATCACGTCCACATCGGCGACCGGGCCGTGCTCGGCGCTCAGGCGGGCGTGTCGAACGACGTGCCGGCCGACACCATGGTGCTCGGCAGCCCGGCGCGGCCGGAACGCGAACAGAAATTGATCTTCGCGTCGATCCACAAATTGCCCGACTTGCGTCGCCAGGTGAAGGCGTTGCAGTCGGCCGTCAACCGATTGGAACAAGAACGCAATTCGAACGAGGGCGCTTCGGACGAAAATGGCCCGACCGGCCGCGGCGCCGCGGCTTGAACGCTATCCAAATGGGAATCCCGCCTCGACCGTGAGCGTCATTGCAGCCACAACCCGCCATCGACCGTCGGCGAACCTGCGTCCGGATGCAGCCAGGCAGCGCAAGATCGGCTTGCTAGCCGGTTGGGGCCGCTATCCGCTGGCCGTGGCCGAGGCGCTCAATCGTCAAGGCTATCAGACGTATGGCTTGGGCGTGAAAGGGCACGCGGATCCGGCGCTGGCCGACTTGTGCGTCGATTTCGCCTGGGTTGGGCTGGCGAAACTCGGCGCCGCCTGCCGCCACTTCCGCCTGTGGGGCGTGCAAGACGCCACGATGGCGGGCAAGATCCACAAGCACCTGCTGTTTCGACGCGGCGCCTGGATCAAGCACCTGCCCGACTTGCGCACGGTCCGCTGCTTTTACAAACACTTTCTGCTGAACCGCAAGGACCGTCGAGACGACACCCTGCTGCTGGCCGTAGTCGCGGAGTTCGCCAGCGACGGCATCGTGTTCGGTCCGGCCACCGACTACGCTCCGGAGTTGCTCGTGAAGTTCGGACAATTGACGCGCCGCGGCCCCAACGCGGCCCAGCGCAAAGACATCGAATTCGGCTGGCAGTTGGCCAAAGAGATCGGCCGGCTCGACGTGGGGCAAAGCGTGGCCATCAAGGGCCGCACGGCCCTGGCCGTCGAAGCCATCGAAGGCACGGACCAGTGCATCAAGCGAGCCGGCGAACTGTGCCGCGCGGGCGGGTTCACCGTGGTCAAGACGGCCAAACCGCAACAAGACATGCGATTCGACGTGCCGACGATCGGCATCGGCACGCTGGAAACGATGGTCGCCGCCGGCGCCAACTGTCTGGCCATCGAGGCCGGCCGCACGATCGTCGTCGACGAAGCGGAAGTCGTCCGCTACGCCAACGAACACCGCCTGGCCGTCGTGGCCCTCTCGCCCGACGGCGAGTTGCCCGAAACATCCCCAGAGACCCTGAGCTGATCAAGGGAAAGGTAGAAGAAGAACGAGCCGGCAAGCCATCCCGCGGAATGCCGGCTCACCCGCGTTCTCAGCACATCCCATCTCCTTTCACACCATCCCGCCTAGTTAGCTCTTGCAAGGCTCAGCGGTCTTTTGGGGATATTTTACGATTACCGGCCCAGCAGCTTTCGCATCTCGTTCCCACGCTCCCGCGTGGGAACGGCCCGCGGACGCTCTGCGTCCTGGATGCCACGCCGGGTTTCTGGGCGGTAACTTGTGGTCACCATGATAGACCGTTGGCCGCTGCACGCAGATCGGCGGCAAATGCGTACGATCGCAGAGCGTCGGGAACGAGACTCGCGAAATCGGCTCCCACGCCCTGCTTCAGAGCGTAATGTCGGCGTTCTACTTCGTCCTTACCGCCGCCTAGCGAGGCCTCACCAGTCCGTCACGACCGACAACAAGCCATCTCCGCCTGCATAGTTCCGCGCACTTGCAGTAACGCCAGTGCGTCGGATCGTCTACATACCCTCGCTTCACCGGGTTGTAGTGAGTGTATTCCAGTTTCTGACCATCTGCTTCGATTCTCCGAGAGCATCATCTCGTCGCCTTCGATCATCTTCGGCTTGCTTCCCTCTTGCCACAACTGGTACTCGCGATCTGTCTTGTGACGCGCTTTGAATCGTTTCAACGTCCGCAGCGCGTGCCGGCTGCCGCGATTTTTGAGTTCATCGATGATGCGACGCGCCGTGAACGATTTGAAGTCGCCGACTTCCTTGGCCAAATCGGGCGAAGAGGCGATAAAATGCAGATGGTTTTCCATTATCACATAACCAAATATCGTCATTCTCCGCGAGCGTTGCAGGAATTGCCACGAATCAAGCACGATCTGTGCGGCGTCTGGACGGGCGAAGATGGGAATCCAGCGCACGATGGTGCATGTGAAAAAATGAGGACGCGACGCCTCGTAGATCCGATAACGCGACCGCATCAATGGCCCTCCCCTTTGATTTGCCGATGAAACGCGTTGATGGTTCCGCTAAGGAAAAGGATATCAGAAGCAATAACTCGATTCAATGCGCGACAACCGCAATGGGTAGAAGCGGCGATGGTCCCGCGGTAGGCTACGACGCAGAGCGTCGGCCGGTGCGTTCCCACGCAGAGCGTGGGAACGAGTTACCGGCCGAGCAACGTCGCATCCACGGCGGCGCCGATATCGGGCTGGGCCATCAGGCTCTCGCCGACCAGCATGGCGTCGACGCCGGCGGCTTCGAGCCGCTGGACGTCGGCCCGCGTGCGGATGCCGCTTTCGCCGACCAGCAGGCAGTTCGTCGGGAATCTCGCGAACGCATCCGCAGCGTGTGCTCCAGGTCGACCTCGAAGGTGCGCAGGTCGCGGTTGTTGACGCCGATCAGCGTGGCGCCGGCTTCCAGCACGCGGGGCAGATTGTCCGGCTCGTACAGTTCGACCAGCGGCGTCATGCCCAGCTCGACGCGTCGTCGTGCAGACGCACGCAGCCGGCAATCGTCAAGACACTCGGCGATCAGCAGCACGGCGTCGGCGCCGGCGGCCCGGGCTTCGAGCAACTGGTAGCGGTCGAGAATGAAGTCCTTCCGCAGGATCGGCAGCTCGGCCGCTGCGCGGATCTGCCGCAGGTAGTCCAGGCTGCCTTGAAAGTAGGTCTCGTCGGTCAGCACGCTGAGGCACGCGGCGCCGTGCTGCTGGTAGGTGCGGGCGATTTCCACCGGATGGAAATCGGCGCGGATCACGCCTTTCGAAGGGCTGGCCTTCTTCACTTCGGCAATCAGCCGGATGGGGCCCGCCTGGGCCAGCGCGGCAAAAAACTCGCGCACGGGCGGCGCGGAGGCCAATGCTTCGACAAGCGTCGACTCGGGCCGCGCTGCGCGGGCGGCTGCAATTTCGCGGCGTTTCGTGGCCGTGATCTGGTCGAGGATCGTGCTCATCAGTGCTTGAAGTGCCGGCGGCCCGTGAAAATCATCGCCAGACCGTGCTCGTCGCAGGCGGCGATGACTTCGCCGTCATTGCGCGAGCCGCCCGGTTGAATCACCGCCTTCACCCCGGCCGCCGCGGCGGCGTGGATCGAGTCGGCAAACGGAAAGAAGGCGTCGGAACCGAGCGCCGCGCCGTCGGCTTGCTCTCCGGCCTTCGTCAGTGAAATCTGGACGGAATCAACGCGGCTCATTTGCCCAGCGCCGACGCCAAGCAAGACCTGGTCTTTGGCCAACACGATGGCGTTCGACTTGACGTGCCGCACGACGGCCCAGGCAAAGCGAAGATCGTCCAGTTCCGCCGCAGTCGGCGGACGTTGGGTAACCGTCTGCCAGGCGTCTTCCGGATCGGGCAGATTGTCGGCTTCCTGGATCAACATCCCGCCGGCCAGACGGCGGTATTCCCAGCGCGGCGTCTCGGCGTTCAAGTCACCGACTTCCATCAGCCGGACGTTGGCTTTCCATTTGGGCTTCGTAGTGAGGATTTCCAATGCCGCGGGTGCGAAGCCGGGCGCCACGATCGCCTCGATAAACCGGCCCGGCTCGACCAGCACTTCGGCGGCGCCGGCGTCGACTTCGCGATTGAAGCCCAACACGGAACCGAAGGCGCTGACCGGATCGCCATCGAGCGCCTGACGGGCCGCGACGGACAACTCCGCCGCCGAAGCGGCGCCGCAAGGATTGTTATGCTTGATCACCGTCGCCGCCGCGCCAGGCAGGCTGCGGACGATGGCCAAGGCGCTGTCCAAGTCGAGCAGGTTGTTGTACGACAATTCCTTGCCGTTGCGCTGCCGGGCCGAAACCAGGTTCGCGCCCTGGGCGCCCGACTCGGCGTACAGGGCCGCGCGTTGGTGCGGGTTCTCGCCGTAACGCAGCGTCTCTTTGCGATGCAAATCCAGCCGCCAGTACTCGCGAAACGCCTCGCTCTCAGCCGAGCGGGCGAAATAGTCGGCAATCGCCGTATCGTACGCCGCCGTGTGCGCAAAGGCGGCGCCCGCCAGATGGCGCCGCAACTCGAAGGTCGTACAGCCGGAGCTTGAAACTTGTTCCAGCACGGCGGCGTACTGTGAGGCGTCGGTGGCCACCGTCACGAAGGCGTGGTTCTTGGCCGCGGCCCGAACCAGCGAAGGGCCGCCGATATCGATTTGTTCGATCACATCCGCATCCGCGGCGCCCGGACGCGCGGCAGCGGCGGCAAACGGGTAAAGATTGACAATTACCAACTCGAAGCTGGCAATGCCGTGCGTCGTTAGCGCTTGCATGTCTTCCGGATTGTCGCGGCGGCAGAGGATGCCGCCATGCACCTTGGGGTGCAAGGTCTTCACGCGACCGTCCATCATTTCCGGAAAGCCGGTATAAGCCGCCACGTCCTGCACGGCAAAGCCTTCGCTTTCGAGGAAACGGCGCGTGCCGCCGGTGCTGTAAAGCTCGACGCCTGCCGACGTCAGACCTTGCGCCAGCGCCGTCAGGCCCGACTTGTCGCTCACGCTGATCAACGCTCGTTCAATCCGGGGAGATTCCATCTCGCTCTTTACACCCGCCTTCCAAGCAGAACTAGTAGACTTTCTTAAAAACCGCGCCGCGATTCGAACCAGCGAACGGGCAAGGGACGACTTCTCAGCTTGAGTTTGTGCCCGCCGGGTCTTTGATAGCCCCTGACGCTGGCAGCGGGGATGCCGCTCTTCGTCCGTTCCACCGGCCAACCATGCAGCCCAGGAGTGGCTTTCCCCAATATAACGGTCGCCCAGCGCGGCCAGAAGCGGCGCCCGAGACTGAATTGCCCGAAAGGCGGGGGACGCTTTCGAATCCCGTCCCCGCCGCGTCAGAGAGGTCCGCCGTGCCGGCGTAACGCCGACGCGATTCCCATCGGCCTTTCATGCCAGACAACGGTGCGCCGCCCGAGGCGACGCGACCGCGCCGCTATTCAGCGCCGGGCGCGGCGAACGGATCGTTAGGATCCGCGGCAGGCTTTTCGGGGGTCTCGGTCGTTTCCTTTTCTTCTGCCGCTTCGCCGGCTTCGCCTTCGGCCGCTTTAACCGCCTGACCGTGAACGAAGGGCTCGACCAGTTCCTGCTCGCGCAGGCACTGGAACATGCCCGAGGTCGTTCCGAGATAGATCCGGTCAGTCTCGGCGTTGAAGACCTTTAGCGGCAAATACTCGGTCGGCAACATGCCCAAGCGAGCTCCGCTGCGTGCATCCAGGATTAACAACCGTCCGCTGGCGTCAGTCGCGTAGAGCCTGGTGGGACTGGCCGAGAGAAACTTGAAGATGCCCGGAGCATACCACTCTTGTTCGCCTGACTGGGCGTTCAAGCGGAACATGCCGCCTGTTTCGGAGATCGCAAACACGGCGTCGCCGATCGCCACGGGAGACTCCGCCACGGGATTTCCCGTAGAAAACTGCCAGCGGGCGTCGCCCCGCATTTCACGCAACGCGTAGACATAGCCGTCTCGCGAGGCCGCCAGCACCAGCGGCGGATGATAGCACAGTGGCGCACTAATGGCATCATGCGTCTTGAATCGCCAGAGGGCCCTCATCTCGTCGAGCCCGCACATGTAGACGTTTCCGCCCGAAGTCCCAAACAGCACGCCGTTGGGCGTGACGATCGGCGAAGCGTCGGACATGCCTTTGCCTTGGTAGTTCAACGCCGTGTCTTTGAACATCTTCTCCAGCGGCGACTCTTCGTCGTTCGGCGCCGGCAGGCGATAGCTGGCGACGATGCCCGTGACCAGCGGCACGTAAACCCGATCGGCGCCCAACGCGGGGCCGGCCGACGGGACGCTTGACATGTGTCGCTCCCACAATGCGCGGCCGGTGGCTCGTTCGAACAAATACAGTCGGCTGCCATTGGTCGCGGCGACGAACTTATCGCTGGCGGCCGGCTTGCTGGACGGCTGGCCAGGACGGCCCATGTGGGCGACCCACAACGTACGCCGCGTTTCGGCGTCGAGCACATTCAAAGCCGCCTGGTCCGTTTGAACCAACAGCAGCCCATCGTGCAGGTTGACGTACGCGACTCGACCTCGCGAGCGATCGATCTCGACCTGGGCTACCCACGCTCGCTCCAGGCCTTGACGACGCGCCGTCTGCGCGGGAATGATGCCGCGCACGCTTTGCGCTCGAGAGACGGGCGCCCCCCCCAGCAGAAGCGACAACACGATCAAAGCCAACGTGGTGCGTGACATGAATCTCCTCGCGGCGGATAGCGGATCAAGACAGACATTCCTATCATAACTAGAACTCACGACGAGAGCGCGAAAAAAGTCCCCCTCGACGCGGCCCAGGTTTAGCCCAACGGTTAGTGGAGTGTTTGCTCGATGGATGTGCGGAATCCGGGTCCCGAAACTCTGGCAGCGATGCAAGAGATCTTGGGTTACCTGAACTTCTCTGAGGGCGCTCCTGATGCCCGCTTTCATCGCAACCTCAATGCTGTCTTTGCCTTAGCTGAAGAGGGCATTACTGCGTCGGGCTCCAACGACTGCTGCTGTAAAACGCTGCATGCGGCGCTGCAGTCGCGATTGGAAGCGCTGTGCAGCAGCGGACAGGCGGCGTTTCAGCAGGTGGATCAGGCCAGAGCCGTACTGCAGGGGGTCTTCGAGGAACTGCTGCCGGCCTATCGCGAATACCACGCCGATTTGTTGTTTCACCAGTCGGAAGCATCGCTGTTTCGCCCGTTTTTTATCGCCCGCGCCTGCGAGGCCGTATTGGCGCAAGGGAGCCCGTGGGACGAGCCAGAGCGGATCATTCCGGCGGCCCTCAATCAGCTCAACGATTTCATCGGACACCGTCCGGTGGCGGTGCTGCGAACCCCGCAACGAATCGAGCCTTACGCCCACGAATGGGTCCGGCCGATTCCGCTGTACCTGGCCGGCGCGGGCGTGGCGGTCGGCCGGTATCACGATGTGATTGAACAAGCGCTGGCCATTCTGGACGCCGCCGACGGCGACGTGCTGGAGGCCGCCTGCTTCGATTTGAGCCTGCTCGATGAGTTGGCGCTCGATCCTCGCGCTTATGATTTCGACCATCCTGTCAACAAGCGGCCCAATTACCAGTTCGGCCAGTGGGATCCGCACCACCTCGATTCGCGCGGGCGCTACCGGCGATTCGTTCTCGAAGAAGTTTCGCTCGATGCGCTGGTCGAGCGCAGGCGCTGGCGCCGGGCGATCTTTCGGCCGAAGAAGTCTTGTTCGAAGCCGGCGCCGTGCTGGCCGGCACAATCCTGATGGCTTCCGGCATCAGCGGCCGCGGACCGGAGACGCACGACTCGGGGACGACGCTGGCCACGCTGGTCCCCAAGATCGCCGCCTATCGCGACGCTTTCTACGTACGGCTGTTGAGCAGCCTTCAAGGCGCCCACGGAGAACGTCTTCGGGCCGAAGCGGCCATGCTGAGGCAGCCGTTCGGCGGAGCGCGTCAACACTTGAATCAGCGGCTGGCCAAGCTGCGCCGTACAATTGCAGCACGTTCACCTGGCTCAGCTCTTCGCTCGCATGGGTTATGCCGAGGCGAGCAGCCGCCAGGCCCACATCGTGCCGGTCACGTCGGCGCGGATGCTGTGCGAGATCAATGGCCGCTTGACCGCCGGACATCATTACATCGATCGCGAACAGCGCGGCGACGCCGGCCGGATGCTGCCGGAGATCGACGATCTGCTGCAGCGAGCCATCGATTGCGGGGCCTTGGTCGATCCCTGGAACATCCTCGGCTTCCAAGGACAGTTCAGCCTGTTTCCTGCCATTGAGAACAGCGTGCGAGATCATCGCGTCGACGTCTTGATCCGCCTGATGTCGCAAATCTTCGGCCTTTATTCCCGGCTGCAGGCCGAAGCCGCTGCCCACGGCGAACAGCAACTGGCCGAGACCACCGCCGCGGACATGGCGAAGCTGGCGCGATGGTGGGATCAATTCGCCACCCTCGAAGTTGCCGGCGTGGCGCATGTCTCCGGCCGTGAAGCCGCCGATTCAGCCGCCCACGTCGCCGACGCGTTGCGCGCGTGGCACGAGGCCGGCACGGCGGCCGGAGATATTGGATTCTGGCGCGAGCGCGTCGAACGCTTCAATTCTCCCAAAGCGTACGCTCTGGTGGTCGACGCCTTGCTCGAACAGAAGGATTTCGTTGCCGCCCGCGGACTGTTGATCCAGTGGCTGGGACAGGCGGAGCTGGTGTCGCTCACCGATGGCGAGTATTCGTTTCACGAACTTGCTATTCGCTGGGTTTCCGCATTGCGCAGCGCGGCCGAGTGCCCGCGGCCGGGCATGCCCGATCCGGAGCAATGTTGGAAACTGATCGCCCGCTTCTTCGATTCTCTCGAAGCCAACGCCGAAGAGTATTGGGAAGTACCTCGCTGCGACCTCTCGCAGGGACGAGCCGGCCAGCAGGTCGATCTGGATGAAGCGGTGGAACTCGTTGACGACGAGGGGGAAGAGAACGACGAAGAGCGCAACTTGTTCAGCGCCGCCTACGAGGAAGTAACCTATCGCGACAGCACGAGCGACGGCCATGAAGCCGACATGCTCGAAGGCGAAGGCCCGACGACCGATTTCGAGTTGGATTTCGAGGCCGCACGGCTCGGCCGTCGGCTGGCTTTTCTCTCGACGGTGGCTCGGCTGTGGAAGATCGCCTCGGCCTTCCCGCGGCATCTGGCGCCGGCCGGGCGAGACGATACGCTGAAAGGCTGGTTTCAGCGGGCGGTCAGCAACCGGCATGGGCAGTTTGAATTGCTGAGAAACGTTCACGGTTTCCGTCTGCCAGCCGCCTCAGGGACGCAAGAATCGCTGGTTGAATACGATCGCCGCCGGCTGATTAAAGAAGCTTTGCTGGCCGACATCATCGACGCCTGCGTGGAAACTTCGAGCGCCGCGCGGTGGCTGCTCGGCGCCGGCGAAGAACTGGACGGCAGCGATGACCTGGCGGATTGGGAGCATCAGGCGGTCGGCGTGCTGCGAGCCATGTTCCGCGGCGACGCTCAGCTGGTTCGGCTGCTGTTCCCTGACTTGCGAGCCACGCTGGAGAAGGAGCCTATTCTTTACGTTCCCTTCAGCGCGGCACGGAGCGCCGGGCCAGGTTGTCGGCGCGCGAACCATCAAGGAACTACTGCTGACTTTGCTCCGCGGCTTGCCTCGCCTGGGGCTGTTGAGCGAGACGTGCCAGACGATCGCCACGGCGCAAGCCATGGAGCAACATCGCCCGTCACAAGAGGGCGCCGTCACCGAATTTGATCATCTGTTCGAAGTCGGCTACCGGGCCATTATCCGGGCATTGGTTACCGCCGCCGGCGCGGAACCTTCCTGCGAGGCGGCCGATGTCGCCCCGCCATCGGCGCCTGACAGCGAACTGATTGACTGCCTGAAGGCGCTTACCGAGACGCTGCTGAAACGCTGGCTCGACCACAGCCGTTCGCTGCGGCTTTCCGTGATGGAGAAGGCGGCTGATAATGATCGTTGGCAGGCGGTGATCAGCTTCGTCCAAGGTTACGGGGGGATCTGTTTACGCCCCGGTTTCTCAACGTCGGCAACTTGCGCGCCATCCTACATCAGGGCGCCGCCGCCTGGCTGCAAGCCATGTTGGAAGAAAACGACCCGGACCGCGAGTTCCGACTGCTCGCGGAACTCGATCGCGAAATTCCCTTGGCGACCGCCGCCGAGCAGTTGACGTTTGTGATCGAGGCCATCGTGGAGAATTACGCCGAGTTCAAGGACTTCAACGCCACCACGACGCAATCGGACCGCGGCGAGTTGCTTTACATCCTGCTCGATTTTTTGCGGCTCAAGGCCAGCTACGAGCGCGTCGTGTGGCACATCAAGCCGGTCGTGCTGACGCACGAAATTCTAGTTCGCCGGGGGCGTGCCGCCGCCGCAGAAATGTGGCGTCGCAGCGTCGCCGAGCGAACCAGTCAGGTGGCCGATTGGCACCTGAAGCGGCTTGCCGAGTTGACCAGGCAGTACGGCGTGCGACTGCCGACCATCTCAGACCGGCTGGGCGAACGTTTCGTACGCAGCCTGGACATCGATCGCGTCAAGGCGCTGGTCAAGCCGGCCGTCGAGGAAGCGCGCCGCGGCGGCCCGTGCGCGTCGTTCGAGTTGCTGGAACAGGAGTTGACGGAATTCACCGACCATCCCAGCGGCTCGGGGCTCGACATTCCCAACTGGCTCGCAGCACTGGAACATGAAGTCGAATTGGCGAGCCGCTGCCGCGGCCGCGTCGGCATCTCCGAAGAAGCTCCCTCGCCCGTGCCTCGCGTGCCCATCTCCTGGGACGACGTGCAGACGCAGATCAAGACGCAAGAGCTCTAAGTCAAACCGCTTGCGGCGGCGCCGCGATCAACGCTTCTCCCCGCACAAAGCGGTTGAGAGCGTTTGGTTCTTCGATAGCTTCCACCAGCGCGCGGTTCAACTCGTACGAACCGCCGTCGAGCCCCGCGGCGCTCAACGCTTGAGAGAAGCCCTCGCTCATGCCTTCGCTGAAGGTCGCAGCGAACTGGCTCGCCGAAACGGCGGTCGAGGACGACTCGGTTTGCGGCGCGTCGCATTGCGGGCAGCAGCGGCCGCGGCAATGCAGCGGGCGAACCGAAAACACGCTGCAGCGGCCGCCGTCGGCAAGCAACGGGCAAATCCCGGCCGCGGCGCCCGACTCCGCCGCCGAGGCGAGGAGTTGCACGTTGCTCTTGGCGCGCTCGAAGATCCGTTCAGCTTCGTACGGCGGCAAGCTGTGCCGCAATTCCTCGGCAATGATCAATACCTCGGGCGCCGTGACGCGGATCGGTTCGCTCTTGCAGTCATGGCACTCGGACCAACGTGAAACCGCAAGGCTCGGCAAAGAGCGACCGAGCACCTCGCTGGCCTTGCTTTCGATTTCCTGCGCCAGTGCGAGCGCGTTCTGGCCGCTTTTCGGCAGCGCGGAATAACGAGCGACAACGTTCTGCGCCAAATCCGCCGCCCAACGACGCAGTGCATCTCCGGCTAACAACGGCAATTGCGGGCTGCCCTTGGAGCGCGCGCCCGACCTCGCCCCGGATGAAGCAAACGCTTCTTTGAAGAAAGCTGCTGCGCCGATGGCAAGCACGGCGAGCACAATGCAGGGCAGAACGAAGAAGACCAGAAATGTGGCGGCTTCCACGGCGTGGCTCCTCAAAAAAGGCGGGACGATTGCGGACGCCTCGCGGGCGAATCTCCCGCCGCTGGCATTACAATTCACGACGCCCCGATTACGCCGTTTGCACGTTTCGTGCCGAGGCCGCGCAATGGACGTAGCGGGATTGGCGACCATGCCGGGCGGCACGGCATGAGTCCCGAGACGCTAATGAGACAAGGAACGTCAACGCCGCTAGCTCGTAATCTTCACAGCTTCCGCTACGGTTGCGATCGAAGCGATGCATTAGCGGGAGCTAAGCGCCCTTTTGAAGCAACGCTTTTGCGGATGGGTCGCATAAGTTTTTGAACGAGCCAAAGTGTGCAAAGCGCGACAATCTGCCGCGCTTAGCGCGCCAATCGGCACATTGAACGGCGAAAATTGCTTGACAATAATAGGGTATTCTCAGTTCGCTAGTTTTTGCGCACGTGAGAGCATTCGAGCGACGCGTACGGCTGTAAGGGCTGGTATGGCGTTTGCTCGTTCCCGCCACACAGTAGGATCGCGTTTGCGATCTCCCCGCCAACGACAAGCTAGTTTTCCCGCCTGAGCGATACGCCGGCAAGCGACTGCGTATTGTGCTCCGTCACGCCTTTTCAATAGGGATATTGTCATGACGAACCGACGAACGCTGCTGAAATGGATCAGCGGCATGCTGGGAAGCGTCAGCGCTGCAACGGTCGCGCTGCCCGGCGGCCGTTTCCTGGCCGATGCGCTTCGCCCTGGCCGAAAAGATAAAGCGATTGTACAGCGCGTCGCGCGGTTGAAAGATCTCGCGCCGGGCCGACCGAAGCAAGTCGCCGTCACGGGCAGCCGCCGCGATGCCTGGACGCTTTACCCGGATGAAATCATCGGACGCGTCTGGCTTGTGCTCAATGCAGAACCCGCCCAAGGCAAGTCGCCGCAAGTCAGTGCGTTTACGGCCGTCTGCCCTCACTTGGGCTGCACGGTTCACGTCGACAGCGGCGGCGGGCATTTCCTCTGTCCTTGCCATCGCGCCGCGTTTGCGTTCGACGGCAATCGCATCGAGGAGCAACCCGGACAACGGAACCATGCTCCGCGCGGCATGGACTCGTTGGAGTGCCGGCTGGTGCAAACGCCGGGCGACGACGACTGGTGGGTTGAAGTCCGCTATGAAAAGTTTGAACAAGGCCTGACCAGAAAAGTTCAAAAGGCCTGACCAAAACGGCAACTGCGAGAGGCGCCGAACGATGCGAACCTTCCTCGACTGGCTCGATGCGCGTACCGACTATCGGAATTTGCTCGCGCCGTTGCGTCGCCGCGTGCTGCCAAACGGGCCAAGCTGGCAATTGACCAGCGCCAGTTGCCTGGGGTGGCTGTTCGTCGTGCAGTTATTCACCGGTCTGCTGCTGATGACCACCTACAGCCCATCGATCACCAGCGCCTGGGCCAGCGTGCATTACATCGAGCAATCGCCGGCGGGCAGTTTCATTCGCGGCGTTCACTATTTCGCCTCGCATGCGCTCATCATTCTGCTGGCCGTGCACGTGGTCCGCGTGTTGTTATCCGGCGCCTTCCGACCGCCGCGAGAGCTGATTTGGATCACCGGGCTGCTGCTGATGCCGTTGGTGATTGCCTGGGCCGTAACCGGCAATCCTCTCTCGGCCAGCCAGAAAGGAATCACCCAGATTGACGTCGAAGGGCACATTCTCGGCGCCACGCCGGTGGTCGGCCCCGCGTTGCAGCGTTTGTTCGTCGGCGGCGACGAGGTCGGCAACTTGACGTTGACCCACCTGTACTTTTTTCACGTCGCCTTGTTGCCGCTGCTGGGCATTGGCCTGCTGGCGCTCCACTTGACGCAAGTCTATCGGCACGGCCTGGCCAACGTCGGCGCCGCAGTCTCCCGCGCCAGCCGCCCCTATTGGCCGTATCAATCGATTCGCAATGCCGCCGTGCTGGCCGTCGTGATCGGCGTGATCTCCGCCTTGGCCTGGCGCCGCGAAGCGCCGCTGGAAGCGCCGGCCGATCCAAACCTCTCGGTCTTGCCGCGGCCCGAATGGTACTTCCGCTGTCTGTTCGAACTGCGCCGCTACTTTACCGGCGACTGGGAATTCGTCGCGACGCACGTCCTGCCGCTGGCGGCGTTGCTGTTCTTTCTGGCCGTGCCGCTGTTTGATCGGCTCTTCTCGCGCCGCGGTAGCCTGGCCTTGCGCTGCCTGGCGATAGCAACGGCGGTCGGCGGCTGGAGCTGGCTGACCTGGACCTCGTACGATCGCGACTGGCACGACCCCGAGTATCTCATCGCCCAGGAGGAAGCCGACAAAATGGCCGTGCGGGCAAGCTTGCTTGCCGAACAGACCGGGATTCCGCCCGAGGGCGCCTCGGCGCTGCTGCGAGACGACGCTCACACGCAAGGACCGCTGCTTTTCGAGCGGCATTGCGCCAGTTGCCATTCGCATGCCGATGGCCAGGGCAACGGCATTGTGGCCGAAGAGCCTTCGGCGCCCAACTTGTACGGCTTTGGCAGTCTGGAGTGGGCCCACGGTTTGCTCGATGCCGAAGCCGTCGACGGCCCGCAGTACTTCGGTCATACGGCGTTTGCCGGCGGCGACATGGCAAGTGCCGTACAGGAACTGTACGCCGATGCCGAGGAAGAAGAACTCGCGGAACTGAAAGCCGACGTTCACAGCGTCGCGTTGGCACTAGCTTCCGAGGCCGGTCTGCCTGCCGCGCATGAAACGCTCGCGGCGGAAGCCGGCGCCATTGCTCGCGGCAAGGAGCTGATGGCGGGCGATTTCGGCTGCACCGGCTGCCATAAATTTTACGACGAGGGCGAACTTGGTTCGGCGCCCGATCTGAGCGGCTACGCTTCGCGTGAGTGGCTCGAGAACATGATCCGCGATCCTGCGCACGAACGTTTTTACGCCGACCGCAACGACCGCATGCCGTCGTTCGCCAAGCACGACGTTCCCGCCGATCGCCAGTTGCTCAATCCGCGCGAGTTGCGGCTACTGGTCGACTGGCTGCGCGGCGAGTGGCAAGAGCCGGCGTCTGCCGCGCCGACCGCAAAGCAGGAAGCTGCGATAGCGCATGCCGCCAACTGACGGCGGGGGCGACCAAGGAAAACGCAAAATCCGGGAGCACTTCCCGCATTTTGCATTTTGACTTCCTTCTCCTTGCCCTGTCTCCTTCCGCCCGTGCGGCGCCAACTTTGCCGAAGATGCCCCGCGGAAGGTGGCCATCTTCGCCCGGCGATTGCTCCGGCTCAATCTGGCGCCCATGTTCCCGCGTGGCGCTCGCCGCTCTGCGCCGCTGCCGCCATCACAGTATGGACGGTTCATCGTCCAGGCGTCGAACTTTCCCAAGATGTCCCGCACGAGTTGGCCATCTTCGTCTGACATTTGCTCCGGCCCGCCCCCCTTCCAGGCGGTCTCCCTCTCAATCATCCGGCCTTACGCGCCAGCTCCGCTTATCGACGCCGGACACGTCGAGAATTGGTCTATTTCACCCAATTTGCCAAGCTTCAGATCTTGTTCTCTTGGGTTCCGTCATACGTTCCGCCGCCGCCAACTTTCCGCTTCCCGTTGGCCAACTTGGGCGATGCGGCCGGCTACGGCATGTTCAGTTCCCTTGCGGCACGCGACGAGCGGCCCTTGCGACGTTCCCACGACGTTGGGCATAAAAAGGCCGCCTCGCGCGTGAACCCATCGTAGAGTTTAGCGCCGCGCCGGCTTGCGCGTGAACGGCCGGGCGATTTGCACCACGAACGACCGAGCGGCAAGGATCAATCATCCACCGCTATTGTTGCAATTGATGTTCGTCCGTTGAGAAGCGGTAGAAGCTGCGAATCTCGCGATCTTCCGTTGGGACGAACAAAAGCTGCTCTATCCGGCCATGGCCAACATGGTCTGGGCCATGCGAGACCAAGAGAAACGCTCGCGCAAGGCGGCCTCGTCGATGTCAATCCGGCCGGCCGAAAGCAGCTCCCGATAGGCGGCGTCGAGCGTGGCGGCGTCGCAAGGGTCGAAATAGAACACCCCAGGCGATTCCAGTTCCGTCAACGAGCTGTTGTAGCTGCACAGCACCGGGGCGCCGTGCAGCAGCGAGTCGAGGACGGGAAAGCCGAAGCCTTCGTAAAGCGAAGGGTAAATCGTGATTGCGGCTTGCTGGTACAACTCGCAAAGCCGCGCGTCGGAGACCATGCCCAGGAACTTGATGCGATGGAAACGCGGGTGGCGGTTGAGACCGGTCGGACCGTCCCACAACCAGCCTTCCGGACCGGCCCACCAGAGCTCGGCGTCCGGAGCGAGCACCGCCGTATTCAAGAACCAGTCCAGCAGAAAATCGCCGTTCTTGCGCGGCTCGCGCGTGCCGACGACCAGCATGACGTTTCGTCTTCGCGAAACCGGCTCGCTAAACGCGTGCCGAGCGAGGCACTGGCTGGGGCCGGGATAAGCGACCGCGATATCCTCTTCCGGCACCGGGCTGAGCCATGCGGCGTCGGCGCGCGTCGAGTGCGAGATGGCCAGCACCTTTTCGCAATGCCGCGCCGCCGATACTTGCCGATGGAAGGCTTCGCACAGCCCGGTTGTGTGCGACCAGGAGACGATCAGCGGCGTGAAATCGTAGAAGATCGTCAGTTCGCGACCGAAGTGCCGTTCGTCGGGACGAGACCAGAGATAAACGCCCGTGTGCCGCAAGGCGGCGTCGGCGTCGAACGGTCGTTTGGGACGCTGGCACACGCTGCGAGCCCAGCCGGGCAGGTCCTCGCCCGCGTCGGCCAATTCGCCGAGAGGCACCTCGATCTCCTCGCCCTTTTGCAGATCCGTTCCCAAGCGGTGGACCCGCGCGGTGCGAGGATCGAGAAACGTGGTCAGCCGCAAGGGCGCAAATTGGTTCAGCGCTTGCACCAGCCGCGCGGAGAAACGACCAATGCCGGTCATCCGGGGCACCAGCAGCGGAAAGACTTCAAAATAGATCGGTGCGTTCATGCTTGCGTTTCGCGGCCGTGAAGATGGGTGGAAGCGCCGCGGGTGAGCGGATAGTGGGGGCGGCGTTGCACGGGCGTCCCGGACGCGTCGCTTTCGGCGGCCAGCGACAACGCCTCGGCCAATCGCGGCCAGACCATGGCGGTCGAGGCCCAACCTTGCAACCGGCGATGAGCCTCGCGAGACATTTGGCGATAGAGTTCGCTTTTTCGCACCGCCGTGTCATAGCTGTCCGCAATCTTCTCGGCCAGCGAAGACCAGACGATCCGCTGCCAAGTGGTGCTGAAACGACCTGAATCGTCCTGCGGCCAGGGACAAGGTTCGGGATGCGAAGCGACGACGAAGCCCATCCGGTCGTCAAAGTAATCGGCAATGGCCGTGTGCCGCGGCGACACGGCGGGGCGGCCGGCGGCCAGAAAGTCTTGCAGCGGCAAGCAGGCGCCTTCGGCTCGCGTGGCCGTGATGTAATAGGCGCTGGTGCGCGTCAACTCGTGCAGTTGCGAGTCGCTCAGATAGCTGGTTATGAACACCAGCTTGGAACGATGCGCAATGCCCAGCTTGTAATAGTGGCCGAGAATCTCGCGCACGGGAGGGGCGTGGCTGGTGACCAACTTGACCACCAGCGTCGCGTCGTCGCGATCCTTGGTGGCCAGTAGAAAGGCGCTGAGCAGGTCTTCCCAGTTCTTACGCTTGTCGTCGGGATTGAGGAACGTGGTATAGACCACGCCTGACAAGTCGACGCGCGTTTCGGGCGTCGGCAGTTCGGTTTCCCCCTCGCGCCAGGCTCGACGGAAGGCATTCTTGGCGGCGACTGCCGCCTTGCTCAATCGCAAGGGCAAGCACGGCTTGATGGCGGCGATCCAGAACCGGCGGACCGAGGCCTTGAGTTTGGTCTTGACGCGAAACGGCAGCGAATCGGCGCCCGGGCGGACCTCGGGGTTTTCCGGCCGCAGCGGTTCAACCGCGGGCCGCGTGAAGACGTAGGCCGTGCAGTCGAGCGTCGTTTTGCGGTTCGCTTCCCAGGCCGGCAGCTCGAAGTAGGCCGGCTGCACGGGCACCGGCACCACGCGAATGGGCGTGCGCACGCCGGCTTTCGACAAGGCCGTCGCGGTGAATTCGCTGGCCGTGAGAATCAGAGAACTGCGGTTGGCGATCCGCACCCAATGATTGCGGGGATTGTCGTTGTAATCGCTGGCCGGGATATCAGGGAATTCCCAGAATGGAAACACCGCGTTCGGCGCCGAGCGGCTGAGATAGACGTCTTGGAGCGGCCGAAAGCTCAAGCTCACAGGACGGCGTCCGCGCCGCCGTGCACGGCGGATCGCGAAATCGAGCTGGCTTTCCGGGCGTTGCAACTCGACGACTTCGCCCCAACGCTCGAGCAACGGTTGAAAAGCGCGCCGCACGAACTCGTATGAGTAGCCGGAGGCTCCTAACCCCTGCTCCACCGTCGGTCCGCCGTCCGGGGTATTTACCGCGACCGTCCACGGTTTTTCGGCGAGAGCCGGCTTGTCGTGGCGCACCGACGGATTGTCGCCGTTGTCCATGTTCTCCAACCTCGCCATTATTGCGTCGTGAAATGCTGACTCGAAAGGAAGTGGGCGCATAAAACATGCGCGGTGGGCCGTCTTTTAATGCGGGCGTACCTTAGGACAAGCCGCTCTCTTGGTCAATCTGAGGTTGATCGGCCGGATGCTTGTTGTATACTTCGGCCCCTCTGAACCGCTGCGCTCAGCGGAAGCCTTGCGCTCGAGCACGGCTCCGTCATGGGGCCGTTTGGTTTGCCAGCACTTCCGTTTTGTTCAAGTCCGCCTGCCAACCGTCCGAACTTGAGTTGATGGTTCGCTATCTCCGCACGGCCTCCATTCTCAAGGCGATAGCTTAATGCTGTTCTGCTCCGAGAAGTTCCTGATCTTCTTTACGATCGTGTTCCTGGCCTACTGGGCCATGCCGTGGCGTCGTGCGCGGACCTACCTGTTGCTCGTCGCCAGCTTCTATTTCTACGCGAGCTGGAACCACTGGCTGGCGTTGATCATCGGAGTGTCGACGACGATCGACTATTTCGTGGCGCGGAGCATGGACGCCACGGAGGTTCGCTGGCGGCGCAAGGCCCTATTGAGCGTGACAATCGTCGGCAACTTGGGGCTGCTGTGCTACTTCAAGTACGCCAATTTCTTTCTGCAGTCGCTGGAGCAGGCACTGCACGCGGCCGGTTCGACGGCTTCGTTGCCGGTATTGAAGGTGATGCTGCCGATCGGCATCTCGTTCTATACCTTCGAGGCGATCAACTACGCCGTGGACGTCTACCGCAAACACGTGCCGGCCGAGCGCAACCTGGCGCACTTCATGCTCTTCATCACGTTCTTTCCACACCTGGTGGCCGGACCGATCGTTCGCGCTCGCGACTTCCTGCCGCAGATCGCCCGCGAAAAGCGTTGGGACTGGGCCCGGATGCAGTTGGGCGTGCAGTTCTTTCTGATGGGACTGTTCAAAAAGCTGGCCATTGCCGATCGGATGGCGATGTTCTCCGATCCGGTCTTCGCCAACCCGGAGAACTATCGAACCAGCGCCATCTGGCTGGGCGTGCTGGCCTACTCGATCCAGATTTATTGCGATTTTTCAGGCTACACCGATATGGCGCTGGGATCGGCCCACATGCTGGGTTTCAAACTGGCGCAGAACTTCAACATGCCGTACGCTTCAGCGAACATCTCAGAGTTCTGGCGCCGCTGGCATATTTCCCTTTCGAGCTGGTTGCGCGACTACTTGTTCATTCCCTTGGGCGGCAGCCGCGGCACGAATTGGCAAACCAACCGCAACTTGATGCTGACCATGACGCTCGGCGGGCTGTGGCACGGCGCCAGTTGGACCTTTGTAGCCTGGGGCGTGTTGCACGGCGCACTGTTGATCGTGCATCGTGAATTCCGCGGTTTCTGCGAAGGACGGTCGTTCTTGAAACGCACGATCGATTCGGCGCCCGGCTGGGCCGCACGCGTGGGCCTGACATTTGCAACCGTGTCTCTGGCCTGGGTCTTTTTCCGCGCCACGACCTTCACGGCGGCGGCCGCGATGTTCGAGCGGATGTTCATTCTCCATCCGGGCGAACCGCTGCCCATGAGCCGACTCAGCCTGGCCGTGCTGACCGCGGTCGTGCTGGGCAGCCACGCGTTGGCGCTGGGCGGCGGCTGGAAAAGACTATCCAACCGAATTCCGGCCCCGGCGCTTGGCGTCAGCTATGCCTTGGTGCTCACGTTGGCGCTCGTGCTCAGTCCAGACTCGGGGAAAGCCTTCATCTACTTCCAATTCTGAGCCTCGCCGTGTCCAGCCCGCTCGCATGCAATTCCATTCCGCCGGGTAACCAGGCGTGCTTGGCGCCGGCCGGGCGTAAGCGAAGCCTTGCTCGACGCGGCCGCTCTGCGGTTCTTTGCGCCGCGGCGGCTTGGATTGCCGCGCAGCTCGTTTTCAGCGCCGCCGTCGAATCCTGGTTCCTGGAGCTGCGAGATCCGGAGTTCGCCAACAAGCTGGCCCGGCTCCGTTGCCGCTGCGAAGAACATCCGACGCGCCCGATGATCGTCGTGCTGGGCAGTTCGCGTTCGGACTACGGCGTCTGCCCAGGCGAAATGGCGTATCTTCCCGGCGCCATCGAGCGGCCGCCGCTGGTCTTCAATTTTGCAATGTTGGGCGCCGGGCCAATCACCGAGGCGACCATGCTGCGCCAATTGCTTTCCTGGGGCGTTCGCCCGGAAGGCCTGCTCGTCGAACTGAACGCCGTGCTGCTGCACCAGACGCCGGAGTTCAAGGAGGAAAACTGGCTGCACGCGGAACGGCTGGGCTGGTCAGGCCTGCAAACGTTGCTGCGGCATTCATCGCATCCATGGCTTGCCGGCTGGCGCTGGCTTCGCGCCCGGCTGGCGCCCTGCTACTGCTCGCGGCATTCACTGTTCGCGCGTTTCGCCCCGCGCTGGGTCGAACCGAGCTTTCGCCAAGACCGCCGCACGCCGCCTGACGCAGACGGCTGGCTGGAACACGAACCGGCGCAGGTCACCGCCGCGGAGCGAGAGCGTCGCGTGAAACTGCAATTGGAGTACTATGCGGAGGCGCTGGAGGACTTTTCGGTCAGTCCAAACTCCGATGCGGCCTTGCGGGAAATGCTCGGCGTTTGCCGCCAACACGGAATCGCCGTTGCCATGTTGATCATGCCCGAGTCGAGCGCGCTTTGTAACGCACGGGGCGTCGACGCCGCGCGACGGTTTGAGTCTTATGTAACCGCTCTCAGTCGGGAGTACTCGGTTCCCTTGTTCGACGCGCGGAGTTGGACCCAGGACTCGGACTTCGCCGACGCCGAACATCTCTTGCCCGAGAGCGCCAAGCGATTCTCTCGCCGGCTGTGCGATTCGACGGCGCTGTTTGCCATTCGCACCGGCCGCGGCGTCATGGCGGTGGAGCATATCGCCGGCAGGCCTTCAACAGGCAAAAACCGCTGACGCGCGGTAGCGGAATCGGTGACGATTTCGGCCTCGGAATCGTCACCGATTCCGCTACAGGTTGAAGCAGTTGCCCTAGCTCAATAGCCATTGCAGATCGTCGGCGTCGAGCTTGCCGAGGACGCGATTGTCGGCCGAGACGATTGCTTCGGCCAGCTGCCGCTTGTCGGCCTGCAGTTGCAGGATCTTCTCTTCGACCGTGTCGCGGGCAATCAGCCGATAGGCGAAGACGCGCCGCGTTTGCCCCAGCCGATGGGCCCGGTCGACCGCCTGCGCTTTCGACGGCCGGGTTCCACCAGGGATCGAGAATGAACACGTAATCGGCCGCCGTCAGGTTCAGCCCGTGGCCGCCCGCCTTAAGACTGATCAGGAACAGCGGGCAAGCCGGGTCTTGCTGAAAGCGTTCGACGCGCTCGCCTCGCGGTCTCGCGTTTTGCCGTCGAGATACTCGTAGGCCACTCCTGGCGGTCGAGTTGCTTGCGGACGATCGCCAGCAGCGACGTGAACTGTGAAAAGACGAGCGCCTTGTGCCCGCCGTCGAGCACCTCGGCGACTTGCTCGAGCAAGGTCGTCAGCTTCGGCGCTCGACTCTCCGCTCAGCTTGGGGTCGAGCAAGCCCGGGATGACAGGCGGCCTGACGCAGCCGGAGCAGCGCTTCCAGCACGTGGATCTTCGATTTCTTCAACCCTTCGCTCTCGATCCGCTTGCCGAGCGAGTCGCGATAGTGTCGCAGCAAGCTCGTCGTATGCTTGCGCTGCTTCTTTTCCAATGTCGCAAAACAGCGTCTGCTCGGTCTTTTCGGGCAGTTCCGTCAGCACCTGTTCTTTGGTCCGCCGCAGCATAAACGGCCGCAGCCCCTTCGCCAGCGCATCCAGAGCGTTTGCGTCAGGCTGAACGGCGTCGGACGACAGCCGCTTTACGAGCGCACGAACGCCCAGCATGCCCGGGTTGAGAAACTCGAAAATCGACCACAACTCGCCCAGGTGGTTTTCGACGGGCGTGCCGGTCATGGCCAGGCGCTGCTGGGCGGAATCAGCCGGCAGGCCTTGGCCGCCTGCGAGTCGGCATTCTTGATGGCCTGCGCTTCGTCCAGAACGCGATAGTCGAATTCGACGTCCTTGAGATGACCGACGTCGCGCCGCAGCGTGCCATACGTGGTCACGATCAGGTCGTGATCGGCGAACTGCTTGCGCTGTCCTGCGCGGCCGAGCCCGGTGTAGTCCAGCACTCGCAACTTGGGCGTGAAGCGGGCTGGCTTCGTCGACCCAATTGTGGATCAGGCTCTCGGGCGCCACCACGAGCGACGGTCCCGCCGAACGCCGTTTGTCGCGGCCGTTGGCGCGGGCGGACTCCAACAGCGCGAGCACCTGCACCGTTTTGCCCAACCCCATGTCGTCGGCCAGGCAACCTCCAAAGCCGAATTCGTCAAGAAAGTTCAGCCAGCCCAGCCCGAGACGCTGATAGTCGCGCAACTGACCCTGAAAAGTTTTCGGTTCGCTGACCGGCTTGATGCCGCGAAAGGACTGCAAGCGGTCTCGAACGCGGCGAAATTCAGCGTCGAGATCGACGCCCGGCTGCTCGGCGAGCCAGGCGTCGAGCAGTAACGCCTGCGTGTGCGAGAAACGCAGCTTGCCGTCCTGCACGCGCCCCATTTCCGCCAGCGGCGCGTAGCGAGACAGCCATTCTTCGGGCAACACGCCGTGACTGCCGTCGTCGAGTTTTACGAACGATTCGCCGCGTTGCAACGCCTTGAGGAGATCGGGCAGCGACGCGCTGGCGCCTTCGAAATCGACCTGCGCATCGAGTTCGAACCAGTCGACGTGGGAGGTCACGTTGATCTTGAAATTTCCCGATTTGCGGAGCTTGTGTCCCTCCGCCTCGACCTGCCAGCCGAGCGAGACCAGTCGGTTAACTACGGGCGGGAGCAAGCGTCGTTGCAGCTCAAAGTCGCAACGAGGACGGTAATAATGGTTCGAAGTCTGCGGCTTCGCGCGCAGTTCCAGCACCTCGCGCCACGCCTCTTGTTCCTTGGCGGAGTTGCGGCGCACCAGTTCGCGGCGCTCGGCATCGGCGACGACCTCGCAGCAATCGCTCCAGGCGGCGGTCTGGCCGCGATAGTCGAACGACAAATGCCCAACCAATGGAGCACGCTCGCCGCCGTTCTCAGGCGGTTTGATTTTCACGCAAGGCGTCGGTTCGGCGGTCGTCTCTCGCCAGCCGGTTTCCGCCGGCAATTCAAGCCGCGGGAGGCCTGGAAGTTCCGCCAGCTTCGTCATGAAGTCATCGAGCTGCTTTGCGGGAATCTCGATGCCCTCGTCCAGGGCCTGCGCCGTCAGCCAACTGGTCTCAACGCCTTCAAACCGAGCCGCCGAATGCTCGAACAACGCCACGCCGTGCCCGGCGAAGCGGACGGCCGAAAACGGCAACCGTTCGCCGGCGCGCTGAAAGCCGGCATCCAACTTCCAGCCGCGGCCTTGCGGCAAGCGCTGCAGTCGCAATTGGTACTGCCAAGGCGGACCGTCGTCCCAGGCAAGCGGCTCGAAATCCTCCTGGATCGAGCCCCACCGATCCGCGACGCCCCAGCCAAAACGGCCGCTGGCGCAAAGCACAGGGAGCAGGCGCTCGTAATTCGTTGGCGCCAGCTCGCAGCGAGTGGCGGGCGGAAACGACGCGGAACTATGGTAGCTGTAATAGTAGGCGAGTTGGCGGTCCTGCACGTGGTTGCCCAACAACAACCTGAACAGTTCGCGATCGGCGGCTTCGTCCAGCTTATCAATGTCGCGGGCGCTGATCGAAAAAGGCTTGAGCTTTCCCAGTTGTCCGTTGCGTTTCTCCTCTCGCTGGAAGAACTCCACGACCAGGCTTCTTCGCGAGGCGATCTCTGCCTCGCTCAGGCGAAAAGAGATCAGCCGCCGCTTCGATTCGTTGGCCGGCGACCGGGGCGTCTCCTTGTCCCGGTCCAGGTAAAGCGCTAGCGTCTGAAGCTGGCGTTGCCAGTTGGGCGCTGAAGGCTGCGCGAGCCTGGCGACGACCGACTTGCGCAGGTTTGCCATCCGTCGAGGGGGAGAGGGCCGGTTGCGAGAGAGCTCGAAGACGGGTTCCCAGTCATCGGCGTCGTCTTGGAGGTCGTCGCCGTCAAACTCATCGCCGCCGCTCTCGAATTCGACGTCTTCGATAATCTCTAACGTTTCGCGGCCGGGCGCATGTCGGCCGTAGCCTGCTTTGTCGGCCTGCAGAATGACCGCCGCCACGTGCTTGCAAATATACCCGTCTTCAAACCTGGGACACGTGCAACAAACCGCGAGCAGTTCGTCGTCGAGCGCGGAACTCCAGTCGAGCGTGACGACGTACGGTTCCGGCTGGGTTCCGCGCACAAGCGCCGTCAACCCGTTGTTCGAAGTCTCCTCGATTTCGACCCGCCGCAGGCGGCAGTATTCTGCACCCGCGTTCCAAGTGCGTTTCGACAGCGATCGCCGACATCGATCGGCTAGAGCGCCGGACATGGTGCGCACCTCCTTGTTCGCAATGGGCATTCGCGCTTCACTTCTGCGCCGCGTACAACTCGGCGTATTCCAGGATCCAGAGATCGACCATCTCGATGAACGCGCTCGGATCGGCCTCATCGAGCCGCTGATAGTGCGTGCGGTTGTAGACTTCCTTGTTACGGATCGTCCCCTTGGCGGTCAACTCCAGCACGTGATAGGAGGAATACGGACGGACGGTCATTTCCAGGCGACTGAAGAAGCTGCGCCGGCCGCCATCCTGGCCGAGCCCCACGTCGTCGCGGCTGACGGCTGCGCCCCAACCGCGATCGCCCACGACGGTTTCATAGCGGAAACCGGGAAAATGGTCGGGCAGCCGCAGAATGCAATGCTCGATGTGCTCGGACAACTGCAGGCGGTACTGCGAGTGCAGTCGTTTTAACTCTTCTTCGTTCAGCGCTCTCGCGCCGAGGCCTCGGCGCGAGCGTCTTGCCTGCGTTGTCCGCGTTCGATCGCCCGTTGCAGTCTTTTTTCGAATTCCATCTTCTCACAATCGAGCGGCGCAGCGAGCGCCGGAGGCTTAGTGGGGCGGCTGACGTTCTACGAATCGGAGGAAGGCTGCTCTTCGCCGCTTTCCGGCTCTTGTTGCAAGGCCCAGAATTGCTTGAGGTCGCCGAAGGTCCGCAGAGGCGCCTTGCCCTTCTTCATGGCGTCGGTCAACGGTACGACGGGACGCGGCTTGGGCTTGGGTTTGGGTTTGGGCGGCGCGTGGAATTTCGGTTTCTGGCCGCCGCGTCCGCCGCGGTCAGTCTTGGCCGGCTTTCTTCCGGTCGAGCGAGACTGCCCGCCACCCGGCGGCCTGCCGCCACTCGACGGCCTGCCGCCGCCGCGCGGCTCGGGCGCGCTTCGCTCTGCCGCCGCGTTCCCGGCTTGATCATCGTGAGCGACACGCGGCGACGTTCCTTCTCGACTTCCAGCACCCAGACACGGATGATATCGCCGACCGAGACCACCTCGTGCGGATCCTGGACGAATTTATTGGCCAACTGACTGACGTGGACCAGACCGCTGTCCTTCAATCCGATATCGACGAAGGCGCCGAAATCGACGACGTTGAGCACCGTGCCCATCAGCTCCAGCCCCGGCGCCAGGTCGTCCAGCTTGAGGATGCCGTGCTTGAAGATGGGCTGCGGAAGCGATTCGCGCGGGTCGCGGCCCGGCCGTGCCAATTGAGCGACGATGTCGGCCAGCGTCAGCTCGCCTGCATTCAACTGCTGAGCCAGTTCCTGCAGATTCAAGTTCGCCACGCGCTCGGCCAACTGCGCCGTCCGGTCCTTGTCGGTCAGCGTCTCCGGCGTGGCCTCGAGCCGCGTCAACACCTCGCGGGCCACCTCGTAGCTTTCCGGGTGGATCCAGGTGGCGTCGAGCGGGTTGTCGCCGTCGACGATTTTCAAGAAGCCGGCAGCCTGGACGAACGTCGCGTCGCCGAAGCCCTGCACATTCTTCAGCTCTTCGCGGCTCTTGAACGGACCGTGCGACGCCCGGTAATCGAACACGCGCTGCGCCGTCAGTTGGTTCAACCCCGATACGTACTTGAGCAATGCCGGGCTCGCCGTGTTGAGGTCGACGCCGACATAATTGACGCACGACGCCACCACCGCGTCGAGCGACTCTCGCAGATGCTTGGCCTTGACGTCGTGCTGATACATGCCGACGCCGATATTGGCGGCGTCGATCTTGACCAGTTCGCTCAATGGATCTTGCAGCCGGCGACCGATGGAAATAGTGCCGCGCAACGTGGCGTCGTACTGCGGAAATTCTTCGCGGCCCAAACGGCTGGCGGAATAGACGCTGGCGCCGGCCTCATTGACGATCACGTAGACCACGCCCTGGTCCGCCAGGTCGCCGGCGATCAAATCGCTGATCCAGCGTTCCGTCTCGCGGCAGGCCGTGCCGTTGCCGATGGCGATCACGGACAGCCGGTGCTCTTTAACGAGTTCCGCGACCTTCTTGTTGGCTTCGAGCCGGCGTTCTTCCTTGCCGATAATGTGCACCAGCGCATGGTCCAGCAACTGGCCGAATTCATCGAGCGCGACCAGTTTGCAGCCGCTCTTGTACGCCGGATCAATCGCCAGCACGCGGCGGTCGCGAATCGGCGACTGCAGCAGCAAGTTGCGCAGGTTGCGAGCAAAGACCTGGACGGCGTGCGTCTCGGCCCGATCCGTCAGTTCGCGACGAACTTCACGTTCCAGGCTCGGCAGCACCAGGCGGTTCAAGGCGTCGCGGCCGCAACCGCGGAGAAAGTCGGAGTGCGGATGCGTCTCGGGCGCCAACAGCTCGTCGATCACGCGGTACATCGCCTCTAGATCGACTTCCACGCGCACTGCGCAAGGCCTTGGCGCGCTCGCCGCGATTGATGGCCAGCACGCGGTGCGGCGGAACCTTGGCCAGCGCCTCGCTGTAGCTGAAGTAATCGCGGAACGCTTTGTGCTCCGCCTTGCTGTCCTTCTTCGCTTTGGCCTTCTTCTTTTTCTTCTTCAGCCGCTTGCCGAACTGCAAGTCCGGAGAGACGTCGTGAGCGATCTCCGTTTGATGTGCGATCGCAATCTGAGGCGGGCCCGGCTGTGCGGAAGCGGAAACGCTCGCGGCGCTGCCGTCACCTGATTCAACGGCTGTTTCCCCTTGCCGGACGACCGATTCGTTCCGGACGTCGTCGGCCGAAACGGCGCTTTCCGCGGCAAGGGCTGACGCGGGCTCATCGCCGTGCCCGGCGTTTTCCGAGGACACACGGTCCGAGGGCTCGTCTTCGGAGGACGGAGCGCCCGCAGCCGCGGCCTCCGCCGCAGGCGGGGTCTCTGACGACCCGTTGCCAACAGAAGCAGGCGCGGCGACCGCCGTCTCCGTAGACGTTTCGACTGACGCCGCCGTCATCTCGTCTCCGCCCGGCGCCGTCTCAACGCCTGGCTGCGGCGACTCGGCGCCAACCACGGGCTGGGCGACGGCTTCCTGGGAAGATTCGGTTTCAGCAACCGGCGAAGCTTCAGCCAGAGCGGCCGGCTCGACGTGCAATTCGCTCTCGCTCGTTGCGGCCTCGATCGGCGCCGGGTCGGCGACTGCCGCCGACGATTGCTCCTCAGCGGGCGAAACCGGTGGAGCAGAAGGTTGATCGGAAGCCTCGCCGGCGGAATCCGCCTCGGCTGCCGCCGAACCGGCGTCGGCCGCCTGATCGCTCTCAGGCGCCTCGGGCTTGGTTTCGGGTTCGGTCGCCGTCGAGACCAGTTTGCCGGTTTGCTCCACGATTGCGCAATTTGCCTCGCGAGTCAGCGCGTTCGCTGAAGATCTCGGCAAGGATATGACCGGCGCCGAGCAAGGCATCGGCGGCGGTGGCGACCTTCTTGTCCGGATTGATGAAATCGCGAGCCCGCGCGTCGAGGTCGGCGCAGATCGGGTCGCGCGAAGGATCTCGTGAGCCAGCGGTTCCAAGCCGCGCTGGCGCGCCGTAGCGCCAAGCGTTTGCTTCTTGGGCTTGAACGGCAAATACAGATCTTCCAGCCGCTTGGAGGCGTCAGCGCCTTCAATGGCGGCCGCCAGTTCCGGAGTCAGTTTGCCCTGCAACTCGATCGACCGCAGGATCGTTTGCTTGCATCCGCCAACAGGCGGAGCTTGAGCACGCGCGCCTGAATCTGGCGGATCTGCTCTTCATCGAGCCCGCCGGTCTGGTCCTTCCGGTAGCGGGTGATGAAAGGAACGGTGTTGCCGGCGTTCAGCAAGTCGACGACTGCCTGAACGCGCTGATTGGCCAAGTTGAGGGACTGACTCACTGGTCCCAGATCGATCGCAACCGTGCTCGCCATAAGGGCTGATTTCCGACAGCGAATTGTTCGCCGCAAGAGTTTTAGAGAAATACACTTAACCGTTTTGGCAATCTAGGCACTCCGCCAACGACTGTCAAGTTGCCGGGCAACGCCGCAAAGCTCCGCTTTTGCCTGATTTGCCTGGCATCCTGTCTTGCATCTTAAGACCCCCATTGCTGGTGCGTTCCTCGCAGCAGCCATGAGAGGGAAATACCGCAATTTCCAACAATTGGAGCGAACCCTCAGGACGCGATCAGCCGATACAAGTTATCGACCACGAGGAGCTTGTTTGCAGCGAGCGTATGGGTGCGCTTGCACTGTGCCGAAGTAAAGTGGCGGTCTTTCGGCGCAGTGAAGTGGTTGGGTTTGCCACGTAAGGATGCGTCTCATGGCCCGCAGTCGCTTGCGCGTTTATTACGGCCCCGAAACGTCGTCGGAGCACGTTGAGTCGAACGATAAACAGCCGCAAAGTGCAAGTGCCCTTGAGCGAAATCTTCCCCTTGCTGGCCGATGCCGTCCGTAGCGAGCGGACTTGGCTGCGCGACTTCGAAGACGACGAGATCAGCATCTCCACGGACTTGTACGAAGTCATTCTGGCCTATCAATACTGCCGTCGCCCCTCGGCTTGAGTCCAACCGGACTAGCCGGATACGTGCTTTTCCCGAGCCGGCCCATCTACCATCTGTCTGCGTCTCGAGAATTGTGCAACGCGCTTTCCGCTGTATTCCGCCGCCGGCAAGCGGGATAGAATAGAACGTCCTGAATTTACTTCGCCGCGGCGAGTCGTTCGACCGGTTCGGCCAGGCTCGCAGGCGATCGAGACGGTTGAGGCGGATGTCGTGGCTGATAGCGAAGCGTCGCCCGCGGGCGATTCAGCAGATGCGGAAGACCTGGAACGTTCCGGCGAATTCCTGGCCCGAAACTTTTCCAAGGACGTCCAACGCGACCGGATTAGCGATCTGATTGCGCTGATCAAGGAGTCGGCCGACAAGCTGGCCAGGATCAGACCAGTCGCGGCGACCTGAAAATTCTCAGCCGCACGCTGCGCGAACTGCGCTACGCGTTCAAGGTTTTTTCGCCCTATCGGGCTCGCCGCAAGGTGACCGTCTTCGGCTCGGCGCACCCGGCCGCACGAAGCCGGCGTTCCAGCAGGCCGTGACGTTCGGCCAAGCGATGGCCGAGCAGGACTGGCTGGTGGTCACCGGCGCGGCGAGCGGCATCATGGAGGCGGGGCACGTCGGCGCAGGCCGCGAGCATTCGATGGGCCTGAACATCATGCTGCCGTTCGAGCAGGAGGCCAACCCGGTCATTGCCGGCGACCCCAAGCTCGTGCACATGAAGTACTTCTTCACGCGGAAGTTGATGTTCGTCAAGGAATGCGACGCCGTGTGCTGCCTGCCCGGCGGATTCGGCACGCTGGACGAAGGCCTGGAGGTGCTCACGCTGCTGCAAACCGGCAAGCGCGACATGGTGCCGGTCGTGTTTCTGGAAGAGCCGGGCGGCGACTACTGGGCCGACTGGCACGAATTCGTCCAGCGCCAGCTTGCTCGGCCGACAGTATGATTTCGCCCGAGGATCTCTCGCTTTACAAGCTGACCGACAAGGTCGAGGAGGCCGTCGCGGAGATCCTTCAGCTTCTATCGCGTCTACCACAGCATGCGATATGTACGCAGCAAGCTCGTGCTCCGCTTGCAGAAGGCGCCGAGCGAAGCGTTGCTGGCGGAGATCAACCGCGAATTCCGCGACATTCTGCTGGAAGACGAAATCCGACTCAGCGAAGCCTTGCCGGAAGAGAACGAGCCGGAACTGGCGGAGTTGCCCCGGCTGGTGATGCGCTTCAACCGCCGCGGCCTCGGTCGCCTGCGGCAATTAATCGATCGGCTCAACAGAGCGCCGAACGAGCAGTTCGCGGCGTCTTAGGGCAAGCGGGGACAGGCGGACTGGATTCCGGACTTCAGCAACCTTCAATCTCCCGCTTGCGCCTGTGTTTTCGCGCGAAGCTTGGATTGCGCGGGCGTCGATGGCGCTGTTGCGCTGCCGCAACTCCGCAGTTGCCGGCTTGTCCGGCGGGGCCAGTTCTAGTAATCGCTGCATGGTCAGCGGCCGTTCGTCCAGCAGACGCTTTGCCTCAAGCACCTCGGCCACGTAAACCGTGCGATCCCCCGTCTCCAGCCGCGTCTCGACACGGCAGTCGAACCAGCCCAGCGAGTCGTTCAGCAAGGGACTGCCGGCGACCGATTGCTCGAACGCCAGACCGGCGAACTTGTCGACGTCTTTGCCCGACGCAAGACCGAATCGCCAGACCAGCTCCAAATGCCGTTCGGCGAGCAGATGAATGCCGAAGGCGCCGCTGGCTTCAATGAGCTGCCACGTGTGATGCTGCCTGGCGACCGCCAACAAGAGACGCGGCAGTTCCGGAACGAGCGATGCATGGCTGACGAACGTAGCGATTAATCCCCCTCGCCGGGCGCCGTCCTGAGCCGTAACAAGCCATAGCTCGCGGTCGAGCAGGCCGAATAATTCGTTTGCCGCGGTGATACTCATGATCCGGTGTGCGAAAATGCCACATTGAACGAGAGGATGCCGCCCAAGTCTAACTCTCCGGCGTCCGTGATCTACATTCTCCAGTGGGGGCATTCTCAAAACAAGATACAACCTCAAGCGTGCGCTCCGGCAGCGCAACCGTTTTAGCAGCAACCAGTTGCCGACGGTCTTGCGGTTCACAAATCGCGCACGCTCAAGAATTATTGCTCGGGCCGGAAGCCGTGGCGCCGTGCTTGCATCTCCGTTTGCTCGCTGCCAAATGAAGGGCGGCTGAATACTATTCTTTTAGCCCTTGCGGCCTTCGCTTCGAATGCCGAAGTGGCGGGAATCACCGGAATCGAGGAGCAATACATCATGTCCACCGCGCATCGCACGATTGTGGTCGGCATTTTCGACCGTCTGCGGCTGGCTCAACAAGCGGCCGAAGAAGTTGCGCGGCAGGTTTCGCCTCGTCCGCCATCGGCATCGCCGCAAGGAACGTCGAGGTGACCCAACTGCCGGCCGAGCAGACCGAGCACGAAGATAAAGCGGAGGAAGGTTTGTTGCGGGGCTTGCTCGCCGGCGCCGGAGCAGGCGGTCTGTGGGCCGCCGGCATCGCCGTGGAACTGCTGCCGGGCATCGGCGAGATTCTCGTCGGCGGCATGCTGGCGACCATCGCCGCCGGCGCCGTCGTCGGCGCCACGGCCGGCGGCATGGTCGGCACATTGCTCTGGGCGGGCTTGCCCGAAGACGAAGCCGATCGTTATGCGCAGGAAATCCACGCGGGCAAGATCGTGGTCGCCGTCCATACGGATGACCGCTACGAAGAAGCCTGTCAGTTGCTACGAGAAAATGGCGCGATCATCAATACCGATACGGCGACGTCGCTGGGCGGTTAGGCTCCCAGCGCCGCGCGCGTTCGCTGCACCAGTTTGTTGTCGCGTTCCCCGGCGCCGTTGAGGTGAAACATGCTGGCGGCCAGGTATCGGTTTCGCCATGCCGGCGAGAGATTGCGGTAATCTTCGAGCACGGCGGAACTGAACTTGTAATCGTGCGCGTCGTTGCCTTTCAAAAAGACCAGTAGCCGGGCGGCGTCGACGAGCGGCGCGGGATCGGTTCGCTCGGCCATGTAGGTCAGCGTTTCGCGGGCTGCGTCCATCGGATTACTGCTGACGTCAGAGAGGATTTTTTCCACTGCCATCGGGCCGCTGGCAGCGAGTTTGCCTGGTTCCAGTTCCGTGAGCTTGAAGTCGGCTAGCTTGCCGCGTCCCTCCATCGCGCCGCGAAACATCGGCAGGAAGGCCGCATTCTGCAAGAGCAGTAACTTCCGGTTCTGTTCGTCGGTGCTGGCGGCGTAGGCGAAGTGCAAGGCGTTCGTCGAGGTCACGGCATGCAGCGAGACGATGCCCGGTTGGCGGACGAGCAACTCACCCGCGCCCACGAACAGCGCGTCCCAAATCGACTGCGGCGCCACGTTGCGCTGCAGCAGTTCGACGACCTGATTACAAGCGTCTTCCTGTGATCCGCTGCGGAGCGTCGCGAGCAAGTCGGTTGTCGCCCGCTCATCAATCTGGCCTTGCTTCCAATTCTCGGGAAACTTCAAGATTCGTTTTACGTTCTCCCGTCCGGGCCGATCCGCCGGCAGATCCTGTGAGGCAGGGTTTCCATCCTCATGCTGCAACATGGCATAAGCCAACGAGCGCAATACGGGCTCGGCATGCTGCCAGCCGATGGCCTCCAAGGTCCGCCAGGCGTTGGAGACGTAAATGGCCTTATGGCCGATTGAGCGAAAGTCTCGCGACCCATAGCGGCTGAACAGGTTGAATAAGGCATGCCGGTCGCCGGAACGCGCCAGGGCGGTCGCCGCGGCGTCGGCCTTGGCTACGTCCCATTGATCCATGGCCTCCTCGAACGCCTGTTTCGCCTTGTCGGCGGCCGGCAGGGCGGATTCATCCGGCGCCGCCATGGTCCAGTCGCCCTCGCGAACGTCCTGCGCCTGGGCTTCTTTGAAGTAATCGAGCGCCCAGAAGATCGGCAGCCAGCGATGTTCGGCCGGCGAAGCCAAACTGGCCAGGTGCGCCGAATTGACGACCAGCACCGCGTGAAACTTGAAACCGACGGAAGGACGCGGCTGAACGTTGCGGATGCCGGCCAGCAGCAGCGCGGCCAGCACCTCCGCGTAACCGGCGCCGGCGCGAATCCTGGCGGCCACCTGCTCCAGCAACTTGTCTCGCGGCGTGTCCTCGAGCAGACGCACGAGCGGCTCGATCTCCGGCTGGAACTGCACCATTTTGGAGTCCAGCTTCGCCTCGGCGGCGGCTACGGCAGGCAAGCGTCCGAGAAACCCCAGGTCTCCCCAGCCGGCAAAGGCCCCGCCGGCCGCTGCTGCTTGTAGAAACTGTCTCCGCGTCGAGGATTTGAACATGAGATTCCTCCCTGGGATATGGGACGGCTGAACCGCGGGCATGGCGCCGGTTGGCGTGCGCTTGGATTATATCGTGCGCGCGATCCGATACGAGATGTTGCCGCCGCGCTTCGAACCATGCGTCGACGCGTCTCGCGGCGCCTCCGCTCCGCACCCCCCCCGCTCGGGCCTCGGCCATGCTATACTTTCACGCTCATGAGCATCGAATTCACCGCCTGGGCCGACCACGTCAAACGGCTGTATCGTGCGCTCGTCGCGTTGGAACCCGCGGCGGCCGCGGTTGGCGTTGCGCCTCCGCACGGCGAGGAATGGTTCGCGCTGCTTGAGCATAAGCTGATGGCCCAGCTCGATGCCGATCCGTTCCTGGTAGTGGCGGTGGTGGGGGGGACGAACATCGGCAAATCGGTGGTCTTCAATCACCTCGCCGGCGAAACGGCCAGCGCCGTCAGCCCCTTGGCGGCCGGCACCAAACACCCGGTGTGCCTGGCCCCGCCCGGTTTTGCCGATCAGGCGACGCTCGAAAAGCTGTTCGACGGCTTCACGGTCCGTCCGTGGCATGCAGCGGCCGACGCGCTGGCGGAGTCGGACGAGCATTTCCTATTCTGGCGGGTCGGCGACAATGTCCCCTCGCGGCTGCTGCTGCTCGATACGCCCGATATTGATTCCGACGCGCCGGTGAATTGGCAGCGGGCCGACCAGATCCGCCAGTCAGCCGACGTGCTGGTGGCCGTGCTGACCCAGCAAAAGTACAACGACGCGGCCGTCAAGCAGTTCTTCCGTAAGGCCGCCGAAGCCGACAAGCGCGACCGTCGTGGCGTTCAATCAGTGCGATCTGGCGGAAGACCGCGAGTACTGGCCGCAGTGGCTCGAAACCTTCACGAGCGAAACGGGCGTCCAGCCGGAACTGGTCTACGTCATTCCGTACGACCGCGCCGCGGCGACGCAGCTCAAGCTTCCGTTCCATTCGATCGGCGCCGCGGGCCGGGAACCGCCCGGAGCAGCCTCGTCGCTGCGAGATGAACTAGCACGGCTGCACTTCGATGCGATCAAGATCCGCACGTTTCGAGGGGCCATCGCCTGGGTGCTCGACGCCGAGCATGGCGCCCCGGCCTACCTGGCGCGATTGCAGGCCGCCAGCAGCGAGTTCGCCGCGGCGGCCGAGACGCTTTCCACGGCGAACATCGCCCGCGTCCGCTGGCCGGCCGTTCCCTCAGGTTTGCTGATTGACGAAATCCGCGACTGGTGGGATTCCAGCCGCAGTCCCTGGTCCCGGCAGATTCACGGCTTTTATCGCACGCTGGGGCAAGGCGTGACCTGGCCGGTTCGCGCCGCCTGGCAATCGTTCTACGGCGCCGAACGCGAACCGCTGTATAATTTCCGCGCCCAGGAACGCGAGGCGATTTTGGTAGCCGTGGAGAAGTTGCTCGACGAACTCGATCGGCTGTCGCAAATCGGCAACGACACGTTGCGTCCGCGGTTGGAAAAGCTGCTCGGCGGCGCATCGCGAGAGCAACTGCTGAACAAGGTGATTGCGGCGCACGAAGAACTGCCGGCCTTGAGCGACGACTATCGCGAATTCCTCCGCGGCGAATTGACGCGTTGGGGGCAGGAGAACCCGCGGGCCATCAGTTGGCTCCGTTCGTTCGACCACGTGATGGCGATCGCCCGGCCGGCGATCACCGTTTCGCTCGCCGTCAGCGGCTGGATCGTGGCCGGCGACGTCATTGGCCACGCGGCTACTCAGGCCGTCAGCCATACGGCGACCAACCTGGCCACCGAGGCGGCCATTGCCGGCGGCATTACCGGCGGCGGTGAAGCCGTGGTAACGGTCACCGGCGAAGGCGTTAGCCAGGCCGCAGCACGACTATTCCGGCGGCTGCAAGACCGCTACGCCGAATCGCGCACCCGGTGGCTGGCCGAATGGCTGGAGCGAGAATTGCTCGGCGGCCTGCTGACCGAGCTCCGCCGCGGCGCCGAAGCGCCCAAGTCTCCCGAGGTGCACGAAGTGCAGCTTGCCCTGACTGCCTTGCGGGCGGCGCCGCGCTGAATGTTCCTGCTGCGCGAGCAGCAGCGTTCGTCCTCACGCTTGGCAGTGCTCGGCTCGAAGCGGGGCAACCGCGACGACGGCTCTTCCAGACGCTAAACTGGCGTCAGTATCCATTGAGCAAACGCGTACGTTATCCGTCCGCGTCGTACCGCGAGACCTTTGTTGCCGCCAGGAGGCGTCCACACAGTGCCTTACCACTTTGCCCGCTGCCAGGTCACGCCGCTGCCGGACGATCAGGTCTCGTTTCAGATCGATGGCGTCGAACGGTTACGATGGCATTTCGGCGCCGCTTATCCGCGGCCGTTCTTCTTTCCGCTCGTAGGGCCGTCGGGCAGCTGCGCTGACGCGGATGGGACATCCCGGGCGCGCGAATCATGATCATCATCGCTCCATCTGGTTCGCCCACGCCAAGGTGCTGGGCATTGATTTCTGGAGCGATCATACGACGGCCCGCATTCGTCAGAAGCAGTGGCTCTGTTATCAGGACGGCGATGAAGAAGCGGCGATGGCCGTGTTGCTTGGCTGGTACGACGGGCACGATCCCCAGGAGTTGCTGGAACAGGAACTGATCGCCGCGATTCGTCCGGGCGAAGCTGGCGAAACATTCGTCGAGTTGCAATCGACGTTTCGCCCGCGGGCCGAGTCGCTGGAATTCGGTCAGACAAACTTTGGCTTTCTGGCGGTGCGCGTGGCGAAGAGCCTGTCGGCTTATTTTGGCGGCGGGCAGATCGTCAACAGCGAAGGAGCCGAAGACGAACCGGCTATCTTCGCCAGGGCCGCGCGGTGGATGGATTACAGCGGCCCAGCGCCGGGCGAGCGGAAGGAAGGAATCGCTTATTTCGACCATCCGGAGAACTCCGGCTATCCGGTCTCTTGGCACGTGCGGGAAGACGGTTGGATGGGCGCCGCCCCTTGTCTGCACAGCGCCGTCTCAACCAGCCGCGAACAACCGCTGCTGCTGCGATACTTGCTGCTGGCGCACTGCGGCTCCCCGCTCAGCGGCGAACGAGGCGAACAAATCGCCGCAAAGTTTGCAGAAACTCCCCCCTGGGAGATCTCCAAAGCGGGAGTCAAGCACGTAGAGCATGCAATTCAACGGCGAAAACGGCTATGATGGCAGAACCTGGATTTAGACAGTCAAGTTTTACACGGTCGCTGCGAACTTACGATAAAGCATTTCAGAGCCCCCGTTTTGCCAGTAACTCGGGAGAAAGCAGAGAGCATGGAACACGAAGGCCCGGAACGCCCCGAAGGCGAAAAGCCGACGCCGCCGCCAGGCGCCGTCAATGAGCAGGTTCAGCACGCGTCGGTCAGCGCACGCGTGCCGCAGCACGTCGGCCGCGGCATTCTCAGCACGGGGGCGGTCGTCTTCGACGGACCGCACGAGTATGTGATCGACTTCCTGCAGCGACTCGGCGCGCCTCACACCGTCGCGGCCCGCGTTGCTCTGTCGCATGCCGTGTTCGGCCAGTTTATCACGGCGCTGCGCGATAATTTGAAAATGTACTCCAACCGTTTCGGCACGCCGCCTGCGCTGCCCGTGCCGCCGCAGCCGCCGAATCGCACCAGCATTTCGGATCTCTACGACCAACTCAAACTGTCTGACGAGATGCTCAGCGGCGTGTATTCCAACGCCGTTATGATTGGCCATACTCCTTCGGAGTTTTGGTTCGACTTCATCACGACTTTCTATCCTCGGTCCGCAGTTTCTTGCCGCGTGTTCCTTGCAGCGCAACAAGTCCCCGGACTGCTGGAGACGCTCTCCAGCGCCCAGCAAGCCCACCAGCGTCGCCGAGCGGGTGAACAGCCGCCGCCGCCCAAGGAGGAAGAGGGCGGCAAAGACGAAGGAACAACCGACCAGGGGTAAGGGCTTCAAATGCCCGAGGCTGACAAACTGAAAAGATCCGTTTGCCGACCAGCGAGCGGATCGCTTGCTGCAAATGCTCGGCGATCTTCCGCTTGCGGTGCGCGCTCAACGACCGCCGCGGCGGGGCATCAAGGTCCGGCTGCTCGAGCCGATGCGCGGGCGCGGCCAATGCGCGGGCGCGATAATCAAGTCAATCGACCGGACCCACCATCGCCCCGGGAACGACTTTCCCTTTCTGATTCGCGCTGGCTTTTTCCCACGTCGCGCAACTCCGTTCTGCTCGCGGCTGCAGCTTAACGGCAAGCTCTGCGAGTTTGCCGCTTCGCGTCGTATTCTGCATGCACGCCCGCCCCGCGCTGGCGATTTAAAGCCGAACGGCGACCAACCGCGCGGGCTTCGCCCTGACCAGTGATTGCGCCGGGCCGCGGGAAACGGCGCGTATGGGGAGCAGGCCAATGCGACGAAAGCTCTTGGTCTCTTTGGAGTTCGGTTCGGCGCACCGTTCTGGCGCCGCATTTGCTTGAGAGAAGGCCCAAAAACAAGTCCAGAGATCGCCCGAAGAGCCGCCGGCAAAGTTCGCCGGTGCGCCACGCTTTACGCGGCGAATCGCGAAAGGAGACATCCGATGTCCGGACCCAACAACGCGAATGACGCGGTTGCCCCACCGTTGGAAAGCAAGTCTACGGGCGACCAGCAAGAGTCGTGCGAGCCGTTTCATATCGTCGGCATCGGCGCTTCCGCCGGAGGGCTCGAGTCTCTGGAGCAAGTCTTCCGCTATATGCCTGCCGATACGGGCATGGCCTTCGTCGTCATTCAGCACCTTTCTCCCGACTTCAAAAGTCTGATGGACGAATTGCTGGCCCGACAGACCGACATTCCGGTTTGCCGCGCCGAGCACGAGATGAAAGTCGAGCCGAATCACATCTATTTGATTCCGCCGCGGAAAGAAATGATCATTTCCGGCCGCAAGCTCTTACTGACCGACAAAGACCCCAAGCAAGGGCTGGCGCTGCCGATCGATCACTTTTTCCGCTCGCTGGCCCAGGATGCGGGACATTGCGCCGTGGGCGTCGTATTGTCGGGCAGCGGCAGCGACGGATCTCGCGGGATTCGCGATATCCACGGCGCCGGCGGACTGGTCGTCTCAGAAAGCCTCGATACGGCCAAATTCGACGGCATGCCGCTCAGCGCCATTGAAACGGGCGTGGTCGACGTGGTCCTGCCTCCCGCCCAAATCCCGCAAGCGCTCGTCAATCACGCTCAGAACCTGGCGGCGGTCGAGTCGTTCGCCGACGAACATTCATCGCGCGGCGCGCATCAGGGGCTGCCGGCCATCTTCGAACTGCTGAACCGGGAGTACGGTCTCGACTTCTCTCACTACAAGAGCACGACGGTCGGGCGCCGAGTGCAGCGCCGGCTTTCCATGCACCGCATCGACGACCTGGACGAATACGCCGAGCGGCTGCGCAACGATTCCGACGAGCTCAACGCGCTTTACAAAGATCTGTTGATCGGCGTCACGCGGTTCTTCCGAGACCGCGAGGCGTTCGAACGGCTCGAGCACGAAGTGCTGCCCGAAATCATCCAGAAGACGCCGGAGGACCAGGAAATCCGAGTTTGGGTGGTGGCATGCGCCACGGGCGAAGAAGCCTACAGCGTGGCGATTCTGTTGCACGAACTCCTGGAGGCGGCGCACCGCCCGATCAACGCCAAAGTCTTTGCCACCGACGTGCATCGCGCATCGCTCGAAACCGCCAGCCAGGGCGTGTACGACGAACAGGCCCTGGCTGACGTTTCCGAGTCGCGGCTGCAGCGTTACTTCGTTCACAAGTCGGACGGATACCACGTCGGCCAGGATCTGCGGCAGATGATCGTTTTCGCGCCGCATAACATTCTCAAAGATGCACCGTTCACCAAGCTCGACCTGATCACTTGTCGCAACCTGTTGATTTATTTCCAGCCCCTGGCCCAAAAGAAGGCGATTTCGCTGTTCCATTTCGGACTGCGGACCGGCGGCGTATTGATGCTCGGCCCGAGCGAAACGCCCGGCGAACTGTCGGATGAGTTCGAAACGATCAATGAATACTGGAAGGTTTACAGCAAACGGCGAGACATCGCCTTGCCGGCCGATGCACGTCTGCCGCTGCGCAGTCCGGAAATGATGCGCCGAACGCCGCTGCTGGCTTCAGCGCCGGCCAGGGCCTTTCCTGATACGACCCTGGTCGGCGCCTACGACTGGCTGCTCGGTCGTTACATGCCGCCGGGGCTGCTGGTCAGCGAGCGGCGCGAGCTGGTGCACGTTTTCGGCGGAGCCGAGAAGTTCCTGCACATCAAGACGGGACGGCCCAGCGGAGATGCCTTCGATTTGTTGGATGATGACCTGAAGGCCGCAGTGACCGGCGCCGTGCAGAAGGTGCAGAAGGACATGAAGCCGGTTCACTATTCGGGCATCCGGCTTTCCGCCGCAGGACGCGAGGCCCTATACCGGGTTGCCGTCGAGCCGATCGAGAACCGCCGCAGCAAGTCGCTGCACATGTTCGTCTCAATTATCGAATTGGAGCGGGAGGGCCACGCGCCGCAGGCACGCGATGGCCAGATGGAATCGCTCGACGCAGACGCCCGACAGATATCGCGAGATCGCATCGAGGGACTCGAGGCCGAACTGCGATTCACCAAGGAGAACCTGCAGGCGACGATCGAAGAACTGGAAACCAGCAACGAGGAATTGCAGGCCACCAACGAGGAACTGGTGGCCTCCAACGAAGAACTGCAGAGCACGAACGAGGAGTTGCACTCGGTCAATGAGGAGCTGTACACGGTCAACGCCGAATACCAGAAGAAGATCGCCGAATTGACCGAGTTGCACGCCGACATGGACAACCTGCTGGCTAGCACCGAGGTGGGCATGATCTTTCTCGATCGCGAATTGCGCATCCGCAAGTTCACGCCCACGGTCGAGCCGCACGTTCCATCTGTTGCCGCAGGACATGGGCCGACGCGATCGACAGCTTCGCTCACAGCATTCTGCATCGAAACGCTCGTCGAGGATATCGAGGAGCGTGCTGTCGGGAGGCTCCTCCTGTGAAGCGGGAGGTAGCCGATCGCCACGGCCAGGAACTAGCTTTGATGCGGATCTTCCCCGTACCAAACGCGCAAATTGATCGACGGCGTCGTGCTCACGCTGATCGATATCAGTGAGCTCAAAAAGGCCGAGTCGTTGTTGAATGAAGCGGTGCGACGCCGCGATCAGTTCCTCGCCATGCTCTCGCACGAGCTGCGCAACCCGCTCAATGCCATCGTCAACGCGGCGAGCTTGTTGGAACATGGAGACGGCCATCCGCAGCTCGGGCGGCAGTCGCACGAGATCATCCAGCGGCAGAGCCAGCACATGGCCCGCTTGCTGGACGAACTTTTGGATGTATCGCGAGTAACGCAGAACAGGATCCAAATGCCAAACGCATCTTCAACCTGGCGGATATTGTCGAGGATGCGGTGGAAGCGGTCCGCCAGCGGATCGACGTAGGACGCCTGGAATTCACGCAACGAATCGCCGAGGAGCCGTTGTATATCAGCGGCGATCCCTCGCGGTTGCAACAGATGCTGTCCAATCTGCTCGACAACGCCACAAAATATACGCTGGCCGGCGGGCGGATTTGGCTCTCGCTGCAAGCCGATGAAAACGAGGCGGTGATCCGCGTCAAAGACACGGGCATCGGCATCGAACCTGAGTTGCTCGGCGGCGTATTCGATCTGTTCGTGCAGACCAAGCACACCTTGGATCGTTCGTCCGGCGGGATGGGCGTAGGTTCGACCTCGTGCGGGCAATCGTCGAATTGCATGGCGGCCGCGTCGAGGCGCACAGCGGCGGCATTGGCAAAGGAAGCGAGTTCGTCGCTCGGCTGCCGCGCACGGCGCCCGCGCCCTCGGACGCGCCTCCGGCCTCGCCGTTCTCAGCCGATGGCCGCGGCAACCTGATCGTCGTCATCGAAGATGAGGAAGACAATCGAGACGTGCTCGAAGCGCTGCTGGAGGCCCATGGCTTTGAAGTATTCGCCGCCGCCGATGGGCAACAAGGCATCGCGGCGATCGAACGCCTGCGTCCGGCCGCGGCTCTGGTCGACGTTGGCTTGCCGGGCATCAACGGCTATGAAGTCGCCCAGCACGTGCGGAGAATTCTCGGCGATGACCGCACGTATCTTGTCGCGCTCACCGGTTACGGCCAGGCCGCCGACGTCAGCACGGCGCTCGGCAGCGGATTTGATCGGCACGTCGTCAAGCCCTTGAGCCGGGACAAGCTGCTTGAGATTCTTGGACGGCATCCGCCGTGCGACGGAAAGCATCCGAACGCCGCACGCGCCGACGACTGATGTCCTGGCAAGCCAGGCTCAATCAGCACGCCCCTCGAAGAAGCCCCCCTCGCGGCGAGGGGGCTGGCGGCCCGCCGAATTTCGTTCCAGACGCGCCAGGCGCGTTGCCGAAGAAGTGGGCGGAGTCACTCGCTCGATCGACCACCTGTGCGGATCAGATAAATGGGAAAAACGGTACGTTCTCGCCAGCTCTCCATTGCCGCCGATACAGCCCGCATGCTCGGCGAACTTGAACAGATTTCCAGACCATTAAGCTCTCCGACGACCGCTCTGACCGCCCACTCGGCCCCGTCACCGACGCTTCTCTGGTGATTCGGGGCAAATGAGGTTCTTCGTGCCGCGGCAAGCAGGTCGCCCCCCGGGCGAGCCGCAATCTCGCCGGAAATCTTCTCGGCTTTCGCGTTTTTTCCTTCGCTCGCGGTTTTGTTGCGGCTTTACCGCAAATCCGATCTCTTCTCGCAAGCTCGGATTTGGTATTCACCCGCCCTAACGGCTGGCCAGTGCGCTGGCACGTTGCGACAAGCCGACAAAATCGGCGAGCTTCAGGCCATGTTTGGGTGTGGAGAGACCTCGCTTTTCATCTTCCACCGACTCCGACGGTCAATACGTGCCGCGAGAGTTCTGGAAGATTTCGCCAGATCAGAAGTTCGACATGGTGCACGGCGTCAAACTCAACCGTCGACCTTCTCATCGGGTAGCGGCGTCGCGTGGTTTAAATTGGACGTCTCGACGGCTAACGGCCTTTGAGGCCGCGACATCAACTCGGCGTCTCGACTGATCCGCCGGAACGTGCTCGACGCACTGCTTGACAAACTGCATGTCATGCCGACCCTCATCAACGCGGAGTTGACCTCAGGGCGCAGCATGCCGGCTTCCGCAACGGGCCCTTCATCTACCCCTTCGTGCGAGGCCGAACCGGCGCCAACACGCGTATCGTCGATTTGCGACGCGGGCAGTCAATTCCCGACGATGCGAATCGCGAGTCCGACTTTGTCGTCACATACGGCGGAGAGTCTTCCCCGCAAACAGGGTCGCGTCGCTGTATAGATCCAACGACATCGCCCTGTACAGAGAACACGGTCAGGAGGAATTAACGTAGCGTGACGAGGCGTCGTGTACGTGCAATTTGCGACGGACGACCGCCATCGTCTTTCCGACGACGAGCCGCTAGGCGTCCGGTTACGGCACGACGATTCAATGGCCGCCGGGCTCGACGTTAATTTCGATCGGGGCGAAACCGGCCGCCTCGCCGTCAATTTCCATCGGCCCGGCGATTGCAGTCGATCTGGATCCGTTTGGCACGGCCAAAGTACACGCCGTCAAAACCCCGGTGCCTTCCCGTCCAGACTTGCAGACGTAACGCATCAGCGGCACGCTTCCCGCCGGGCGAACACGAGCCAATCGAGCAGCCCGTCGTCGGCAAGCGCAATGCGGCCAGAAGAGGCTGTTGGCGTACTGCGGCAGATTGAAGACCATCGCCAGCGCCCGCATAGTTGCTGTCCATCGGCTTCAATTTCCAACATCGGGTAGCGGTATAAACAGGCGGACTCGACGATCGGTCTGCAGATCAAGTTCAAACTGCGAGACGCGTTCGAGCCGACCGGACGTCTGTCGCCACCGGGCCAGCCGATGGGCCGTATCGCCGTCGAAGCCGGCATCAGCAACGATCCCGAATCGTCGTTCGCCCGCACGTCCCAGGTCGATCGCCTTGGTCTTCCCGGCGGCAAGCATGCGCACCATCGATTGAGGTGCCGACGGTGTATCCGAACTGGCGGGCGAGCAGAGTTCTCGTTGCCTAACGGATACATTGCCAGAGGAACCGGAATCTGCGGGTTGATCAGGCAATTGAACGTGCCGTCGCCCCCCGCGGCGATCAACGGCGCCTGCCTCGGCGGCAAAAATCAGGCTCGGCTGCCGCAGCAAACAGTTCGTCGAGCGACCAGATTGGAAAGGTTCCAGTCCCTCGCGCCCGCAATTCGCACCGAGGGACTGGAACCTTTTCCCAATCTGGTCGCTCGACGAACTGTGTGCGGCGGCCGAGCCCGATTTTGCCGCCACGCTACGCACGTTGTCGCCGCGGGGGCGATGGCACGTTGCGAATTGCCTGATTAACCGGCAGATTCGGTTCGCTGGCGATGTATCCGCTAGGCGACGATCTATCACCCACCAGTTCGGCTATACGTCGGACCCTCAATTGATGGCGCACCATGCTTGCCACCAGGAAAACCAAACGAAAATGAGGCCCTCCGGGGCGTGCGGGCGGCGGCGGCTGCGGGATCGTAGCCAGCGCGGTTTTCAACGGAGACACGCAGTCGGCTGGCCCGGTGGCGGCAGAGGTAGGCTGAAGCGCATCCACAGTTTGAACTACCTCAGACCGATCGTCGAGTCCGCCTGCTTATACCGCTACCGAAGATGTTGGAAATTGAAGCGGATGGACAGCAACTATCGGGCAAAGGGAGAGGGACTCGGCAAAGAATTCGATCTCCGCACTGCTACGCCGATAGCCTCCCTCTAGCGCAGGAACATGCGAGTTGCCAACGACGGGCTGCTCGATTGGCTCGTGTTCGCCCAGCCGGGAAGCGTGCCGCTGATGCGTTACGCACTGCATTCTAAACGGGGAGGCACCGGGGTTTGACGGCGTGTACTTTGGGCCGTGCCAAACGGAATTGCCAATCAACTGCCAATCGCCGGCGCCGATGGAGATTGACGGCGGGAGGCGGCTGGATTCGCCGGATCGAAATCGATGGTCAGAGCCCGGCACTCAAATGGTGAGTGCCGTAACCGGACGCCTAGCGGCTCGTAGTCGGAAAAGACGATGGCGGTCATCCATCACAAATTGCACGTGCACCCCTCGTAGCCTTCTGGCGTGTTCTCGTACAGGGCAATGTGGTTGGATTAACAAGTATGGACCCTGTTTTCGAAAGTCTCCGCCGTATGTGAGGACAAAGTCGAACTCACGACTCGCATCGTCGGAATTGAGCTGCCGCATCACAAATGGACGATTCGCGTGTTGGGAAGGAGTTCGGCCTCGCACGAAGGGGTAAATGAAGGGCCCGTTGCCGGCAGTACTCCGCCTGAGGTTCGACTCCCGCGTCATGAGGGTCGGCATGACATGCAGTTTGTGCAAGCAGCGGCACGTTCCGGCGGATCAGTCGAGACGCCGAGGATGTCGCGGCCTCGAAAAGCCGTCCGCGTCGAGACGTCGTTGAACCGCGCGACGCCGCTACCCGATGAAGAAGGTCGGCACCACGTTGACGCCGTGCACCATGCTCGAGATTCTCGATATCACACACAATCTTCCAGAACTCTCGCACACGTATTGACCGTCGGAGTCGGTGGAAAATGAAAAGCAAGAGGTCTCTCCACACCCAAACATGGTGAACTGCACATTTTGTGAGGACCTGCGCAACGTGCCAGCCGGCACTGGCCACGGTGGGGGCGGGGTGAATACCAAATCCGAGCTTGCGAGAAGAGGATTCTGCAGTAAAGCCACAACGAAACCGCGAGCAAAAAAACGCGAAAGCAAGAAGGACGATTTCCCAGCAAGATTGCGGCTCGCCGGGGGGGCGACCTGCTTGCCGCGGCACGAAGAACCTCATTTGCCCGAATCACCAGAGAAGCGTCAGTGACGGCGAGAGTGGGCGGTTTAGAGCGGTCGTCGGAGAGCTTAATGGTCTTGGAAATCTGTTCAAGTTCACCAAGCATGCGGCTCTATAGGCCGCAATGGAGAGCTGGCGAGAAAGCGTGCTTTTTCCCATTTATCTCAATCCGCGCAGGTGGTCGATGGAGCGAGTGAGCTCCGCCCACTTCTTCGGCAACGCGCTGGCACGTCTCGAAATTCGGCGGGCCGCCAGCCCCCTCGCCGCGAGGATTTCTTCGAGGGGCATCTAGATTAAGCCTGGCTTGCCAGGACGTCGGTCGCTGCGCACGTGCGGCGTTCGGATGCTTTCCATCACACGGCGGACGCTGTCCAGAAGCTTCAAGCAGCTTGTCCGGCTGGAGGACGACGACATACAATCAAATCCCCCATACCAAGACACTGCTCGACGTCGGCACACTGACCGTAACCATCGCGCTACAAGAATACATGCAGTCATCACAATTCCGCACGTGCTGGGCGACTTCATAGCCGTTGATGTACCCGGCAAGCCAACGTCGGCCCGAGCCGCGGCCGGACGCAGGTGAACGCGCCACAATGCCCTTGTTGCCCATCGGCGGCGGCGAATACTTCAAAGCCATCAGGCCTCCAGCAGCACTTGAGCACGTCTCGATTGTCTTCCTCATCTTCGATGACGACGATCAGGTTGCCGCGGCCATCGGCTGGACGGCGAGGGGCCCAGAGCACAGTCCGAGCCGCAGGGCGCCATCACGCACGGGCAGCCGAGCGACGAACTCGCTTCCTTTGCCAATGCCGCCGGTACTGCGCCTCGACGCGGCCGCATGCGATTCAACGATCGCCCGCGCGAGGGTCGAACGCGCCGTCCGCCGGACGAACGAGATTGGGAGGGTGAGCACTCATCTGCACGAACAGATGAAATACACAGCCGAGCAACTCAGGTTCGATGCCGATGCCCGTGCCTCTTTGACGCGGATCACCACCTCGTTTTCATCGGCTTGCAGCGAGAGCCGAGATCCAGCCACCACCACCGTAGTATTTTGTGGCGTTGTCGAGCAGGATTGGACAGCATATCTTGCAACCGCGAGGAGGATGGCCGAGTCCGTATCCGACGGCTACCTCGGCGATTCGGCGCGGTCGGGATTTCCAGGCGTCTACGTCGATCCGCTGGCGGACCGCTTCCACCGTGTCGCTGTCCGCCGTTGAAGATCGGTTTTCCGCAGTTCAATATCTGCCTGCGTTACTCACGATCAAAACTCAGTCCAGCGAGCGGGCCATGTGGTCGGCTCTGCCGCTGGAGCAAAAATGT
>CAWAYY010000019.1:0-174601 GCA_963786255.1 Pirellulales bacterium
GCATGGCGCCGCCGAGACCTTCCTCATGAACCAGGTGCAGCTGCAGACGCTTCTGGCGTCCAAGGGTGCCCGGGTGAGGGCGGCGGCGCGGGGGCGCACCGTGGTGGACTTCGGGCTTCGTCGCGCCCACGGCGCGGACTCGGGCATGAAGGGAGCCCGCGCCTTCCATGTGGCGGGCCTCGACGGGACCAGCAACGTGCTGGCCGGACAGGGCGTACGGCATGCCCGTGACCGGCACGATGGCCCACAGCTACATCCAGGCCCACGACGACGAGCTGGCGGCCTTCGGGCCTTCTCCGCGCTCTACCCCGATACCGTGCTCCTCGTGGACACCTACGACACCCTCCGGGCGTGCGGAAGGTCGTGGAGCTCGCCCGTCGAGCTGGGCTCCGACTTCCGGGTCCAGCGCCATCCGCCTCGACTCCGGAGACCTCGTGGATCTGTCCAGGCGCGCCCGACGATCCTGGACGACGGGGGTCTGGAGTCGGTCAAGCATCTTCGCCAGCGGCGGACTGGACGAGTACCGAGGTGGCCGACTCCTGGTCGCAGGTGCGCCCGATCGACGGGTTCGGCGTGGGCACCGCGATGGCCGTGTCCCAGCGACGCTCCCGTCCCTGGACTTCGCCTACAAGCTGGCGTCCTACGAGGGCGTCGGGCCGCATCAAGCTCGCTCCCGGCAAGCCCGTGCTTCCCGGCCGAAAGCAGGTGTACCGCGTCGAGGAGGACCGCTACGCGCGCTGCGACGTCGTGGCCCGGGCCAAGGAGGAGCTCGACGGTCGGCCGCTCCTCCGCAAGGTCATGGAGGACGGCAGGAGGCTCGAGGCCGGGCGGGAGCCGCTCGCGCGGCGCCCGCGGGCGGGCCGCCGAGGAGATCGGTCGACTTCCGCCGGGGATCCGTGCCATCGAGCCGGCCGAGCCCGGTACCCGGCCGACCCCAGCGACGAGCTCCTGTCCTACCAGGAGGTGCTCATCGGTGACCTGAAGGCCGGCGGCTCCGCGGGCTGACCGAGATCTCCGGTGGACCGGAGCACCCCGCGACGTCGAGGCCACGCTGCCTGAGCCCAGGTCTCCATGAAGACGCCTTCCGCCGTCCCCACCGCTCCGCCCTCCTCCTCGTGGACATCCAGCCGGACTTCCTGCCGGGTGGCGGCCTGGCGGTGGCGGACGGCGACGCCATCCTCGAGGGGATCCGCGCCGTCATGGAGTCCGAGCTCTTCGGTGTCCAGGCGGCCACCCAGGACTGGCACCCGGCCGACCACGTCTCCTTCGCGAGCAACCACGACGGTCGCAGCCCCATGGACGTGATCAGCTCCACGGCCACGAACAGGTGCTCTGGCCCGACCACTGCGTGCAGGGAACCGCCGGGGCGCGGCTCCATCCGGATCTGCCGTGGGACCGGGTCTCGGTCATCGTGCGCAAGGGTTCGGACCCCGGCGTGGACTCCTACTCCGGGTTCCGCAACAACTGGAACAGCCACGGCGAGCGGCCGGCCACCGGGTTGGCCGGCTACCTGCGCGAGCGGGGCGTGAGTCACGTGTACGTCTGTGGCCTGGCCCGGGACGTGTGCGTCAAGTGGACCGCCGAGGACGCGGTGGAGGCCGGCTTCGACGTGCGTGTTCCTCTGGGACCTGACCCGCGCGCGTGGACCCCCGGCGCGACGAAGAGGTCCGGGCGGACCTGGACGAGCGTGGGATTCGCGTCGCGAGGTGGAGGGAGGTCGTCCGGTAGCGGGCCCCGCGCCGTAGGCCCGTTCATATCTTCTAGCGAACCTCGATGCGCGCAGTCCTCACCTCCGTGGTGGCCGCGTCCCCCACGCCGTGTTGGCCCGGCTGCTTGCCTCCCACCGACAGCTCGAAGGTTGCCGGCTCCACCACCCGGCGGCCGGCGGCGGTCGATGACGGAGAACGCCGTCCGGGCGATCTCGAAGGAGACCCGGCGGCGCTCCCCCGGGGCCAGGGAGATCCGCTGCGAAGCCCACCAGCGAGCGCACCGGTACGGGGACCGAGGCGTCGGTGTCCGTGAGGTACGCCTGCACCACCTCGTCCGCGGCCATGGCGCCGGTGTTCTCCACCTCCACGGAGACACGCACCGGTCTCGCCGGCGTGCACCCGCTGGGCGACCCGAGGTTCCGGTAGCGGAACGTGGTGTAGCTCAGCCCGTGACCGAAGGGGAAGAGCGGGTCGCCCCGGAAGTACCGGTACGTGCGTCCCGCCATGTCGTAGTCCGAGAAGGGCGGGAGCTGATCCACCGAGCGGTACACCGTGACCGGAAGGCGGCCCGCCGGGCTGACGTCGCCGAAGAGCACTTCGGCGATGGCGCTCCCCGCGGCTTGACCGCCGTACCACGCTTCCACGATGGCGGGCACGTGGTCCGCGGCCCACGGTAGCGGCCACCGCGCTGCCGTTGAGGAGCACCAGCACGACGGGCTTTCCCGTGGCGGACACCGCCTCGCAGCAGCTCCGCTGGGGCGCAGGCAGGTCGAGGGTCACTCGATCGCCGCCCGGAGAAGCCCGGGACCTCGCACCGGCATCTCCTCGCCCTCCAGCCGGGGCGACAGCCCCAGGAACATGACCGCGACGTCGGCACTCCGCGCGGCCCGCTACCGCGTCCTCCAGGAGATGCGGGGTCGGGGGCGACCACACCAGGTGGACCTGGGCGTCGATGCGCCGGTCGTGATACTCCACTTTCAGGCTTGTGGCGGGAGCCGGCCTCCAGGTCCACCCACCCCGTGTGGGTGGCCACCACGTAGCGGTCGGAGAAGTCCACGACGAGAGAGTCGTCGAGGAACACCTTCACCGCTCCGTTCACCCGTGCGCCCAGGGCGTACCGCCCGGTGGCGGGCGCTACCAGCGTCCCCGTCCAGCGCACGCTGAAGGAGTCGGCGGGCACGCCGGGCAGGGGCGCCTGCCGCCACCACGTGTGGTCCAGGGTGGCTTCCTTCCGGACGGTCGACCTCGGTCCCGGAGAAATCGTGCGTGGCGAAGTAGTGCGCCCGGAGGTCCTCGAGAGCCGAAGCCGGCACCAGCTCCGTGGAGGGCACGCCCTCGGCCACGTCCGAGCCCCGGGCGTAGGTGACCTGGATGCCCCGGGCCTTCGCCGCACCGCGCACCCCCTCGAGGGGCGTCACCGGGGCGGCCGGCCACCCGTTGTAGTTGCCCAGGAGGAGCTCCACGTCGTCGGCGTTGGGCCCGATGACGGCCAGCCGATGGATGCCCTTCAGCGGCAGCAGCCCGTCCTCGTTCTTGAGGAGCACGATGGACTCCCGCGCCGCCTGGCGGGCCAGTGCCCGGTGTGCGGGGAGTCCACGACGGAGGTGTCCACGTGGGCCCATGGCACCAGCTCCGGCGGGTCGAACATCCCCAGCAGGAACCGCGCGCGGAGCAGTCGAGCGGACGCCGTGTCGACCTGTGCCTCGGTGACGAGGCCGAGGTGCACGGCTTCGGGGAGACTGCCGGTACTCCGGACCGCAGGTGAGGTCCGTCCCCGCCTGGAGGGCGCGAGCGGCCGCGTGCGTCTCGTCGGCGACGATGTCGTGGCCGTGGAAGAAGTCCGTGAGCGCCCAGCAGTCGGAGACCACGTATCCCCGGAAGCCCCACTGTCGGCGGAGCACGTCGGTGAGGAGGAAGTCGCTGGCGCACGCCGGGTCCCCGTACACGCGGTTGTACGCGCACATGATGGAGTACGCGCCGCCCTCGGTCATGGCTGCCTCGAACGCGGGCAGGTAGGTCTCCTGGAGATCGCGGGCGGAGACCACCGCGTCGAATGTGTGGCGGATCGGGCTCGGGGCCGGAGTGCACGGCGAAGTGCTTGGCGGTGGCCACGGCGCGTAGGTAGCGCGGGATCGTCGCCCTGCATCCCGTGGATGAACGCCACGGCGAGACGGCCCGTGAGGTAGGGATCCTCGCCGTACGTCTCCTGGCCCCGGCCCCAGCGGGGGTCCCGGAAGATGTTGATGTTGGGGGAGAAGAACGTGAGCCCCTCGTAGATCTCCCGGGAGCCCTCGGCACCGAGGCCTCGTACTTGGCGCGGGCCTCCAGGGAGATGGCGTCGGCCACGTGCGTGCATGAGGTTCGTGTCCCAGGTGGCGGCCAGGCCGATGGCCTGGGGAAAGACCGTGGCCCGGCCTGCCCGGGCCACGCCGTGCAGCGCCTCGCTCCACCAGTCGTACGCCGGGATGCCCAGCCGGGGGATGGCCGGCGCCTGGTGCTGCATCTGGGCGGCCTTCTCCTCCAGGGTCATGCGGCCCAGGAGGTCGGCCACGCGGGACTCCACGGGGAGCGGCGGGGTTCAGGTAGGGAAGCACGGCAGGACGCGGAGACGGAGGTCGATGTCCCGGCCGCTGCCCCGGTCGTTGTGCGGGTCGAGGCCGGGGCCGACGGGGAGGCCGGGACCCTGGACGTGGCCGACGGGCCACACGCCGTCGCCGCGGCGGCGACGCCTGCGACCAGGGTCCGGTGGAGGCGTGACGGGGCGATGCCGCGAAGGTACGTGCCTCGTTTGCCCGATGGAACGCTGGAGGTAGTTTGGATACCCCCATCGGTCGCCGTCCCTCCCGGCCGTTCGGCCCTGCACGCAGAGTGAGCCAACGAGCATGAGCAGCAACCAACGCACAGCGTTTCCCGACGCCCGGATCCCCTACGGGACCTGGGGGAGCAGCTTCTTCCCCGCCTGGCAGACCTCGGCGCTGGCCGAGGTGAACATCGGCCAGTTCGCCGGCGAGTCCGCGGCCCGCATCCTGGGCCTGCGCGGCGTGCCCGTCAGGCGAGATGGAGTACCTGATCCTGGGCTCCACCATCCCCTGGCACTGGAAGTTCTGGACGGCGCCGCTGGTGGCGAGCTGCATGGGGCACCGCATCCCCGGATACCACGTGGAGCAGGCGTGCGCCACGGGGCTCCAGGCGGTGCTCGCCGCCGGCCGCCGAGGTGGAGTCGCGGCGCCAACGACGTGGTGGGGGTGCTCACCTTCGACCGCACCAGCGACTCGCCGGTGGGCGTCTTTCCCGAGCGCCGCGCCCACGAGCGCACCCAGGCCATCGCCGACGTGTGGGACAACTTCGGCTTCGATCCCGCCACCGGGAACGCCATGATCACCGCCGCGGGGATCACGGCCCGGAAGTACAAGACCGACCGGAGCGAGACCGACGACGTCGCCTTCCTCCGCTACCAGCAGTACTTCGAGGCCCGAGGCGTCGGGCTTCCTGGACCGGGTCCTGGTGCCCCTGGACGTCCTCAACGTCTCGGGCAAGCCCCTGGGGCGCATCGACGAGGACAAGGGGGTGCGCCAGATCACCCGCGGCGGCGCTCCGGCGCCAGCGGGAGCTGGACACCTGCGTCACCAGCGGCACCCAGACCCACGCCTCCGACGGCATGGCCACCCTCCTGGTGACCAGCGAGGGCAAGGCGAAGGAGCTGAGCCCGCCGGCCCGGAGATCGACATCCGCATCGTGGCCAAGGCGGAGGTGCGCACCCATCCGAGCCTCATGCCCGAGGCGCCCGGCCCTGGCGGTGCAGAAGCTCCTGGACCGCCTGGGCATGTCCATGGACGACATGGCGGTGGTGAAGAACCACAACCCCTTCGCCGTCAACGACGTGATCTTCGCCAAGGCCGACCGGCTACGACTGGCGGAAGATGAACAACACGGGGTGCTCGCTGGTGTGGGGCCACCCCCAGGGCCCGACGCTCACCCGGGTCCTCATCGAGGCGCTGGAGGAGGCGGTGGACCTGGGCGGCGGCTACGTGCTGATCTTCGGGTGCGCCGCGGGTGACGTGGGCATCGCCGCCCTGTTCAAGGTTTCGTGAGGAGCCGCTGACGATGGTCAAGACGATGGAGAAGAAGACGGGAGCGACCACCGCGGTGCGCACGCTGAGGCAGCCGACCCTCGAGACCCTGGGTCTCGGGACGGTCCTGGACATCTTCCGGAGCGGCGCGCTGCCCGCCGACGCGGCGACCTGGTGGAGCGAGGTCTTCGGCCCGCCGGACGACCGGGGCGCCCTGGTCATCTCCGGCGCCAACGGCATCGTGGGCGCGGGCAAGACCATGCAGCTCGGCGTCGCGCCTCCAGCCGTACGGCGTGCCCGTGGTGGCCCTGGACTTTCCCGGCGCGCCCGACGGCATCGGCCGCCAGTATCCCGGGCCTGGTGCAGCGCCTTCGGCAAGGAGCGGGGCCGACGCGGATCATGGGCGGCATCGTGCGCCTCACGCTACGACGGGAAGACGCTGCCCGCCGAGCTCGAGGCCGATGAAGCCCCGCTTCCTCCTGGAGGCGATCCCCGAGATCCTCGAGGTCAAGCAGGCCCACTACGAGATCTTCCGCGAGGCCTTCCCGGACATCGAGATCCGCTCGGTGACCTCGGGCTTTCCCAGCTCCGAGCTGGGCGTGGGCATCGCGCACCCGGCGTTCCCCCACGAGATCAACAAGGTCTGGGAGATCGTGGAGGACGAGCCGTCGGCGGTGACGAAGCTGCTCTGGGCGCTGGGCTCATCCCGCTCCCGGTGGGCGACAACTGGTCGTTCATCCTGGACGTGCTCTTCTGCGGCGTGACGCTGGCGGGCCTGCGCTACCACGAGGCCAGCGAACATGCCGTTCTGGAAGATCGACAAGCTCGTGCGCAAGCTGCTCGGGCCCGAACCCGTTCCGCGCCCACGACGCCATCGGCGCGAAAGGTGCGGACTTCCTCACCTGGTCGTGCCTGCACCACCTGGCCGGCGACGTACGGCGAGCTGTTCCGCCCACGGCCGACCTGGTGGAGCGCAAGGACACGGGCCAGGACTGGTATCCGCCCGAACCACTTCCGGCCCCTGGTGGACTGGAAGCTCACCGACGAGGAGCAGGCGAGGCGTTCCGGACCTGGATCCTCGGGCCCCTCTTCCAGATGACGAGCCTCATGCTCCACGAGAAGCGGGGCCACCTGGCCCACCTGAACGCCATCGGCGAGCTGTGCGCCCAGTTCCGCAAGGGCATCGTCGCGGTCCTGCGCGAGATCGGGCCGCGAGAGGTCCTCGGGACCGTGGAGGCGTATCACCAGCTGCATCCCGAGGCGGCCGACGCCGCGTCGTGGTTCCCCGAGGCCTTCGAGGCACATGGACACTCCCGAGTGGCAGCAGCTCTACGTCAACGCCGAGCACGACGGCGACGGTGGGGGTGGTGACCCTCGAGCCGGGAGAGCTACAGCTGGGACGTGGACGCCGAGCTGAACCGGGCCCTGGACTGGCTCCGGGCCGAGGGGATCGAGCGCGTCATCGTCACCGGCGACTTCCACATCTCCACCCAGATGGTCGGGCGCCGACACCAGCGACTTCTACCCGGCCCTGGAGGACGAGGAGGCCGGGCTCGCCATCACCAGCGGCTGGTCGCGGACGGCCCGGCGCCTCCACGACGAGTTCCAGTCGTCGGTGGCGATGGTACCGGCAAGCGCTGCCTGGGCGGCATGCTGGAGCTGCTGGCTGCACTGCCACTACCTGGTGGCGGTGGACGACGCCCGCCTGGGGTTGCCCGAGGTCACGCTGCCGGTCGTGCCGGGGATGGAGGGCTGCCACTGGCCGTTCCGGAAGCGCCCGCCGGGACGCGTGGCCCCGCATCCTCGGGATGCTCCTGAGCGGCGGGCCGGTCGGGGCCAATGAGGCCGTGGGCTGGCTCATCGACTACGCCGGCCCGCTGGAGGACGCCCTGGCCATGGCGTGGAAGCTGGCCGGCGGCGACGACACGGGAATCGACAGGAGACCCCTGGAGGAGGGGGCGGTGTCGCCGGTTCCCGCCGAACCCGAGGGCCTTCCCGAGGCTGTCCTGGTACTCGTCGACCAGTACGCAATCGAACGCGGCGCGGACTCGGTCGCCCGTCTTCGGCTCGGCCATCAGCCCGCGCCAAAACAGCAGCAGGTCGTCGTAGTCGAGGACCGAACCCTCCTCCTTGCGGTCGACGTAGGCTTGAAACAGCCGCTTCAAGTCGTCGGCGCCGTCCAGGCACCAGGGAAAGTCTTCGGCCAGCGCCTTGTCGAGCGGGCGGCGCGAGTTGACGCAGTTGCTGTAGATCGAGAGGCAGGTCCCCTTTTTGGGAAACCGCTTATTGGTCTTGGTCAGGCCCAGTTCGGTGCGGACCACGTCGAGCAAATCTTCTGAATCGCTCCGATCGTGGATCGTGAAGCCCGGCTCCAGGCCGATGCCCTTGCCGTGAATGCGCAGCAAACGCGTGGCGACCGAATGGAACGTGCCGCCCCACAGCCGCGAACCGGCCAGCCGGACCCGCGTGTTGAGTCGGGCCGGCAATCTCGCGCAGCACGCCGTCAACGCGGCGCAGCATTTCTGCAGCGGCGCGGCGGGTGAAGCTCAGCAACATGATCCGGCCGGGATCAACGCCGCGGTCGATCAGATGCGCCACGCGATGGACGAGCGTTCGCGTCTTGCCGGAGCCGGCTCCGGCAATAATCAACAGCGGCGCATCGCCATGCGCGGCGGCGGCCGCCTGCTGGGCATTGAGCCCGCTGAGAATTGCATTTTCCATCGAACCGGCGGCCATCCCTGCAACCCTCCTGGAGTGTTCATCCGTCTAGGCTTCATTCTAACGCGGCGCGCCGCGGAAACGAGCCCGACTTTTTGCAGGAGGCGCCCGCCGGTCGTCCTCAGCCGGCGTTACTGGATCGGGTTGCCGGTCGGCATGTGGTCGATCAAGATGGCAGGAACCTTGACGGGGGGCCACTTGAAGTAGTACTTGTCGACGGTCTCTCTGTGCCCCTCGAGGCGCCGTTTCTGGCCGTTCTCGATGAGCCATACGGCCGGCTGACCTTCCGCTTGCACCAGTACGGCGCCGCTGCTGATCGGCAGACCGGTTTCGATTTCGTCGAGGTCGATCTTCTGCTCGATGGCGCCCCAGTCCATGAACAGAGTGTCGTACGTTTCCCGATCGGGAATCAAACGCTTCTTGCCTTCGTCGATCAGGTAGACGTCCTGTTGGCCGTGCTTTCGCACGCGGACGCCGTTCAGTTCGGGACGCAAGCCGCGTTTGACGGGGGTGGATGTCGCTTTCATGGCAGTTTCTCCTCCTAATGTTGAAGCTTGTGCCTGGGCATGTCGTTCGCGAGGCGGCTCGGCGGAACTCACGCCACCGGCTGCTGCAGCTTCTCCAGCAGCCCTCGCAAGATTTTCTCCTGCTGCCGCAAATCGTCTCGGAAACTCCCCGATTCGGTGCGGCGCAGCTCCGCGTGTTTGTCGCCAACCGCTTCCGTCAGCAAGACGATCAGCAGATCGCGCTCTTGCGGAGTCAAGGTCACTTTTAACGGTTCCATGATGGGTCTCCTTGTCTTGATGGACCTGCGCGAGCCGGGCGTCGTCGCCGGCGGCTCGGCTAGCTCTTTTTCTTTGAGGCTGCTCCCGATCCAGCCGCGCTTGCCAGTTGTTGCTCCATCTCCAGAATTTTTGCGGTGGTTTTCATCACGGCGTCGGGGTTGAGCGAGATGCTGTCGATGCCCTGCTCGACCAGGAACTGGGCGAACTCGGGATAGTCGCTCGGCGCCTGGCCGCAGATGCCGATCTTTGCGCCCGGCCGCCTTGGCGCGTCTGGATCACCGAGGCGATCGATCCGCTTCACGGCCGCGATTGCGCTCGTCGAACACGTGGGCCACGATCTCCGAATCGCGGTCGACGCCCAGCATCAGTTGCGTCAGGTCGTTCGAGCCGATCGAGAAGCCGTCGAAGATCTCGGCGAACGCCGTCGGCGCAGATCACGTTGCTGGGGATCTCGCACATCACGTAGACCTCCAGGCCGTTCTCGCCGCGGACCAGGCCGTGCTCGGCCATTTCCGCGAGCACGCGGCGCCCTTCGCTCACGCGTGCGGCAGAACGGGATCATCAGCTTGACGTTGGTCAGCCCCATCTCGTCGCGGACCTTCTTCATCGCCCGGCACTCCAGCGCGAAAGCCTCGCGATAGCGCGGATCGTAGTAGCGCGAGGCGCCGCGGAAGCCGATCATCGGGTTCTCCTCGACCGGCTCGTAACGCCGGCCGCCGATCAGGTTGGCGTATTCGTTCGATCTTGAAGTCGCTCATCCGCACGATCACGTCCTTGCGGATAGAACGCGGCCGCGATCATGGCCACGCCCTGGGCCAGCGTGTCGACGAAGAACTGCGGCTTGTCGTCGTAGGCCGACGTCAGCCGGTCGATCTGCTGCTGCGACGCCGCGGGTCGTCCAGCCGTTCGTAGTCGAGCAGGGCCAGCGGGTGGATCTTGATGTAGTTGCTGATGATGAACTCCATCCGCGCCAGCCCGACGCCGTCGTTGGGAATCAACGACAGGCCGAAAGGCCTCTTCGGGGTTGGCGACGTTCATCATGACCTTGGTCTGCGGCCGCGGCAGGTCCGCCAGGCTCGAGCCGCTCGACTTCAAACGGCAGCTTGCCCTCGTAGACGATGCCCTGTGTCGCCTTCGGCGCAGGAGACGGTGACTGCTTGGCCGTCGCGCAGCACGTCGGTGGCGTTGTCGGCGCCGACGATGGCGGGCAGGCCCAGTTCGCGGCTGACGATCGCCGCGTGGCAGGTGCGGCCGCCGCGATTGGTGACGATGGCCGCCGCCTTCTTCATGATCGGCTCCCAGTCGGGGTCGGTCTTGTCGGTGACCAGCACTTCGCCGGCTGGAAGTCTCGCAAGTTGTGCACGCTCTTGATCACTCGCACCGGTGCCCTGGCCGATCTTCTCGCCCACGCTGCGGCCGCGTGGCCAGCACGCGTTCCGCGCTCTTTCAAGCTGATAGCGTTTCCAGCACGTCGAGCGCCTTCTGCGACTGCACCGTTTCGGGCCGGGCTTGCACGATGAACAACTCGCCCGTCCGCCCGTCCTTGGCCCACTCCATGTCCATCGGGCGTCGGCTGCCCTTGCTTCTCGCTGTAGTGGTCTTCGATGATGCAGGCCCAGCGGGCCAGCTTGAGGATCTCGTCGTCGGTGAGCGCGAAGCGCGCGCGATCGTCGGGCGGCACGGGAACGTTCTTGGTCATCTTGCTGCCGCCGACGTCGTAGACCAGCTTGAACTCCTTGGTGCCGACCGTCTTCTTCAGGATCGGCCGGAAGCCCTGCTTCAAGCGTCGGCTTGAAGACGTAGATACTCGTCCGGATTGACCGAACCCTGGACGACGTTTTCTCCCAGGCCGTAGGCGGCGTTGATCAGCACGGCGTCGCGAAAGCCGGTCTCGGTGTCGATCGAGAACATCACGCCCGAGGCGCCCAGGTCGGAGCGGACCATCTGCTGCACGCCGATCGACAGGGCGACCTTGAAGTGGTCGAAGCCCTTGTCGGTGCGGTAGGAAATGGCTCGGTCGGTGAACAGCGAGGCGAAGCAGCGGCGGCAGCTCTCCAGCAGCGCCGTCGGGCCTTGCACGTTCAGATACGTCTCCTGCTGGCCGGCGAAGCTGGCATCGGGCAGGTCTTCCGCCGTGGCGCTGGTGCGTACGGCGACGTCGAGCGGACGGTCCAGGCCTTGCGACAATTGTGCATAGGCTTCCAGGATGGCCTGGTGCAGATCCGCAGGGAATTCGGCGGCCAGGATCGCCTGGCGGACGCGGGCGCCCCGCTCGTGCAGGTTGTCCATGTTGCGGGTATCGAGATCGCTGAGCGTCTCTTGCGAATCCGCTCGTCGAGCCCCGCTTCGCGGATGAAATAACGATAGGCTTCCGCCGTAATGGCGAAGCCGTTGGGCACCTTCACTCCTTGGGCCGAGAGCGTCTGATACATCTCGCCCAGCGAAGCGTTCTTGCCGCCCACCGACGGGATGTCTTTCAACTCGATCTCGGAGAAGTGACGAATGAATTCGACTTGCGTTAAGGTGGAGGCCATGGCATTTCATCCCGCTAACAGGCGACGAGGGGCGGTGCATTCCGTCGCGGCGCTTTTACGCCGCACCTATCAGGCGTCGCAACTCGCATGCCACGCGCATCCGTGCGCGGAACCGCTGGAAACAGGCTGAATTCGCTTTAGGACCTGCGGGTCAACGCAAGCTCTGTGCGGAATTGGCACATTGCTTGTGCGGCGAGGCGCGCGGCGAGAGGGACCAGTCAGAGGGATGCGCCTGCGAGACGCGGGCAGAGCATTTCGCCGGTTTTGTTCGCCACGATCCGGGCTCGTCCCGGTCGGGCGCTGATTTTTAGCTAGTTCGCTTACCTCGCCGACATGCACGTTTCCCTGTTCCGCGTTTGTCCGCCGCCGACGGCGGCGGACAAACGCGGAACAGGGAAACTAGGGCCCGGCGGAGCGAGTTTCTAGCTGATCAATCAGCGCTCCACCGAGACAAGCTCGGCGGTGGCGAAGCGGAATAAGAATTGGCACAAAGTGGAGCCCCTCCCAACCCGAGGCTCTCTTATTCTGCGGCGCCCACGCTTACGCCACGTGGAACTTGCAGCGAGTCGCGGTGCTTCCTTCCACTCAGCCTTCATCAATCAGCCGCTCCTTGCTCCGCTGACGGCGAAATGCGGCCGGGCGTATGCCGCACTGGCGGTGAAAGGCGTCGCTGAAATACTTCTCGCTGCTGAAGCCGCAGCGGGCGGCGATCTCTTTGACCGGCAATTCCGAATCGGACAGCAGCTCCTTGGCGCGGGCCATTTGCGCCCGCAGTAACTCCGCCTTTGGAGTGCGGCCGAGGAACGTGCGGAACTTGCGCTCCAGCACGCTTTGCGAGACGGCCACGTGACGCACGATGTCGTTGACGCTGATCCGATCGAAGGCGTGGTTGCGGATAAAGGTCAATGCCGCGGCCAGGTCGGCGTCGTCCGTGACGAGCATGTCGGTCGAACGCCTGGCGACCAGGCCTCGCGGCGGAACCCGCACCGGCCGGCGCGGCGGCTTGGCGCCTTCCATCAGCCGGTCGAGCAATGCCGCGGCCTTGTAGCCCATTAATGGCGCGTCGTGCTCGATGCTGCTCATCGGCGGGTTCGTCATCTCGCACAATACCGCATCATTGCCGACGCTGACCACCGCCACTTCTTCCGGCACGCGCAAGCCGGCGCGACGGCAGGCATTCAACAGGTGACAGCCCGGCTCGTCGTAACAAGAGAGAATGCCGACCGGCTTGGGCAGCTCCTTCAGCCAGACCGCCTTGCGCTGGTGCTCCAGCTCCCAGTCGGGCACCGTGACGCCGACGACCAGCGAGGAGAACGACGCAAACGGGCAGCCGGCCGATTCGGCCAGTTTGCGAAAGCACTCTCCCCGTTCGTCGATGTAGCGGTTCTGCCCTGGCTGCAGTCCGCAGTATGCGAACTGCCGAAAGCCTTGCTCCCACAAGTGATCGAAGGCCAGCTTCGCCACCTGGACGTTGTCTCCGGCGATGTGCGGGAAGCCGGAGTCGGTGCAGGTGCCGAACAGATCCACCAGCGGCACGCCCTTGGCGACCACGGCGGAGGCCAGCTTGCGGCTGGGGAGCCGTGCCAGAATGCCGTCCCCTTTCCAGTCTTCCAGCCAGGGGGGCGGCGCCTCAAAGCCGCGCGGCTCGAAGTCGAGCGACCAGTGCTCGTGCTCGCGCGTGTACCTTGCCACGCCTTCGATCAGCCCGCGGCCAAAGGCGCGCGACCACTCAATCAGAATGGCCACGTGACGCGTGCGGCGGCTCCGCGGTTTCGCCATGGCGAGTTTCTCTGGACGAAATTTCAGGAGTGAAATACGAAAAATATCCTAGCGGATATTGTCAGGGCCGACTATAGAGGAGAAATACCTACCACCGAGCCGTAAGGCTTTCGCAAGATCTTCGGATCTGGATTCGAACTTGGCCTCGGGCGGGCGATAGGGCCTTGCCGAGTTGCAAGTGGCCTCTTTCCGCCCCGCGGGCGTGCTTTTGGAGATTCGGCGTATGCTTCGCAAGCAGACTTGGTTCTGGCTGACGGCTTCTATTCTGGCGGCGTCTTTTTCGCCGGGCTCGCTGCGGGCCGACGAGGCCAAGGACAAGCCGCCGGCCGGCGTCAGTTACTATAAAGACGTCCGCCCGATCTTTCAGGCTCGCTGTCAAGGCTGCCATCAGCCGGCCAAGGCCCGCGGCGCCTACGTCATGACGGCCTTCGACTCGCTGCTCAAAGGGGGCGAGTCGGGCGAAGCCGCGGTCGTACCCGGCAAGCCCGACGACAGCCCCCTCGTGCATCTCATTACTCCTAAAGACGGCAAAGCGGAGATGCCGCAAGGTCGCGATCCGCTCGCCGAAAGCGAAATCGACCTGGTCAAGCGGTGGATCGCGGCCGGCGCCGTCGACGACACTCCGGCGGGCGCCAAGCAGAAATACGACGCCGAACATCCGCCCGTCTACACGCGGCCGCCGGTGCTGACTTCGCTCGACTTCTCGCCCGATGGCCAACTGTTGGCCGTTTCGGGCTTCCACGAGGTGTTGCTGGTCAAGGCCGACGGCTCGGAACTGGTCGCGCGGCTGATCGGCATGTCGGACCGGATCGAATCGGTCAAGTTCTCGCCCGATGGCAAACGGCTCGCCGTGGCCGGCGGACTGCCCGCCCGGATGGGCGAAGTGCAGGTCTGGGACGTGGAAAAGCGGGAACTCGTGTTGTCGCATACGGCGACCTTCGACACCGTGTACGGGGCCAAGTGGTCGCCGGACGGCAAGCTGATCGCCTTCGGCTGCTCGGACAACACGGTGCGGGCGATCGACGCCGCCACGGGCGAGCAGGTGCTGTATCAAGGCGCGCATACCGACTGGGTGCGCGACACGGTGTTTTCCGCTGATGGTTCGCACCTGGTCTCGGTCGGCCGAGACATGTCGACCAAGCTGACCGAAGTGGCCACGCAGCGTTTCGTGGACAACGTGACTTCGATCACGCCCGGTGCGCTGAAGGGGGGCATTCAGTCCATCGCGCGGCATCCGACGCGCGACGAGATCGTGATCGGCGGCTCAGACGGCATTCCGAAGGTCTACCGGATGCAGCGGCTGACCAAGCGCGTAATCGGCGACGACGCCAACATCATCCGCGAACTGCCCGCCATGAAGGGGCGGATTTTCAGCGTGGCGGTCAGTCCGGACGGCAAACGGATTGCGGCCGTTTCCAGCCTGGACGGCGCCGGCGAGGTGAACGTCTACGGCTACGAATTCGACACCGCCTTGCCGGAAGACATCAAGAAAATTGTGGAAAAGGTGGTCACCACGCAAAACGCCGACGAGAAGGCGGCCTTGCAGAAATACATGCACGAAGGCGTAAAGACCATCGCGCACGCGGCGACGCCCGCCAGCGCGCGTCTATGCGGTCGCCTTCCGTCCGGACAATAAGCTGGTGGCCGCCGGCGGCGCCGACGGCGTCATTCGCTTCCTCGATCCGGAAACGGGCAAGCTGGTCAAGGAATTCTCGCCGGCGCCCGTCGCGGTGCAAACGGCCGGCCAGCCGGCGGCGACCCAAGCCGCGGCGAACGTGCCGCACGATTTCGTTCGCGACGTGAACCCCGTGCTGTCGCGGATGGGCTGCAACCAGGGCACCTGTCACGGCGCCGCGGCTGGAAAGAACGGCTTCAAACTTTCCTTGCGCGGCTACGATCCGCTGTTTGACGTGCGAGCCTTGACCGACGACCTGGCCTCGCGGCGCGTGAACCTGGCGGCGCCCGACGAGAGCCTGATGCTGCTCAAGGCCACCGCCGCCGTCCCGCACGTCGGCGGCATGCTGACCAAACCGGGCGAGCCGTACTATCAGATCATCCGCCAGTGGATTGCCTCGGGCGCCAAGCTCAGCCTGGACGCGCCGCGCGTCGCCAAGATTGAATTGGCCCCGCAAAACCCGGTCGTCGAGAAGATCGGCGGCAAACAGCAGTTCCAGGTCACGGCGACGTATTCCGACGGCTCGACGCGCGACGTGACGAAGGAGGCGTTTGTTGAGACGGGCAATGGCGAAGTGGCCGTCGCCGAGCGCGGCGGGCTGCTGGCCAGTCTGCGCCGCGGCGAGGCGCCGGTGCTGGCCCGGTATGAAGGGCAGTATGCGGCCACGACGCTGACGGTGATGGGCGACCGGACCGGTTTTGAGTGGAAGCAGCCGCCGGCTTGGAACCCGATTGATGAACTGGCCGCCGGCAAATGGCAGCGGATGAAGATCCAGCCCTCGGAACTCTGCACCGACGCCGAGTTCATTCGCCGCGTCTATCTCGACTTGACCGGTCTGCCCCCGACGGCCGACGAAGTCAGGGCCTTTCTGGCCGATGCTCGCGAAACCCGCGTCAAGCGCGACGAGCTGGTCGACAAGCTGATCGGCAGCGAGTCGTTCGTCGAGCAGTGGACGAACAAATGGGCCGACCTGCTGCAGGTGAACCGCAAGTTCCTCGGCGCGGAAGGCGCCGTCGCTTTCCGGCAATGGATTCGCGAGCAGGTGGTCAAAAACACCCCGTACAACCAGTTCGTACACGAGATTCTGACCGCCAGCGGCTCCAACCGCGAGCATCCGGCGGCCTCCTATTACAAGATCCTTCGCGATCCGGAGCCGACCGCCGAGAACACGACCCACCTGTTCCTGGCGATCCGCTTCAACTGCAACAAGTGCCACGATCATCCGTTCGAGCGTTGGACGCAGGACCAGTATTACCAACTGTCGGCGTTCTTCGCCCGCGTCGGGCTGCAGCGCGATCCGGAGAGCGGGAATCGGAACATTGGCGGCACGGCCGTCGAGGGCGCCAAACCGCTGTACGAGATCGTCGTCGACAAGCCGCAGGGCGAAGTCACGCATCTGCGCACCGGAGACGTGGCGCCGCCCGAGTTTCCGTTCGAGGCGACGGTGGCGGCCAAAGAGAACGCCTCGCGCCGCGAGCAACTGGCCGACTGGGTCACGTCGCGAGACAACCCCTATTTCGCGCGCAGCTTTGTGAACCGCGTGTGGGGTTACCTGTTTGGGCTGGGGCTGATGGAGCCGATCGACGATATCCGCGCCGGCAATCCGCCGACCAATCCGGAGTTGCTCAACTACCTCACGCAGGAGTTCATCTCCGGCAACTTCGACGTGCGGCGCATGTTCCAGATGATCTGCAAGTCTCGCACTTACCAACTCTCGGTCGAGACGAACAAGTGGAACGAGGACGACGAAATCAATTTCTCGCACGCCCTGGCGCGGCGCCTGTCGGCCGAAGTGCTGTACGACGCCGTACACCGTGCGACCGGCTCCATCTCCAAGCTGCCGGGCGCCAAGCCCGGCGCCCGCGCGGCCGAACTACCGGACTCGGGCGTCGACCTGCCGAGCGGATTTTTCACGACCTTCGGTCGCCCGGCTCGCGAGAGCGCCTGCGAATGCGAGCGCTCCAGCGACATGCAACTGGGGCCCGTGATGGCGCTGGTCAGCGGACCCACGGTCGCCAATGCCATCGCCGATCCGAGCAACGAGCTGACCAGGCTGGTCGGCTCGCAAAACGACGACCGCAAGCTGGTTGGCGAGATCTTCCTGCGGATCCTCAACCGGCCGGCGGCCGATGCTGAAATCGACGCCGCGCTCAAGACGCTGACGCTGATCGATCAGGACAATCAACAACTCGCCGCGGCCTTGGCTAAGCGCCAAGAAGAGGTCAAGCCGGTTCGCGCCAAGCAGGAGCAAGACCGCGAAGCGGCCATCGCCAAGGCCAAAGAAGAGCTGGCCGCTTATGAAAAAGAGCTGGCGCCCAAGCTCGTCGAGCTGGAAAAGGCCAAGGCCGAGAAGACCGCCAAACTGGACGCCGAATTGGAGGCGTACCAGCAGACGCTCGACCCGAAGCTGGCCGGTTCTTTGCTCCAGCAGCCGACGGCGGTCGCCTGGCAGCCGTTGCGACCCAAGTCGTTGAACGCGTCCAACGGCGCCAAGCTCACGGCCGGCCCGGACGGAGTCATCGTCGCCGAGCAAAAGGACGGGCCGGTCGTCTATACCATCACCGCCGAAATGGACCTCAAGGACGTGACGGGCATTCGGCTGGAAGCGCTGGCGGACGATTCGCTGCCTGGTCGCGGACCGGGGCTCTCGCCGGGAGGCAATTTCGTCGTCACGGAGCTCGAGGTGAAGGCGGCGCCCAAGGGCAAGCCGGCTCAGCAGAAGCCGGTCAAGCTGGTCAAGCCGCTGGCCGACTTCAGTCAGAGCAATTTTCCGATTGCCAACGCGATCGACGGCAACCGGGGCGGCAACAACGGCTGGGCCGCCAGCCCGCAAACGGGCCGCACTCACTGGGCCACGTTCGAAACCGAGCAGCCGCTGGGCCTCGACGGCGGCACGTTGCTGGTCTTTCGGATCGAGCATCGCTATCCGGACAACAAGCACCTGCTCGGCCGCTTCCGGATTTCGGTCACCCGGGCCCCTCGCGGCTTCGGCCTGACCTATCCGGGACAGATCGGCGCCATCCTGGCGCTCGATCCGGCATCCCGCTCCGAAGCGCAGCAAGCGGAGTTGCTCAATTTCTACCGCTCGAGCGACGACGAATATCGAAATAAGAGCGTCGCGCTGGTCAACAGCAAGCTGCCGCTGCCGACCGATCCCGGTTTGCTCGAGCGGCAGGAGCGGTTGGAGATTGTCAGCCGGCCCGTGCCTGAGGATCCGAAGCTGGTACAATTGCGGCACGACTCAGAGCTGAGCGTCACGCAAATGGCCAACAAGCGGCTGACCGCGGCGCAGGATCTCGCCTGGGCCCTGATCAACAGCCCTGAGTTCTTATTCAACCACTAATTAGGAGTCGCATGATGCTCGTTCTTCCCGGCCGGCCTGGCAAAGACTTGTGTGATTCTCACCTGGGCATCACCCGGCGGCACGCTGTTGCGCGTGGGCGGCTCCGGCCTGCTGGGCATGGGGCTGGCGTCGATGTTCCGGCTCCAGGCGCAAGCGGCCGAAAGCGGCGGCGGCCCGGGCTGGGGCAAGGCCAAGAGCATCATCATGGTCTACCTGCAAGGCGGACCCAGCCACCTGGACCTGTGGGATCCGAAGCCGGACGCCCCGGAGAGCGTCCGCAGCGTGTTCAAGCCGATCCCGACGAAGATCCCGGGCGTGAACTTCACCGAGATCCTGCCGAAGCTCGCCCAGATCAACGACAAGTTCACGATGGTCCGGTCGATGAGCTACACGCCCAACGGCCTGTTCAACCATACGGCGGCCATCTACCAGATGATGACCGGCTACACGACGGACAAGGTCAGCCCGTCGGGGCAACTCGAGCCGCCCAGCCCGAAGGACTTCCCCAACTTCGGCTCGAACATCATCCGCATGAAGCCGGCCACGCAGCCGATGCTGCCGTTCGTCATGCTGCCGCGGCCGCTGCAGGAATCGAACGTGGTCGGCAAGGGCGGTTCCGCCGGCTTCCTCGGCAAGGCGTACGATCCGTACACGCTGTACCCGGACGGCGACGATATGGACATGTACAAGATGGACCGCATCAAGGTCGACGATCTCAAGCTGCCCGGCGACGTGTTCGCCGCCCGGCTCGAGCGTCGAGCCCACCTGCGAGAGGCCGTGCTGGCCGGCCAGCAGAAGCTGGAAAAGGCCGTTGCCGACCAGAAGCTCGACGCTTACTACGATCAGGCCTTGCAACTGGTCATCTCCGGCCGCGCTCGCGACGCGTTCAACCTGCCGGCGGAGTCGGAAGAGACTCGCGCCATGTACGGCAAGAACACCTTCGGCCAAAGCTGCCTGTTGGCTCGCCGCCTGGTCGAAGCCGGCACGCGCGTCGTCGAGTTGATCTGGCCCAAGGTGGCCAACTCCGACAATCACTCGTGGGACCATCACGTCGGGTTGACCGAGCGGATGAAGAACCGCTCCGGACCGATGCTCGACACGGGCCTGTCCGCGCTGATCAGCGACCTGGACCAGCGCGGGCTGCTCGATGAAACCTTGGTGGTGGCCGTCGGCGAGTTCGGCCGCAGCCCGCAGAAGGGCGTCAGCACGTCAGGCAACGGCAATTCGGCCGACGGCCGCGACCACTGGCCGTACTGTTACACCTCCGTGGTGGCCGGCGCCGGCGTCAAGCGCGGCTACGTCCACGGCAAGTCGGACAAGACCGCCTCGGCGCCGCACGAGAACCCGGTTCATCCCGGCGAGCTGTTGGCCAGCATCTACCGCTCGTTCGGCATTGCCCCGGAAACGATCGTCTACAACCACCTGAACCAGCCTCGCGAGCTTGTCAAAGCGCAATCGGTGACCGAACTGTTTGCGTAAGCGGTGGCGTAAGCTTTTGAAACGCTCAAAGCGGCAGGCATGCAATCACGCGTGCCTGCCGCTTTTTCGCTGGTCAGGATGTCGAGCTTGATTTGCAGACTCTCCACGGCAAAAATGGTCGCTTAACTCGGCCGTGACTGTGTTCAATTCATTGAGATCCGTGCGCTACCAACAAGCGCGAACGGGCCAGGGGTGGTATAACTGTGGCGCCTCCGATTCCGATCTACGGGCCCGCGAAACCATGGACTTCACCGCGGAGCCGATACATTCAATTGTATCACGGCTGCACGAAGACCGATGCCGACCGTATTATTCAAAACGGAATCGACCTCACTCTTTGTCGTGTCGATTCCGATTTTGGCCGAGGGTTCTATACAACGACGCTCCTCTACCAGGCGCGCCAATGGGCGTGGACGCGATTTTACGCGCTGCCGCGAAATCGAGGAAATCGTCCGATCGTTCTTAAGTTTGTTGTCGATCGCCACAATTTGGCCTACCTCGCTTCCATTCAATTCGTACTAGGCGGCCGGTCGAGGGAAGATTTTTGGAGCCTCGTACAACACTGCCGCCAAAGCACGCCCAACCTGATTCGCGACCACCGAGGGCCAATTCCGATGCACGATGGCACTCGGTGGTTCGACACGGCCTGCGGGCCAGTGGCTGCGTTCTGGAGACAAAGGTACTGCATGCAAGGCGCCGACCAATTCAGCTTCCACACTCCTGGGGGAGTTCGGTTATTGCAAAGCCTTATTGACTCTCGCCACGCGGCCAAGCCATCATTTAAAGTAGTGGACGTCCCAATTATCAGACTGTAAGGGATATGGGAGGCGAACGTGGAAGCCGCAAAGACTGCGCCGCGAGGCCGAAAAGCGATTTTGGGAAAACGTCAAGGATTTGTTGACCAGAGAACATCGCCACAAGCCCGACAAAGCCAAAGCCGGCATCGACAAGTACAAGAGGGAAGCAAGACGTCTCGGCGGCGACGCCGTGTTCAACCAAGGCGAGGAACGAACGGCGGAAGCGATCCACCGTGCGATCAACTCGAAGCCGGATGCCAAGTCTGTTCGGTCAAAACGAACTGGTTAGCTTCGTACATCACGCTGGGCATAGCGACTCGGGTTTGCCCTCTGCAACGGCCTCATGCGCGTCGGACAAAGGGCCGCGCTCCCGCTCAACTCATGCCCGGCGTCCATTGTCCGCTGAGCCGGTCTCTCGGTTCCAGCGGAGATTCGGATGCCTTGCGTTTTAGCGGCTCCTCCGGGCTTGCCCGTTCTCTCCCCATGACCTCCAGCGCAAGCGGGATGGTGCTGAGGGCGCCGGTCAATAGCAGCGTCCAGCCGACTGCTTTCCGTTCGCCTTCCGGCATGCGGCCTGCCAGCAGCAGGCCGATGCCCGCCCCAAGCATGGCCCGAGTCCCCGCGACCAAAGCCAGTTCCGATAAACTGATTTGCGTATTTCGCATGGCAGTAGCTCCTTCCGGGCGCCAAAACACGGCGCACCATCTCACACGTCTTGCAAGCTATATGCCAAACGTACGGCAGGATCCCCCAACAGAGCGGCAAATTGCTGGAAATCGGCGATGATTTCGCGTTGGCAACCGCGTCGTCAGGAAGGCGGCGTCGGGGTTCTACGCCTGCGGCCTGGGGCCAGACGTGGCATTTGCGGCGACGCTGCTCTGTTCCGCACGCACCGCCTGAATCAGCCGGGTCGCCGTGTCGCAAAACAGGGCCTGGTTCTGTTCGGAAGTCAGCCCCAGCCGTTTGTCGGCCCGGCGCATGGCGCGCAACTGCTCATAGCGGGTGAATGTCATCCGGCCGTCGCAATGAGACAGGCCGAGCGAGTGGTTTGTCGGCGATAGATACGCCCAAGCGTAGCCGAACGTGACGTACTTGCCCCGCATGACGCCGACCGGCACGTCGTCGCTGCCGTACATCACGCGCTCGACGCCCACGGCCGAATAGAGAGCGTCGAAGGCGTCGCTCTCGCAGACGCTCGAGGTATCGAACCAGACGTTCGGCAAACGCCGCAGCACAGGGGCCGCCCGCTCGATGGCCCAACTCGAATAGCTCCTGGCGCAGTGAGCCAGGATCCAGCGGACGCGCGGATAACGCTGCGACAACCGCTCGAGATCGGCCAGGTTTTCACGGTCGGCGATCGCGTCTTGCTTGGACAGGTGCATCATGATCAGCAACCCGCGACGGTCGGCCAGCTCGATCAGATGCTCGGGCATGAAATCCGTCAACCGGCAATTCACCGCGTCGCCCGTGACGGAATAAAACCGGTAAGGCTTGAAGCCGAGGAAGCCGAAGCGGTCGAGATCGCGCTCGACCTCTTCGCTCGTCATTTGCGGGTGCACGAGCAACAACCCGGCGGAAGCAGGCGCCTCGCGCAGCTCGTCGGCCAGATACTCATTCGACGCGGCGAAATCCGTGTGTGTGGCGAACGGAAACGGAAAGGCCAGCCGGTGGACTTCGCGGCCGGGCAGCAAGGCGGCGTCGCAGGCCTCCAGCAAAGCCCGGCTGGCCACCGGATAATCTCGTCCGACGAACGCATACGCCGATTCGTCCTTGTGCGGATTCTGGTAGCAATTCCAGTGGTAAATGTGCGTGTGTGCATCGAACACGCGCCGGCACGAATTCGTCGAGCTCTTCCTGCCAGATGCGGCGGTCCAGGTCGGTGATTTCAAACGGGAGCTGCATGCGAGCGGACCTCGTGCGGGGCGATTTCGATTGGTGCAATTCAGGCGACGGTTGTTACCCCGGACGATTCCTCTGCCCATACCAACCCGACGCGTAAGCGAGGTGGAGACGCGCCGTTACCTCGCTAACGCTTCGGGTTTGTGTAATAAAACGATCTCTGAGCTGATGAATCCGGGCTATTCAGAGTTTCCCCCGGCCGGCGCCAGGCTGGGGCTTCGCCCGAATCGTAATCGATCTTCGGGTAGCGCAAAACAAAAGCTCCGGCGGGCGAATCGTCCGCCGCTCAGCCTGGCGAGCCGCTGGCGTCGTGTGCTTCGTCCGCCGCATCGGCCCGAGCCACCGCGGTGCGGCCCAGGCTGACGATGATTCCCGCCAGGCACAGCCCGGCCGTTGCGAGCACGGCTTCGACCAGCCAGGGCCAACGCTCGGTGAACGGTTTGGGCTCCGGCAGATAATCGGGATTTTGCTGCGACGAACCGACCGCGAGCCGCTCGGGCGCCGGTTCGAGCCGGTCCGGCAAGTTGCGCTCCAGGTCGTAATGCGGCGGTTCGGCCTTGAGGTTGCCGTAATACAAACGCAGCGGTCCCTGCCGGGCATCTTCCCGCTTCAGTACCAATTGCCGAGCGGCGCCGCTGACGCGCGCGCCAAAGACGTTCAGCGGCGGATTGCTGTAGTCGGTCACCACCACCCGCAGCCGCGCGCAGCGCTGCTCGGGAAACACGGCCGACAGCGGCCGCGACGGCTCGCCCTGCTTGCGGCTCCACTGGCCCCGCGCCACTTCGACAAACGGTTGATCGGCGTTGGGCGGTCCGCCTGCTTCGATTACGTAATCGCGGGCGAACTGCTCGTCGGACACATCCACTTCCAGCCTTTCGCAAGGCAGGCGATCGACGCCGAGATCGAGAATCCAGGCTGAACCGGGCCCGCTGGAAGCGCGCACCGGCTCCCTCTCTCCAACCGACGCGTCGAGCGTGAGGAACTCGCCAGGCAGCTCGACTCGATGGCGGACGATGGCGGCCTCGATCTTCACGGGCTTGCGATCGACGACCGCATCGCGCTCGACGCGCAGGCGCAAATACCGGAAGCGGCTCGGCGGATATGTCAGCTTGAGCGCATGCGCTTCGCGGTCGCCGGAAGTGAAAAAGAACAGATCGCGCTCGGCCAGCTTGCGCCATTGGCTGCCGTCGTCGCTGGCTTCCAGCAGCGCAGGACGGCGAAAGTTCTGCCCGGGCAGTTGCAGCTCGACTTCGTTGTGTTCGGCTGGCTCCGCCCCCAGGTCCAACGTCAATTCGCTTGCTTCGTCGTCCGTCGTTGCGCGGTTGAACTCGCTGGCATTCAATTCCTGCTGGCTGTATTCGGGTTCGAGCACGCGTAACGCATACGGCATGGTGGCGCCGGCCGCATCAAACAATCGCAAGTCGCCCAGGTCTTCCCGCGCACGGCCGAAAACCTCTTCCGGCACGAGCAGGTCGTACCAGGGCGACTCGCTGGCCTGCGCGGGCAGTTCCAACGTGCGGTAGTCCGGCCAGCGGACATGTGAGGGATCGTCGGCCCCAGCGGCGGAAGCTTCCGCCGCGTTGGCATGCCCGGCGGGCGGTGAGGCGCCGCTCAAGTCCATTGCCGCGATTATTGCCGCAAGCCCCGCGCAAGCCAGGCGGCGAAATGTCGTCGTTGACCGCAATTCTCGAACCAGCATCGAAAGGTTCCTAGGTGACAGCATCAGCCGATCGGTCGGGCTGAAAGCGTTGATACGCCCAAGCGGCGGCGCCGAGCACCAGCGCCAACACGAAAAACGCCGCGATCCGGTACAACTCGTTGAGCTCCGACATATCGACCAGAAAGACTTTGGCCGCAACCACGGCGTACAGTCCCAGCGCCGTCCAGCGCAGCCAGGACTGACGCGCGTAAAAGCCGACGCCCAGCGCCAGCGTGGCATAAGCGGCCCACCACACGGATACGCACGTCTGCGCCGCAGCGCATCCAGTCGCGCTGGCCGGCGCGCGACTGCGAAAGATCCCTGAAGTAGCGGACGATGTCCGCACTGACCAGCGCCCAGACCATCAGCACGCAGCCGATGGCCGCCACGACGACCAGTGCCAGCTCCTCTCGCGACAACCGCGCCAAGCGGCGCCGCGAGGCCGTCAGTCCGCCGGCAATACACGCGACGGCCGACAGCGCTGGCAGAGCGTAACGGTTGAACACGGGCCACCCGCCTGCGTGCATCATCCATGGCATATCGATCAGTCCGACCCTTGCCGCGCTGAGTGCCGCCAGCGACGCCGCCATCGCGCACAACGGGACTGATCGGATGCGCACGCCGAACCACCACAGCCCGGCGGCCTCGGCCGCCCAGCCGAGCGCCACCCAAGGCGCGTCGGCTTGCAGCGGAAACGCCAGCGCCAGAAACCCTAGGGCGATGGCCAACGCCGTCAACTGCGCCGGTCCGTCGTGAGGACGAGCGGCTATCAGCCAGCGAGTCGCCAACGCATACAGCGCCGCTATGGCGACAGCCAGTGCGCCAAGCCACTCGCCGTGGTCGGGCTTCAACAGCACATAGACGGCGCCAAAGCAGAAGGCGGCGTTGAGCGGCATGCGGATCAGAGCTTCCCAGTCGGAGCGGCGACCCGCTCGCCACGCGGCCAACGTCGGCGCGAGGAACAGTGCGTAGACTGCCGACTGAAAGCCGATCGCCCAACCGAGCTTTTCCGGGTGATAGTTGTCCCCGTGCCAGAGCCAGAACAGCAACTGCGTGCCCGCCATGCCGACCAGGCCGATCAGCCGCCAGTTGCGCCACACGAGCAGGGCCGCGACGCCCGCGTCGAGCATGACCAGATACAGGAACAGCGAGCGGTACTGGTCGCGATCACTGTGCATCAACAGCGGCGTGAGCAAGCCGCCGACGACGGCCATCAAGGCGATCGCCGGCGCCTCATAGCGCACGGCCAGCAGCGCCGACTCAGCCGCCAGCAAGGCCAGCGCCGAACCGGCCTCGCGCTGGCCGATCAGGTGGTAAAAGCCGAAGGCGGCGTATGTGGACAGGTAGAGCAGCACGACGCCGCCGGCCGTCAACATTTGGGAAAAGATTTGCCAGCCGCGGCGATGGTACTGCCTGCCGGAAAAGGCCAACGTCGTCCCGGCCAGCACGCCCAGCGAGACGCGGCCTAGCGGACCAATCCACTGGTTCTCGAAGGCGTATCGCAGGAAGAAGCCAGAGGCGAACAGCAGCACCACGACGGCCAGCCAACCGAGCCTTGTCCGCCGATCAGGCGTTCCCAGGCGCCGACCTGGTTCGGAGGTTCTGCAACCTCGGCCGCCAACACAACCGGCTCGCTTCCAGCCGGGGTTGCCAGGGCGGGTCGGGCTGGACCTGCTTGGCGAGTCCCCGCTTGCTGAGGCCCTGGGGCAGGAGCGGGCGGCGCCGCGGGGCGCTCGCTTCCTGTGGCGCCAGCTTGCAATTCGGCGACAGTCCGTTCGAGCCGCTCCAGCCGCTGCCTCAGGCTGCGGATGCCCAGCGCCCGGACGTAGGTTGCTATGAACATGATCGGCAGGGCGATCAGCACGGCCGCGCCGAACAGGATAAGGAGTATTTCTGGCACGTGGACAGGCGCCTGTCTTGTTTCGCAACCGGGATAAAAAAACGCGATTTACGGCGGGAACGCTGCGCTCGCGGCTCCGCTTTGCCTGGACGACCCGCTGGGGGCGGTCGCCGTCGCTGCGGGCCAATGTAGGCGAGCCGGTCGCCAAGAGAAAAGGCGAGATTTTTTTCGCCGCGCAACGCAGAACGCCGCAGGCGCCCCCCTGGCGTCGGGCCAAGGGGCCCTTCGCTCCCGCCCCGACTCAAAACGCGATGGAGCGCGGGCGCTTCCCGCACAAGCGATCCGAGGCAGCGCCCCATTCGAACGGCGCCCTGCGAGGCGAGATTGTCGGGCGGAATGCTGGCGGCGTCTTGGTTCAATCGGCCGCGTCAGTCCTGGTCCGGTTTCCCCTTCAACTTGTCGCGAAAGACCTTGTGGACTTTGCTGACTTTGGGGCGAATCACGGCGGAGCAATAGGGCTGGCTCTTGTGACTGTCGTAGTAGTCCTGGTGATACTCTTCGGCGGGAAAGAACTCTTCGAACGCGGCGATCTCGGTGACGATGGGCCGGCGGAAGGCGTGTTCCTTTTCGAGCTGTCGCTTGTAGTGTTCGGCCAGTTCCTCTTGCTTGTCGTTGTGATAGAAGATCACCGAACGGTACTGCGTGCCGACGTCGGCGCCTTGGCGGTTGAGCGTCGTCGGGTCGTGCGTCTGCCAGAAGACCTCGAGCAATTCTTCGTAGCTGATCTGCTCCGGATCGAAGGCGACCTGGATCACCTCGGCGTGGCCGGTCAGACCGGTGCACACCTGCTCGTAGGTGGGGTTTTTGACCTTGCCGCCGCTGTATCCGGAGACGACGGAATGCACGCCTTTGAGCTGCTGGAACACGGCCTCGCTGCACCAGAAGCAGCCGGAGCCGAACGTGGCGCGTTCCAGTTTGGCCGGCTCGACCTCCGGCGCCTGCGATTCCTGCGGTTGTTTGCCTTGGGGGGGCTTGGCTTCCGACATTTTCGCAATTCCTCCGTACGTCAGCACGCCTGCAATGCCCGTCAGCAACGCCGCCAGCGCCGCCCGTTTGGAAACCATGGTCGACATAATCTTGCGCGCCTCATTTGCCGGGAAAACAAGTTAGCTGCCGGGCCGCCAGCACTATCATAGGCCGCAGGGCGGCGGCGGTGCAATTCCAGCCCGCCGGCTCAGTCATGCGAAAAGAAATAGGAACCGCTAATCGGCACTACATCTCCGCTGATTCGGATATGGGCAAGTCAATATCGGCAATCGCCTGGTTAGTGCTTGGCGCCTTGGGCGGGGGCGGATTTCCTCGTTCCGCGGGGCTGCTAGCAGAGTTTCCCTTTCGGGGTCTGCCCTGAAATCCAGCACGTCGGCCAAGAGCGAATGTTTTATTTTTGCAAATCGCTTGCCTTGGAGGGCGGCTTTCGCGTACAAACGCCCGCGTAGGGTTCGCCTGCGGCCAGCGGGTTCGGGCTCAGACGCGTTCTTCTCAGCAGGGCGATAGCATTTTCTGCCAGGCTTCTTTGCCCGGCGCTGCCCATCGACTGGTCATTCCCTTCAAGAGGTGTTTCATGGCGCTGTTTCCGCGCAAATTGTTAGGTAAATCTGTTTCCAAAACGGTTTCGCGCGCGGCCGCTCGGTCGCGCAAATCGCGGCGCGTGGGGGCCGGCTTGCGGCTGGAAAACCTGGAACAACGAGTGCTGCTGGACGGCGCCGGCGTCGCTTCCACCGCGCCGGCGACCCATTTTGCGCTGTGGGCTCCCGAGGGCGTCACGGCGGGCGTGGCGGAGCCGTTGGTACTGGTGGCGCTGGATGCGGCGAACCACGTGGTCAGCAACTACGCGGGCACGGTGCACGTCGAAAGCGACGATACCAGCGCCGTGCTGCCCGACGACTATACGTTCACCACCGCCGATCACGGCCGTCACCTGTTTCAACTTACGCTCAACACGGTGGGCGACGAATCGGTGACGGCGACCGATACGGCCGATTCCACCATTACGGATTCGATCACCTTGAATGTCACGCCGGCGCCGGTGGCCACGCACTTCGGCGTTTGGGCGCCTGAAACGTCGACCGACGGCGCGGCCTTTACGACTGTCGTAGTGGCGCTCGATGCGGCGAACCATCCGGTCTGGAACTACGCCGGCACGGTGCAGTTGACCAGCAGCGACGACAGCGCTTTGCTGCCCGACGGGTATACGTTTACGGCCGCCGATCATGGCGTGCACGCGTTTCAAGTCACTTTGAATACGTCCGGCAGCCAGTCCGTCACGGCCACGGACGCGGCCGATGACTCGATCACGGGCGAGGTCGCCGTCAACGCCGATCCGGCGGCGACGGTCACTCATTTCGGCGTTTGGGCGGCTGAAAACGTGGCTGCCGGCAAGTCGTTCGGCACGATCGTGGTGGCGCTCGACGCGGCCAATCATCCGGTCGCGAACTATACCGGCACGGTGCAGTTGTCCAGCAGCGACGGCGACGCATCGTCGCCCGATTCATATACCTTCACCACCGCCGATCACGGCTTTCACGTGTTCCAGACCACGCTGAAGACGGAGGGGAGCCAGACCGTCACCGCCACCGACACCACGACCGATACGATTGTCGGCAGCGTGACCGTGAACGTGAACCCGGCGCCGGTGGCGACGCATTTCGCCGTTCTGGCGCGAGAACGTCACGGTCGGCGCCGACCAGCGTGGTGGTGGTCGCGCTGGACGCCTCGAACCATGTGGTTCCCGACTACACGGGCACGGTGCAACTAACCGCCGACGGCGACCCGGGCGCCGTGTTGCCCGATGCGTACACGTTCACGGCCAGCGACCACGGCCGGCATGAATTTCAACTGACGTTGAACACGACGGGCAGCCAGGCGATCGTCGCGACGGATACCGCCACGGCCGCAACTGCCGGGACCGTGACCGTGACTGTCAACCCGGCGCCGGTGGCCACGCATTTCGCCGTCTGGGCGGATGAGCATGTGACCGCGGGTTCGGCCTTCAACGTGGTCGTGGTCGCCCTGGATGCCTCGAACCATGTCGTGCCGAACTACACGGGCACAGTGCAACTGACCGCCGATGGCGATCCGAATGCCGTGCTGCCCGACGCTTATACGTTCACGGCCGACGATCACGGTCGCCACGTGTTCCAGGTAACGCTGAACGCCACGGGCAGCCAGACGATCTCCGTGGCAGACGGGAGCAACGCCGCTCTGGCCGGGACGATCACGGTGATGGTCAACTCCCCGCCGAGCACGACGGGCGACGGCGGTTTCGGCGGCGGCTTCTTTCACGGACCGCACTTTGGCGGTCACGACGCGTTTTTTGCAGGTTTTGGGGGCGCGGGGCACAGCTTTCGCCGCTGGCGCTAAGGGGCGTTAATGCCGGCAGCGCCCGGCAAAAATGGTCCGCCGGACGTCAGGCAAGACGGCGCAGAGGCCCTTCGCCGTCTTGCCGGCGCCGATTCACGTCCTGTGCTATTCCGGGGCCTTTCGGGGAGTGCGTCAAATCAGGCCATCAGGCAGTGAAACGACGACTCTTTTCGTGTTTTACCCACCCATGATGGTTGCGTGCAGTCGTCGCCCCTACGATCGCTGGCTCGGGTGGGGGAGAGGCGGGCGAAACGCGAATTTATCGGCTGGGAGGGCGAATTTTTCAAGAATTTTGTTGCGGCCATCGACAGGCTATTGATAGAATCCGATGGGCTGGTTCCGGTCTGTTCATATCCGCTTGTATCAGGCGCAAGGAAGGGGAGAGAACCCATGGGTCTCAAACACATTATGGCTCGCTCAAGACACCGCGCATTCACATTGGTTGAACTTCTAGTGGTGATCAGCATTATCGGCATGCTGATGGCCCTGCTTCTTCCCGCCGTGCAACAGGCCCGCGAAGCCGGCCGCCGCAACACGTGCAACAACAACTTGCACCAGTTGGGTCTGGCGATGATGAACAAGGTGTCAACGGGCTCGGGGCAATATCCCGGCTTCAAGGAGCCGCTGAAATTGCAGCCAGACACGGGTGCCACCGGCTGGACTACCTACGTCAATTCAAACAACGAATATCCCGTCAGTTGGGTCGTGCCTCTCCTTCCGCAAATCGAACGAGGAGATTTGTACAGGAACTGGCGACGCGGGTTGTTTCTGACGGGCATTTCGACGTATCAGCAGAACTCCGACCCTGCGAGGATTGGCAACGGTTATGTGACGAGCTTGATTTGCCCCAGCAATCCACCGGTCTCGGCTGACCCGCCGCCGTGCAACTATGCACCGAACACAGGCATGCCAGATGTGGCGAGTACAAGTCCTTCGTTCCTCTCGGCCGACTGGAGAGACAACGGGGTGTTTCACGACCGCTACCTGACCGACACATACAATCTGGCAGGCACGGCCATTGTTTCTGTGAGTCAAGACTTCATCAGCTCAAATGATGGAACCTCAAACACGTTGATGTTGCTCGAAAACAATTACACCAACAGCTACGCTGACCTGACCAACGGAGTATGGGAAGCGCTGAACGGCGTTATTTGGACCTATTCGACGAACAGCACCACGCCGCCTTTCCAGCCCCAAGGCTTTACGCAACCCTACGGCCGGATCAACGCTGCAGCAGATAATACCGCTTTGACTTCAAATCAAGGCGGTACCGCAACATCCCCGTTCACAAATATGAACAACGCTCGTCCTTTCAGCAACCATCCAGGCGGGGTGATGGTCGTGTTCTGCGACGGTCATTCTCGCTTTATCAGCCAGGAGTTGGAATACGGCATCTTTTGCCTGCTGATGTCGCCCAATGGGAAAAACGTCAGCGTCTGCCGGTTCCAATACGTTGCCAACCGGCACGAACAACTTCTATTACTTGCTAAACACGCCGTTGAACGACAAGGCGCTTGAGTAGGATCGGGAGTAGTTTGAGCTCCGGCCCTGCCAATGTTGTCTCTGACTTTCCGAAACGCCGCATGCTGCAATGCATGCGGCGTTTTTTTTGCGGGCCTGAGAGGAATTGCTAGAGGAAACGTTGCGGCCGCGGCGCCTGCAACCAATGCGTGTTTCCTGGGACCATCGCTTTGCCCGGGCGTCGACGCCCCATGTGCGGCGATGTCAGCGGAGCGTCCCCCGACTCTCACGCAATTCTATCGCGTCGGGCCCTCGCGGCATGCCTCTTGCATGCCACAATAAAGAGATAGCGTGTTCCTAATGTGTCGAGCCGTCTCTTTCGCATGCGGCCGGACCTTGGTTGAGGCGCCGCGCGTCGTCCGCATGGCCCGAAGGCGGCGTTGCGGTTTGGCTGTTGGCGTTGTTCGTCCCAGGCTTTAGGAGACCGATTCATGCGATTCTTACTCTTGTCGTGCCTTGTGGCCGCCCTGCTTCAAGCGACCGCGCACGGGCGGATGACGACCCCGCACAGGCTCTTGGGCTGCCGGAACTGAAGAGGGCTTTTTTCAAGGCGGTCAACCGGCATGTCGAGCGAGAGGCCCGCGAGAATGCCGAACAACGTCAGGATCGGCTCGCACTGCGCGATCATGAGGAAGCAGACGATGAAGCCGCGGATGAGCCAGAACGCTCGCGAGCGCGCGATGGCGGGCGCCATCACGAGGGCATGCACGAAGGGCATCATGGACATGGACAGGGCCATGATGACCGAGGAAGATGACGGCGAGCGCCATCACGCGCATCATCACGCGAAAGCCGGGAAACATGGCGCTCACGGTGAGCATGGTGAGTGCTGCAAGCACGGCGGTTGCAAGTGCTGCGAGGACGCCCATCACGAGCGCTGCGAGCACTGCGAACATCATGCACACAACGGTCCGCACGATTTGGGCTTTCAACCTCCGCACGAAGGCATGCACGATTTTCACGGCGGCGTCTTTCATCCGCACCCGGGCATGCATCATCCGGGCGAAAGGCCGCACTTTATGGCCGCCCCGCATCATGGAGCTTACGGGCCGGAACACATGCCGCCGCACCCGCAACCGCACGTCGTCTACGTGATCGTGACGGGCAAGCAGGCGGCCTTGCCCCCCTGGATGCATCACTTCGGCCCGCATGCCGACCGGGAGCATGCCCTGCATCATCACGACATGGACGACGAGGATGAGGACGAAGGCGATGATGAAGACGAGGACGAAGATGACGAGCAGGAAGAGGAGATCGAGGAGCTGCGCGAGCAGGTCCAACTGCTGCGCCGCGAAGTCCACGTGATGGCCGAAATCCTCAAAGAGCTGAAGCGGGCCGATTAGCGGCGCGGCAAGGAGGCGTCGCAGCGCTGCGGAACGCTGTCGTCCGACTCGGCGCCGCAGCCCGTCAAACGGCGCAGACAGCGCGGCTCGGACCATCTCGACGGAACTGACGACAAACAGCAGGCGTCAGTTGCTCGGCGGTTCGATGCCGAAATCCTGAATCGTCAGCAGGCTGGCGAACGGGTAGCCGCGGGCTTCGAACGCCTGCCGGCCCCCTTCCATGCGGTCGATGATGGCGATCACGCGCGTCACGACCAGCCCGAACTGTTCGCAGCGCTCGATCGCCAGCAGCGAGGAGCCGCCCGTCGTAACGACGTCCTCGACAATCGCCACCCGGTCGCCCGGCTTTACCGGGCCTTCGATGTATTTTTCGGTGCCGTGCCCTTTGGCCTCCTTGCGCACCAGAAAGCCGCTCAGCGCCTGGCCGCGAACGCCCGCGATCGTCACGACCGCGGCCGTGATCGGGTCGGCCCCGATCGACATGCCGCCCACTGCGGCAGGCAGTTTGTCGCCTAGCAGGTCCAGAATGCCTTCGCCGACCAGCCGCGAACCGCTCGAGTCGAGCGTCACCTGCTTGCCGTCCAGGTAGTATTTGGCTTTCTTGCCCGAGGCCAGCGTGAAGTCGCCGAATTTCAGCGCCTTTTCGCGGACCAACGTCATCAAGGCTTGTTTGTCGTACACGTGTCGGAGTTCTGGCTGGACGGATAAACGGATCGGTTAACCAACGGGCGGATGAAGCGTACCAGGGCGCAGGCGTTCGTGCCGCATGGGCAGCAAAGCGGAGCTTGCTCTTCGTGCCGTTAGGAGCGAAGTCCGCGACGGATGGGCGCCGCTTGAGCGCAGCTCTCGTCCGAACCTGCTGGCAACGGCCGAAAAGACTCGCCGCGTCTGCCCCTTTCTATACCAGTCGGGCCGCCGGTCGAGAAGGACCCGGCGCGGAAAACGTCGACGGCGGAGGCGACCACGCCATTCGACTTTCAGCGGCGAATGGTCACTTTCGACCCGTCGGACCGGTCGCTGCGAGCGGAGAGAATCTGGAACACGTCCTGAACGTCGCGGTTGTCCAGCCGAATGCAACCGCGTGATTCGGCCCGGCCGATGCTGTTTGGATCGTTCGTGCCGTGGATCAGAATGTGGTCTCCCAAATCCAGGGCGAATTCGCCCAGCGGGTTGCGTGGATCTTCGGCGTCGACGACTTCGTTTTTGCCGTAATAAGTCGGGTTGCTCAGCTTTTGCAGCACGACGAACTCGCCCTCGGGCGTGCTCTGATCCTTGCCGATGCCGATGCGAAACCGGCCGGCGTACCGCCCTTGCAGAAACAGCGTCAGCCGATACTGGCTGAGATTGACCACCGCGTTGAATGGCCCGCGGAGCACTTTGAGTTGCTCGCCGGGGCGGAGTCGCTGCGGATCGCGGATGCCGTTGATGTTGGCCAGCAGTTGCCAGGGCACCTGGTACGCTTCGGCGATCCGGTCGAGCGTTTCGCCGGGCTGCACTTCGTGGGCGCGCTCCAGCAGATGTTGCCGCGAGTAGATTACGGTGCCCGCCAATCGATCGAGCAGTTCATTGAGCTGTGCGTCTTGCTCGGGCGTGAGCTGCGGATTGCCGAACCAATCCGAAAGCACGGCGTGAGCTTCGGCCAGGCGGTCCTGTTCGAGTTGCAGCAGCGCCGCGTCCCACGCGACGGCAAATTCGCTTTGCTGGCCCGCGCCCGGCGGAGGCTGCTGGGCCTCTTCATAGCGAGTCCGGACGGCGCCGCCGCCCAGCGGGTCATCGGAATTGCGCGGCGCCGGCTCGCCGGAATTGCTCGGTGCGGATTGGTTGGCGGAACCCTCTCCGGCGCCGGGCTCCGTGGAGGGGTAGGGATCGGTCGAAGGATAGCGGCCGGCGCCGCCGGCAGCACTTTCGCCGGCAAAGGCGGGGGCGGCGCCCATGGCGTCGGCGCCCGGATAGCCTGCCGGAGACGCATCGCCCGGCGCTGCGGACTCGACGCCGGCAAACGGCGGCGGTGCATGTCCCAACGGGGGCGAACCCCCCGGCGCAGCACCAGCGGATGGCATCGAACCGCTCATGGCGACTTCTGACGTCGCCGAGTTCTCGGGCAGTTCAACAACCGGATTTTCCCAGTCTTGCGGGGCGTCTTTGGGCGGCGTCGCAGGGGGACTGCCGGTGACGGTCACGTACACGCCATACGCGGCGGCAGCCAGCAACGCAGCCAAAAACAGGGTCTTCAGCGATTCCACGGTCGTCCTCCTTGACGAGTCGCGCCTGTTCCAGGCCGCGGGATCATAGAGAAAACATGTCCCCGATGCTATGTCAGGTTTGGGACCGAGAATAATTCCACCGACGCCGGGCGACCGTGAAAAGCTGCTCTTGCCGGTAATCTCCGCAGCCCGTTAGAGTGCAGTCAGGTTAGAATGGACGGTTGTTCCGAATGATGTCGTTGGAAAAGGGGACATTCTACTTTTTCATGAAACCGACTCAGGGCATGTTGCGTGGGGCGAAAAAGTAGAATGTCCCCTTTTCCACGAGGCGGTGAAGACATGGAGCAGGGGATGCGATGAATTGGGCCTGGATCTTGATGGCGACTCTGGCCGCGCCCGGTCAGGCGGATACGGCGGTGGTCTGTCCGCAGGGGTTTCGCCCGGCGCTGGCGCCGTGGCTCGAATATCGCCAGGCGCAGGGGCGCCGGATCGCGTTGATCGATAATCGAGGCACGGCCGAACAGATTCGGGCCGCCATCCGGCAAGTCGCCCGGCCCGGCAAGCTCAAAGCCATCATGCTCGTCGGCGACGCTTTGTCGCCCGCGACGCGCGCTGCGGGCGACGCGACGAAAACAATCCCCGTCCATTTGGCGCCGGCCAAGGTGAATGTTCACTGGGGCAGCGAGCCACAGATTGCCACCGACAACTGGTACGCCGATCTCGATGATGACCAGACGCCCGACGTTGCTGTAGGGCGATTGACCGTCGACTCGGCGGCGGAGCTCAGTCGCGTGGTTCGCAAAATTCTCGCCTATGAGCGCACGCAGGGCGCCGACTTGTGGCGCCGCCGGATTCACTTGATCGCCGGCTTAGGCGGTTTCGGCCAACTGGCCGACGCGGCGTTGGAAGCGGCGGCCAAGTCGATCCTGACCGCCGGCATTCCGGCCAGCTATGCCAGCTCAATGACCTACGCCAGTTGGCGCAGTCCGTATTGTCCCGCCCCCGCCCTGTTCAACCAGACGACGATCGATCGTTTGAACGACGGCTGCATGTTCTGGGTTTACCTGGGGCACGGCCAGCGGCGCGAGGTGGACCGGCTCTACGCTCCCGGCGGCGCTCATCGGATTCTGGACTGTGGCGACATGCCGCGATTGGACGCCCGCTACGGCGCCCCGATCGCCCTGTTCCTGGCCTGTTACACCGGCGCCTTCGATGCGGAAGATTGCCTGGCCGAAGAAATGCTGCGCGCCGAAGGCGGCCCCGTTGCCGTGATCTGCGGTTCGCGCGTGACCATGCCGTACGCTATGAGCGTGCTGGGCACGGAGATGCTGAAGGAATGTTTTCAGCAGCAGCGCGAAACGATCGGCGAGGTGCTGCTGCACGCCAAGCGCAACTCGGTGCTCGGCCCGCGCACCGATCCCCGCAGCAAGACGCTGGACAGCCTGGCGGCCCTGCTCAACCCGAACGGCGGCGATCTGGCCGAGGAGCGGGCCGAGCATTTGCTGCTGTTCAATCTTCTGGGAGACCCGCTGCTGCGTTTGCGCTATCCGCGGGAGCTCGAACTGCAAGTCCCGGCCGCGGCCGTCGCGGGGGAACCGCTGCGAGTCAGCGGCGAGTGCGACCTAGAGGGAGAAGCTCTGGTGGAACTGGTCGTGCGCCGCGACCGGCTGACATTCAAGCCCGAATCGCGCGGCGACTACCGCGCGTCGCCCGAGACGAGCGCCGCCTATCAAGAAACCTACGCACGGGCCAACGACGCGCGGCTCTGCTGGCAGGTCGTGCCGGTAGAGAACGGCCGGTTCACGGCCGAGCTGGAAACGCCGCTGCACGCCTGGGGCGACTGCCACGTGCGCGTGTTCGTCCAAGGCCAGCGCGATTTCGCCGCCAACGCCGCCGATATCCGAGTGCGGCGTCCGGAGCGGAATAAGCAATAGCGCGCCGGACGCAGGCTGTGACGCTATCTGAACCGGAGTCAAAAACAAATGGCGCCTTTGTTTGCCGCCAGCTTCAGAGATCGTCCTGCTTTTTTGGCCGCATTTTTGCCGACGCTAAATTGTTAACACCGGCGTTCTCGCACGAAGCTGGCGACGCGAGGCCATCTTCTTTCCTGTTTTTTTGCCCTCCATCTTTTTGCCGGAGAGGGCAGACAAAAAAATAGGGGACAAAAAGATGAGGGCAGGAAAAGTTGTGTGCTTGTTTGCCGGCCCTGAGACCGCTGCGGCTTGCCCGTTTTGCCAGGAAGCAGGACGATCTCTAAAGCTGGCGGCGAATCAGGACGCTGCCGATGATCCGTGATTGCAGATCCATGATTGCAATCGATGTCATTGCTTAGGATTTTTTTTGCGGCGGCAGCAACCGGTGTCATTAACAAAAAACGCAAGACGATTTCCCCGCGCCGCGCAGCCGGCTATAATGCGAGAATGATCCGAAGTTTTCAGTTCCGCTTGAAGACGTTGATGGCCGTGACGCTTGCTGCATGCGTCATCATTCACGTGGTGCAGATCGTCGCACGCGATTTGGCCGGCGGCAGGATAAGCGACCTGCCGATCGCTGACAGACAGGGGCTTGATGTGATCGCTGCGCAAGGTATTGCAGTCGTCGACCGCTTCACGTGAGACTTTCAGCCACAGGCCCGCGTGTCGGTGCGATGGAGTCGGAAGAATCAGTGCTTCCGTGCGACCCGGATTGAATTGAAGAACGCGGCGTTATCCGACTCGCTGACGAATCAATTGGCAGTCCGGCTTGATTGTCTGGTAGACCGACCAAAGTAGCCGTTTGTGCGCAGCCTTCGATTCTCGTCCGAACCGTGTTTTGGCTGCTGCTGGTCGTGGAGGCGTTCCTGGGCTCAATGGGTTAGAATCGAGGGCATGGACGAGAACCCGTATAAGCCGCCGGCTGTAAGCGAGGAATCATCCGCGGTGAATCGCGATGCGCGGCTCAGTCAGCGCTCAAAGGAATTGGCAACCCTCATTGCGATTATCGCGGTGCTCGTCGGTTTACTTCTTTTCGGTCTTGATCCGGATAGCCGTCATAGGGAGAGCTGGCGAAAAGCGAAAAAAGCGGCGCCAGAGGATTAGCCCGCTACCTGGCTTGCCAGCAAGTTTCACCCCGCCCCGCCAGGCGGCTAAGATGCGGAAATGAGCACAAGGTTTCAGCGGAGTGCAATCATGCTTTACTGGGTCGTGCGAACAGTGGAATTCGCGATGCAGTCTCCGCGGAGGTATTTTGCCATGATGACTATCATGCTCGCCATACTCGCCTGCATCTTGGTGGCGGCCCGTTAGAACAAGTGGTTTGCCCCATGCGCCGCCCTCAGTTCTCCATTCGAACGGTGCTCTGGCTGACGCTCGTCGTGGCGACTGGATGCGTTGCTGGGGCGCCACTGATCCGAGCATATCGCGATTACCAAAGTCGGCGCAATTTTAGGGAACTGGTCAGGTTGATTCGGGAAACCATCCGACCTGGAGGCGGTCTTATCGAGGACGCCAGCGAATCCGAATCGGACGAGTGACCGTTCATGCCGCCAGCACCACAGCTTTAGCCCACTACCCGCCATCGGCGCCGCGTGAATCTCGCGCAATCTTAGGTTAAAATGGGCGGTTCCCGTCTGACGCGGGGAGCGGCGAAGAAGGTGCACTCAACGAGGCGAGGTCGATGAAACTTGTTCTGCGATTCGGAGTCGGTTGCTGCTTGACGGCGGCGTTGGCCGTACAAACGCTGTCTTCCGCCGTTGCGGCAGACGGCTTTCCGCAGCCGTACGATACGGAAAAGGAAGACTCGGCCACGCGGTTGCCGCCGGCCGAAGCCGCGGCTAAGTTTCGCACGCCTGCAGGGTTTCATGTCGACGTGTTTGCGGCCGAACCCGACGTGGCCAATCCCATCGCCGTCACGTGGGACACGCGCGGGCGGTTGTGGGTCGCGGAAGACTTCACCTATGCCGAGCGGCCGACGAAGTTCGACCTGGGCTTGCGCGATCGCGTGCTGATCTTCACGGATCGCGACGGCGACGGCCATTTCGATGAGCGGCGCGTGTTCCTCGACAACGCGCAGCGGTTGACGAGCATCGAAGTCGGCCGCGGCGGCGTGTGGCTGATGTGCCCGCCGCAGTTGTTGTTCGTGCCGGATCGCGATGGCGATGACCGGCCCGATGGCCCGGCGGAGCCGGTGCTGGAAGGCTTCAAGATTCCGGCGGAAAGCTTTCATAACTTCGCCAACGGTTTGCGGTGGGGGCCGGACGGCTGGCTCTATGGGCGCTGCGGCGCCTCGGCGCCCGGCACGATCCGCCGGGCCGATGCGCCCGAGGCGTTTCAAGTTCCGCTGCGCGGCGGCGTGTGGCGCTATCACCCGGTGCACAAACAGTTCGAAGCTCTCTGCCACGGCACTACGAACCCTTGGGGCCACGACTGGGACCGGCATGGCGAAGGATTCTTTATCAACACGGTCAACGGTCACCTCTGGCACCTGATCCCGGGACGCACCTGCGCCGCCCGCATACCATCAATGCGAACCCGCTGGTTTATGAACCGGTCGAAATGCACGCTGACCACTGGCACTGGGACACCGGCAAGAGCTGGTCCGATTCGCGCAAGTCGACCGGCGAGCACGATCGGCGCGGCGGCGGCCACGCTCACGTTGGCATGACGATCTATCTGGGCCAGCAGTGGCCTGAAGATTATCGCGGACGCTTGTTCACGCTCAACCAGCACGGCCGGCGAATGAACGTCGAGCGGCTGGAGCGCGAAGGGAGCGGCTACGTCGGCCGCCACGATCCTGACATACTGCACGCCGGCGACCCGTGGTTCCGCGGCGTCGAAGTGACCTATGGCCCCGACGGCGGCGTGTACCTGATCGACTGGAGCGACACGGGCGAGTGCCACGAAAGCACCGGCGTGCATCGCAACTCAGGCCGGATTTACAAAGTCACCTACGGGCGGCCAACGCCGCAAACGCCGCCCGACCTGACGCGCATGGACGGGGCCGCGCTGGTCGCCTTGCACTCGGACAACAACGAATGGCTCGCGCGAGCGGCCCGTCGCGAATTGACCGACCGCGCGGCCCGGGGCGATGACGTGAAAGCCCAAACGGCGGCGCTGGCGGAACAACTCGGCTCGGCGGCCGACCCCGTAGAGCGTCTGCGGGCCGTGTGGACGTTGCACGCCCTCGGCGCGACTTCCAAGACTCAACTGGCGACCTTGCTTGACGATTCCGACGAACACGTACGCACCTGGGGCGTGCGACTGCTGACGGATGATCTGCCGCTCGATACGGCGACCGGCGAAGCTCGAGCGACGCCAGGCACGGTCGATAAGGAATTGCTCGCCGCGCTTGTCGGCCTGGCCCGCAACGACGTCTCGCCGCTGGTGCGTTTGGCGCTGGCTTCGACGTTGCAGCGGTTGCCGCCGGCAGATCGGCCGCCGTTGGCTGCGGCGTTGCTGTCTCGCGCGGAAGACGCGGGCGATCACAACCTGCCCCCCTTGGTCTGGTATGGACTGATCCCCTTGGCAGATCAACGGCCCGAACGACTTGTGCCGTTGGCCGTCGATGCCCGCTGGCCGCAAGTTCGCAACTGGATTGCGCGTCGTTGTGCAGAATTGGCCGGCAAACGCCCCGAACTGATCGCGGAGCTGCTGGCAAAAGCGACCGATAAGTCGTCTGAGGTGCGACATGATATCGCCTTGGGCGCCGTCGTCGGGTTGGCCGGCCAGCGAAAGCGCCGACTCCGAAGAGCTGGCCCGCATTCCAGGCGTCGTTCGGCGAAGTGCCCGCGGACGTGCAAGCGGCGCTGCGCACGCTGGGCGTCGTGTTCGGCGACGGCCGCGCGCTGGACGAAGTCCGCCGGTTGGCGCTGGACGATAAGGCGGAGATCGATCAACGCCGCGCCGCGCTCAAGACGTTGATCGAAGCGCAACCTTCCGATTTGCGCGAAGTCTGCGAGAAGTTGCTCAAGATCCGCTTTCTGAACACCACGGCGTTGGAAGGACTGACGCGGTTTGACGATCCGGAACTGCGCGGCGCCTGGCCGGCAGCTACCGCAGCTTTCATCATTCGGAGCGGGCGTCGGTGATCGAAACGCTCGTCTCGCGGCCGAGCTTCGCCGCCGCGCTGCTCGATCAGATGGCCGGCGGCAAGATCGCACGCAGCGAGTTGAGCGCGGTGCAGGCGCGGCAAATCCGCAGTTTCAACGATCCGCAACTGGCTCATCGACTGGTCGAGGTCTGGGGCGAGCTGCGCGATTCGCCCCGAGACAAACAGGAGTTGATCGCACGTTTGAAAGGCGAGCTATCGGCTGAGCGACTTGCCGCCGCCGACAAGAGCCGCGGTCGCGCATTATTCGCCAAGACGTGCGCCTCGTGTCACCGACTGTTCGGCGCCGGCGGCGAGATCGGCCCCGATTTGACGGGCGCCAACCGCAAGAACCTCGACTACCTGCTGTCCAACGTCGTCGATCCGAGCGCGGTCGTCAGCAAGGATTTCCTGATGTCGGTGCTGGCGTTGGAAGATGGCCGCGTGGTTAACGGGATCGTCGTCGCCGAGACCGAGGCGGCCTTGACCGTGCAAACGGCTCAAACCAGGCAAGTCGTGGCGCGGGACGAGATCGAAGAGCGCGCGCCGTCAAAGCTCTCGCTGATGCCCGATGGCTTATTGCAGCCGCTCGGCGCCGCGGAGATCGCCGACCTGTTCAGCTATTTGACGAGCGACGCACAGGTGGAACTGCCGAAGTGAAACGCTCGAAAAAGGGGACATTCTACTTTTTCCAGGAATGCAAGCACGCCCTTGCTCGGTTCAATGAAAAAGTAGAATGTCCCCTTTTTCGCGGCCGCCCAATAGGGTTGACTACGCGTGGCTGGAGCGATGGCGCGGATTGTTCAAGCTGGGAAAGCTTCATGGATGCAGGAGGCTGCTGCCGATAAATACCAGCAGGGAAGGATTATCGCGTGGCGGTCGTGGCCAGGCTTTCGCGCTGACGAATCCCTGGGAGGCCCGATTATGGTGCAATCCATCAGCGGCAGTTCGTACGTATCCCAAGTCGTCGCGCAAGCGAGTCAGCAAAACTCCACTGCGTCGACGGCGGCCCAGGTCAGTTCACAGCCGAAAGACACGCTCAGTCTTTCCTCCGCGGCCTTGAAGGCCAGCGGCGGCGGCGATACTGACGGGGATCACGACGGACATTAAGCCCGAGTGCATCTCCGGGCTCGCGCCACGAGGCGCCGCCCCGACCAGAGTGCCGGTCGGAGCGGCGTCTTTTTTTTGCGTCGCCCGATTCGTCTCCTCTACTGCCCCGCACGCCGTGCGTGCGCGAAAGCTTGAGATTTGGCCCCCCGGATTGGCATTGCCTCGCGACCGAGGTTTTGGCACCATACGACGCCTTTTCTTCTACCTTGTCTATGTCTGCGAAAGCCGCACGCTGAGCGGCGCCCTGCGCCGGCCGTGGCGATTGCGCTTCAAGGCAGATCTTGTCGTCAAAAATTCGAGCTCCTTTCCGGGAAGGATTCAGGCTCATGAAACAAGCCGCCGCTAGTTTCGCCTGCACTCTGGCGTGTATTGCATGTTTGTCGACAAACTCGGCTCGAGCTCAAATTCCGCCGCCGCCAGGCGCCGGGTATGAATCGCCGCGTACGACGGCGCCGGGGCCGATTGGCTCCGCATTGCAAAATGGGAATGCGCCGGCGGCTGCATACGACGAAGGCTCGCCGACCATACCCAAGTCGGGACCCAGCGCTCCGGTCAGCTCCGCTGCCCTCGATGCGCTTCCTGAGCCCGAAACGGTGATGGAACAGGCCGCCCGCTGCACCTCCGGTTGCAACGGCTCGTGCAATGCGTGCAACAGTTTGCTCCCCGACTGCCAGGACTGCCCGCGGTTCGGCTTCCTGATGTTTTCAGGCGCCGACACGTTTCGCAACATCGCCGACGGCGCGTTTCAGGGGAATTTCGGTTCCGTCACCGGAGCCAACGCCGCGGCGCCGCTGCCCGGTCTGGAAGAACTGGGCATCGGCTGGCAGTTGGGCGCCAGCTACGGCGTGTACGACTTCAGCGGACGGTCGTCATCGACGGCGCACCCCAGCGGCGCCCAACAGCAGATCTTCATTACGACGGGCTTCTTCCGACGAGGCAATGCCGGCCAGCGGCTCAGCTTCGGCATGGCCTACGACTGGATGGTGAACCGCAACTATGGTTACATGGCCGTCTCGCCCACGCTGGGGCAATGGCGCGGGCAGATCGAGTGGCGCTGGGGGCCTTCAACTCGCTGGGCGTGTGGGCCACGGTCCGCGACCGCGGCTATTACCGCCATACGCCGGAAAACTCGATGCAGCTCAGCCCGTTGAGTCAGCTCGACGTGTTCTGGCATCACAAGTTCAATGAAGGCGCCGATAGTTGGCTCTATGTGGGGCTGCCGACGTCGAAAAAACTGGGCGGCATCGGCACGCTGGGCGACGTGATCCTCGGCGGCTCGGCATCCGTCCCCCTCTCGCCGCGGTTGGCGATGTACGCCCAGGCGATGTACATGTGGCCGAGCGCCTCGCCTGGTCCGGTGGCCGCCACGCAAGACGCCTACAACCTGGGCTTCGGGCTGGCCTGGTATCCGGGCCAAAACGCTCGCACGCGGACGGTCAACGGCGGTTGCTGGCTGCCGTACCTGCCGCTGGCCAACAACGGCAACTTCCTGGTCGACATGGCCGGGCCGTATTGACCGCCCGTATGGAAACCTCCCTGCATCGAGAGCTGAAACAACGATACGCCGGCGATCAGGCGCAAGTCGAAGTGCGCCGCGGCAGCTACCGGATCGACGCGGTCGTCGGCGAGGAGTTGGTCGAAATCCAGCACGGCTCGCTGGCCGCGATTCGCGACAAGGTGCGAGCGCTGGTCGCCGAGCACTCCGTGCGCGTTGTCAAACCGGTCGTTTGCGGCAAGCTGCTCGTGAAGCGCAAACGCAAGCAGGGACCGGTCGTCGATCGGCGGATGAGTCCTAAGCGAGGGAACTTGCTGAGCGTCTTCGACGAGCTGGTCTACTTCACCAAGGCCTTTCCTCATCCGCGGCTGACGCTCGAGTTGGTGCTGGTCGACATCGAAGAGTGGCGTTATCCGGGCCACGGCCGGCGGCGTCGCTATCGGCAGAACGATTTCGTCGTCGAGGACCAGAAGCTCTCGGCCGTGCATGGCGTTCACCGCCTGCACACGGCGGCCGACTTGCAAGCGTTGCTGAGCACGGCGAATTCCTCTACGGCTACCGGGCCCTTGCCCTCGCCGTTTCATACGGGCCACCTGGCGCAGCATCTCGACGTGCAGCGGTTCTTCGCCCAGCGCATCGCCTACTGTCTTCGCCAGACGGGGGCCGCCTTGCAGGTCGGCAAGCAAGGCAACGCCTTGCTGTACCAGTTCGCGCCGCCGCCGAAAACAAGAAAACGGCGGCGCGCGGCGTAACGGCGATCTCAGCGGGAACAGAAGGCAGCGAAGAAAACGGAAAGATGCTAGGGATGGCTGCAGGGCCTTTCACTTTTTCACGATGAGTAAGAACCTGTTTATAGGCGTGGGTGTCTGGGACTGAGCCTAGGCGAAGCCCCAGAGTGAGTGCGGTCTGGGCACGCTGCGCTTTGCCCCAGGCGCCCCCATCCATTTTGAAAAAAGGAAAGGCCCTGGGGGCGGCCGGAGGGTAGGATGCGATGGTCTCCTTCGCGGACTTCGTTTCCTTCTGTTCGCGGTGCCGAGAGTCTGCAAAGGCTGCACGCCTGCAAGCGTTCGGTTTACAGTATGCCCATTCGCCATAGCGCCATTACCGGTTCGCTGTTAGGAACCGCCGTTGGCGATGCGCTGGGCTTGCCGTACGAAGGCCTCTCGCGGCGCCGAGCAAAGCGCTTGCTCGGACCGCCGACTCGTTACTGGCTGCTGCCGGGTTGGGGCATGGCGTCTGACGATACGGAGCACGCCTGCATGACATTGCAGGCTCTGATCGTCGCCGGCGATGATGCCGACGAGTTCGCACGGCAGTTGGCTCGCCGCTTGCGGCTGTGGCTGCTCGGCGCTCCGGCCGGCATCGGCCTGGCAACGCTGAAATCGATACTGAAGCTGTGGGCGGGCATTCCGCCGTCTCGCAGCGGAGTATTCTCTGCGGGCAACGGACCCGCGATGCGTGCCGCTGTACTGGGCGCGGCGATCGAAGACCTGGAGATGCTTGCTCGCTTCGTTAGAGCATCAACGCGCATTACGCATACGGATCCTAAGGCCGAGTACGGCGCATTGGCCATCGCTCTGGCGGCCCGTTTGGCGTGCGACGAAGCGCCCGTTTCTGCAAGGCAGTTTACCGACGTAGCTCGCGAGCAAATCCCGGCGTGCGCCGCCGGGGACGAGTTAATCGCGCTGCTGCATCGAATGACCGAGAGCCTCGAGCGCGGCGAATCAACGGTCGAATTCGCCGACGCGCTCGGCCTGACGCGAGGCGTGAGCGGTTATATCTATCACACGGCGCCCGTGGCGCTGCACGCCTGGTTGAGTCATCTTCGCGAGCTTCGCGAAGCCGTTGAGGAGATCGTCTCCTGCGGCGGCGACGCCGACTCGACGGCCGCTGTCGTCGGCGGCATCATCGGGTGCAGCGTGGGGCGGGAAGGCATACCCGCCGAATGGCTCGCGCGCCTGGCCGAATGGCCGCGGACCGTCCGCTGGATGGAAGCTCTTTCCCGGCACGCATACAAGGCGCGAATCAGCCGGTTGCCCGCACAACCACCACGGCTGCCATGGTGGGGCGTCGTGCCCCGCAACGCCGCCTTCGCTGCCATTGTGTTGGCCCACGGCTTTCGCCGCTTGCTGCCGCCGTACTAAGCCGGATTGCGCACCGAACGGTCGAGGCGAAGCGCAAACATGACGGCGGCAATCAGTTGCAGGAAAGCACACTAACCCGAAACGCGAGCGAGGGCTTTCGACGCGATTTCCATATCATTCCCTCGCTTGCGCTTCGGGTTAGTGTCGGTCGTGCGAAAGCCGTACTAAAAGCGCATTGCCGAGCGCCGCCGCTTCAGGAGCGGCTCCTCAGGCCTTCTGCAAACCCCGTTTGCCGTCTTCGACGACGAACGATGCGCGAGTGGTGATCGGCGAGCCGGGCCGGGTGACGTATTCGACCACGCGGTAGTCGGCGCGGCACTCATTCGGCGTCAGTTCGCAGGCGACGTAGCCGCGCTGCGTGTTGTGGAACTTGACGAATGGGTTCTCGCCGAGCATGTCGGCCAGGTACTCGGGCGCATCGCTTCCGTCGCCGCCGGACGTGATCGACGTGCCGACGAGTTCCGAGGCCACGACTTGCGAATCGAGATCGTCAAAATCGGCGATCAAGTCGTTGGCCCAGTTGCTATGGATGTCGCCGGTCAGCACCAGCGGATTGGAAACGCCGCAGTCGTGAATCGATTTCAGCAGTCGCCGGCGGCAGACTTCGTAGCCGGGCCACTGGTCCATGCTGTAAGCCGTCTTGTCGCCCGGCCCGCGGTCGACGCGAGCCATCATCACCTGCTGCGCCAGCACGTTCCAGCGGCCTGCCGAGTCGGTCAGTCCGCCGACGAGCCATTGCTCCTGCCGGTCGCCGAGCAGCGTGGCCTGCGGATCATAGACGGCCTCGCACGGCTCCTTGCGACCATCGCCGCAGGGCTGATCGGTGCGATATTGGCGCGTATCGAGCATGAAGAAGTCCGCCAACCGCCCGAAGGGAACGCGGCGGTAGATCGGCATGTCCGGTCCGTGCGGCAGCGAAGCGCGCCGCAACGGCATGTGCTCGTAATAGACCTGATAGGCCCGCGCTCGTCGCAGTAAGAACTCTTCGGGCGCCACATCGGGCTCTTCGGAAACGTCATTGGCGTAGTTGTTGTCGAACTCGTGATCGTCCCAGGCGACGAGCCAGGGAAACCGCTGATGCGCGGCCTGCAGCGCAGCATCCGTCTTATACAGGGCGTGGCGGTTGCGATAATCTTCGATCGAGTCGATCTCCGGGCTGTTGTGCTTGCGGACCTGCTTGTCGCTCGCTTTGCCTTCGTAGATGTAATCGCCCAGGTGGACGACAAAGTCCAGTTCCTCGTCGCACAGGTGTTCATACGCGGTGAAGTGCCCGTACTCGTAATGCTGGCAGGAAGCGAAGGCGAACCGCAAACGATCGGACAGCGCGTCGGCCGCGGGAAACGTGCGCGAGCGGCCGACGGGACTGATCTCGCCGCCGGCGCGGAACTGGTAGAAGTACCAGCGATCGGGCCGCAAGCCCGCCACTTCCACGTGCACCGAGTGACCCCAGTCGGGCGTGGCCACGGACTTGCCGCTGCGCACCACTTTGGTCATCTGCTCGTCTTCTGCGACCTGCCAGTCGACCTCGACGGCCTCGGGCGGCATGCCGCCGCCTTCCAACGGTTTGGGCGCCAGGCGGGTCCAGATCACGAATCCGTCGGGCGCCGGGTCGCCTGCCGCGACTCCGAGCGAAAACGGATAAGCCCCGAAGCCGACGTGCTTGCGCACGACCCCTTCAGCGCACGACGCCCAGACCGACGCCGCAGCCAAGGAACCGGTGGTCAACAGGAACGAGCGGCGATTGATCGCCGAACGGGAAGAAAACGCAGTGGCGGGCCAAAACATGCCAAACTCCGGTGCGACGGGCGAGCGGTCTAGTTCGAGGTCAAGTCGAAATTATACTCGGTTTGCTCGGGGGTGACATTCGCCATCAATTCCGAGTCTCGGTTGTACCGCGGCGGCACGCGTTCCGCGGCGGCGGGCGCGGCCGCTTCGCCCTCCTCGGGCGTCGCTTCAGCGTCTTCGCCGACAACCGCCGACGTGCTGATGCGCACGACTTTCTGGCCCGGCGTCACGCCCGGCTGCACCGAGTCGAACTGCAAGGCGTATCGGCCATCGGCGTCGGTCGTGGCGAATGAGAACTGCTTGTCGGGCGTTTCGAAAACGACGGTCGCTCCGGCGAGAGGCTGTTGATCCAGCATCACCACGCCGTAGGCCGGCACCAGCTTCGCTGCGCCGTAATCCATGTGCGGCGTCCGATAACAACCCGCGACCGTCGATACGGCGAACAGCGCGGCGAAAATCATAAACGACTTGGACATCTCGAGAGATTTCTCCATAAACGCAAACAGTCAATACATGGGAAGGCGCATCAAACGGACTGCGACGACGTCGCGGCCGCTCGCTCAGAAATCTCCCACCGCTTCTTTGCCGTTTCGCGAGCCGAGCGCCTGATAAACCAGCAGGTTGATGCTTTCCGGCAGGAATCGCACGGACCCGTCCGTGAAGCAGAAATTGGCGCCGGCCGGGTGGTAGCTGCCGAACGACATCTCCATCATCACGCCGGGCATCAACGGGTCGAGCCGGGAATTGATCTTGGGGCCGGTCGAGCCGAGGCCTTCGCTATACTCGGTGCCGCCCTTTCCGCCGGGAACCCAGCCGCCCGTTTGCGGCGAACCAAAGTACCAATAGTCCATTTGCTGGCCGTCTTTGGAATACGTGTCGGTGTACGACTCGCCGATCAGAACCGTGTTGCTCGTGCCGTCGATCACGTCGGCCATGCGAACCGCGCTACAGCCGTAAAACATGCCGTCCAAGGGAACCTGCTCCAGCGACATGGCGCCGGCAGGCGCACTGGCGGGAATGGTGCTTGCGTCGTCCGAATAGACGTTCGAGCCGGCGCAGGCCCGGTAGCTCGTCGGAACTCTCCCGGTAATGCCGCTGTTCGTGATGTGCTGCTCGATAATCAGGCTGGGGCAGCGAAACACCGGAATCAAGGTTCCGCACGCCGTGGTATTGGCGGAGCCGGAATCCCAGTTCCCAGGTCCCGATTCGGTGAACAGCAGCGTGCTGTAGAGATTTTGCTGCTCGAGCTGCGGCAGAATCATCGCTTGCCAGAGCGTTTCGTGGTCGTCAAAGCCATACGGGAACTTGCCGAACAGGTCGTGGTAGTTGTGCATCGCCAGGCCGAGGTTTTTCAAGTTGTTGGTGCACTGCGAGCGGCGAGCCGCTTCGCGTGCGGCTTGCACGGCGGGCAGCAGCAACGCGATCAGAATGCCGATGATGGCGATCACCACCAGCAGTTCCACCAGCGTGAACGCGCGGCGTGAGCGGGGAGCAGGACTCCTCTTCATGTTCTTCTCTCTCCTACAGAACGGAAACAAGCAGGCGCCGCCCGTTTCGATGCCATCGATCGTCGACCGATTGGAATGGGGGGACGTCACGAAATCGAGGTCTTGCGCCCCCCGCCGACATGGCGTGATTCAGTGATCGACAGCGACCCGCAAAGGACTGCTTACGCGAAACAACTTAAGGGCGAATTGTTTGCGTACTGTAAGCACCAGATGAATAGTCTGTAGATCTGCGACCCACTTAGATAAAGTTCCCCATGTATGGGCCGTGAGCGCAGTAGCCAGCCAAGGGAGAAGGGGGTGAGTTTACCCCGCACGCGATTGGGAACGCGAAGCGATCACGGGCCGCCGATGGTAACCGCGGCGCAGGTTGTCATGGGCGCAGGAGGCAGGGCCCGTTACTGTCCGGCGTTGTTTTGCAGCTATTCGCGCCAGCGGCGAATGGCTGCGACCAACTCGGCGTCGCCCGATAGCTCCCCGCACTATTTCAGCGTCAGCCGCGGCTCGATCCACACGGCTTTGGCCCCGGCGTTGCTCTTCGGGCAAAGCACGCGGAGTTCCAGGTTAATGACCTTGGCGACGCCGACTTCGCAATGGACGACCTGCTCGGGCGCACAATGAGCGGCGACGTCCACAGCACGGCGCCGTCGCCGAGCAGGACGAAAGTCAGCGGGGAAGAGGGGGCGTTGTACGGGAAGGGATTCACGCCGACGTCGGCGGTGAACAGTTTGGCTTTCTTGTCGAGCGAGTAGACGGCGCGGGCCATGCCTTCCCGCGGCGGTTGCATCATCAGGCCCTTGGGGGACGGCTGGCCGTTGACCTTGAGCTCGCTGCCCGCGTCGTCGTGACCTTTCTCCAGGCGGTTCGTGTCCGTGCTGAAGCTGGTTTCCGTCATATCGGCCAGGAACATCACGTTCGCAGCGTCGGCGCCCCCTTCGGCCTCGGCTGCTTGGATGCGCTTTTCCGCCAGTCGCGCTCCAAGGCCGGCAGAAACGGCAGGGCGCGGCGATACCACTCTCCGGCGCGTTTGAACAACGCCGTCTGCGCCGCGCCGCGCTCCAAGCGTCCGAGTTCCCACCATCCGTCGGCCAACTCCTTTTGAGCGGCGCCCGAGGAGGGTTGCTGGAGATCTCGCTGGGCCAATGATCGATAGGCCTCGTCGGAGCCGCGGGCCAATAGCGGCAACGCGCGGCTCCATTGCTGCTTTGTCAAGAGATAGAACTTGCCGACCTCGGCGTTTGCCTCGGCATCGTCGGCATCCGCCGCCAGGCGGGCCAGGTTATCTCCCAGCGCGGCGTAGAGTTTGCCAAACCGTTCGACCTCGCGCTTCTTATCGGCGATCTCTTTGGTCAGGCGAGAGTCTTTGAACGGACGCGCCGCCGCTTGCGCGACGACGGCCGCTTTGGAAGCGACCGTATATGCGTCTGCTTCGATCGACCGATCGGTCAACTCGATCGCCGCCTTGATCACCTCTTGTTTGAGCTGCGGGGAATTCGCCATTCGGTTGGCTTTGGTCAAGGCCTCGAGCTTCAAATTATTGGCGTCGACCTTGAACCACTTCGCCAGTTCATCGAGAGCCTCCATTGCGGCGGCGGCCTGCCCGCCTTCAACGGCCGCCTCGCTGGCCATCGTCAGCAACACGAACCGCGCCGCTGGATCGTTCTGCGTCGCCAAGGCGCGATGCTGCAGCGACTGGGCCAACGTCTTTTTCTGATCCGGCAGTTTGGCTTGGGCCAGTTCGTCTCCGAACCATTCCCGAACTTGTCGTTCCGCCTTGGATAAGTCCTTCTTTGCGGGAGGTTCCGGTTTGGTCTCCGGTCCGTTGAGCAATCCGGCCAACGTGCGATGGTCGTCCGTCGGCGCCATTTTCGAGGGAGAAGTTCCCGCCGGCGTCTCCGGCGGCTGGGGCTGACGAATCGGTCCGGCAATCTTGTCGGGATCAGAAATGACCGTCAACTCCACCCTTTCAATGGCGAGCCGCGCGTGGGGCGAGCCGATCAGTTCCAGGCGGTCGGGGACAAGGGGCCCGAATTCCGCCGGCCACGAGAGGCGGTTGAAGTCGCCCTGGAAATCGATGAGCACTTCGCCGTCGCACTTAACGCGAATGCCGGACGGGGCGACTTCGTAGACCAGGGTGTTCGGTTTCTCGTTGCTCAATGCCTGGCCGAGTCGCGTGGTCGCGTTGTTCTCGGCGCTTTGGCCGTCGAGCAAGTGCAGACCGCTGGCGGCTCCGCGCCAGCCGTCGACGATTGCGGCCGTTTTGAATGGCCCTGCGACCAGCCCGACGTCGAACGCATCGTCCCCTTGCAGTCGCTCGACGACCACCGTCAGCGCGTATTCGGGCGGCAGCCGGAAGGGAATCGCCAGTCGCGGGGCGAATTCTTTCGGGGCAAGCAGCCGGCCTTGCTCCAAACGCCAGGCGCCTTTGATGGCATCGCGGTCGGGGTCGATTAACCGCAGCAGGTTGATGCGCGGCGCTCGCCGGGGCGCCGATGCCGGCGAGCGCTGCGGCGTCGCCGGTCCGCGCGGAGCGTCGACTGCTGAAGGCGCCGCGTTGCCGGCGGACGAGGCGGCGGCCGTTTTCTGAACGGGCTGAGACGTCGCATGCGGCGCGGCGGCTGACGCGCGGCGAAGTTCTTCCGGGGAGGCCGGTTGCTGAGCGGCGCCGCCAACGGGCGCGGCGCTGGTTGCCAGCCGTTCGATATTCCATTGCCGCAGGTAGTACGCGCAGACCACGAGCGTCGCTCCGACGATCAACGCGCCGAGAGGCGCATGCCAACCGATGCGACGGCGCGGCGGAGAATAGGTTGAAATCGTCGGCGCACAGGCGCTTGTATCCGCCGACAACGGCGCCGCGGCGGGCGGCGGTACGTAGGGCTGCGCGATCGGCGCCGCCAGGGGAACCGGCGCGGCTACGGGCCGGAGGGGAGCTACCGGAACCGGCGCAGGCGGATGCCCGCCGGGCGAGGGCGCCGCCAACAGGCGATCGCGCAGCATTTGATCGTAAGCGGCCTTTTGGACGGGATCGAGCAGGCAGCGGCGAGCGCCGGCCAGTTCGTTAAGCAGCTTCTGCGATTCCGCCGAGTGCGGCCCGGCCTGGAAGGTGCGCACGTGGGCCATGATCCGGTCGGCCGCGTTGGAAATGATATCGAGATCGTCTTCGAACAGTTCCAGCGCCAGCAAGCGGTAGTGATGAGGCGGCTGGTCTTTGGGCGGAATGCCCAACCACTTCCGATACGCGTCAAACGGCTCCGACATGGCCAACCCCCCGGATTTATCTCGCGACACCGATCCTTCGGTAGTGTCTCCCAGCCGCCGAGCCAAGTCAAACGGAGCAACCGGAGCGGCGCCGCTTGCAGTTCGACGCGTCGAACGCATGTTTCGTGCCGCCGCCAGGACCGACTGCCGCGAATGCAGGCCGCCGGCAGGCGTCTTCAGCCGGTTCCCCGCGTTGCCTGCCTTGCGCTTCTACGCGCGCGGCGGACGAGCGTTGCGACCCCGGAGAAACGGCGGGAAAAAAGCCGAAAAACGGGCGCCGATTGGCATTGTATCAGGCCGCAATGCGGCTATTATGCCCAGCCACCATTCGGACTCTCATATCGGAAGGAACGCGCGGCATGGATGCTCGCTGGCGCCCCACCAAGGCGGCCATGGTTTTTGCTGTTGCCACGGCGGTGGCAAGCGGCTCGGGATGCAATCCGTTGGGCTGGGGCATCTCGCAGGTCAAATCGCTGATCCACCACCACGCGCACAAGCCGATCGTGCGCGACTTCGACGAGCCGCCGCCCGCCCCCGCAGTCCGTTCTCCCGCGACCATCGTCGAAGAGAAACGAACGGCGTAGGCGTTGTGTTGCGCCTCGCCGCTTGCCATGCAGTCCAGGTCAAGGAGGCTCGAATGACGAAGAACAAGTGGCTGGCTTTGGCGTTGCCCGTTGCGCTGCTGGGCGCCTGGTCGCTGTGGCGCGAGCCGGCGGCCGCCCAGGATGTGCAGAGCTTGATCGTCACCGACGGCACGACGCGCGTCAGCCTGAAAGTCCAGTTGGAAAAAGGACTGCGCGCGATGCGACCTCAGGATTTTGCATTCCTGAACGTGGTGTTGGTGCAAGTCGACGAAGGCAAGCTGCCGCGCGACCTGGTTGAGATGTCGTTTCTCTGGGCCAGGCGACAGCGAGCCTTCCGCGTGCAGTACTTTGAAAAGGTCTTGCGCGCCCTGGCCGCGCGCGAAGGCGTCGTCTTTAACACCGGCGACGTGTCCAGCTTCAACTCCGGCTTTAACCAGTTCTAAGCCGAAGCTGCCGGCTGCCGTGCGCGGAGCCGTCTACCACGGTCCGCGAATGTAATACACGCCGAACTGGTCGGTGCTGCTGGGGACCGTGGGGGTCGGCCTGAAGCCTCGACCGCCGGCGACGTACGGGCCGGGGTACGAACGCTGGAATTGATGCCAGATGGGCGTCACGCTGGTTTGAGCCACGCCCCAGTTGTAGTGCGTTTGCAGCTCGGCGGTCGGCGGAACGACCAGCGCCACCGGCTGGCCCCACATGGTGTGCCAGTAGCCGCCGTCCCACGCGACGCCCGCCGATTCGCACTTGGCGACGCGATCGGCCCGCGCGCCATGGGAGCAAAGCGGCACGTGTCGCGGGCAGCCATGCAGTCCGCAGCCGTGGCAGCCGCGCGTGCAGCAAGCCTCGCATCCGCAACGTTTCTTGGCCAACAGACCGCCTGCCTGGGCGGGTCCGGACAAACAGCTTACGGCCAGGGCGAAGGCCGCCGCGGCCAGCAGAGATCGGGTGTTCATGGTCAGAGCTTCCTTTGAGTCTTCGCGGGGGGGGGCGCGTTGCGCGGCGGGGGCGAAGGGTTCGCCCGAACGAGCGGATCGACCGCAGCGCAGCAACTAGGGGGTATTGAGCAATCCGATTTGGGCCGTCGGATATCGCTCCCAGACGCGTCCGGGCAGCCAGGCGCCTCCCCAGCGCACCTTGGTGCGATTGACCGGGAAGAGGTGCGCGCTGTCATAGCGCTTGTAGGTGCGCTTGTGGGGGTAGAGCATCTCGTGCGGCATCAGCGGCTGGTAGGTGATGTAGGTGTGACCGACCAGCGGCGGAGTGGGCCGGGGGCTGATGTAGAGTTGGGCCGGCGGACCGCCGTTTTGGCCCGGAGCGTAATAGTTGGAAAACAGGTCGGCGCCTCGTGCGGCGCTGGCGCCGCCCAGACTGACGGCCGAGGCCAGCGCCAGGGCGGATAGGGCCCATCGTGTTGACATCCGTGTCCAAGACATTGAAGCGCTCCTGGGTAGGGAGGGGCTCGCCCGGCGAAAACGCTCTTCTGGTGCGAGACGCCGAAGCGAAAGATTTCCGTGTTTTTTTCCTTGGCGAGTCGAGCCCCTGAAGGGAAGGCGTCGAAGCGACGGCGCCAACGGACGGGACTCGGCTCAAAAACAGTCTCGGCTGGCTCCTGCTGAGCGAGTCAATCTTTATTTGCCGGCCGTTGCGATCGTACCCAGTTTGGCGCACGCTCGCGCCAAAGCCGCCTGGGAAGGCGGCGCGGCAGCCGCTATAATCGATAAAAGCGGCGACGTTCTCCGTCGTCTTTTCGGTCGTGCCGCCTGGTTTGCGGTTGCGGCCTCGCCCTGTTTTTCGCTCTGGGCAAGATCAACGATTGATGACGGATTTTCGCGGTTTGCAGAACTCACGGACCGGGTTTCTCGTGCGCCGGAAACCCCGCGGCGCTGGCTCGCCCGGCGATTCTTGACGCGCTGCAACCGGTGCAATCCCGGCTTAGAATTGATTTTCCTTAGGTTAACGAAACGGAGTCCGCACCCTTGGCAACCGTCAAAGCCCGGAAGACTTCCGCCCCGGCCGCTTCCGGCGATACTGATCACGACGACACAGTTCACGGCGACGCCGTCTCAACGGATGGCGATGCAGCGCACGCTTCGGAAAATGGGCAGGGGGCCGGCGGCAACGGCGCCGCGCGTCATGGCAAGCGCCGGAGGGCCACGGCGGAATCGATGGCCGCCGGCCAGCGCGATATCTCCGTCAGCGAGTTCTTCGCCAAGAACCGCCACCTGCTCGGCTTCGACAACCCGCGCAAGGCGCTGCTGACGACCGTCAAGGAGGCGGTCGACAACTCGCTGGACGCCTGCGAAGAGGCCGGCATCCTGCCCGAAATCTGGGTCCACATCGAGCAGACCGGCGCCCAACCGCTACAAGGTCGGCGTGCAGGACAACGGGCCGGGCATCCTCAAGAAGCAGATTCCCGCTGATCTTCGGCAAGCTGCTCTACGGCTCGAAGTTCCACCGCCTGCGGATGAGCCGCGGCCAGCAGGGCATCGGCATCAGCGCCGCCGGCATGTACGGCCTGCTGACCACCGGCAAGCCGGTGAAGATCATCTCGAAGGTCTCGCCGCGCAAGCCGGCGCACTACTACGAAATCCAGATCGACACCAAGAAGAACCAGCCCGAGATCCTCAACGGCCGGGGCGAAGGCGTCGAAGTCCCGCCGGGCGAGACGGGCCGCAAAGCGATCGAGAAGCACGGCATCGAGTGGATCGAGCAGGACCACGGCACGCGCGTGACGATCGAGCTGGAGGCCCGCTACCAGCGCGGCCGCGGCAGCGTCGACGAGTATCTCGAACAGACGGCCATCGCCAATCCGCACGTCGACGATCCACTACAAGGATCCCGACGGCAACGCAGACGAACTACGCCGCGCGCCGCCGAAGAGCTGCCGCCCGAGCCGAAGGAGATCAAGCCGCACCCCTACGGCGTCGAGCTGGGCCTGCTGGTGACGATGCTCAAGGACACGAAGGCGCCGACGCTGTCGCAGTTCCTGACGCAGTTCGTTCTCGCGGGTCAGCCCGGCCGTGGCCGGCAGATCTGCGAGGCGGCCAAGCTCAGCACGCGGGCCATCGCGCAACGCGGATCGGCCGCCACGAGGCCGACGCGCTGTACCAGGCGATCCAGGAGACGAAGATCAGCGCCCCGGCGACCGACTGCATCTCGCCGATCGGCGAGGAGTTGCTGCTCAAGGGGCTGCACCAGGTGGTGCCGGGCGAGTTCTACGTCGCCGCCACGCGGCCGCCGGCCGTCTATCGCGGCAATCCGTTTCAGATCGAGGTCGGCCTGGCCTACGGCGGCGCGTCAGCGGCGCAAAAGGTGCTCGCTCGAAGCGCTGACCGAGATGCTCGGCGAGAGCGACGCCCGCACGCTGCGGCAGTTCCTGATCACCACGTTCAACGGCCTTGGGCCCGACGGCGGCCGACAAGATTCTCGACGGAGGCCAACCTGGGCAACGCGCGTCTCGCCGGCCAAGCTCAAGGCCGACCGAGATCGACCAGCTGCACGAGGCCATGCAGAACGTGAATCTCAGCGAGGGCCAGACGATGAACGTGCTGCGGTACGCCAACCGCGTGCCGCTGCAGTTCCAGCACGGCGGCTGCGCCATCACGCAGACCGTGATGAGCACCAACTGGCGGGCCTACGGCCTGAGCCAGTCGCGCGGCTCGCTGCCCAGCGGGCCGGTCACCGTGATGGTCCACATGGCCAGCGTCTGGGTGCCGTTCACCAGCGAATCGAAAGAGGCCGTCGCCTCCTATCCGGAGATCCAGAAAGAATTGCGGCTGGCCCTGCAGGCGGTGGGCCGCAAGCTGGGCATGTACCTGCGCCGCCGGCAGAAGGTGCAAGCAGGAAGGCGAGCGCCGCAACGTCTTCCTGCGTTACCTGGGCGAAGTGGCCGAGCGCCGTCAGCGAGATCAACGAGGCCGACCGCGAGGAGCTGTACGACCAGCTGCTGGACGTCGCCAAGCGGAAGACGGCCGAGGCCGACGTGAAGCTCGACGACCGGGGCCGCAAGGTCGAGCCGAAGAGGAGGACGGATTTCGGCGACAACGTGCTGATCGTCGAGCACCGCCGACGCGAGCGAACGCGCCGGCGAACGGCCGCACGACGACGAAGTGCCGCCTGCTTCGGGCGAGACAACGAACGTCGACGGTCTCACGATCGAAAGTCCATGCAGTCGCGCACCTCAACATGGCTGCGACCTCGCATGACAACGCGATAAACGTTACATGGCCAAGAAAGACACGCTCTGCCGAGACAAGACGCCAGACGGCTGCCGACGACCAAGACACGCGCCGCAGCTGACCGGCGCGACAAGAAAACGCTGAACGCAGCTCGATCGGACTCTGGCCGACAGCGTGGTCACGGCGGCCGACGCAAGACGCGATCCGCACGTCGACATCCCCGCCCGCTCGCTGTCGAACGTCAAGCTACAACAAGACGCAAGCGGTTCATCGAGATGGGCAAGCAACACGAACCGCCGCCAGCTGTTCAATCTCTCGCAGGCCAAGAGCCTACATGCAGACGATGCTGGTCGCCAGCGGCAGCAAGCGGCTGATCGAACAGGGCAAGACGACCAGCATCGAGGTCTGTACTACCTGCTCAAGCACACGATCGAAGGCACCAAGGAAGAGACGTTCGACGACCAGACCGAATGCGACCCGATCATCGAAGACGTCGAAGTGCTGCTCAACAGCCTCCGCGAGGAGCTGCACCTCTACGCCCAAAACGCGGCGACATGGTCGGCCACGATCACGCTGATCGACAGCGGCGACGAGATCGACTGCTCGCGGATGGGCTCGGGCGGCTACAGCATCCCCTCGATCGTCGAGCCGGAGGTGATCCAGTTCAAGCAAGTGCGACGCCAAGTTCATCCTGCACGTCGAAAAAGACACGGTCTGGCAGCGGTTCAACGAGGACAAGTTCTGGCGCAAGCACAACTGCATCCTGACGCACGGCGGCGGCCAGCCGCCGCGCGGCGTGCGGCGGCTGCTGCACCGGCTGCACAACGAACTGAAGCTGCCGGTCTATTGCCTGCTCGATAACGATCCTTGGGGGTACTACATCTACAGCGTGATCAAGCAGGGCTCGATCAACCTGGCCTACGAGTCGCAGCGGATGGCGATTCCCGACGCCAAGTATCTGGGCCTGCGTAGCAACGATTTCGAGCGCTGCGAGCTCTCCGACAGCGTGAAGATCACGCTGAACGACACCGACCGCAAGCGGGCCAAGCAGATCGCCAACTATCCCTGGTTCGAGCACAAGAAGGCCTGGCAGAAAGAAATCAAGCAGATGCTCGACCAACGGCTTCAAGCTGGAAGTCGAAGCGCTGATCAGCAAGGACATCAGCTACGTGACCGAGGAGTACGTGCCGGAGCGGCTGCGGCGCCGCGACTGGCTGGACTAAAACGCTGCTCAGATCTCCACCACCCGCTCGCAAACTTCGGCGGGCAGGACGAAGATCTTGCCGTCGCCCATGCGGCCGGTGCGGGCGACTTCGACGATCTTGCGGACGATCTCCTCGAGACGGGCGTCGTCGACCCAGAGGTTGATCTCCACCTTGGGCAGAAAGGCGAGCGAGTATTCGCTGCCTTGATATTGGTCGAGATAGCTCTTCTGTCGGCCGTAGCCTTTGACTTCGCGAACGCTGACACGCCTCCAACGGCGCTCGCTTGAGGCTTTCGAGCACCTTCTCGGCCAGGAACGGCTTGACGATGGCGACGATCTGTTTCACAGGGCGGTCGCTCGAGGTCAGAGTGAAGTTACGGCTTGGCGCCAGATGGAAGCAGTACTAGCTGAAAAAGCTTTCGCCCGTCAGGTTCATCGGCGGACGGGTGACGACGTCCATGTCGCCCATCACCTTCGTGCAGCAGGCCAGTCGCATCTGATCTTCGTTGCCGATGCGGGCGAACATTGCGCGGGATTGCACTTGAAGGTGCAGCGCTCCATCAGCCCGGGCGAACCGGCGTTTTCCATCCCCTTGGTGATCAGCACGCGGCAGGTGCCGCAGTGGCCGAACCCGTGGCAGTTGAAAATCTCGTTCAACTTGGCGCCGTAGCCGTTGATTCCGTTGTACAGCTTGATGCCCGCCTTGAGGGCCTCTTGCCGCAGGTTTGCTCCCTCGGGAACCTGCACTTGCTTCTTTTCGTTGACAAAGTTGACGATAGGCATCGATGTCCCTGTGCTCTCGAAGAATCCGGCCCAAAAATCAGGCAGCCTCAAAACTCAGAATTTTACTCCCTGATCCCGCCTGCTGGAAGAATGCCGGCCGCAAAAAACGCCCCTTTCGGCAAAAGGCCGCCATTTCCACAACTCAAAGAGACTGATGCCGTTATGGCCGCTCCAACTCGGAGGCTTCCGATTGGGGCCCTTGAGCCCGTCCTGGATTACGGCTTAGTAAGAGTTCCCATTCCGGCGCACGAAGCCAGCGGCTCGTCACGGCGAAGACGGCGCTGCACAGCGCCAGGGGAACGAGCACGCCGGCAATCTCGTCGCTCCATCCCGGGGATTGCGGAAGACATGCCAGCGAGGCGTAGCCGACGAGCCCCATGGCGGTCGTCGACACGGCCGTGATGGCGCCGGTGCGGCCCAAATCGGTCCAGCCCAAAACGCCAAGACGCCGGGAAAAGAGCAGCAACAACAGGCCGATCTGCAGCATCGCTGCCAGCGAAGTCGAAAGGGCCAACCCCGCCTCGGCCATTGGCCAGACCAACGCCGCGTTCAAAATCAGGTTGGCGAGCAGGGCCGCAAAGCCCGCCTTGAGCGGGGTCTTCTGGTCGCCCAGGGCATAGTAGCCGCGCACGACGACCGGCACGGCGCAATAGGCCCAAACTCCTATTCCATAGCAGCGGATCATCCTCGCCACGCGGGTTGCGTCGTCCGCCGTGAACTCGCCGTGTTGGAACAGCAGCCGGGCCAAGGGATCGCTGATCAGCACCAGGCCCGCCCCGGCGGGAACTCCAAGAAACAGCACCAGCCGCAGCCCGAGCGTAAGGTCTTCGCCCAGCCGATCGTGCTGTCCTCGGGCGGCATGCCGGCTGAGGGCGGGAAAAATGACGGTGGCCACGGCCATGCCTAGCAATCCCAGCGGAAACTGGTACAGTCGCTCGCCGTAATAGATTGCCGCTGCGGCGCCTTGCTGGAGCGGATACGAAACGGCGCCGCCCAGCCAGGCGATGCTTTCCGCGCCGTCTGCAGGCGCCGCCAGGCCCCAGGCCAGCAGGCTGTCGAAAAAGGAATTGATTTGCGTGATGGCCAGCCCCAGCGTCATGGGACCCATCGAACGCACGATCTGCCACACCCCTTCTCGGCTGGCCTGCCAGTTATAGTCAAAGCGAAACCCCAACTGCCGCAGCGCCAGCAGTTGCACCGCCAACTGCAGAGCCCCCGCGACGAGCACGGCCGAAGCCAGCACATAGGCTTGCAGTTGCTTGTCGTCGGTCAGCCGCGGCGCGATCAGCCAGATGGCCGCCAGCCAGCAGAGATTCAACAACGTGGGGGCCAAGGCCGGCGTGCTGAAGTGGGCCAGCGCATGGAGCGTGCCCGATACCTGCGCCGCCAGGCAGATGAAGAACAGGTAGGGGAGCATCACGGCCGACAGGCCGAGCAGCAGTTTCATGCCCGGCGCATCGCCATACAGTTGCCAGGCGATGGCGCAGCCCGCTTCGGCCAGGATCGTCACGCCTGCCAGGATCACCGCCAGCCAGACCAGCGTCACGCTGGCCAGTTGCCAGGCTTGCCGCCGGTTGCGCTCCAGGCGGTCCGTCAACACGGGCAGGTAGCTGGCCGCCAGGGCTCCTTCGCCGAACAACCGCCGAAACAAGTTGGGAATGCGAAAGGCGACGACGAAAGCATCCATCACGCCATCGCCGGCCAACCCCAACAGGGCGGCCGTGGCCATGTCGCGGACCATGCCCAATACGCGGCTGGCCAGCGTGCCGAAGCTGGTGACCCGCAAACCCGCAAACAACTGAGTACGTTCGACGCTCGCCATGCGGGGCCCATCTTAGAATGAAGAGGGCGCTTGGGCGAGGGCGAAACGCGAGAACGTCTAGGCCGTAGGGTGGGCATTGCCCACCATGATTCGCCGGTGGGCAATGCCCACCCTACAGGATTCCGCCCAGCTTGCGGACGCTTAGTGAATCACCACCGTCTTGAGCTCGGTCATTTCCTCGATGGCGTACTTCGGTCCTTCTTTGCCGAAGCCGCTGTCTTTCAAGCCGCCGTAAGGCATCAGGTCGGCGCGCCAGCCGGGCGCCCAGTTGATGTGCACGTTGCCCGACTCGGCTTCGCGGGCGAACTTGAGGGCCGCGTCGAGATTCTGCGTGAAAATGCCCGCGCTCAGCCCGTAGTTCGAGTCGTTGGCCAGCGCAATCGCCTGGTCGACGTCTTCGACGGGCGTGACCGCTACGGCCGGGCCGAATAACTCGTCGCAACTGATCCGCATGCCCGGAGCGACGTCGGCGACCAATGTCGGTTCATAAACCGCGCCATTCCGTTTGCCGCCGGTCACAACTCGGGCGCCGCCGGCGACCGCCTCTTCGATCCACTGGCCCACGCGGACGGCGTCGGCCTCGCGGACCATGGGGCCCATCTGGGTCGCCGGATCGAGTTGATCGCCCGCCTTGATGGCAGCCACCTTGAACTTGAGCAGATCGACCAACTCGGCGTACACGCCGCGCAGCGGCGAGCAGCCGCTGGGTCGAAATGCACGTCTGCCCGGCATTGCCGTAGCCGGTCATTACCGTGGCCGAGACGACCTTCTCCAAGTCCGCGTCGGGCAGCACGATCAAGGGGCTGTTCGAGCCGAGTTCCAGCGTGACTTTCTTGAGCCCCGCCGTTTTGCACAAGTGCTCGCCCACGTCGCGACTGCCGGTGAAGGTCACTTTGCGCACGCGCGGATCGCTGACCAGCGCATTTCCGATGGAGCTTCCACCGCCGGTAACGCAGGCGACGGACAGGGGCGGTGCGCCGGCTTCGAGCAGGATTTCGACGAGTCGCAGAGCCGACAGCGGCGTATCGCTGGCCGGCTTGACCACCACGGCGTTGCCGGCGGCCAGGGCGGGCCCGACCTTGTGGCAAACGAGATTCAGCGGAAAGTTAAACGGCGTAACGGCCGCAACCACGCCGCACGGCACGCGCAGCGTGAAGCCGAGCTTGCCCGCCGCGCCGGGGCGCCGTCCAGCGGCAGCACCTCGCCGGTCAGCCGCTTGGCTTCTTCGGCCGAAAGCTGCATCGTCTCGACGGCTCGCAATACTTCGCCGCGCCCTTCGGCCAGCGTCTTGCCTTCCTCCTGGCTGATCGTTCGGCCCAACTCGTCGGCGGCTCGCTGAGCAGTTGGGCGGCGCGAGCGAGGAACTTCGAGCGTTCGTAGCCCGGCACGCGCCGCATCAAGGCAGCGCCTTCGACGGCGCCGGCCAGCGCGGCGTCGACGTCGGCGGGATCGGCTTTAGGCACGACGTCGACGACGGAGCCATCGTACGGGTTTCTGACCTCGATCTTCTCGGCCTTGTCAACCCACTCCCCGCGAAGGAACATTTTCATTGCTGCGTTTTCTCCTGTTTCGGCGCCGGCACGATCTGCACGTTGGTAGAAAGATAATAGGGGAGTGAACTGCCGTCGAACTTCAATTCGCCGAACATGGCGGCATAGCCGCTTTCGGGCAGCGGCAGCGCGTAGCGATAGGCGCCGTCAACCAACTCCAGCTTTTCGCTCTTCCAGGTCGCCTCGCGAAAATCGCGCGTCGGCGAGGAGGCGATCCAGGCCAGGGCGTGCGCCGGGCTCGGCGCTCGATTTCAGATTCAAATTCAACGCGTCTTCATCGGCGGCAAGCTTCCAGTTGAGCTTGGGCAGCGTCAGTTCGCCGACCGAGTGCCGGTGAAACGCGGCGATGCTGCCGATCACGCGCTGGGGATCGGCCAGGCTATGCCCCTGGTTGGGGACATACAGCACGTGTTTCTCGCCCAGCAGACCGTTCCAGTAGAGGTTCAAGGCGTCGAGCGTCCAGTAACGGTCGTTGGCGCCGAGCAGAATGAGCTTGGGCTGGACCAGGCTCTGCCGATAGCTGTACGGATCGACGATGCCCAGCAATTGCCGGCCGGGCTTGGTATCCAGGTGCGATTGGATGCCGCGCTTGCTGTAGTCGTCGATCTGCTCCGAGAACTTGCCCCAAGTTTCTTCTTGATGCTTCATTTGCGCGGCGATATTCAATACATCGATGACCATCGGCGCCAGGGCCCGCACGCGAGCGTCGACCGCGGCAGTCAGCCAGGTGGTCCAACCCCGCTTCGAGGCGCCGGTGAGCGTGAACCGCTCGATCTTCATCTGCCAATCACGCTCGGCGAACTGCTGTACGGCGTCCATGCCGCGCCACGGCGATTTTGACCATCGGCAACAACAGCGGCCAGGTGGCGTCGCCCGTCTTCAAGTACTGCTCGAACGTGTACGAAATGATTTCGTCTTCGCGCATATCGCCAAACATCGGCTGTTGCGGCACGTGCAACAGAATGGCCACGGGCGAGCCGATCGCTGCCGCCAGCGACGCCAGCAACGAGGCTTCGCGCGGCAATTTCGCGGCCGCGTCATCCGCTTGCTTGCCGTCCAGCGGCGCGGCAAGCTCCTCGCGCCAACTGCCGCCGGCGATGAGCAGCAAGCCCTGAGCGGGGTTGCGCACTTGTTTCGGTCGGATGATAAAGAGCTGATGCTTCCAGACGATATCGCGCCAGGTTTGCGAAGTGAGCGTCAGCTCGACATAGGAGCTTTCGCCCAGCTTGCCTTCTCGGCGTTTGACCCACGCGAAGCTGTCGTCGGGCGTAGCGACGTAGGCCGCCAATGGCGACGCCGCTTCTGCCGCACAAAGCGTGCGAGCTGGGAGCACGAGCGAGAGCACGAAAAGACCGACGGGAATAATACGTTTCACTCGAATACTCCCCCAATGAGAAGGTTATCGCCGCACGCGGCCCGAAGCCATGCCGCCGACGAGCGAGGCGACTTCTTCCTTGGTTACGTAGTTGAAGTCGCCCTTGATGGAATGCTTCAAGCAACTTGCCGCCACGGCGAAGTGCAAGGCCTTGTCGGGCGCGGCGAACTCCTGCGAGTGCAAGGCGTAGAGCAGCCCCGCGCCGAAGGAATCGCCGGCGCCGACGCGATCGACGATGTTGTGGATCTCGTAGGGCCGGTATTCGCCCTGTTCATCGACCGGCGCAAACAGCGCCTGTCCGGCTTTTGCGTCGTAGAGCATGGCGCCCCAGTTGTTGTGATTGGCCGAAATGCTTTCGCGCAGGGTGATGGCCAACCTGGAAAGGTTCGGGAAGCGCTCGACGATCTGCTCCGCCACGCGATGATAGGCCCGCGCGTGGATCCGGCCATGCTCGACGGCCGCGCCTTCGGCGTGGATGCCCAATACGTCGGCTGCGTCTTCTTCGTTGGCGATTACCAGATCCAGATGGGGCAGAATCTGCGACATGCACTCGTGCGCCAACTGTTTCGCGCCGAAGCCGGGCCGCCAGCGCCAGAGCTTGTTGCGAAAGTTCAAGTCGCACGACACGCCCAGCCCGCGCTGCTTTGCCAGACGCGTTAATTCCAGCGTCGCCAGGAAACCGTTCTCGCTGAGCGAAGGCGTGATGCCGGTGACGTGGACCCACGTCGCTCCTTCTAGCGCCGCCGCGAAATCGTACTCCGCCGGCGCCGCCAGGCTGATCGCGCTGTGATCGCGGTCGTAAACGACGGTCGAGCTGCGCTGGTTGGCGCCCGTTTCGACAAAATAGACGCCCAAGCGGCCGGTGTCGCGGCGCAGGATATGGCTCGTATCGACTCCCAGTTGCCGCATCACCGCCACGACGTTTTCGGCGATCGGGTTTTTCGGCAGCGCCGTCAGGTAGCGGCAGGGGCGCCGTACATCGCCAGCGATGCACACACGTTGGCCTCGGCGCCGGCAAACGTGATATCCACGCTGCCGGGCATGGCCTGGCGAAAGCGCAACTGCCCGGGCGGGGCCACCCGCATCATGATTTCGCCGAATGCGACAAACATTTAATCTCCTTAAATCAATTCGCGAATCGGCAAGGCCGATGACGGCAACAGAGGCACGGGTCGATCGGTACGATCCTTGACGAACGAGTGAGGATCGATGCCAAGCTGATGGTAGAGCGTCGCCAGTACGTCCAGATAGTGGATCGGGCGGCGCGCGGCGTAGGCGCCCAGCTTGTCGGTCGAACCGATCGCCTGGCCAGTGTGCATGCCGCCGCCGGCCAGCAAGGCCGAATTCACCGGCGCCCAGTGATCGCGGCCGGCTTGGGCGTTGATCTTCGGCGTGCGGCCGAACTCGCCCCAGACAATTACCGATACGTTTTGATCAAGACCGCGCTGATGCAGATCTTCGACCAGTGCGGAAATGCCTTGATCGAATTGCGGCAAGTTGTTTTTCAAGTGTCCGAAGTTGTTGCCGTGCGTATCCCAAAAGCCGTAGGCGACGGTCACGCAGCGCACGCCCGCCTCAATCAGGCGCGGCGCCATCAACAACTGATCATTCCACAACGGCGCGCCGTCGCCCTGGTGCTTGGAGGAGCCCCGCCCGTAACGGTCGCGCAGTCGCCGTTTCTTCGCGATCGAGATTCATCGCGTCCAGCAACCGGCTGGAGGTCAGCACGTCGAAGGCGCGGCGATAGGCCGTGTCGAGCTTGTCCACCTCGAGGCTGTCGACTTGCCGCCGGAAGCGGTCGAAGCTGTCCAATAACTGGCGGCGGCCGGCGAACTGCTCCGGCGTAATGAACCGCAGGCTCATGTTGGCGACGTCTTCGCCGTGCGCCGTGACGCCGCCATAGGCGTTGCCCAAAATGCCTGGTCCCGGACTGTTGTAAGGCTGGTGCTTCATCACCGGAAACAGGTCGACGAATGACGGAACCAGTTCGTCCGCCGCGCCCTGCAGACGCGAGACGACGGAGCCGAAGTTCGGCCGCCCTTCGCGCTGGGCCTGGTTCATCGGGTAGCCGGTCAAGTTCTGGAAACTCGAATGCTCGTCGCGCATGCCGACGATGGAGCGGAGGATGGCCAGCCGGTCCGTCATGGCGGCCAGCTTGGGCAACAGCTCGCAGACTTGCACGCCGGGCGTTTGCGAGTCAATCGGCTTGAATTCGCCGCGGACCTCCTCGGGCGCGTCAGGCTTTAAATCAAACGAGTCCTGATGAGCCAGGCCGCCGGACAAATAGACCATGATCACGGCTCGCTGGGAGCGCGATCCAGTCGCCTCTTCCGCCCGCAGCAGTTGCGGCAGTCCGAGGCCGCCCAGGGCCAGCCCGCCGATCTGCAGGAAGGAACGTCTTGAAAGGCCGTCGCAATACCGGCTACCGGCGCCCTGCAGCATTAACATCCTTCCGCCTCCTGAGTGTCCTGCGTTTGCGGCTTGTGACGCGATCAGTCTGTTTGCTCTTTCCCGAGCTTGGCCTCTGCGGCGGCGTTTGCGTCGGGAGGGCGAAGCGACGATTTTAAGACTGCCGACGGGCCGTCTGCAACCGGGCGCGCGCCAGGCAGCGTCTGATTGCCGCGAAACTGTCCACAAGCCTTCAGGGGGGGCTCTTTGACGATTGCCAGAGGCAATCTTGCTGAGATCTCATGCTTCATAAGCATTGCCGCTGCAGGCAATTCGCTGCGGTTTTCCGGCTTGCCGGCGGCAAGCCGGGCATCGCTGTCCGGCCCTTGACCCTGATGCGCAACAACCAGTAAATTAAGTCGTTAGGTTCAGTTATTAGCATGCAAAACACAAGCGTCGCCCATGCCACCTGTTGTTATCGATTTGCGCAGCGCGGAGGATTCTCGCGATGTCGTGCATCGCGCCGTGCAGGCGCTGGCCGAAGGCAAGGTGGTGGCGTTTCCCACGGAAACCGTCTATGGGGTTGCGGCTGGCGCCTTGAGCGAAACGGCCGTTTCGCGTTTGGTCGAACGCGGTTTGGCCTGTGGAAAACAGCCGTTGACGCTGGCCGTCAAAAGCGCCGACGAGGCGATGGATTACGTTCCTAACCTGAGCCCCTTGGGCGAGCGGCTGGCCCGGCGCTGCTGGCCCGGCCCGGTAACCTTGGTGGTGGAGGACAGCCATCCTGATAGCGTGCTCCGGCAGCTTAGTCCCGCCGTGCAGCAGGCCTTGGCCCCGCAGGGGGTGATCGGCTTGCGGGTTCCGGCGCACCCGACGATTCACGAAGTGCTGCGGCTGCTGGCCGGACCTGTCGTGATTACCCGCGCACGCCGCGAGGGCCAGCCCGACGCGGTGACGGCCCAGCAAGTCGTCGAGCAATTGGACGACGACGTAGAATTGGTGTTGGATGACGGTCGCAGCCGTTTTGGCCAGCCCGTCAGCGTGGTCCGAGTTCACGAGCGGAATTTTGAGGTGGTTGAGATTGGCGTCGTTTCGGAACAAACGTTGAAGCGGCTGGCCAGCGTGATCGTGCTGCTGGTTTGCACGGGCAACACGTGCCGCAGTCCGATGGCCGAGGGCCTGTTTCGCCATTTGCTGGCGAAGAAGGTCGGCTGCGAACCGGACGAATTGGAAGACCGGGGCGTGGTCGTGATGTCGGCCGGCATTGCGGCCATGTTAGGCGGACGGGCCGCTTCCGAGGCGCTGAAGGTGATGTCGGAGCACGGAATTGATTTATCTGCGCCATGAGAGTCAGCCGCTGACGGAGCAACTGGTGCGTCACGCCGACTTGATCCTGCCCATGACCCGCTCCCATCGCCAGGCCATCCTGGCCGAGTGGCCCGAGGCGGCGCCGCGAGTGAAACTGCTCTCTCATGAAGGGCTCGACGTGCCCGATCCGATCGGCGGGCCTATTGAGCAGTATCGGCGCTGCGCCGCGCAGATGAAGCCCGAAATTGAGAAGTGGGTGGAAGAACTGAAACTTTAAGCGTCAACGGCCTCGGGCCAGGGCCGCGGAGAGATGAGGACATCATGCGCATTGCAATCGGCAGCGATCATCGCGGCTTTGACGTCAAGCAAAAGCTGATCGAGTTGCTCAAGCAACTCGGTCAGGAGGTCGTCGACGTGGGCGCCTCCGGCCCGGAAAGTTGCGACTATCCGGACATCGCCGCCGTCGTCGGCCAGCAAGTCAGCCACCGCGAGGTCGACCGCGGCATCTTGATCTGCGGCACCGGCATTGGCATGTCGATCGCCGCCAACAAGTTTCCCGGCGTGCGCAGGCCGCCCTGTCACGATGATCTCTCCGCGGAAATGAGCCGCCGCCATAACGACCTGAACGTGCTCTGCCTGTCGGCCGACATGCTGGGCGAGAAGCTGATCGACCGCATGGTGGAAATCTGGTTGAAGACCGAATTTGAAGGCGGTCGTCACGCCCGCCGCGTCGAGAAGATCCTGCAACTGGAAAACCAGTTGCTCCACGACTGACCTCGGGACTGCGCCAAATCGCACGTATGCGGCGCAGCGGCGTTAAGCCGGTTGAATTCCGCCACGATCGGGTCGCGGAACAGCGTGAGAGTTCCGTCGCCGTCACTCCCAGGCCGGGGATGGTCACCGATTCCGCTCCGTCGTTTATCGCGCCGAAATTCGCGACCCATTTCGCGCCGTCGCAATGAGACAGCGAGTCCCTGGGCCGCGCTCGTACGCTGGGAGTTTTTTCAGCGACTTTGCCGGTTGTTACGGTTGTTCCGGCCTCGAAATTCACCCTTAGCGGTTGCGCGACAGGCGGGTCCGAGGGGAGGCTAGATTCCTCAATCAGGCGAAAGCAAAGCGTCTTGAATGCCTCGCGAATCCTGTTAGAGTCGAAACTTAAGAGCACTTTTGACTCGCTGCCATGAGACGCGCAGGGAAAAGGCGAACGCCATGCCTGAATTCAATTTCAGCCGGACCGACGAGGTCGATCATCTGTTGCGCAACGCGCAGTTGCGCGACGAGCTGGAGCCGTTCTTCGATGAATCGATTACGCGGCTCAACATCCAGGAATTGCCGACGCCGATCGAAAATGAATACCTGGCCAGCATGCTGGCCTGGGAGCGGGCGCCCGTCGTGCCGATCTCGCAATGGTTCGAGCCGGAACTCAAGCTGCCACCGCCCGATTCGCTCGACGAAGCGGCGCTGCACGACTTGTTGTGGGACACGATCCAGAAGCTGTTCGACAAGCGGATCGTGCTCGATTTCACCGACCACCTTTCGGACCGGCAGTTGTATTGCCTGATCTATCGCGACATTCTTTCGTCGCCGGAGAAGAAGATCGCCGCCTCAGAGCACTATCTGCACTGGGACTGCGCCGGCGCCGATAGCGATCTGGAAACCTGGCTGCGCTATTACGCCACCCCCGAAGACCGCGAACATTGGGCCGAGTCGGGCGAGCCGCTGCCGCCGGCCGAGCCGTTGCCTTTTCCTCGCCGCTTGCCGCGCCGGCCGCTGTAGCGCGGCGCCATGCTTTCAGTTCGGCGCACAAATGTCGCTACGCCGCACCGGCGCGGAAGACGCCCTGGTAAAGGCGTTCGGCGACTTGTTCGGCGTGGAACAGCAGCCATTCTTTCCGCGTGTAGACGGCGTGCCCTGCCAGGTGTTGCGCCATGCTTTCTTGCGGCAGCCCGTAATCGACCAGCAACGTGTCGCCCGCCTCGGGGACGCGCATGCCGCGCGTGAGCCGATCGAGCAGACCGTCGGTCGCCAGGTTTTGTTCGAACAAGCCTGTCAGTCGGCGGTTGGCCAGCCACGCGCGCCACGCCAGCCGGCTGGGCGCGGTATCGGCGCCGGCAATGCCGACCTGCTGCATGTAATCGCCGCCGGCCGCGTGCAGTACGTCGTCAAGCGAGGGCGGAAAAGGAGTGCGATACAACGGACAGCCGTCGGCCGGACGGTGATTGACGAAGTGCAGCAAGCCGTCATAGCCGCGGCGGTCCCAACCGTAACGGATCGGCGTGCCGAAGGTGACGAAGTCGAGCCGCTGACCCGACAGTCGGCGAGCATCTTTCGTCAGCACGTTGTGAACTCGCTGCCAGACGGGAATGTCGACGATGCCCGTCAGCGGTAAGCGATAATAAATCCGGGCCGCTGCAAAAAACTGCTCGATCGCCTCAACGTCGCCTGCGAGCAGGTTGCTGGCCAAGGCGAAGACGTTGCCGGCGTGGCAGTGCCCCCAGAGCAGGATGCGCTTTCCCGCGGGCAGTTCCAGCGAGGCGATTTCGTCGATCAGTCGTACGGCGGCGTCGGCCCGGCCCAGGTGGTGGTTCTCGCCCGACCAGTGCAGCAGCCGAACCGGGATTTCCTCGCCCCCCGTCGCCAGTTGAGACTGAAATACGTCGGCGTATCGCGCGGTGAAGTTGCCGGCGTCGCCGGCCGCCGGATCGATGATCTGCGTCGCCAGGCGATCGATCGCCGCTTTTGCATCAGGATACTGGCGAGCCAGTTCAGCCAGCATGCCGTGCGAGTCAAGCGCGGCGAAGGTCCCTTGCATGAGATAGACGGCGCCGACGTCTGCCGCTCGCAACGCATCGCCGACGCATCGCATCCGGTAGCGGAACTCGCCCGAACCGGGGCGAGGGCCGGCGCCCGGTTGCAGGGGACAATAACCGGCATCCGGCGGAGCGTCCGTATAGGCCTGGTGCCGGAACCGAACGGTTGCGGCATGCGGACCGCCGGAAGGTTGTCGCGACTGTTGCGGTTCCGCCCCTGCACGGTTCAAGCCGAGTTTCATCGCCGCCATCCTTTCGCTGTTCGTCTATCGGCTTCATATTGGGGTAAGCTTGAGGCTCGTCCGGCCTGGCCGTTGTTTGACGGCCTCGAATTTCCTGCCGATATAAAAAGCGAAAGTTGCTGCGGCGCGTTACGAAGCCGGGGTAAAATAGCCGGCGGCTGCAAGCTTGGGGGAATGGTCGATGAATGACCGAACCGATGAACGGGGCAAACCGCCCAAAAATGCCGCTTCGATTCGCGCCGTGCTCGAGGGGGTGCGGCAAGTCGGCGCTCCGGCCCAGGCCGGTCCGGAATCCGGCGGAATGGCTGACGACGCTCCGCTAGTGATCGCGTCGTTTTACGATACCCGAGTCGCCGAGGAATTTCTGAGGCGACTGGCGGCGACCGGCGTGATGTCTGCTTCGCTCAAACGCGGCTTTCGCCAGGACCAGGTGCTGGTGGACTACAGCGATCGCCGGCAGGCGAGCGATCTGCTCACGGTCCATTTGGCGCAAATGCCCGATCGGTTCGTCGCTCGCTACCGGCGGACGACGGACTTTGTCCTCTTGGGCGCTGCCATCGGCGGCACGCTGGGCGCTATCGGAATCGCCAGCGAGAGGATGAACGGCTCCACCTTGATGACCCCTCGCGGCGCCGCAACCGCCATCGGCTTCGCCCTGTACGGCGCGCTGCTCGGCGGCTTCCTGGGCCAGGTCGACGACCGCATTCGCAGCTCAAGGCGGTTTCAATTCAGCGTCCGCGACATCCTGCTGACGATGACCATTTTCGCTCTGTTGCTGATGTCGTGGCGGGCGTTCTCCAGGCTTCGGCCGGTCGCCGGGCTGAGCAAGCCAAAAACGCCGAGGTCAGTTCACCACGTTGCGCAGCGGCAGACCGAGCAAGGCGCGGCGGCAGGCTTCGGCGCCTTTGAGCCGCATGTCCATCAAGCCCTGCACGCTGTAGAAGGCCGAGTGCGGGTTGACGATCAAGCGGTGGTGCGCCGGATGCGCCGGATCTCGCCAGGCGGCAATCAGCGGGTCGTCGGCCGGGGGCGGCTGGCGACTCCAAGACGTCGATGGCGGCTCCGGCCAGGCGACCGGAAGCAAGCGCCGCGGGCACCGCGCTGGTATCTACCACGCCGCCGCGCGACGTATTGACCAGGTACGAGCCGTGCGGCATTTGCTCCAGCGTTTCCGCATTGATCAAATGCCGGGTCTCGCTGGTCAGCGGGCAGTGCAAACTCAGCACTTGCGCCGCGGCGAGCAACTCGTCCAGGCTCTCCACGCGGCGCACGCCCAGCGATTTGTCCCGGCCGTCAGGAGCATAGGGATCATAGAAGACCACGTCCATGCCCAACGCCTTGGCTCGCAAGGCGGCCGCCGAGCCGATGCGTCCCAGGCCGACGATAGCGAATACTCGCGACCGCAACCGCGACAGCGGGCTGGCGTGCGCATAGCTCCAGTCGACCGAATCGCTCCGGAGCAGCGAATTCAGCATCGAGATGCCGCGCGTCATTGCCAGCGTCATGCCGATCGCCGAGTCGGCCACTTCCTCCGTGCCGTAGTCGGGCACGTTGGCCACCGGAATTCCCCGGCGCGGGCCGCCTTGTAATCGACGTTGTCGAAGCCCACGCCGCAGCGGACGATGATCTTGCACTGCTTCAGTCTTTCGACCGAGCGGGCCGTGAACTTCAACGAGTGATAGATCATCACGGCGTCGGCATCTTCGAAGCGGCCGCCGAGCTCTTCTTCGTTATGGGCTAACAGCGATTCAACGCGAGCCAGATCGCCCAGCACTTGCTGTTCGGCGTCGGGAGCATGTTCCAGGAAATCGGTAATCACCACTTTGAAGGGGGACGGCATGGCGGGTTCCTCGGGGCGGGTGCAACTCGTTGGCAGCTTATCGGAGCGCGCGGCTGCGTGCAACGCCCGGCCGCCATGGCGGCCGGGATTCAGCTCGCTCCTGCGGAAACGGATGTTAAGGGGCTGGCGAACGGCCAGGCCTCTACGAGCATGCCTACGTCGGCGGGGCGCCGACGAAGGCATGGCACACTACAGTTCGATGATCGCGAATAATCGCTAACCTGGGGCTAAGCGAGGATCCCCTGCACCACCTTGCCTTCGTCGGTCGGGCCGATGTAACGATTGTCGAGGCCCTGATAGCGGTAGCTGAAGCGATACGGATCGAAGCCGAGCAGGTGCATGATCGTGGCCTGCAGGTCGCGTATGCTGAGTGGGTTCTCGGTAATGTAATAGCCGATATCGTCGGTAGGCGCCGTAAGCCTCGCCCTGTTTCACGCCGCCGCCGGCCATCCAGATGGCGAAGGCGTAAGGGTGATGGTCGCGGCCGATAAAGCCTTTCTCCAGCGTGTCACGCACGTTGTTCTGCATCATCGGCGTGCGGCCGAATTCGCCGCCCCAGATCACCAGCGTGTCGTCGAGCATGCCCCGCTGCTTCAAATCGGCGATCAGGCCCGAGACGGCGCGGTCGATCTGCTGGCATTTGATCGGCAGCGTTTCGTCGATCGACTCGCCGGGCGAGCTGCCGTGATGATCCCAACCCCAATCGTAGATCTGCACGAACCGCACGCCCGCCTCCGCCAGCCGGCGGGCCAACAGGCAGTTGTTGGCGAACGTCGGATCGTCGCCTTTATAAAACGTGCGCGGATCCGCCTTGTCCTCGGCAGGAGAAACGTAGCCGGGCTGGGCGCCGTAAAGATCGAGAACGTGTTGCGGCTCCTGCGAGATATCCATCACGGCCGGCACGCTGGTCTGCATGCGAAAAGCCAGCTCGTATTGCGCGATCCGCGTGAGAATCTCCGGATCGCCCACGCTCTGGTGCTCCAGCTCGTTCAGCTTGCGGACCTGGTCCAGCACCTTGCGGCGCAAGGCGCGGCTCATGCCTTGCGGGTCGGAGAGATACAGCACCGGATCGCCCGTGGTGCGGCACTGCACGCCTTGATAGACGGTCGGCAGAAAGCCGGAGCCCCATAGCGACTTGCCCGCATCGGGCGTTTTGCCGCCGGAAGAAAGCACGACAAAGCCGGGCAGGTTGTCGTTCTCGCTCCCCAGGCCGTAGGTCGTCCAGGCGCCGAGCGACGGATTGCCCAGCCGCGGCTGCCCGGTGTGCATGAACAACTGGGCCGGCGCATGATTGAACTGGTCGGTGTTCACGCTGCGGATCACCGTCACGTCGTCGACCGTCTTGGCGAAGTTCGGCAGCAACTCGCTGATCCACTGCCCGCTCTGGCCGTGTTGCGCGTATTTGAACTGCGGCCCCAGCATCTTGGGCACGCCTTTGATAAACGCGAATCTCTTTCCCTTCAGATACTCTTCCGGGCAGGGCTTTCCGCTGAATTTGGCCAGCGCCGGTTTGTTCTCGAACAGCTCGAGCTGCGAAGGCGAGCCGGCCATGTGCAGGTAGATCACGCGTTTCGCCTTGGCCGGCAACGGCGAAGGCTTGGACGCGAGCGGATTGGGCGAAGCTTGCGCCGGCGCTTCTGCGCGTCCGTCCCGCTGCAACAACGCATTGAGCGCCATGGCGCCGAAGCCCAAGCCAGCCTGACCGAAAAAGTGCCGGCGCGTGACCGCGCGGGCGTACTGGAGGCCCAGATGCATGCCTTAATTCCTCGTCAAAAGCTCGTCCAGGTTCAGAATCACGCTGGCCGCGACCGACCAGGCGGCGAACGTCGCCTCATCCGCGCTGGCCGGCGCCGTGACGTTCAATTCCTTCAAGAACGCTTTGGCTGCGTCTTGGTTGGTTCGAAATTCCATCAAGGCCGCACGGTAGGCTTCTGCCACGGCCTCAATTTCTTCTTCACGCACCGTGCGGATCAAAGCCAGCCGCAGTCCTCGCTCGGCGCGGGCGCGGTCATCGGCTTGGTCAGCCAACATCCGTCGGGCCAAGGCCCCGGCGGCTTCCAGGTAGACCGGATCGTTCAAGGTGACCAGCGCCTGCAGCGGCGTGTTGGTCGAGATGCGGCGCACCTGGCAAACCTCCCGGCTGCCGGCGTCGAAAGTGATCATCGACGGGTAAGGCGTCGTCCGCTTCCAGTAGGTATACAGCCCGCGGCGATAACGGTCCTCGCCGGGGGCGGTTTCCCATTTGGCCGCGTTGTACGTGCTCTTCCACAATCCTTCAGGCTGCGGCGGCATTACCGACTTGCCTCCGAGCTTGTCGCTCAACAGCCCGGAAACGGCCAAGGCCTGATCGCGGACTACCTCGGCCGTCAACCGATAGCGGGCGCCGCGGCTCAGCCAGACGTTCTGCGGATCGAGCTCCTTTCGCTGCTCGTCAAGCAGGAACGCTTGTTGATAGACGTCGCTGGTGACGAGAGTCTTCAACAACTTCTTCAGCGACCAGCCGCAATCGTCGCGATAGTGGATGGCCAGCCAATCGAGTAGTTCCGGGTGCGAAGGCAGTGCGCCTTGCGAACCGAAGTCTTCCTCGGTTTCCACCAGCCCGCGACCGAAGAGCCGCGCCCAGACGCGATTGGCCATCACGCGCGGCGTGAGCGGGTTGTCGCGGCTGACCAGCCAGCGGGCCGCATCGAGACGGTTGACCGGCGCCGCGCCGGCCTCTTTCTCGCACGACGAGCCGAAGCCCGGCAGCACGGCCGGCTGCACTTCGTCGCCGGGATCGAGGAAATTGCCCCGATTGTGAATCCGGGTCGTCCGCCGCTTGTCGCCCGGCAGCTCGCGCATCACGGGGACGGAATCGATCTGGCTGTTCAGCGCCGCGAGTTGCTCATTCGCAGCTTTCAAAGCTTGCTTGGCGGCGGCCAGCTCGGGCGAGTCTTCCGGCGCCGGCGCATTGCTCTTGCTGGCGTTCGGGTCGTGCTTGCGAATTTCGGCCAGCTTTTGCTGGGCCGCCTTGACCGCTTCGGCCAGCTTGGCCTGTTGCTGCTTCTGCCCGGGCGTCGGCAGCGAGAGCCGCGGCGCGTCGTCGCTACGGTCCGCGTCTTCGGTCTGATTGAAGAGGGCGTAGAAGCGGTAGTAGTCGTCGTGCGTGATCGGGTCGTACTTGTGGCTGTGGCACTTGGCGCAGCCGACGGTCAGCCCCATCCAGACCTGGATGGTTGTATCGACCCGGTCCTTGACGGCGGCCACGCGGAACTCTTCATTGTCAGTGCCCCCTTCGTCATTGGTCATCGTATTGCGATGAAAGGCCGTGGCGACGAGCTGGTCGTTCGTGGCGTCAGGCAGCAGATCGCCGGCGATCTGCTCGATGGTGAACTGGTCGAACGGCATGTCGTCGTTCAAGGCCTTGATCACCCAGTCGCGATACAGCCACATCGGCCGGCCAAGGTCTTTCTCATAGCCTTTGGTGTCGGCGTACCGCGCCAGGTCGAGCCAGGTGCGGGCCCAATGCTCGCCGAAATGCGGAGAACGCAGCAATTCATCGACATAGGCCTCAACCGCCGTTTTGGCGTCCGCTGCGGCGGCCTTCGCGAAGGCATCGGCGGCTTCAGGCGTGGGAGGCAAGCCTGTCAGATCGAGCGACAGCCGCCGCGCAAGCACTGCGCCACTCAGCCCGCGGCGCCGGCGGAAGGCCGCGCTCGGCCCGGGCCTTCTGCACCAGGCTGTCGAGCGACTCGTTTTCCAGCGCTTTGCTGACCGCTTCATCGAGCGATTCGAAGGCCCAATGCCGGCCGAACGGCGCCCCTTGTTCAATCCAGCGTTTGATCAGTTCCTTTTGCTCTGCGGTGAGCGTGCGATGGCTGTCCGGCGGCGGCATGGCCAGCGACTCGTCGGCGGAGATGATCCGCAGCCAGGCCTGGCTGTTCTCCGGATGGCCGGGGGCGATCGCCGGCCCCTCGTCTCGCGGCAGGGTGGCGGAGGCCTGTTCATCGAGCCGGAGCTCCGCCTCGCGATGCTTTTCATCCGGCCCGTGGCAAAAGAAGCACTTTTCCGACAGGATCGGGCGGATCTGCAGGCCAAAACGAATCGGCTGCTCGTCCGCCCGAGCGACCCAGGCGCCGAAAGCAACTGTCAGCAGCAAGCACAAAGCGAGTGGTCTGCCAGGAAAGAGCTCGCGCGATCGATAAAACATGAGTCGACGGTTCCTCGGTAAACAAACGGTCCAGGCGGCTTCCGTCCAAGATAACCTGCAACCGCCGCGGGCGAAATCGGATGCCGGGGCAGATGGCGAAGACCGTTCGACAGGTCGTACTCGGAGACTTCGGCACGGGTGGAACGTCGCGGGGGGCGCTTCCCACAACGACGAAATGCCGAGAGCGCCGGGCGCCGGCTATTCTTCTCCGCCGGTGGTGCGGCCCGTGGCAACGTCGAATTCGAACAGCGCGGGGATCAGCATGGCGGCGGTCGTGAAGCCGAAGGTGAAGGCCACCACCAGAAAGACCGCCAGCGTGTAGCCCAGCAGCAGGCTGGTGATGGCGTAAAAGATGGCGAACGGGCAGCCGAACGCGGCGGCCTGGATGGCCGGCGAGGGATTGCGAATGCCCAGCGCCACGTACAGCCCGACTCCGCCGCCGACCATGAAAGCCAGAAACGGCGTCAACTGCACCTGAAACGAACCGCTGAAGGCGACCATGATTCGCATGCAGACGGCCACGCCTACGAACAGAAAGAACACCGTGCCGAGACTGACCGCAATCGCGCCGCGAGAGCTGGCGTAGTTCATGCCGCTGTGGATGCCAAGCATGGCGACAAAGGCGCACAGCGTGGCCCAGCCGCCCAGCAAGTAGAGCAGGTTTTCAAAGCTGACGGCGCCGCTGTACCAGAGATAGCCGCTCAAGAGCATCGGCAGCAGCCACATCTCCTTGGTGTTGTAGAACACTCCGCCAAGCTTGCCGTAAATGATCTCGCCGGGGGTCAGGTCGGTGACCAGCAGCAAGTCAATGGCCTTCGCGTCGCGCTCGCTGGTCAGCGAAGTCACGGCCTGGGCGTTGAGCAGCACCAGGCTCAACACGCCAAACGGCGCCAGCACGGCGGCCAGGTCGGCTTGCGAGGGGCGGTCCTCCTGGTGCACCAGCGAGTAGAGCCCGGCCAGTGCCAGCGAGAACAGCACGAGATATGCCAGCCGCACCGCAAGAATCTTGCGGCCGTATGCCCAGGTGCGCATCTCCCGCCAGATGATCGGGTTGTCCCAGACCTCGCGAGTCGCTCCGGCCTTTCGCACCGGTGCGGCGGAATCGGGCTTTTCTTCCGACGCCTCCGCGCCGCGGCGCAGCTCGCGAGAAGGATTCCAGACGCGGACCATCGTCACGGCAAGCAGGTTGAGCAGCAACGTAGCAGCCAGAGCCATGAGCAGGAAAAGCTGGACGGAGTTGCCGATCCAGCCCAGAGCCGGATCGGCTTCGACGGCTGGTTGCGTGGCGTGCAGCATGGCCTGCCAAGGGCTGAAGCCCGCGCCGATGGTTTCGGCCGAAACGCCGAGCCAGCCGGCGCCTAAGGCGCCGCGAGCCACGGCCTCCCAGGCAGCCAGCCAGAAAACCAGCGCCAATGCGGTCATGGCCAAGGTTTGAAACGTCTTTTCGCGCCAGAAAGCCAACGTGGCGCCCAGGCTGCCTGCCGCCAGAGCGCTGGCCAGCGTGACGGCAAAAGCCCGGCCGACCTGCTCGAAGGAAACGCCGCCCAGCAAGACCAGCAGCATAAAGACGGGCAACGCCGAGGCGATCAGCACCAGCACGTTGAGCATGCTGGCAAAGAGCTTGCCGAGCACCAGCTCGACATTGGAAAGATTGGTCAGCAGCAACAGAATCAGCGTCTGCCGATCTTTTTCAGCGGCCACGGCGCTGGCCGCCGACAGCGCGGCGAAGAACATCACCACCGCCAATTGCAGCGGCGCGAGAATCTGAAACACGATGGCGCCAAAGCGAGCCAGGTCGCCCAGGTTGCGGACCTCTTGCGTGCCGGCCAGCACCTGCCAGGCGGTGCACATCAGCACTAGCAACACGCCCACGTAGGAGCGCGGCCGATGTATAGCCGCGGACGACGCGGGGCGGTCGCCGCCTCGCGGGTAAAGACGGGGCCTACGAACAAAACAGCATTCTCCAGCGAGTCGCCCCACAAGATGGCCGCTGACGAAACGGTTCTTCCAGCGCGAAGCAGTGATTCACGAAACCGTGATTATAGTCGCCGCCAGGCGGGTTGGAAAACCGGGCGCCTCCCTGCGCCCAGGTCGATCTCATGGGGCGATCTGCGCCGTCCTAACGACAACCTCACGCTTCGTCGCAACGGACCATCCGGTCGCTCGCGGCCTCGCGACTGGGCCCTCGCAACTGGGCCCTCGCGACTGGGCCCTCGCGACTGGGCCCTCGCAACTGGGCCATTTGTCCTTGCGCAAGCGGTCCACGGCAAAGGGTAAAGCGATGCTGGGCCGCAAACCCATGGTCACTCTTGTTCGACGAGCAACCGTCAGGAGGACTTGGCGGCCGAAGCTTCGGGCTTTTTCTCGCTGGCCGAAGCTTTCTCGGACGCATCGGCCTTCTTAGATGCGTCTTGGGCTGCCCTTTGCTTCGCCCCGGCGCCCCGTTTCGAAGCGGCGGCCGCGCGGAACTCGGCGAGCTTTTCCTTTTGCTCGGCCGTCAACACGCTTTCCAACTCGGCGTCTCGTTTGGCCAGCAGGGCCTGAAGTTCCGCTCGCAGCGCTTCGATCTTGGGAGCGTACTCAGCTTGCAGCTTGTAGATCGTTTCTTTTTGCTGAGGATCAACGATCTTGCCGAAGTGGGCCGGCAACCGGCCGCGCGGTTTGGCCCGCGCCTTCACCGCCGGTTTGGCTTCCGGCTTGGCGGCGGGCTCTTCGCCCCGCATCATTTGCTGGAACAGGCCGAGCGTCAAAGCCAAAGACGCCAGCGCAACGACACATTTCTCCTTAACACTCATGACGAGCATAGAAACTCCTCCTCTACCAAAAGAGCCTGCCTTCGCAGGAGGATGCAAGAAAGCTGCAAGGAAAACGTTCGCTTGCAGTCGTTATGCCGGATGCTAGCCAGCACAACAGGGGGTTGCAAGCTTTTTTTGAAAAAATGCGGCCGGGTATTTCTTGATGCCCGGCGAGGTGCTGCACCGCCCGCACGGCCGGTCAGCCAGCGCGAACGCAAAAAATCTTGCTTCCGCCGCCCATTTTGGCAAAAGTTCTCCAGCCTCGTCTGCCGAAAATAAGGCCCAGTTTGCAGACTGGGTCGACACTCACCTCGGGCCGATCGGTCTGAGCGGCGCCGGAAGCCCAAACTGTGGCCGGTAGCAGAGGCGGAGGCCCCGCCGGGCGGTTGTTTCAATCGCCGAAGGGATGTACGAACGTGAACACCGTTCCCAAAGCGCGGCGACGAATGGGCTTGGCCGACGAATCGCTCATGGCCGTCGCCCCGGCGGACCATGAATTGACCCTGCTCGTCCCTGCCTTGAATGAAGCCCAGCGACTGCCCGCCACGCTGGCAGGATTGGCGGCGTTTCTCGATCCCTGGGGCATCGACTATCGCGTGGTCGTCATGGACGACGGCAGCAGCGACGGCACGGCGGCCATCAGCGATCGGTTCGGAAAGCGTTTCTCGACGGTCCGCTCGGAGCGACAGCAGGGCAAAGGCGCGGCGATCCGTCGGGGCATGCTGGCGGCGACCGGCCGGATCGTCGCCTTCACCGACGCCGATTTGCCTTACGAAATGACTCCGCTGCGCACGGCTTGCGAGTGGATCGGCCGCGGCGAATGCGAAGCGGTGTTCGGCGTGCGCGACCTTACCGAATCCAAGCACGAAGCGCGGCGGAAGCTGTCCAGAATCATCGCCAGCGCCGTGTTCCGCGAAGTGGTCAAACGGATCGTGTTCGCGCGAAGTGACCGATACGCAGTGCGGACTGAAAGTCTTCAGTCGCCGGGCGGTGCTCGAAATCTTCTCGCGCACCAGCATCGACGGGTTCGCCTTCGACGCCGAAGTCGTGCTGCTGTGCCGCCGGCTGGAATTGCCGCAGCGGCGAATTGCGGTCACGCTGATCAATGAGTATTCCTCCACGTTATCGTTGTCTCGGCACGCAGGCCGCATGCTCCGCGACGTGCTGCGGCTCGGCTGGCGAGACTGTGCTCCGGGCGGCAGGTTCCCGCCGTGCGCACCCGGCCGGCGGCGGCCGAGACGCCTCCTACACGAAAGGCCGCCTGATGTTTGCCGTGGGCTCCGTCCCCTCGCTCCAGCGCGTGATCTCGACGGACCGCCACGTGGTCCGCTTTGCGACGACGCTCTGGATCGTCGCCATCACAGCGCTTTCCGTCTACGCGTACCTGAAGCCGAACAGTCACACGGTCTACGATATCTACGTCAACGCGGCCCGGCGTTGGCTGTCGGGCGACGATATTTACGTGCGAACTGCGCGAGTACTATCGCTACAGCCCGCTATTCGCGGTCAGCCTGGCGCCGCTCGCCGTGCTTTCCGACTCGGCCAGCGCGGTGGGTTGGAAACTGCTGAACTGCGGCATTTTCGCGTTGGGCTTGGGCGCCTGGCGCGGCGCCTGATTCCGGAAAGGTTGAACCGGGTCGAGATCGCCTCGCTGTTCCTGCTGGCCTTGCCGCTGTCGCTGCACAGCATGTACAACAGCCAGGCGAACCTGATGATGCTCGGTTCCGTGCTGCTCGGACTGGCGGCGGCCGCCGAAGGGCGCTGGAACCGTGCGGCGGCCTGGCTGGCCTGGGCGACGCTGATCAAAGGCTATCCGTTGGCGCTGGCCATGCTGGTCGCCGGGCTCTATCCAAGACAATTCTCGCTCAAATACCTGGCGGCGATGGGTTTGGGACTGTTGCTCCCGTTCCTGACCAAGAACCCTGAGCTGGTGCAGGCCCAGTATGCAAGCTGGTTTACTCACCTGATGGACAGCACGGCCATCATGCGTGAAAGGATGCGGACCTTCGACCAGTTGTTTGTAATCTACGGCCGGCCGCTTCAGCCCGGCGCGTTTGCGATGGCAGAAGCCGCGGCGGGCGCCGCCGTGTTTGCCCTCTGTTTGTGGGTCGCCCGGCAGACGACCGACGCCCGAGTGCGCTTCACGCGGATGTTCGAACTGTTCGCCGTGTGGGTCGTGCTGTTCGGTCCGGCGACCGAATCTTGCACCTATGTCGTAGCCGCGCCGGTAATCGCCTGGCGGTTGCTGGAATCATTGCAGACCTCGCGAACGGCGTTGCAGCCCTTTGCGCTGATTGCCAGCCTGTTGATGATGGGGCCGGCCGTGACCGACATGTTCGGTCGCCTGGTGCGCAACTTTGCCAACGAGCACGGCAGCCAGCCGATCGGCGCCATCGTGCTGTTGGTCTGCCTGCTGTATGAAATCGTTTGCGCTTCCCGTCAGAACTCCGCGGCAGACGCTGCGACGGAACCGCGGCTGTTGCCGCTGCCGTGCGGAGCGAGCCCTGTCGGCGGCGGGACGAATCCGACGAGCGGATTGCGGAGGGCCGGCTGATGGCAAGCGGCGGCGGGCACGGCGTGGCGCCGCGAGTCGTCCTGCACGCGGACGATTTCGGCATGAACGCCGCAGTCAGCCGCGGCATTCTGCAAGGGTTTGAACAGGGCCTGCTGACCAGCGCCTCGGTGCTGACCAATGCACCGCACGCCGCGCAGGTGCTCTCGGCCTGGAAGGAACTGCTCCGTACGCAAGCCGCCGGACGTTTGCCTTCCAGCGAAGTCCGCCGCCGTCTGGATGACCCTCATCATCCGTTCGATCTGGGCGTGCATCTCAACTTGACGCAAGGTCGGCCGCTCACTGCGAAGAGCTACCCGGCCGAACTGCTCGACGAGCAGGGCCGCTTTCCCGGCCCCGGCGCCTTGTTTCGCGGGCTGCGCCGCGGCGCCTCGCGCTTTCGAACGCAGATTCTCCAGGAGCTGAATGCACAGACCGAAGCGATGCTCGACCACGGTCTGCAGCCGACGCACCTGAACGGCCATCAATACGTCGAAATGATGCCGGGCGTGGCGGAGTTGGTTCCTCGGCTCGTGGAACAATACGGCATTCCCGCCGTGCGCGTGCCGCTGGAACGGTGCGCGTGGCTGGCGAGTTTTTCGCCGGGCTTCCGCTGCGCCAATGCGCTGCTGGCGCTGGTCAAACGCTATTACGCCGCGAGCTTTTGCCGCATGATCGACCGGCAACGGATCGCACATCCCGATGCGTTCTTCGGTTCGTCGCACGCCGGCTGCGTCGATCTGCGTCTGCTGCGGCGGTTCTTGGATCAGCCTGCAAGCTTCGCGTTGGCTGAAGTCGCGCTGCACCCTGCGTGCGCAGCCGAAGCGCAGCCAGCGCCGGCGGACCAGGACGGTTGGCGCGATCCGTTGGCAAGCGACCGGCCGCGGGAACTGCAACTGCTCTGTTCGCAGGAATTGGCCGATTTCTTTCTGCGCCGCCCGTTGCGCCTGGGTCGCATTGCATTGGCAAACCGTGCCTTCCAAGAAGCGGCCGTCACAACCCCCGTTCCATCCATTGTCTGAGCGAGGTGCGCGGCAGAAGCCTGCTTAAAGTCTAGGCATTTTCGCCGGGAATTCTCTTCGGCATGGCAAGTTCCGCGTTAATGCACGGGCAACGTGCGGCGGCTTGCAACGCGCTTATGCGCTTGGATAGCCGTCCTTTGCGCACTGCGCCGCCAGGATGCCGTCGCGCGGGCCGACGAATTGCGGCATGCCATCTGCATCTCGCCCGAGCGACTTGGAACAGCTTGGGCGCATGGCAAGCCTCGCGCGTCTCGCGATGCAAGCAGCGTTTGCAAACAAAGAATCAGGATCTCAGCTTTACATGGATACGACCGTTGCGGGCCGCATGAAGCCGCCGGCCGCCTCGACCGCGAGGATCGGCTTTCTGATCGACATGGATGGAGTGATCTACCGTGGCCACGAATTGATTCCGGGCGCCGACGAATTCGTCGCTCGGTTGATCCGCGAAGACATTCCCTTTCTTTTCTTGACCAACAACAGCCAGCGCACCCGCCGCGACGTGGCGATCCGCTTAGGCCGGATGGGGATCTGCGTCGAAGAGCGGCATATCTTCACCTGCGCCATGGCGACCGCCCGTTTCCTTGCCGAGCAAAAGCCGGAAGGCACGGCCTACGTGATCGGCGAAGGCGGCCTGCTCAATGCGCTGCACCGCAACGGCTATGCAATCGTCGATCATTCGCCCGATTACGTCGTGGTGGGCGAAGGACGCACGGTCACGCTGGAAATGCTGGAAACGGCCGTGCGCATGATTCTCGACGGCGCCAAGCTGATTGCCACCAACCTCGATCCGAGCTGTCCGACGGCCACCGGCACGCGTCCCGGTTGCGGCGCGACGATCGCGTATCTGGAAACGGCGACCGGAGTCAAGTCGCTCAGCGTCGGCAAGCCCAGCCCCGTGATGATGCGGGCGGCGCGCAAGGAGCTGGGCCTGGCCACTTCCGAGACGGTGATGATCGGCGACACGATGGAGACCGACATCCTGGGCGGCGTGCAGATGGGCTACCGCACGATTCTGGTGCTTTCCGGCGGCACGCGCCGCAGCGACGCCGATCGGCACGCCTACCGGCCGGACCTGGTCATCGAGTCGCTGGCCGATCTCGCGCAGCCGACCGTCCGGCTCGAAGCCTTGTTCCCGAACGTCAGCCGAGAGAACGACACGCCGCTCGATCTGCAGGAATGGGTCCGCCGCAACCGCGAAGCGGTTTGAGGTTGCGGCGCGTGGCCGGCAGGGCGAGTTGTGGGCATGCCGCCAGCATCGACTGGCGGCATGCGACATGCCGACAACTCTTGGGCTTCTGATCGCAAAAACGTGAACGCATTCCTCGAGGGGAAGGAAGGCGGCGGTCGCCTGCGCACTTGATTGCCAGTTCTATTTCTGCGTTTTGAAATCGAACACCAGCACCTTGTCGAGCCGGGGGCCGACGAGCTTGACGAACTCCTGGTGCGCGGGGTGGGGCAGATAGGTCTCGCGGCCGGATTCGTCTTTGAACGTCACGACGAAGCCGTGCGTGAAACCCTCTGCTTTGCCCTCGACGCTGACGTCCGTACCGCACTCGAAGTCGACGATCGCGTCGATCTTGCCGGGCAAGGCCGAGAAGGCGTCGACAACTTCCTGCACCTGCTCCTTTGTGACCTCGTCCTTGAACTTGAACAGTACGACGTGGCGGAGCACGGCGTCGTGCGTCAGTCCGGCGGGCTCAGCCGCGCCGAGCGCCTCCAACATGCGGTCGGCCACAAAGCGGTTGCCGGCGGCGTTGAGATGCACGCCGTCGGTGGTCAGCACATTCTTCTCGGCGTTGTCCGAGTTGTGCTTCATGATGTAGTCCAGAAATTGTTGGTGCAGATCGAGCAGTTGCGAGCCGGTTTCCTTGGCGACTTTTCGACTGACCTCGCTGTACTCGTCGAGCATTTTGTCGAGCTTGTTTGAGCCGTCGGTCTTTTCGCCAATCACGCTCGGCGTGCTGAGGATGACTCGCGCGCCCGCCTTTTTGATCTGGCCGATCAAGTTGTGCAGCCCCTTCTCAAAGGCGTCTTTGGGAGTGCCGCGGTCCTGCAACGAGTGCCAGACGTCATTGATGCCGATGTAGATCACCACGACCGTCGGCTTCTTGTCCAGCACGTCGCGCTGCAGCCGCTGCTCCAGGTCGGGAACCTTGTTGCCGCTGATCCCCGCCCCGATCACTTCCACGCCCAAGTCGGGCTTTTGCTTGGCCAGCGCCTCAGCGACCAGCGTCACGTAGCCGCCCGGCCGGGCGCCTGCCTGAGTGATCGAGTCGCCCAAGAACACGACGCGGTCTCCTTTCTTCAGCCCCTCGCCGGCGAACAGCGAGCCTGTGGCGGCGAACGAGAGCATGGCGCCGAAAGCGAGCATCAGACTCGAGAACGTCTTGGTCGGAATGTGCGAAGCCGAGCGAAGGAAATAACGCATGCGTGAAGACCCTTTGGCAAGATCGTGAAGCGGCAGACTCTTGGACGGACAAATTTGAAGACGATAGTAAGCGATGCTCGTCGTACGGAGACAAGCGTCCTCGCTTGTCTCTAAAACGCGGACCGGCTGAGCGCAGCCGGTCCGCACGAGCGAGCTCAAGCGGCGCGAACTCGCCTGTTTCGGCAAGCCTCGCGCCGCTGATAGCATAGTCCGAGAATCAGAGCCGATCCAGCAGGCGGATATGCCAGCGAGCGCCCGCCGCCTTGCTTACGCGGCCTGACGCGCCGAAAAGGCGGCGCCTTCCACCAGCGGCGCCAGCAACTCGAACGTGCGGGCAGTAGCTCCAAGCTGCGTGGAAACAAGCCGCCGAGCCCGTTCGCCGAGCGCCGCCGCGAACTCGCGATCCGTCAGCGCACGACGCACGAAGGCGGTCAGCTCGGCGCCGTCGTGCACCACGACGGCCGCCTCGGCGGCCAGGAGCATGGCCACGATATCGCGGAAGTTGCGCGTGTTCGGGCCGAAGGAAACGGCGGCGCCGTAGGCCGCCGGCTCGATCATGTTCTGGCCGCCGCGAGAGCCCAGGCTGCCGCCGACGAAGGCCGCGTGCGCCGTCCCCCACCAGGCGCCAAGTTCGCCGATGGCATCGACCAGCAACACGGGCGCATGGGGATCGGCGCCGTCTGCGTCCAACCGGCTGCGGCGCTGCCAGGGTATTCCCGACTCGTCCAGCAATTTCGCCACGGCGTCAAACCGTTCCCGATGCCGCGGCACGACGATCAGCCGCAGCGCAGGGCATTCGCTCGCCAGTTCGCGATAAGTCGCCAGCGCGAGTTCCTCTTCCGGCTCTTGCGTGCTGCCGGCCAGGAATATGACGTCGCTCTCGGCGATGCCGGCCAGTTCGCGCAGCCGTATCGTGGCCGGGTTGCGGCGATCGGTCTCGGCGCCGTCGAACTTCATGGAACCGGTCACGCACACGGCGGCCGGCGCGGCGCCCAGATCGAGAAAGCGGCGGCGATACTCGTCGTCCTGGACGGCAATCAGGTCAAGCTGCCGCAACAAGCGGGAGATGAACGGCCGCACGCGAAGATAGCCCCGATGACTGCGCTCGGCTCAGTCGCCCGTTGACCACCGCCACGCGCGGCGCCTTGCTCGCGCGCGGCGCGGATCAGGTTGGGCCACAACTCCAGTTCCGCCAGCACCAGGCAGTCGGGGCGGATCCTCCGCATTGCCGGCGCACGGCCCAGGAAAAATCGAGCGGGCAGTAGAAGACGCTGTATGCGGAGTATTTTTTGCGGGCCAGCGCGTAGCCGGTCATCGTGGTCGTGGAGATCGCGCACTCCCACTCGGGCCGGCGACGTCCAATCTCCGCCAGCAACGGCGCCAACAGGTTGACCTCGCCCACGCTGACGGCGTGCAGCCAGAGACACGGGCGCCGTCCCTGCCGCGGAGGAACGCGGCCCAGGAACTTGGCGGCGAAACCTTCGCGGTATTTGCCCTGGCGAAGCGACTTATAGGCCAGCCACGGCCAGGCGATCGCCAGCAACGAGAGATAAACGAGATTCAGCAGATAACTCACCGCGGGCGTCCTTTCCCTCGGGCAAGCGCTGTAATGGTGCGGCTGTACTAAAAGGGGACTGGGGATGAACAGATGACAGAATGTCAGAGCGAATGGATAGACAAGAATCGCTACCGCAAGTCGCATATGAATAGGCAGGCGATCGCTTCCGACGCGGCCTGCACTCCCGCCTGCCATCTCCATCATCTCCTCTTCATCCCCACATCCTCTTTAAAGAAGCGTTGCGTTTTGCAGGCGCTACGCCTCTCGCACGCCCCCTTTGCGCATGTGGCAGTTCTTGTATTTCTTGCCGCTGCCGCAGGGGCAAGGGTCATTGCGGCCGACCTGCTCCTCGCGGTTGCGAATCGGCTCGGGTTTGGCGCCGCTTTCCGAGCCGTCGAGCGCTTGCTGCTGCTCTTCGCTCATCTGCGAGGTCGGCGGCGCTTCCTCGTGCGTGGCCGTGCCTTCGACCCACGTCGAACCGACGAAGTCCTCGTTCAACTGTTCCATGCGAAACACGAGATCGGTGACTCGCTCGCCGACGCTGGCCCACATCTGCTCGAAGGTCCGCATGCCTTCTCGTTTGTACTCCACCTTCGGATCGACCTGGGCGTACCCGCGCAAGCCGACGCTCTGACGCAGGTGGTCCATGGCCAACAGGTGGTCTTTCCAGGCCGTGTCGAGCAACTGCAGCACCAAGGCCCGCTCCATGCGGCGGATCTCGGGGCGGAAGCGATCCTCGACGGCCGAAGAAACTCTTTGTTCCATCGCTGACCGGTCGAGCCGGGCCAGTTCGTCGGCTCGGCAACTCGTAGTGCAGCTCCTGCGACAGCCATTGGCTGAGCGAATCGAGCGCGCCGTTGCCGCCCGCCACGTCGGCGGCGGAAACGCCGGGCCGCTCTTCGTCGCCAAACATCTTGCGGACGCGGGCTTGCGCCTCGGCCAGCGCGGCGTTGGCTTTCCGCTGGTGCTCGCGGCTGTGGTCGATCAGCAAGACGCGGATCTCGTCGCGCTGCTTGTTGTGCAAGTCGTCCAGGTTCAATTCGACGTTGAATCGCTCGCGAGCCCAGGTCACCAACCGCTCGCGATCGTAACGCTTCTGGCCGCCGGCGTCGCGGGTGGTGAAATGGTACAGCCCGGCCAGCACCGGATATTCGGTTTCTTTTTCGTCGTAGGTCTCGACGGCCTTTTCGCGGACGAGCTGCTTGAAGGCCGCCAGTTCCATGCCGCGGACCTCGTCGACGTCGAGCTGGATGCCGAACTTGTAGTGGACCCAGCCGCAGGCGGTCCGCCAGCCGTAGTCGGGGTCGAGAAAACGGCTGCCTTCGGACAAATCGGTGTTCTCGATGGCCGCCCGCGCCTTCTCGATCAGCAGCTCGCCCACGTGATCGCGGCCGGCCTTCTTCAAATCGCGGTCGCGCAAGCTGAGCTTCCAGCGCACGTTGGCCAGCTTGGCCAGCGCTTCCCAATTCCACTCGTCTTCTTCGGCGTCTTCCGGCAGGTTCTCTTCCAAGGCCTCGAAGACCTGGGTCTCGGCCGCTCGCTGCGCTTCGTCCTTGGCCAGCCGCTCCGCCGTTTCGTAATCGAGGCCCCGATAATCGTTGCCGTTGAGCTCGACGCCCAACTCGCCGCCGGCCCACTTGGCGAACGTCGTGGAACCGTAATCTTTGGCCAGGAAATCGTCGAGGTAACGACCGATCTCGCGATCGATCATCTCGAGAATCTTGATCTTGCAATTCACGCCGTCGAGAATTTCCTGGCGGAAGCCATACACGCGCTTGCGCTGCTCGTCCATCACTTCGTCATACTCGAGCAGGTTCTTGCGGGTCTCGAAGTTGCGTTCCTCGACCTTCTTTTGCGCGCCTTCGATGCGGCGCGTGACCATCCGGCTCTCGATCGCTTCGCCCTCCTGCATGCCCAGCCGCGTGAGCACGTTCTTGACCCACTCTCCGGCGAAGATCCGCATCAGATCGTCTTCCAGCGAGAGGAAGAAGCGGCTGGAACCGGGATCGCCCTGGCGGCCGCAACGGCCGCGCAACTGCAAGTCGATGCGCCGTGCCTCGTGCCGCTCGGTGCCGATGATGTGCAGGCCGCCGAGCTTTTTGACCTCGATGCCGCCCGTCTTCATGTGCTCGCGGCTTTCAATCTCGGCCACCAGGGCGTTCCACTCTTCCTGGGGCACGTCGAGCCGCGTTTCGTACTTGTCCTGCAACAAGGCCCAGGCCATCGTTTCCGGATTGCCGCCCAGGATGATGTCGGTGCCGCGGCCGGCCATGTTGGTGGCGATGGTCACCGCTCCCTTGCGGCCCGCCTGAGACACAATCTCGGCCTCGCGCTGGTGCTGCTTGGCGTTGAGCACTTCATGCTTGATCCCGCGACGGTTCAGCATGGCGCTGAGCCGTTCGCTCTTCTCGATCGACACCGTGCCGACCAGCACCGGCCGGCCGCGCTCGTCCAGTTCGCTGATCTTGCTGCGCTCGATCCATTGCCGCTCCTTCGAATCGCGCGGCTGGAACTCGATCCGGTCGTCCTGCTCCTTGACGATCGTGCCGGCCAATTGCCGGCCGTCGGACAGCGCCACGTAATCCCACTTGTGCAGCCGCTCGATCTCGTCGACGATCGCTTCGAACTTCTCCCGTTCCGTGCGGTAGATCACGTCGGGATGATTGAGCCGCTGCATCGGGCGGTTGGTGGGAATGGCGATCACGTCCAGCTTGTAGATCTTCCAGAACTCGCCCGCTTCGGTCATGGCCGTGCCGGTCATGCCGCTGATCTTGCCGTAGAGCTTGAAGAAGTTCTGCAGCGTGATCGTGGCGTAGAGTCTGGTTCTCTTCCTTCATGCGCACGCCTTCTTTGGCCTCCACCGCCTGGTGCAAACCGTCGCTCCAGTTGCGGCCGGGCATCAAGCGGCCGGTGAATTCGTCGACGATGATCACCTCGTCGCCGTCGACGACGTAGTTCACGTCGCGCTTGTAGAGCCAGTGCGCCTTGAGCGCGTTGTCGATCAAGTGCGGCCACTCCATGTGACCGGCCGTGTAAAAGCTCTCCACGCCCGCCAGCTTTTCGGCCTCGCGCACCCCGTCGTCGGTCAGATGGACGGAATGTTCCTTTTCCTTGACCTCAAAGTGAACGTCTTTCTTCAACTGCCGCGCGATCTTGTCGGCCTTCGGATAACGCGTGACGTCGTCGTGCGCGGGGCCCGAAATAATCAGCGGGGTGCGGGCTTCGTCGATCAGGATGTTGTCGACTTCGTCAATCACGGCGTAGTCGCAGCGGGCCCTGGCACTGCTGGTCGCGTTTGTCGTAGCGATCGTCCCCCTTGGCGGCCGGCTTCATGTTGTCGCGCAGGTAATCGAAGCCGAACTCGTTATTCGTGCCGTAGGTGATATCGCAGTCGTAAGCGTGCTGCTTTTCCGTCGCATCCATGTTGCTGTAGATGGCGGCCACGGTCAGGCCCAAGCCCATGTACAGCGGCCCCATCCATTCCATGTCGCGGCGGGCCAGATAATCGTTGACCGTGACGACGTGCACCCCTTTGCCGCCCAGCGCGTTGAGATAGGCCGGCAGCGTGGCGACCAGGGTTTTGCCTTCGCCGGTGACCATTTCGGCGATATTGCCGAAATGCAGCACCATTCCGCCCAGCAACTGAACGTCGTAATGGCGCATACTGATGAACCGCCGCCCGCCTTCGCGGCAGACGGCAAACGCCTCGACCAGCAGGTCGTCGAGCGTTTCGCCCGCGGCCAGCCGCTTGCGGAACTCGACGGTCTGCTGCCGCAGTTCCTCGTCGGTCATCGCCTGGTATTTAGGCTCCAGGGCGTTGATGGCCTCGACCTTCGCCTGTAGTTTCTTGATATATCGAGCATTGGAGGAGCCGAACAGCGAGGTGATCGCTCGTTCGATGCTGCGAGCCAGACCGCCGAAGACGAGGCTCAGAAACTCCCAGATACGTTCTAATACTTCCATGGCTGATCAGCCGGAGCGTCGAGGCCCCAACAAAAAAAGAAAAGCACCGCCGGGCGATCCTGGACCGCCGCAGCGCTGTTTGGGATGGCGTAACATTTTCCAGCAACGTAGCTTATAGCTTTTGGTACGACTGGTCAATAAGGGTTGTTCGCGCGTAATTGACTCCGCAGAGGGGGGGCGGCGGCGCGTAGTTTCCGGCCTTGTTGCTTCGAACTTCGAGCGGCGCCAGCTTGAAACTCCTCAGCGAGCAATCGCGACTCCTTGCGGCGGATCGCTTGCCAGTCGCGGACGAATTTGCGAAGGTGCACAGCCCTAAGTCCCTACGCCCGGATGATTCATCAGCACCGAGCTCGATTGCCGAACCGCTCGACACGAACCTGAAGCGTCAGCGAGGTGAATCCGACTTCGCTACCTCGCTGACGCTTCGGGTTGGCGTGGGCTGATGAATAAGCCGGGTAACGCATACCGCTTTGACGAAATTCGCGATGGCGCTGCCAACGGTTCCCCTGACTACGGATATTCGCGGCCAATTGGTGTTTCTTGGCACCGGAACTTCGATGGGGGTTCCGATCCCCGGCTGCGATTGCACCACGTGCCAGAGCGCCGATCCGCGCAACCACCGGACTCGTTGCGGGTTAGTGCTTGGCCTGCCCGAAGGCAACCTGTTGGTAGACGCCCCGACCGACCTCCGCAGCCAATTGCTGCGAGAACGGATTGGCATCGTGCACTCGGTTCTGTTTACGCACGAGCACGCCGACCACCTGTTCGGGTTGGACGACTTGCGGCTTTTCCCGTATTATCTCGGCCACAAGCTGCCGCTGTACTGTGAGCAACAGGTCGAAGATCGGATCCGGCGGTCGTTTGACTATGCCTTTACTGAAGATATTCATTTGCTTCACGCCGGGGCCGTGCCGCAACTATGTTTCGAGCGGATTTCAACCGCGCCGTTCGAGGTCTTGGGGGCTCAGGTACGGCCCTTGCGGCTGTTGCACGGACGGTTCAATGTGCTCGGCTTCCGCTTCGGCAACGTGGCCTACTGCACGGATACGAACGAGATCCCTGCAGAAAGCTGGCCTTTGCTGGAAGGACTCGACGTACTGATTCTCGATGCATTGCGGCCGCGCAAGCACGCAACGCATTTCAGCTTGGATGAAGCCATCGAAGTCGCCCGCCGTGTCAAACCGCGGCGGACGCTGTTCACCCACATGTCACACGAATTGGAACACGGGGCCACCCAGGCTTCGCTGCCGCCGACCATGGAGCTGGCCTACGACGGATTGAAAGTGCCGCTTGCATGACCTCCTCGCAATCGTCTCAAGGCGGTCCCCAGCAGGCCGTCGCACCGCCTGATCGGGTCGCGCTCTCAGGCCCTGCTCGAGCCTTACGGGCAGCAACACGTGCTGGCCTTCTGGGATGCGCTGGAAGCTCAGGAACGGATACACCTGGCCGCGCAGATCCAATGCCTCGACTTGGCGCGGGTCGACCGGTTGTTTCACGGCAAGCATGAGACGCACGATTGGCCGGCGTTGGCCCGCCGCGCCGAAGGTCCGCCGGCGGTGCGGCTGTCGGGCGAAGGGCAACTCTTCTCGCCGGCCGAGGCCTGCCAGCGGGGTGAACAGGCCTTGCGCCGGCCGCGTCGGCGTGGCGCTGGTGGCGGGCGGCCAGGGAACGCGGCTGGGATTCGAACATCCCAAGGGGATGTACCCGATCGGCCCGGTTTCCAACGCTTCATTGTTTCAGATCCTGATCGAAAAGGTCATGGCGGTAGGCCGCCGGTACGGCGTCCGCGTGCCGCTGTATTTGATGACCAGCTCCGCCACGCACCAGGAAACCAGTCGACTTTCTGGAAGCTTACGCCCACTTCGGCTTGTCCGCCGAGGACTTGCAGATCTTCTGCCAGGGCGCCATGCCGGCCGTCGACGCGCAGTCGGGAAAACTGCTGCTGGCCGGGCCGGCGGAGCTTTGTTTGAGCCCGGATGGTCACGGCGGCATGCTCTCGGCGCTGGCGCGCAGCGGCCTGCTGAATGATCTGCGGCGTCGCGGCATCGAGCAGTTGTTCTATATGCAGGTCGACAACCCGTTGGCGACCGTCTGCGACGCGGAATTCATCGGCGCCCACCTCCTCTCCGGCTCGGAGCTGTCCACGCAGGTGGTGGCCAAGCGGACGCCGACGGACCGGATGGGCAACGTCGTTTCGATCGACGACCGGGTGCAGATCATCGAGTACAGCGACCTGCCCGAGGACGCCGCCGATCAGCGTCTGCCCGACGGCTCGCTCAAACTGTGGGCCGGCAGTATTGCCGTTCACGTGTTCGACGTCGATTTGGTCGAGCGGATGAGCGGCGACGATGAACACAGCCTGCCGTTTCACCAGGCGCTGAAGAAAGTTCCTTGCCTGGACGCCGGCGGTCGGAAAGTCGAGCCCGACGCGCCCAACGCCGTCAAGTTCGAGCAATTCATTTTCGATCTGCTGCCCTCCGCCAGGCACTCGATCGTCGTGGAAGTCGACGAAGCCCGTTGTTTCGCCCCGTTGAAGAACGAGCCGGGCGCCGAGCGAGACTCGCCGGAGACGGTCCAGGCGCAAATGATCGCCTTGCACGCCGAATGGTTGCGCCAAGCGGGCGCGGAATTGCTCGACGGCGTCGCCGTCGAGATCAGCCCGCTGTTCGCCCTCGACGCGGCCGAACTGGCGGCCAAAGTGAAACCGGGCCTGCGGATTACTGAGCCAACGTATTTTCGTAACTAGTACAGGGAGCCTTCATGCTGCATGCCGTCATCATGGCCGGCGGATCGGGCACGCGTTTCTGGCCGGAAAGTCGCGATCTGCGGCCGAAACAATTGCTCAAGCTGTTCGGCGAGCGCTCGATGATTCAATCCACCGTCGATCGACTGGGCGACCTGGCGCCGCCCGAGCGCATGTTGATCGCCACCAACAAGAAGCTGGTTCCGGCGATGGCCGAGCAATTGCCCGATTTGCCCCCCGCGGCCATTCTGGGCGAGCCGCACAAGCGCGATACGGCGCCGTGCATCGGCCTGGCGGCGATTTGCGTCAGCCGGCACGACCCCGACGCCACCATGGTCGTGATGCCCGCCGATCACGTCATCGGTCCCGACGAAGCCTTTCAAGACGCGATCCACTTTGCCGCCTCGCTCGTCGACGACGCAGCCCGGCCGCATCGTCACCTTCGGCATCAAGCCGACTTATCCGGCCGAGAGCTTCGGTTATATCGAGCGCGGCGAAGAACTCGAGCGGGCCGAGGCCGGTCATCCGCCGGCGTTCCAAGTGCGACAGTTCCGCGAAAAGCCCAAGGCCGACGTGGCGCGGCAATACCTGGCGGCGGGTAATTTCTATTGGAACTCGGGCATCTTCATCTGGAAGGCCGCCGCCATCATGCAAGCGCTGGCGGCGCACCAGCCGGCCATGTACGCCCATCTCGAGCGGATTGCAGCGGCTTACGACACGCCGCGGTTTGACGAAGAGCTGGAACGGGAGTTCGAAGCGATCCAAGGCGTCTCGATCGACTTCGCGGTGATGGAGCACGCCGAGGACATTGTCGTTATCGAGGCGCCGTACGACTGGGACGACGTCGGCAGTTGGCAAGCGCTGGCCCGGCTGAACGGGGCGGACGCCGAAGGCAACACCATTCTGGCCAAGCACGTCGGCGTCAATACTCGCGGTACGATCGTCCGCGGCGCCGACGATCACTTGATCGTGACCTTGGGCTTGAAGGACTGCGTGGTCGTTCACACGCCCGACGCCACGCTGGTGGCGAACAAGCACGATGAAGAATCCATTCGCGAGGTGGTGAAGATCCTGCAGGAAAAGGGCTGGCGGGAGTACCTTTAACGTGCCCGCTGTCGCCTAAGCGGTTATAATCTAGCGATTGGCAACGGCGTTGTTGCTATGAAAGGGGGCGTTGCCCTTGGCTCGACCGCGGCTCGTACTGTCGTTTCGAACGGCGGGTTGGAAACGCTTCGAAGAAGCGAGGTTCCTCTTGGACAACGGCTTCACGACCACTTCGATGTACTTGGCGGGTTATGCGGTCGAGTGCATGCTCAAGGCGGTACTGCTGAACGCACACCCTAAACGCAAGCAGCAAAAAGTGTTTATGGAATTCCGCGGTCAGAAGGCTCATAATTTCGATTGGCTCCGCCACAAGTTGCGCAACGGGGGGTAGGATTGCCTGTGGACGTTTCCAAGGCGCTCGTCACCGTCTCAACCTGGACGACGGATTGGCGATATGAGCCAAAGGCCAAGCCGACCAAGTGGGGCGAAGACTTTTTGGTTGCGGCAAAAGTAGTTCTCGATTGGGGACGGAGGACTGGGGACGGAGGACGCTCGCGTGATCAGAAAACCGAAGCAGATTGATGAGGAAACGAAGGCCATTGAACGGCAACTCCGTAGCGAATATGGCGCGGCTCATCCTCGTGCGCAGATCAAAGTCTACCGGTATAATCCCGGCGCGATCAGAATCCGCATTGTCGACAAAGCCTTCGACGGCAAAAGCATCAAGGAGCGCGAAGCGGATGTTTGGCCAATACTTGAGAAGCTTCCAGAACCGCTGCAAATGGAGGTTTCGGTTTGCTTGCTGATTACGCCCCAAGAGCAAGCGACTTCGCTCATGAACCTTGAGTTTGAGGAACCCTTACCCTCGGGCTTTTAGCTCGATAGTAGGAATCTCAATTCCCAGCCTACGCGTTTGTAGCCTTGAACCCCACCAGTGACAGCAGGAATTGCAACGCTCCGCCTGGCCGTCTGGCGGGCATCGATTTCGGCACGGTGCGGATCGGCATTGCGCTGACCGACTCGCGCCGCACGCTGGCCAGTCCCTATGAGAATTACCGCCGCGGCGATGCGCGGGCCGACGCCGCTTACTTCAAACGCCTGGTCGCCGAAGAGCGCCCCGTCGGGTTTATCGTCGGGCTGCCGGTGCACTTGAGCGGAGAAGAGAGTCAGAAATCGATCGAAGCCCGCCAGTTCGGCGCCTGGCTGAGCGAGACCACCGGGTTGCCGGTCGAGTACTTCGACGAACGCTTCACCTCGAGCGAGGCGGAACAGTTTCTCGGCGCGGCGAAACTCACCAAGAAGCAGCGCAAGCGCGGCTCGATATGCTCGCCGCGCAGATCATGTTGACGGCCTATCTGGAATCGGCCACGCGCGGCCGTAGCGAGCCGGGTCCCTTGGACGGCTAAACGAGCCGAAACAGCGTTCATGTCGAAACTCATCTTCGGTTGCGGTTACTTGGGGCTTCGCGTGGCGCGGCGGTGGCGTGCCGCGGGCGAAACGGCCGTGCACGTCGTCACTCGTTCGGCCGAACGCGCCGCAACGTTGTCCGCCGAGGGCTTCATACCGCAGGTGGCCGACGTGACGCAGCCGGAAACGCTGCGCGACTTGCCCGCGGCAGACACGGTGCTGTTCGCCGTCGGCTACGATCGCGCTTCGGGCCGGTCGATCGAACAAGTCTACGTCGATGGGTTCAAGCACGTGCTCGAGGCGCTGCCCGCTGACAGGGGACGTTTGATCTACGTCAGCACGACGGGCGTTTACGGCGATTGCGATGGCGAGCAGGTCGATGAAGATTCAGCCTGCCGGCCCCTGCGCCCGGCGGCCAGGCCAGCCTGGCCGCTGAAGAAGCGTTGTGGCGGAGTCCGCTGGCGGCGCGCGGCGTGATTCTGCGGATGGCGGGTCTTTACGGACCGGGGCGAATTCCCAATCGGGCGCCGCTGCTGGCCGGCGCAGGGCTCGCCGTGCCGACGGCAGGTTTCTTGAACCTGATTCACGTGGACGATGCCGCCGCCGCCGTGCTGGCGGCCGAGGCGGCGGACGTCGCCTTGCCCCGTCGATACGTGGTTTCCGATGGTCATCCGGTTCCTCGCGGCGAATACTATGCGGAATTGGCGCGCCTGCTGCACGCGCCGGCTCCGCGCTTCGTCGAGCCTGCCGCCGATGACGCGCGCGCGGCCCGAGCCGCCGCCGACAAACGCCTCGACAACTCGCGGATGCTGGCCGAGTTGCGCGTGTCGCTCGCCTATCCCTCGTATCGCGAAGGACTGGCCGCAATCGTCGCCGCCGAGGCAAGCGTTTGATTGACAAACGCCCTGGCTATCGTTTTTGTCGTCGGGCGAGATACCGACCCGAAGCGTCAGCGAGGAAACCTCCGGACCGTTCCTCGCCGACGCTTCGGGTTGGCGCCGCCGACCAACTCCCCGTCAAGAGTTTGGCAAGCTCGCAATAGTTCTTGTCGTCAGGCGGCAAGCAACCTAGAATCGCATCGTCTCGGCGGCGCTGACCCAGCCGCACGCCAGGCCACTGCCGAGCTAGCGAACGAAGGGAAGGACCGGACTATGCTGGAGCGGAAGCCCGTCTTCCCACACGTGATCGAAATTAACTACCAGGCCGGAGAGCGACTGGGCTGCAACGTCTATCTCGTCTACGGCGCCTCGGAGTGGCTGTTGATCGACGTCGGCTTCGACGAAACCGTCGAAGAAATCGTCGAGATGATCCGGCAGCTCGATTTCCCTCTGTCGAGCTGCAAGACGCTGATTGCGACGCACGCTGACGTCGATCACATTCAGGGCCTGGCCAAGGCCAAGCAGTTGCTCAAGACCACCGTCACCGGGCATCCCCTGGCGGCCGAACCGCTCGCCTCCGGAGACCGGATCAAGACCTTCGCGGAGGTCACGGCGCAAAACATCCACCTGGATATGCCGCCGGTCAAAATCGACGCCTTTGTCGAAGACGGCGACACGATCCGCGTCGGCGATCTGGAACTGGAAGTCTGGCATACGCCGGGGCATACGGACAGCCAACTCTCCTTCCGTTTAGACAATCTGCTGTTCAGCGGCGACAACATCTACCGCGACGGCTGCGTCGGGGCGATCGACGCTCATCATGGCAGCGACATTCCGGCCTTCATCAAATCGTTGCGACGCATCCGGGCCAGCGACGTCGAGTGGCTGCTGCCCAGCCACGGGCCGATCTTTCGCAAAGACGACGTGCTGCTCGACCGTACGATCGCTCGGCTGGAAAGCTACCTGCACATGGCCGACTTCGGCACCTGCGCCATCGACTGGCCTTTGATGGACGAGTGGGACCGGGAATTAGCCGAAGGCAAGCTGCCCAAATAGTTCTAGGGCGTGTAGCGGCTGTGCCGGATATTCTCTCATTTTGCGTCGGTCGCGAAGCCGATGCTGTAATTGCCGAACTTTGCGCGAGGGAGAGAATCGCCCCCCCGAAATACAGGGCGACCTCCGGACGGCTCTGAGACGCAAAACCAGGCGACCAACGACCCCAGCTTTGCCCGCGCCGCCCTTTGCTCCCGCCAGGGACGGCTTCTGACCGCACCCGTACCAACGCCCACGATCTGTGAGGGGGAACTCATGATCCGCAGGATCGCCTTGGCTTTGCTCTGCACTGCCGCGCTCTGGGCCGCCATGCCCGCCAAGCGCGCTTGTGCGGAAGAAGCCTTCAACCGCCAATGGGGACACAGCTACAACACCCAGGATTGGCAGCGCTTTTATCACTACCCGTACGTCTACTACCCCCAGAACTTCTGGAGCGCCGACTACTACCGCTCGTCGGAAAGCCTCTACTACCGTTATCCGCCTGAGATGCGGATTCCGGTCTACAACCGGAGCTGGCAGAACTACTATCCGCAGAACCGCCGCTATCATTACGGCTCCCATTTTATTCTCGATACCTTCTAAGCTTGGCAGCGCGGGCGCCGCGTGCGGAAGCGTTGGGGCCCTAGCGACCGCAGCGGTTCTGCCGGCGCCAGCCGGTGTGCTTTCAGAGTCTGCGCAGCAATGCGGCGCCACGAGATCGGCCACTGAGATCGACGCCTTGTCGCCCACGCGAGCGGCAAGGCGTTTTCTTTTTTTTCTTCCAGCTAACGGCCGCCGACCGCTCTGCCCGATGATCGAAAAGCGGGCGGATGAGGCGCTTAGGATGAATATGCCTAACAGGGGGGGCTGTGGGATGCCGCTGGGACCGGTTGTCAGTGCAAAATTGGGCAGTATATATGATGCGTGTCGATTTTGCCGGTTCCGATAGATTCGGCGGTGGGGCGATCGGCCCAGGATTTGCTGCCCCCTTGGGGGACCCGAGTTGAACCAAACCGGGGCGGACAGAACGGTCCGGGCGCCTTTTTTAACCGGGTTTGTGGGAAACGTGCCAATGCGAGCCAAACAACTTGGCAAGACGCTGAATAGTCGAGAGCTCAACGCGCTGATCCTGCCGCTGAGGTACTTGGATAATTACACGAACCTCCTCTACCTGCTGGCCGACTACCTGACGCTTGCCGTCGTGCTCGTCGGCACGGCGACCTTCTGTCACATGCGCGGCTCGTGGGGGCTCCACTGGGCCTGGGATATTCCGGTGGTGGGACTCTGCTGGTTGCTGGTCGGCGCCGTCCAACATCGCTTTGCCGGCTTGGCGCATGAAGGCGCCCATTACATCCTGCTGAAGAACCGCTTCTGGAATGAACTCGTCTCCGACGTGTTCTGCATGTTCCCGCTGTTCTGCACGACGGCCCAGTACCGCCTGATTCACCTCGGGCACCACGAGTACACGAACGACTGGGAGCGCGATCCGGAACTGCTCAACATGGGCAAGACGCGGATGATGGATTCCTTCCCGATGACGCACGGCGAGTTCGCCCTGCATTTCTTCGCCCGCATCTTCTGGCCGCCGACCTTGCTGCGCTACGTGTGGGATAACATCTATATCACCACGCTCGGCAACAGCATCAATCCCTATCAGAAATCGCTCGACAAGAACCCGCGCGGCCGGATCGGGCCGTTCCGTCTGACGAGCATGTTGGGCATCGCCTACGTCGGGTTGATGGTGGGCGTGCTCGGCTACCTGGGTTATGTCGGCAGTTGGACCCGGTTGCTCGTAGCCCCCGTATTGTTGATCGCCGGCGCCGTCGCGGTCATCGCCGCCTTGCCCGACGACTGGTTTTTCCAGTCGGACATGAAGCCCGTCTATTCCAGCAAGTTCACCAGCGTGCTGCGACTGACCTGGATCACGCTGCTGGAGTGCGCCTTCGCCTACACTCAGTTCGCCACGGGCGTGGAATGGGGCGTCTATTTCTGGCTGCTCTGGATTCTGCCGCTGTTCACGACGTTTCCCTACTACATGCTGCTCCGCGACCTGTACCAGCACGCCAACGCCGACGACGGCAAGCTGACCAACAGCCGCGTGATTTTCTGCAACCCGGTCGTGCGTTGGGCCATGTTCATCTACGGTCAGGACATCCACCTGACGCATCATCTTTACCCCGCCGTGCCGCACTACAACCTCCGCGCACTGCACCACCTGCTGGTCGAGAACAACCAGGAATACGCCGATCACGTCGTCGAATGCCACGGCGTGATCTGGAACCGCGACGGCCATTACACCGCGCTCGACTGCATGCACGTGCCGACATGCGAGCCTCAACCGCTCGGTGAAGAAGCCGGCCAGGGCATGAGTCGGAACCGGTCGAGGCCGTGCATTCCTGAGCCTGCCGGTTTTGCAATTTGCGTTTTGCGTTTTCTCTTCCTGGCCGCATAGCGTTCTGTTATCGCGGCGCCAACTTTCCCGAAGATACCCGGCCAACTTGGCCATCTTCGACCGGCTCTCGCTTCTCGCTCCTGCTCCCTCTCCCACTGGGAGAGGGTTGGGGAGAGGCGCACCGCCAAGGTGCCCAAGATTCCCCGCGGAACCTGGGCGCCTTTGGCGCTCGGCGCCTCTCTGCTCCGTTGCGTTCTGCTTCGGTGCATACGCTCCATCGCCACGGCATCGAACTTTCCCGAAGATGCCCCGCCAACTTGGCCATCTTCGACCGGCTCTCGCTTCTCGCTCCTGCCCCCTCTCCCACTGGGAGAGGGTTGGGGAGAGGGCGCACTGCCAAGACGCCCAACATTCCCCTTGGAAGCTGGCCACCTTTGGCACTCGGCGCCTGGCCCCCTCTCCCACTGGGAGAGGGTTGGGGAGAGGGCGCGCCGCCAAGACGCCCGACATTCCCCTCGGAACCTGACCACCTTTGGCGCTCGGCGCCGCTCTGCTCCCTTGCGCTCTGCTTCGGTGCATACGCTCCATCGCCACGGCCTCGAACTTTCCCGAAGATGCCCCGCCAAGTTGGCCACCTTCGACCGACTCTCGCTTCGCGCTCCCGCCCCCTCTCCCACTGGGATGGATGGGGAGAGGGAACGCCGCCAAGGCGCCGAACATTCCCCTTGGAACTTGGCCATCTTCGACCAGCTCTCGCTTCGCGCTCCTGCCCCCTCTCACACTGGGAGAGGGTTGGGGAGAGGGCGCGCGCCGCCAAGACGCCCAACATTTCCCTCGGGAACCTGGCCACCTTTGGCGCTCGGCGCCGCTCTGCTCCCTTGCGCTCTGCTTCGGTGCGTACGTTCCATCGCCCCGGCATCCAACTTTCCCGAAGATGCCCCGCCAAGTTGGCCACCTTCGACGGGCACTTATTTCGCGCTCCTGCTCCCTCTCCCACTGGGAGAGGGTTGGGGAGAGGGCGTGCTGCCAAGACGCCCAACATTCCCCTCGGAACCCGGGGCGCCTTTGGAATCATCCCCGTTGCCGCCTTCACCGCTCCGAGTTCCGAGTTCCGCGTTCCCCGCTTCCCTTCGTTCCCCGCTTCCCTTCGTTCCGACTTCGCAATTCACCGCCAAGGCGGCATAGCGCCCCCGCCGCCGAATTTAACACCGCGCTGGCTTGGCGCGAGATCGATTTCGCGCATCCGCTCGCCAAAACACCGTAGCGGAATCTGTGAAGATTCCGTCTGCCCTGCTCCCCGGCCCGGAATCGTCACCGATTCCGCTACATTCGCGATCAGCTCCCATCCCTACCGTCCGCCCAGGTTGCGAGCGGGCCGTCAACTGCTATCCTGGTGCTTCTACGCCTTCAAGGGGGGAGCTGAGGCAATGCCTTGCCCGTCGTGCCGGTCCCCGCAGGCAAGACAGGGGAGATTACCGCATGGACAAGAAGGCCCTCAGCGAACGGGACATCTGCAGCAAGTACATCACGCCGGCGGTGGTCTCCGCCGGCTGGGACTCAGATCAAAAGGGGTCGGGAGTCGTTCTTGGCACGCAGGGACGGGGTCGGTAGAATGCCGCCATGCCAAGAAACCCGCGAGTCGCCCCGCCTGGCTTTGCCTATCACGTTCTGAATCGGGCCGTTGGCCATGCGCGGTTGTTCCGCTCGAAAAAGGACTACGCCGCCTTCGAACGCGTTTTGGGGGAGGCCAGGGAACGTTTCGCAACGCCGCTGCTGGCCTGGTGCGTCATGCCGAATCATTGGCATCTCGTCCTCTGGCCGCAGAAGGTCGGAGAATTGTCGGAGTTCATGCGTTGGCTCACGGTCACGCACACGCAGCGCTGGCACGCCTCGCATCGAACTTCCGGGACAGGCCCGCTCTATCAAGGCCGCTTCAAATCTTTCCCCATCGAGCAAGACGATCACCTGTTGACGGTCGTGCGGTATGTGGAACGCAACGCTCTGCGTGCGAGTCTCGTGACGCGCGCCAAGACTGGCCTTGGTCGAGCTTGCCGAAACGGTCGTGCGGCGAGGCTCCCGATCCAGGACCGGTCGCTCTGCCGAACAGGTGGGCGTCGTTCGTCAACCGGCCTGAAACGGAAGCGGAACTGGAACGCCTGCGGCGATCGGTCGTCCGAGGCGCTCCGTTTGGCGATGTCGAATGGCAGCGACGCACGGCGAGGCGACTCGGGCTGCAATCGACCCTGAATCCGCGCGGACGACCGCGACTTACGCCCGAGGTCAAAGCTAAGAAAGACTCCCGACCCCGTTAAGTCCGCCCCTTAACCACGGCCCTGGTGCGCGTTCCTCCACAACGGCTGGGCCGCTATTCGACTGCGCCGGCTTCTCGAGCGGCGGCAAAAGCGGCTGGATCAGCCGGCGGACCTGTTTCCGCCTCCGCCAACGTCGCAACGATATGCGTTGTCTCGCCGCCGCCGATGCGCGTTTTCGCCTTGCTCAGATCGCCTTGTGCGTTCCACAATCCCACGACGACGGGCAATTCCGGGAAACGACCACGAACATGCTTGCACAGGTGGCGAGCATGCATCACGGCGGCGGGAGGCGTGGCGGAAATGCAGACCACGTCGGGTTTGTGCCTCTCGACAAGGTCAATCAGTTCGCCGGCCGCGGCCGCAAACGAGGCGGACTGCACACGGCATTCGCCCGTCGCCAACAATTGCGCCAGCATCATTCCGGCGATTTCATCCGCCTCGTCGCGAGCGGGCAGGCAGAGGATGCACGGCCTCGGCGAGTTGCCGTCCTCGGTGCCCTCTTTCGCCTGCAATTCCGGCTGGCCTCGCCCATTTCCTGAATCATCTCCTTCAGGCTCTGCAAAATGAACTTGTGCCTGCCCTCGTCCAGTTCGCCGCGATGCCAATCGGTTTCGGCCAACGCCAGCGCCGGGATCAGCAGCGTGTCGTAGACCTCGACCAGCGGTTTGTTCTCAAGCTCATCCTCGACCAATTCGGTGGCCTCTTCCTGATCTCCCGCCAGGAGCCGCTGATAGACGCGCTCTCTTGGGCTCAAACACCGGCTCATTCCCCAGCAGGATGTCCAAGAAGGACAGTTGGGGGACGTGCTTGCCGATCACCAAGAGGCACACGGTCAAAGGGGTCGCCAGCAGCAGTCCTGCAACTCCCCACAGCCATGTCCAGAAGACGGCCGCCACCAGGACTGCTACCGCCGACACGCCGGTGTTCTTGCCGTAGAGCCACGGCTCCATGACGTTGTTGCTGAAGAGTTCCAGGACCACGAACAGCGCGACCGTGAGGATGGGCGTGACCCAGCCCGTCGAAATGGCCATCGACAGGCCGATCGGCATCGCAGCGGCAATCCACGGGCCGATGTAGGGAATGAACCTCAGTGTCGTGGCCAGGATCCCCCACAAGATGGCGTTGGGCACGCCGATCAGGTAAAGCCCGATGCCGACCGCAATGCCGAAAGTGGCATTGATGAGAAACAGCATCGAGAGGTATCGGCTGACCCGCGTGGCGGCGTCTTCCAGCATCCGGGTGGTCAAGGTCACTTGCCCCTTTCCTACCAGCCGGATGAATCGATCGCGCAAGTCCTCGCGGCGGACCAGGAAGAAGACCACGAGAATGATCACGATGCCGGCCAAGCCCAACCCCTCGATCAGCGTGCCGAAGGTTCCGCCCAAGACTTGCAGCGGGCTCATCGGCGAAGAAAGTATGCGAACCGAGAACGGCCGCTCGCGGGTTCCCTGCGGCGCCTCGGTCTGTTCCGCTTGCGGTAGAGTTCTGGCCAATGTCCTCGGCGGTTTTTGTCACCTTGCTCAACGCGGCGATGAAGTAGTCATTCACCGAATGGAGTTTCGCTTGAATGTTGCTCTGATACTCCGGCATTTTGGGGGCCAGCGCGGTCATTTGAACGACTGCCGTCCATGCCACGATGCCCAGCACCGCGAAGCCCAGAATTGCCGTAAGCAATACCGCCGGAATGCGGCCCAGCCCGCTGTGCCGCTCGAGCCAGTCGCACACCGGGCTGAGCAAGAAGCTCAGCAGCACGGCCAGCGTCAAGGGAACCAGCACGCCCTTGGCCAGGTAAAGGGCCGCAACGACCACGGCGATCGAGGCCAACATCCACGTTGATTTGGCGAATTGTCCCAGGGTGCCATGCGTGCATCTCCCGTCAGCGGCGTTTCCAAAAGCGACCGAGCAGCCAGCCGATGCCGGCCGCGATAAAGACGGACCTCAGCGGCCGCTGGCGGAGGAATTGCTCGCAAGCGCACGCGAGGCCGTGGACCTTGTCTCGCCCCTGCTCCTAGTATTCCGAGGCTTTCTCGCCAAGCTGCCCGAGCTGCTCCTGGGCAGCGTCCCTTACGGTCCCGCCCATTTCCTGAAGGTCTTCCTTGACTTCCCTCGCCTGCTTGCCAAGCCGATCGCTTGTAGTAGCCATATCAGGTTCCTTTCGGGAGTTTTGTGACAGCGGCCGCTTTGAGGCCCTCTTGCCCGAGAGGGCCTCGATCCGCGACCTGAAGCGAGTTCATCGTCATCGACTATCCTCGCTGCACGTTAATTCCAGTAACGTCCTCTTCTGAACCCGCCGCCCAGGAACGACAGCACGGCAAGAATGAGGAACACGACGAAGAGAATCTTCGCAACTCCCATGAAGGAGCCGGCAATTCCGCCGAACCCTAGCACGGCAGCAATCAACGCGATAACGAGACAGGCAATTGCTAACTGTAACATGGCTCAACTCCTTGAAAAAAGTTAGGGCTCTCTTGGCGAATTACCAACCAGGCCCGCGATCAGCATCTCAAGAAACTAATAGGGTCTCGGTCCAGACCTGACGACCGGCCACCCGCGAAGATTCGTCCCTGCCCGTCCGAACGACAGACTGAAATATCGGGACTAACCTCGAAGCCCAGTTTCACGCTCGTGCCGTAAGCACCAGGCGCCGAGCCTTTATATGGCATTCTGAATATCAGAGATGCATTGCTCGTGCCGAAACGAACGATTGCTGCAAGAGCCGACGATTGCCGGCATTCCCGCGTCGTGAAGCAATCGCGAGCGAGCGAACTCGCACAAGCCGCGCGCTCATTTGGAAATCGCTAAATTCCGGCCCCTTACCATCCGCGGCGGCTCCAATAATAGCCGCCCCCTCCGCCGAACAGAAGAAACAACACGACGATCAAGATAATTAAACCTGTATTGCTCATGATCTTACCCTTTGCTTAAAGTGACTAAACCAAGCCAGCTTCGGCCACCCCGCTACACCGGCTATCCAGTCATGTACGCGCACTGCGAAGACAGTCCGTCGTGGAGGCATTCTACTGTTTGCTTGCCGGCGCCTTCGCCGGTCTGCCATGCCTCTGCTCGTGGCGAATGCGTCGCCGGCCTTCGGTAGCTCCGTGCCCAGCCAGCCGACCAACGATTACCTGGGAAACACCGCCGAACCCTGCCATCAGTTGCGTTGGGCAACGCTTTTGCGGGACATGGAGAACGTTCCCGTTGGTGCATTGCGCCGGCCTCGCGTCGAGAATCTACTTCGTCGCTTTTTTCGCCTTGCCGACCACTGCCGCGGCGGCAGCCTCGACCTTGTCGGCGACTTTCTGAACCCCTTGCTTGACCTTGCCGACGGCTTGATCGGTTTGGCCCTCCTCGCGCAGCTCGTCGTTGCCAGTCAACGCGCCAGCGGCTTCCTTGATTCGGCCTTTGACCACGTCTGTCTTGCCACTCATGACGGTAACTCCTTCGTATTTAGTTGCGACCCTTCCAAACCTCTCGCCATCGGTCCGGCATACCAGACGATGGCCCCATACAGCGCGGCCAACATTAGTAGCCACGCGGATGAAGTGAAGTAACCATGCCCTTCGATCGTGCCGCGCATCAGATGCGTCCCGTGCTCAGCATGACGCCCCTAATCACCGCTATTCGCCGGCCAGGTCGTGGTTCAGGCCGTCGGTCAACGTGCCCCCAGTCCAGGCTCGAAGCGGGCGCTCGGCGGTCTTTATCACCGCGTTTCCGCTCGGGTTCTTTTTCAGGATCTTTGTCATGATGGAGATCATCTCCTCATGGACCAGGTGCGTTTCAATCACCGGTCGAAGTAGGTGCGACGCGTGATACCGCCCAGGCCGTACGCCGCCGGATTGCCGAAGGCCGGGTAGCCGCCCCTATAGCCGTAGCCATAGCCCCCGTTGTTGTACCCGTACACGGGATAGCCGCCGTAATTGCTGCGGCCGTAATTGCCGTTGCCATAGGCCGTGGTGTAGCCGCCGTAATACCGCGGATAGCCGTAGCCCCCGCGGTAACCGCCATAGCCGCCGCGGTAACCGCCATAGCCGCCATTCAGATAATTGTTTACAGCCGCTTGAGCGATCGCCCTGCCGCGCTGGGCCTCAGCCGTGGCGGGAACAAGCGCCAGCCAGCCGGCGATGCCCAGTGAAATCAAAACGGACGTTCGAAGTCGATGACACATGCTAGGTCCCTATTCAGAAATAAATGTGAAGTGTGGGAAGGGCTTTCTGCAGCTTTTCGATGCCGGCCTCCGACACCGGCACGCCGGCCAGGTCCAGCGATTCCAAGTTGGACATGTGCTGCAACTGTTCGAGGCCCGCGTCGGTGACTTCCGTGTGACTCAAGTCCAGGTGCTTGAGGCCGGGCAACTTCATGAGGCGAACCAGGCCGGCGTCCGTCACTTGACTATGGCTCAGCTTGAGAGCTTCGAGCTTGGTCAGACCGTCCAAGTGCACGAGGCCGCTGTCGGTCACTTCAGCGCCAGGCGCCAACGACCGCAGCTTGGCCAGTCCTTTGAGCTGCTCGAGGCCGTGATCGGTGATGTGGCCCAGAGCCAGGTCCAGATCGCGGAGATCGTGAAAATCGGCCAGGCGCTCCCATCCTTTATCAGTCACATACGGGCCGCAGATGTGCAGCGACTCGATGTGTTGGAAGCCTTTGACGTGTTCCAGGCCGGCGTCGGTAACCTGCGTGCCGTCCAGCGACAGCGTCTTTAGCTTGGTCAGCCCGGCGAGTTGCTCGATGCCCGCGTTGGTGATCTGTGAGCCTGCCACGATCAGCGTATCGAGCTGCTTCAAGCCTCTCAAATGGGCCAGTCCCTTGTCGCTGATTTGATGGTCGTGTAGCGACAGGGTCTGGAGATTCGTCAAGCCCGCCAGCGAAGCCAGACCTTGATCGGTGATTTTCCCGCCGACCAGCACCAGGTGTTCGAGTTTGGCGAGGGGCGCGAGGCGGGCCAACCCTGCGTCGCTGATGTGAATTCCTTCCACCACCAGCGTCGTGAGTGCGGGCAATTCCGCGAGCGCCGCCAGCCCGGCGTCGTTGACCCGCGCCGCGCAGGTCAACGGCTTCGAGTTTGGCAAGGTCCGCGAGCCACTTGAGTCCCCTGCCGGTAACCCGTGTTCCGTGCAGATGCAGCGACTCCAGACGGGTCATGCCCGCCAGGGGCTTCAAACCGTCGTCGGTGACCCGGGGCGCGTTGAGGACCAGCGTGCGGAGCTGTTTCAGGTTTTTGAGCGATGCCAGCCCGGCGTCGCTGATCTCGTTGCCGACTAGATCGAGCGATTCGAGCTTGTTGAGCCTGGCCAGGTGTTCCAATCCTGCATCGGTGACCTTGGCGCCGACCAGGACCAGCGTTTCCAGTTCCTTCTGCGAGACAAGCATATCGAGTGCGGCGTCTGTGACCTGGGGACCGCGTAGATCAACGGCCACGACTGGGCTGCCGGGGCGCTGTTCGTCGCGATGGACAAAGCCGCCAAGCTTTTTGATTTCAGCTTGAAATTGATCGGCGTCCCTCTTTTCGCCTTTGCGTTCATCAGCGGCCAGCGGGAGTCGGGCGACGAACGACAACGCCGCTACGAGTAAGATAGTGCCGCGAAGTCTCATGGATTTCTCCTTGCAAAGAATGGTAATTCCGGTCGTCAGTTGCATCGCCGCTGTTTGCCGCCCTGGTCGAGGTCTGCTTCGCCGTTACTGTTGAGGAGCGAAACGTGCGACAAGTGCGGCTTTACGCTGCGGTGGTCGGCGAGTCGGCCGCGAACACTTGTGGAGACGTTTTTCATGAAACGCATTTTTGCTCTTGGGCCGTTTTTGAGCCTTGCCACTGCGATGACGATGGGCTGCGAAACGAAAGCGGGACGATCCTGGCGAGAGGCATGTTTTGTTAGTGGTGCGCTACTGGAGTTCTACAAATATGGCCAACGGATGGTCGCTGTCGTGCTCGCCAATCAGATCGGCTAAGCACCCTTCGATCTCCTCCAATTCGTCCAAGGACCACGCAGCATCGGCGTTCTCGTCGCCGAGTTCATCCCGCTGGACCTGGATTTCTTGCTCTGCATCCGCCAGCGTCGGGACCGTGCTGTCAACAACGCCGACGTTCCGAAATGCGTGCTCCAGAAACTCGATCAGGACGGGTTCCAAATCTTGGGCCGTCGTGTTTCTTACATGTTCGGCCACCGCCGCCCAGGACAAAATCAACTGCTGATTTTCGCGGCGGTTCTCGGTCAACAGCGTGAAGAATTCCTTTGTGTCCTTGGCCGCTCGGAGCTTGCGGACCAACTGCTCCTCATGACCAACTACCTTCTTCGGGGCTTTCTTGGTCGATTTGTTTTTGCTGGCCTTGCTGGCCTTGGGGGCTTTCTTCACGGCTGCGGCCGGTTTCTTCTTCGCCATGATCTGACCTCATTTGGGATGCAACTTATGGACCGGGACTTGGAAAGTGCGTCCTGCGATTCTGCGGGAAGCACCGCGCTCGCAGTTTCGCAGCGATTAAGAGCAAGATGCGTGCCAGTTCTTCCGCCACCGGCATAACTTCGCCAGATTCGCCTTGAGGTGGACGGGGGGGGCCGTTCTGGCCGCTCCCAAATCGCCACCTCCGCTCAGCATTTCCGAGCGGATTCGCCCGAGTTCATCTGCGAATGCCAGGATTAATGCGGATGTCTGTGCGGCGGCCTTGCTTGTTGCCAGAGGCGGCCCCTTCACGGCCCTGATCTGCGGAGCCTGTGCGGAAGTGTGTGATGGCTGTGCCGAGGCGTGAAAAGATTCCTGGTGATGTGCACATGAAAAAATGTGCCGACGAATGCCGCAAATGCGAGAAGGCTTGCCGGGACATGGTGAAGCATGTCGGCCAACGGCCTGCACGGCGACGACAGGAAGTAGTTGCCGGCTATCTATCGCCAGCCGTCAGTTTTGTTGATTGAGCCGCTATGCCTTCCGTCCGCGTCAGGCGGCGCAACGCGTCGCTCGGCTACAATTCGCGGCCCATCATCGGCCAAGCGTGCGCCGCTACGAACGCCGATCAGCCAAGCGGCATTCGCGAACTCTCCGCTCATGCAACTTGCCGATAATAGTGCCTCAGCAGCCCGCCCAGCCGCTCGCTGAAGGCGATCTGCGCCTTCAGCAAGTTCGCCAGGCGGTTCTTTCTCGCTGCAGCCTCGCTTGCGCGATTTGACTCTCGGAGGCATTGTCCGAAGAGAGTTCCGCACGGGAAGCGCGTCGCGGGTCTTTTACTTCGCCTTGTGCTCGAGCTCTTGCACCTTTTTCTTGGCCATCTCCTCATCCTGCGCGGAATTTGTCTTGGTCCACCGTGATCGTCGCGTTGGACTTGTGGTCCGTGGTGCTCGTCGAAAGATGGAACCAGCCCTGGTAAAACCCCAAGCCGACGATGCCGACCAGGAGCAGGACCGCCACAATTAGTAGAGTTTTCATGATGAATCATTCCTCGAGTGTGGGTAAAGAAATCCTCAACCGCAGCAGTTTTGTGCGTCAGGTTCTGCCGTCATCCCTGGGTTCGAGAACGTCCGTCGCTTCCGGCGCCGACGCGTTCCGGTTACGTCACTGTCGACAAGCTCGCGCGAGCCAGAGCCGCCGGTCAGCGTCGCTTCCAAAAGCGACCGAACCGCAAGCCGGCACCTGCCGCGATTAATACGGACATGAACGGCCGTTCCCGCACGCATTGCTCGACGGCGGGCACTACGTTGCGGACTTTGTCTCGCCCCCGTTCATAGTATTCAGTCGCATCCTGGCGAACTGTAGCAACGTGCGTGCCATTGATTTGCGCCAAGGTACAACTAAGTCAGATTCCCGCTTCAAGCGACCTGCAACCGCTTTTGGCCATCGCGAACATCGCTTTCGCTCGCAAGCACGTGCGGAGTCGCTCGCTTTTGCTGCCGGATCGCGTGCTGCTCGTCGAACGAGGCGGCGCCGACCCGGGGGCGAATCCATGTGCTTCAGAGCTGGCAATCCGCTTCACGGCAAAAGCTGGCGGCGCTTTACATCGATTCCATGGACTTGGCGCCATTCGTGCTCTACGTGCTCAAACCACGTCACGAGGCTGGGCAGATTCGCGGCGGTTCAAACAGAAATTTAGGAGTTTCGCATGCGCACCATTTTGAAAGTGTCTGCCGCATCCCTCGCGGTGGCAGCGATGTTTCTGGCGATTGCCGGCGAACAGGCCGTCCCCACGCCGGCTAATAAGAGTGGCGCTCAGACCGCGAAAGCGGCCGACAAGGCTGCCACGAAGCCCGCCGACAAGTCGTCCGCGAAGGGGCCAGCCTCGAAAATCGCGGCGCGCGACAAGAACTCGGTCGACGAAGAATCCATCCGCAAAACAAGCGAGACGTACGCCCAGGCCTACGACAGCGGGAGACGCCAATGGAGTCGCCGAGCATTTCACCCCCGACGCCGAGTACGTGGACGAACGGGGAGACCTCTTCGAGGGCCGTCAGGCGATCGAGGAAGCGCTGGCGGCCTTCTTCGCTGAGAACCCCGGCTATCGCATCGATGTCGACATCGACACGATCCGTTTCGTGAGTCCGGACGTCGCCATCGAGGACGGCACCACGACGCTTAAGGGCCCGGAGGGGACGGCGACATAGACTACAGCCACTACACGACCATGCATGTGAAAACCGCGGGCAAGTGGCTGGCGGCCAGCGTCCGCGAGCATGCCCCGAAAGATCGCCGCGAGCACCGCGCCCAGCTCCTGCAATTGGAATGGATGCTTGGGGACTGGGTCGATGAAGACGACGACTCGATCGTCGAGTACTCCTGTCAGAAAGTCGACAACGGGAATTTCCTGCTGCGTCAGTTCACGGTCAAGATCGCCGGCCAAGAGGCCATGCATGGCGTACAGCGCATCGGCTGGGATCCGATGAGCGGCAGACTACGGGCCTGGGTCTTCGACTCGGAAGGGGGTTATGCCGAAGGGACGTGGCACCGCGACGGCGACACTTGGATACTCAAGAGTACAGGCGTGACGGCCGACGGACAAACCGCTTCCGGCACCAGCATTTATACCTTCGTCAGTGACGACATCATGACCTGGCAGGCGATTGATCATGAGATCGCCGGTGAACAACTCCCTGACAGCAAAGTGGTCACGATCGTCCGCAAGCCGCCGCCGCCGGCGTTGCCGGAAGGCCTCCGGCTAAGAATTGAAATCAACTATCGCATTCGACGGCTTCACGTGGAGCCTTGAATGCGGATTCCAAAACAAAAACAAATCCCCCGAGAACTCCGCCATGAAACGCTCCTGGAAAATCGCTGTCGCCTGTTGTATTGCCTTCGCTTTCAGTTCGGCCAACTTGTTCGCTCGAGGCTTCGCCGGCGGCACGGGGATCTCCAAAGGCGGTGGCGGCGGCGGAGGAGGAGGAGGGCGTCACGGTGACGGCGGCGGAGGAGGAGGGCATCACGGCGGCGGCGGATCCGCTCCCGCGATTAGCCGCACGCCGGCCTTCAGTCATCCGAATTTTTCCGCGAGAACTGCGCGGGGAGTTCCGCATGCCGCCAGAAATTCTTTCAAGGGCGTCTATCCTGCGACGGGTATCCACGCCGGCACGGCGATCGGGGGGCGACAGGCGGGCGGTGCGACGTTTGGAGCCCAGCATCCTGCGAGTCGGCGGTGCGGCTGGCGCGATTGCCCATCCTGGGGCGGCCTCAGGAGTGAGCGGCGATTCTACGGCGGCAACTTCGCGGGAATTACCAGCCGGCCCTACGCCGGCAACTCGCTGAATTACGGCAATCAGAGTTTCAATCTGGCCGAGTAGCAGTTACCGTCCGGCCTTTTACCGTCACGGGTTGTATCACGGCTACTGGAACGGCAATTACGGCTTCGGCGGAGGTTACGGGGGCGGCTGGGGTGGTGGCTATGGGCCGGGCTGGGGATATGGCCGAGGCCGGGGTACGGCTCGGGTTGGGCTTGGGAATCAGCTACGGTCTTGTTCCGCTCGGTTGGGGGTACGGGGGCTGGGGGCTGGGATCAATGGCGTACAACAGTGGCTATCTGGGGTACTCGAACCCTTATTACAACAGTTCGTTCGGGGGCTACAACTACACGCAGCCGATTCCCGTGGACTATGGCGCATCGCCGACGGCTGTCGCACGCTGAGGAAAACCCGGCGGACGCCGCGTTAAATGCTGCCGTGGCCGCGTTCAAGCAAAATGATTATGACGCGGCCCTCGACATCATCAACAAGGGGATCGCGCAGTTTCCAACGGATTCGGTGATGCACGAGTTCCGCGGCCTTGGTGTTGTTTGCCAAGGGGCGACTTTCAGCAGGCGGCCGCGACGATTCACTCGGTCCTCGCCGATTGGCCCGGGGTGGGACTGGACCACTCTCGCCAGCATGTACGCCAACGTCTTGATCTACTCCGATCAGCTTCGGCGCTGGAAGCTTACGTCCGCGCCAATCCGCAGGACGGCGCTTCCCGGTTCCTTCTGGGCTATCACTACAGACCGGCGGCCACACTGACGCGGCCGCGAGGCAGTTTCAGAAGGTCGTGGCGCTTGTCCCCGGAGACCGCGTCGCCCGCGACATACTCAAGATGATTTCGGCGCCAGAGACCGAGGCCGGTCAGCGGCCGGCGACCGCAGAACTGCTGACGAAACGCAAGCCTGCCGCCGAGACGAGCCCGCGGCCACGCCGATCGATCCGACGACGCTGGCGGGAACGTGGCAGGCGGCGCGCGAGCGACGACTCGAATTTCGAGCTGACACTAACGAAGGAGGCGACGTTCACCTGGAAGTTTTCCTCGAAGCAACAGCCCGCGCAGGAATTATCCGGCACGTATACATTGACGGCAATGTGCTGGCGCTCGAGCGCAAGGATGGCGGCTCGCTGATTGGGGAAGTGGCTCCCGGTGGCGCGAAGAAGTTCAACTTCAGGCTGGTGGGCGCCCCACCTGAAGACAAGGGCCTCGATTTCAGCCGGTGAACGAGATAACTGTTGTTCCTGCGAAACCACGACGAGCTGACGCTTGGGAGGCGGAGAAACAGGGGCAGAGCAGAAACAGGTTCAGGACTATTTGTCGTGACGCGAGTCGGGGCGATCCAATAGATTGCCGGCATGCGGCGACCGTTGCGGCCCCATCGACGACGGCCTGATTTACCACGTCATCAACCGCGGAAACAACCGTCAAGGCGTGTTCTACAAAGATGCCGACTTCGAGGCATTCCTGAAGTGGACGGCTCTCAGCATGGACGCCGCCGAGTCCCGCCCGAACCGCTTCTGCAAGCGGCGCACCACAGGGTAGCCGAGCCGGGTCAAGAAGTGGTTCGGTCTTGAAAAAGCCAGAATGTCATACCAGACGCTGTCGTCGCCCCGGTCCCATTCGATCAAGAATCGTTCTTCACCGCTCTCGACGTGGCCGGGCAAGGTTCCATAAGCGAAGCCGAATCTGCTGATCGGTCCCGACTCATCCACGGCATAGACAATGCGGCACGAGTTCAACCACCACAAACCGATGGCATGCCCCATCACGGCCACGACCTCGCCCGACTGAATAGGAGTATCCGGCGACCACGCCTCGACCCACCCTAGGTGAAATTGCTCCCAACGCCGCAAGGCGGCTTGGGCGGCCTGGAACGCTGGCTCCCCTTCGCCGAGCTTGATGCGGGTGTGGTCGACGACGTACCCGGCGGGGGGCTTTCCTGCCGTGAGACCAACTGCCGAATAGCTGAAATCCAGCTTGGCCTGTTCTGAAATGAAGCGGCGGATAGACTCGGCAGAAGGTTTTCGTAGCGACAACAACATCCAGACCTTCGATCTCGCCCTCACCCTCCCCGGCGAATAAACTGGTACAGCGCTTCGCTGGCTTTGGTCAGCTCGTCGATGGAGAGCCATTCGTCGGCGGTGTGGGCCTGGTCGATGGAGCCGGGGCCGAAGACGACGGAGGGAATGCCCTTCGAGGCGATCTTGGAGGCGTTCGTTCCGTAAGGAACGCCGATCTTGTCGCCGCAGCCGTACAACTCGCGGACGACGACCGAGAGGCGATCGGCCAGCTCGCCGTTCTTGTCGTCTGAGAGGGCTTCGCCCTTGAGGTACGGCTCTTCGTGGTCGACCTCGAAGTCGACGGCCGGATGCTTCCGCACGAAATCGACCACCTGCTGGTAGACGTCCATCGCCTTCTCGCCCGGCACCAGGCGACGGTCGATCTCGATCGTACACAAGTCGGGCACCGTGTTGACGCTCAGCCCGCCGCGGATCGTGCCGACGCTCAACGTCGTCGGGCCGCAAAGGCGGTGAGGCGGAATGTTCTTGCCGACGTATTTGGCGTAGTCCTCCAGCGCCGTCAGCACGCGGGCCATCTTGTAGACGGCGTTGTCTCCCAGGTGCGGCTGCGAACTGTGGGCCGCCGCGGCCGTGCGTATGGCAGCGCCAACGCACCGCGCCCTTGTGGGCGATCACGACCTGCAAATCGGTCGGCTCGGCGATGATCGCCGCGTCGGGCTGCCGCGGCGCAATCGACTTCACGCCCGGCTGCCACAACTGGGCCAGTTCCAACGCGCCGCTGTAGCCGTGCTCTTCGTTGACCGTGCAGGCCATCAATACCGTCGGCATGCCTTCCGGCCGCTCTTCCGCTAGCCGCGAGACGGCTACGAGCATGGCGGTCATTCCGCCCTTGATGTCGCAGGAGCCGCGGCCGTAAATCCGGCCGTCGCGCACCACGGGCGTCCAGGGCTCGATCGTCATGCCGTCGACCGGCACCGTGTCCTGGTGCGCCTCGAGCAACAACACCCGTCCCCCTTCGTTCGCCGGAATCGTGCCGTCGAGCCGGGCAATAATATTGTCTCGCTTGGGCTCGATGGTTTGCCGCTCCCAGGGCAGCCCGAGCCGATCAAACAACCGCTGGAGATAGTCGGTCATCTGATATTCGAGAAACTCAGGGCCCGAAACGTCTCGGCCCATGGGGTTCACGCTGGGGGTGGCGACCAGGTCGCTGAGGGTCTGTACCAGATCGAGCGCCATTGAAGCAGTTCCTTGCTGGGCGAGGCGGGTAGATATAGTCAACGGCCGGCGCGAAGGCAGGCGGCGGAAGCGACGCCGCGACGCGCCTTGGCGGGTTAAGCGGGTGATGGCAATTGTAACGCCCAAATCGAGGCCTGAAACCTGTCGAAAAATAATCCGCTTCTGAGAAAAACGGACTTTCCCCCCGGAGGTGCAGTTGAAGCAGAGGCCAGCGCAGATCAGAATTCAGTTGTGGGAGGCAACTCCCACAAACGCCCTTCGTAGGTACCTGCCCCGCCTGCGAAGGGTTTTTTATTGCGCTCGGGTCGAAAGCTGAAGTGAGCGTGATGAAAGAGGGAACGGCCTGGGAGAGATGCGGCTCCCGGCGGATAAAAGGCTGTCTTGGCGGGGAAGGAAGAAAGTCAAAATGCAAAACTCAAAACGCAAAATGGGGCGAGTCCCCCGCCGGTTTTTCATTTTGCGTTTTGCATTTTGCATTAGTCGGCCTGCACGGCTAGTCCGACAATTCGCAAATCACGTCGCATGAAGGCAAGTTTTTAGCCACACAGAGCACCGAGGGCACAGAGGAGATGGACTAAAACCACTCGCGGCCGGTCTCCACAGGAGGGGATTCGGCGGGTTCGCACGACCGATCCCCAAGGCTCGGCCAGGGGGATTCAGCGCCGCTTGACCGTCTTTCGGCAAGCCGATAGGATGCTACCCGAACTCGACCCGGCTCGGGTTTTCTTTTGGCCGAGGCTTGTGAAACCATTCACGAAGTCTCGGGCGACTCTCAGTAAGCCGAAAAACGGCAAATATTTATGCAAATCGAAACGTTACCGATTTTGCTGTTCATTGTCTGCTCGACTGCGCTGGCGGGGGGACTGATCGTCGTCTCGCGCTTGTTCGGTCCTCATCGCGCAGGAGCCGTCAAGCAGATGCCGTACGAAAGCGGCATGGACCCGATTCACGATACGCGACGGCGTTTCGACGTGCGGTTCCACCTGGTGGCCATTGCCTTTCTGGTGTTCGACGTCGAAGTGCTGTTCCTTTATCCCTGGGCGGTGGCGAGTCGCCATCCGGCCGGCATCGATGCCGCCGTCGGCGCCGGTTGGGCGAGTGGCCGCGGCGTGGTGTTTGGCGAAGCGATGGTGTTCATCGCCTTATTGGCTTTGGGGTTCGTCTACGCCTGGCGCAAGGGGGTGTTTCGATGGCGATAGATCTGCCGGAAAACGTGGTCGTTAGCAAGCTGGACGAGCTGGCCAGTTGGTGCCGCAAGAACAGTCTGTGGCCCATGCCGTTCGCCACGGCTTGCTGCGGCATCGAACTGATGGCCACCGGCGCCAGCCGCCACGACCTGGCGCGGTTCGGCGCCGAAGTGTTCCGCTTCAGTCCGCGGCAGTGCGATTTGATGATCGTCGCCGGCCGCGTGGTGATGAAGATGCTGCCCGTTCTGCAACGCATCTGGCAGCAGATGCTCGAGCCGAAGTGGTGCATTTCGATGGGCGCCTGTGCATCGACCGGCGGCGTGTTCGACACCTATTCCGTCGTGCAGGGGATCGATCGCTTCATTCCGGTCGACATGTACGTGCCCGGCTGTCCGCCGCGGCCCGAGCAGTTGATCCAGTCGATCATCGACCTGCAGGACAAGATCCAGCATGAAGGAACGATCACCGGCAAGGAATTCGAGCTGCCCTCGCGCCAGATGCGGAAGCGGGCCCTGGTCGAGCTGCCGGTCATCTCGGTCCCGCAACTCGGCCGCACGCCCTGAGCCGGCGCGTGCAGTGCAAAGCGAACGGCGTCTGGCCCCCAACTGCGAAGAAGCGATGCAAGGTCCTACATGATTCGCCCTGAGACGCTCAGTCAATTGACGGCGGCCGTGCCCGAGGCGCGGCCGAGCGAATTTCGCGGCCAGACCCGGGTGGTCGTGCCGCGAGAGAGCCTTGCCGCTGCGCTCAAGCTGCTGCGAGACGAGCTGAAGTTCGACCTGCTGGTCGATATCACGTGCGTCGACTACCTGGACTATCGCGACGCCACGGACCGCTTCGGCCTGGTCTATCTGCTGGCCAACACGGAAACCAACGAGCGGCTGACGGTTCGCGTGTTCTTGAACGAGCCGGAGCTGACCGTGCCGTCGGTCGTGCCGCTGTGGGAAGGCGCCAACTGGCTGGAGCGCGAGGTCTGGGACATGTTCGGCATCGTTTCGAGGGGCATCCCGATCTTCGCCGGATCCTGCTGCCCGAAGAGTTCACGGCCCATCCGCTGCGCAAGGACTATCCGCTGCAAGGCCGCGGCGAGCGGCACAATTTCCCGGTGCTGACGCGAAAGGGAAGCTAAGCCATGGCTCTCACCCCCGCTTCCGTGCAGACGCACGACATATCGCACGACGAGTCTCAGGACTACCTGTGGACGCTGAACTTCGGTCCGCAGCATCCGGCGACGCACACCACGCTGCGGATCGTGCTGAAGCTCGACGGCGAGCGCGTGGTCGAGGCCATGCCGGACATCGGCTATCTGCACTCGGGCTTCGAGAAGCTCGGCGAGAGTCTGGACTACAACCAGTACGTCACCGTCACCGACCGGATGAACTACATCTCGCCGATGGCCAACAACGTGGCCTGGCACGGGGCGGTGGAAAAGCTGCTGGGCATCGAGCTCACGCCGCGCTGCAAGTACATCCGCGTGATCGTCTGCGGAGCTGGCCCGCATCAGCGACCACCTGCTGTGCAACGGGGCCGATGGGGCTCGACACCGGCGCCTTCACCTTCTTCCTATACGCCTTCAATCGCCGCGAAGAGATCTACGACATCTTCGAGACGCTGTGCGGCGCCCGCTTCACGAACAGCTACACGCGCGTCGGCGGGCTGATGTACGACGCCACGCCGCTGGTCGATCGAGAAGATCCGCGACCTTCTGCCGCACGTTCCCCAAGACGCTCGACGACATGGAGCGGCTGCTGAACCGCAACCGGATCTTCGTCGACCGCACCAAGGGAGTCGGCCTGCTCGAGCAAGGCGGAGGCGATCAACCGCAGCGCCACGGGCCCGATCGCCCGGGCCAGCGGCGTCACTCGCGACCTGCGCAAGGACGAGCCGTACCTGGCCTACGCCGACTTCGACTTCAACGTCCCGTGCATGACCTCGGGCGATTGCTATGCCCGCTACCTGGTGCGCATGGCCGAGATGTGGGAGAGCCTGAAGATCGTCGAGCAGGCGATCGAGAATCTGCCTGGCGGGCCGGTCGACGTGGGCATCGACGAGCGGACGGCTTTGCCGGGCAAGCGCAGGTCTATTCGACCATCGAAGGGCTGATCTCGCACTTCGAGCTGGTGATGAGCAACCGCGGCTTTACGACGCCGCGCGAGGAATCGTACGCCGCCATCGAAGCCCCGAACGGCGAGTTGGGCTTTTACATCGTCGGCGACGGCAGCGACGTGGCCTATCGGGCCCGCTGCCGCCCGCCTTCGTTCATCCACTTTGCGTTGTTTCCCCACTTGATCCGCGGGCACACGCTTTCAGCGACATGGTGGCCGTGTTGGGCAGTTTGAACATCATCGCGGCGGAGTTGGACCGATAACACGATGGCCGCTGCCGACCGAATGACTGCCGAGCGAATCTTGACGGACGAAATGATCGAGGCGATCAAAGCCTGCTTTCCGCGCTATCCGACGCGGCAGGCGGTGACGCTGCCGGCCTTGCACGTCGTCAACGAGCAGTTGCGCTACGTGCCGCTGCAGGCGGTCGTCGAGATGGCCGAATTGCTGGAGCTGGCGCCGGCCGAGGTGCAGGACACGCTCAGCTTTTACGGCTTCTTCAAGCAGGACGAGCCGCACGGCGAGCATCGCGGGCTGGGTCTGCCGCTCGCGTGAGCTGCGCCTGCGCGGCGGCGAAGAGGTGCTGGACATATGTGCGAGAAGCTCGGCATCCAGCCGGGCGAGACCACGCCCGACGGCAGCTGACGCTGGAGTTCGCCGAGTGCCTGGGCGCCTGCGACTTCGCCCCCTGCATGCTGGCGCGACAAGACGTTGCACAAAGATCTGACGCACGAGCGGCAAGGCCGACGAGTTCCTCCGGACATCGTTAGGGGAGTCGCTAGCTTGGCCAGATTTTCGAACCGGTCCTGCTGGCCAACATCGACAAACCCGACAGCCACACGCTGGGCGTCTACGAGGCGGGCGGCGGATACCAGGCGCTGCGCAAGATGCTCAAGGAGATGCGCCGGCCGCAGGTGATCGAAGCGGTCAAGTCGAGCAATCTGCGCGGCCGCGGCGGCGCCGGCTTTCCCACCGGCCTGAAGTGGACCTTCCTGCCGAAGGACCATCCCGGGCCGATCTACATGTGCGTCAACGCCGACGAGAGCGAGCCGGGCACCTTCAACAACCGCGATGCTGATGGAACACGATCCGCACCAGGTGCTCGAAGGCATGATCCTCAGCTGCTACGCCACCCGGGCCACGCACCGCCTACATCTACCTGCGCTACGAATACCCCTTGTCGCTGGAGCGGATGCAAGCGGCGATCGACGAGTGCTACGCGGCCGGCTTGCTGGGCAAGAACATTCTGGGCAGCGAGTTCTCGCTGGACATCTACATCCACCGCGGCGCGGCGGCCTACATCTGCGGCGAAGAGACCGGGCTGATCGAAAGCCTGGAAGGCAAGCGGGCCTGGCCGCGGATCAAGCCGCCGTTTCCGGCCGTCGAAGGGCGTGTTCCGCAAGCCGACCGTGGTCAACAACGTCGAGACGGTCGCCTGCGTCACGCACATCGTCGACCGCGGCGTCGACTGGTTCAAGTCGATCGGCGTGCCGGCCGATCCGAACAATCCCCGCGATCCGGGCAGCTTCGGCCCGAAGCTGTACTGCCTCAGCGGCCACGTCAACAGGCCCGGCTGCTACGAGGCGCCGCTGGGCATCACCGTGCCGCGAGCTGATCGACGAGTTCGGCGGCGGCGTGTGGAAGGGCCGCAAGGCCAAGGCGGCCATTCCCGGCGGCATCAGCATGGGCTTGCTCACCGAAGCCGAGTTCGACACCCCGCTCGACTTCACCGGCCCCGGCAAGGTCGGCTGCCTGGGCCTGGGCACGGCGGCGTGGTGGTGCTGGACGAGACCGTAGTCGATGGTCGACTTTCTGCACAACAGTTGCCGCTTCTTCGCCCACGAAAGCTGCGGCCAGTGTACGCCCTGCCGCGAAGGGACGCGGTGGTCGCTGGAGATGCTCGAGCGGATCAAGGCCGGCCGCGGCCGGCTTGAAAGACCTCGATCTGCTGCTGGAGATCGGCGACTCGATCGGCATCATCCCCGGCACGACGATTTGCGGCCTGGCCGACGGCGCCGCCTGGCCGATCAAGAACGCCATCCGCAAGTTCCGCGGCGAATTCGAAGAGTACATCAAGCGGACGAACCCGAGCGGCTACATGACGACGACGCCGAGCCATGCCGTCGCTCGAATTGACCGCACGACAATGGCACGCAGGTCGTTGCGGCGCAGCACGTCGTGGTGGCACCTCGGCCGCGATTCGCATTAGCAGCAGAAGCATGGCATGGCCACCGTAATCGTCGACGGACATGAAATCGAGATCGGCGACGCGAGCGCCTCAACGGCATTCAGGCGGCCGGCGCGGCCGGCGTCGAGATTCCGCACTACTGCTGGCACCCCGGGCTGACCGTGGTGGCCAGTTGCCGCATGTGCCTGGTCGAGACCGGCACGCGCGAACGCCGAGACCGGCGAGATCACGATGATGCCCAAGCTGGTGCCGGCCTGCCAGACGCCGGCCAAGGACGGCACGGTGTTCGTCACCAACAGCGACAAGGTCAAGCAGGCCCGGGCGATGGTCGAAGAGGACCTGCTGCTGCGGCACCCGATCGACTGCCCGATCTGCGACAAGGCGGGCGAGTGCCACCTGCAGGACTATCACTTCGAATACGGCCAGGAGGAACGGCGGGCCGACGTCACAGCCCTTCACCAGCCGCCGCCGCGACATGGGCGACACGGTCACGCTGTTCGTCGACCGCTGCGTGATGTGCAGCCGCTGCGTGCGGTTCACCCGCGAGATCTGCCGGCGACAGCGAATTGATGGTCATCAACCGCGGCGCGCACGAAGAGATCGACGTCTTCCCCGGCTTCCCGCTGGACAACAAGCTCTCGGGCAACGTCGTCGATCTCTGCCCGGTCGGCGCGCTGGGCGACAAGGACTTTCTGTACCAGCAGCGCGTCTGGTTCATGAAGAAGCACGCCGAGCGTCTGCACCGGCTGCTCGACCGGCTGCTCGATCTGACGTCGACGAGAACCAGGACCACGTCTATCGGCTCAAGCCGCGCGAGAACCCGCACGTCAACCAGTGGTGGATGTGCGACGAAGGCCGCTACGGCTATCATCACGTGCACGACGACGCGTCGCGAGATCGGCCCCCATCGCCGCGAGGAAGGCGATCACGCCGCCGTCGAGTGGGCGACGCTGCCGGACGAACTTGCATACGAAGCTTGCCGAAGCCGGCCGGCTGGCCGCCGTGCTCTCGCCGCATCTGACGGTCGAAGAGGCCTATCTGCTGGCCAAGTAGGTCCGCAGCATCGATCCGGACGCCGTGCTGGCCCTGGGGCCGGTGCCGGTGGTCGGCGAAGACGAGACGTTCAAGAACGGCTTCACGATTCGCGCCGAGAAGTGCCCCAACCGCCGCGGCGTCGAAGCGGTGATCCGGCATTTCAGCGGCGAGAGCCTGGACTTCGACGAGTTCTTGCACGAAGCTCGACGGCGGCGAGATCCGCGGCGTCTGGGTCACCGGCGGCTACAAGAGCCGACTGGATCGACGAAGCGACGGCGGAGCGTTTGCAGCGGGCTCGACTGCTGATCGTGCAGGACATGTTCGCCTCGCCGCTGTGGGACCGGGCCGACTACCAGTTGCCCGGCGCGTCGTTCGCCGAGCGCGACGGCTCGTACGTGAACTACGCCGACCGGCTGCAATCGTTCGAATGGGCCGATCCGTCCGCCGGCGGGCGTGTGGCTCGAAGGCCAAGCTGTACTGGCAGCTGCTGAAACGCCCGGGCATGTACAACGCCCAGGCAGTGCTCGAACGAGGTGGCGCGCCGAGATCCCGTTCTTCGCCGCTGCCGGCGGCGAGATTCCGCCGACCGGCGTCGATTTGAAAGTGAATCAACTGGCGGCGCACGTAACAGAGAACCTGATGAACCGGATCGTACGACATCACTCTGGTCGAGGCGCTGGTCAAGATCGCGTTCCTGATCGGCGGCCTGATGACCGCGGCGGCCTATCTGGTGCTGCTCGAGCGCTGGATGGCCGCCTGGGTGCAGGACCGCTGGGCCCGAACCGCGTCGGCATTCCGCTGACCAAGATCCGGCTGTTCGGCCTCGGCCAGCCGCTGGCCGACGGTTTGAAGTTCATCTTCAAAGAAGAGTACACGCCCGGCGCACGTCGACAAGTTGCTGTTCACGCTGGCGCCGATCTCGATCCTGGCCGCCGCGCTGGCCGACGTTCGCCGTGATTCCGTTCGGCAGCGTGCTGCCCGAAGACTCCGGCATTCGCGGGCGATCAAAAGCCGATCGACCTGGTCGTCGCGCCCGGCTTCGACGTGGGGATGATCTATGTCTTCGCCCTGTCAGAGCATCGCCGTGTACGGCGTGATCCTGGGCGGCTGGGCCAGCAACAACAAGTACAGCTTTCTGGGCGGGCTGCGTTCCAGTGCCCAGTTGATCGCCTACGAATTGCCGCTCGGGCTGGGCATTCTCGGCGTGGTGCTGCCTCCGGTTCGCTCGAGTTGGAGACCATCATCAACGACCAGGCCGACCAGCGGCGTGTGGTACGTCTTCGCTGCAGCCGCTGGGCTTCGTGGTCTTCCTCGTGGCGGCGTTCGCCGAAGCGGCCCGCTTGCCGTTCGACTTGCCCGAGTGCGAGCAGGAACTGATCGGCGGCTACCACACCGAATACTCCGGCATGCAAGCTGCTGCTGTTTCTGATCGCCGAGTTCCTGCACATGATCACGGCCTCGTTCCTGATCGTGATCTTGTTCTTCGGCGGCTGGCACTTCTGGGGCCTGACCGGCGCCGAGCAACGAACGTGACCTGGCTGACGGCCATCCTCCGCGTGCGTGGTGCTGATGGCGAAGATGCTGGCGTGATTCTGTTCTTCATGCTGGTCCGCTGGAGCTGGCCCCGCTTCCGCTTCGACCAACTGATGGCGCTGGCCTGGAAGGTGATGCTGCCGCTGGGGATGGTCAACCTGGTGGCGGTGGCCGTGCTGGCGCGAGTACGGAAGCAATCGCTCCGGCCTGGCTGGCCGCTGTCGCGCTGATGTGGATCGTGGCCTTGATCGCCTGGATCGTGGTCGCGGCACGGCCGCGCCGTTGGCCACCGACAACCGTCCGCACCGCGACTATCGAACTCGAACAGGCAAGCAGCCGATGAAACCCGACGATCCCGAACGTCAAGTGGATCGAAGAACCCAAGCTCGGCCTGGCCGGCAAGATGTACTTGCCGCTGTTCGTGCAAGGCCTGACGACCACCACCCAGCACTTGTTCGGCCCGCAAGGTCACGGTCAGCTTTCCCGAAGACGGCCGAAGATCGGCAACCCGCTGATCTACCGCGGCGTGCATCGGTTGAACAAGGACGAGCACGGCCGCGTGAAGTGCGTCGCCTGCTTTCTGTGCGCCACGGCCTGCCCGGCGCATTGCATCGACATCATCGGCACCGAAAGCCCCTGGCCCGATCGCGAGAAGTACCCCGAGAGCTTCACGATCGACGAGCTGCGGTGCATCTTCTGCGGCATGTGCGAAGAGGCTTGCCCGGTCGACGCGATCGAGCTGACCAGCCTGCTCAACCTGACCGGCCGCAGCCGCGAAGAGATGATTTTCGACAAGGAGAAGCTGCTGAGCGTGTACGACCAGACGAAAGACGCCGAGCCGATGAAGTCGGCGGCGTTGGGAGGCACGGTATGACTCCGCTGCAAGCGATCGCGGCGGCCAGCATCTTGCTGGGCGTCGGATTATGGCTGCTGCTGCCTCGCGGCGGCGCACCGGGCCGAGGCTTCGGCGCGTTGCTTCTCGGCGATCGCATTGGGGCTGTTCGCCTTCGTCGTCGTGCGGATCGACCCGCAGCATCGCGTCGGCGACAGCGTGTTCCTGCTGCTGGCCGCCACGACGATCGTTTCGGCCCTGGGCGCCGTCACGTTGCGGAGCCCCGTCTACTGCGCGATCTGGTTCGCCATGACGCTGCTGGGAACGGCCGGGTTGTTTCTTTATCAGGGCGCCCAGTTTCTGGGCGTGGCCACCGTGGTGGTTTACGCCGGGGCGATCCTGGTCACGTTTTTGTTCGTGCTGATGCTGGCCCAGCCCAAGGGCATGACGTCTTACGACCGCATCAGTTGGGAGGGCATGCTCTCCGCGGCTACCGGCGCCGTGCTGGTCGGCTTGCTCAGCGCGTTGGTCTTCGCTCCTCCGCCGGCCGCCGAAGGCGAACAGCCGCTGACCGGTTTGAACGTTGATACCGTCTCGGCCGCCGATCGCGAGGCGGAGATCCTCTCGCCCGATCACATGGCGCATCTGGGCGGCCAGCTTTTCAGCCGCTACTTGATCGGCGTGGAAGTGGCGGGCACGCTGCTGCTGGCGGCCTTGGTCGGCGCGATCGCCATTGTCGCCCAAGGCAAGCATCTGCCGCGCCTGGAGGAGGGTCGTCAGCATGGATGAAGTCCAACTGCTGCATCGCTATTTGATGGTCGGCGCGCTGCTGTTCAGCATCGGCCTGGTCGGTTTTCTCGGCCGCCGCAACATGATCGTCATGTTCCTGGCCGCGGAAATGATGCTGCAAGGCGTCTCGGTCAGCCTGGTCGGCTGGGGCCGGTTCCATAACGACTGGGGCGGACAGATGCTGGTGATCTTCATCATGGCCGTCGCCGCCTGCGAAGCGGGGATTGCGCTGGCGCTGGTCTTGATGCTGTTCCATCAGACGGGCAAGCTGGACGTGGCCTTCTGGCAATCGATCCGCGAAGCGAACCAACCGAAGTTCGTCGATCACCAACTGCCCGAAGAAGCGCTTCCGGTCGAGCATTGGCCCACGTTGCCGCCCGCCGGCGTCGAGCCCGAGCTGCCTGTCGAGGAGATGATTCACCGTAGCCATGTTTAGTACCGAAACATTGATGGTGCTGGTGCCGGCCTTGCCGCTGGCCGCCGCGTTGCTCGTCGGGCTGCTGGGCTTTCCGCTGCTCAAGACGCGCAGCCACATTCCGGTCATCGCCGCGATTGCGACCTCGTTCGTGCTCAGCTTGTTCCTGCTGCGCGGGGTGCTGAACGATACCCGGCAGGAGGAAAGCGCCGGCGCGGTCGGCGTAGAAAAGCTGGTCCGGCTGTGGCGCTGGGCCAGCATCGACGGCGCCTATTCCCAAGGCGAGGGAGAGCAAGCCGTCTCGCGGCCGTTCGACATCGACATCACGCTGCGAGCCGACCCGCTCACGGCGATCATGCTGTCGATGGTCACGTTCATCTCGTCGCTGGTGGCGATTTATGCCGTCGGCTACATGCACGGCGACCGGGGCTATCTGGCGGTTCTTCGCCTACGTGTCGCTGTTCGTCTTCTCCATGACCATGCTGGTCTCGGTCAGCAACTTCGTGCTGCTGTACGTGTTCTGGGAAGCGGTCGGGTTGTGCAGCTACCTGCTGATCGGCTTCTGGTACGAAAAGCCCGAAGCGGCCGCGGCCGGCAAGAAGGCCTTTCTGGTCAACCGCATCGGCGACTTTGGTTTCGCGCTCGGCTTGTTCCTGATCTGGACGACCTACGGCACGCTCAACTTTCACGACGTCGGCCCTGACGGCGCCTTGCTGACCGCCAGCGGCGGAAACCGAGGGCGAAGCGGTCGGCAGCGAGATTGCCGTGCAAGGCGTGCTGGGCCAGTCGCGGCTGCAGATCCGGCTCACGGTTACGTGGGCGGCGGCGTAGGCCTGGCGATTTGTCTGCTGTTGCTGGCGGGCGCCTGCGGCAAGAGCGCCAGTTTCCGCTGCACGTCTGGCTGCCCGACGCGATGGAAGGCCCCACTCCGGTCAGCGCCTTGATCCACGCCGCCACGATGGTCACCGCCGGCGTCTATATGGTCGTCCGCTGCACGCCGCTGTTCGCAGCCTCGCCCGACGGCGCAACTGTCGTCGCTTCCATCGGCGCCTTCACGGCCCTGCTGGCCGGCGTTGATCGCGCTGACGCAGAACGATCTGAAGCGGGTGCTGGCCTATTCCACGATCAGCCAGCTCGGCTACATGTTCCTGGGCGTCGGCACGGGCATGCTGGCTGGCATTACCGCCGGCATGTTCCACCTGTTCACCCACGCGTTCTTCAAGGCCTTGTTGTTCCTCGGCTGCCGGCAGCGTGATGCACGCCATGGGCGGCATCGTCGACATGCAGCGGTTCAGCGGCCTGCGGAAGATCATGCCCTGGACGCACGGGACGTTCCTGGTCGGCTGCCTGGCGCTGTGCGGCGTGTTCCCGTTTGCCGGCTTTTACAGCAAAGACGCCATCCTGGCCGCGGCTCACGGACGCGCGATGCACGACCTGGTGCTGCTGGAAGGGACGCGCTGGGAGCTGTCGCTGTACCAGACGCTCTACTATTCAGGCGTGTTCACCGCCCTGCTGACGGGGCTCTACACGTTCCGGGCGTTCTTCATGACGTTCTATGGCGAAACGCGAGTTCCGCCGGAGGCCGGACATCACGCCCACGAATCGCCGCTCTCGATGGTTGGGCCGCTGGTGATCCTGGCGGTGTTTGCCTTCGGCGTCGGCTACGTGATGAGCGGAAGTGAAGCGAGTCATGACCAACCGTTCGGCGGATTCCTGCATCACACGCCTTCGCTGGCCTTCGCCGGACTGCCGGCCGGACCGCACGACGAAGCGGCGCATGCCGAAGTGGCGGCGCTCAGTTCGCTGTTCGCGTTGAGCGGCATCGGCCTGGCCGCCTTCTTGTACCTGGGCGAACGGCGCCAGGTGGAACGGCTCAGCCGGTTGATGAAGGCCGTGCGGCTGTACCAGCTTTCGTACGGCAAGTTCTTCTTTGACCAAATCTACAACGGCCTGGTCGTGGCGCCATTGCGGTTGCTGGCCAGCGTCTGCTACTGGTTCGACCAGAAGGTGATCGACGGCCTGGTAAACCTGGGCGGCTGGCTGCCGCAGGCGTTCGGCGCCATGCTGCGGCCGTTGCAGAACGGACTGTTGCAATTTTACGCCTTGGCCATGATGCTCGGGCTGTTGGTGTTGATCGGCGCGTTGTTGATGTGGCCGGTGTCGTAAACCAGTAGACGGTAGACAGAGGGGAAGGCGGCAGTCAAGCAAGAGTTTTTTGGCAAACCCAACGCTTGCCGCTTTCGCGAATCCTCAACCCATAAACACTCATCTCCAAACACCATTAGCCCCGAACCATCTGCTCCATGTCGACCTTGTTGCTCTTGACCGTGCTGCTGCCCCTGGCGGGAGCGGCGTTGATTTGGGTCCTGGCCGAAGCCGGTCGGTCGGTCGCGCGGCTGATCTCGCTGGCCGTCTCCTTGATCACGCTGGGCATGGCCGGCTGGCTCGTGTATCAGTTCCCCAGCCAAGGCAGCCAGGCTTACGAGCTCTCTTGGCTGGGCGGCGCCAGCGGCATCGATATCCAATTCAGCCTGGGACTGGACGGAGTGAGCTTCTGGTTTTTCGGGCTCACGCGCTGTTGAGCGTGACGGCGATCCTGGTCAGTTGGGAAGCCATTTCTGATCGGGCGCCGGCGTTTTACTCGCTGCTGCTGCTGCTCGAAACGGGCATGCTGGGCGTGTTCGCCGCGCGCGACATCATCTTGTTCTACGTCTTCTTCGAGTTCACGCTGATCCCGCTGTTCTTCCTGATCGGCATTTGGGGCAGCGAAGAGCGGCGCTGACGCGGCGATCAAGTTCTTTCTGTTCACGCTGGCCGGCAGCATGCTGACGTTCCTCGGGCTGCTGGCGATCGTGCTGTGGGACTCGTTCCAATCGCCCGCCGGCGTGCATGACGTTCTCGATTCCGGCCCTGGCCGAAAACCTGCAAGCCCATCCGATCGCGCCCCAGACTGCAGCTTTGGATCTTCCTGGCGCTGTTTGCCGGTTTGGCGATCAAGGTGCCGCTGTTCCCGCTGCACACCTGGCTGCCGCTGGCGCACGTGCAAGCGCCGACGGCCGGCAGCGTGTTGCTGGCCGGCATTCTGCTGAAGATCGGCACGTACGGCTTTCTGCGGTTCAGCATGCCGATGCTGCCCGACGCGACGGCCGCGTGCGTGCCGTGGCTGCTGTGGATTTCGGTCGCGGGAATCGTCTACGGCGCGCTGGTGGCTTTGGCGCAGAGCGATATCAAGAAGCTGATCGCCTATTCCAGCGTGAGCCACCTCGGCTTTTGCATGTTGGGGCTGTTCGCCTTGAACAGGCCGGGCCTGTACGGCGGCGTGCTGCAGATCGATCAATCACGGACTGTCGACCGGCGGGTTGTTCGCCATCGTGGGCATGATCTACGATCGCTACCACACCCGCGAAATCGCCGATCTCGGCGGACTGGCCAAGCGGCTGCCGCTGCTGAGCACGTTCATGGTGCTGTTTACGTTTTCCAGCATCGGTTTGCCGGGTATGAACGGTTTCGCCGGCGAGTTCCTGGTGCTGTTGGGCATGTTCCAGCGAGGCTACGCCGAAGCGCCGCTGGCGTACTCGGCGCAGTGGATCGCCATCGCCGTGGCGGCCGTGTCGGGCGTGGTGCTGGGCGCCTGGTATATGCTGTGGCTGGTGGAGCGAGTCTTCTTCCGCAAGCTGCGCGAGCCGGCGCATCACGATCACGACGCTCCGCCGATCCGCGACATGTCGCTGCGCGAAGCGGCGGCGCTGGTTCCGTTGCTCGTCTTCGTATTTTGGATCGGCCTGGCGCCGCAGCATTTTCTGCAGCCCATGAGCCGCGATTTGGACCATATTCTGAACCTTACATCCGAGCCGTTTGCCAGGCGGTACAGTCCGCCGGTCGCCCGGCCAGTGGCCGCGGCCGAAGCAGCAAAGCCCGCGGGGGAGTTGACGCGTGTCGATTGAGATCGTTTACAACTTGATTCCCGAGTTCGTGCTGATCATCGCCGCGACGTTGATCTACGTCGTCGGGGCGTTCTTTCCGGCGCGGCGCGGCTGGGCCTGGATTGGCGTCGGCGCCTTGGCGTTGGCCGCCGCCGCTCTGCTGCAGCAGACGTTCGCCGCCGAAGCGACCGACGCCGCGGCTTCCGGCTGGCGCGGCCCGTTGGCGGTCGACGCGGCCATGCGAGTCGACGTGCTGGGCCAATACATTCGCGGCCTGGCGCTGGCGGTCGGCCTGGCGATGGTCATGATGTCCGCCCGGCCGGATAAGGACGTACAAGAGCCCGAGTTCATCGGCACGTTGCTGCTGGCCGTCTGCGGGGCGATGCTGGTCGGCGCAGCGGGCGATCTGGTGTTGTTCTTCCTGGGCGTGGAACTGATCTCCATTCCCACCTACGTGCTGTTGTATCTCGGCCGGCACGACGCGTCCTCGCCCGAGGCGGCGGTGAAGTATTTCTTTTTGAGCATTCTCTCTTCCGCGCTCACGCTGTACGGCTTCAGCTTTCTCTACGGCGTCGGCCGCTCGACCGACCTGGCGGCCATTCAAGCGGCCTTTGCCGCCGAAGCGGCGAACCCGACGGGCATGGCGCCGCTGGCGGCCGTTGCGATGGTGCTGATCTTCGCCGGTCTGGGCTTCAAAGTGGCCGCGGCGCCGTTTCACTTTTATGCTCCGGACGTTTACCAAGGGACGACCAACGGCAACGCGGCCGTGTTGTCGGTGCTGCCCAAGATCGCCGGCTTTGTGGCGCTGGTGCGAATCACGGCCGTGGCGATGCCGGGCCTGGAAACTTTCGGCTGGCGGATCGCACTGGTGCTCGCCGTGCTGACGATGACCGTCGGCAACGTCCTGGCGCTGTGGCAAGACAACGTCCGCCGCCTGCTGGCGTACTCGTCCATCGCACATGCCGGCTACATGCTGATCGGTCTGGCGGTCGGCTTCGCTTCGGTGGAGTCGTTGGGCGAGACGGCGCAGCTCGACGGCCTGGCCGCGTTGCTGTTTTATCTGGCCGTGTATGCTCTGGCGACGACCGGCACATTTGCGGCGCTGACGTACCTGGGCGGCGGAGGCAAACAGATCGACGGCGTCGACGAGCTGGCCGGCCTGGGACGCACGCATCCAACGATGGCGATTTGCCTGGCGATCTTCATGTTCAGTCTTGCCGGTCTGCCGCCGCTGGCCGGTTTCTGGGGCAAGTTGGGCCTGTTCTCCAGCGCCTTGAAGGTGGACCGGGCGGCCGAAGGGACGTCAATGTTGCGAATTTGGTTTATCTTCCTGGCCGTGGCCGGCGCGTTGAACGCCGCCATTGCCGCAGCGTATTATCTGCGCGTCGTGGGCGCCTTGTATTTCCGTCCGCCGCTGGCCAAGGCCCGCGGCGAAGGCGGCGGAGGCGCCGCGGTCGCCGCGGTCTTCTGTTCGTTGCTCGTGGTCCTGGTCGGAGCGCTGCCGGGTCCGCTCGTCGAAGCCAGCGGCAAGGCGAGCCTGGCGGCGCGGACTCCGGCGCCCGCCGCAACGGCAAAAACGCGGCCGGCCAGACAGCCGGGCGCCGACGCTCAACATGCCTCCCTCTCGCGCTAGTGCGAATGAGTTAGCACGGCTGCTCGAAGCCCTTGCGCAACCGGTCTATGTCGTCAACGATGCCCGGCGGCTGATCTTCTGCAACCAGGCCTGTCAGGATTGGACGGGCGTGCTCGGCCAGGAACTGATCGGCCAGGAATGCCGCTACCATAGCGCGGCGGAAGCCAGCGATGCCGCGGCCATTGCCGCCGCGCTCTGCCCGGCGCCCGAAGCGTTTCGCGGTCGACGCATGTGCAGCGCCATCACGCTTCCGGCCCAAGCCGTGGAAGAAACCGCGCCGCCGACGCAGCGCTCCGTCGAGTTCATTCCCCTGGGCGAAGGCGCCGCGACGGGCGGCGTGTTGGCGATCGTCGCGGCGGAAGACTCGGCCGCCATCGCCGAAGAGAGCCTTGATCCGGCGCGAGCCGAGGCGGCCGAGTGGCACGCGCTGCTGCAAGTTCACCGCCGCAAGCTGAAGCTCCGCTCGCACGTCGACCGCTTGTGGGGCAATAGCCCCGCTATGCGGCAGGTGCGGGCTCAAGTGCGGATGGCCGCCGGCGCGATCGGCAACGTGGCGATCTTCGGCCCCGCAGGCAGCGGTCGCGAACATGTGGTGCGCGCCATTCACTACGGCGTCGAGCCGGCCGGGCCCCTCGCGCCGTTGGCCTGCCCGCTGCTCGATAGCGACTTGCTGAAGGCCACGATGCGCGGCCTGATCAAAGTCGCTGAGGCAGAAGGCAAAGCCACGCCGGCGCTGCTGCTGGCCGACGTCGACCAGTTGCCGGCCGAGACCCAGCTTGTGTTGGCCGAAGCGCTACAGCGCCCGCGCAGCCGCTGCGAATCTTTTCGACCGCCGGCGAAGAGCTGGCCGACGCTGCGGCGCGTGGGGACTTCCGGCACGATCTGGCCTGCTCGTTGAGCACGCTTTGCATTCGCATGCGGCCCCTGGTTGAACGGCTCGAAGACTTGCCGCTCGCGGCCCAGTGGTTCGTCGAACAGGTCAACGCGCGCACCGCCCGCCAGATCTCCGGCTTTTCGCCCGAATCGCTCGATCGGCTGGCCGGCTACCATTGGCCTGGCGATCTGGATGAGCTCGAAGGGCTCGTCGCCGACGTGCATGCGCGGTGTGAAGGCGATGAGATCTTGCCTCGCGATTTGCCGCCGCGCGTGGCCTGGGCCGCCGACGCGATGGCGCGACCAGGCAAGCTGGAAGAAACAATCGTGCTGGAGGAGTTTCTGGCCAAGATTGAGCGCGAATTGATCGAGCGGGCGCTGGCGCAGGCCCGCGGCAACAAGACCAAGGCGGCGCGGCTGTTGGGCATGAACCGACCCCGGTTCTATCGCCGCCTGGTGCAGCTCGGCTTCGAAATCAACGAAGACGACGAAGCGGGCGACTCGCCATGAAGACCGCGACGCTGATCGTTTGCGAGCAAAGCGGCGGCTGGGCCGCCGCGTGGAGGCAGAGTTGGAGCAGGCGAGCCGCGTGCCGGTCGTCGCCGCTGCCGGCGGTCCGTTGCCTTGAAACCCGCAGCGGCGCCGAGTGTTTGGAACGGCTGGCGGACGCGCCGGCCGCCTTGGTGCTGGTCGAGTTGACGGCGGCTTCGAGCGAGCGGTCGCTGTCGCTATTGAGCCAAATTGCGCAGTGCAGCCGCCAGGCTCTCGTGGTCGTGGCCGCCGAGCGGCGGCTTGCACGCTGCGAGCGGCTGGTCCGCGAGCTGGGCGCCGTACACTTTCTGGTCTCGCCTCGCGAGTTGCCGGCGCTGTGCGGAATGGTCGAGCGCCATGCGGCCCGGGCGCCAGAAATCGAGTCGGAGTTAGGAGATCGCATCTGGGCCGAGCTGCCGTGGAGTGAATAAAGACCCGCTTTATTCGCCCTTTTTCGCCCGTCAGGGCCATGCCCTCTTCGGCCCTCTCCGTTTAGAATGAAAGTTTGCGATTCACCCGAAAGACCTGACGCAGAAAACCGGCGGAGCGTACGCGCCGCCAGATGCTCGCGGGGGCGACTGCCGCGGGCAAACCGGCCTTGGCCGGCATGAACGCGTCGTGAACCGATAGAAGGAGAAACCCATGAGCGCCTCGGAAATCAATGAAGCGGCCGTAATGGCGGCGCTGGCCGAGTTCAAGGATCCGGAAACGGGCCGTAGCGTCACCCAACTGGACCAGGTGCACGACGTCCAACTGGCCGACGGCCGGCTGTCGTTGACGCTGGGCCTGACGACCCACTCGGCCCCGCTCTGGAAAGAGACGCAGGCCGAATGCGTGGAGTTGCTGCGGAAGAAGTTTCCCGCGTTGTCGCAGGTCACGGTCTCGTTGACCGTGCACGAGCGCGCCCCGCAGAAGCTGGGCGAGATCGGCCTCAGCGCCAAGAGCGTGATCGCCGTCGGCTCCGGCAAGGGCGGCGTCGGCAAGAGCACCATGGCGGCGAGCATCGCCTACGGGTTGAAGCGCGCCGGCTGCCGCGTGGGCTTGATGGACGCCGACGTCTATGGTCCCAGCATTCCGCACTTGCTCGGCGTCAATCGAGCGCCCGGAAGTGGTCGACAAGCGGATCCAGGCCATCGAACTCGACGGGCTGAAGATCATGTCGATGGGCTTTCTCGTGCCGCCGGGCGAAGCCGTCGTGTGGCGCGGACCGATGCTGCACGGCGCCATCATGCAGTTTCTGCGCGACACGGCCTGGGGCGACCTCGACTATTTGATTATCGACATGCCGCCGGGCACCGGCGACATTGCGCTGACGCTCTCGCAGTTGTTGCCGCTCACCGGCGCGGTCGTCGTCTGCACGCCGCAAGACGTGGCGCTGTTGGACGCCGTGAAGGCGATCGCCATGTTCCGCAAGGTCAACATTCCGATCCTGGGCATGGTCGAGAACATGAGCTACTTCCTCTGCCCCGACAACGGCAAGCGGTACGACATCTTCGGCAGCGGCGGCGCCAAACTGGCGCCGCCGAGTTGCAGATTCCATTCCTGGGCGAAGTGCCGATCAACATTCAGATCCGCATCAACGGCGACCAGGGGCGCATCGCCGGCAACTTCGATCCCGAGGCGGGCGCCGAGTACTTCGAAGCGATCTGCCACTCGCTGGTCAAGAACCTGGCCGAGAGCAACCGTACGGCGCCGCCGCTACCGACGCTCTCGGTGTTGTCGTAAAGGCTGAACGGCACGGGCTTTCCGCGCTGCGGCCCGACTTGCTCGGGAGAACGCCGCGGGCAAAGAATCCTGCGGCGGCAAGCCGCGCTGCGACGCAGCGCAACGGGTAAAAAATTAGAGCCGCCTGTGCGGGAGCGTCGGGCGGCTCTTTCTCGTTGTTGCTTGAAGGTGCGCCGGCGAAGACCGGCGAGCCAGTTCGCTGGCGGTTGATCGTCGCGAAAACGATCTTCCTTTAGCGAGCTGCTAAGTCGTCGGTCGGCCGACTACTTCTTCTTGGCAGTCTTCTTCTTGGCCGACTTCTTGACAGCCTTCTTGGCAGCCTTCTTAGCAGCTTTCTTCTTGGCCACGCTACGTCCTCCGTTAAAAAAATCCGGCGAGCTCGTTGGACGTGTTCGATGACGTGAAGCAGTTCAGTGAACTAATCTCTTCGCGCTCTCGACGCTCCAGCGGCGACTCGCCCTTAACAAGAAACCGACTTCCTATCGTCTACCTCGATGGCGATGTTCGACGTTGTCGATCAGGCGTAAACGAGGCAGTAACTCTTGTTCAAGCGAACCTCTGTTAGCTCACTGTACGAATTCTTGGAATTTGTGCAACAGGAATTTGTCTTGACGCGCACAAATTTCTTTGCCGCGCATCTGCGCACTGCGCTTTAGAACAACGAGATCAACGTCCCGTCGGCAAGACGCGCGGCCGGTTGTGCGCGACGTTGCGCAACGCCAAAGCGCGTGCGCAACTCAGCGCACAACGACGCAGATAGATCCAGCGCGCAAGCGAAGCGCGCGCTGCGCAGGCTTCCGCTGCGCTCTAAGGCGCGAGCATTTCACGCCATGCGCGAGACCCATGCCGCAGCTTGAAATGAATTGGATCGAAGCCGTACCACTCGCTGCGCGGCTCCGCCAACGCGCAGTTGCGCTGCGCGCCAGGTCGCTGATGCGCTCGTCGAGTTCGAGGTGCGCTGGGATAGCTCCCCCAGCGAAAGCCTGCACGAAGGGAAGAACAAACTGCGAACGATCAGGTATTGCCAGCGGCGCACGCGCGGCAGATTGCAGATCGGCAACCGCGTGACGACGATCCGCGCGTTGGCAGCGCATCAAGCGGTCCAGACACTGCTCGACCCAGCCGGCAATCTGTTCGACCGTGCGCTCCGTAGAACAAGTCGTTGCCCACGTCGGTGACCAGCGCCGCGGTCTCCTTCGTCTCGCGCCGCCGCAGCGCCGGCCATAAGCCGCATTGCAGAATGCCCGGCAAACCTCGGCCCAAAACGCTGCTGGTCATGCCGTACGAACGGCCGTGCCCCAGCGCGGCGAGCACGTCGAGCGGCCGGCCCCAGTGCTGCGCCGAAGTCTCGACGACCGTCGAGACGCCGCGAGTCAGATTGCTCGCGCCCAGCAGCACGACCCGCCGCGCAGGCCGCTGCTCCCGGTCGCGCTGCGCCGCCGCCGATTTACCAGCCGCGTCCGCCGCCATAGCCGCCTGAAATCTGTTGCAGCATCTGATAACTGACGTAGGCCAGATAGCCGAAGAAGAAGGCCAGGATCTTGTCGTCCACCCGCAACAACGCCCACGCCGCCACGCCCGCCGCCGCAAAGATCGAAAGCCAGATCGACTGCCGCAGGCCGTCGTGCGGATTGAACTTCGTCAGCAGTTCGCGGGCGACCTGGCCGCCGTCCAGCGGGAACACGGGCAGCAGATTGATGACGCCCCACAAGATGTTGACTTCGAGCAAGTAAATCACGAGCCGGTTCGCGTTCATCGACTCGAAGAAGTCGAACTCAAAGGGAAGCGGCCAAAGAATCGAGTCGCGCGGCCGGAACTCGACGGCGCGTCCCGCTGCGATCAGAGCGATCAGCACCAGCGCGGCAAATGTAAAGCCGGCCAGCGGGCCGGCCAGCGCGATCAGCATCTTGGCGCCCGGCCCGCGCTCTTCGCGATAATAGGAGGACTCGTAGCCGCCATACGTGTTGCGGTCGTGGGGAATGGCCAGCCCGCCGAACGAATAGAGCACGATTCGCGCCGGCTGCCCGAAGTATCGGAAGGCGAAGGCGTGGCCCAGTTCGTGGACCACGATCGACACAAATACCACGCAGACCCACATCAACACCGCCTTGGGCGGATTGGGATGGGCGAACGAACCGGCGCCGAGCACCAGGCTGACCAGCCAGAACAGCGGATGGACTCGCACCGGAATGCCGGCAATCGCAAAGTGCACGTCGTATTTCGTGCGCGGCGGTTCGACCGAAAACACCAGCAAGCTCCCTGGAAACGAGCGTCGTGACAAGCAGGTTCGAAGCGGCGAGAGCGGTTCGCCGTCTCGGTCAGCATACCGCCGGGGGGCGAATCGCGCAAGGGGAGACGAGTGCTGGCGGCAGGGCCTGAACGATGTTTCGTAGGGCGGGCATTGCCCACCGGCGAATCATGGTGGGCAATGCCCGCCCTGACGGCCCGCGCCCGCCTCAAACGTGAGAGTCGACAAAGCGCACTAAGCTTCGCCGTGCAAGTCGCCGCTGCTGGCCAGCTTCATGCCGGGCAGGAAGTGCGGCCGCGGAATGACGCGCGGCCGCGCGTCGAGCGCGTTGAGGATATATTCGGCCCCCATGCGAGACGCGCCGCCGTGCCCCACGCGAACCTTGAGCTGCACCAACTGCCGCACGCGCTGGCGCCGCCTCGCTTCGTCGCAAAGCCATTCGATCACGTGCTCCGCCAGTTGCGCCGAGCGGTCCTCGCAGGTCAGATACTCGGGAAACAGCACCTTCTCGGCGCCGGGCTGCGACGGATCGTAAGGCGTGACGTCCTCAGGGAACAGTTCGTCGGCCGAAAGCAGGTTGACCAGCGTGATGTACTTCACCTTGCGGAAGAACCCCTGCACGAAGTAGGCGAAGCGGCTGATCCAGTACAGGATCACCGTCGGCTTGGCGTGGTACAGCAGCTCCAGCGAGACCGAACCGGACACGGCCATGCAGCAATCGGCCAGCTCGATCAGCTCCGGCGTGCGGTGCACGTAGACCTCGACAGGCAGTCCGCTTTGCCCGGCCAGCTTGCGGCGGGCCATCTCGGCCTGGTGCGGCTTGAAAGCGGCCACGGCGAAGCGGACGTCGGGCACGGCCTGCCTGACGCGGCGCGGCCGCCTTCAAGAACCAGTGCAGGTTGTGCTCGACTTCCTGAGTGCGCGAGCCGGGCAGGATCGCCACCAGCGGACCGTCTCGCTGGATCTGCTCGTCCAGAAAGTCCTCGTCGAGACGCTGTCGTCGCACCTCGTCGAAGTAGGGATGGCCGACGAACGTGGCGTTGCAGCCGTGCTGGCGAAACCAGGCTTCTTCGAACGGCAGGCTGCACAGCACGTGGTCGACTAGCCGCCGCATCTTCTTCACCCGCCAGCTCGCCCAGGCCCAGATCTGCGGCGGTGCGTAATAGAAGACCGGAATGCCGTGCGCCTTGGCCCGGCGCGCGATCCACCAGTTGAAGCCCGGGTAGTCGATCAGCACCACGGCGTCGGGACGCTCGTGGCGGAAGTAGCGGTCGGCGCGGCTGACCAGCGCCAAGAACTTGTGCAGGTTCAACAGCACCCGCAAGAACCACATCACCGCCAGCGCCGTCAGGTCGGCGTGCAGCTTGCAGCCGGCCGCGGCCATCTGCGGGCCGCCGTAGCCGACGAATTCCACGTCGCCGCGCCGCGCGCGGAATCGGCGCATCAGGTTCGCCCCGTGCAAGTCGCCGCTCGGCTCGCCGACGGAGAAGAAGATTTTCACGGGCAGCAGTCTTTCAGCAGGTCTTCAGCCCCGGCGCGGGAAAGGGTCGTTCGTCAGGGGGCCGCATTGCGGCGATCGTCGCGTTGGCCGTCCGCGCTGCTCGGCTCGCCGCGCGAGAAAGGTTGCGGCGGATCGATTCTCATCCGCCGGCCGTCGGCGGCTTCGTCCGTCGGTCCGATTTCGGTCGCCGTGTAGGGAGTTTGCCGCTGGCGCAACCACCAGGCGGCCAGCAAGTCGCCCGGATTGGGCCAGGCGTCGCGCGTGGCCGTGCGGCGCGCCGCGGGCTGATGGTCTACGTGCAGCTCGCCGACGCGGAAGCCCCGCCGCGAAATCATGCCCGGCAGATAGCGATACATGCCGCGAGCCAGCACCAGGCCCGCCACGGCTTCGCGCCGCGCCGCCCATAGCATGCAGTCGGGGTCGCGAATCGCATCGCCGAACAACAGCCGCCGCGGCGCTTGGGCCAGGCGGCGGAAGGCGCGTTGCGCCGGGCTGAGGCGGCGACAGCCGAAGACGGCGTCGGCGCGCGACAGGCGGCGGATCAGCTTGGCGATCTCCCTGGCCGGATAGAGATCGCCCGCTTCCAGCACAATGATCGCTTCGCCCCGCGCGGCGGCAATGCCCGCGGTCAAGGCGGCGCTGATTCCAGCGCACGAATCGAGAAACAGCAGCCGCAAGCCGGGGAAAGTTTCGATCAGCCCCTTCAGCTTTTTACGATGCGCGAGCGACGAGCCGTCGTCGACGCAGACAATTTCGTAGGGTTTGCCGAGCGCAGCCAGCACGCCGCACAACTCGCCCAGCCGCCGCTCGACTTCGTCGGCGGCATTACGTTGCGGCATAATGACGGAGTAGTGAATCATCCGTGATTCAAACCTGTCTCGAGGGCGATGCGGGCGGCAGAGTATCGCAGAATCGCCGGAGCGGAGAAAGTGCAGTTTGGCGCGGCTTAAACTATTGTCGCGGAATGATTTAGAGGCACTTGGGCTGCAATCGCCCAGCGCCGGCGAGGCGAGCTGCGAGGCGCCTGTGACGAGCTCTCGAACGGTCACCGCCGAAAAGGCCGGTGGTCGCGGATTCGCCGGGCTTGCAAGTTTTCCGAAAACGTCTATCGTGAGTGATTCGCCCGGCCTGAAAGGTTCCCGCCCGGACAGCACGATTCAGAGATTAGCAATGTCGATTCGCCCTCGCACGCCCCGGAAAATGAAGCTCAAGAACCTGCGCTGCCCCAAGTGCGGCTGCAAGTTGAACCCGCTGCGGAAGCGTTGCAAGAAGTGCGCTCAAAAGCTGTAAGCTCGCCGGCGGTCAGTCGTTTCCCAGCGGATTGAACAGGAACCGCCGGCCTGAGCTGGACGAGGACGAGCCGTACTCGATGCGCTGCACCTCGGAGGGGCTCTTCTTCAAACCGTTGCTCGGCTTGATCGCGCCTCGCACGCCTAACTGCTCGGGATGCCGGGCGAGCTTGTCGGTGAAGATCCGCACGTCGTTGACAATCGGCCGCAGCTCTCGACTCAACTGGTTAATGTTTGAAGCCGCGGAATTGAGCTGCTGATAGACTTCCGGGTTGTTGAGGAATTGCCCGAGCGAGCCTTGCGGGTTATCGAGCTTGTCGGTGAAGTCCGAGAGATCGGTCAGCACCTTGTCGAGCTTGGCGGTAGCGCTCTCCATGTTGGCCACCAATTGCGGTCCGCGGTCGCCGAGCGGGCGCGTCAATCCTTCCAGATTGGCCAGGTTGCGGTCGACGCCGGTCAGCGTGTTCCGCAAATTGCCGATCGTGTCGCGGGCGTCGGCCAGCACGTTGGGCATTTCGTTGATGGCCCGCTTGAGGTTCTCCTTCATTACCGGATCTCCCAGAATGTCGTCGGCGCTGGCGATCGTGACTCGCAGTTGGTCGATCGTCTTTTCGGTCTTATCGATGATCCTCGCGACTTGTTCGTCGTTGTTGCCCAGCATGTCGCTCACGCGGCGGGCCAGCGTGCCGATCTCGTCGCTGGTATGGCCGACGGACTCCAGCGCCGTCGCCATGTTGCCTTCCAGATTGGCGATCACCTGAAAGGGATCGGAGCGTACTTTCCCGTCGAGCACGTCGCCGGGTTCGATGTACTTTTCGGGAGTGCGCGCCGGGTCCTTGTCCAGGAACTCGAGGATGGCGTCTCCCAGCAGCGAGTTATTGATGCGGCAATATTCGTCTTTGCGCAGCTTGACGTCGGAATTGATCTCGGCGGTCACGATGGCGCCGCTTTCGTCTTCGGCGAAGCCGACGCGCGTGACGCGGCCGATGCGGATGCCGAACTTGCGGATGGGCGTGTCCTGCGAAACGCCCGGTGCATCGTGAAACTTGATGTAGACGGTGTACGTGCCTCTCACCAGCGAGGGCGCACGGCCCACCAGCAGCACCATGCTGGCCGAAATCAGCAACGTGGCCAGCGCCATCACGCCGACCCGGAATTGCATTACCCTTTCGTCCATTGGTCGAGCCTCCGTTGGCCATTTCGCGCATCTCCATCAGCCGCTCGCCTGCCTCGCCGTGGATGAACTGCGTGACGCGCGGATCGGGGGTATCGTCCAGCTCTTCCGGCGGACCGTCGAAGAGGACTTGCGAATCTTCGGGGCCGAGCCGCGCCAGCGGATACAGCATCACCACGCGGTCGGCGACTTTCCTCGCCGTGTTCATGTCGTGCGTCACCACGATGCTGGTCACGGGGTTGCGCTGGCGCGTGCGGAGGATCAACTCGTTGATCACGTCGCTCATGATCGGGTCGAGCCCGGTCGTCGGTTCGTCGTACAGCAGGATTTCGGGGTTCATCACCAACGCCCGGGCCAGGCCCACGCGTTTGCGCATGCCGCCGGACAGCTCGGCCGGCTTTTTGCCGAGCGACGGTCTCGGGCAGGCCGACTTCGCTCAACCGCTGCAAGCACGATCTTGCGGATTTCCGCGTCGGCTTGTGGTCGTGCTGCCGCAGGGGGAAGGCGACGTTCTGGGCGACCGTCATGCTGTCGAACAGGGCCGCCTGCTGGAACACGAAGCCGAAGCGAATCCGCTGCCGCGTGAGTTCCTGCTCGTTGAGCTTGGCCAGGTCGCTGTCCGTCGAACAGCACTTCGCCGCGGGTCGGCATGACCAGGCCGATGATCGTTTTCAACAACACCGTCTTGCCGCAGCCGCTTTCGCCGATGATCGCCAGCGTTTGCCCTCGCGGCAACGCTCAGGTTGATGTTGCGCAGCACCTGCTGACGGCCGAAATCGCACGTGCAGACCGCGAGCTTCGATCAGCGGGATCTGCTCGGCGTCGGTTTTGCGATCTTCCTTCCGCATGGTTCGAACCGCCGATAGGCGTGCTGCTTCCGTTCGGCTAAATGACCGAGGCGCCTTCGGGCCACAGGTAGTAGTAGATGGCGTCCAGCATGATCCCCAGTAGCAAATCCAGGACCAGGATCAAGACGAACGAATGGACGAAGGCGGTGGTGGCCGCTCGGCCAACGCCCTCGGCGCCCGGATCGCAGTGAAAGCCGCGGTGACAACTCACCAAGGCGATGGCCGCGCCGAAAAACAGGCTCTTGAACACGCCCGCGAACAGGTCGAATACGCCGACGAACTGCTGGGAGTTCGACCAATAGTGGTGGAAGTCGATCCCCAGCAGGTAGATGCTGTAAAACGCCCCGCCGACGATCCCCATGAAGTCGGCCATGACCGTCAGCGTGGGAATCAGCAACAGGCAGCCGAGGAACCGCGGCACGACCAGGTAGTGGATCGGGTTGGCGCCCATGCTCGCCAGGGCGTCGATCTGTTCGGTCACGCGCATCGTGCCCAACTCGGCCGCCATGGCGCTGCCCACCCGTCCGGCCAGCATCGTGGCCGCCAGGACCGGTCCCAGTTCTCGCACCAGCGACATGTTGATCACGCCGCCCAGCCGCGTTTCCAGGTGGATCAAACGAAACTGCGCGTAGCTCTGCACCGCCAGGACCATGCCGATGAACGTTCCGGTCAGCGCCACCACCGGCAGGCTCAGCACGCCGATCTGGTAGAAGTTCGGCAGCAGCGTTCCTCGGCTGGGCAAACGACGCATCATCCAGGCAAACGTGCTCAGGCTGAAGATCGCCCAGTCGCCGATCGCCGCCACGCGCAAAATGATGACTTCGCCAAGGTTCGCGATTCCATTGACCAGCGCACCCGGCGGCCGGGAACCGAGCGGTGGATCTTTGGAATCGCTCGCCATGCTGGAAGACCTGGAGAAATAGATAATCCTGGAGGAGTCGTTGATGCGTCCGTTGGCGCATCGTCCCTTATTTCGACCATCCAATCGTACCGCGTGAGGAAAGTTTTCCGGTTGTTGAAGGTGGGGTGGATATGGCGACTGTGGCCCAGCTCGTTGGGGTTAACTCAGGGCCCTTCCTTTCTTCAAAATGGATGGGGGGTGCCTGGGGCAAAGCGCAGCGTGCCCCAGACCGAACTCACTCTGGGGCTTCGCCTAGGCTCAGCCCCAGGCACCCGCGCCTGTAAATAGCTTCTTACCCATCATAAAAAAGTGAAAGGCCCTGGTGGTTAACTGCGCCGCCGATGCTTCAACACGCGGTTCATGCAGAAAATCGCAGCCACGAGCCAGGGCCAGCCGATCCACGGCGCCAGCGTCTGCCATTGCGGCGGCGGCTCTGAGACGTCAGTTTCAAAACGCAACGAGGCCGGCGTGGGGTCGGCCAGCTCGATCGTGAATTGCCAACGGCCCGCCTCAGGCAATTCGAACTCGGCGGCTTGAAACAATTTGTTCGAGGCTTCCGCCGGCGTCGCACGCTTTCGAATGTTTCCGCCGCGCCGTCCCAGGGGCCTGGCCATGACGAAGAGCTCAGCGTCTGTTACGGGGCGAGACGTTTCGGCGTCTTGCAGGAACACGCTGACGTCAACCTTGCCCGCTCGCAGCGGCGTGGGCGCGGTGAACACGCTCACGCGGCGATCGCCGCTTCGCTGGGACAGCCGCAGCGCGCCGCCGTCGCCGCGTGCGGAATTGCACCACATCAGCGCCACGGCGAGGGGGCCGAGAAGAGGCAGCAACTGGCCTGTAATGGATTGCAAGCATTGCATCGTCACCCTCCCGGCAGCGTGCCGCGCATCTCCATGGGCTGCAGCAGAATCCACACGCCCGCAAAGAACAGCCCGGCGATCAACAAACTCCACGGCGCCAGCGTTCGCAACAAGCCTTCGCCAGTCGGGCATAGATCGCAAGCGATGCGGTAGGCTGCGTAGAGCGATAACAACAGCCCAAAGTCGAGAAACAACAGTTCCGCATGCAGCAGCCAGTCGGCCGCGGGCCGGCAACAGCCGCAAACCCAATGCGGTTCGCCGAGCCCGCTCAAACCGAGATCGCCGAGAAATCGCTGGATCACCGGTATCGCGGCGTCGTAACTGGTAAAGAAGTGGAAGCTGTAGTGCGCCAGCCACATGCCGAAGCCTAGCGGAACGAGGGTAAAAGCAAACCGCCGGGCCGTCGGGAGTCGCTGTTGCTTGAGCCGGCCGCTGCAGCTCAACGCAGAAGCGATCGCCGCCAGGATCGTCGGAACGACGATCAAGGCGGCCAGATAAAAGCCGGGCGTCACGAACGGGACCCAAGGCGATCCGACAAGCAGGCGCAAACGATCCAGCGCTTGCACGACCGGCGCTACCATTCCCGCCGCATTGGCATAGGCGCCAAACGTCAGCACAAGCGCGAGCGCCGCTAAATCAGTGCGCCCGGCCAGCCGGCCCAGGCCGTCATACGGCGAAAGGTTCCACAACGCATGCCCAGGCGAAACGGCCAGGAGGCCGACGTTGGCATGCGGACACGCATGTACGCAATCGAGACAAAACGTGCAGTCCATGTTGCTCGACTTGTGCGGTACGAGCAGTTGAAGTTCGCAGCCCGGAGTGGTGGGAGTTCCGCGGATGCATTCCTTGGTGCGGCACGCGGCACAGACCGTCGGCTCGCGCACTTTCACTTCCAGCGGCGAGACGAGCGACTGGATGAAGTTGAACTGTCCGATCGGGCAAACGTACTTACAGAACGAGGCGCCGCGAAACAGCCCATCGACGGCGAAGGCCGCGGCGAAATAGGCCAGGGCGATCCATGCCGTGCGCCCGGGATGATCCCATAAGGAAAACTCCTCGTAGGCCCAGAAGAAAGCCGCCAGCAGGCCGACCGCCAGCCACTTGCTCCGCAGCGCGCTGGGCCAATGCCAGCCTGCCGGCAACCAGCGCCGCCCAACTCGCCGCGGCAAGGTGAAAGGGCACGCCAGACAGCCGATGTTCCCAACGGCGAGCAAGCCAATGATCAACATCCCGCGCCAATGAATCCACGGCAGCACGCCCGCCAGGTTCATCGGGCCGAATTCCGGTCCGTGCAAGCCGTCGTAGATTACGGCCGCGGCCAGCAGGAGCATCGCAAGCTGCAGCATGGTGCGCGCGCGAGGCCAGCGCAGGAAGCGACCGATCAAGGGGACATGCAACAGATCAAAGCTGGGCGAAGTGCGTGGGCGTGCCTGCGGCAGCCCGCGGCCGGCGCCGTTGACACGCCTTGCACTCTGCTGGTCGAAAGCTTTGCGCGGAACATGGGGAGCCCTCCGACTCGTTTTATCCGCAGCCGCGGCTCGCTTGCCGCGCGCGCGCTCTTCGCTTCCGAACAGTTGCCGCAAGGCTAGCGCAAACAAGGGCCCCAGGTAAGCGATGCTGCCCGGCACCCACATCAGCGCTCCGGCCGCCGCCTGATCGGCTAGGCGCTGATCCCTCCCACGCGCGGAACTTCCGCGTAGTGCGAGTACCAGACGTGACCGGAAAAGGCCAACAGCCCGGAAAGCACCGTGTTCTGCACGTCGGCGGCGATCAGGTAAGGAAATAGCAGCCAATGAGACCAGCGCGGCCGGCTGGGATAAGGCCGCACGACCGGATGCCAGAACAACAGCGCCGTCGTCAGAAATGAAAAATGCTGCAGGTAATGCCAGCCGCTACGACGCAACGCCGCCTCGTAAGCAACCGGCGACATGCCAGAGCCAGGTCGCTGCAACGAACAGCGGAAGGGCGACGCAGGGATGCGTCAAACGCTCGAACAAACGCCGCAGCGTCGGCGAGCGCAAGAAAGGAACCGCCCACTCGCGTCGGATGGCAGCGGGCAAGCCGCGCAGCAGAGGAAACAAAGGCGCACCCAGCCAGATCAACGGCGGGGCCAGCATCATCAACAGCAAGTGCTGCAGCATGTGCACCTGCAACAGCAGATCGGCGAACGGTTCAATCGGCGACGCCAACGCCAGAAAGATGGTCGCCAGGCCCGCCAGGAACGCCGCCAGACGCGGTACGGGCCAACGCGCGGCATCGTGCTTTCGCAAGACGAACCAGCCGCGCAGGTAGACTCCGGCCGTGAACGCGAGCGACGCCGATAACCACGGCTCGAACGGCCAGGAGCGGAGAAAGGCTTCGAAGTTCGGAGTCATGCCATGATCGTTTGCCTGCTATTTTGCACTATCCGCCGCCGGTTGTCGTCCTTCGGGGCGCAACGATGCCAGAAACGCAACCAGAGTTTCCATCTCGGCAGGACTGATCTGCTTGCCGTAGGCGGGCATGTTGCCGCCGCCCGGCGTGCCGTTGCTGATCTGATCGATCAACTGATCGCGAGTCAGACGGGCGCCGACGCGTCGTCAGGTCGGGGCCGCGGCGGCCGCCGATCTGATCCAGCGCATGACAGTTCCGGCAGCTTTTGTTCTGCAGCACGGCGGCGCCCATTAATCCGTCGGCGAACGCTTCTTGAGCAGGTGCACGGGAACCGCGTCGCCGCTCCAAGCGGTCATGACCGGCGACCAGGGGGAAGTGGCGCCTTCATACGTCAACGCGCCGAGCACGCTATAGATGACAATCACCATCAGCACCGCCACCGGCCGCCGGCTTGGCGCCCGTTCGCCCCGATTGCTGACAAACGGCACGAGAAACAGCGCGGCGACGAGCAGCACTGGGAAGACCAGGATAATAAACGTCTCGGCTTCGGGCGGACTGAGCGAAAGCAGCGCGAACAGCCACCAGAAGGGCCATTCGGGACGCGGGTTGGCGCCGCCTAACGTCGGATCGGGCGGTTCCGTCGGCCCCTTGGGCCCCAGCACCGCGGCCAGCGCGACGACCACGATCACGGCCAGGGCCGAGAAGAACAAGTCCTTCAGCAAGGCGTCGCCCAGGAACGGCACGCCCCGTTTCAGTTCTTGCTCATATTCGGCGTGATACGTTTGCGGATTGACTTTTTGGCCCGGCGCCGGCGGGGCGCTGACGCCGCACTTGAGCACCAGCCAGAGATGAACGGCCAGGGCCCCCAGCAGCGCGGCGGGGATGACGAATACATGCAGCGAAAAGAACCGGCTCAGCGAATCGCCGCCGATCACTTCGCCGCCCAGCAGTAACCGGACGACTTGCGGGCCAATGACCGGAGTCCGCGCCGGCCATCGATCCGCCCACGGCCAGGCCCCAATAAGCATCCGGGTCCCAGCGCAGCACCTGTCCGGTGAAAAACATGCCCAACGTACAGAGCAGCAACACCACGCCCACGCACCAGGTCAGCTCGCGCGGATACTTGTAGGCGCCGTGCAGAAAAACCTGCGTCATGTGCGCCAACACCATCACCACCATGCCCGATCCGGCGTAGTAGTGCAGCGCTCGCAGAAACCAGCCCATCGGCTGTTCATAGTTCAGCCACAGCAGGCTTTCGTAAGCGTTATCGGCCGACGGGACGTAGACCAGCGCCAGCCCGACGCCGGTCACGATCTGCAGCGCCAAGAGCGTCATCGAGGCGCTGCCGAAAACGTACCACCAGCCCATCGGCCCGGCGGCGCCGCGGGGAATGGGGTGCGTCAGCGCGGGCAGCAAGCTGGAGGTGAAACTCAAGCGAGCGTCGAACCAGCGGCCCAGAGATCGGAGGACGTTTTTCATGGCGGCGGTTCTAAGCGGGGTTTCTCAGCGTGTCTTGCAACGTCGGATAGTGGGGCGCCTGGATTTCCAGCTTTCCGCTCCGCACGCGCCACACGCACTCAAACAAGTCGCGCGGCGGCGGCCCCGAAGCGCGCTTGCCGTCGGCGTAGTAGACGCCCCCGTGGCAAGGGCACATGAACAAGCCCGATTGCGGAAACCAAGAGACGGGACAGCCCAGATGCGCGCAGTTGACGGCCAGCACGAGGAATTTCGCTTTGCCGTCGGCGCCTTGGCCTTGGTTTCGCACGTAAACGCTCGCGTGCGAGACCATGCCGTCCCACGGCTGACGCAGCGGATTGTCGAACGTCACCTGCCGCGTTTCCTCCAGCGGAAAGGCGTCGAGCGAGTCGAGCACAACCCACTTGACCTGCCGTTTGCGGCGGCCGAGGAAATAATCGGCCAGCGGCACGGCGGCGGAAATCGCCGCAATCGCGCCCACAACTCCGGTCAAGAAGCGAAAAAAGCCGCGCCGCTGCGGCTCAGGCGAAATAGATGATAAAGCGTCGTGCGTTTCTTGCATCAGGCGAAGTTACTCCTGCGATGATTTGTCCGCGGTCTTGGCGCCCGCCGCTTTGCCATCCGCGGCTTGGGCTTCGGCCGGTTCGGTTTGGGAGCGCTCGCCGCGGCGCCGCCACTCGGCCAACAGCGCCACCAGGTCGCTGACGTCGCGCGAGGTCAACGGCTCGAAATCGTCGCCGCGGCCGTCGCGAGTAGCATAGTCCGGCATCCCCAGGTCGGGCCGCCCGGTGATGACGATGCGGCGCAAGCTACGATCGTCAATCAATTGGAGGAACTCAGGCGAACGGAGCGCGCCGGCATGGTCCCCTTCGCCCTGTTCGCCGTGACACGCGGCGCACGCGCGAGCGAAAACCTGCCGGCCGCGGTTCGCGTCGGCGGGGCGCTTTTCCTCCTCCGGCGCATGGTAAGGCGGCGGTTGATGTTTTAGCGGCGCCTTGGCCTTCCAACGCGGCTTCAGACCGGCCGCCAGGACTCGCACCTGCGCTTCGGTCAACGGACCGCCGTGGCTGTGCGCAAAAGCCGGCATGGGCGTCCCCTGGCGACCGGTAGAAATTGTATTCAACAGTTCGTCGTCGGGGACGATCGCCAGAAAGATCGGATCGTTCAACGGCGGCGCCGGGCCGAAATTGCCGTCGGCGCCGTGACAGCCGGCGCAGTGGCGAGCGAACAATGGATCGAAGTCGACGACTTGGGTTTCCGGCACGGGTCGGCTTTTCGGATCGGGTTTGCCGGGCAGATCGCAACCGAGCGAAAGCAGCAAGACCAGCGGCGACCAGCGCAGGCAGACGCGCGGGGCCGCGCCTTGTTGTGAAGCGAATCGAGAGGCGGCATTGGTTGAGTAGAAGAACATGGGCTGTCGTCTTAGCTTTCCTCTCCGCTTCCGGCCGGCGCAATGTGAACCATCTCCGAGCGCACCACGACCGTGGCGGCCGCCACGCCGAAGATGAATTGCGACAATACGAACCAGGGCCAGTCGACGCGCTGCTGCAGCGCCGGATTGACTACGCCCATCAGGCCGTAGCTGCCTGCCGTCCAAAGCAGCGGCATCACCAGGCCGCCCCAGGCGAACGAAGCGGGAATGGTTGGCAGTCTTGGCAACACAATTCCATACGCCGCCCCGAACGCCGCCGATAGAGCCGCGTGCAGACCGACGGCCACGGCCAGCCACTCGGCGTTGAACTGTTCGAGTTCTTTCAGAGACAAATCAGCCATGCTGGGCAGCACCATGGCGGCCAGCAGGTTGGCCGGATACCAGATGCCCCGATGTACCGACAAGCTCCACAGGATCGCCGGCGCCGGCATTACCAAGGCGCCCAGCAGGCCGCCAATCAAACCCGCGTCGATCTGATTTCGCTCGCGCAGCGCAATCACCGCCGTGGCGGACACAATGCCGTAAATAAGCTGCGATACGACGAACCAGGGCCAGCTCACGCCGTCAAAAAACTCTGGGTTGGCGAACTGCAGCAAGCCGAAGCTGACGCCCGTCCACAGCAGCGGCATCAACAGCCCGCCCCAAGCCAGCGGCTTGGGCAGCGCCGGCAGCGTGGGCATCAACACGCCGTAAATCAGGCCCACGATCAGGCTCACCACGGCATGGATGACCAGTGCGAAGATCAGCAGCGTGGCGTCGAACTGCTGCAGTTCGCCTTCAGTCATTTCGCCGACGCCGGGTAGCGCCATGCCCGCCAGCAGATTGACCGGATACCACAATCCATGACCGCTAAAAACGCCGTAGGCCAGCGCCGGCAAAGGCATCACCAGTCCGCCGACGATTCCGCCTTTGATGCCGGCGGAGATCGGGTGGACCTTTTCCGGCAGGCGCAGCCGGTAGCCGGGCATGCCCGCCACCAACCGCTTGACTCCGCCGGCTCGAGGCGCGACGGCGCAGGCTTTGCCGATTCCTCTACCCGTTCGTGCAAATGCCCGCGGCCGGGCGTCAGGCAGGCGATCCAGCGACCCAGCCCGGCGGCAAAGACGAGAGCGCCGATGACGCTCAGCGATAGATTCGTGGCCAGGCCCGCGACCGCCAGGGCCAGCCCCAGGCACAGAACCATCGGCGCGGCGGTTGGCGCGGGCATTTCGATCGTCGGGCCCGCGGCGTCGCCGCCAACGGCAGTTTCGTTCTCGTCGGACATCAGCGCCCTACCACGTAAACGACGGCGAACACGACGACCCACACGCCGTCGACGAAATGCCAATACCAGCCGGTCAATTCGGCCGCTAGTTTGTGCTGACCGCTGACGGCGCGGCGCACCGCCAGGAACAAAACTACGAGCATCGAAATCACGCCGACGGTGACGTGCAAACCGTGGAATCCGACTAGCGTGTAGTAGGTCGTCCCGAACAGATTGCGGCTGATCGTCAAGTCATGGCGCTCGATCAGCTCGCGCCATTCGTAGCCGGTTCCGGCCAGAAACGTCGCGCCCAAGGCGATCGTCGCCAGCCACCAGAGATAGAACCGATCCAGCCGATTCTGCGCCAACGCGTGCGTCGCCTGGTGCACCGTCCAACTGCTGGACAGCAGGCAGGCGGTCGTGACGATTACCAGCGACAGCGAGAGGGCCTCTTTGGGCGTCGGGCCGATCTCGTCCTGGCCCAAAAAACAGAGATAAGCCACGATCAGCGTGCTGAAAAACGCGGCCTCGGAAAGCAAGAACGCCAGCATGCCCCATTGAGCCGCATTCAGCGACTTTTCCGGAGCGATCGCCGGCGGCACGTGCGGCGGACCTTCCGCATCGCGCTGGCGGGTCTGCTGCGCAGGCTGTTCGTCGGGGTGCTTGTCTTCGCTCATCTCGAGCATCTCGTGCGGCGCGCTCATTCGTATTTCCAGTCAGGATCGTCGGGGTGTTTGGCGTCCCATAGCGGGCGGCGGCTGCGGACGGTCGGGATCTCCGCGAAGTTGTAGCTCGGCGGTGGAGACGGGGTCATCCATTCCAGCGTCCAGGCGTCCCACGGATCGTCGCCGGCCGGTTTGCCGTGACGCAGCGAAGCCCAGAGGTTGTAGGCGAAGATGGCGAAGCTCGGCGCCTGGATGAATGCGCCGAGCGTGGCGAGCTGATTCCACAGCTCCCAGCCGCGGTCGGGTTCGTAGGTGAAGATCCGTCGCGGCATGCCCAGCATGCCGGAGATGTGCATCGGCCCGAAGGTCAGGATAAAGCCGATATACAGCAGCCAGAACTGCCAGCGCGCCAGCCGCTCCGAAAGCCGGCGGCCGGTCGCCTTGGGATACCAGTAATGAATGCCCGCAAACGTGCCGAACAACGTGCCGCCGATCAGCACCCAGTGAAAGTGACCGACCACGAAATAGCTGTCGGAAAGCTGAAAGTCAAACGGCGCGGCCGCCAGCATGATGCCCGTCAGGCCGCCGATGAGAAACATCGACAGGAATCCGAAGGCGAACAGCATGGGCGAATCAAAGCGCAGCCGGCCGCCGTACATCGTGGCCAGCCAGTTGAAAAACTTGATGCCGGTGGGGATGGAAACCAGCAGGCTGGCCGCGGTGAAATACAGGTCGAGCGTGCGGCTCATGCCGATGCAGAACATGTGATGCGCCCAGACGCCCATGCTGATGAACACGATGGCCATCGTTGCGGCGGCCATGAACTCGTAGCCGAACAGCACTTTGCGCGAGAAGACCGGAATCACCTCAGAGACCATGCCGAATACCGGAATGATCAGGATGTAGACCTCCGGATGCCCGAAGAACCAGAACAGGTGCTGCCACAAAATGGCCGAACCGCCGTTGGCCGTATCGAAAAAGTGGGCTTCGAGCTGGCGGTCGAAGAGCAGCATGACCAACGCGGCGGTCAAGGGCGGCACGGCCAGCAGCATTTGCACCGAAGTCCAGAGCATGGTCCAGACGAAGAACGGCATCTTCCGCAGCGTCATGCCGGGCGCGCGCATGGCCAGGATCGTGGCGACGAAATTCACGGCCGCCGAGATCGTCCCCACGCCGCTGATCACCAGGCCCAGGGCCCAGAAATCCGTGGCCGGTCCCCGTGCAAACGTGCGTTCGGTCAGCGGCGCGTAGGCGAACCAGCCGAGCGCCGGAGCGCCGCCGGTGGCGAAGCTGAAATAGGTCAAACAGCCGCCGAACAGCGTGGCCCAGAAACCCAAGGCGTTCAGCCGGGGAAAGGCCATGTCTCGCGCACCGATCATCAGCGGAACCAGGTAGTTGCCGATGCCGATCAGGATCGGCATGCCCACGAAAAACACCATCGTGGTGCCGTGCATGGTGAACATCTGGTTGAACAGGTCCGGTTTGACGAACTCGTGCGGGGAAACAACAGTTGCCAGCGCATCAGCAGCGCCTCGCAGCCGCCGATCACCAGGAAGATTACGCTCATTACGACGTACAAGATGCCGATCTGCTTGTGATCGACTGTCGTGACCCACTGATGGAGCCGTTCGGTCCAAGGCGGGTTTTCCAGCGGCAGTGGTTGTTGGGCGACGGCCATGTACGCTTTATCTCGTCCTTGCGGTCTGCTTGCTTGCCGCGCGTTATTCGAGCGTCAACAGGTATTCGACGATCTGTTCCCGCTGCGCGTCCGTCAGCTTGAAGTCGGGCATCAGGCAGCCCGACTTGATCGACTGAGGATCGCGGACCCAGCGTTCCAGGTTCTTGCGATTGTTTTCCAGGATGCCCGAGGCGAGCGTCTTGCGGCTCATCAGGTGCGTCAAGTCAGGGGCGTAGGCGCCGGCGGCGATGGTGCCGCGCACGCGATGGCAGTTGACGCACGATTGCGCCAGAAACGCATCGCGCCCCGGGCGAGCCTGCGGCGCGTCGACGGCCTCTGAGGCTTCGCGCTGCAACCAGCGTTCGAACTCCTCCGGCTCATCAACGACGACGCGCAGCAGCATGCCGGCATGCTGCGTGCCGCAATATTCGGCGCACTGGCCGACGTGCAGGCCCGGCTCGCTGGTCTCGATCCAGGTCTCGTTGGTCTGCCCTGGGATCAAATCGGTCTTGCCGCCCAGCCGCGGAACCCAAAAACTGTGGCACACGTCGGCCGATTCGAGCCGCAGATAGACTCGCCGCGCGGCGCCTTCGGCGCTGGCCGGCAGGTGCAGCTCGTTGGCGGTGATGAAGCCAAGCTTACGGCCGTCGTAATATTCATAGCGATATTCCCACCACCATTGCCGCCCGACCACGGTGACGAACAGCGCCTGATCGCCGGCGCGAGGCTCAGGCGGATCGACTTCGACCTCCCACAGCGTGCGCGTGACGACCAGCACCAGAAAGAACACGATCAACGCCGGCGCCGCGGTCCAGGCGATCTCAATCGACTTGCTGCCATAGACTTGCGGCGGCTCCAGGGTTTTGTCGCCGCGGTGGCGAAAGCGGAACACGCAATAGAATAAGATGCCTTCGACGACCAGAAAGATCAGCCCGGCGACGGCCAGGACCAGGATCGACAAGCTGCGAATCGACTCGGCTCCGGGAGAGACCGAATCGAAGATGGAAGGGCTGGCAGCCGCCAATTCCCCGTCTGCGAGCAGCGTGAAGAAATCCATTTCCACTCCGAGCCAACGGCGATTCCAGGCCGCCTCGGGGGCGCTGGAAGCGTTCGACGCAACGTCATGCCATCTTTTGCCGGGCGATGGCGCCGGTAACCGCGAACGAACGCATCCGGCCGCTGGCGCCCTGCCCGTCGCCTGCCGATTCTAACGCGTGCAGGAAAAACGGCAACCAGTCAGAGCGGCTGCAAACGTCCGAGGCGGCCGGCACTTGCGTAAGGTAACCGGTTCCGCGGGTTGCCGCATGTTGGCGAGGCCTACGTCAATCTCGGCTGGGACGTTTGACAGCTACCGGCCGATTTACTCGGCCAGGCGTTGCGCGGCAACGTGACTTACCCGGTGGGCGAAATCGCTCCTCGGCGCCGGCTGCTTCGCTCTCAATGGTTGCCGCGAAACGGTGGGGGCCAGTGGTACGCGTGTTGCACCCAGATGCCTCTCAGGCGTCATCTCGTCACGGCTGCAAGCGACGGAGGTTCGGCCATGAGTCATTTAGCGATCGGAGCTTTTGAAACCACGTTGCAGGCCACTCATGCCTGGCTGACGGAGTTGATGGTACGGCTTGAATGGGAGGACAAGCACCGCGCCTACATTGCGTTGCGGGCCGTACTGCATGCGTTGCGTGATCGGTTGGGCGTCGACGACGTTGCCGCGCTCGGGGCCCAGTTGCCGATGCTCGTGCGAGGATTCTACTACGACGGTTGGCACGCATGCGGTAAGCCGAATCGGCAACGCAGCATCGAAGAATTCCTGACTCAGGTCTCCGACAACCTGCGGATCGACGGTTCCATCGATCCGCTGCAGGTTACCCATGAAGTCTTCGCGTTGCTGAAGAAGCACGTCGCCAAGGGCGAGATCCACACGCTGCAAGCCGTGCTGCCGGGCAGCTTTCAAGAATTATGGTCGTAGCCGCGCAGGAAGCGAGCGGCGTTCGGCAAGCCAGGTTTGCAGGGCATGTCGTGCCATGATGAATGAGGGTTTGAACATCCGTTAACTCTTGAGGCGCGGGATGTGGGCTCCGCTACGAACATTTCGCCCGTTGCGAACCGGACGCCTGGAACACATAATCGCGAGGAATGCTGGCGTTTTTGTGATCCCGAGTGGAGCCGCCGGCGTAGAAAAAGTGGAGAGAGGGGCGGGAGAGCCCCTGGCCGCCGGAAGGCTGTAGCGGTCGGAAGCCGCCTTCGACCAACTGGCGGGGCGGCGCGTCGACGACGCGGAACAAGCCGCTTCGCGTCAGAGGCTCTCGCGGGCAGGCTTGCCAGCCATGACTGCGAGGCAGCAGTCATCGCTCGAGCAGCAGCGCTCCTCTCCCCTGGGGATGTGTCCGGAGAGAGCGGACTGATCCGATGTCCCTCGGACTCCTATGGGAGCCGCTTTCGCCATGAGAGCGAAATCTCGGCGAAAGGCATCTAAAGCGGAGGATCAGCCCCCTGGGACACGCCGCCCAATTGAGAGGCTTTGGCGGTCTCCCCCGCCCGGGCAGCCGGGCGGACAGCCGAAAGGCGACCGTCGAAACCTCCGGTGGATGGCGTGCCAAATAGTTCTCTCCGGAACTTTTTTCGCGCGTGTCGGCATTGAACCGCCGCGAAAACCTGAAGCGTTAGTTAGGATACCACCCCGAAGCGTTAGCGTGGTGAATGCCTTCTCCGCCTCGCTAACGCTTCGGGTTGGTATCGCTCCGCACCCGGCGCCAACTCGCCGTTAAGACAGAGCCCGATAGGGCCGTTCCACGCCGCCGCCCACGTCACCGAGAAACGGCTTTCGCGGTCGAAGCGGCGAATTCTTGCAACATCTCCACGACCTCTTCGTCCTCAACCTGCGAAAAGTCCTGGTAAAACTGACCGATCGCCCAAAATGTTTCCGGCGCCAGCAGGCAGACGATCTCGTCGCACCATTGCCGCACCGCGACTAGCCGGTCGGGCGAGGCGACCGGCACGGCTACGATCGTCTCATACGCATTCTGCGCTTTGATCATCTGCAATGCGGCGATCATGGTCGAGCCGGTGGCAATGCCATCGTCGGTGACGATCACGCTGCGGCCGGCGATGGGCTCTTGCGGCTTGACCTGGCGAAAGAGACGCTTTCGCCGGGCGATTTCGCCGAGCTGACGCTGGCGTTCCTCGGCCAGGTATTCTTCGGTAATTCCCAACGCCTCGTCCGCATGGTGATTGAGATAGATCTCGCCTGCTTCCGACAGGGCGCCGACGGCCAGCTCCGGCTGGTAGGGGGCTCTCAGCTTGCGCCAGCACCACGTCGAGATCGGCCCCTAGCTCTCGAGCTAGAACCGCGCCGGTCGCCACGCCGCCGCGCGGAATGGCCAACACCAACGGATTGTGGAACCTGCGTCCTTTGAGCTTCTTCGCCAATTGTTGAGCGGCATCCGCTCGATCGCGAAACATCTTAGCACTCTCCTTTCAAAGCAGGAGAATTATCAGGCGGCACGCTTCCCGCCCTCGAACGCCCGCTCGAATGCACCACAAAGGGCGTCTCGGCGAGAAACGAGCGGTTTAAGAATGGCCCTTGTCAATCAAGAATACAGAAAATTCCATGCCAAAAACGCTTCGCATCTGGTTCGCCTTTTGCAGTCTAGCCTGGAGAGAATTTCACGCAGATTCTGCGGTCGGCGCCGCGTCGCTAAGGCGACTGCCCCGAAAACGGGAGCGTGCTGAGCCGCAACACCTGGTGCGCGGAACCGCTCGCTTGTCGAGCGAACGAATCTAAACAATGGACTTCTTATCGGAGGAATATCCCATGACGACCAAGACTGCCGCGAGCCTCACCGAACGGCAGGTGGAGATCACCGCCGGGCAGAGACGGTTGAGAGGCATTCTCTCCATTCCGGCCGAGGCGACGGGGATTGTAATCTTTGCGCATGGCAGCGGCAGCGGACGCCTGAGTCCGCGCAATCAATACGTGGCCCGTTCGCTGCAGCGCCGGGCTGGCGACGTTGCTGCTTGATTTGCTCGAAGACGAAGAATCGGCCGATCGCCGCAAGGTGTTCGACGTCGAGCTGTTGGCTAGCCGCCTGGAAAGCGCCGCCTTCTGGGTCAAACAAGAGTCCGACGTCGGCAGCTTGCGAGTCGCTTATTTTGGCGCCAGCACCGGCGCTGCGGCAGCTTTGATTGCCGCGGCCCGCCGACCGGACGAAGCGGCGGCCGTCGTCTGCCGAGGCGGTCGGCCGGACCTGGCGGCGGAATACCTGCCGCTCGTTCAGGTCCCCACGCTGTTGATTGTGGGAGGCGACGACGACCTGGTGGTGGATCTCAACCAGCAGGCGCTGTCGCTCCTGCATTGCCGAAAGGAACTGGTCGTCGTGCCCGGAGCGACACACCTGTTCGAAGAGCCGGGAACGCTGGAACAAGTGGCGCGCGAGGCCGGACGCTGGTTCCAGAAGCACTTGCTGTCCGCCCCGTTGCGCGTCGCTCGTGCATGAGGGCGCCATGACGACTCCCTGCGGGCGATCGATCAAACTCATCTCGGGTGATGCGCATCGCATGCTGGCCGAGGATCTGCGCGAGAATTATCCGTGTCGCTCGAGCCCGTAGAAATGACGGCGTTCGCCGACGGCGAGACGCGAATTGCCATCGCTTCCGACTTGCGCGGTGAAGATGTCTTCATCGTGCAGCCTACGTCGCCGCCGGTGAACGCTCATCTGATGACGCTGGCGCTGATGATCGATGCCGCGAAGGCGGCCGGCGCCGCGCGCGTTACGGCCTTGGTTCCCTACTTCGGCTACGCGCGGCAGGAGCAACGCAGCCAGCCGGGTTCGCCCTTGTCGGCGCAGGTCGCGGCGCGCCTGCTGGCTGCCGTCGGACTCGATCGCATCGTTGTGCTCGACCTGCACGCGCCGGCTTTGGAAAGCGCCTTCCCCATGCCGGCGACGCTGCTGACCTCGCAAGAGCTGTTTTTGCCGGAGGTGCAGGATTGGCGGCTCGAAAACGCAATCGTGGTTTCGCCGGACGCGGGCGGCCTGAAGCGGGCGCAACGCTTTGCGGCGGCCCTGAATGCGGGACTCGCCGTCGTGGCCAAAGATCGGCCGCAAGCTGATCGCGCGGCGCCGCTGCAGGTGCTGGGCGACGTGCGAGACCGGGCCTGCATTATCGTGGACGACATGGCCAGCACCGGTCGCACGCTGGCCGGCGCCGCAGAATCGCTCCGCCGCGCCGGCGCGAGAGAAGTTCACGCTATTTTCACGCACGCCGTGATGAGCGCCGAAGCGCTCGACCGCCTGCTGGCGGCTCCTATCAAACGAATGGTCGCTTCAGACAGCATCTCTGCGGCGCAACATCCTCGCGTGACCGTCGTCCGAACCGCGCCGCTGCTGGCCAAGACCGTTCGCTACCTGCATGGCGACTCGCCTGAGTGAACTTAGCGCGGGTCGCGCCGTCTCAGGCGGCAATTTGTCGCCGGTGGATCGCGAAACAAGAGAAGCAAAAGTCAAAACGCAAAATGCAAAATGCAAAAGTTAAAATCACGGAAACGATTTCTAATTTTGCGTTTTGCATTTTGCATTATTCGCCGCCGACACATTGGTTGCGTGCGTTGGCCGCCGCTTGGGCTCCAAGTCGCGATCGGTCATCTGCGTCATTCGTGGTTGCACCCTGCATCTCAGAATAAAAAAGTTGCCGACCGCCCGGGGCGATGGTACCCTCACGGGCGTTTGGCGGCTCGCGCCATGAGGCGGCGCGGGCGGTCCCTCTCTTGCACGTTTCGTGAATTCGGTTGACGGAGAAGGAGGTCGCTCATGTCCCGCGTTTTCTGCTGCGCATTGGTTGGCTGGTCGTTGCTGATCCTGTTGGCGTCGCAATCTCTCGGTCAAGAAACGCTGCCGCGGCCCAATGAAGCCGAAGCCCGGATCGGGGCGGCGCTGAAGCAGCCGACGAAGCTCGAGTTTGTCGACCAACCGATGAGCAACGTGTTTGACTTCCTGCAAGAGCATCACAAGATTGCCATTCAGATCGACAACCGGGCTCTCAGCGATGAGGGCATTGGCTCCGATACGCCCATTACGGTGCATCTCGACGGCATCTCGCTTCGTTCGGCGCTCGGGCTCGTACTCGGTCAACTAGACCTGACTTACGTGGTCCGCAACGAAGTGCTGATGATCACCACGCGGACGGAAGCGGAGAATATGCTGATTCTCAAGATTTATCCCGTCGGCGATCTGGTTTCGACCGGGAGCGAATTTCGATCGCCAACCGCGCAGGGCGAAGGTCTCGACGGGAGATTTCCAGTCGCTGATTACGCTGGTCACGTCGACCATCGCGCCGACCACTTGGGACGAGGTCGGCGGACCCGGCTCAGTCAAGCAGTTTCCGCATTCACGCGCGGTGGCTTTCTCGCAAACGGTCGAAGTCCACGAAGAAATCGCGGAGCTTCTAGCCGCTTTGCGCCGCACGCGGGACCGGCAACTTGCGGCGGCAAAAGCCCTGCCGCAAGTCGCACACGAAAGGCCGGCGGGAGACGTTGATTCGATGCAGGTGAAGGTCTATCGGCTGCGCACTTTTGTTGCAAGGCAGGGAGCCGGCGGCGCCGCAGGCGGTATGGGCGGCGGGACAGCAGGAGGCGGATTCTTTGCCGTTGGCGCTAATCCCGACAATGCTAAGGCCGGCGCCGCAGACGGCAAACCCGCGGCACAGCCAGCCATGCCGGCCAAGCCCGCGCCCGTTCAACCTGCTCCGGCACAAAGGGGCACTCGCGCCAAGACCGCGCGGCCTGCCGCGCCAGTTGCCGCGCAGCCCGACTTGGAAAAGCTCGAGAAGTGGGCCCATGAAATTGGGGAGCTGCTGCCGGAGGTCGTCGCGCCGGAAAGCTGGAAACCGCAAGGCGAAGGGTTTGTGCGGGTCGCCGGCGGCAGCCTCGTCATTCGCCAAACGGAAGCGAACCATCAGAAGATTGCCGCGATGCTGAAGCAATTGCTGCCGGAATACGTTACGCTTCCGCCCGTTGGCAACGAGGCGCCGGCCCGCCTGGCTGTGCCGGGACCGCAAGCCGATTGGCCGAGCGAAGCGGAGCCACGCCCTAACGCCAACGAAGCCGCGATCGAACAGGCGCTCGACGGCAAGATAGACCTGGTCTTCGTCGACGCTCCGCTCTACGACGTCGTCGAATTCATCAGGCAGCAAACGCACGTTCCCGTAGTGATTGACGTCCGAGCGCTTTCGGACGAAGGCATCGGCAGCGACACTCCGATAACGCGAAACTTGAAGGGGCTCAGCGTGTGCGCCGCACTACGCCTCATGTTGGGCGAACTGGACCTTACCTACCTGGTCCGCGACGAGGTGCTGTTGCTCTCCACCAAGACAGAAGCCGAGAACATGCTGACGTGCAAGGTCTACCCGGTGTTTGACCTGGTGGTTCGTCCTTCCCATGCTCCGCAGCAGGGACGCGCCGTCGATTTCGCATCGCTGATCGACGCGGCGACCTCGAACATCGCCCCGACCACCTGGGACGGGGTCGGCGGTCCCGGCGCCATTCAGGAGTTTGCCAATGCCGGCGCCCTGGTCATCTCGCAGACGAACGGGATTCACGAAGAGATCGCCGATTATTTGCAGGCCTTGCGAGAAGTCAACGCCGAGCAGAAATAAGCTCCTGCACGTAATACAAGAAAACAGAAACCGCTGATCTTCGCTAATCGGCACTAATTCATAGGAATTAGTGTCAAATTAGTGAAGATCAGCGGTTCCCTGTCTTGAAGTCTCCGGGGTCCCTTGTCTCGGCGGTCGGTTCGCAGCCCCGTGCGTGAAATTGCTGTTGATAGGCGGCGATTTCGGGCATAATGGAGGCCGTGTTTGCGCAGCGTAAAGCGTGCCGAGGTTGGGACATGCTGAACCGATTCCTCCTATTATGGTCTATCGCAGCGGTGCTGTCGGGCAACGGTTTACTCCGCGCGGCCGAACCGCCGCCGGCGGTCGATTTCGCCCGCGACGTCTACCCGATCCTGCAGCGGGCGTGCTTCGAATGCCACGGCCCGCAGCGACAGGAGAGCGATTTGCGGCTCGATCTTCGCGAGCCGGCCTTGGCGGGCGGAGCGAGCGGGGCGGTGATTGCACCCGGCAAGCCGGACGAAAGCGAATTGCTGCGGCGCATCGGTCTGCCCCCCGGCGACGACGAGATCATGCCGACGCGCGGCAAGCCGCTCTCCCGACGGCAAATCGAAACGATCCGCGCCTGGATCGCCGCGGGCGCCGTCTGGCCCGAAAAACTTGAGCATGCCAGGCACTGGGCCTATGTGCCGCCAGTGCGTCCAGCGCGCGCCAGGCGTGAACGAAGCGAGTTGGCCGCGCAACGATATTGACCGCTTTATTCTGGCGCGGTTGGAAAGCGAGGGCCTGAGCCCCTTCGCCCGAGGCCGATCGCACGGCGCTCATCCGCCGCTTGTCGCTCGATCTGATCGGCTTGCCGCCTTCGCCCGCTGAAGTCGAGGCCTTCCTGGCCGATGCGAGTGCGGAGACGCCTATGAAAAGCTGGTCGATCGGCTGCTCGCTCGCCGCAGTTCGGCGAGCGTTGGGCTCGCCCCTGGCTCGATCTGGCCCGCTATGCCGATTCGCACGGCTTTCAACGCGACGATTTGCGCGAGGCGTGGCCCTATCGCGACTGGGTGATCCGGGCCTTGAACGACGACCTGCCGTTTGATCGCTTCACAGTGGAGCAGCTTGCCGGCGATCTGTTGCCCGATGCCGGCGAGTCCCAGCGGATCGCGACCGGGTTTCACCGCTCGACGACGACCAACGTGGAAGCCGGCTCCGATCCCGAGGAGACGCGCATCAACCAGGTTATCGACCGGCTGAACACGACCGCGGCGGTCTGGCTCGGCACGACGCTGGAGTGCGCGCAGTGCCACGACCACAAGTACGATCCGTTCACGCAGCGCGACTATTACGGCCTGCTGGCCTTCTTCAACAACACCGAGATCGAAGCCGACCGCAGTAATCCCAAAGTGCCCGGCTCGATTCGCTTTCTCGGTCCGTCGATGGAGTTGAGCGACGCGAAGATCGAAGCCGAACAGCAGCAACTCAAAGGCGAAATCGCCGAGCTGAATCAGGCCCTCGCTGTACGGCGAAAGGAGCTGAGCGGCGAACTTGACGCGTGGGAGCAGGCGCTGGCGGCAGAATTAAGCCAGGCCCCGACGGTTCACGTGCTGAAGATTGCCGAGTTCCGCTCGGCCGGCGGCGCCTCGCACAAGCTGCTCGAAGACGATTCGGTGCTGCTGGTTGACGAGACGCCGAGCGTCGATACCTATTCGATTGTGGCTGAGAGTACGGTCCGCGGCATTACCGGTCTCAAACTCGAGACGCTGACCGATCCCGCACTGCCCGGTCAGGGACCGGGCCGCGGCGATCCGTCGCGACCGAACTTCGTACTCAACACCTTCTCCGTCACGGCGGCGCCGCTCGACGACAGCCGGCCGCCGCAGCCGTTGCCGCTGACTGCGCGTCAGGCGAGCTTCGAGCAGAAGAACTACCCGCTCGCCGACGTGCTGGATGCCAGGCCGAAGAGCGGCTGGGCCATCGCCCCCAAGTTCCACGAGCCGCATTGGGCCGTGTTCGACGTGCCGACGCCGCCGGCGGACGAATGCGGCACGCGGTTCACGTTCACGCTGGATCAACGGTTCGGCGCCGGGCGGACGATCGGACGATTGCGACTCTCGGCCTTGACGGGCGACCCGGGCGGCAAACCTCTGCCCGATGAAGTGGCGGCGATTCTGAAAACGGCGCCTGAGGCGCGAACCGACGCCCAGCGCGGCAAGCTGCTCGATCTGCGGCTGGAGCGAGACGCCGACGCCAAAAAACTGAATATGCGCCGCGCGGAACTGCAGAAATCGCTCAAGGCGCTCAAAAAGCCGAGCACGCTGGTGATGCGCGAGCTGCCGGAGCCGCGAGGCATGCACATCTTTACGCGAGGAGACTTCCGCACGCCCGGCGAAGCGGTTCAACCAGCCGCTCCACAAATCCTGCACCCGCTGCCGGACGGATTGCCCAACCGATTGACGTTGGCCCGCTGGTTGATCGACCGCAACAATCCGCTCGCGGCCCGCGTGGTGGTGAATCGCTGGTGGGCCGAGCTGTTCGGTCACGGCATCGTGACCACGGTGGAAGACTTCGGCGTCAAAGGCGAACTGCCGACGCACCCTGAGTTGCTCGACTGGCTGGCGGTCGAGTTCATGGACGGCGGCTGGTCGATGAAGCATTTGCTCCGCACGATCGTCATGTCCGCGACTTACCGGCAAACATCGCGAGCGACGCCGGAACTGCTGGCGCGAGACGACCGCAACCTGCTCTACGCCCGCGGTCCGCGGTTCCGGCTGGATGCCGAGATGATCCGCGACAACGCGTTGGCCGTTTCGGGTTTGCTCTGTCTGCGCCGGCGGCCCGCCGATCCGCCCCTACCAGCCCGACGGGTTATGGACCAAAGTCGGCGGAACGCCGCTGACCTACAAAGTCAGCCCGGGCCGCGAGCGCCACCGCCGCGGCGTGTACGTGGTCTGGAAGCGGGCGTCGCCTTATCCCAGCTTCGTCAACTTCGATGCCACGGCCCGGCTGGCCTGCACATTCAAGCGTTCGCGTTCGAACACGCCGCTGCAAGCGCTGACGCTGCTCAATGATCCGGTTTACGTCGAAGCGGCGTTCGCCCTGGCCGAACGCGTGATGCGCGAACGAGCAGACGCCGCGCTCGACGAGCAGTTGCGACTACGCCTTCCGCTTATGTCTGGCGCGCGGTCCCGACGATGTGGAGCTTGGCATCTTGCGCCAACTGCACGCCGCGCAGCTCGCCGCTGCCCGGTCCGACCCAGCGTCGGCCAAGACGCTCGCTGCACAGCTTGGGCGGGAAAAGGTCGAGCGGCTTGACCAACTTGTAGCTTGGTACGCTGTGGCGTCGGCGTTGCTGAATCTGGATGAGACGATTACGAAGAATTGAAGCCGCCGTATGCACGCCTTTTGAAACCCACCTGCAAAACGTCTCTCGCCGCGGCTTTTTGGGCCGCTCGGGCTTGTCACTCGGCGCCATGGCGCTGGGCGCGTTGCTGAACGAAGACCGGGCGGCGGCCGAATCCGCCGGGCAGAGCGATCCGCTGGCGGCGCACGCGGGACATTTCGGCTCACGGGCGAAGCATGTGATCTATCTGCACATGATCGGCGCCCCATCGCAACTCGATCTGTTCGATCATAAGCCGGAACTGAAGGCGCGCGACGGCCAGACCTGCCCGGAAGAACTGACTCGCGGCAAACGCTTCGCCTTCATCGGCGGCGAGTTGAAGCTGGCCGGCTCGCCCTTCAAGTTCGCCGGACATGGGCAGAGCGGACAGGAAATGTCCGAACTGCTGCCGCACCTGGCGGGCGTGGCCGACGAAATCGCCGTCGTCCGCTCGCTGCACACTGAGGAGATCAACCACGCCCCGGCCCAGATGTTCTTGCACACCGGCTTCGGTCGCGGCGGCCGGCCCAGCTTCGGCTCGTGGGTCGTATACGGACTCGGTTCGGAAAGCCACGACCTGCCGGCTTATGTCGTGCTGCAATCCGGCCCGCTCGGCGGGGCAGGCACCTCGCTCTGGTCGAGCGGCTTTCTGCCCAGCGTCTACCAGGGCATTCAGTTCCGCTCCAGCGGCGACGCGGTGCTGTTCCTCTCGAATCCCAAGGGGCACGCCGGCGCCGATCGCCGCCGCGTGCTCGATGCCATCGAGGCGCTCAACCAACGCCAACTGGGCGATGCAGGCGATCCAGAAATCGCCACCCGGATCAGCCAGTACGAAATGGCCTTCCGCATGCAAACCTCGGTGCCCGACCTGATCGACGTCGCCCAGGAATCGGCCGAAACGCTGGCCATGTACGGCGCCGAGCCGGGCAAGCCCTCGTTCGCCAACAACTGTCTGCTGGCACGCCGGCTGGTGGAACGAGGCGTGCGATTGATCGAGCTCTACGACGCCGATTGGGACCATCACTCGGGCCTGGCCAAACAATTGCCCGCCAAGTGCAAGAATGTCGATCAGCCGATGGCCGCCCTGGTGCGAGACCTGAAACAACGCGGTCTCTTGGACGAGACGCTGGTGATCTGGGGCGCCGAGTTCGGCCGCACGCCGCTGCGGCAAGGCATTTCGGGCGACGGCGCCAAGACCTCGCCCGGCCGCGATCATCACAAAGACGCCTACTGTATGTGGCTGGCCGGCGGCGGCATGAAACCGGGCGTCAGCTATGGCAAGACCGACGACTTCGGCTTCAACATCGCCGAGAATCCCGTCCACGTCCATGATCTCAACGCCACCGTGCTGCACCTGCTTGGCCTCGATCACGAGCGGCTGACGTTCAAGTACCAGGGCCGCGAGTATCGCTTGACCGACGTGCATGGGAAGGTCGTGCGAGAGCTGCTGGCGTGATGGACAGCCTATCTGTGCAATCCGCGAAATCCGTGGTCGATTGACGGATCAAATTCGGACCACGGATTGCACGAATGTCACAGATGAGAGACGCATCGAGGGAAGTTGTGTTGAAGCACAACCTGAGCCTGACGCCGCGAGCCCTCACGACCGCGGACGATTCTGGCGCGGCAATTTTGCCTGCAGCAATTCCGCCTCGTAAGCCAACGTCGGATTCTCCGACACGCGCTGGAAAGCCAACTCAATGCCCGCGAGATACTTGTCGGCGGTTTTCCTGCCCCAATTCGCGATCGAGTAACGCTCGACATCCCACCGGTTGCTCAAGGCGCGAGCGGTGAGCAGCAGTCGACTCGACGAGCCTTTTTCGCGCTCACGGGCTGCTCTTCTTGATCAAGTTGCGAAGACGGCCGTCGAAGGAGGTCAGTCGACCTTCCATCGCGTCCTGATAACCGGCGAGAATCGCATCGCGCACCGCCGCTGCGTCCAACTGCAGCTTCTTCTGACGAAGCAGATCGCGAACAAATTCGCTCGGGGTGGCATAAGGCGTGCGGTCTCCGCAATTCGCGTCGACGAAACGGCGCAGTTCGTCGGTGAGCGAGAGCTTGAGAGTGCTTACCATGGCCGGGGGCCTCCTGTCGTGTACGTCTGAACTCTGCTGCGCGGGCGAGCTTTTGTCAATAGTCGCCATGAACTCCCGGTCCAGCTACATCCCCGGAAAACTCGCTTGCCGCAGGATCGTGCAGAGGAGCAGGCGCCATGCTTGGAAAAATGCGAGCAACGGAACCGGGTCGCTGGCGGCGTAATTCAGCGCGACAGCTTTTCCCTGCCACTTGTTCCCTGTAACCTGATGCCTGATACTCGACGTCCCTTAACGAGCGACAATCGCCCACAACACGCTACGCCAAGGTTCGCCATGCCTATCCCCTCTGAAGATCCCATCATCGTCGCCCCCAGTCCCACGCCGATCGCGGAGGATGACTCGGTCGATTTTGCGGCGATCGAACATAACGTTCAACTCTGGCTGGAGACGCCGCTGTCGGGCTTTGTGCTGAACTCGGAGAACGGCGAAGAGGCGTTTCTCTCCGAAGCGGAACGTCTGGAAATCGTCCGCACGGTCCGCCGCGTGTGCGACGGCCGCAAGTTCGTGATCGGCGGCATCGATTGCCCGTCGGTTATCGAGACGTTGCGTCTGGGCGAGCGTCTCGTCGAGGCGGGCGCCGAGCTGCTGCGAGTGCGCATTCCGCGGCTGACGTCGAACGTGCGCGATTATTTCCAGCAAGTGGCGAAGCGCGCCGCCGCGCCGATCATTCTCATTCACCAGATGGCGCCGGGCATGTTTTTGAGCGGCCCTCGGCGACCGGCGCCTCGGCCGAACTGCTGGGCGAGCTGACGGCGCTCGACAACGTGTTCGGCTACATCATGTCGGACAACATCCGTTTCGAATCGCGGGTGCGCATGTACGCGGCGCCGGAAAAGCGATTCTGGACCTGCAACGGCACGTTGCTGTTGCCGGGCGCCGCGTTGGGGGCGAACGGCGCCTGCCTGATGCTGGCCAATGTCTACCCGAAAGAATGCCGCGAGATTGTGCGGCTGGTCATGGCCGGCAAACTGACCGAAGCGCAGGCCATCCAGCGGCGCATGATCGAAGTCGACTGGCAGATCCTCACTCGCGGCGCGGCCGGCATCAAGGCCGCCCTGAACTTGCTGGGGTATCAAGCCGGCCGGCCCCGTTCGCCTTCGCCGGCTTGCGATGACGCCGCCATCGCGCAGATCAAAGCGTCCATGCAAAGGGTTGCCTGACGGCTTGCCGGCGAGACTTGCGATAGCTCGGCCGTTCCTATCGCCCGCTTGCGACGCTGCAGTTCGAGACTGCACTGAACGACGGTTCCTCGCGGCTTTGTCGATTCGATCGCAAGCGTGGCGCCGATCAGCTTGGCGCGGTTTTGCATGATCCGCCGCCCCAGTCCTTCCGTTGCGTCAGGCGCCATCCCTCGACCATCGTCCTGGACCTGCAGTGTGACGACCTGATCGACGCAACGGAGTGAAATCTCCACATTCCTGGCCGCCGAATGCTTGAGCGCGTTCGTGCACGCCTCCTGGGCGATGTGGTAGAGATGCGTGGCTTGAAATGCGTCTCGCAGCCGCGCGTTCCGGCCGCTGCGAGAGACGAACCGCATGTGACGAGATATCATTCAAGCGGCCCGCCAATTCGGCAAGCGCAGCCGAAAGCCCGTCGGGAGCGAGGTCCGGCGACGGCCAGGCCGCCGGCCATGGTGCGCACCTTGCGCAGCACCTCGCGAGTTTTCCCTTCGATTCTTTCAGCGAGGGCCGACTGGTCCGGCAAATTCTCCTGCACGGCTTCCGTCAGGCTGCCTGCCAGCAAGCCTAGCGCACTCAACTCTTGCCCGATGTCATCGTGCAAATCCTGGCCGATTCGTTGGTCCTCAAGAGTCGCAATCTCCAGGACTTCGCGTTCCAGCTCCTTTTGTCGGCTGATGTCCAAGAGCACGCCGGCGTAAAGTTTCAATTCGGGAATTTCGTTGACGGCGAGCAGCGCCGGAAAGTGCGTGCCGTGCTTGCGACGGCCCATCACCTCGCGAGTCGTCCCGATAATGTGGCCGAACGAGGAAGACAGGTTCTCGTCATCTTCTCGATAGTCCTGCGGCATCAGCGCCTTGACGCTCTGCCCGACTAGCTCGCCCGCGGAATAGCCGAAGATGCGCTCGGCGGCGGCATTGGCTGACCGGATCACGCCCTGGCGATCGGCGGTGATAATGGCGGTTAACGCCGTTTCCAGGATGGCCCGCAGCCGGCTTGACTGGTCGCGCAGTTCGGCGGTCCGGACGGCTACCTGAGCTTCCAGGTCTTTATTGGCCTGTTGCAGCAACTCCCCGGCCTGCTTTTCTTTCGTAATGTCCAGATTGACCCCGATCATTCGCTCTGTAAGACCATCCGCTCCTTGCAACTTCTGTCCCATGACGGCCAGCCAGCGCTCGACGCCGTCGTTCACAACCCGAAACGTTGCATGAAGAGGCGTATGCTCGTAACGCGCCTGGCGGATCGCCTGATCGAGCAGGGGCCGATCTTCCGGATGAACGGCGGCCAGCGCTGCTTCGCCCGTGCCGCTGAAATTCTCGGGACGAATGCCGAACAATTCAAACTGCCGCGGGTTCCAGGTCACCTCGTCGGTTGAGAGATCCCAGTCCCAGGTTCCCAGCTTGCCGGCATCGACCGCCAGCCGCAGTCGTTGCTCGTTCTCGCGCAGCGCCGCCTCGCTTTGCGGTGCGAAAGATCATGTCGGAGGCCTGGCGGGCGAGCAAATCGAGCAGCCGAAGGGCGCCTTGGTCAGGCCGGTGCGGCTGTCGATAATACGTCGAGAACACGCCCAACGCCGTGTCGCTGCGCGTCACGATTGGCGTGCATTGCATGGCCCGAATTCCAGCCCGCAATTGGATCTCGAGCGCGGGCGTGCCGGTAAAGCTCGGGCTGCGCTGGATGTCCTCGACGACGATGCGCTCTCCGCGCTGCAGTGCGACCGCGCAACTGCCGTGGTGCTGGGGGGCGGCGCTCCAAGTACTCCAGCCACCAGTCCGGCAACCCGCGTTGCGCCGCGATGTGCAATGCGCCGGTCGTCGGATCGAGCAGTTGTATGTTGCCAAAATCCGCGCCGGCCAACTCGATGGCCGCGTCGACGATCTCGCCGAGTAGTTGCCCCAGCCCGCCTGCTCCGCCGGTAACTCGGTCGCTATTCACCTGCTCAGCCTCAATCACCCGTGGTACGATGCATTCCCGGCCTGCCGGTTATCTTAGGAACAGCGTCACGTACGGAACGAAATCAGCGTCCTTTCGTTAGCGACGTCGCTCCGCCTGGCGACGTTCATCTGCGAGTTGACAACATACCGCGCCGCCGGCTTCAATGCGACGGGGCGTTCCTTGCAGTAGTATTAATGTTGGCGGGATTGTCGAACACCCGCATCCGATAAAACGCCCAGCGACATCTATGCATGATATCGACTTTTGCGGTGCGTCGCTCTGTGCTAAGGGCTTGTGCGGCTCTGACGTGCTGCGGCGCCGGGCTGGGCGGCTACGAATTCGTGGCGTCGCGCTTCGCTTGCGTGCGCCGAGTGCTCGCGCTCAAATGGCCCTTGGCGCGCGTGGTCTTGCCGGATTGCTTGACGCGCAGCCTTAAGCACACGCGCCTTTTCTTCCGGGAGCTTGCTCGTGGGACGTTTTGCCTGCTTGGTCGCCTTCTTGTTTGCCATGTCGTGCTCGCGGTAATGGGATTGTCCTGATCGTTAGCGGATGGTCGCGGTCAAGCTCTCATCCGGAACGATCTTGTGGATTCTATAAATCACCTACGTTCGCAGTCCGCTAGCCGATGGTCCTCCTGTTTTCGAATCGAGCTTGCCGAACATCGAATTCAAGCAGCCGGTACATTTTTTCGACCGCTCCCTTGACGGCTTCCTCCAGCGTCGATGCTTGTCCGCTGACGACGACCGGCTCTCGTCCTGCAGGCCGGATTTCCAGACTGCAGCCCCGAGAGCCTGCGGGCGGAGCCCCTGCCACATGCTTCAAGTGCGCCTCCGCGCGGGTCAGTCGATCCTGGAAACGCTCAAGGCCCGACTCGATCTCGGCTGCAACTTCTTTCAGAACCGTTTCAGTAATTGGCGCATCGGAACTGACTTCGATTTTCATGGCGCGTCTCGCAAAAAGGTACTTGTTCGAACCTTGCCAAACGACGCGGCGACTGCCTGACGGAAGAATTCGCGCCCTTCCGCCGTCGAGCGTGCCATATAATCAATTGTAGCAGCGCCCGTGAACTTGACGACGAAGCGCCGAACGGCGCGAGGGGCAATTCCGGCGGGGCGTCGCGGCGCTGTTTCTCGGCCGCTGTCGTTTATGCAGGCGCCGGCAGATACTTTTCCATCAACGTTTCGGCTGCCCGACGGGCGGCGGCGCAGGCGTCGTACTCGGGGGCGAGTCTGGCGCGTGATCAGTACGCCCTCGATAATCAGGTCGACCTGCTGGGCCAAGGCCGCCGGATCCGAGGCGCCGGCGCGCTCGGCCAGGGCGACCAGCAGCGCCACCCCGTCGGCCTTCGCCTTGCGCCGACTGATAGGCCGGGTGGTGCGGCTGTGGGAACTCGATCGCCGCGTTGATGAAGATGCAGCCGTGATATTCCGGGTCATGGGTCACGTCGCGAATGACGTCGAACATCGCCAGCATCTGACCGCGGGCGTCGGGGCCGGCGGCGCGTTCGATGCGGTTGAGCAGTTCGGAACTCCACCAGCGGTGATGCTCGTCAATCACCGCGACGATCAAGTCGTCCTTGCTGGCGAAATGGTTGTAAAACGTCTGCTTCGAGCAGCCCGCTTCGTTCAGCAATTGATCGAGGCCGACCGCGAGAAAACCCTCGCGATAGAAGAGTTCGTGTCCCGCCTGGATGAGTTTTTCGCGAGTCGTCGAGGCTGGCATGGCTTCATCCCCTCTGGATCGGCCGCAGCGCGCGGCCGGATTGACGAGCAGCCGCCTTGACTACAAGTCAATCAAACTAGACTCCAAGTAAATTGTCGGCCCTGCCGAGGGAATATAACTTGACCGCTTCGCTCCCGGCAGCGGAGCGAGACGGCATTTGAGTCCGCCGGTTCATCTTATCGCAACGGCCCGCCAACCACCAGGAGCTTGCTATGTCAGCGCCCGCATCAACTTCCGTCGCGTCCGAAACGGGCGCCAACTACGATAACGCTCGGCACGACGCCTTTGGCGAACGCGTGCTCGGCATGCTCAATCACGCCTCGCTCGCCTTCATGTTCAGCATCGGTCATCGCACGGGCCTGTTCGACGCCTTGCGACGGATGAACCGGCGCGGCCACGGCGCATGAAATCGCCGACGAAGCGGGGCTCGACGAGCGCGTACGTGCGCGAATGGCTGGGAGCGCTGGTCGCCGGTCGCGTCGTCGATTACGAACCCGGCATTCGCGCCTATCGTCTGCCGCCGGAACACGCCGCCTGGTTGACGCGCGAGGCGACGCCCAACAACCTGGCGGGCATGATGCAGTTCATGGCCATGTTCGGCAAGATCGAGGACCAGGTGCTGGAATGCTTCTACCAGGGCGGCGGAGTGCCGTACGAGAAGTTCGAACGCTTCCACGAACTGATGGCCGAAGAGTCGTTTCAAACGGTCGTGTCGGCGCTCGACGAGCACATCTTGCCGCTGGTCGACGGACTGGTCCCGGCGCTCGAACACGGCGTCGAGGCGGCCGACGTCGGCTGCGGCCGCGGCATGGCGCTGATGCATCTGGCCCGTCGCTTTCCCAATTCGCGTCTGACGGGCTACGACTTTGCCCCGGAAGCCATCGAGTGGGCCAACGCCGAGGCCGCGCGGCACGGGCTGACGAACGTCCGCTTCGAAGTCCGCGATGCAGCGAAGCTTGACGACGCTGGCCGCTTCGACGTCATTTTCACCTTCGACGCAATTCACGACCAGGTCGACCCGCACGCGATGCTGGCCGGCATCCATCGGGCGCTGACCGACGATGGGGTGCTGCTCGCGCAGGATATCCGCTCATCCAGTCACGTCGAGAAGAACGTCGACCATCCGGCCGGGGCGTTTCTCTATACCGTTTCGACGCTGCACTGCATGACCGTCTCGTTGGCTGGAGGCGGCTGCGGGCTGGGGACGTGCTGGGGCGAAGAACTGGCGCAGAAAATGTTCGCCGAGGCCGGCTTTGCCCGCGTTGACGTCCACACGCTCGATCATGACATGATGAACAATTACTACGTGTGCCGAAAACGCTGATGCCTGGAGAGGGAGGCTAGAGTGGGGCATGGTCGATGGTTCAAACGCTTTTTCTCTGCAACTCGGAAAGCAGCGACGACGCACGCGATCCGGGCGGATGCCCTTGGCGCGACGGGCTTCCCGCCAAGATGGCCAACGTCCGCGGAAAAGTCGGGCAGGTTGGCCATGAAGCGAATGAGCGGAATGGTCTTGAGGCGCCAAGGATGCAGAGGCAGAGCGGTCGGCGCCCATTTTGAGTGCGGGCGACAGGAGCAAAAAAGCGCCATCCTCGCGCGACGGTCGGTCTGGCCGGTGCAGGTTGAACGGAAACGCCTAAATCGCCAACCCATCAACGGCAGACGAATTTCTTGTCCGGATTGACCGTCGGCGATACGATTCGACGGGATCGAGCGTGTGAGGCCTTGCAAAAATGTCGAAATAGCCTTGTCGATATCTTGAGGTCAGCCGCCGATGCGTGAGCGTCTCTTTGTTCTGCAAGTCGTGATCGTGGTGGAAGAAAGTTACTGGACGGGTAAGGAATGCGGACCGCCAGATCGCATCGAGCGGACGTATGGCGCCGACGATTGCCTGTTCGCGGCCGACGACGAGGAGACAGCCTATTCCATGGCGAGCGACTGGGTAGGCGATCCCGAGAACCAAGAACGTAGCGGCGCGTACTTTGACGCTAACCACGACGGTCCCGGAGACCTCACGAAGATCTTCGCGCTTGGAATCCACCAGCTCAGAGAGGTTACGTCCCTTGATAGCCTCGACGAAGCGATTCACGAACCATACGGCCTTGGCTTGCCCGGGTTTTATTTCGGCGACGTCGACTCAAGCGGCGTTCCCCTTGTGCGAAAGAAGGAAGACCTGGAGGTGTTTCGGGTTCTACGGTTGCTCCGCCGCGATCCCGAGGCAACTTAGCCAAACGCTGCGCTGAACCAAGCCAGTCGGCGGGTAGTTTGAACGTCAGGCTCGTGCGGCGCAATTGCGCGCCGAGGCGAACAAGTACTTCGGGCCCCTGAGGCGCAGGCGGGTTCCGCGCCCAAGATGGCCAACTACACGCGGGGAAGTTCGGTGGGTTGGCTATCTTGGCCGTGAAGCTAAGGAGGGAAATGGTCTTGCAGCGCCAAGGACGCAGAGCGCAAGCAGCGAAGGTCGCGCCCAAGATGGCCAACTTCTCGAGGGAAAGTTCGGTGGGTTGGCTATCTTGGCCGTGAAGCTAAGGAGGGAAATGGTCTTGCACGCCAAGGACGCAGAGCGCAACAGCGAAGGTCGCGCCAAGATGGCCAACGTCGCGAGGGAAAGTTGGGCGCCTTTGGCAGCTCGCCGTTATCTCGGTGCCGGACCAGCGTCATGCAGGCGCGCGTGTCGGGCACGCCGTCGATCACGCAGCGGCACTCCCAGCACACGCCGATGCCGCACACGACGCCTTTCGGATTACCCGCTTCGTCGATCCGCGGGCCGGTTCGCCCGCCGCGATGAGCGACGCGGCGACTGTCTGGCCGGCGCGCGCCGTCGCCTGCCTTCGAACGTAAAGCGAAATTCCCCCGTCATTCGTGTCCCCAGCCGACAAGCGCGCACCCAGACGGAGGGAGCCGCGCTTCGAACTCCGTTCCTAGGAGGATAAATCGTTCTTGACAAGAACTTCCCTCATGGTCCTTGTCTTCAACTCATTCACCACCATGAGCACGCACCGAGTGGGGCGCGGCGGATCCGCTTGCGCCCGGCAGAGGGGGAGTTTGCCAATGATCAGGATAATCGCTTCTTTGGCTACACTGGGCCTTGCCGCTTTGAGCGCGTCGGGCGCGGCGGCTCAGGGCAGCAGCGCCTGGGATCAGATCTCGAACGACCAAGAAGCTCACGGCATGCGTCGTGCCCGCCTACCAGCCTTATTCGACGCGCGGCGCGGACGGGGAGTGGACCGGCTTCGCCGTCGAGATGGCGAAGGATGTCGCGAAGAGCCTGCACGTTGACCTTGATTTCGTCGAGACGAGCTTCAAGACCGTCGTGCTCGATCTGCAGAGCGGCAAGTGCCACGTGTTCTTCGGCTTCAACGCGACGCCTGAGCGTGCGCTGGCGATCGATTTTGCCGGACCGCTCTATACGCTCGGCTTCGGCGCAATCGACCGCTCCGGCTGGACGGCTCCGGGCGATCGCTGGGCCGATCTCAACAGCTCCGACATCCGCGTGTGCTACGCCGTGGGCAACAGCTCTGAGCAGCAGATCAGGCGCTTCGCACCGGACGTCACGCATGTCGCGCTGCCGAAATCCGACGACTGCGTCCTGGCGCTGATGTCGGGTCGCGCCGACCGCTACATCGACGGCATCATGGGGACGCTCGGCGCCAGGGCAAAGAACAACTCGCTCGGCGAGGTGCATCTGATGACGCCCGACTACGCGCTGCCGTCCTATGCGGGCGTGCGGCTCGACGATGGGCGGTTCCAGAAGTTCCTGCAGAGATGGACCGAGTACAACCGCGCCAACGGCAACATCAACTACTGGCTGACAGACGCCATGGGCAGCATCGGCATCACGCCCGACGTTATCCCGCCGGACGTCCAGTTCTGACGCCAGGTCCTGGGAAATCCTGCAACACGCCGGTCCGCGCGCAGCTCGCGGGCCGGCGTTTCTCTGCGCGGCTCCCGCTCGCAGCATCAGCCGCCCATGCCGCCGAGGAAGGACAGGACCGACAGGTAGCGCACAGGCGTGCGGATCAGCTTCTCCGGCCCGTGCGGCACGTCCGACTGGAAGAGCAGCAAATCGCCGGGCGACATCAGATAGGTCGTGTTGCCGTGCCGGTCCTGGAGCTCTCCCTCCAGCACGAAGATGAACTGCGTCCCCGAGCGGTGCAGAAACGGAAGCACCTCCGACTTGTCGGAATACATCATGAGGTAAGGCTCGACAGCGATGCCCTTCGCCGTCGTCTGTCCGAGCACCCGGTATTCCTGGTTGATGCTCAGTCCTTCGCGATGCACCAGGATCCCGTGTCCGGACTTCCACGAACGACGCGTCGGTCACCTCGTCGAATTCGCGAAAGAGGGACGTGACGGGAACGCGCAGCGCGCGCGCGAGCGCGCGAATGCTTCCCAGCGAAGGTGATATCCCGCCGTTCTCGATCTTCGAAACCATGCCCGGCGAAAGCCCCGCACGAGCGGCGAGCTCGGCGACGCCGATCTGCGCCTGCCGCCGGAATTCCCGTACCACCTGGCCGAGCGCCATCTCCAGCCGGTTCTCCGCCGGCTGCGCCTTCAACTCAATCTTGCGTGTCTTGCGCCCCTTCTTCTCAGCCATCGGTCATCTTCCCTCACTTCGCCGAGGATTTCTTGTCAGAGAAAAACAACATTATTGACAGAAAAACCTACGTGTAGGATTGTGATTCTGCGGGGGCCTCTGCTGCGTAGCACTACAG
>CAWAYY010000020.1:0-124560 GCA_963786255.1 Pirellulales bacterium
TTATATGTTATCTTACTTCGTTCAGTTGCTCGTATTGCTAACGGGCGCCAGAAGGCGGAAATCACGCTGACGCGTGAGTCTATCCGACTCGTTCCGGTTCATTCTTCCCTGCTTGGGCCGCGGGCCGCCCGTATGCTGTTGTTCTGACAGGCACAGCTCGCACTGCTGCCGCCCGAGCCAGCTAAAGGGTTCGCGAGTCGAAATTACAACATGCCCCCCTAACCCTTCTTCGACCCCTTTCTTAGTTTCGTTCCGAGCGATTTGTCACCCTGATAGGTGTATTTTTATTATTGCACTAAATTACTGCGTCCGCTACGCTGATCCAATGGACGCTGAAAGAGGGGACAAGGTCCGGCTCAAGGGAATGACGCACCGCCACATGCGTGGCGTCGTGGAACATATCAGGCACAAGAACCTCGTTGTGCGGCTCGACGAAAACGGAGAACGGGTCCACGTTTCACCATCTGAGGTGACGAACTTCAGCTTGGCCGCGCGGAAGGCGTGGGAGCGGATGCCCGCTCGACGCGTCGGTCGTCCGAAAGGGAGCACGACTACCGACCGGGTTTCCGTGACCCTAAGGATCGACCGCGACCTGTGGGAACGGTTCAAGCGCGCGGAGGCGGCCGGGCTCGTCATAGACCGAAGCGCAGCGATCAACGCATGGATCGCTGCGAAGCTGGACGAGTTTGAAGGAACCAAGCCGGCTCGCGACCTCCGCTTCAAGGAATAGGCGATGGCACAGAACTCATCTATCGAGTGGACGGAGGCAACGTGGAATCCGACGACGGGTTGCACGAAGATCAGCCCGGGCTGCGCTCACTGCTATGCGGAGCGAATGGCGATCCGGCTCAAGGCTATGGGCCAAGAGCGATACCGGAATGCTTTCGAAATAACCTTACAAGATGACGCGGTCGAGCTTCCGCTTCGCTGGAAAAAGCCTCGCGTTATCTTCGTCAACTCGATGAGCGACCTATTTCATAAAGCGGTCCCTTGTGAGTTCATCACCAAATGCTTTGCTGTCATGCAGCAGGCTAAACAGCACGTTTTCCAAGTTCTCACTAAGCGGCCTGAACGAGCGGCAGAGTTGGCGAACGAATTAACATGGAGCCCCAATGTCTGGATGGGGACGAGCGTAGAGAGCGCACGCTATATCCGCCGCGTCAATGTTCTCCGGGCCGTTCCTGCAGCGGTTCGGTTTCTTTCAATCGAGCCGCTGCTGGGACCGATGGACAATTTGCGTCTCGACGGCATCCACTGGGTGATCGCAGGAGGCGAGTCCGACAGATCGAAAGGGGTCGGGAGTCAAAATGACAACACGTCTTTACCACTCCCGACCCCTTTCTCAGTTCCCTCTACACCGGCTTTAGTCCGCCACGATCGGGGCTTGTCCCCGTCGAGCGCTGATTTCGAGCTAGCACGCTTGCCGTCCCGAAACTCGCGCTGCCTTTTTCGCGTTCGTCCGCCGCCGCGGGCGGCGGACGAACGCGAAAAAAGGCAGCGGTCATACGCGGTTTCTAGCTGATCAATCAGCGCTCCACCGAGACAAGCTCGGCGGTGGCGGAGCGGAACAAAAAGGGCACAAAATCGACGGGCGCGCCGAGCGTAGCTTCCCTCATTCAACGCCCGCAGCCCCACGGTAGAGAGGCCTGGGTTCGTTCCACCGCCGCTCGCCGTGGCCTTGAGTCAACGCTCCGTCCTCGCGGCCCGCCGAAGAAAGCGACTCTGCTTGTACCATAAATGAGACCTCTGCGCGTTTGTTGCTCATGGTCAGCGAACTAAACCATTGCATGCTTGATTGTTCGGCGTCGCGCTGAGACCATGAGGCTCTTCACGGCGATTGCGCATTGGCGCATTTGGTTTCAGACGCTCCGGGAGTTTTTGGGGAAAATCGATGCGTATTGCTCGAAGATCGCTCGTCAGCACGGTGCTTGCCGTTGCCATGTTCGTCAGCCTGATGCCGTGGGCATTCGCAGCGGAGTCAGAAGAGGAAGCAATCGCAGCTCTCGAAGAGGCCGGCACTCAAATCGCGTACTCCGACCGCTCGGACGAAAATGCGAAACCGCCCAGTCGACCGAGGGCCGTCGCCCAAGTCCGTTTCTTCACCGGGAAAGAAAAAGCGGCGATGGACTACATGAGTCTTCTAGAGGATTTGCCGCACGTCGAAGACGTCAGCCTTGCGCTTATCGGCTTCAACCCGGCATACTCGAAGAAACTCGCTCTGCACGTGCCCAAGCACGCGGGCACGCTGACGAAGCTCAAGGGTTTCATAATCAACATCGACGCGGATTCGCCTGTTACCGATGCCGATGTGTGCGAACTCGCCAAGATACCGATGCTCAGTCAGCTTGCGATCTCGCCCTTGGAAAAGGTCGACGTCACGGACGAGGCGTTGGCCTGCCTGAACAAGCTTCAGGGGCTGCGCACGCTGGCGGTCAACAATACGCGGATCACGGATGAGGGGCTAGCGCATCTCAGTGGTATGAAGCGCCTCGAAAACCTGATGCTGTCGGTTACGGAGATTTCGGGCGACGGGTTTCGGCGCCTTAAGGACGTGCCTCTGCGCCGCCTTTTCGTTGCGGAGACGAAAGTCAACGACGAGAACCTGAAATGGATTTCAGACTTCGACCAATTGGAGCTGCTTTTCCTGACAGAATGTCCCATTGATGGCTCAGGCCTGAAATATCTATCGAACTTGAAGGAACTGAGGCGGTTGTCATTGTCGCGGACACAGATCAACGACAAGGCGTTGCTACATCTTCAGGAGTTGCCACAGTTGGAAGAGCTGGATCTCTATCAATGCGATATTACCGACGCAGCAGTCCCTGCATTGGCGCAGTTAACGGGATTGAAACGCCTTAGCATCGGCAAAGACACGAAGCTCAGCGACGCGGCGCACCAAAAACTGAGCGAGGCGTTGCCTGGCACGCGGATCGAATAGCACGACGGGCTGCGAGACAAGGAGGGAAAAGAGACCGAGGCAAAGACATCCAGGGTTTGCGCGGCCGTGCCGGCGCGAAATTACGCCGGCCGATGAGCGGGATAGGCGCACTCTGCACGCGCCAAGTGAATGCCGGTTACAATTCTGCACGTTTGCGGGGCACATAACCCGCCGGGAAAGGATGGGCGTCCGCAAATCCTGTAAATGCAGCGTCGCTTCGTGAAGCCCTCATCGCTCGCTGATCGCCTCGCGGATCGCCGCGAGCGTGGTCTTTCCGCCGCCGCCGCTGATCTACGGCGAATTTACGCCCAGGCCCGACATCGCCACCCGCCAGACCTCTCGGTCGTTCCGCTTGACCCACATCTCGCGCCAGTTGAAGCGGGCCAGGCCGTATTGCCACCGCGGATTGCCGTCGACCTGGCGGCTTTCGAGCAGGAGCAGGACATCGGGATCGGTCCCTTTCCACACCAGGGCGAAGATTGCCCCGTCCTGCACGTCCTGCTCTGGAGCCTGGTAGCGAAAAAGTGGCTGCGGCAACAGGCGCAACTCCGTCACATCGCCGTCCTGCAACATCCAGCCGGTGAACTCGCGGGCTAAGTTGCGCATCTGCGTCAGCCGCTGGCGCAGGGGACTCGTTTGGCTGCGGCGCGTCTTCCACGTCGGCCAGTTCGATGCCGCCTTGTGCCGGTCGCCACGTCCGCTTGCCGTCGCCGAACCGTGCCGGCTTGATCCGGGCCTGGCCGAGTGAATGCAGCCACAATTTTCTGAAAACGGCCTTGCCCCGGCTGGCCGGAAAATGGTCTGCTGCGCATGAAAAAACCCTCCTTGGCTTTGTTTAGGCGAACGAACCAAGGAGGGCTTAAAAACTTTAGCCAAGGACGGCATGATTGGCTACGCCAGTCCTCGCTCGTCGGTAAATTACAAAAACCGCCCGACGTGCGTCAAGCCAGCCTGCGCGCCAAGCAGCGTCGTGAAGCTCTCACAGTGCCATTCACCACTGATGCCTTTCACCGATTGCTGAATCGTCACAGCGGAGAACCTGAGCATGCAACCGGAAGAGAAGCCCGTGAAGTCACTCATTGATCCGGGGCTGTTTCCAAATCTGGTACAATGCTGGAGGATCGGACTCACACCGCATGGTCGGCAGTCAGCGACCGGATTTGGCTGGACTTTCGGTCAACCGTCTGAAGGCAATCGGCAATCGGAGATTAAGATTAACATGTCCGGGACTGACAAAGCGCCAGTGAATCAAAAGACGGACGGGTTCCCGACTGGGACAAACGTGGCACAGTTCCGCTCACGGGACCAGCGCATCGCCGCCGGAAAAACGCTGCGCGACACTGTGCCGCGTCAAAGTCACGCCGGTTGGGAACCGCCAGCGAGCCGCCGTGATCCGATGGAGATCCTGAAGGAATCCAATCAGGATCGAATGGCCGAACTCGTCCCGATCCGTTACGGGCGCATGCTGCCCAGTCCGTTTACCTTCCTGCGCGGTTCCGCGGGACTCATGGCTGCCGACCTGGCCGCCACTCCCGCCACCGGGCTATGGGTTCAGGCCTGTGGGGATTGTCACCTGCTCAACTTCGGCCTGTTCGCCACCCCCGAACGCAACCTGATCTTTGACATCAACGATTTCGATGAAACGCTGCCTGCGCCGTGGGAGTGGGATGTCAAACGTCTGGCGGTCAGTTTTGCCGTGGCCGTGCGAGACATCAAACTCGGCGACAAGCGAGCACAAGCTGCCGCCATCGAATGCGTTCGCGCCTACCGGGAGCGATTGCGGGAATTCTCAAAGATGAGCCCGCTGGACGTCTGGTATGACCGATTGGATTCCCAAGCCATCATCGACATGGCCCCTGATGCAAAGATCAGAGAGATTCGCGAGGATATCGTCGCCAAGGCCAAGCATCGTATTTGCGACTATCTTTATCCGCAGATCAGCGAAGAGATCGCGGGACGCCGTCGTTTGATCGACCAACCACCGGCGATGTTTCATATCACCAAAGAACAAGATCCGGAACACGAGACACTCGTTCGGGAAGCATTGGAACAATACCGCTTATCGCTGCCAGACGAGCGCCGCGTTCTCTTTGACCGTTACAGTCTGGAAGATGTCGTCATCAAAGCGGTGGGCATCGGCAGCGTCGGCACGGTCTGCTTTGTCGGGCTGTTTTTCTCGGCTGAGAATCACCCTCTTTTGCTTCAATTCAAGCAAGCCTGCCCCTCCGTGCTGGAACCCTACGCAGGCAAGAGCCAGTATGAAAACCATGGTCAACGCGTCGTCGTGGGGCAGCGTCTGATGCAGTCCGCCAGCGACATCTTTCTCGGTTGGACGCGGGGTCGGCGAGGTCGCGATTTCTTCATACGACAACTCAGAGACATGAAAATGTCTGCTCGCATCGAAGAAGGTACATCAGCCCAGCAAACAATGCTGTACGCTGCGTTGTGCGGTCGAACCCTGGCCCACGCCCATGCCAAATCTGGAGATGCTGCGTTGATCAGCGGCTACCTTGGCAAATCAGATGATTTCGACCAGGCCATCGGTGAGTTCGCCTTGGCTTACGCGGACCAAAATGAGCAGGATCACGCAGCACTGGTGGCCGCGGTCAAAGCCGGTCAAATCGAAGCGAAGGTTGAAGGGAATCCGTGAGGTCGCTCACGTGACCTACCTCGCCGCACATACTCCTATCCTCTGCGACAAAAGCAGACATCCACCGTTTGCGCGGCCGTACGGCCCCAAACTGCGCCGGCCGACGAGGTGGAGAGACGCGCGCAGCGCGTCAAGCGAATGCCGGTTGCAACTCCGCACGTTTGCAAATCATGCAGCCCGCCGTGAAACGATGTGCGCCCGCAAACTCGGAAGCGGCATGTGGTTCGCGACTTCTCGCGGACGCCGCCAAGCCGATTGGCCAGTCAACGTTACCAGGGGACTGACGTCCCCCGCTCGCCGTGGGCGAGCGGAGCAGAATCAGGCGAGCCGGACGGTCGCACCGCGTGTCTACAGCCTGCCGCTGCTACGCACCTTATTCGGAGATCGCGGGTTGTTCGGAGAGGTCATATCGCGCAAATGCCGCCGGGCGGCACATGGAATGTGGATCGCTACATAGGTGCAGGCATACTCCGTATGCCGTCCAGCCGCGTCCCGCGGCGGCGTGCGCTGCGGTTGCATGGGGAATTGAATCCAACGGCCGTCGACGCCGCTCAACGCAAGAACGCAACGCCGCGAAGACCTTTGCGAAATAGATTGCCAATGGAATGTGGATCGCAACCAAGGAGCAGGCATACTCCGTATGCCGTCCAGCCGCGTCCCGCGGCGGCGTACGCTGCGGTTGCACGGAGAATTCAATCCAACCGCCAGCAACGGCGCTGAACTCAAGAACGCAACGCCGCGAAGGCCTTTGCGAAATAGAATGCGAACCGGCCGCCGCCGGGCGGCACATGGAATCTGGATCGCTACATGGGCTCACGCGCCAAGCCAGCCGGCGCGTAGATTCAGCGAGAAGTCTGCCTGGTGAAAGCGGCGTAATTCACAGATCGGGCGTCGTGGAGATGCTCGCGGCGCCGCTTTACCGAGCCAGAGATCTCGCCGAGAGGAAAAGTCATGTCGAGAAGAAAACGCAACTCGCGCAGTACGAACAAGATCCAGCCGAAGAGACCGGTGCAGGTTAAGGAACAGCGGCTAGAAAATCTTGCCGGCGTCGAGTCGGAAACGCTGTCGACGCGGTGGATTTCAATCGCCGAGCAAAATGGGGCGAAGGGCCGCTCGCAGCAGGTGCTGGCGGAAAAGCTGGAAGGAATCGCTGCGGCGGAAGTCGAGTGGCTGGCCGATGCCCGGGCGCCGCAAGGGGCGCTGTGCGTGGTGGCGGGCGAGCCGGGGACGTGCAAGAGCCTGCTGGCGACTGAGTGGGCGGCCCGCGTTAGCAATGGCGGCGGACAACGCGATGCCGCGCTGATTGCCCATGCAGCCGATCTGCCGGCGCCGATCTTGAGAGCCCGGCTCGATGCGGCGGGCGCCGCCGTCCAGCGCGTCGCCGTGGCGACGCTCCGCTGGCCCGAACCGGGAGACGATGCCTCCCTGACGGAACTCCAACGCCGCGTCGATGCGCTAGCGTGCAACATTGACCAGGGAAACGACGCCCGGCTGATCGTCGTCGATAATCTCGAAGCCTGGGCCGGCGGGCTCGATGCGGCGCCTTGCCGGGCACGGATCCATTATCTGCTGAACAAGCTGTCGGAACTGGCCGTCAGGACGAAGACGGCCATTGTCGTGCTGGCGCGCTTGAACGGCCCGGCGGGCGGCCGCGTAGCGACGCGAGAACTGGCCGAGTTGTCGGCCATTGCGCCGGTGGTTTACCTGGCGGCCCGCGATGCGGAACAGCCCGGGCGGCGGTTGCTGCTGCCGGTCAAAAACAGCCTGGGCCCCGAGGCGCCGGCCGCCGCCTTCCGGATTGAAGCGGGCCGCATCGCTTGGGAGCCGGAGCCGGTCGAGTTGTCCGACACGATGGTCACGCCGCCGACTGCCCGGCAAGCGGCCGAGCAGCAAGACCGCGAGGATGCAGCGGAGTGGCTGTTGAGCGCCTTGAGTCAGGAGCCGGTCGAGTCGACCGACTTGTTCCGGCAAGCCCGCAGTTGCGGGATTTCGGCAAAGACGCTGCGCCGCGCCGGCAAGGCGTTGGGATTGAAGCCGGCGAAGACGACGTTCGACGGACCGTGGGAGTGGGAAATTCGGAAGTCGGAATGCGGAAGTCGGAACGGGGAGTGCGGAGCGGAGCCGGTGGAAGCGGGCGATTGCGCCCAAGATGGCCAACTGGGAGTGGAAAAGTTGGCGGCAGAGGTGCGGGAGAAGGAAGCGAGGAGGCGCGCGGTTACCGGCTCTGGGCGAGAGCGGTGAGACGTATGAGCTCTCGGCGCGCCCGGTGGCGATGAGCGGGACGTAAAGGCGGCGGGCTGTTGAAAACTCGTTCGACGAATCGGTGTTGCGCAAGTTCTGTTCCGCCACGATCGGGGCTTGTCCCCGTCGAGCGCTGATTTAAAGCTAGCACGCCGGCCGTTCCGAAGTTCGCGATACCTTTTTCGCGTTCGTCCGCCGCCTCTGGCGGCGGACGAACGCGAAAAAGGGGGTGAGATCGGGACGCGGTTTCTAGCTGATCAATCAGCGCTCCACCGAGGCAAGCTCGGTGGTGGCGGAGCGGAACAAAACGGGCACAAAAACGACGGGCCCTCCGAGCGTAGCTTCCCTCAATCTTGCGCGGGCCATACAGAACGTGGAGCGCTAGTGGCAACGCGCCCGTGCGGATTCCACGCCCTGGAGCAGGGCGACGGAATCGTCGCCGATTCCGCTACAGCCGTCGCGTGCTACTTCAAATTACGAGCCCAAATCCTTGGACGTGAGAAAGCGTCGGACGTTTCCCCGATTTCGGCCTTCGCCCGCGCTGCTCTTCTCAGCCGGGCAGCAGCGCAGCGAGTTCGGGATGCGGGCGGGGAATGACGTCGGCCATGATCAGCTTGCCGCCGAGGCGTTCGACGGTCTGCTTGCCGGCGGCGATGGCGGCCTGCACGGCGGCGACGTCGCCGCGGACCATGATCGTTACGTAGGCGGCGCCGATCTTTTCCTTGCCGACCAGGCTGACCGCAGCGCTCTTGAGCATCTCATCGGTCGCGTGCAGCGCCGCCACCAGACCTTGGGTTTCCAGCAAGCCGATCGCATCGGACGGGTTCATCGATTTCTCCAAAGGAGCACGGGCGTCGTAGCCGCCCAACAAGGGACTGTAAGCAGGCGGCTGGTTCGCCAGCCGCAGTGTTTCTTGCGCGGACCGGGCAGCCAGGTCCAAAAAGCGGTCGTACCCATCCGCCGGCCCAGCTCGGCGCCCGCCTCGGCCGCTTCACGCACCTCCTCGGCCGAGCCGGCCAGCTTGATGCACTGAGCCGTGCTGTCCGTGCTTTCGATCGCAACAATCCGCACGCCCGCCGCCTTGGCGCAATGGTCGGCCGCGATAATCGCCGGCGAAAGATTGCCGATCTCCAGCAGCGCCAGACTGATCGGCGGGCGAAGCTCGGAAGTCGGAACTCGGAAAGGGCTGGCCATCGCAAGGAGCTTTCAGCGAGGGTTCGTCAAGGTGCGTCTTATTGCTGATTCCGGCGCGGCAGCTTTGGTTTCCGAGCCCCGACTTCCGGCTTCGTCTTCAGGACAAGCCGCGGCGTTTGAGCTCGGCCATCACGCCTTGGACGATGTGGTTGACCGCTTGCGAATCAACCGGCCCCGCGGCGGGACAGCCGCCGACCGGTTCGTCGGTGAAGCCTTCTTCAGCCAGCAGGCATTGCAGCGAGCGGCTGAGCGTGGCGATCTGGACTTGCTGCGTGTCGGAGAGCGGCTGCCGGCCGACGCCCGGCTTGAAGCCTCGCAGGGCCAGCGCCGCGCGGAAACCTTCGGGAAAGTCGGCGGAATAGATCATGGCGTCGAACAAGCCGAGCAGCTTGTACTGCAGCTCGCGAGCCTCGTCGAGCCGGCCGGCAATCGTCAGATCGTACAGCTTGCGCGTGATCTCCGGAACGACGCCGCTGGTGGCGTTGGTGCCGCCGTCGCAGCCGATCAGCAACATCGGCATCAGTGCGGCATCCCAGCCGGTCAGGAAGCTGAAGTCGGGCCGATTCGGACGCACCGCGCGAATCATGCGAATCATGTTCGGCAGATCGCCGGAGGAATCCTTGATCGCCACGATCTTCTCGAACTCTTCGCTCAATCGCTGCACGGTCGGCACGTCGATCGGCGAGGCGAACATCGGAATGTTGTACAGCGTCACGTCGACCGGCGTGTGGCGGCCGATCTCGGCGAAATAAGCGTAAACCGACGCGGGGCTCAGCTTGTAATAAAACGGAGAGACGATCGCCACGGCCCGGACGCCCAGGCTGTGATAGTATTCGCAGGCCGCGATCGTTTCGCGCACGTTCGCCTCGGCGGCGCCGGCCAGGATCGGCACGCGGCCGCGCGTCTGATCGGCCATGATGGCGATGATCCGCCGCCGCTCCTCGACGGTGAACCGCGTGAACTCGCCCGTCGAACCGTTCGGGTACAGGCCGTGTACGCCGCGGTCGATCAGCCAGTCGGTATAGCGACGCAACTCGGGTTCGTTGATCTCGCCGCGGGCATCGAGCGGCACGATGTTGGGGGTAAAAATACCCTGCAGACGATTCGGGGTCGGCATCGAGAGGAGATTTCGTCAGGCGGGAAGTTGGCAACTGGCGGGATTTTGGCAAACCACGCAAACACTGTCTTAGCTTAGCCCGAGATGGCAGCTTGGGAAGGGGCCGGAAACCTTGTCGGCCGGGAGCGCAAGGGGTAGTCTGCCGAGGAAATGGCCTGTGCGGGCATTGCCGTTTGGCGCGGCACGTCGGGAAAGTCGCTTCGTAAGCAGGGCGGCGCCAAGTACTTGTCTCGTTTATGCTTGACAGTTGGCGGTTGGGCCAGCCCGCCGATTTTCAAGTTCTTAACCCTTCCTCCAAGGGCGAGTCGCCCTATCCAACCATGCGCAACCGCCGTGCTCGCTCAAAATCGCCCGCCGCAAGCGGAGGAGGCGCTGCGGGCCGCTCTGCGCCGGACGACGGGATGAGCCGCTGGGGCGTTTGGCTGTTCCTGGCCTGCCTGGCCGGCTATCTGATGCTGTTTCTCAGTACGCCGCTGCCGAGCCTGGGGAGCCTGACGCGGTGGGAGGTCGTCGAATTGCGGGTGCTGCTGCCCGACGAGTTCCATCCTGGCTGGCTCGGCGAGGGAGGAACCATTTCGCTGCTCGATCGCACGCCTGTGGCCGGCGTGGCGGGCGCCATCCTCGGTTTTTGCTGGCTGTTGGGCGCCGGCTTGCTCCGCTGGATGCGTCTGGACCAGGGCCTCGACCGGTGGGAGCGGGTCGTCTTCGGTTTGGGCGTCGGCCTGAACGCCGTGTCGCTGTATGTGCTGGCGGCCGGGTTGGCCGGCTGGCTGCACCAGCGCTGGGCCTTTCTGGCGCCCGGCCTGCTGGCCGCAGTCGCGGCCGGTTGGGGCCTTGTGCGGCGCCCGGTTTGGCCGACCGATGAGCCGTCGCCAACGGAACAGGCCGACTGGTTCGGCGCGGGTTGGCTGTGGCTGGGCGCACCGTTCGTGCTGGCCATTTTGCTCGGCGGCATGTTGCCGCCCGTCGAGTTCGACGTCCGCGAATATCATCTGCAAGCGCCGAAAGAATTTTACCTGGCCGGGCAAATTGAGTTTCTGCCGCACAACGTGTACGCCAACATGACCTTGGGCAGCGAGATGTTCAGCCTGTTGGCTATGACCCTGTTGGGCGACTGGTGGCTCGGCGCATTGGCGGGCAAGACGGTCATCGCAGCGTTTGCGCCGCTGACCGCACTGGCGCTGCTGGCCGCGGGCCGTCGCTTTTTCACGCCCATGGTCGGCCGCGTGGCGGCGGTGGTTTACATCTCGACGCCCTGGATCGCGCATGTTTCGACCAGCGGCCTGATCGAAGGCGCCGCCGCCTTCTACTGGCTGCTCGCGCTGTATGGCGTGCTGCTGTGGCGCCAGCCGCAACTGCTGCCAGCAAGCTCCGTCGGAGAGTTTTCTCCAACGAGCGGCTACGCCTCCTCCAACCTGGGCCATCTCGCATTGGCGGGCTGGATGGCGGGAGCGGCCGTTTCGTGTAAATATCCGGCGGCGTTGTTCGTGGTCCTACCGCTGGCCGTCTGGATTGCCTGGACCGCGCGCTGGCGCAGCGGCAAACCGCTGACAGTTTTTCTGTTGGCGACTCTGGCGGGCTGCGGACTGTGGCTCGCCAAGAATTGGGTTCTGACCGGCAACCCGGTCTATCCGCTGCTCTACGAGTGGTTTGGCGGAGCGACGCGCTCGGCGGCGAAAGACGCACAGTGGACCCGCGCCCATTATCCGCACGGCTTCGGTCTGGCGCGATTGGCGGGCGATTTAGCGCAAGTTCTGTGGCAGAGCGAATGGCTGAACCCAGCCGCGCTGCCATTGGCCGTCGTCTCGTTGTTTGCGGCCAGCCGCCGGCGAACGGCGCTGGCGCTGTGGGCGTTTCTCGCCTACACCGTGGCGACTTGGTGGCTGATGACGCATCGCGTCGACCGCTTCCTGACGCCGGCCTTGCCGGTCGTGTCGCTGCTGGCCGGGATCGGCGCCGCTTATGGGACGCTGCCTTCCTGGCGCCGCACTGTGATCGGGCTGATCATCGTCAGCTCGGCCTTCAATCTGTTGATGATCGTGTGGCCGCACGCGGGGTTTTACACGGCATATTTCGCTTCGCTTAGCGAACTGCGTCGCAATCCGGAGCGCCTTGGCGACCAGTGGCACGCGTACCTTAACCGTTCAGTTCCGCCCGGCTGGCACGTGCTGGCCGTAGGCGACGCTCAGATGTTCGATCTCGAACCGCAGGTGCTCTACAACACCGTGTTCGATGATTCGATTTTGGAAGATATCTGCCGGGACCGCACGCCGGAGCAGATCCACGAAGAGTTGCTGAAGCGGCGGATCTCGCACATCTACGTGCATTGGGGCGAGATCGCCCGCTACTTGCAGCCAGGCAACTACGGCTTCCCCGAGTCGATCACGCCCGAGTTTTTCCAGCGTCTAGTGCAATCAGGCGTATTGGCGCCGCCGCTGGGCGCCGAGGACCATCCGGGCGAGGTCTATCCGGTTCGGGCGCGCGCCTGCGGCAACGGATCCCGAACGCTCGTCGGTTGATTCAGAAGCAAAGACGACAAGATGATCGATGCAAAGGCGTTTGGGCGCCTGTGAGGCGCGGGCGTCGGAATTGATGCGGCGCGGGACGGAATTGTCACCCATTCCGCTACGGCTCGAAACGCACCCACATATTGAGTATGCTGCCGCAGAGAACGCCAAGAGTTTAAGGATCGAGATCATGACCGCCGACGAAGCCATGCACCGCATCGATGCGCTGTTGAGCCATATTTGGATGGTGCGCACGTTCGTCAAGCATTCCGAAGAAGCGGAAGAGGACGAAGAACTGATCGAAATCGTCCGCGTGCTGTACGACTACTGCCTGGCCTTGGGACCGGCCTGGAATGCGAAAGATGCAGCCGAGTATCTCAAACTGGCCCGCAAGAAGATCGCCAAGCTCGAGCAGGCGACGGCCGAGTTCGCCGAACTTCAGCCTCAGGTCTCGGCCCACACGAATTTCAAGATGGCCGTCACGTCGCTGCAGACGGCAGTGAGCGAGATTGCTCGGAGCCTGGCAGCGGCGCCTGCCGCCTGAGGCGACGGGCCTTGCGTTACTTCGGCTCCGCGAAGAGCGAAGCGAGCGGCAGAGAGAATCCCGGCAGCACGGCGCCGCCGTCGAGCAATTCGGACGCCTTAACGAGTACTGAATCCGTGGGGCTCGTGTAGCACTGCGCCGTCTGCGTCTTAGCGTCGATGTACCAGACTAGCCGCACGCCGGCGGCGAAATAGTCGTCGAGCTTGCGCGACATTTCCTGCTTCGTGTTGCTTTTGCTCAGCACCTCGACCGCCAGGTCGGGCGCCAGGTTCGCAATCGCATCGCGAGGAACCTGACGTTCGGGTAACCGGTCCCACGAGATAAACGACAGGTCAGGGATTCGCACCAGTCCCAGCGCTAAACGGAGCATGCCATCAGGACCAAGCACTATGCCGAGGTGATGATCATCCACAAAAGCGATCAGGTACTTTGCGAGACGCAACGTCAGATACGATTCATAACTGCCCACGGTTTTCTCCACCAGCACTCCGTCCACGAGTTCGCAAAGCCGGTCTTCGTGCAGCGCGATATCGATCACGTCCTGCTCGGTGGCCGTGCCAGGCGCAGGCTGGTTGCGAATGCGAGAAGCCGGTATCGGACCGAACCGAGCGAGCACGTCGGCGACGGTCATTTCCGGATCGACGGTTTGAGCCATGAGAAATCCGCTCCAAGCCAAGAGGGGGTTACTCTTATTCTCCGTCGTGCAGTGCGATGCGGCAAGAGCAAGCTGCCTTGCGGCGTGTCCGGAGTCGATAGCCCGCCAGCGGCTAACCGGGTATGCTTCCGATTGGAAGCCGCCTGATTTGAGTTCCTCAGCAGAAGATCGCCATGTCCCGCACGCGTCAAACCACCCTGCCTGGCATGCACCCGGACGAAAACGAAATGCCGGCCTCGGCGGCGCCCGCTGCCGAGCCCAGCGAACCGGCGCCGGAGGCCCAAGGCGTCGCAGTCGCGGCCCCGACGAGCCTGGCGGGCGAAACCGTCTACGTCATCGACGCGAACTCGCTGATTTTCCAGGTGTTTCATGCCATTCCGCAAATGTCGAGTCCGCAGGGAGAGCCGGTCAACGCGCTGTTCGGCTTCGTGCGAGACTTGCTGTACCTGATGCAGCAGAAGCAGCCGACCTATCTGTTTTGCGCGTTCGACATGTCGGGCCCGACGTTTCGCCACGAGCTGTACGCGGATTACAAGGTACATCGCGCCGAGATGCCGGACGAGTTGGTTCCGCAATACCCGGGCATTCGCCGCGCGGTGCAAGCGCTCGGGATTCCGCTGCTGGAATTGCCCGGCTACGAAGCGGACGACATTCTCGCCACGCTGGCGCGCACCGCCAACGAACTTGGAGGCGAGTGTTACCTGGTCACGGCGGATAAAGATTGCCGGCAACTGATTACCGACCGCGTCAAGATTTACAACGTGCGGAAAGATCAGATCTACGACGCCGCGGCCTTGGAAGCCGACTGGGGCGTACGTCCCGACCAGGTGGTCGACTTCCAGACGCTGGTCGGCGATGCCGTTGACCACGTGCCGGGCGTGCCGTTGATCGGGCCGAAGATTGCGCGCGAGCTGCTGCAGAAGTACGGCACGCTCGAATCCGTACTCGATCATGCCGGCGAAGTGAGCGGCGCCAAACGCAAGCAGAACCTGCTGGAAGGACGCGAACAGGCGCTGCTCAGCCGCAAGCTGGTCCGGCTCGACCAGCATGCGCCGATCGCCATCGACTGGACGCACGGCCGCGTCGGCGGCTTCGATGCTTCCGCCGTGCAGAAACTGTTCGTCGAGTTCGGATTTCATCGGTTCAGCGAACAACTTCGCGACTTCAACCTGGCCGAAGCCCCGCCGGCGTGGAACGCCGAATACCACACGGTCGCCACGCCCGAGGCGTTTGCCGCTCTTTTGGCAGAGTTGCAGCGGCAAACGCGGTTTTCGTTCGACACGGAAACGACCGCGCTCTCGCCAACACAAGCGGATATCGTCGGTTATTCGTTCGCCTGGAAGCCCGGCGAAGCCTACTATCTGCCGGTCCGGGCTCCGGAAGGCGAGCCTTGTCTCGATCCGGCCGCGACGCTGGCCGGACTGCGGCCGGTGCTCGAGGATCCGGCCGTCGGAAAGATCGGCCAGAACATCAAGTACGACATGCTCGTGCTGCGAGGCGCGGGCGTGGAGCTGCAAGGCGTCGAGTTCGACACCATGGTGGCCAGCTATCTGCTCGACGCCGGCGAACGCAATCACAATCTCGACGAGCTGGCCCTGCGCTACCTGAATCACACGAACACCAAGATCCGCGAATTGATCGGCACGGGCAAGAAACAAAAGCGAATGGACGAAGTGCCCGTCGCCGCCATCACGAATTACGCGGCCGAAGACGCCGACGTGCCGCTGAGACTGGAGCCGATCCTGGCCGAAAAGCTCGGCGCGCATGACTTGACCGAATTGTTCGAAACGCTCGAGCTGCCGTTGATCGACGTGCTCGTGGAATTGGAGTACAACGGCATTCGGGTCGACGTCGAGCGGCTGGCTCAGCTCAGCAGCCAGTACGGCCAGCGGTTGGAGGCGCTCGAAGCCGAGGTGTACGAACTGGCCGGGCATCCGTTCAACATCGCCTCGCCCAAGCAACTGCAGCAGGTGCTGTTCGAGGAACAGAACCTGCCGGTGCTGTCCAAGACCAAGACGGGCGCCAGCACCGACGCCGACGTGCTGGAAGAGTTGGCGCAGATGCACCCCCTGCCGGCCAAGATCATCGAGTACCGGCAGTTCTCCAAGCTCAAGAACACCTACGTCGATGCTTTGCCGCAACTGGTCAACCCGCGCACCAATCGCGTACACGCCTCGTTCAACCAGTCGGTGGCCGCCACCGGGCGGCTCGAGCTCGAGCGATCCGAACCTGCAGAACATTCCAATCCGCACCGAGAGCGGCCGCGAAATCCGCTCGGCATTCCTGCCTGGCTACGAAGGCTGGCAGTTGTTGGCGGCGGACTATTCGCAGATTGAACTGCGCGTGCTGGCGCACTTCTCGGGCGACGAGACGTTGTGCGCAGCGTTCGAAGCGGATGAAGACATTCACGCGCTGGTGGCCAGCCAGGTGCACGGCGTGCCGCTGGGCGAAGTCACCGGCGACATGCGCCGCACGGCCAAGGCGGTGAACTTCGGCGTGATCTACGGCCAAAGCCCGTTTGGGCTGGCCAAAACGCTGAACATTTCGCAAGACGAGGCAGCGCAGTTCATCAATGGATACTTTGATCGATACCCGGGCGTCGAGGAATTCCTGACGAAAATACTGGTAGACTGCCGGGCAAAAGGGTATGTTAATACTGTCCTGGGGCGCAGGCGAGCCATTCGCGGCATTCGCCCGGAGGCGGGCCGTCAACGCAACCTGCCCGAGCGGACAGCAATTAACACTGTGATCCAAGGTTCGGCGGCAGACCTGATCAAGCTGGCGATGATCGCGATCCACCGCCGTCTGCGGCGCGAGTCGTTAGCTGCCAAGATGCTGCTGCAGATCCACGACGAGTTGATCTTCGAAGTCCCTCCTGACGAACTCGATGCTATGGTGCGCCTCGTGGCTGACGAGATGTCGAGCGTCCGAGAACTTGCCGTGCCATTGAAGGTCGACGTGAAAATCGGCTGCAACTGGGCCGAAGTTGAGCCGTGGGAGGGATGACAAGCGCATGCTGATCGTCGGGCTGTTGGGCGGAGTCGCCAGCGGCAAGAGCCTGATCGCCCGGCAGCTATGCGAGTTGGGGGCGGGCTTGCTCGACGGAGACCGAGCGGGACATGAAGTATTGCAGTTGCCTGAAATCGAGCGGCAGGTGCGAGCGCTTTGGGGCGACGCCGTGTTCGCCTCTGACGGACGGATCGATCGTAAAGCACTTGGGAAAATCGTATTCGCCCCCCCGCCAGATGGTCCCCGGGAGCTGCAACGCCTCGAACAATTGACTCATCCGGGAATTGGCGTCCGCCTGCGCCTGCAGGCCGATCAACTGGCCCGCGCCGGGCGAGAAGTCGCCGTGCTTGACGCGCCTGTGATGCTGAAAGCCGGCTGGGACAAGTTTTGCGATCGGATTGTGTTTGTAGACGCGCCGCACGAGGTGCGCCTGGCCCGGGCGATCGGGCGTGGCTGGAATCAGGAGGATTTTGCCGCCCGAGAAGCGGCCCAGGAGTCATTGGAAGTCAAGCAGGCGCATGCCGATACGGTGATTGACAACTCCGGTTCTCCGGAGCACGCGCAAGCGCAAGTCGAGCGCTTTTGGCAGTCTCTCATCGGTTAGTTCCCCTGCCGGCGCCCGTGCCCACATTTCTCCCCTCAGACAGTTCTTTTCTTTACCCGATTCAGTTAACGTATAGAGATCACCCAACCTACCGCTGACGCCTTCCGTGCGTCGGCCCAGCATCCCCAGCGGGAGTCTCATTTATGGCAGACGCCAAGGGCGCAAAGCCCCACAAGAGCAAACGCTCCGACACGTCCGTTGCTTCCGGATCGCCAGTTTCCGAAGAACGCTTCGAGCCCGCCGCCGCACAAGAGTCGCTCCTCGACGTCGAGGAAAGCGAACCCCTCTCGCTCGCCGAGGAGCTCGCCGAAGAGGCGGAACACGAACGCGACGAGGTCCACGAACACTATGAACAGATCAAGCAGGGCGACATCCACATCGCCGAACTGCAGCGGATGTCCATGCCGCAGTTGATCGAGCAGGCCCGCAAAGAGAACCTGACCGATTACACGGGCATCAAGAAGCAGGACCTGATCTTTAAAATCCTGAAGGAGCGGGTCAAGCTCAACGGACTGATGTTCGGCGAAGGCACGCTGGAAGTGCTGCCCGACGGTTTCGGTTTTCTCCGCAGCCCGGACTACCATTACCTGTCCTGTCCGGACGACATCTACGTTTCGCCCAGTCAGATCCGCCGCTTCGGGCTGCGGACCGGAGCGACGGTTTCGGGACAAATCCGGCCGCCGAAAGAGAACGAGCGCTACTTCGCCTTGCTGCGGGTCGAGGCGATCAACTACCAGGATCCGAACCTGCTGAGCGAGAAGGTCTTTTTCGACGACCTGACGCCGCTGCACCCGGACACGCGCGTGGTGCTGGAAGCGGCGCCGGAAGAAGTCAGCATGCGCGTGGTCGACTTGATCGTCCCGATCGGTTTCGGCCAGCGTGGGCTGATCGTCAGCCCGCCGCGCGCCGGCAAGACGATCCTGCTGCAAAAAATGGCCAAGAGCGTGCTGACGAATCACCCCGAGGTGTACGTCATCATGCTCCTGATCGACGAGCGGCCCGAAGAAGTCACCGACATGGAGCGGCAGGTCAAGGGCCCCAACTGCGAGGTGATCAGTTCGACGTTCGACGAGCCGTCGGCGCGGCACATCCAGGTTTCGGAGATGGTCATCGAGAAAGCCAAGCGGATGGTCGAGTACGGCCACGACGTGGTGATCTTTCTGGATTCCATCACGCGTCTGGCGCGAGCCTGGAACTCGGAAGTGCCCCACTCGGGCAAGATCCTCTCCGGCGGCGTCGACGCCAACGCGCTGCAGCGGCCGAAGCGGTTCTTTGGCTCGGCCCGCAAGGTCGAAGAGGGCGGATCGTTGACGATCATCGCCACGGCCTTGATCGAAACGGGCAGCAAGATGGACGAAGTGATCTTCGAAGAGTTCAAAGGCACCGGCAACCTGGAGGTCGTCCTTGAACGCAAGCTGGTCGACAAGCGAGTCTGGCCGGCGATCGATATCAATCGCAGCGGCACTCGCCGCGAGGAAATGCTGCTCGATCCGGAAGAGTACCGCCGGATCTGCATTCTTCGCCGCGTGTTGCACGACATGAATCCGACCGAGGCCATGGAACTGCTCGTGACCCGGCTGGGCAAGACCAAGAGCAACGCCGAGTTCTTGATGAGCATGAAATCCTGAGGAAAGAAAGCGGAAGTCGGCGGTCGGCGGTCGGAGAAAGCCTGGTTTTCCGACTTCCGACCTCGAACTGGTTGCCATGCCCAACGTCTTTGAAGGCCGATGGATTCCGCCGAGGGTCGCTTTGCGATCGTCACGGCGCGGTATAATGAATCGATTACTTCGCGGTTGCTCGAAGGGGCGCTGGCGACGCTCGCCTCGCACGGAATTCCGGATGAGGCAATTGACGTGGCCTGGGTTCCCGGCGCCTTCGAGATTCCGCTGATCGCCTCGCGGATGGCGAACAGCCGGCGCTACCTGGCAGTCCTCTGCCTGGGAGCCGTGATTCGCGGGGAGACGACGCACGATCAGCACATCAACCGCGCGGTAAGCAACGAGCTGGCCCGAGCGGGGGTGGAGAGCGGCGTGCCCGTTTTGTTTGGCGTTTTGACCTGCGATACGCTCGAGCAGGCGATCCATCGCGCCGGCGGCAACGTAGGCAACAAGGGAAGCGAGTGCGCCGAGGCTGCACTGGAAATGGTCCATTTGCTGGGGCAACTGCCCGGCTGAAATAGAAATATATGTCCCGACGTAGTCGTGCACGAGAAGTCGCCCTGCAAGTCCTGTTTCAGGACGACCTGAACCCGGGCCTGAATCCGGCCAAGACCGACGAGTTTCTCTGCACCGATTGAAGGCAGACGAGCTCATCGCCTTCGGCCGGTCGCTGGTGGCGGGGGTCCGCCGCAACCGCGCCGAGCTCGACGAATTGCTGGCCAGGACCGCCGACAACTGGAGCATCGATCGAATGGCGGCCACCGACCGCAACGTACTGCGGCTGGGCGCTTTCGAGATTCTCTATGCCGACACGCCCGACCGGGTCGCCATCAACGAAGCGGTCGAGTTGGCCAAGCGTTACGGCTCCGCTCATTCCGCTCACTTCGTCAACGGCATCCTCGACCGGTTCCTGGCTAAACACCGCGACGAGGTTTAGCATTTACGGCTGCAGGACTCGAAGGCATGACGCTAGTAATTGAACGTCCGCTTGCAGCATTTCCCAACCGAGGCCCGTTCCGTTGGCCCAACGCCTGACGGCCGAAGCCTGATACCTGCCCCCATCCCCAACCGACACACCCCGCCGCCGACTCACCCGCATGGGACTATTTGACAAGCTCAAGGCCGGCCTGCAAAAGACGACCCGGTTGCTCAATACCGACGTCCGCGATCTCTTCAAGAGTGAAGGGCGCCTGGTCGACGATGCGTTTCTCGGACGAGTTGCTCGAGATTCTGATCAAGACCGATATGGGTCTCAAGGCGGCGCAGCAGATCGTCGATCGGGTGCGCAGCTGATTTCCGCGGTCGCGTCGTGCATCTGGCCGAGGTGCTGGCGACGGTCAAGCAGCAACTCAAGGCGTTGATGTCCCAGGAGGAAGCGCCGATCCAGATGGCGGCCGCCGGGACGACGGTGATCATGGTTGCGGGCGTGAACGGGGCCGGCAAGACGACCTCCATCGCCAAGCTGACGCAACTCTTCCGCGGACAGGGAAAAACGGTCGTACTGGGCGCCGCCGACACGTTCCGCGCGGCCGCCGTCGAGCAGCTCACCATTTGGGCCGGCCGGCTAGGCGCCGAAATCGTCAAGGGCGAATCGGGCGGCGACCCGGCCAGCGTGGCCCATCGCGCCGTGGCTCGCGCTGGAATTGAAGGCTGACGTCTGCATCATCGATACGGCGGGCCGCCTGCAAACGCAGCAAAACCTGATGCAGGAGCTGACCAAGATCCACCGCGTCATCGGCAAACAAATCCCCGAGGCCCCGCATGAAGTCCTGCTGGTGCTCGACGCCACGACCGGCCAAAACGGCATCAGCCAGGCGAAACATTTCACTGAGGCGGTAAAGTGCACGGGGCTGGTGCTGGCCAAGTCGACGGCACCGCCAAGGGGGGCGTCGTGGTGGCCATCCGGCAAAACGTCGGACTGCCCGTTAAATACCTGGGCGTCGGCGAGCGAGCCGAAGACCTGGCCCCGTTTGAATCCGAGTCCTTCGTCGACGCCATGTTCGAGGAATTGCCGCGCCCAATCCGCCGCCGGGCTGAGCCGCCCCTGCGCGATGGCTTTTGCCTTCGGCGCCCTGGCGGAATTATAATCTGAGGTCGAGAACTTCTCCCCCGGGCGCCCGATGCCAGTCAGCCTCGAACAGTTCGTCGCCTCGCTCTCAGGCAGCGGGTTGTTGAGTTCCGACGAGATTCGCCGCTTCATCGACGGTTTGCCGCACGCCGACCGCCCGAAAGAAGCTCGGGAATTATCCGATGCCTTAGTGGCTCACAACCGCCTGACCCGCTTTCAGAGCCAGGCCGTCTGCTGCGGCAAGGCGCAGGGCCTGGTCCTCGGCAATTACACGCTCGTCGACTTGATCGGAGCCGGTGGCATGGGGCAAGTCTTCAAGGCGGAACATCGCCGCATGAAGCGCGTCGTGGCCTTGAAGGTGCTTGCCGCCGGCAAGGCGCAATCCAAGCTGGCGCTGCCCCGCTTCCAGCGCGAAGTCGAAGCCGCCGCCAAGCTCGACCATCCGAATATCGTCGCCGCCTACGATGCCGACGAAGCGAAGGGAACGCATTTCCTGGTAATGCAATTCGTCGACGGCCAGGACTTATCCTCGCTGGTCAAGGAAAACGGTCCGCTCGACGTCTCGGCGGCCGTCGATTGCGTGATGCAGATCGCTCGGGGCCTGCAATACGCGCATGGCCAAGGGATCGTTCATCGCGACGTCAAACCGTCGAACCTGCTGCTCGACAAGCAGGGGTGCGTCAAAATCCTCGACATGGGACTGGCTCGCTTGATGGACGGCGCCGGCGAGTTGTCGGCAGCCGCGCCGCCGGACGAACTGACCGGTTCCGGGCAAGTTCTCGGCACGGTCGACTATATGGCGCCGGAGCAGGCGCTGAATACGCGGCACGCCGATCATCGGTCGGACATTTACAGCCTGGGCTGCACGCTCTACTACCTGCTGACGGGAAAACCGCCTTACGCCGGCGAGACCCCGCTGGAGCGTCTGCTGGCGCACCGCGAACGTCCGATTCCCTTCGCTGGCAAGCGAATGCCCGGAAGCCCCGCCCGCGCTGGTCGCCATCTTCGAAAAGATGATGGCCAAAGCTCCGGAGCAGCGTTACCAGGACGTGGCCGAGGCGTTGGGCGACCTGGCCGCCTTCGACGCCTCTCTCGCAGCCGACCGTTGCCGTGTGCGACGGAACTGCGGAGTCTGCCGGCGACGAACCGGCGCCGCAACACGCGGGCCTTCTCCTCGCGGCGCCGTTTCCCGCCGCACCGGTCGCCCTCGCTCCGCCGGAGCTCCTCGAACCGCCGGAGCTCCTCGAACCGCCGATGCCGATCTTTGGGAGCCTCTCGAACGCGTTCGAATCTGGCATTGGGCTTTGGGGGCGGCGACCGGCGGGCTCTTGGTGCTGTTGGCGGGCATCGTTTTTTTGACGTTCTTCGCTCGTTAACCTGAAACGGTGCGAGCCTGCTTATCTCGACATCCGCCGCGTCCGTTGCAACTGTTCCCGATGCGCAAGTTCGAGACTTGCTTCTGGTCGCACGAACATCAGCTTGTCAATGGCGCCGCATCTTCGGCAGGGCTGGAGCTTTGCGTGCAGACGCCAGCAAGATGCCAGCCCGGCCGTGCCTCGGAATACTGCGTTTGTCCGTTCCACGCGGGTGGTGGAGTTTGCGGGCCCGAGAATTTCCCTAGTCGGAAAAGTTTGCCGTCTGCCCACGATAGTGCCCCTCTATTGCGGCGAAGCAGGCCGCTTTTGCCTGCAAAGGTGCTATAGGGCCTACCGATAGCTCTGTTAGCCGATCGGACTCGGCCCCAGTATTGCACCCCTGTCGCTAGATGTGGCGCTGGGTTTACCGTTCGTGCGCGTTTTCTTGGCGGCACGCGTCACGACCCGTTCATGGATTGGAGTATCGGGTCATGAAGATCTCACCTCGGATGATGGCGTTTGCCATCGCCGGGCTGCTATGGTGCAGTCCGTCATTTGCTCAGCAACCTGTAGGCTACGAAGTCCCGTATCAACCCTCTTCGCCAGCGCAGGCCATCACGCGCAGTGCGAGCGCGTTGGCCAACAACTACGAGAGCTACTACGCCGACGGCGAAGCTCCGGTTGACGCCGAACCGCCATCGCCCAGCGATGCGGCGCCGTACGAAGGCGCCGTCGTCCCATCGACGGTTTCCAAATCGTATGGGCAAAGCTGTCGCCCGGCTTCGCACAAGTGCAACGGCGGCGGCATCCATTGCCGCAGCGATAACGTGGAGTTGGGCGAGCCGTTCGCCTTGGCGGACCACACCTGCTGGCTGAAAGAGAAGGACATTCAAGTCGCCGGCTGGATGGCCAACAGTTATACCTGGAATCCGTACAATCCCAGCGACCGCTTCAACGGTCCTGTGACCTGGACCGACCAGGCGAATACGTATCAGTTGAACGAACTGTACATCTACGCGAAGAAAGACGTCGACACCGAGGGCAGCGGCTGGGACATCGGCGGCCGCGCCGACGCCCTGTACGGCACGAGCTATCGGTGGGATACGGCAGGCGGCCTGGAAACGCACTTCGGCAATGGCCAGTTCTACGGTTTGGCGTTGCCGCAGTTCTATGGGGAAATCGGCTACAACGACTTGAAGGTCAAAGTCGGGCACTTCATTTCGCCGGTCGGTTACTATACGGTCGGAACGTATAACAACTTCTTCAACGTGCTGCCGTATACCTATCAATACGGCGAGCCGTTTACTCACACCGGCGTTTGGGCCACCTGGCAGGCGTCGGAAAAGGTCAACGTCGGCGCCGGCGTGATCCACGGCTGGGATGCGTTCGACAACACGGCCAACCCGCATGCCGGCTACCTCGGCACCTTGAGCATCAACGGCAACCATGATGACTCGCTGGCGTTGGTGCAGATTTACAGCATGGAGCCGAATCAGTCGGGCGGATTCAGCCCCCGATACTTCCAAACCTTGGTCTACAGCCGTCCGCTGGACGAAAAGTGGACCTACATCATCCAAAGCGACCTCGGCGTGCAGAGCAACGCCATGGCCAGCGGCAAGTCGGCCTATTGGTACGGCGTCAATAACTATCTCTACTGGAAGAAGAACGACCTCTGGAGTTGGGGTCTGAACTTCGAGTGGTTCCGCGACGAAGAAGGTTTCCGCGTTGGCCAGGTGCTGCCGTCGCTCGGCAGCCCTCATGGTCGCGGCTATGCCTTGAGCGGCTTTGCCGGCAACTTCTTCGCGCTTACCTTCGGTCCGCGTTGGACGCCGATGCCGAACCTGGTGGTTCGGCCCAACCTGCGATGCGACTGGTACCAAGGTCCGCGTAACGCCGGAGGCCTCAAGCCCTTCGACGGCGGACTCAAGGGTTTCCAGCAAATCCTGGCCACCGACGCAATCATTACCTTCTAACGCGTCGCACGTCTCCGTTCCCGCGCAAGCGACGTCGCCTGCACCGAGCATGCAGGCGGCGTCGTTTTTTTATTGCCTCCCGGTTGTCGCTTGCTGCTCATTCGCGCGTCGGCGGCTGCTTGTCTGGCGAGCATTTAGCGGTCTGGCGGCCTGCACGCAGCAGGCCGGATTGAGTCCGGCATTTTTCTGCAAATCATTGGCGACCTTAAGTATGCGCCGACGCATGCGTGGGAGCAGGCCACGTACGGCACAGTGCTTGCTTAACTGCGGAGACAGAGCCCGAAGTGGCGCAGCATCAAGGGGAACTGCTTGTTGCCGTCGCCGTGGGCGCGCTGTGCATTTGCTCTTGGAAAGATTGGCTCTTGCCTGGGCCAGAAGGATGCCCCAGCGACTTGGGTGGACGCTCCGCCTAGTCCACCCAAGTCGGGGCGTTCTTCATTCTTCGCCGCTCGGTGGCTCGCTTCCGTGACTTACATGAAGCTTGGCCCGCGCAACGGGCGTTCGCGTCGTGCTGCTCGCCCGCGCACCTGCTTTTTTGCCGCAGACCTTGATCGAGCAGCCGCGGTCCAACTCCCTGTAAGCCGGCTGGCCCGTGCCAACCAAGCTCCGGAGCGGTACGCCTTAGCGCCGGAAGTGCGAGCAGCCGGGGCTTGAGAGACTCGGCTCGACGGGCTACGATCAACACAACCTGGGAGCAATTACGCACATGAAGTTGATTATTGCCATTATTCAGCCGAGCCGGCTCGAGGCGGTGAAAGCCGCCTTGACCGAAGTCGAAGTCTTCCGCCTGACCGTTATGGACGTGCAAGGCTTCGGCCGTCAAAAAGGGCATACCGAGGTCTACCGAGGCCACGAGTTCTCGGTAAATCTGCTCCGCAAGGTGCAATTGCAGATCGCCGTCAACGAAGACTTCGTGGAGCCAACCATCGAGGCCATCGTCAAAGGGGGCCGCACCGGTCCGAGCGGGGAAATCGGCGACGGCAAGATTTTCGTCTTGCCCCTCGACGATTGCATTCGCATTCGCACCGGCGAACGAGGCAGCGAAGCGATTTAGCCGCTGGTAGGGCGAGCGTCCTTGCTTGCTTGCTGCTTGCTCACCGCGCTTGGCAAGCGCTCAAGCACTCGCCAAGGCGCCTCCGTCGCCGCGCCGGGCCCTATCTATCGAGGCCCGTTCCGGAAAACCGACCACTTCTGAGCGGCGAGCCAACCGCCGGCCTATTCATACTCGTACTCGCTCGGGGCGCTCCGCGGCATCCAACGGCAGAGCAGCAGCCCGCCGAAATACAAGATCGTCAGCGGGACGGCCATCAGGAAGATGCTGTACGGATCCGCCGGAGTCAAAACGGCCGAGAGCACGAAGATCACCAGCACGGCGATGCGCCACTTCTCCAGATAAGCCTGCATGCTGAACACGCCGATCCGCTCCAGGAACAACATCACCAGCGGCAACTGAAAGCTGACGCCGAAGCCCAGCGGGAGAAACAGCACGAAGCTGAGCCACTCGCTGATGCGCGGTTCGGGATCGAAACCGAGCCACTGGTTGAAGCTGAACAGGAAGTTCAACACCGGCTCGAAAACAAACAGGTAGGCCAGCGCCGCGCCTGCCAGGAACAAGCCCAGGCTCATCGGCAGGAAGCGATACACGTACTTCTTTTCGTGCGGATAGAGTCCCGCCGCAACAAAGGCCCAAATCTGAAAGAAAACCCAAGGGCTGGAGACGAGCACGCCTACGACGAATGAGGCTTTCATCCAGATCGAAAACGCCTCTTGCGCGCTGAGCGTCGTCGGATTCGTACGAGGATCGTCCGCGACCGGATACCAGTTGAAAACCGGGACCAGGCTGCCGACGGAAGTAATGGCTCGAGGTTTGGGCGCCTGGGCCTCGCCTTCCTTCCTGGAGACGTTCGTCGTCGGCAGGCCCGCCGCGGCGCCCGGCGAAACCCGGCTGGCAAGGTCCACGCCCTTGAATGCTTGCGGCTCGACGCGTTTCAGATCGCTGAACACCTGATGCGGGTGGATGTAGCGAATCTCCAGGACCATGTGATCCTGCTCGACCAGTTGCTTGACTTCGTCGATGGTGTAGAAGACTTCTTCATTTTTCGCTGTTCGTTCAGCCGTCCACGCCTCGAAATCCGAGACCGATTTCTTCTCGTAAAACGTGCCCAAAGCCTTCGACAGCGGGTGTTCGATGACTCCCACCACCCACTTGCCGAGCGGCAGGCCCAGCAACACCCCCAACGCCAACCCGATGACGGCCTTAAACAGTGAAATCCGCAACTCTTCGAGGTGCTCCCCGAAGGTCATGGTCGTTTCTTGAAACAGATCTTCGTCGCGTTTGGCGGGCATGGAAGGCAAACGGCAAGAACAAGACGTCTAAGGCGGGCTCAAGATCGGCAGGCTCCCCAGCAGCGATCATAGCACCGCCGCCGGAGACCAGCAACCGAAATGGCGCCGATTACTGAAGTTGCAAAAACGCCCGAAATCGAGATGATGACTGCGGTTAGCGCAACCAAACCAGTCGGTGCAAGGCGTCCGGTCGCATCCCTAGCGCAGGGCCCTTGCCAAGTTGATGGAGCCGCCCGAAATGCCGCCTTTGTACCCGTTGAGATTCGAGCCCATTTTTAAGCGATATCTGTGGGGAGGCCGGCGGCTGGCCAGCGCCTTGGGCAAATCGATCGGCGACGGAGACGACTTTGCCGAAAGCTGGGAAATCTGCGACCGCGAGGCGGAACGGAGCGTCGTAGCTGAGGGTCCGCTGGCTGGCGTCACGCTGAGCGAACTCGTCTCGGCCGAAGGGAAAGCACTGCTGGGCCGACATGCCCCCCAGCCTCGTTTTCCCCTGCTGTTCAAATTCCTGGATGCTCAGAAAACCCTCTCCGTACAGGTTCATCCGGACAACCATCGAGCCGCGCGGCTCGATCCGCCCGATTTCGGCAAGACCGAGGCCTGGGTGGTGCTGGATGCCGAACCGGGCAGCCTGATCTACGCCGGGCTGAAACGGGGCTTTGACCGCGCAGCCCTGGAGCGCGAACTGGCGCGTGGCACGTGCGAGTTGTGCTTGCACCAGTTCCAGCCGCAGCCCGGCGATTGCATCTTCCTGCCGGCCGGAGTGGTGCACGCCATTGGCGCCGGTTTGTTGATTGCAGAAATCCAGCAGGCCAGCGACGTGACCTATCGCCTTTACGACTGGAACCGCGTCGGCGCCGACGGCAAGCCGCGTCGATTGCATCTCGAGCAGGCCCTGGAAGCTATCGATTACGAGTATGGTCCCGCTCATCCCCAGCAGCCGCAGCCGACGGTGCGCCCCCATGTCAGCCGGTTGGTGGATTGCGAAGAGTTCGTGCTGGACCGCTGGCAGTTCGATCAGCCGCAATCGGCTGGAGGCGACGACTGCTGTCACTTTCTGGCTGTTCTCTCCGGAGAAATCTCCATTGCAGGCGAACCAGGCGGGCGCCCGTTAGGGAAAGGCGCCACGCTGCTGCTTCCCGCCGCACTGGGACCCGTTCTGATCACCCCCTTGGCCGGCCGGGCCGTCATCCTCGACGCCTATCTGCCGTAGCGTTCGGTCAACTTCTCGGGATAGAAAGAACACGGGCAGTCGGGGGGGCATTGCCCACCGCTAGCTCATGGGGGGGCAATGCCCATCCTACTGGCCGGCCGAAGTTTCGCCGGGCGATGCAAATCGTGAAGACGCAAATCGTGAAGCTGACCGTCACGATTCCTACAGTCGCGCAACATCGTGCTGCTGAAACGCGCGCACGCGTCGGCTGCGGGCGCACTATCGCACTATTCGGGCCCTCAGCGAATACTCTCCTAGCCGGCGCCTTCGGCAAAGGCCTTCGATCCGCGCCAAAAGCCTTTTAGGCGCAGTAATTTACGGCGGGCACTGCCGGTCTTCATGAAGTGCTTGCTGGCGCCGCGACGATGCTTGTGCTAGCAGTCGGCGATGGAGGTCACTCGCCGTGAAGTCGCCCCGCCTCGTCCTTGAAGCCTGCCCTAGAATGCAGGCGTGCCGAGTGAAAACTGTGAGGAACCAAGCCGTGCGACATTTCCTGCTGCTTGTGGTCGGGGCGTTGCTGGCCGCAACCGCAGTCGGTTGCGCAGGCGAACAGCCGGTGCAGCAAAAGCTATTTGCGCCGGGACCGCCCGTCTACCAGCGGCAGAAGGCTCAGCGGTTCGATCCTTACAATGAAATTCCGATCGGCGCTCGCGACGATACCACGCGCCCACCGGACTATCTGTACCCGAATCCCGAGCCCGCTCGCGGCCGCTGGCTGCAATGGGGCTGGCCTCGCTTCGGTCATCTTTAAGCCGGCATGGGCTCGGCAGCGACGCGTCCACGGGCGTCGAACCGCCGCCGGCTCAGGAGCACGCGGTAAATACCCGACGGGGGCGCCAGGATAAGACCGTGCAGGCGGTTGGCCTTGCCCCGGGTTCGACGGGGGAATGACCGCTTGGGGATAGCCGGGCGTTTGGGCAGGCGGCGGATACGCCTGGGGAACGTTTCCGGGCCGAGCGTTCACTCCGGGCGAAGGATACTGGGCCGGCGCCGGATAGCCGGCCGGATAGCCGGATGGTGCACCGGTTTGCGGTGCGTAGCCCGGCGGCGCCGTGTTGTTGTACTGGTTATTGTATTGCGGTGCAGTCGCACCATTGTATTGCGGCGGATTGGCGTTTTGGTAGGGAGCGGCCGCGTTGCCCGGTTGAGGGCCCGGCTGGTATTGCGGCGGCGAGGCCATCTGATAGGCGCCGCCGGCGTTGCCGTACTGCGGCGCCGCGTTGGCCGGCGGCACGTTCGGATTCCGGTAGGGCTGTGCGGAACCTACGCCATACGCCTGGGGAACCGCGCCCGTTGACGGCATGGCGCCCGCTGGATGTTGCGCCATGTAGGGCGGCGATTGTTGTCCCGCGGCGGGACCCGTGAACGCCTGAGGCCCAGGCTGCCTTTGCTGGGCGGCCATGTCGAGATTCGTCGGGAAAGGCTGCGGCGGCGGTCCGCCGCGCTGTTGCATGATCCGCTGCTGCTGTTGTTCGTAGGCCGCCACGCTATCGTTGCGTCCGCCGGCGGCGTCGGCCGGTTGAGCTTCGGTATGCGCCGGTCGGACGTACGAGACCAACTGACCTTCGTGCCGCACGCGCTCGATGAAGTCGTTTAGCCCCGGTACTTGATGCCAGGTCTTGCGAATGACTTTTCCGTCCAGCCGGGTAAAGACTTCGACTCCCGGGGTCGTATCCGGCCCGTAGGCGAAGTAGCCGCTATTGGCCAATTGGCCGATCAGTTGATCGAGTTCTTCCTTGGAGACGTCCAGGGCCCAGGCCTCGCGCACGCCTTCGGCATATTGCATGCCCGGAAGAATGTCATTCATGGCGTCGCTGATCGAAGCGGCAAAGCGCTGCAGCGCCGACTTATCGGTTCCGGAAGAGCTCTTGACGGGCGTCTGGTCCGCCTCGATGACCACTTCGGCCAAGGCGAAGCCGGCCTTGTTGCGGGGATGAGGGTATTGCACGGAAAGCCGGGTATGCGACCGTTCGGGCAGCGGATTGCTTGGCTGCTGCTGGTAAGATACCTGCTGGGCCGCAATCCGAGCCGTCTGCACGGGCTGGCTCAGGCGCCCGGTGTCCAGCTCGTAAGTCAGTTGCGCCGATTGATAGCGGCCCGAGGCGGCATCGATCTGCACCGAACGCGGCTGTAAGCTTTCGCAACCTGTTGCGGCCGCGAGCAAAACCGCCGCCGACACCCATCCCCCTGAAATCGGCTTCACCGGTAATCCTCTCGTATCGGGTAAAACACATCCAAGGCCCGCACCGGCTTGTCGCCGGCGATGACCTTGTGTTTGACTCCGCCGGGAATGCGCCACATCATCCCGGGCCCCACCTTGCGAGACTCGCCTCCGATGACGAACTCGGCCTCTCCTTCGAGCATCATGCCCATCTGCTCGTGCGGATGGCTGTGTTCCTCTACCACTGCGTGCGGCTCGAATTCCACGAGCGACAACATGACGGAATCGCCATAAGTCGTGAAAATCTCGACGCCTGGAAAGATCTGATGACGCGAACAATCTCTCTTATCGACGTAAAATCGGGACATCTTGAAATATCCGCCTTTCCGGTAATGCTTCGCTAGTTTCCACGCCCCAAGTTCCCTGTCTTTCCGTAATCCAAGCCACGCATCGCAAGCTTGGCCTTCAAACGCGGAACGCTTCTTCGATCTCCAGCAACCGGTTGTATTTGGCCAACCGTTCGCTGCGGGCGATCGAGCCGATCTTGATTTGCCGGCGGCGGTGCCACGGCCAGGTCGGCGATGGTGTGGTCTTCGGTTTCGCCGCTGCGGGCAGAGACACCCGGCCAATAACCCGCCGTTGCGCGCAAGCTGCAGCGTCGCAAAAGTTTCCCACAACGTGCCGATCTGATTGACCTTGATCAGCACGCTGTTGGCGGCGGCAAGTTCAACGCCCTTTTGCAGTCTGTGGCGGTTGGTGGCGAACAGATCGTCGCCGACGAGCTTCACGCGGTCTCCCAAGCGGCGCAGTCAATTCCTGCCAGCCGTCCCAGTCTTCTTCCGCCAGGCCGTCTTCGATGCTGGCGATGGGAAACGCGTCCACCAGCATTTTTCCAACAGGTCGATCATCTCGTCGCTGCGTCAGCCGAGCGTCTGCCGGTGGCGGCAGACGGTAGTGCTTGCCGTCGAAGAAATGTGTGGCGCGACGTCGAGGGCGATGCGCCACGTCGTCGCCGGGCCGCAGATGCCGCCGCTTCGATGGCTGCGACGACGAAGTTCGACGGCTTGCACGATTGCTCGTCAGCCGAGGGCCGTAACCCCCTTCGTCGCCGACGAGCAAGCCTTCGTAGCCTTCTTCGGCGAGCAGATCGCCCAAGCCGTGGTAGAACGTGACGATCCACTCCAGGGCCTTCGTGGTACGCGGTGCGCCGACCGGGATGATCAAGAAATCCTGAAAGTCGAGATTGCCGCCGGCGTGCAATCCGCCCGAGATCATGTTGACCATCGGCAGCGGCATGCGAGGCTCGGCCGCGTGGTTGGCTTGTGCGTGGCCGGGCAACGCCGGCAGCGCCTGCCAAAGCTGGTTCAGATGCCGGTACAGCGGCACGTTTTCCGCGGCCGCTGCAACGTGGGCCGCGGCCAGCGAAACTCCGAGCAGAGCGTTGGCGCCCAGCCGGGATTTTTGCGGCGTGCCGTCGAGTTCGCAAAGCCTGGAGTCGATCGTCGCCTGGTCGCGCGGATCGAGCCCAACGATCGCCGGCGCCAGCGTTTCATTCACGTGCGCCACGGCTTTCAACACGCCGCGGCCGTCGTAGCGCCGCGGATCGCCGTCGCGCAACTCGCACGCTTCGGCCGTTCCGGTGCTCGCGCCGGCCGGCACAATTGCTCTGCCTTTCGCCGCGCCGCAGTACGCTTCGACTTCGACCGTCGGATTGCCGCGGCTATCAAGCACTTCGCGGGCATGAATTCGGGAGATGGTATTCAAGTTCGTCGTTCCTCGTAGCGTGGCTCGTCAGTTGCGAATCGTTGATTGTAAGTGGGCGGCAAGCCGGGATGAAGGAGGCGGTATGCCAGTATGCGTGCTAACAAGCTACGGAGTCACTCGCTCGCAGCGAGGCCGGCAGACGGCGTATGGCCATGGTAGTCGGCACGCTCCGCGGTCCGGTAAGCGGAAGCGGGCGATTTTCATTCCGACTTCCGCATTCCGACCTAGCCACCCGCTGGCTACGGTTCGCGCGGTTGCTCGATGACGCGCATGCTGCGCCAGCGGCCTTGAAGGAAGCGCAGCAGGAAGACGACGCCGAGCAGCCAGGCCCAGGCGGTGAGCGAAAGCCAGGCCCAGAGCAATCCGTAGCCGAGCAGACGGATGCCGACCCACGACATGCCGACCGGCACGCCGGATGCCGCGATAGTGACCAGCAACACGAATCGCGTGTCGCCGGCGCCTTTGATGGCCGCCGAGAAGATGATGCTCATGGCGTCGAACAGGCAGTAGCAAGCCACAAACCGCAGCAAGACGATCGTCAGCGTTCGCAATTTTGCGAACGCCTCGGCGCCCGACTCGGCTTCGTAGGCCTGCAGCAGCCATTCGGGAGCGAGGACGTACAGCGTGCTGACAGCGGCCATCAACGCCGCGGCGATAATGAACGCCGACCAGGTGGAGCGCGCGGCCAGGTCGGCGCGGTTCTCTCCCAGGTGCTGGCCGACCAGCGTGCCGGTGGCAATGCCGATGCCGTAGACCGGCATGAAGGCCAGGCTGTTCATGTTGAAGGCCAGGTTGGAGGCCGCCAACTCGTCCACGCCGAGTTGCCCGACCATGAGCAGATAGAAGTCGAAAGCGCCGACCTCGAAGCAATACTGCAATCCGTTCGGCGCCATACCACAGCAGCCGACCGAACAACGCGCGATCGAACCGGCAGCCCGACAACGTATGGTAAAGCCGCTGGAAACCGGGACGGAACCAGAGCGCCAAGTAGACGGCGGTGCGGCTCCAGACGGCGACCGTCGTGGCCCAGGCGGCCCCGGCCACTCCCATTTCGGGAAAGCCCAAGCGGCCGAAGATCCAGGCGTAGTCAAGCACGATGTTCAGCAGCGCCGCAAAGACGTCGACGACCATCACCGTCCGCACGTCGCCGCGGCCGGTGAAGAACGAACTGAGCGCCGCGCAAACGACCACGAAGCCTTCGCCCCAGCACACGGCCTGGTAATAGTCGGTTTCCAGCCGGGCGACGCTTGCCGCATGGCCAATCGACGAAAAGAACCAGGGGGCGAGAGGAATGGTGGCCATCGCCAGCGGCACGCTGGCAAAACCCATGAACAACGCCTGCCAGACTACCGGACCGATGCGCTCCGGCCGCTCGGCGCCGTGGTACTGAGCGACAAACGTGTTGACGTAGCTCGCCGCGCCGAGGGGAAAGCAGATCACCAGAAAGGCCATCATCCCCGCCGGCAAGGCCGCCGCGACCGCATCGGCCGAGTACCTGACCAGGAACACCCGGTCGGTAAAGATCATCAAGGTCCACGACAAGGTGGAAATGATGAGCGGCAACGCCAGCTTGAGCACGTCCCGCACGCCGGCCGGCCGGCGCCACCAGGTTTCGACGAGTTGCCACATGCAGGCACTATAGCGGTAGAGGGGCGTCCGCAGACAGTGGACGGGGACGGGTCTCGAAGCTTCAGCGCCGAATGCCGGCAAGCGGCGCTGCCGACGAGCGGCCCGCAACGGTCAAGCGCGCCGGTCAAATCTTATGAGGAGCACCACAGCCGGCGGAAGGTTCGCGCTCGAGCGGCGGCCCTTGTCTTCCAGGGCGAATTGGTCAGAATGCGTGGCGCCAAGGAAAAAAACGGTTCCGTTACGCTGTAGCGGAACCGCGTGAGATTTCCGGCGCACAGAGTTTTCGCAACGCCGACGCGGGCCGAGCGCGACGTGCCGGGGGCGGGTCTCGGAATCTTCACGGATTCCGCTACGTGGTCATGGAGCGAGCTGAATGCGAATTGTATTGTGCTACCCGGCGGAAAAGAAGCACCTCGACCAGATTGCCGCCGTGGTTCCCCACGCCGAACTGGTCGATGCGGGCCAGGAGCGAATCGCCGAGGAGATACTCGAAGCCGACATCTACTGCGGCCATGCCAAGACGCACCCCGTCCCGTGGGATGAAGTGGTGCGCGAGGCCGGTTGCGCTGGATTCAATCTTCCGCCGCCGGCATGGATCATTGCCTGACGCCGTCGGTCGTGGCTTCGGGAATCGTCGTGTCGAGCGCTTCGGGGTGCTGGCCGACCAGGTGGCCGAGCAGACTTTGGCCTTGACGTTGGGTTTGCTGCGCAGCCTGCCGACGTTCTTTCGAGCCCAGCAGCAGAAGGAGTTCATTCGCCGTCCGACGCTCGATTTGCACGCACGACCGTCGGCATCGTCGGTTTCGGCGGCAACGGCCGGCGATTGGCGGAAATGCTGCAAGCGTTCAACACGCGAATTCTCGCCACGGACATGTTTCCGGAGGAGAAGCCCCGCACGTCGAGTCGTTGTGGCCTGCGGAACGCTTGACGACTTGTTGGCCGCATCCGATATGGTGATCCTGGGCGCTCCGTTGACGGCGACCACGCGCGGCATGATCGACGCAGCGGCGCTGGCGAAATGCAACCCGGCGCCCTGCTGATCAACGTGGCTCGCGGACCGCTCATCGTAGAAAGCGAGCTGATTGAAGCGCTGCAATCAGGCCGCCTGGCCGGCGCCGGTCTGGACGTGACCGAACAGGAGCCGCTGCCCGCAGCGAGCCCGCTCTGGAATCTGCCCAACGTGATCATTACCCCTCATGTCGGCGGACAAAGCGGCGCCCGAATTGACGACATGACCAATTTCTTCTGCGAGAACCTGCGGCGCTGGTTATCGGGCGACCCGCTCTTGAACCTGATCGACAAACAACTCGGTTTTCCGATCTGGGGCGGGGGATCGCACTGGACGCAGGCGGCTCGCGGAGCTTAAGATAGGGCTCAAATTAACAAATCTTCGAGAATTGCATCTCTGAGTGTTACACGGGTCAGCGGCGGAGAGTTGAGCCATGGCGACGACGACGTTCTTGGAGGGCTCTCATACCTTGACATACAACGGCCACCCGGCCGTTCGTTGTCCGGCCGAGTTGACCCAACGCTACGATGCCCTGCTGTCTGAGCAACGGCTGAACTGGACCGCGCACCAGCATCTGGACAGGCTGCTGGGCTCCGGCGGCCAGGGGGTGGTGTATCTCAGCCGAGCGCCGCGGCACCGACAGCTTCACGCTGCCGGTGGCGCTGAAGATCTTCTCGCCCGAGCGTTACGATGACGCGCACAGCTACGACGACGCCATGGGCCGCATCGCCCGGCGTGGCGGCCCGCGTGGCCCAGATCCAGCAGGACAACCTGCTCGACGTCCACAACTTCGTCGACCGCAACCGCATCCGCATGATGGAGATGGAGTGGGTCGACGGCTACGACCTGGGCCGGCTGCTGACCCGCCGAGATGCTGGAGCAGCGTCCGCAACCGCGTCAGCAACCGCCGCTGGGAATACATCAACCACGTGATCGTCACCGCCGGGCCGCGTGCAGCCGCGGGTCAAGCCGGGCATGGCCATCGCCATCGTCCGCGATTGCCTGGCGGCGCTGGCGGCGCTGCACCGCGAGGGCATCGTGCACGGCGACATCAAGCCGTCGAACATCATGCTCAAGCGGACGGGCAACGCCAAGATCGTCGACATCGGCTCGGCCTTCGAAGTCTGAAGACGCTCCGCCGCGCCGCACCTGCACGCCGACCTACGCCGCGCCGGAAGTGCTCGACGGACGTCGAGCTCGTCGCCGCGCAGCGACCTGGCCAGCCTGGGCTACGTGCTGATCGAGATGCTCTCCGGCGCGGCCGCCGTTTCGCCGGCTCAGACGACTTACCGCGAGCTGATGGAGGCCAAGCGGATGCTCGTCGCAGCGGCTGCCCGAGCGTGTTGCCGAAGGAAGTCGTCTGCAACGAGCTGCTGATGAACTTCTGCCGCGGCCTGATCGCGCCCGATCCGATGCGCCGGTTCCCCAGTGCCGAGGCGGCCGATCTGCGTCAAGGAAGGGGCGCCGCCAGCTTCCATCGCCAATTGGTCAAAGGCGACCTGGCCAGCGAATACGACAACGAGATTCGGCTCTGGCTGGAAGAGCTGGAATAGAGGTCGGCAACGAGCGTAGCGGAATCTGTGAAGATTCCGGCCCCCGGCGGCGCTGGGGCGTTTCCCGCTCGCCGGCGCTGGCAGAACCTTGCGAGCTCCCGATAGCCTCACGCTGTTCCGCTATGTAGTTCTCCGCTGGCTTACGTCGTCTTGCGCACGATCCAATCGGCCAGGCGCGGCGAGAGCTGCATGAGGACGAACAGCAGCCGCGCGGCCGGCGGAAAGATCAGTTCGCCGCGGCGGCGTTCGCAGGCCCGCAGAATATCCGCGGCCACTTTCTCCGGACGCAAACTGCGCGTCTTGACGCCGGCGCCCGGCTTGAGAGCACTGGCGGGCACGCCGCCCTGGTCTTCGCCGCGGGCCTCGCGAGCGTTGGCGTCGCGCGGCTCGTCGCGGGCGATCGGTCCGGGGCACGCCAGCAGCACGTGCAATCCTTGCGGACCTAGTTCCAACCGCAACTGCTGCGAATACGCGGCCACGGCGAACTTCGTGGCCGGATAGGCGCCGACCCACCGCGCCGCCGACTTGGCGGCCAGCGAGCCAATGTTCACCAGATGGCCGCGGTTGGCCAGCAACTGCGGCGCCGCGGCCCGGGTGCAACGCACCAGGCCGATCAGGTTCAACTCCATCAGTTGCTGAAAGTCTTCGGGCGTGGTCTCCAGAATCGGCCGCCGCATGGAGCGGCCGGCATTGTTGACTAGCGCATCAAGCCGGCCGAACTGCTCGATCGTGCGCGCGAACAATGCATCGACGTCTTGCTGCCGCGTTACGTCGGCGGGCACGGCCAGCGTTACACCGCCGCGGCCGGCGATCCGCTCCGCGGCCTGCTGCAGCGGTTCGGCGCCGCGCACCGCCATCACGACCTTGGCGCCCCGGGCGGCCAGCGCATCGGCGATGGCGAACCCCAGGCCGCTGGAAGCGCCCGTCACCACCGCCGTCTTGCCTTGCCAATAGCTCATCGCACCCGCACGCTGCTGTTGCCAGGAATTCGGCCCATTTTAGAGATCGAACCCGTTTGCACAACGCGTCAGAAGAATTCGCGGGGCCTTAGTCTCGAGCCGGCTCCCCGTGCGGAGCCGAAACGTCAGCGCGGTCCGCTCCGCGCTTTCGATGTCGCTGCACCGCGCACGTCGAGCGGGCGAAAGCGTTGGACTTCCCAGGCGATCTCCAGCGGCGTGCCCATCACGATCCGCTGATACTTTCGGGGGAAGCCGTCGCGCTCGTCGAATTTGACTCGCTGCACGACCTGCGACCCGGGCTGCGAGCCGAACGGCCCCGCCGGATCGGCCGCCAGGTCCAGCTCCTGGCGTAAGGTGTCAAACAGTCCGGGCACCGTCCAGACATCCCACATGCCGCGACGCGGAGCGACGCCGTTTCGCGTCAAGGCGGCGGGCTCGCCCTGGCGGACTTCGACGTGAAAGCTGCCTGGCTGACGCCCCGACACCTTTATGTCCATGTCGTAATTCTCGACTCCCGCGGTTTGCCAGCGCCGTTCAGCCTGGTCCAACTCGGCCGCCGTCAAGGGCGGCAGCCGGTTCCGCGCCAGCAGCGTAACGGCCAGCAACGCTATCCCGCAAAGCACGCCCGCGAGCCCCAGCGAGCGAGCGATACGGGCCCTAAGACGGCTGCGCCTTCGCGGCGGCGATTCTCCCGACTCGCTTCCGTTGCCTGGCGGCTGAGCGTGGCCGTTTCGGCCCAACGACGGGGCGTAGTTATCTTCGTCCAAGCGACACCCCATTCACTTTCTGAAACTGACCACTGGCACGGCAAGCCTGCGCAAGATTACAAGCACAAGTATCTCTCTCCTTATGCGTTCCTTGGAGAGCGAAAGCAGAGAGCGCTTGCCAGGCGAAAGCTACGCCGTGGAAGCTGAAAAAAACGTCAGGTTGATGAAGATCGCGTGAGTCGTGCGAAGTCCCCTGGCCAGTCGGAAGCATGAAAAGTACATTGATGCGAGTTTCAGGGGCCAAGCGGGCGTGCGTTTCACTTCGCATTCACCTGGATGCGCATGGAGCACGCCGCCCGCGGACCAGGAGCGAGCAGACTTTGCGCCGGAGCGTTTGGCCGGTTCAGCACTCGATTCATCCTATCAGGTCGTTCCACGCGGCGGCAGCCATGCTCCATCCAGGAGGTGCAACGGCTCGACCGTGGCGGACAACGACTTCGGAGGCAGCGATTGCCGCTGCCGCGGGTGCTGACTTTGCCCCGAGCAAGGCGCCGTCCAAGCAAGCCTTCATCTCCAGATCACGGATGGAAATCTCGATGCCGAATTCCCGAACGGGCGCCAGCCGAGTCCGAACCAAGATCGTCGCCACCGTTGGTCCGGCGTGCCAGGGCGAGGAAAAGCTGACTGAGCTGGTCGAGGCGGGCGTCGACGTGTTCCGCCTGAACATGGCGCATGGCGAGTTGCCGGAGCATCAGGCCACGCTCCAAACCATCCGGCGCGTGAGCCGCAAACTGTGGCGTCCGCTCGGCGTGCTGGCTGATCTGGCCGGCCCCGAGATCCGCCTGGGCGAGTTGTGCGGCGGCCAGCAGGAGTGCGTTGAAGGGAGCGAGTTGCGGCTGGTGCGCGGCGCCGTCTCGCCGGAGCCCGGCATCCTGGTCAGCGAGTACGAACAACTGATGGACGAGCTGTCGCAGGGCGACCGGGTGGTGCTGGCCGACGGCGCCGTCAGCCTCTGCGTGGAAGAGTGCTGCGGACAGTACATCCGGTTTCGCGTGGTTCAATCGGGACTTGTCCGCAGCCGGCAGGGAATCAACCTGCCGGGCGTCAAGGTGGGGCTGCCGGCCATGAGCGAGGAGGACCGCGCGGCACGCCGTCTGGGCGGCCCAGCACGGCGTCGACTTCGTCGGCCTGAGTTTCGTTCGGGCGCCGGACGAGGTCCGCGAGCTGAAGGCGTTGCTGCGCTCGCACAATTCCAAGGCGCTGGTCATCGCCAAGATCGAAAAGCAGGAGGCGCTCGACCGGCTCGACGAAATCGTGTCGGCGAGCGACGGCGTAATGGTGGCTCGCGGCGACTTGGGCGTCGAAATTGACGTCGCGGCCATGCCCGTGGCCCAGAAACGCATTGTGAATGCCTGCAATCACCATCAGAAGCCGGTCATCATCGCTACGCAAATGCTTGACAGTATGCAGCACTCGCGGCATCCGACGCGCGCCGAAGTTACGGACGTCGCTAACGCTATTCTCGATGGCTGCGACGCCTGCATGCTTTCCGGCGAAACGGCCATGGGCGAATTCCCGGTGCAGGCCGTGGAAATGATGAACCGCATTGCGATGGCCACGGAACCGCTGTTGCGAGACCGGGCGCCGCATGAAGCCAACCACGTCCAGGTGGAAGACCTGCACCGGGTGACCCAGGCGGTCGTCTACGGCGTGCAGTTCATCGCCCAGCAGCTCGACGCCCGGTTGGTGGTGGTCGCCACGCACAGCGGCGCCACGGCGTTGGCCTTGTCGAAGCTGCGCAGCCACGTGCCGGTGGTCGCCGTCTGCGAGTCCGAGGCCGTCTCCCAGCAAATGTGCCTGTACTGGGGCGTCACTCCGCTGATCGGCGCCCCTACCCGGCAAAGCGATCAGTTGATCAAGTTCATCGAGGGCTGGGGGCTGCGCGACGGCTGCCTGTCGCCGGGCGACCACCTGGTGCTGGTCAGCGGCATCGGCCTGGTGGCCATGGGCCATAACATGCTGGTCGTGCACGAAGTGGTGGGGAAGTAGTCCAAGGTCCAAAATGATTGGTTCTTGCTCGATATCGGGCTTTGGCCTTTTTTGATTTTGGACCTGGTTATTGCCAGCCGGCGGGCGAAGGATCAAAATGATGGCCCGCTAAGACTGCGAGTTCCATTCCTTCCTTCTGGCACATTAATTTACTGAGTTCCCATGCCTAGCTGCGTTCTTGCCTATTCGGGCGGTCTCGATACCTCGGTCATTTTGGGTTGGCTCCAGGACGAAGGTTACGAAGTACACGCCGTTTACGTCGATTTAGGCCAACCCTGCGAGGACCGCGAGGCGATTCTGGAGAAGGCGCGGCAGTGCGGGGCCAAGTCAGCCAAGATCGTCGACGTGCAGGACGAACTCTGCCGCGATTTCGCGTTTCCCGTGCTGCAGTGGCAGGCCAAGTATGAAGGCATTTACCTGCTGGGCACCTCGATCGCCCGTCCGCTGATCTCGAAGGTCTGCTTGCAGGCGGCGCGCGAGGTCGGCGCCGACGCCTTCGCGCACGGCGCCACGGGCAAAGGGAACGACCAATGCCGCTTTCAACTGGCGGCCGAGGCCTTGGACCCTGCCGTCGAGGTGATCGCCCCGTGGCGGCGAGAGGCGTTTCGCAAGCTGTTTGCCGGCCGCAGCGAAATGATCGCCTACTGCGAGAAGAAGAAGATTCCGGTCAAGGCGTCGGCGGCCAAGCCGTACAGTTCCGACGAGAACTGTCTGCACATCAGTTACGAGGCGGGCAAACTCGAGGATCTGACCGTCAACGGCGTCGAACTGGTCGACTTCGGCATGACCGTCTCGCCCCAGCAGGCGCCGGACAAGATCGAGTCCGTCACGATCGCCTTCGAGTCGGGCGTGCCGGTATCGGTCAATGGCAAGCGGCTGGGCGCGATCGAACTGGTCAAGGAGCTGAATCAGATCGGCGGCCGCAACGGCATCGGCCAGATCGACATGGTGGAGAACCGCTTCGTGGGCATGAAGAGCCGCGGCGTGTACGAAGCGCCCGGCATGACCATTCTGTACGACGCCCACCGGGTGGTCGAGCAGCTCACGCTCGACCGCGACCTGACGCACCTGCGAGACCGGCTAGCGCCGGAAGTCGCGGAGATGGTCTATTACGGATTCTGGTACCATGCCAAAATGGACGCCTTGCTGGCCTTCATTCGCGAAGCGCAACGTCCCGTCACCGGCGAAGTGACGCTGAACCTGTACAAGGGCAACCTGATGGTCGCCAGCCGCAGCAGCCCGCGCAGCCTGTACGACGAGGGCATCGCCAGCATGGAAGGAGGCGGCTCCTACAACCAGACCGACGCCGAGGGCTTCTTGCGAATCCAGGGTCTGCCCGGCCGGGTGCAAGGCAGGATCAATCGACGCACTTATTGAGACGCGTTGAAGCACGACGCGCATTTGGAAGTTTCCGTTGACGATTGAGTACGGTATCCGCCTCCCAGGCCCGCGAGCGAGCCGCCACGATGCAGGTTCAATGCGTACACTGCGGCGAGATCGCCGAAGCCGGGACATTCCTTGCAGGCGCCGCCTGCGACCGAGTCCGCTTTGATCGCGATTGCATGCCGACGCTGTGGCCGGCGCTACCAAGCGAAACAGGCGGCCGCCGGCATGTAGTTCAGAAATCCGATTGATCCGCTTCATTCTTTCAGCCCCCGCAGGAACGCTTCATGCACGCCTGGCACGATATCTACCTCGATGACGAGGTCATTGAGAAATCATTTCCCGTAGTCATCGAGGTGCCCTCGGGCAGTAAGAACAAGTACGAGCTCGATAAGAACACCGGTTTTTTGCGGCTGGATCGCGTGCTCTACAGCTCGGTCCACTACCCGGCCAACTACGGCTTCATTCCCCGCACCTTCTGCGACGACGGCGACCCGCTCGACGCGCTGGTGCTCGGCCAGGAGCCGGTCCATCCGTTGACGATCGTCGACTCGCGTGCGATCGGCGTGATGCGGATGCGAGACGACAAAGGCATCGACGACAAGGTGATTGCCGTCAGCATCCACGACCCGGCCGTCACCCAATACCGCGACCATACGCAACTGCCCGAGCACACGTTGCGCGAGGTAAAGCGTTTCTTCCAGGACTACAAAGTGCTGGAACACAAGGAAGTCGTGATCGACGACTTCATGGGGCCGACCGACGCGATCCGGATCATCGAGGAAGCGCTCGACATGTACCGCAAGCTGCGCCGCGGCGAATTGCGAGCTTGAGCTCATGGCACGCTGGCCTTATCGCACCTGGACCTGGATCTTCACCTACGGCACGATCTTCGTGCTGTTTCCGCTCTGTTGTGCGCTGGCATACGCCTGGGTGCGCGGCTGGCGGCTGTGGCCCTGGTAACTCAACGCCACGGCGCTGGCAAAAGAAACGGTCCGGCCCCCGGCGGCCGAGCGGTCCAAATCAGAGCGTCTCGGCTTCTGAGAGCTTGTAGTGTGGGGCCGGTTATTGGTTCCGCTCCGTCACCGCCGGGCTCGCCCCGGTGGAGCGCTGATGGATCAGCTAGAAACCGACGCGCATCACAACCATTGCTCCCTGTTCGCGTTTGTCCGCCGCCTGTGGCGGAGGACAAACGCGCGGAAAAGGGAAACGGAAGTGCTACCGCGGCAGGCCAGCTAGCGAAAAATCATTGCTCGAGAAAGGGCAAGCCCGGGAGCGCGGCGGAACAAAACCGGCACAACGTCAATTCGCCGAATGAGTGCGATTTTGCGCAGCCCGGGCCGAACCCGGTCTTGACATCGATTACAGATGTAAGTATTTACATGCGTAATCGAATTGCCCTGGAGGTCTCGCGATGCCGAACGTTTCTATCTCCGATGCCGAATGGCAGGTCATGAATGTCGTCTGGGACGGGCAGCCGTTGACCGCTCAGGAAGTGATCGGCAAGCTGGCGGACCAGGCGGACTGGGCGCCGGCGACCGTCAAGACCATGCTGCACCGGCTGGTCAAGAAAGGCGTGCTCACGTATGAGCTGCAAGGCAACCGGTATGTCTATCGAGCGCGGGCGCGTCGCCGCGACTGCGTAAAACAGGCCAGCCGGTCTTTTCTAGAACGCGTTTTCGGCGGCGAGTCGGCTCCCTTGCTGGCGCACTTCATCCGCAATGCCAGGTTGACGGCGGACGAAATCGCACAGTTGCGTCAAATCCTCCACGAACAGGAAGGTGAATCATGAACGGATGCATGTCATTCATTGCCGAAGCGTTGGATTTTTCGGCCGAGGTATTCGTGTTGGCGCTTATGCGGGCGCCTGCGCGGGATTGCTCGCACTCGCCGTCCTGGCCGTCAATGTTTGCTTTCGGCGTTGGTTTTCCGCTCGCCAAATGGGCCTGATGTGGGGGCTTGTGTTGTTGCGTTTGCTCGTTCCCTTTGCGCCAGCCAGTCCTGTCAGCTTGCAGAACATGTTGCCGGCGGAACAATCCGAACCAGACGCTCCACGCGACCGGACTCTCCAATCGCCGCTGGACGCCGAACTTCAAGGCGGTTATTCGGCGGCGCCGCGCCCGGGGTTAGCGTCGGAGACGGACCTCGCGCGCTCCGCGGCGCCGATGGCGACGGCGCCGGGCGCCATCGATTGGATCGCGGATCGCCTGCCTTGGATTTGGCTGACCGGAGCGGCCGCAACTCTTGTTTGGACGCTCCTGGCGCATTGGCAGTTATGCCGCCGCTTGAAACGCTTGGCGCCGTGCGATGATCAAAGGGTTTGCGGCCTATGGGAAGCCTGCTGCCGCGAGGCGGGGGTGCGGAGAAACCTGCGCATCGCAAACTTCGAGGGGCTGCAACAGCCTGCCGTCGCGGGCCTCTTTCGCCCTCAACTACTCTTGCCTGACGATGCCGCGGTGCTGGACGACCGGCAGCTTCGCATGATCATGCTACACGAATTGGCGCACGTGCGACGCTGGCATGTCGCGGCGAACTGGCGCTGGCGATCCTCCGTGCGATTCACTGGTGGAATCCGGTTTTCTGGCTCGCAGCGTCCCGTTTTCACAGTTTGCGAGAACAGTCTTGCGATGCCTTCGCGATTCAGCGTCTTGAAGGGCGGCCCACGCGCGACTACAGCGAACTGCTGCTGATGCTGGCACAGCGACAGCCATGGAGACCTCGCTGGCAGATCGTTTTATCCGCGTCGCTGCTTGGCTTCGTATCGTCTTTCTTCCGCAAACGTTCGCTCCGTAACCGAATTCGAGCCCTGAAACGTGCGGGGGCGAAGCGCAGCCGATGGCACTCCGTCGCAGTCGCCGGCCTGATCGGCTTGACGGCCGTCTGCGGTTTGACGGATGCCGGTGTTCCAGAACCGCCGCCGGAGCGTTCTTTCGAATGGCTGCCGCATGCGGGTTACGACTGGAACAATGGGATTGACCGCTCCGAACCGTCGTCCGGGCCTCAGATCACTCGCGTCTACAATATCGAAAAGGCGGTTCAGAGGATCGCGGCTGATAAACAATGGCATGGCTCAGCCCCCCCGCCGCTGGAAGAGCAGGTCGAGTTTTTGCTGAAGTGCCTTGAGCCGTTCCCCGTGGCGCCGATTTCTCAACCCCGTTCGTCGGAACGCTCCTCAGAGACCCATCGGCCGGCGCACGAAAGAGTTGCCGTTGATGGCGTCGAATTGACCGTCACGGCTTCGCCCAACGCGCACGCGGAACTTGTCAGGAATTTGAGAGCTTGGGAGCAAAGCGGTCTGGGCCAGACCAGCCTGCAAACCAGGTTCATTTCCGCCGAGCTAGACATCGCATCGGCGATTGGAATTTCGTGGCGATACCTGGAGGCCTTCTCGGACGAACGTGATGAGGAGCTTCCTGCGCAGGGCAAGCACGGCATGCCTGTCGTTCGCGCAGGCAGTCGTCGATGATTATCTGCCGATCGCCGTCGCCGAATTGAACTCCGGACAGGCGGCCGCCCTGGTCCAGGCGGTTCAAAGCGAGCAGCACGCCAATGTCCTGCAAGCGCCGAACGTCACCGTGTTCAATGGCCAACACGCAACCATCCTGGACTGCACGCAAACCCCCTTTGTCGTCGGCGTGCAGGATTCTGGTACGGGGGTTCAAGAACCGAAGATCGCGGTGATCGATGAAGGGATCAAGCTGACTTTCCGCGCAATTCAGAGTAGCGACGCCGCCAAGGTGCTACTCGAAGGACGGATCGAGTTGAGCGAGATCAGCGACGTCCGCACTGCCTCAACGCGACTTCGCAATCAGCCGACGACGATTCAGATTCCTCGCGTCAAGCGTTGCCGAATCGACGTCAGTTCCGAGATCCAAGACGGCAATTCTTTGCTGATTGGCTGCATTCCAGCCTACGAGCAACGGAAGTTCTTCTACATCCTGCTGACGGTGCGCAATCTTGAACTCTGATTCGAGCGGGCGTATCGAACCGCGAGGCGACCTCGCAAATTGACTCGGCGGTGCTTGCCGCTCGTATTCCGAACTTACCTTACGCCGGTTGCTCTGCCACGTTCAACTTGGCGGATTCCGCTTTGGCCGGCGCGGGGCCGTGGCCCGCTTTGGGAGCGAAGACCAGCACGGTGACGGCGCCGGCGGCGACCATGATCAAACCGGAATAGAAGATCGGGTTGACGTCGCCCACGTCCTTGCCGATCAGGCTGACGAACGTGTTGATGACGGGAGCGCAGCCGAAGACCAGCGGCATGACGTAGATCGGCTTGCCGCCGAATGTGAAGGCCATGATGATGCCGAGCGCCCCCAAGGCGCCCGCGGCGCCGCCCGCCAAGCTCCACAGGCTGCCGTTGACGGTGAATTCACCGTGCTCCACGATCACCTGCATCAAGGCGACCGGGCCTAGCACCGCGATGACAAAGTACGACACGCCGACGCAGATCAGCGGCCGCAAGCGACTCCCTTCCATCAGCATCTGCCCTTTGTGCAGCACGGGGCCGTACACGCCCCATGAGAGCGCCGTCAGGGCGACGAAGAGCAGCACCATCCACATGTCGGCGATTCGGTGCGTGGCCGACTCCTTGGCAGGCGCCTTCGGCTTGGCATCCGAAGCTTGCTTGCCGTCCTTCTCGCCGGCCGCGGCCTTGTCGTCCTTGGCGGCGACCGCTTTTGCGTCCTTGCTGGCTTCAGCCACCGCCGGCTTTTTCGCCGAGGCGGGCGCCGGTTTGAATACCAGCACGGTTGCCGCGCCGGCGGCCACTACAATCAAACCGGCAAAGAACAACGGCCCGGGCCGAGGATGCCCCTTGGAAGTGAACATCGTATAGAACGTGTTGACCACCGGAGCGCAGCCGAACACCAGCGGCATGACCAGGATCGGGCTGCCGTGGTTGGCAAAGGCCAGAATGATGCCCAACGCGCCGATGGCGCCCGCGGCGCCCGAAAGCAGGCTCCAGAACGTGCCGCGGGCCGTCCAGCGCCCTTTTTCGCCGCGAAAGTACAGCAAGATGCCCGGCACGACGATAGCGATCAGAAAATAGGCCACGCCGACGCAAATAAACGGCTTCAAATGCGGTGGGTGCGTCGCCTCGGCCGTCGCCATGCCGGCTTGCCCGACTCGCAACACGGGCCCGTAAACGCCCCAGCATAAGGCGGTCATGGCGATAAACAGCAACACCAGCACAAAGTTTTTCATCGGCAGGCTCAGATTTCAATCCGGGAGCAAAACGTAGAGGGCTCATTCTAGCACGTCAGCGGCTCATTTGCAGCGCCGTCGCCGTCTCCAGCCTTTTGGTTACGGCCCTATTGGGGGCGCCGATTGAGGGCGTCTTCGCACCGGGGCTTCGCCTTGCGGAGAGGATGAATCGCCGAGTTGAGCGGGTTTAGTTTTCGTGCGAGCGGAGCGTGGGGGGAGCGATAATGACCAAAATAACGCGGTGGCGGAGGACGAAGTACTGCGCCAAATTAACCAATACCGGTTGAATTGCCGAAAAGGTAGGCGCGTGCGTTGACCAATTTGCCATCCGGCATTCATTGCGGTCCGAACTCTTCATCGGTCGCTTCGATTTCGCAGATGACCTCATCCGAGTGCCCCTTGAACATCAAGGCCTTGCCGTCGATATCGGCCATGTGAAAATGTCCCTTGTCCGTGAGAAAATGCCATGAAATCATCTGCTGGCCCTTGTATTCGAATGTCGGATCGCCCCCTGTGACGTGCTCAAGTCCATGACCAGACGCGTTGCACAGTGCCCGAATTAGCTTCATGTATCGTGGTTCATTTGCCAATGCTTCCGCCTGGCGTTCTCCCCGATCTGGAAGTGCCGCCGCGCGACGGCCAACCTCAGCCTTCATTTGTTCGGTTGTCATAGCAACGAGATTCGGAAGGCTCTTGAGCCAGTCAGAATTCAATTTGATCAGATCTTCTCGTTCTGATAGCTGGTAGAACTTGTCGTCGAAACCATTCAGGATATCTCGCTCTTTGTTTTCTCCAAAGTACTCGCTCTCGAAAAACTTCTCCATGCCGTCGAGGCCAATTCGATCAAGGATTGAAGCACCTTGACTGAACAGTTCGAGGTGTTTCGCGGCTCCCATCGCCTGAAGACCTTCGCGGACACATCGAATCGTGTGCTCATCCCAACCAGAGTTGTAAACGAACTGAGAAAAGCCACCGTTATTGACCTCGGCGAGGTAGTAATCGACGTAGTAGCTGCGCAGGGCGTCTTGCGAAAGTTCGTCGCGCGTGAAGTGTTGCTTCAGCAGTGCGTTGACGAATCGAATGTTGGACCACACGATGTCGTATGGATCGTCGCTTTCTAAGCTCTCTGCCGAGACGACAACGGCCTGGCCAACGTCGACTCTAGACATTTCTTGATCTCGCGAAGCGTTTCGATTTGACGCAGCCTTTTGCGTATTCTCCGGAGATGCTGAGCAGCCAGCGATGGCTACGAAGAGCACAATATTGAGTCGATAAGGCAACATTCCGGGATGCTCTCGCAGGATAACGATTCAGAACTGCAACCGCCGGAGCCTGGCTCCCGCCAGGGCAACGACAATCAACTTTCATCTCATCGCCGAAACTGCGGTTGCGGTGGCGGTTGGCTGCAGCGAGGTGACAGGCATCAGCAATCTTGCCAGTCTCCAAATCATAGACCACTCCATCGTCGCCCCTAATCACCGCTGCCAGGCGCCTGGGCAGCGTTCGGAATCCGTCGTTATTCGCCAGGCTCCGCTCAATACAGTTTCGTCATTGGCAAACATGAATGCTTCTTTGGCAGCTAACGGTCGCGCTGACCGGGCCGCCGCTCCGGTTCAGCGTTTGCTCAGGCGCGCCTTGCTCTCAATCAAATTCTGTCGAATGTGCTCATTGGACTCCGACAGGAGAGCCGAATCAATTGCCGGCGCCAGCCAGTCCGAGTGCTCGGGAAAGTTGCCAAGAGTTTCAGCCACAAGCGCGCCCAACCCCTCTTGATTGCCCAGGTAGGGCAACAGCCGTTGGAGGCCGGCGGCAACGCCGCGATGGATTGCTTCCAGCGTCGAGGTTTCTTCCGTACGCGCCTCCTCCAGGGATCGGCCCTGCCTGGCAAGCGTGCTTCGCATCGCTGCTTCGCCAACTGCGCGAATTCCGTATTGTATCCAGCCCTCTCCGGTCGCAATGCACCCCAGCAGAGAGTCCGCCATTTCGTCTGCGCCAGGTCGGAGATCTGCGTCGCCTCGGTTGGCCCGACTAGCTGTGCGCCGCCATCATCGCAATTGTCCGGGCGATTCAGCAATTCAAACAGGAAGGGGACGACGGCGGCCGAGGCGGAGTAGACCGTCCCCTGATGCCATAACCTCTCATGCAATTCAGCGCCCGCCTCAAGTCGCACGTCTGTATCGTTGGAAAGCAGCGACCGCAGGAGTTGCGGCACATCGGTGGCCGGACCGTGGGCGTGGCTCAGAGACGACCAGTCGATGACGTCGAGACCTTCGAGCATTCAGCTTCCTTCGCTGCCTCAGGGCTGCGTTTGCCGTACCGCGGCCAACCCGTTTTCAGTTTCAAGATCGCTCGGCTCAGCATCTTTAATACGTTGATTCCAGTGCAGCGATTCCAGCGCGGGGCACCTTCGATTTGCAGCGGCGGGCGTCACGAATTCGGGGTGACGCATGGCCGCCCGTTGCGGTAAGCAGTCACCGTTACTTCGGTCCCGGTCTCAATCAGTAACCAGCAGAGCAGCAGGATCGCGGCGAATAGCGAGATGGTGCGCAGCCGAGCAGTCGCTAGTCGAGCAACCAGATTCACATCTGAGTCGAGGTCGTTGGAAACCGCCCACCGTCCGAAGTGCCAGAAACATGCCGCCGCGGTGAAGACGGCTAAAGGCACGTCGATGAGCGGTGCGAATGCGATCTTATCCATCTGCGCAGATAGGGACTGCAGGAGCCAAGCAGCCGCGAAAGCGACGCTTTCATGTCAAAGACGTCCCGATCGGCGGCTCAACTCGCTGCGCTGGTTATTCGAAATCCGTTGAAAAATGACCCTCGGGCTTCAGGCCGCGGATGAAGGTTGCGAAATCCGGGGCCAACGGGACGATTTGGTAATCCTCAATTTCGTCGACAAGCACGACGGCCGGTTCGCCGTCAGGCCCGCATTCGCGATAATCGAGCGCGAGCATCTGATGTCCCTGGTCAGGGCAGTTCGCAAAATAAACCCCGATGGGCGGATAGTTGCACTCTTTGACCCAGAACTCGGTGTTGCAGCCTTCGCGACCCAGCACCAAGGCGCCGCATTTCCGATGGAATAGATCTCCGCGATCTCGATGTGATCCTCTGCCCCATAGGATGTCTGGCTGGGAGATGCGTGGTAGCAGTTCTTGGGCAGACCGCCATTCCGGTTGCGAGCCAATTCGACATAGGCAGAAGGAAGTCGATAACCGAGTTCGCTCTCAATCTGGGAGATCGTCTCGTCCGTCGGCGCCGGCTCGGCAAGGCTGTCCGCATACTCGCCGCTGTACCAAAAATCGCGAAAGTCAAAGCCTGACAAGTTGGCAGTCATATTCACCGCGCTTTCGGATAACCTGGTTGCAAGAGGCGTCCGCCCGGCGTCACGAGTCGAGTTGTAGCGGTTTGTCGCTCCCTTGTCACGCTTTTTTCTGCCTAATAAGCGGTTCTCCCTTGCGCTCGATTCAATCGCCGCGCAGCGCCGGCAGCAGCGGCGTGGAGAGCGTGGCGCGAACGGCGGCCAGGCCGGCTAATAGGCCTACGGCAAGCACAATGCCAAGCGTCGCGGCCAGCGATTGCCAGGGGATGGAGGCGCCGCCGCCAAACAAATGCGGCGCCACTGCCACCAGGGCCGCCAGCACGCCGACGGCCAGGCCGCCGATCAACAGCAATGCATTCTCGAGCATCACGATCCTGGCCAACATGGAGCGGCGGAAGCCGGCCGCGCGCAACAGGGCCAGCTCGCCGCGACGCTCCAGCACGTTGCGAAGTTGCACAACGGCCAGTCCGAACGTCCCGAGCAACAGGCCCAAGCCGCCCAGGCTCTGAAACGTCGAAAGGTAAGTGTTCTGCACGGCCATCAGCGCCACCAGCCGCCGCTCGGTCGGCTCGACGTCGAACCCGAAATCGCCCAGCGTCTTCTCGAGCGCCGTCTCGATCGGCGCTTCCTCTCCTTCGGGCGCGTCGATCAGGAAGTAGCGGTAGCCGCTGGTATCAGGGAAACGCTCGAGAAACGTCTGCTCGCTAATCAGCAAGTCGCCTTGGAAAATGCTGTTCTTGAGCAAGCCGACGACTTGCAGCCACAACTTTCCGCCGCGGCCGTCGGGGATCTCATACAGCGCGCCGACGCCGCCCAGGTGCAAGCTGTAAGCCGCCGTGTTGGCATCCATGATCACCGGGACCGGTTTGATGCCTTCAGCCGTCGCGGCCAAGGGTTTGTCGAGCAACAGCCAGGGATTGTCACGCTCTTTCTCATCGGCGGCGGCCGTGCCTGCCCAACTGAAGCCGCCGCGCTCGATCAGCGCTTCAGGCACGCCCAGCACGCGTGGCTGCCGGGGCTGGTAGAGATTCAAACAACTCGCATCGTCGCCCGGTTTGACTCGCAGTGAAACGATTTCGCGGCCGTCCAACTGCTTTTCATCGGCCGAGGAAAAGCCCAGTTCGACGCGTCCATCCTCCGTGTTGAGATCCTGATAAATCGGCAGATCGCTCTGCGCCATGAGCGAGAACCCGCCGCTGCCGCTGTCTGGCTGGCGGACCGCCTCGGGCGGTTCCAGGCGAAACGCGCTGATGGCGATGATCAGAAAGCTGGCCGAGGCGACGAGGCCTACGGTCAGCGTGCTGCGGCTGGGGTTGCGCCGCCGTTGCGCATCGCCAGTCGGCACAGCGCCGCTCGGCCCGGCTTGATGAGCGGACCGGTATCGCCGCTGCGCAGTCGCGACCAGAGAAATGCCAGCAGCGCGGTCAGCACCAATGCTCCGGAGCCGAAAAAGGCGCCTGCCTGCGCTTCGCCTTGCAAGCGCAGCGGCCGCGGCTGCCGCCACGGCGGCCAGAGCAAGCGAGACAAGACAGACCAGCCGGCTGAGCCAGACGCTTCGCGGCGCCAGCCCCGTTTGTTCGCTGGCCTGGTTGGCCAGCAGGCGGCGAATGGGAACTTTTCGCATTTGCCACACGGCGCGGGCGATCACCGCCAACGAGATTGCCGCGCCGCTGACGTAGCCGATCGCCAGGCTTTGGGGCGTGATGTGAAGTTGCAGAAAGGGGCTGCTGACCGCGGCCAGCCACCAGCCAGGCGTGCGCAGGCCGGCCAGCATCAACCAGGCGTAACCGATGCCCGCCGCCACGCCCGCGGCGCCGCCCAACGCGGCGACGACGAAACTTTCCGCCAGCAGCATGCGGCGAACTTGCGCCGCCTTGAGGCCGATGGCCAGCAAGATGCCCATCTCTTCGGCCCGCTGTTCAACGCCCAGGCGGAACAGCAGCGCCACCAGCATCAAGGCGGCGGCAATGATGAAGAAGCTGAAGCCGATAAACAACCCGTTGAAGTCCGTCGTACCGGCCGAGGCCTGCAGCCCTTGACGCTTGACCGGCTGGAAGTCGAAGCCCAACGCGGCCTGCTCGGGTTCCAACGCCGCACGCAGCCGCGCCGCATAGTCGGACCGGCTGGCGCTGCGCGGGGCGGGAATACGGATCGACGTCGTTTTGCCGAAACGGCTGCCCCACAGCTTCTGTCCGGTTGTTAACGAGATAAACGCTTTGGGCGTGGCCCGGTGGGCGTCCCAGTATTTCTCGTCCTGGTCGTTAGGCGGAGTGCTGCGGACGCGCGAAGAGTCGTACGGAAACGGCGGATCCCAGTTGGCCAGCGACTGCTTGTCGGTCACGCCCTGCAACTCGGGCGTAAAATCGCGATCGCCCGCGGGACCGTTCAGGGAAACGACCGCCTTAAACTTGAACGTCTTGCTCGATTCGACGACTTTGCCGTGCGTGCTTTCCGGCTCGAAGTAGGTCAGACGAATCGGGTCGCCCGGCTGCAGCTTGACCCCTTGCGCCGCGAAGTCGTCGGCCGCCCAGCTATTTAGCAAGATCTGATCGGGCTCGAGATCGACGATCTCCTCGCCGTCCGGCGTTTTGAACGGCCCGAGCGGCGGCAGATCGCCCAGCGGCAACGCGGCCACCGTCGAATAAGGAATTTTGCCTCGGTCGTCCTTGCCTGCCAGAATATAGTTGGCCAGATAGGTCAATACGGGTTGCGGACGGTCCTGCTCGAAGGTGTGCATGGCGACGTCTGCGACGGTCGACTCCAGCATCATGCGGTTGCTGGTCAGGTTGAAGTAGCCGCGTTTGCTCTGCTGGAGCGACAGACCGTAGTCGGCCAGCCGCGGCTGCAGCAGTGCGTTGAGAGCCTCTTCGGCTTCCGGCGGCGGCGCCTGGTCTGCAACGCGTCCGGAAACGAGAATCGCGTTGACCTTCTGCGGCTGATCCAAGGCCGACTGCAGTTCGCCGAGATTCAAGAAGGCATTGAGCGGCTGCTGCTGATTGGGCCGCAGTCCGAAGCGGCCTAAACCTTCCGCCGGCAAGACGGCGCTGACGCGCAGCCGGCGGTTGGCGGAAGTCTCGGTTTTTCTGCCCAGCGGGCTGTCAGGCGGAATATCGCTGGAGTGCGGCAGGCGCACAATCACGTCGTCGCCGGCCTTGGCGCCCAACTCGGCCGCCAGCGGCGCATTCAAAACGACTTCGCCTGCCGAGGGCGGCCGTTCGGGACCGCCGGAGCCCAGTTTCCAGAACGGGTCCTCGCAGCCCAACAGCGTCACGCCGCTGGCCCGGGCGCCTGAATCGGGCTGGCTGACGCTGCCTTGCAGCAGAATCACCGGGACCGCCAGCTTAAAGTGCTCGCCGAATTCCGGCTCGGCCGTCAATTCCGTCGCCAGCGCCGCGTTGAAGAACCGGTCCGTGACCAAGGCATTGCTGATCAGGCCCAAGCGATCGATCGTCAATTGCCTCAGGCTTCCGCGCACCGAATCGCCGACCAGCAGCGCACCGGTCAATACGGCTGTCCCCGCCATGACTCCCAACGCCACGGCCGCGTTCATCCGCCGATGCTGCCAGAAGCTTTCCCAGATTAATCGCCAGAGGGACATGGGGCTTTCCGAGGCTCCAGGTTTCAATTTGCCGACGCCGAGTTTTCAAGCCGGTCAGTCGCGAACATGCGAAGCGGAAGGCGGCGCCTCTTTCAAGCGGCCTTCATCGAGTTCAACGCGGCGGGAGAAGCGGCCGGCGAGTTCCAAGCTATGGGTGACGGCGACCAGCATGGTCTGCTCCTGTTGCTGCAGTTCCAGCAGCAAGTCGCCGATCGCCGCCGCGGTGGTGCGGTCGAGATTGCCCGTCGGTTCGTCGGCCAGCACCAGCGCGGGCTGGCGAATCAACGCTCGAGCGATGGCCGCTCGTTGGCGTTCCCCGCCCGAGAGTTCCGCCGGGCGATGATCCAGCCGCTGCGCCAGGCCGACGCGGTCCAACAACATGCGTGCTCGCTCGAAGTCCTCTTCCGTGGCGCGTCCGGTGGCGATCGTCGGCGTCAGCACGTTCTCCAGCACGGAACATTGCGGCAACAGATGATGATCCTGGAAGACGAACCCGACGCATTCGTTGCGAAAAGCCGCCAGTTTCGGCTCGCTGAGCGTGAACGGCGTCTGGCCGTCGAGCGTCACTTGTCCCGAGGTCGGGCGGTCCAGCGTGCCGACGATTTGCAGCAGCGTGCTCTTGCCCGAGCCGCTCGGTCCCAGAATCGCCAGGTTCTCGCCGGCCGACAACTCAAACGAGCAGCCGCGCAGTACGACCAGCGGCTCGCTTCGGGTGGGAAATTCTTTCGTGATCTCTTGAACAATGAGGTCGGGCACAGGGGGAGTCCCAAGTTGGCGGGTCTAAAGTCTCAAGTCAGTCGCGCAGTTCCGCCTGAAAAGTGCTCCGCTCTGCGCTGCGAGCAGCTCGATTCGCGTTTCTCAATCCGCCGCCTGCCCGTCCAACAGAGCCAGCGCGCCGAGGCCGTAAAATGTGTATTCGACGTCGACGCCTTCGTCCCAGGCGCCGCCGCGAAAGCCGCCTTCCGGCTGTTCCATCGAGCGAACATAACGACTCGCGGCCGGAATGTCGATCTCCGCCAGGCAGCCGAGATCGGCCAGCGTCAGCGCGCCGGTAAAGGTGCTCAGCACGTCGGCCAGCGGAATTCGGGTGTTGGCCGTAAAGCCCCCTTCGTCTCCTTGCATATCGGTCAGAAAGTCGCAGGTCGCCTCGCGCGCTTCCTCATGGAAGGCGTCGAGGATCTTCAGCAGTCCCGCCGCGGCGGCCGTCGGGTTCGTGCCGCTTTTGCGCATCGGGCCGATCTCGACGAAGCCGCCGTCCTCTCGCTGCCGGGAACGCACGAAGGCGGCTAACCGCTCCGGTTCGACGGGCGGTCGGGCGATGAGCTGCTGGGCGAGCACGACCAGAAAGGTATGGTAGGTGCTGCTCGACTGCCCTTCGTCGGTCTTGGCATACCCGCCGTCCGTTCGGCGGAAACTCTCGAACATCGCCGCCACGCTGTCCTGCCAGCCGCTCGGCGCCGAGGCGAACACGTCGATGCCGGCGGCCGATTCCAACAGCGCGGCGCCATACAGCAGCGAGACGAAATCGATGATCGGCGTCTGGCCCGCCAGGCGGCTCTTTAAATATCCGGCCGCCCGATTGGCGGGCTCGCCATCAAGCTGGCCCAGCAGCCCCAGGCTGCGCAGGGCAAAGCTGGTGTAATACAAGTCGCTGCCCCCCTCGCGTCCGGCAAAACCGCCGTCCTCGCGCTGCGCGGCGAGCAGAAAAGCTGCGTGCCGCTCGCGCATCGCCTCCGGCAAATGGCTGATGCCCTGCGCCAGCCGCAGGGTAAGGTTTTCCAGGTAAGTCAGCATGGCTTTAGGTTACAAGCTAGTAAGGCGCGAGGATAGGGGCGGCCAGCAGGGACCAGGGCCTTTCGCTTCAGGGCAACGGACGCCCCGGCGAACTGGGGCTCCGCCAAGGCTCATCCACCAGGCGCCCCGTCAACTAAGCTCTGACGAGACATTAGTCTTGCGCGGTCAACTTCCGTCGGATGGCTTCCGGAATCAAAATCCCCCGCGGCGCCTGGCCGTCAGCAATGCGGCAGCAGACGGCTGTCATCTCGCCCAGGGCGATTTCCCGGTCGGCGAGCGAAAAGCGAAAGCTCCAGCTCACGCTCTTCTCGCCAATGCGGGCGATCTGCAATTCGACGTCGAGCACGTCTTCGAACTTTGCTGCGCTGCGGTACTCGCATTTCGCCGCCACGCGCGGCCAACTGATCACGCCTTGCTCGTCGCGCATCATCACGCTCAAGCCGCGCGTGCGGAGAAACTCGTGCTCGACCTCTTCCATGTAAATGAAGAACGTCGAGAAGTGAACGATGCCCGCGGCGTCGGTGTGATGGAATTCCACGCGCCGCGTGGTGCGGAAGACGCCGCTCATGAAACGGCCTCGGTCAAGGCGGCAGGCTGGCCCGCCAACAGTTGCTGGTACAGGGCCAAGGTCCGCTCGGCCATCCGGGCCGCCGTGTAGCGATCGTGAATCGCCTCGCGGCCGCGCCGGCCCATCTCGTCGGCGGCCGACCGATCCAGCGCGAGTTGCTGCAGTTTTTCGGCCAATGATGCGGGGTTGCCCGGCTCGCACAACAAACCGCCTCCGGTGTCTTCGATCAGCTCGGGAAACGTGCCGTGCGCCGGCTGCACCAGGGGAACCGCATTGGCCAGCGCTTCCAGCACGGAGAGCCCCTTGCTCTCGCGGTATACGGTCGGCACGCTCATCACGTCGAGCGTTTGCAAAAACGCGACTTTCTGTGCGCGGTCCAACTCGCCGACGTATTCAAAGTCCTGTTCCCAGCCCCAACTGCGAATCCTGGCGTGGATCTCTTCAAAGTATTTGCGATCGCCCGCGCCCAAATAACCGGCCGCGCGCAGCCGCAACGGCGGCAAGCCGGGCTGCTGCTTCAAAAGCTGAAACGCCTCGACCAGTTGGTGCAAGCCCTTGTCGTGGCAGATGCGAGCGAAGTAGCCGATCGTGAAGGGCGGCCTCGGCCGACGAGCCGGCGCGCATGCCGTGGCCGGCCAGGTTCAAGCCGTGCGGAATGACGTGAATCCGCTGGCGGTCGATTGCCAGGTACTCGGTCATGTACTCGGCGAAGTAGCGGTTGAGTGCGACGAACGAGGAAATGTCGGCGGCCCGCTCTCGCAGCACGGCGCGGGCGCGGTCGTAGTATTTGGGCGGCAGCTTCTCCAGGAAGATGTCCTCGCCGGAGAGCGAACAGACGACCGGCACGTCGAGCCGCCGCGCAATTTCGCGGGCCATGCCCGTCAGCATCGAGTTGGAAAGGTGGACCACGTCAGGTCGTCCTTCACGCTGGAGCCAATCGACCAGCTTGGTCACCTCCTTGCGCTGCCGGCCCTGTTCGCCTTCGAGCATCGAGACGGTCAACGCTCCGAGCTTGGCGGGATTGACGCTCGAATTCAGCTTCGACAGCGCGTTGAGCAGCCGGGGCGAATCGAGCAGCCGGTCGAACCACTGCGGCGTGTAGCGGAACAATCCGGAAAGTTGCTGCAGGTAGACGTTGATGCCGCCGAACAGCACGAGCGGCTGGCTGACGTCGACTTCGTCGGTGCGAATCGGAGTGTAGGTGGGAACCAGCGTCACGTCGGCGCCGGCCGCCAACAGCGCAGCCGCCAGCGTGTTGTCGTGCAGGCAACTGCCGCAGTACATGCCGGCGGCGCCGGCGGCCAGGTAGACAATCTTCATAGGTCGAACGCCGTCACGCGGGGCCGCCGGCGAAAATGAGACGCCGGAGGCCGCGCCAGTCGGTTTTCACGAATCGAGGGGCGTGACAATTTCGATCAATTCTACCGCGGGTTCCTCATTGCAGTCGATCAAGGCCGTCCGCCCGTAGGCCACGTCGTGACCGTCGGCGCCGAACAGCCGACGCAATTCCTCGCCCATCTCCACGCGCCACAGCGAACACAACTGCACCCGCCGCAAAACGTTATGTTGGATCAAGATGCGGCCCAGCGGCGTGGCTTCGCTCTCGATTTCTTTGGCGACCTCGGGGGACAGGTACTGGAAGTTGACCCGCATGATGCCGTACTGCACCACGCGGCCGTCGGATTGACGCTCCAGGAGAATTTTGCGGGCGTAGTGCTGCGGAGTCACCCGTTTTTCCAGCACTCGCACATTGACCGGCGAGCCGATGGAATTCTTCGACGGTCACCGTCATGTGGGCGTTGTGAGCGAGCAGCTTGCGCGGAGTTTCCGGCAACTCCTCGGGCGTCACTTCGGTGAACTCGCCGAGTTCTTCGCGCGAACCGTAAAACAGGCCGGTCAGCGTATCGAGGTCGGGCGTTATCGGGTGCGGTTGGCTCGTCATCGTGAGTCCTGACTTTACCCGCACTAGGGTGGGAAGCTTACGGCGCCGCGGCGGGTGCGCTGGCGGCCGGCAAGGAGGGCATGATCACGGGCGGGGCCGCCTCTGCGGTGCGCTCGAGAACCGTGTCGACCAGGTAATACAGTAGTCGACGCAGTTCTTCGGGTTGCACCTCATCGGCCACGGCTTCCGCTCGTTCCTGGTACTTGTCGACAAGCCGCGCCGCCTTTTCAAACACGCCCGCCGACTGGTAGAGCTGTCGGATTCGCAAAATGGATTGTTCGTTGACCGTGTCGGCCGCAGCCAGAGTTTCCAACTCGGCGCGGTCTTGTTCGTTCAGAGCCTCCAAGGCCAGGGCCCACAACACGGTCGGCCGGCCGCCCAGCACGTCGCCGCCGGCCAGCAGCTTGTTGTGGTTGTCTCCTTGCCAGTCCTTCAGATCGTTGAGGATCTGGAACGCGACGCCCAGATGGCGGGCGAACTGGCCGACCCATGCGGCATCTTCAACCGGTCCCGCAAGCCGCAGGCCGCGAATACAGGGCCGCTTCGAAGGCCGGCGAGGTCTTCAACGCGTAAATCTTCAAGGCGTCGAGCGGCGTCAGCTTCTTGTTGAGCGAGTCTCGCCATAACAGCTCGGCGCCTTGGCCTTCGGTGAGCTTCATGTGCGCGTCGGCCAGCCGGTCGAGCATGTCGGCCGCGGCGTCGGCGCCGATGGCGGCGGCGTCGCGGCTGATCAGGCGATAGCCCAGGCCGATCAGGTAGTCGCCCACGTTGATGGCCGTAGGCGTGCCGAACTTGCGGTGCAGCGTCGGATCGCCGTAGCGGAACTGGTCGTCGTCCTCGATGTCGTCGTGGACCAGCGAGGCCTTGTGGAAGGTCTCGATCGACAGCGCCGCCCGCTTGACCGAATCGGAAAAGGCCGCCACGTTTCTCGGCGCCGTCGCCGCCGGTCGCCTCGCCGCCGGTCAGGGCGTCGTAAACGGCCAGCGTGATGAAGGGCCGCGAGTGCTTGCCGCCCTTGGCCAAAAAGTCGTAGGCGATCGCTTCGGTGCCGGCGACCGGATCGAGCCCGGAGACGCCTTGGCCGTTGAGCTCGGCCAGGCGCGGCCCGCCGCGCAGTCGCGGCGCCAGCCGGTCCAGTTCGGCGGGCTCGAACAGGTTGGCCGGCGGCGCGCATCAGGTGGACGTAGGTCTTGGTCTGAACCTGCGGCGTTTCGTGCCGGGTAGTGGATCATTTCGTCGACCCAGTCCTCGTCGACCGACGTGTTGCGGCAATCGCTCGACAGCAGCGGCACGGCCATGCAGGGGATGCCGGCCAGCAGGATCTTGTCGATCGCCTTCTCCAGCACGTTCAAACAGGCCACGCCGATGATCGCGTCGACATAGCCGCTGACGATGATCTTCAGCACGATCGGCGAGCCTTCGGCCACCAGCACCTTGTAGCCCAGCTCTTCGGCCCGGGTGCGGAAATCGGCGATGCTGCAGGCGCCGCAGCGTGCGGCAGTCGAGCCCGAACTCGTCGTAATCGGCCGGGCAGCCTTCGGCGTGCTTCAGGCAGTGCGGCAGCAGGAACAACCGCCGCTCGAAAGGAACCGACGGCCACCTGGTCGGACCAGAACTCGGTGGCCAGCGACACCATCGTCCAGCCGAGGAAGCCTTCGCGGCAGGCCCGCTTGCTCCAGCGTGGCCCGGGCGACCGATTCCATTTCGTCTTTTCCCAACGGACGCGACTTGTCGAGCCTGGCGGCCACTTCGGCGCAGCGAGCCCGCAATTGCTCCCGGGCGTCCTTGGTCTCCGGCACCAGCTTCAGGTGGCTGGTGTTGCGGCGCCCCTTCTTGGAACGTTTTGCGCTCAGCTGCTCGGCCAAGGGGTGTTCGACGGGTGCGGTCGCCAAGGTGGAGCCTCGTGGGTCTAGTGCCGATCTGGTGTCAGAGAGAAAATCTAGCGGGGGAGAGATTCGGGGCGGGTTGGCTGATCTGCGAGGCTGGGCGGCGCGTGGCCCAGCTTGGCGAAGGAGTCGGGGGCGGGCAGGTTCTCCAAAAGTCAGGCTTTCCAAGCTTCCGCGACTTGCACCGACTCGCGGTTGACGCCGACCTCCACCTGGGTCGACTCCCCGCGCCGGCACGCTACCGCCTGTCCTAACGCCGCCACCGTAAAGATCAGCGGATATAGGGTCTCATAATACCACAACTTGGCGAAGTAAAAACCAATCGGGGAACTTTCGCCGTGCCGCCCATTCTCGACTGCCGAAACGAGCCAGGCAAGTCCCTTTTCGGCAATGGCTTGCGTCTCCGCCCCAGGCGTGGTTGACAACAGGGCCTCGAGCGCCAAGGCGGTTTCCTCGACGGCGGAGACTGCGCACTGCCTTTTGGCAGGGCAGGCGGGCGCGCCGCCCCAGCCGCCATCGCAGTTCTGCTGGCCTGCCAGCCAGGCCAGACCTCTCCGGGCCACGGGATCCTCTTGCTGCCCGAAATCTCGATACGCCAACAAAACCTTCGCCGTGCCATAGATCGGGTTGGCTTCCTGCCGATGGTGCTGGTTGCCGAACCAGAGCGGAATCCAACTGCCATCAGTTCGCTGCTGCCGCTGGAGATAGGCAAATCCGCGGCGAACCGCCTCCGGAATCCGAATACGAACAGGCGAGCAGGGGGCGTCAACCCCGTGGTATCGCGGCCTGTTCGCTTCCGCGGCTTCCGACGAACTCGCTTTGCCCTCCTGCTCGGCCCCTGCCACGGCTGCCTGAGAACTGATGGCTTCCCAGGCCCGCAGCGCTCGCAACACGTGGGCGGTCAGGTCGGCGCCGCTACGGTCGAACGGAAGCTTGCCCCAACCGCGGCAAAAGGTCGGCCAGCCGCCGTCGGAATTCTGCAAATCAAGCAGCCAGCGGATTCCCGCCTCGGCTGATTCATCGATCTGCCGTCGTTGCTCCACGTCGGTTGTTGACTTTTTCAAGGCGGCCAACGCCAGCAAGGCCCCGGGCGTATCGTCGGCGTCCGGCACGGAGCCGCTCAAGTCGCTCCAGCCCCAACCGCCCGGCGCCGCCCCCGTGTACGGGTGCGGTTCCCGCTCCTGGCAACTGAGCAGCCACGGTAAACAGCGGTCGCCAATGACCGCCAGGCTCTCGGAATTGCCGGCCGATTTGTCTGCTGCTGCAGGGGCTTTGTGCAAGGCGCTACCTGCCGCCCGCCCGTTGCGAGCCGATTCTTCTCCGCCGGCCATCGCGTTGAGCGAGAGGGTCGTGACCCACGTCGCCAGGTTGGTATCGATGGGCCACGAGCCGTCCGCTCGGGCGGAGGCCGTCAGAAAGCTAATGCCGCGGCGCGTGACCGGATGCCGCCCTTGGCCGATGCTGGCCAGGCTCATCACCACGAAGCTCGTCAGCGGCGTGGCTTCCAGAAAGCCTCCGCTGGCCGGTTGCATTTGTTCCAGCACTTGCAGGCTTTTGTCGACCGCCGCCGCGCGCAAGGGCGCGGACCAACGGATTGAGCGGCTTACGGTGGAAGTAGCGCGCCTGGCCGATCGCGACCAATGCGGGGATGGCGTAGCTGACGACCGGCAAGCCGCAGGAAGCGGTACCACGATTGCGGCAGGCAGGCCAGCTCAAACGGCAGCGGCGAAACTTCGCTCCAGGGGGTTAAACCGGCCAAGGCGCAGTTCGTCAGAATCGGCACGGCGAACGTCTTGTCTTTGCCATACCGGCGCCGCAGTCCATCGACGCCCCCCTGGGCCGCCACGTAAGCGTCGGCCCGCTCGAGCAAGCCGGCGTGCCGGGCGGGCACGCAGGTTAACTGAAAAGCGGCGCGGACCAACATGGTGGTGGCAATGTTGGACAGGCTCTTATCCGTATCGCCCCAGCCGCCGTCGGCGTTTTGCGGAGCGGCCAGCCAGTCGATCCCTCGAAAGATCAATTCGCTGAAACGCTCCTCGTCATCCGCCGAGCGGCCGGAAGCGCCGGCAGGGGCGTGCCTGCGAACCAAGGACAACGCGCTCGACCGCCGTTGCCGTCGACAGAGCCGAACTGGACAGCTCGCCGACCCAATGCCCTTCAGGCACGCGCTGCGCGAGCAGATCGCGACGTGCTGTCTGGTAAGCGGCCAACAATCTTTCAGCATCGACCATTCGAGCAGGTCGCCGTCGCCGCGTTAGTTGATCGTCGCGGCGGCGCTCCAACGGTGAACCTGGCGAAGTGCGGCCGCCACGGGCCGCGGCGTTCGCCGTGAAACTGCCTTCCAGCGGCAAGAGGCCCATGACTCGCGTCACCCCGCCTTGCTTTGCTTTGCCGCAACGGCTTTTCAGTGTAAGTAGCCCCTGGGCCACTGTCGAGAACCGCCCCACGTCTGGGCGGCAGGGTGTTCCGGTTCGGTGGTTTGAGCCCGCCGGCCTGCTATACTTGAAACCGTCCGCCAAGCCCCCCTGATCTTTTTGAGGCGTCCATGTATCTGAAAATGGCCAAACGGGTTCTGCTGGAGACCGACAAGCGGCTGGTCTGGAAGCTGGCCTGGAACATGGGCTACAAGGGAATGCGTTCGGTCCAACGCTATAAAAAGCGACTCAAACGCGGCGAGTACTTCCCGCCGTTCCTCTATATTTCCATCATCAATAGCTGCAATCTGCGCTGCCAAGGCTGCTGGGTCGACGTCGCGGCCGAGCGGCAGACGATCGATCTGCAGGCCATGAACCGCTTGATCGGCGAGGCCAAGCAGGCCGGCAACAGCTTCTTCGGCATCCTGGGCGGCGAGCCGTTCATGCACCCGGAGCTGCTCGAAATCCTCGGTCAGCACCCCGATTGTTATTTTCAGGTGTTCACCAACGGACAGTTGATTACCGACGCCGTGGCCAAAGAGCTGCGCCGCCTGGGCAACGTCACGCCGCTGGTGAGCATCGAAGGCACGGAGATCGTCAGCGATGAGCGTCGGGGACGCACCGGCGTCTACTCGCGGTCGATGGCCGGGCTGCAGCACTGCCTGGATAACAAGGTGCTGACCGGCGTATGCACCAGTCTCTGCCGGACCAACATCGACGACCTGCTGACCGAAGCCTGGGTCGACCGGCTGATCGAGATGGGGGCGATGTACCTCTGGTATCACACCTATCGCCCGGTCGGGCCCGATGCGAATCCCGAACTGGCCCTCTCGCCCGAACAGCAACGCCGCGCGCGGCAGTTCGTGGTCGACATGCGAGTCAAAAAGCCGATCGGCGTCATCGACGCCTATTACGACGATCGCGGGCAAGCGCTGTGTCCGGCGGCGACCGGCATCAGCCACCATATCAGCCCCTGGGGCGACATCGAGCCTTGTCCGATCGTGCAGTTCGCCAAGGAATCGATCCACGAAGAGCGTCCGCTGGTCGAGAAGTTCCAGCAATCGGCATTCTTGCGCGACTTCCGCGAGCTGGCTTCTTCCACCACGCGCGGATGTATTGTGCTGGAGCGGCCCGATTTGCTGAAAGCAGCTTGCCGAGAAACATGGCGCTCGCGACACGACGGCCCGCAAGACCGCGCTGGCCGAGTTGGAAAGCATGCAAGCGCGACCTTCCCAGTACGCCCCAGGCGCCGAGATCCCTGAGAAGAGCTGGTTTTACCGCTTTGCCAAGAAGCACTTCTTCAACGATTTCGGAGCCTATGCCGGCAAGACTTTGCCCCCGCCCCCCGCAGCGCCGCCGCCCGAGCCGGGGATGTCGTTGCCGGTTATTCAGGCCTGACGCCGATCTCATGGCAATCAGCGTGCTGTCATAAACCGGGCAAGCTGGTGAAAATATTGCGGCTCTCAACGCGTCATTTCGCCCTGTTTGCATCTCTCTCTGATCTTGTCTGCCATGCCGCGATGCCATAAGCTTTGGCTCACAATCGCGGTCCGAAGCCAGCTTTGCCAGGCAGAGCAAGCCCCGGCGGCTGAACGCAAGCGCAGCGGCGGCAGGTAACTCGGCCGCCGGCGAGCGTACCCAACGCTGGCACGCGATTGTGGCGTAACAAGGAAGTTTGCCGACTCATCTCGAGAGAATCGTCGCATGGATGTTATAGGCCGCACCGTTCGGATCGTGGCTAACGAGGGGCAGGGCGGGGCGCCGCACATCTCCGCGCTGGGACGTTCCAGCTACGAGCGTTTGGCGGCTCCCTTGCGACGCGGCATCGCCCGCACCCGTCAGTGGCTGCTCGGCGAGCAACACGCCGACGGTTACTGGGTCGGCGAGCTGGAAGGCGACACGATCCTCGAGAGCGAATATATCCTGCTGCTGGCCTACCTCGGCCGGCAGGACTCGGCCGAAGCGCGTCAGGCGGCTCGGTATATCATCAAGCAGCAATTGCCCGAGGGCGGTTGGGCGATGTATCCCGGCGGCCAGGCGGAGATTAGCGGCAGCGTCAAAGCCTACTTCGCGCTCAAGCTGACCGGCCACGACCCCAGCGCCGAATACATGCAGCGCGCCGCGCGGCCATCCTGGCGCACGGCGGCGCCGACGCGGTGAACAGCTTCACCCGCTTCTATCTCGCCTTGCTGGGCCAGATATCCTACGACGAGTGTCCGGCCGTTCCGCCGGAAGTCATGTTGCTGCCCAGTTGGTTTCCGATCAACGTGTACCGGGTCAGCTCCTGGAGCCGCACCATCCTGGTTCCGCTGTCGATCATGTCGGCGCTGCAGCCGACCGCAGAGATTGCGCCGGAGCAAGGCATCCGCGAATTGTTCTTGAAGGCGCCGGCCGATTGGCCGGCGCTGCGCTGTCCGGGCTTGAAGGGCGGAACGGGGATCTTCAGTTGGGACCGCTTCTTCCGCACCGTCGACGCGTTCTGGAAACGCTGCCAGTGCTCGGGCTTGCTCCCCTTTCGCCGCCGCGCTTTGCGCGTGGCCGAGCGTTGGATGGTCGAGCGGTTCGAAGGCAGCGACGGTTTGGGCGCCATCTTCCCGCCGATGGTCTGGAGCGTGATCGCGCTGCGAGCTTTGGGCTACCAGGACGACAGCCCGGAACTGAAATACTGCTTCGAGCGGCTGGAAGGCCTGTTTATTGAAGAGGACGACACGCTGCGTTTGCAGCCCTGCAAGTCGCCCGTCTGGGACACGGCGATCAGCTTGCGGGCTTTGGCGTCGAGCGGCGTGAGCAGCGAACATCCGTCGATCGTCAAGGCGGTCGATTGGCTGCTGGACATGCAGATCCATCGCCGCGGCGACTGGTCTGAAACCGTCAAGGTCGAGCCAGGCGGTTGGTGCTTTGAGCACGCCAACGACTACTATCCCGACATCGACGATACGATCATGGTCATGATGGCTCTTCAGGGGCAATTCTCCGCCTCGAGCGAGTCGGCGCTGCCGCCGGAGCTGAACCTGGTGGCCGATCGCCGCGGCGCGGCGCCCGGTCGCGACGGCGCCGCGACCGAAACGAGCGACGACGGCAGCCTCCGGCTGGGCGCATCACCGGCGCCATCGAGCGCGCCGAGCGTTGGGTGCTGGCCATGCAGAACCGCGACGGCGGCTGGGGCGCGTTCGATCGCGACAACGATCACGAGTTCCTCTGCTACGTCCCGTTCGCCGATCACAATGCCATGATCGACCCCAGCACGCCCGACATTACCGCGCCGCGTGCTCGAGGCGCTCGGCGCCTTGGGACGCCGGCCGGGCGATCCGGCGGTGGATCGAGCTTTGGCCTATCTGCGCCTACCCAGGAGGCTGACGGCAGTTGGTTTGGCCGCTGGGGCGTGAACTATATCTACGGCACGTGGCAGGTGCTGGTCGGGCTGGCGGCGATTGGCGTGCCGCTCGACGATCCGATGGTGCTGGCCGGCGCCAACTGGCTGGTATCGCATCAGCAACCATCCGGCGCCTGGGGCGAATCGGCCGATAGCTACGCCGATCCGCACCTGCGAGGGCAAGGGCCGGCCACGGCCTCGCAAACGGCCTGGGCCGTGCTCGGCCTGGCCGCCGCCGGCTGGCACGATCATCCGGCTGCGATGCGCGGCGTGCGCTACCTGCTGTCGCAGCAACTGCCGGACGGAACCTGGGACGAGCCGGAGTTTACCGGCACCGGATTCCCGCGAGTGTTCTACTTGCGTTACCACCTCTACCGGATCTATTTCCCGTTGATGGCGTTGTCGCGTTGGGCAGTGGCCATTGGGGCTGATCCCGACGTGTTGGAGCCGGCGGTGGTTTCGATGGCGGATCATCTGCCGCTCGAGATGCAGGGCTTTTGAGCGTGAAGGGATTTAGGGCAGGACGTACGGATCGTCCGTCGGTTCGCGTTGGCAGTTTTGACCCGCGCCATCGCGAGCAGCCGCCGGACGACATGAGCTTTTGAACAACCGGGCGGCTTCGCCCGCCCGCTGTATCGCCATGCCAGGCGAAGGAGACGTCGATGGGGGTTCCTCTCTCCCAAATGTGGACGGTGGCGAGCTATGTGCTAGGCAAGCGGCTGCGCGGCCAGCAGCGCTACCCGCTGGTGCTGATGCTCGAGCCGCTATTTCGCTGCAACCTGGCGTGCGCCGGCTGCGGCAAGATTCAGTTTCCGGTCGACATTCTGCGGAAGCACCTCACGCCGGAGCAGTGCTTTCGGGCCGTCGATGAATGCGGCGCCCCGATGGTTTCGATTCCCGGCGGCGAACCGCTGCTGCATCCGCAGATGCCCGAGATCGTCGCCGGCCTGATCGAGCGCAAGAAGTACATCTACCTGTGCACCAACGCCTTGAAGCTGGAGGAGTGCCTGCCCCAGTTCAAGCCGTCGAAGTACCTCTCGTTTTCGATCCACATGGACGGCCCGCGCGAAGAACACGACGCGGCCGTTTGTCGTGAAGGGGTCTACGATGCGGCGGTGCGCGCGATCAAAACGGCCGTGGCCGCCGGCTTTCGCGTGACGACCAACACCACGTTGTTCGATCACGCCGACCCGGAGAGATTCCGCCAGTTCTTCGATGAAATGATGGACCTGGGCGTCGAGGGGATGATGCTCTCGCCCGGTTACAGCTATGAGAAGGCGCCCGATCAGGACCATTTTCTCAAGACCGACAAGACCAAGCGGCTGTTCACTCGCCTGCTGGCCAACTCCAAGCGGCGCTGGGCCTTCAATCAGTCGCCGCTGTTCCTGGAGTTCCTCAAAGGCGGCATGGAACTGGAGTGCACGCCCTGGGGCAACCCGACCTACAACCTGTTCGGCTGGCAGAAGCCGTGCTATTTGATCGGCGAGGGTTACGTGCAGAGCTTCCAGGAACTGCTCGACACGACCGACTGGGACGCTTATGGCCGCCGCAGCGGCAATCCCAAGTGCCAGGACTGCATGGTCCACTGCGGCTACGAACCGACCGCCGTCAACGAGACCTTCAATTCCTGGCGCGGCCTGATACAGACCGCCCGGCTTACGCTCTTCGGCCCGAAACGCATTCCGGCCGAGGAACTTGCCGCGATGGCGCAATTCGACGCCGTCGAGGCCGCGGCGGACGAGGCGAGTCCGGCTGAGGCGCCACGCGAGTTCGTCGAGCTGCCGATCCTGACGCGTTAGGCTGCCTTTCCGCTCGCCGCCGGGCGAGCGGGGGACGTCAGTCCCCGGGTGGCGTCGACGAGCCAATCCGCTTAGCCGCGTCAGCGAGAAGAGGCGATCCGCAAGCTGTTGCAACACGGAGGCTCACGCCTCCGGCTCGCCATTGTCGGCGTTCGCTCAGCGAAAGCACGTCCTTTCGCGGGAGCGAAAGGCGACAATACGGGTCTGCTGCCGCCGGACCGGCCCGCTGCCGTTGACTCGCGGCGCGCAATCGCCGACTCTACAGGGAACATCCTTTCACCCGTCGAGCGAGCGAAACCCTTGGTCTGGCAAGCAATTCTCCGTAACTGGATTCAGCAGCAGGCGAAGGCCAAGATCTATGAGTCGGTCGCCGAAGCCGGCGCCCGGCGCGGCTCAGGCGAAGAGGCCGCCGCTCCGCCGCCTTGCGACGTGGGGCTGGTGTTCGCCTTGGGGATCGAACAAGGCGGCCTTGAAGATCTGCTAAGCAACGCGACGACCACCAAAGGGGCGGATTTCATCGCCCGGCAAGGTTCGCTCAAAGGCCGCAACGTGGTGCTGATCGAAGCGGGCGTCGGGCCGTTGGCCGCGGCGCGCGGCACGCAGGCCTTGCTGGCCGGCCACCGCCCGGCGTGGGTCGTATCGGCCGGGTTTTCCGGCGCCTCGATCCGAAGCTCAAGCGGGGCGACATCATCATGGCCGACAGCATTACCGATGGTCAGGGGCATCGGCTGTCGATCGATTTCAAGATCAGCCCCGAAGCGGCCGCCGCCACGCCGGGGCTGCACGTTGGCCGGTTGTTGACTGTCGACCAGATTGTGCGCCTGCCGGAGGAGAAACGGGCATTGGCCAGCAGCACGAGGCGCTGGCCGTCGACATGGAGTCGTGGGCCGTGGGCGAAGTCTGCCGCCAGGCCAAGACCCGCTTTATGGCGGTGCGGATTGTCAGCGACGCACTGGACGAAGAACTGCCGGCCGATATCGAGCGGCTGGCCAGGCAGAAGTCTCAGGCCGCCCGGCTCGGCGCGGCCGCCGGCGCCATTTTCCGCCGCCCTTCGAGCATCAAAGATATGCTCAAGCTCAAGGAAGACGCGCTGGTCGCCAGCGACAAGCTGGCAAAGTTTCTCTCCGGCGTGATCGTGCAGCTTGCACCGGCCCGGCCGGAAGCCGAGAGCCGGGCAGGGGAAAGCGAGGAGTTGGGCGTGAGGGAAGAGGAAGTCGAAGTCGGAAGTCGGAAGTCGGAAGTCGGAAGTCGGAAGTCGGAAGTCGGAAGTCGGAAGTCGGAAGTCGGAAGTCGGAAGTCGGGCGAATCGCGCCTGGGTGCAGAGCCTCGGCGATGCCCCAGTGACCTGCTAAAGCGATCAGCGGCCAAGGAGGGCTCGATGGCGTTCCAATGCGGTCTCTATCTCAACCGTGGAGTGCTGCCCTGTGTCTTAAGTTGCTTGCTGTTCTGGGGCACATGGCGGCTTACCGTCTGTGCGGCCGAGCCTCCCGGAGCAAATCACGACGCGGGAGATCGAGGCCCGCTTCTCGATCCGCCTGCGGCCGGCGACGATACCGTCCAGTCGCTCCGCGACTATCAGGCCCGACTTGTCGCCCACTACGGCGGCGATCGCGAAATGCCGCTCGACGTCAAGGCGGCATACTTCGAGTGGGAACTGTGGCGATACCACATTACGCCGTACCGTCAGTTCTACAATCGGGCCGTGCTGCCGGACCGACCGGGTTTGCCGCCGCAAGCGTATCCGACTCGCGATAGCTCGACCTGGAACGGGGCCTTGCTGGCGCAGCTCAGCTTTCAATATGCGGTCACGAAAGACCGGCGGCTGCTGGCTCGCGCCGCCGAGTTGATCCAGGGCTTGCACCTGTTCTTCGAGGTCACAGGCCAGCCGGGGTTGATGGCCCGGGCCGTGGCGCGAGCGGACGGGATCGTGCTCGACGAGCTCAAGCCAAACCTGTACACGGCGCCTGACGGCGCGCAGTATTTTCACCAGGACGATCCGGCCAAAGGAGGCTTCAATCAGATCGCCTGCGGCTATTCCGCGATGATGATTCACGTTTACCCCGATCTGCCGCCGGAGATCCAGAAGCTGGCGCGAGACGATATCGCGGCAATGGTGCTGCACGTGATCGATCACGGCTACCGTGCGACCGATCGCTTCGGCCGGCCGACGACCTACGGCGACATGCGGCCGCTGATCGGATCGATGAGCCTGCCGTTCAACGCCCAGGTGGCCTATCTGATCGTCGCCTTGGGCTATTCGTTTCCGCCCGACGACCCGGCGCAGCGCGAACGCGTCTTCGCGGAGTTCCGTCGGCTGCGTGGCAAGCATCATGTCTATTACGAACCGCCCTGGGCCAGCCTCGTGCCGCCGCAGAAGATCGGCGGCAGTCCGCTGGTGAAAGGCATGAACGACCGCTTTCACGTCGTGACGGCGGCCTACTTCGGCCTGCAGTTGGAGTTCGATCACGCCCGCCGCACGGGCGAGCCGGTCAACGACAAGTTCGTCCATCAGCTCGGCCAGACGCTGTACTGGGCCATGGATTACCTGCACGACCAGCACAACAGCTTGTGCAGTTTTCTCTGGGCCGGCCTGGTCGCTGATCCGCATGTGTTCCAGACGATTGTCGATCGCAAGCCGAACACGTGCCGCGGGCACATCGACCAATCATTGATGGAGGGCGTCGAGCAGTTGCGGCGGTTCAAGCTCGACCGTTGGGTCCGCACCGGGCGAGTCAGCGATACGGGCCGCGCCCAATGGATCGACAGTCACGCGCCCGACGACTTTTATTGGAAGTGTAATCCGCATCTGGTATTCGAGCCGACCGGCCCGGCGACGAACGTCTATTACTGTGCGCTCGATTATCTTTACGCGTACTGGGTGATGCGCTATTACGGGCTCGAGCAGCATCCGGCGGTTGCGCAGCTTCATTTGCGCGTTTTGCAGCGCACGCCGGGTTTGGGATGGGTGAAAAGCCCGTAGCGTTCGGCAATCATTGTCTGGATTACTGTCTGCCTCCAGATTTAGCTCGCGGTAAGCGAGTCCTTCACCTCTTTTCTTTCGCTGGCTTCAGTCGGCAGCGACTCACAGAAAGCCGGCGTTCTTGCACCAATCCGGCGACGCGAGTCCCTCTTCTTTCTTATTTTTTTGCCCCCATCTTTTTGCCGGAGAGGGCAGGCAAAAAAATGGAGGGCAAAAAGATGAGGGCAGGAAAAGTCGTGTGCTTGTTTGCCGGCAATGAGACGGCTGCGATTTGCCCGTTTGGGCGGGAATCAGGAAGAACTCTGAAGCCCGGAGGCAAGTGGCGTGAATTGTCTCGCTTCCCTGGGGCATCGCCTAAGCTCTGCCGCCAGGCGCCCAGGGCTTGACTTCACTTCTCGGCGCGGGGCTTTCGCTTTGCCGGCCCCGGCTGCGGATCGGTGAACGGCGGGCGTTCGAACGTCTGCTTGTCGCCCGTCACGCGCGGATCGGCGGCGTCGGTCAGGATCTCGAGCAACTGAGCGGATAGCTCGTGCTTGGCGTCGGCGTAAGCGGCGTCGTCCGCCACGTTGTTCGTTTCGTCGGGATCCTTGCGCAGGTCGTAAAGCTCTTCGCCCGGCCGCTTGCCGAAGGCGTAGTCGTATTGCCACTTCCATTGCGGATCGCGGCGATGGGCAATCAACCAGGCCTTGGTCGGACTGGCGTCCATGTCGGGGAAGGCCGCAAACGTGTTGTTCTCCAACACGTCCGCCGGGGGCGTCTCGGTTTCCGTCACGGCGTAAGGGGCGCCCATCGGCCAGCGGTCGGGCTTGAAGTTGCGGATGTAGAGGAAGTCTTTCGTGCGCAGCGCCCGTTGCGGATAGGGGAGGTTGTCTTCGCGCGCTGCGGCGACGTGGCGCTCGCGCCCGTCGACGACCCAAGTTCGCTTCGGATCGACCTGGCCCGAGCGTTCCGACTTCAGCACGTCGACCAGGCTGCGGCCCGTCATCACCTCGGGCGGCTCGACTCCGCCGGCTTCGAGAAACGTCGGCGCCAGGTCCATCAGGTTGACGAAGTCGTCGACCACGCGTCCCTGCTTGCCGCCGGGCCACTTGGCCGCCAGCGCCGACGCCGACGCCGAAATCGTACAGGTTGCACTTGCCGCCGGGAAAACCAGGGACGCCGTGATCGCCGCTGATCACGATCAGCGTGTTGTCCAACTCGCCCGCCTCCTTCAACTGTTCCAGCAGCACGCCCACCGCGGCGTCGAAGGCCTGCACTTCGCCCAGATAATCGGCGAAGTCCTGCGCGCACTTCCGGCACGTCGGGCAGAAACGTCGGCAGCTTGCCGGCCAGCGCGTCGGGATCGATACCCCACAGCGCCTTGCCGGAGCCCTTGACCCACTTGCGATGCACGTTGGTCGGCCCGAACCAGTAGCAGAACGGCTGGCCGTCCTTCCGCGTCGTCGAGAAACGCGTCGAAGTTGCCGCGTACTTCGCCATACAGCTTCTGCTTGGCTTCTTCCAGCGGCACGCCGTCGGCGACCATTTTGGTGACGCGCTGCGAAAACGTGTTGAATGTCCGCCCCGCCTTCTCATAGCCGAACTTGCCGGCGCCGTATGGGGCATCGTTCGGCGTGCCGGGGCTCCAGACCTTGTAGGTCTCGCCGAGGTGGTAGCCCGCTTGTTCCAACAGCGGCGGAAAGCTGGGGATCTTCGCATCCCACTCGGCGCCTTGCAGAATGGCGCCTCGGCCCGTGCGGAAGAAATACTGCCCCGAAAGGATCGAACTGCGGCACGGCGTGCATGACGGCGCGGTGACGAAGGCGTTGTTGAACAGCACGCCCTCGCCGGCGACGCGGTCGATGTTCGGCGTCTGCACCACCTGGCTCGGCGAAGGGCGGCCGTCGACGTCGGCATACGCGCCGGCATAGCGGCCCCAGTCGTCTGCAAAGCAGAACAAGATATTCGGCCGGGCCTTCTCAGCCGAAAAAGCCGGCGCTGCCCAAGCGGCGATCGAAAGCAATGCGAGCAGCGAGATGCGGTAAGTCATGATGTTCAGCTCAGGCGTTTTCGTTCGAGATTGATGTTGGCAATCGTAGGGCGGCGTTACCCGTCGCTTAATTGGCGGCGTAGCCTTCGGTCGCAACCAAAGAGCTAACCGTTGGGAAGGGCGGGGAATGCAAAATGCAAAAGTTAAAATGGCAGAAGTGCTTTGCGATTTTGCATTTTGCATTTTGCGTTTTGCATTTCTTCTCTATCGCGTGGCGTTGCGGCGTGAACTACTCCATGAACGCTTCCCGGCACACGAAGAAACCATGCTTTTCTACTGCGGTGGGCAATGCCCACCCTACAAATTCACTCCGGAATGGGATCGTCCGCCTTGATCGGCTTTCCTTCCCAGACCGGCGTTTTGTCGTACAGGGTCAGCACTCGGCTGGCGCATGCCCGGCACGGGGCCGACGTCTTTGTTGGGCAGCCATTGCGAGAGTTCTTCGATTACCTGCCGGTAGCGCGGCTTGCCGGCCAGGTTCTCGTGCTCGTGCGGATCGTGCTTGAGATCGTACAGTTCCTTCGAACCGTCGGCGTAGCGGATGAAACGCCACTCTTCGGTGCGGATGGCGTGATTGCCCTGGTTGTGCGTGGTGATGGCGGGCCACTTCCGCTCGGCGGAGGCGTCGTTCAGTTGCGGCGGCAAGGCTGTGCCCATCGAGACCTTCCTTCTCGGGCAGACCGCACAGCTCGACCAGCGTCGGATAGATGTCGAGCAATTCGGCGGGCCGGCCGCAGATCTGCCCACGCTTGACGCCCGGTCCGGCGAACAGCAGCGGCACGCGCGTCGAGCGCTCCCACAACGTGTTCTTGCCGGTGATCTGCTTCTCGCCCAGGTGCCAGCCATGGTCGCCCCATAGCACCACGATGGTATTGTCGGCCTGGCCGCTTTCTTCCAGAGCATCGAGCAGCCGGCCGACCTGGCTGTCGACAAAACTGGTGCAGGCCAGGTAGGAACGCACCAGGTTCCGCCATGTGGCCCGACTCGCAGGACCACTTCAGCCGCGGCTCCGGCAAGCTCCAGTGCAAGTACCAGGAAAACCGCGGCGTGTCGTCGCGATCGTTCTCCAGCACTTCGGGCAGCACCGAGTCGTCGTCGGGGTACAGGTCGAACCACTTCTGCGTGGCATAGCAGGGCACATGCGGCAGAAAGAAACCGGCGGCCAGAAAGAACGGCTGGTCCTTGGGCAGCGTGCGAATCTGTTCGACGGCCCAACTGGCGACGATGTAATCGCCTTTGCCGGTGTCGTCGTTGTTCCGCGGCAAGACGCCCCAGTCGACCAGCGGGTGGTTGCCCATCGGCGTGTTGGCCACCAGCTTTTGCGGCGGCCGCGTGCCGACTCCGCCCGGCGGCCCCCAGTCGTCGAACTCCGGTCCTTGCGGCTCGAACTTGCTTGGACGGCGCAGGCGTGATAGATCTTGCCGGCCGCTGAGCGTGTGATAGCCGTGGCGCGGCAAGATATTGCGGCAGCGGAATCGCATCTCGCCATTGCGGCACGTGCGGAACCAGGGCGCCAGGCCGTAAACGCCCGTCGTCGAGGGCCGCAGACCGAGTCAGCAAGCTGGTGCGCGACGGATTGCACAGCGGCGCCTGGCAATGCGCGTTGGCCAACACCGTGCCGCGCGCCGCCAGCCGGTCGATGTTCGGCGTCTTGGCCTTCGGGTGCCCGCCCAGGCAGCCGATCCAGTCGTTCTGATCGTCGATGGCAATGAACAGAATGTTCGGTTTTTCCGCGCCGGCCGCTCGGCCCGGCGAGAACCAGGCCGCGGCCGCCACGAACAGCCCCAAAATGCCAACCGCCCAGGCGTTGCCTCGCATCATCGGTATCGCTTCCCGTCGCGTGTGTTTCACTTCGGCGGGATTGCAGCCAGATGCCAAACCGCCATTCCCGCGATTCTGGTCCGATCGCGCAGCGCCATGCAACCGTCGAGCGGGAATTAATCGCGATGCCAGGGCGCCATCTTCCCGCCTCCGCCGGGCCCGCCCCGGCCGGAGCGACGATTGGTCAGCTAGCCCCGCCGCCCTCGACATTGTTTTCTCTTTCTCTCCGCCGGGCTCGTCCCGGGCGGAGCGACGATTGGTCAGCTAGCATCGCCGCCACTCGCTATTGTCTTCTCTTGCTCTCCGCTGGGCTTGTCCCAGGGGAAGCCGCCGAGTCCCTGTTACAGCATCATCCTCGCCAGCCGTCCGCGCGGCAGATCGTCCACGAGAATCTTTTCGTTCTGCCCAAAACCTTTCAAGATGGCCTCGGCGGCCAGGTAGCCGCTGCGGACGGCGCCTTCCATCGTGGCGGGCCAGCCGGTGCCGGTCCAATCGCCGGCCAGAGCCAGGTTGGAGATTGCCGTCTGCTGCGTCGGGCGCAGTTGCTCAAGGCCGGGCTTCAATGAGAACACGGCCGTTTGTTCGGTGACCAGCCGAGCGTGCAGCAACTCCGCCTGGCCGGCGGCCGGCCAGATCGAGGCCAACTCGCCGACGATCTCGCGGATCGCCTGTCGCGGTCGCGTCCTGCGAGCGAGCGCGAGGCGCTGATCACGACCTGGTAGTAATGGCCGATCGAGCGCACCGTTCTCTCCGCTCTTGCACCTGCCGCGGTTGAACAGCCACTGGCTTTGCTTGCCGACCAGCACGGCGTGGGGCAGGGGAGTGATTTCGCGGTCGAACCACAAGTGTACGCCGCTGATCGGGGCCGACTCGATCTCGTCGAGCCGGGCCAGCTCCGGAAGCTGCGACGCCAACGTGTCGTCAAACGCCTCCCGAGCGCGACGCCAAGGCAGCGCGACGACGATCGCATCGAATTCCTGTCGTTCGCCGCCTGCCAGACGCACCGCAGTTGCGCGCGGGGCGGCTCCTTCGTGCGGCGTTGCTCCCTCAACTTGTTCCACGGCGGCGCCCAGCACGACTTGCACGCCGGCCTCGGTCAGCCAGTTTTCGACTCGCCGGCCGAACAACTCGCCCAGCGGAACCTGCGGCACTTGCACCTCGTAGGCTTCGCTTGCGGCCATGAAGCCGTCGACGAATACCTTGCGGGCCGCGGCCAGGCTGGCCCGATCGACCTCTTCGCCCAGCGCACTGACGAGCACGACCGACCAGAAACGCTCGATCGCCCGTTCCGATTGCCCCTGTTGTCGCAGCCACTCGCCGATGGTCGGCTGACGCTCGTCATCGGCGATGTCTCTGGCGAGCCAATCGCAGCATGGCCCGGGCGACGCCGAGCCGCTCGCCCAGGCTCAGGTAGCCCAGCCGCAAGAAGGCCGGCCCCAGGTGCAACGGCGCGGGCAGCCAGCGAGTGGCGGCGAAATCGTAGCGGCGTCCGTCGGGGCCGAAAAAGTGGAGCTGACGGTCGCGGCGGAACTGGTCGGCAAGGGCCGTGCGGCGGCAGAAGTCGGCCAGATTGGTGCAGCAGCCCATGCTGACGTGCTGGCAATGATCCACGAGTTCGCCGCTGACGCTGTCGCGAAAGCTCGTCGCGCGGCCGCCGAGTTGCCGCCGCGTTTCGTAGAGCGTGATGGCAAATCCGCGGCCGACGAGCGCCGCGGCTGCGGCCAGGCCGGCCAATCCGCCGCCGACGATGGCGATCCGCTTCGCCGCGCCGGAAGCCTGGCTTGTCATCTCGCGGCCGCCTGAGTTTGGGGCGCCGCCGAGGGGCTGGCCGGCCGCCACAGCAGCCAGCGGCTGGCGATCCGCAGCTTGCGCCAGGCGCTGAGCCGCACGCGATGCCGAAACACGTCGCCGTCCAGCCGCTTGATCTCGTCGAGCAGGCTGCGGTAGATGCCCGTCATGGCCCCGAACACCGTTTTTCCGTCGGGCTCCAGCCAGCGTTCCAACTCGGCCGCTTCGTCATACAGTTGTTCGGCGCGGGCAATCTCGAACCGCATCAGTTGCTTGAATCGCTCGTTGCTGGCGCCTTGCCGCAACTCTTCCACGGTGTAGCCGAAGCGCCGCAGATCTTCCTGGGGCAGATAGACGCGGTTCTCAGCGGCGTCTTCTTTCAGGTCGCGCAGGATGTTGGTCAGTTGAAACGCCACGCCGCATTTGCGGGCCGGCTCGAACGCCGCCTCGCTGGTGAAGCCCCAAATATGGATGCAGCACAGCCCGACGACCGAGGCGACCTTGTAGCAGTATTCGCTCAGTTCGTCGAACGTCTCGTAGCGGGCGTGGTCAGGTCCATCTCAACGCCGTCGATCAAGGCGTGCAGCCACTTCGGCGAGAATTCGTAGTTCTCAAGCGTGTCGACGAGCGCGGGCAGGATGGGGCCGGTCGGTTCGCCGTCCAGGGCCCGTTCGAGCGACAATCGCCAGTCGAGCAGTGCGGCGCGGCGAGTTCGACCGGCTGAGAGTTATCGCTCAAGTCGTCGGTTTGCCGGGCGAAGGCGTACAGGGCGCACATCGCCTGCCGTTTGTGGCGAGGCAGCACCAGGAACGAATAATAGAAGTTGCCCGCCGTCTGCCGCGTGAGTTGGCGGCAATACGCGTAACTCGCCTCAAGACCTTCGCTCATGGCATCCTTTCCCGGCGTCCGCCGGCCAGGCTGCACACAGGCAGCCCAGCAGCAGTCGCAATTGGTCGAACCGCGAGACCTTGGGCCGACGTTTCCAGACGTCGTAGTCGATCTTGCGGATCCGCTCCAGGATTTCAGGCCCCCGTGGACGAACAGCCACACGTCGCCCCGCAGCCGGCCGGGCAATTGCTCGACCAGCGGCAGACCGTCGCGCAGCCAACGTTCAGCCCGATCAACCTCGAACGCCAACAGGCGGCGAAACTCGGGACTGGCGCGGCGAGCGACAAAATCTTCTTCGTTGTATCCGAAACGGCGGCAATCGGCCAGCGGCAGGTAGATGCGGCCCCGGTCCCAGTCGCCCGCCACGTCCTGCCAGAAGTTGGCCAATTGCAGGCCGGTGCAAACGGCATCGGCAAGCCGGCCGCTTGGTTCGTCGTGGCAGCGGCCCAGGTACAGCACCAGCCGGCCCACCGGATCGGCCGAGTTGCGGCAGTAGCCCAGCAGTTCGTCGAACGTTTCGTAGCGGGTGATGCGCTGGTCCTGGCGAAAGGCGACCAGCAGCGCCAGAAACGGCTCGGGCGGAATCTCGAACTCGCCGGATCGTATCGGCCAGGGCGATGAACACCGGATGACGCGTTTCGCCCGCGTAACAGGCGTGCAGTTGCTCTCCCACCAGTCGAGCAGTTCCAGGCTTGCGCGGGCGTCGCCGGTCTCGTCGGCCAGGTCGTCGGCCCAGCGGCAGTAGGCGTAGACGTGGTAGAAGTGCGGCCGCAGCGCGCCGCGGCAGCAGCCAGCTGGCGACGCGTGAAATTCTCGTAGTGCGTCAGGGCCAGCCGCCGGCAGTAGCGCGGGCTTCGTCCGCAGTCGTGGAGCGGCCCGCGGCCTGCGCCCGGCCAGGCCTCGGGCCCGTAGATGCGAAGATCGACGGCAAACGCCTCGCTGGTCATGAAGAAAGATGCTGGCAGCAGTTGACGGGCGATGGTCCGTAACGCAAACCATCGGCCAATCCCGCGGCGTCAGCGGGGCAAGTTCGCTGCTCTGCCTCGTTTGCGCGACGCGTTCGTGCGGGCTCGAAAATCATTCGGGTTAATCGGCGCGGGGCGGTTGCGGAAAGTAAAATAGAAAGTGTCCGCTTGGCGGACCGGCAAGGCCCGGCTCGATGCGGCTGTTCGCCTGGGCGAAAAGGCATTATGATGTTTCCCGTGACTTCCGACAAACGCGATCCACCGATGAAGATCATCCTGGCCAGCCCTCGCGGCTTCTGCGCGGGCGTGAATATGGCGATCGAGAGCCTGGAGCTGGCCATCCGGCTGTTCGGCACGCCGGTTTACGTCTACCACGAGATCGTCCACAACAAGTACGTCGTCGAGCGGTTTCGCAGCCAAGGGGTGGTGTTTGTCGACGACTTGGACGAAGTGCCCGAAGGCGCGCACCTGCTCTATTCGGCCCACGGCGTTTCGCCGGAGATCCGCCGCGTCGGCCCAGCAGCGGCGGCTGAGGACGATCGACGCCACCTGCCCGCTGGTGACCAAGGTCCACCTCGAGGCGGTCCGCTACGCCAAGGAGGGCTACACGATCGTGCTGATCGGCCACGAGGGGCACGACGAAGTGATCGGCACGATGGGCGAGGCGCCCGAGGCGATCGTGCTGGTCGAAACGCCGGAGGACGTCGACCGGCTGGAGGTTGCCGACCCGAGCGAAGCTGGCCTACCTGACGCAGACGACGCTGTCGGTCGACGACGCCAACCGGATCATCGAGCGGCTGCAGCGAGCGTTTTCCGCAGATCGTCGGCCCGCCCAAGGAAGACATCTGCTACGCCACGCAGAACCGGCAGGAGGCGGTGCGGATGCTCTCGCGACGAGGCCGACCTGGTGCTGGTGCTGGGCAGCCAGAACAGCTCCAACAGCCAGCGGCTGGCGGAACTCGCCGCAGGACGACGGCGTGCCGGCCTACCTGATCGACGGCGCGGCCGACATCGACGCCTGGCTTGGTTCCGCGGCGACGAAACGGTGCTGATCACCGCCGGGGCCAGCGCGCCGGAGACGGTCGTCGAGGAGTGCGTCGAGTACTTGCGCGAGCAGTTCGGCGCCACGGTCGAAACGGCGCACGATCCGCGAGGAAGAGGTTTATTTTCCGCTTCCCCGCGAGCTGCGCGTGCTGGCCGGCTCGGCCGCCGTCGGCCAAGTAGCCGCCCGAGCGGCTCAGCTCTGGATGTAGCTCTTCAGATAATGGTTTTCCAGCGCGATCTGGTCGTGGTTCGCCTCTGACCAGGTCGCCGATGGAAATAATGCCGACCAGGCGGTCTTCGTCGAAGATCGGCAGGTGGCGGATCCGCCTTTCGGTCATCAGGCCCATCGTGTCGTCGACCGTGTCGTAGGGCGTGCCCGTCAGCGGGTGGCGCGACATGACCTCGGAGACTTGCAGCTGTCCAGCGGTCCGCGCCGCTCGGCGCAAATCCGCAAGATATCGCGTTCGGTGATGATGCCGACCATCGTCCCCTCGCTGCCCTCGGCTGCGCCTTCGCAGACCAGCAGCGAGCCGCAATTGCTGGCGATCAGTTGTTGCGCGACGTCATCGAGCGTGGCGTCGGGCGAGGTGGAGTGAACTTGGCTCCCTTGACGCGGAGGATCTCTTGCAAACGCATGGTTCACCTTTCCGCGGAGCGACGTGCTATGGTGCGAAATGAGAAGTGACAAGCTGGCCCGCCTCTTCGTCCGAGTCGCTCCACTGAGAAATATACTTTACTGGCGTTCGGCGCATAGAGTCAAAACAATTTCGTAGTTCGAGCCGCCGCGGAGGGGGGCGGAACCGCCACTGCGCTGTGTCACAATGCTGTGCGTCAGCAAGAGAACAAACCGCTAATGGACGCTGATCGCGAGTCATGGAGATTAAACAGCAGCCGCTAATCGAGACTGTTCTCTGCCGAAAAGCGCACGGCACGGGTGTCGGACGATTAGTGTTCATTGAACTATCCGTGCGGCATTGGTCGCTCAGTTTTCTCAGCCACGCCGTCGAACAACGAGCGAAAGCAGCTTACTGCCGGCAACGAGGGCTTGTGAATTATTTCTCGCTCTTCGCTTTCGCCTCGCCGCCGGGCATTTCGGCCGACTCGGAGGTTCCGGAACGACAGGTCGGTGGTCGGATCGTGACCTTGAATGATGATCGTGCCGGCTTCGCGCCGTAGGCCTTGCCGGGGATTGGCCTTGGGCGGCCGCTTGTCGGTCCAATCGCTCACCTGGTAGCCGTTGACCCAGGTGGCCATGTGATCGCCGCTGGCGACGAGCGGTCTTTTTGAACCACTCGAAGTCGTTGGACACGACGCGGCGAGCGTTCTGCCTGCGATAGAATGCCGCCCGTGCCGCAAGTCGATCGGCTGCGTGCGATCGCCGTCCAGGAAGCCGTTTTGAATCTGGCTCTCGTAGCCTTCCACAATTCGCCGGGGATGCAGCGGAAGAAGATGCCCGAGTTGAGGTGCTTGCCGTTGGAAAAGACGTCGAGTTGCATGACGAAGTCGGCGAAGCGTCGCCCTGCCATTCCAGCTGCCCGGGCCGTTGGTGACGTTCGAATTCTCCCTCGGGCGTGACGGCGAACTGCTCTGCTTGCCGGGAAACACCTTCCAGCCGGTCAGATCCTTGCCCGTTGAAGATGTCCTTCAGGCCCAGCGGCTTGAGCTTGACGTTGCGAAACTCGACCAGGCCCGAGTTGAATTGCAGGCCGATGCAGCCGCGGCCCAGCGGCTTGGGATCGAGTAGTCGAGCACCGACTTGCCATCGAGCTCGACGGTGAAGTGGCCCCCTTCGGCGCGCACGTCGAACGTGCGCCAGTCGCCGGTGTCGAACGTGCCGTCGGCCTTCTGGCGGTTGACGAAGCTGCCGGTGGGAAACGGGTTGACGGCCGGCGCGGCGATGTTCAGCTCGTAGCAATCGACGGCCGGATTGGTCGGCTGCCGGGGTGTGCGCAGGAACACGCCGCTGTTGGTGTCCTGCGGCGCGCGAAAGTCGACCTTCAATTCGTAGTCGGCGAACTCGCTGGTCGTGCAGAGCAGGCCCTTCTCGCCCTCGCTGACCGAGATCGACGCCGTCGGCCACTTTCCAGTTGGCCTTGCTGCGTGGCTTGCCAGCCGAAGTCGGTCTCGCCGTCGAACAGCAGGATCCAGCCATCGGCGATCTCCTTCTCGGTCAGCGTGTTGGGCTGCTCGGCCGCGTTCAGCGTTGTGCAAGCAGTCAACAAGAGCAGGGCGCCGGCTAGCGGCCGCAACATGGATTGGTCGTACATATCGTTTCTCGCCATGGTTCAAAGTCGCGTGCTGTCGGAATCGATTTCAGCTTTCCGACGATACGCCGCCGTCTGTCGCCGTGCAAGGGCCGTGGAGCTGACTGGGCAATTCAAACGGCCGGCCTTAGGAAGGCAAAAAAATGGGGGCAAAAAAATGAAGACAGGGATGGGAGAGAGATAGGAGGAGAGAAACCGGGCGGTAAATCCGGAGTGACAATCAACGCAAATCCACTTCCTATTTTTTGCCCTGATGTTTTTGCCAGCCTCGTCCGAATCGCTTACAGGCGGCATCTTTGTCAGATAGGATTCTCCCCTCGCCACGCCGACCCGTGAGAATTCCGTCGGCAATGCTGCTCAGGCCGGAACTCTCACGAGTTCCGCTACAGTTGCTGCTATGCCGCACTCAGCGATTCCAACTGCCGCGTAATTTCAATCCGCTGCAACCGTTTGGCCCTAGCCCAGCGCTTTTTCGCTTGGCAGCCAGAGGCGGCCGCAATCCAACCGCTTTAATCGTTCTTCGCCGGCGTCGGCCAGTTCGGCGGCGCTGGCCGTCCAGGCAATGATGGAACCGTGATGCGCCAGCCGCGGGCAGACCTCTTCGGCCCAGGCGAGAGGAACCGCCTGCACGATCGTGCGGCCGGCGCGATCGAAGTCGGTATAGATCGACTCAGGTAGAATCTGCCGCAGGCCGAAGACCGGCGCCTTGAGCGCTTGGGCGGTCGGCGACCGCTGGCCGACATCGGTAGCGGGCGAGGCGATCTCCAGCACCGGCAGCGGAAAGTTCGCCGCGGCGCCGTTGACCGTCAGCATGTCTGCGGTGTTTGTTGGGAGGGCTGCCGCGGCCGCCTCTTGCTCGCACTGCCAGAGCGCCACGCCGCCGGCCAGCAGTTTGATCTCCAGCTTCAAGGCGCTGGCGGCGGCCGAGCCGGGCCGCTGCGGCAGGCTTTCGAGCAGGCCAGAAAGCTCGAATGACTCGCCGGCCTTGAGCTCGCCGTAGAGCAACTCGCGCTGGTCGCCGTTGACCACCACAGCCAGCGGCGAGATGGCTGCGGCGCCGCCGATCTGGCCGCTGACGTGCAGTTGCACGGCGCGCTCTTCGGCCGTCATCCAGATTGCCAGCCGTTCGACATACGCACTCGAACGCACTTCCAGCCGCACTTCGCCGATCGGCCCGCCCGGCATGGACTCGCGCCCCGGCCGCACTGCGTTTGACGCAGGTTCCGCGTCTGCAGGCAGTTCGACTTCGAGCAACAACTCGTTGTTCGGCGCGAGCAAATCGGTCACGTCAAAGCTTGCGGGCAAGGCATATCCGCGCACCTCGCCGAGCTCCCGGCCGTTGAGCGTCGCCCGGCCGAACGCGTCGACGCCTTCCACGACCAGCCAGACGCGCTCGTGCGAATCGAGGCCCGTCGGACGATTGAATCGTCGTCGGTAGCGCACTCGCCCGCGAAACGCGCGGCCCAGTGTATCGGACCAATCGCACGGCAGTCTTGCCTTGCCTGTCGTCGGCCTGGCCGGCGAGTCCTCGCAGGCCGCCGAATCGACGCCCGAGAGGACTTCGAATTCCCACGGTCCACGCAGTCGAATCACATGAGGATAAGGCATGGCGACCGCCGAGAGGGCAAGTTAGCCGCAGAGCGGCGACAGGAGATAGCCAGGGGCGTAAGCCCCTGGAAAACGTACCACAAAGTCATTGGGACCAGCCCCAGAGGGGCGACAGGCAGTTGAACGGAGCCTCGCGGTGGCGAGAACATCATGCCGCTTTCCTAGGACACGACTTCGAGAAACTAATAGGCGCCGTGAAGAACTCTCGTGTAATACCTTACGCCGTGCGGCCGAGCGAGCTCTCATCCTGCCGCCCCTAACGGGGCTGACGACGGGGCGAGTTGTTTCAATCCCAGGGGCTGGCGCCCCTGGCTATCTCCTGTCGCCGCTCCGCGGCTGGCTTCGCTCTTGCGAGTCACCAATGACTGCATCGCGTTAGCCGAGTTTCGCTCGCCGGTTGCGCATTCTTTATTCTTGTTCCTTCGTATTTCTCTTCCAGGCCACAACTTCCCGGATCACGTCGTCCAGCGTGTGTTGCGGCCGGTAGTCGATGGTTTCTCGCAAACGCGTCAGATCGGGCACGCGGCTGCGGACGTCTTCGAAGTCAGCGGAATAGGCTTCGGCGTAGCTCTGGAACTCGATCGGCAACTCCGGATCGACGGCTTTCGTCACGCGCTGGGCCAGTTCCAGGATGCTCACCGGCTGATCGCTGCCGACGTTGAACACGCGCCCACGGCGCGCGGGCGTCTGCATCAGCGCCAGCACGGCCCGCACCACGTCGGCCACGTGGGCGAAAGCAGCGCACCTGCCGGCCGTCGTCGTGCACGGTCAGCGGTTTGCCGGCAAGCGCCGCATCGACGAACCGCGGCAACACCATGCCGTAGCTGCCCGTCTGCCGCGGGCCCACGACGTTAAAGAACCGGCCGATCACCAGCGGCAAGCCGTAGTCTCGCCAGTGGGCCAGCGCCAAAAACTCGTCGACCGCCTTGGACACGCCGTACGACCAGCGGGGCCGAGTGGTGGGGCCGAAGACCAGATCGTCTTCTTCCGTCCACGTGCGGCTTGGGGTTCTTGCCGTACACTTCGCTGGTGCTGGCCAGAAACAGCTTGACGTCGCGGCCTTGCTCGTGCTGGCGATGCAGTTCGGCCAACAGCAGTTCGGTCGGGATAGATGTTCGTCTCGATCGTGTGGATCGGATTCTTGGCGATCAACTGCACGCCGACGGCGGCGGCCAGGTGATAGACCTCGTCGGTCTCGGCGACCAGCCGGGCCACCAGCGACCGATCCGAAACCGAACCCGGCACAAACGTGAACCGCGGATGGCGCTGCACGCCGGCCAGGTTCTTGGCCGTGCCGGTCGATTCATCGTCGACCACCGTCACCTGGTCGCCGCGTGCGACAGGATCGCCTCGGCCAGATGGCTGCCGATAAAACCTGCTCCGCCGGTAATCAGGACGTGGGCCACGAGCGAGGAACGGGAGAAGAAAAGATAGGAGCGAAGAGTTACGAGCTCGTAAAAACAGGAGCTTAGGCGCCCGCCTCGCCGGGCGAGATTTCAGGAGTCTCGTGCGAGGAGACGGCCGAGGCGCTGGGCGCCGTTGCCGTGCGCGTCGCCATTGCCGTGGGCGCCGTGCATTTCCGCCGAGGCGCGGCGTTCCGCATCGGGCTGTTCGTCGCCTTCGTCGTGCGCCGGCAGCTTCTGTTCGCGGCGCGCGCCAGCAGCGATGCGGCGACGGCCATGCTCAGCAGACTCACGATCACCGCCAGCGATACCCAATGCGGAATCTTGTCGCCGCCAAGCAAGTGTTTTTCGATCCACTCCTGGCTCATCATCTTGACGCCGACGAACACCAGGATGGCGCCAGGCCGTAGTTCAAGTAGCGGAACATGTCCATCGCGCCGGCCAGCAGGAAGTAGAGCGCCCGCAGGCCCAGGATGGCGAAAATATTCGAAGTGAACACAATGAACGTGTCTTTCGTAATCCCAAGAATCGCCGGCACGCTGTCCAGCGCGAAGGCGATATCGACGAAGTCGATGACCAGCAAAACCAGGAACAGCGGGGTAATGCAAAGCTTGCCCGCCTCGCGAGCGAAGAACTGCTGTCCATGATCTTCGGTGGATACTCGGAACAGCTTCCGCGAAATGCGCACTACCAGGCTCGCCTCGGGGTCGAACTCGTCGTCGTGGGCCGAGAGCTTGATGCCCGTGTAAATCAAGAACGCTCCCAACAGGTAGATCACCCAGTGGAAGTGGTTCAGCAGCGCTGTGCCGACCAGGATGAAGGCCAACCGCAGCACCACCGCCCCGATAATGCCCCAGAACAACACGCGGTACTGGTACTTCTTCGGCACCTTGAAGTAGGTGAAGATTACCGCGAACACGAACACGTTGTCGATGGACAACGACCATTCGACCAGGTAGCCCGTGAAAAACTCGCTGGCCTTTTCCAGGCCGACCTTGCCCATGCCGGCGGCCCAGAAAACATAGACATTGAAGGCCATGGCCAAGGCGCACCAGATCAACGTCGATTGGGCGGCCTGGCGAATCGTGGTGTCGTGCGACTTGCGGTGAAAGACACCCAAGTCCAGTGCCAGCAGCACGGTCACCAGCGCCCCGAAGCCCAGCCAATGCCAGAGCGTGAAAATGATCAAGGTCTTAGTGGGGAAGAAGTTATGCTGATGTTCCGCGGCTGTGGCCAGCCGGCCCGTCGAGTAGCATCATAGGAACTCGCAATCGCGGCCGGCAACCTTAAGGCCTCTCTCCACCGCTTCGGGGGAGTTGGGGGCCGGCATCGGGTTGCTTTGACCGCAAGCCAGGCATCCAGGGACAATAGACAGACGTATCCGCTGAACACATCGCCTGGTCTCACAGTTTGCGGTCAACAGCCCAACATCGCCAAAGTTTATCCAGATTGACAAAAAGACGGAAATGATTTGGCCACAGAGAGCACAGGACGAGGAGCAGGGATGAGTCTGTAATTTGCCCACCGTGTCTCCGGTCGTGAGTGGCTTTAGGCTATCTCGTCCTCTGTGTCCTCGGTGTTCTCTGTGGCTAAAAACTTGCCTTCACGGGACATCATTTGCGAATTGCGGGACTGGTCCGCTGCGGCACTGGCCCGCTCGGCCCGTCTGCGACAGAAACCATTGGCGCTGGCTTGCGCTAAGGCTTTGAAAAACCAATAGAGGGGGAAGTCCATGGCCGGGTAGGAGCGTGTTGGCTGCTGTCGAGGATCGGCAAACCCTTACTTTCACCGGTCAGGGTCAGCCAGAGTTGGCGATGCGATCTCAACGCTGAGAGTCGTGCGCTCGCTCGCCGGCGCTAAGACTTGCTAAGGTTTTGCGCCACCCAATCGAGGGGTGCTGGTCCGGCTTCTGGCGAACTTTTCCTCGACACGCCGGAAGGCGCCGCCGCCAACGCCTGGAGCCTCCGTTTTCCGTTTTCCTGGCTCGACGGCGCGTAACTTTTCCTTGGCAATGGCCAAATAGTAAAGAGATAATCAAATTTTCTCTCAGCCAAGCACGAATCAGTCGTCTCTTTGCGGACGGTCACGCAGAGACGCCGGAAACCTAGAAGAGGTGTCAGATATGAAGTTGGGTTTTGGGGCCCGACGGTCGGCCATGGCGGCGGCCGCGTTGGCGGCGCTGCTCGCGTCGGCGGCCGTCGCTCAAGAAGCGAAGCCTCGCAGCGAAGCGGCGACTCGTCAGTTTGCAGCCGCTGCGGCGCTGCAGAACCGAGAGCAATACGATCTTGCGGCGGATGAGTGGTCTAAGTTTCTCAAGAGCTATCCGCAAGATCCTCGCAGCGACCGGGCCGCTCACTATCTGGGCATCTGCCAACTGAAGAATAAGCAGTATCCCCAGGCCTTGGAGTCGTTCAAAAAGGTGATTGCGGACTATCCCAAGTTCGAGTTGCTGCCGTCGACCTATCTGCACCTGGGGCTGACGCAGTACAACCTGGCCATCGCCGGTCAACAGGACTTCTATCCCCAGGCAGCCAAGACGTTGGCCAGACTGATCGAGAACTATCCGCAGGGCAAAGAGGTTCCCCAAGCCCTCTTCTACGAGGCTGAGTCGCTCTACGCCCAAGGCCAGAAAGCGGAAGCGGCGAAGTTTTATTCGCAGCTCGTGCAGCAGCATCCGCAGGATCCGCTGCTGCCCGACGCCTTGTATGCGCTGGGCGTGACGCAGGAAGAGCAGGGGCAGCCCGCCGCGGCGGGCGCCACGTACGACGCCTATCTCAAGCAGTTCGGCAAACTGCCGCTGGCCGCCGAAGTGACGTTGCGTCGCGGCGAAACGCTGTTCGCCCAGGGACAATACGACGCGGCGGAAAAGTGGTTTGCCGCCGCGGCATTGCGCAAGGGCTTCAACCTGGCCGACCTGGCCCTGCTGCGTCAAGGGGCGGTGCTGTCGGAGCTGCGCAAATACCCTGAGGCCGCGGCCGTGTACGCTTCGCTGCCGCAGAAATTTCCGCAGTCGCAATACCAGCAGACCGCCAACCTGGCCGCCGGCAAATGCGCCTACCTGGCGGGCAAGCTGCCGGAGGCACGCGCCGCGCTCAACCAGGTGCTGTCCGCCGGCGGCGCCACGGCGCCCGAAGCGGCGCATTGGCTGGCGCGCTGCTATCTGAAGGAACAGCAGCCGGCCGAAGCGTTGAAAGTCGTGGACGGTGCGCTGCCGCAGGCCGGCAACAGCGAGTTCGCCGTCGATCTGACGATGGACAAGGCCGATGCGCTTTACGACTCGACCGAGCGGCGGAGCGAATCGATTCCGCTGTATCTCGCCGTGGCGAAGCGCGCCGACCATGGTTCCGCTCCGCAGGCGCTCTACATGGCCGCTTTTGCTTCGTTGGGCATCGGCGATCATCAGGCCGCGCTCGCGCACGCCGAAGCGTTCCTCAAGCAGTTCACCGGCAGCGACCTGGCCGCTGACGTGACGTACGTCGCGGCCGAAAGCGAGTTGCAACTCGGCAAGTATGCCGAAGCGGACCGGCGCTACGAAGATCTGTTGAAAAAGTATCCGCAGCGGCCCGACGCCGAAACCTGGAAGGTCCGTCGCGGGTTGGCGCTCTACCTGGCCAAGCAGCCTTCCGAGGCCGTCGTCGCGCTGCAGACGATTCTCGCCACGCTGAAAAGCAAGGCCGCGCTGGCCGAGGCCCAGTACCTGATCGGCGCCAGCCAGAACGACTTGAAGCAATACGACGCGGCCGCACGTTCTCTGGCCGCCTCGCTGCAGGCCGATCCGCAGTGGCGGCAGGCCGATGAGACGCTGCTGGCCTTGGCGCTGGCCGAACGGCAGTTGAATCGCGTGAATGAAGCCAAGGCCCGCCTCGGCCAGTTGATCCAGCAGTTCCCAAACAGTCCGGTGGCGGACCAGGCTCACTACCGTCTGGCCGAATATGCGTTTGCTTCCGGCGATCTGAAGACGGCGGCCGACGAGTACACGCAGACGGCGGCGAAATACCCGACCAGCCCGCTGGCGCCGCACGCGCTATTTGGCTTGGGCTGGACGCAGCTCAGCCAAGGCGACCATGCCGGCGCGCTGGCGACGCTTGACGGTCTGCTCTCGAAAACTCCCCCGGCCGATTTGGCGCCGCGCGTACGCTACGCGCGGGCGCTGGCTCGGCAGCAGCTCAAGCAGTACGCGCCGGCAATCGAGGATCTGCAAGCGTTCCTCAAGACGCAGCCGAGCGGGGCGGACAAGTCCGATGCCCTGTATGTGCTCGGCCTCTGTCAGGCGGGCCTCGATAAGCCGGCCGAGGCGGCGGCCACGTTCAAGACGCTGCTCAACGATGATCCCAAGTACGCCGACGCCGCCAAGACTTTGTACGAATTGGCCTGGGCCCTCAAGGCGCAAGACCAGCAAGACGAAGCGACGGCCACGTTCGCCCGGCTGGCCAAGGAGCATCCCGCCAGCCCGCTGGCGGCGGAAAGCCTGTATCACGTCGCCGAACAGCAGTATCAAAAAGAAGACTACAAGCAGGCGGCGGTCAGCTACTACGAAGCCATGCAAAAGGCGGGCAAGTCCGAGCTCGGCGAGAAGGCGGCTCACAAGCTCGGCTTTGCCTATTACCGTCAGGACCTGTTCGACAAGGCCGAGCAGTCGTTCGCCTATCAACGCAGCACGTTCCCGCAAGGCGCGCTTGCCGCCGACGCCGCTTTCATGCAGGCCGAGAGCCTGTTCAAGCAAGGCAAGTTCGCCGAATCGCTCCCTGTTTACGCCCAGGTGAAGAACCCGGCCGGCAAGGACTTCGCCATGCTGACCTTGCTCCACTCGGCGCAGGCCGAAGCCAAACTGAAGCAGTGGGCCAAGAGCCTGGCATTGCTGGAGCAGGCGGTCAAGCAGTATCCGGACTCGCAGTACCTGCCTGAGGCGCTCTACGAACAGGCCTGGGCCCAACAAAACCTCGGTCAGTCCGCGCAGGCATTGCCGCTATATGAAGAAGTGACGGCCAAGACCGATCGCGAGGTGGCGGCTCGGGCCCGGTTCATGATCGGCGAGATTTACTTCGAGCAGAAGAACCACGCCGAAGCGATCAAGAACTTCTTCAAGGCGGCCTACGCCTACAGTTATCCCGAGTGGCAAGCCAACGCCCACTACGAAGCCGGCCGCTGCTTCGAAGTGCTGGGCAAGAAGGACCAGGCCGCCAAGTCGTACCAGGAAGTCGTTGACAAGTTTCCCAGCAGCGACAAGGCCGCTTTGGCCAAACAGCGGCTGGTCGAAGTGCAGGGGAAGTAGGCGGTAGGCGGGGGACGGCAATCGAGGGCGAGGGAGTCGAGCATGGCGAGTTGCAGATGGGGCGTTAATCATTCGGCCGATTGCGCATGCGCGATCGCTGCAGGCGGCGCGCTGGGCGGCGCTCCTCCGGCAGCGAATGCAAAATGCAAAACGCAAAATGCAAAAGTCAAAATGGCGGATGGCGACCCACGGTTTGGCGATTTGACGTTGTTTTCCCCGCCTAAGCGACTCGCGTTTTCGCTCTTGCTGCTGCCGGTTTTCTGCTTAGTGCTCTCGCCCGCTGCTTTTGCGCAAGAGCAAGCAGAGCCCCAACCGGCCGCAAACGAACAAGTGGATGAGGCAGAGGCAGAACGCCGAGCCGCCGAAGCGTTGAACGCGCCGGGCGAGGAAGAGCCGGAACCGGCGCCCGTGGCCGCGCCGGCCCCGTTGCCGACGATGAACCTGCTGGAACTGGCGCTGGCCGGCGGTCCGCTGATGATCCCGATCGCGCTGATGTCGTTCCTGGTGGTGCTGTTCGCCATCGAGCGCTGGCTCGGTTTGCGGCGCCGCAAGATCATTCCGCCCGAGCTGACCAAATCACTGGGAGAACTGGCCGCGCGGCCCGGGGGTCTCGATCCGCGGCAGGCGTACAAACTCTGCCAGCAATTCCCATCCACCACGGCCAGCGTGTTGCGCGCGGTGCTGATGAAGCTTGGCCGTCCGCATGCGGAAGTGGAAATCGCGGTCAAAGACGCCAGCGACCGCGAGGCGACCAGGCTCTATAAAAACGTCCGGCCGATCGAGCTGGCCGTCACCATCACGCCGCTGTTGGGTTTGCTCGGCACCGTGCAGGGGATGATCCAGGCCTTCTTCATCACCGCCAACTCGGCCGACAAGGGCAACATGGGCGAGCGGCTGGCGGGCGGCATTTACGTGGCGCTGGTCACCACGTTTGCCGGGCTGAGCGTGGCGATTCCCGCCGCCATTCTGGCCCACTACTTCGAAGGCCGCATCCAGTCGTCTGTTCCGCGACATCGACGAAGCTGTTGCTCGAACTGCTGCCGCAGCTCGAACGCTTCGAAGGCAAGCTCCGCGTCCATCGCACGCCGCCCGCGCCTTCAGAAACCAAACCTCCGAACGACAAGCCCCGTCCTCCTGAAGCTCAACCCGTCGCCGGCAGGAAGTAGCCGTAGGGTGGGCACTGCCCACCACGGCCACGCAACGCGGGCCGACTTCTGCCAAAACCGCTTAACCGCAATTCATGGTGGGCAATGCCCACCCTACGATTTTATGACCGTCGCCATCAAAAAATCGACCGCCCTGGGCAAGCTGAACCTGACGCCGATGATCGACGTCGTGTTCCTGCTGCTGATCTTCTTCCTGGTGGCGACCAGGTTCGAAGAGCAGGAGCGGGAGCTCAACGTCGTGCTGCCGCAGGCCAGCGAAGCGATGCCGCTAACGGCCAAACCCAAGGAGCTGTTCGTCAACGTCGACCGCGAGGGCGCTACATCGTCAACGGCCAGCAACTCAACGAGGCCGCCTTGCTCGAGACCTTGCTGCAGTCGGCCGCCAACAACCCCGGCCGCCAGACCGTCATCATCCGCGCCGACAAACGCTGCGTTTGGCAGTACGTCGTCACCGTCATGAATCTCTGCAACAAAGCCCGCATCCGCGACTACCGCGTCACTACCGAAGGTGCGGCGCCCAACGCGAGAGACTGAAGAATGAACTCAACGAGCTGGACACATAACAAAGCGGCGTTAGCCGCATCACTCCCTCTCCCACTGGGAGAAGGCCGGGGTGAGGGGGCCGCGCCTGACGACTTCCCATCCACGGTGACCAAAGCATCTACCTGCAACTCAGCCAAACTGCCGAACTTGAAACGAAGCAGCCCTCACCCTGACCCGCTCCCAAAGGGAGAGGAGACCAGTTGCTCTCTGTCCCGCGAGGACTTCCTAACGCAGTTCACCGCCTCGCGTGCCAGGGGAAGAAAAGTCAAAACGCAAAATGCAAAATGCAAAACGCAAAATCGGAGGTCGCCATCCGCCATTTTGCGTTTTGCATTTTGCGTTTTGCATTTTGCATTATCCGCCGTGTGCCAACGGCTACCTCGTTGGTTCGGTCCGAACGCCGCCGCGTATTCTCCGTGGCCTGCATTCTGGCAGGCGCCTATTTCCTGATCGTTCCCCTTCCGCCCGCCGCATTCAGCCCGAACTTTCTTCGTCATGCCCCGGCCCACGAAAAAGCACGATGCTCCTCGCAGCCATCCCGCCTTGGCGGATTTCGATGAGCAGCTCTGGCCGATCAACCTGGTGCTGCTGGTGCTGGCCGGGTTCATCGCGGGCATCATCGCCGCCAAGGGCGATTTTCAGACGTCGACGCTGATCCATAACGCCTACTGCCAGTTGATCGTGCTGGCCACGATCGTCGGCGTGCTGGCCTGGGGCGTGGTGCGGCTCGACGGCCGGATGCAGCGGCGGCTGCAGTTCGGCGTGTTCATGAGCCTGCTGCTGCACTTCTGGCTCTGCATCTTCAGCTACAACGTCTACCTGGCCATGACGCCCGTTCAGGAGCACGCTGCGGAAGACCAGTTCGAAGAGCCCGAGCGCGTCACGCTGCCCGACTATCACTGGCAGGACCAGCAGCAAGTGCGGGTCGACGAGACGCTGGAGTCGCCGGTCGAAACTGAAACGCCCGACGCCGAAACGCAGCCGGTCGAACAGGCCGAGACCGAGCCCACGCCGATCAAGCGGCCGAGCGAAGAGGAGCCCGCCGTCGAGCAGCGCGAGCCGAGCGAAGTGGAGCTCGAGCGCGCCGAGCTGACCGTGCCGCGCCGCAGCGAGCGGATGTCGGGCGAGCGGATCAGTCGTCGCGAAACCGAAGTGCGGGCGCCGACCGAACAGGTCGAAACGCCGCAAATGGCCGAGGCCGCCCGGCAGCCGGCGCCGCTGGACGCCCAGGTCGAAGCGGTCCGCCGCCAACAGACCGCCGCCACCGTCGAGCGGCGGCAGACCAGCGAACAACCGGCGGCACGCGCCCGGCCACAGGCCGCGCGAATCGCGCACCGGCAAGACGCACAGCAGCCCAGGCGTCAAGCCGCTGACCCTGCCAGCATGGCCAGGCAGATGACGCGTCCGGCGCCTGCCTCGCCGGCGCGTCGAATCGCAACAGCCTGCGCCGCAGCAGGCGCGCCTCCGCGCCGCTGGCGCCCGCCGCCACTGAGATGCCACGGCAAGCCACGAATCCGGCGCTCGCTCGTTCGGCGCCGGCGGCTGCAGCCGACGCTCGCCGGCCGAACGTCGCCGCCGCGGCGCCTCGTCGATTCGCAGGCGAACGCACAACCGCAGCTTGATCGCATGGCAGCCGCGGCGCCTTCACGCACCAGCGCCGCCGCGGCGCCTGCTGCAACCGCAGCCGCGCAAGTGCCGACGCCCGCCGCTGCAGCCCAGGGCGACTCGGCGCCGTTGGAACCGGCGATGGCCGCCACGGCCCGCATCGGCGCCCGGCGCCGTGCCGCAACGGCAGCCGCAAGCGGCGGACCCCGCCATGCCTCGCGGCGCTCAAGCCGCCGTCGCGCCGACGACTCCTAATCGTGCTGCTGCAGCATCCGGCCAGCCGAACTCCGCCTCGCCGTCGCCCAGCCTGGCCCGGTCCCAAGCCCGCGCCGCGACCGCCGGCCAAGGCGCCGTTGCGGTAGAGGCGCCGCAGAGCTCGGCCCCCAGCGCACAGCCGAGCGAAGCCACAGCCCAGCCGGCTGCTACGGGATTGACCAAGGCCAGCGGCGGATGCCCGGCATGACGCGGCAACATAACTTCGATCGCGACTTCCCCGGCGCCGGGCAGTTCGTGCGCACGCCGGCGGCGGCCGCGCGCCGCGCTGCGGCTTCGCAGCGTCTCGAACCGGGCGCCGCCGCCAGTCCGAGCGAGCCGCACGGATCGCCAAGGCCAGGGCAGGGGAGCAGGCCGCCTCGGCCGCCTTGCCTGCTGAAGACGTGACCGTGGCCGATACGGCCGGCGCCAGGCGGCCCAGCCGAGTTGAAGCCAGCGCACGCCGCCGCCAGCCGTGCGGCTTCGCAGGCGCCGCGCGGCAGAGTGACGGCCGCGGCCGGCAACGCCAGTATCGATCTCGGCCGGCCGCAAATCGCCTCGCAGATGGGCGACGGCCGCGCCTCGGGCGGCGGCGAACCGACGCTCGGCGACTTACGCGCCGGCGCGGATCGCCAAAGCCGCGACAGCCGGCGCGCCCGCCGGCGCCGCCGCACAGGCGACCGGGCACAGGCGACCGGCGCCACGCCCGCAACAGCCAGCCAGCCGGACGGCGGCCCTCGGCAATCCCGCCACGCCCGCCGTCGGCGCGTCGTGGCGCGTGGCGAGCAAGGGCTTCCCAGCGGCCGGCCGATGGACCAATCCGGCTTCCGCCGCAACCGGCAATGCGAACGGACCGGCGGCATCAGCTCTGGCCGCTGCCGGCCCCGCGCGCCGCGCGGATAGCGCAGCTCCCAACATGACCGGCGGAAATGCAAGCGGCGGAGCCGCCGGCACGGCAGGCCTGGCGCGCTTGCAAGCGCCTGCGGCCCTGCCGAGTGACGGCACAGCGATCGAAACGCCGGGCGCGATGGCGGCCGCCGGCGCAGCGGCTGGCGACGCACGCGCCTCGGGTTCGGCTGCGGCGGCGGCCCTTCGCCCGCGGGCGATAGTGCTGCGACGGCAAGTTGCCTCGTTGCCTGTCGGCGTTGGCGCTCCGGGCGGCATGGCGGCGCCGGGCGGCGCGTCCGCTGGCGAAGCGGCAGGGCAGGGCGCCCGATCGTCGGGGCTGGTCGGCGGCGGACTGGGCGCGCCGCGTCGCGCCGAGGGCGCCGGCCAGGCGATGCCCGAATTGCAAAACACGGCCGGCGGCGCCTTGCCGCGCGGCGAACGTTCGGCGCCAGCCATGCCCGCCGCCGGTTCGGCCGAGGTCGATGCCGCGACGCTGGCCGATGTCAGCCCTTCGGATGGTCCTACGGGCGGCGAACTGGCAGCGGCGGAAAGCGGCGCACCGGCCGGCCGCATGGCGGCGGCCGGTCTACCGGTGCGGATTGCGGCGCCGGTCGGGCCGGGCGGCTTGTCTTCGCAGCCAGGGCGCGAGCTCGGCTTGCCCAGCCGCCGAGCGCGGGCCGAGAGCGAAGTGGTTCACACTGCGGCCAGCCGCATGATCCTTGAGCGCAGCGGCAGCAAAGTGGCGGCCGACGTCCGCGTGCGCGATACGGCCGTGCCGGGCCTGCGGCAGCGAGACCGGGCCATGCGGCGCCAACTGGCCGAGCAGCGCGGCGGCAGCGAAGCTTCGGAACGGGCCGTCGAGATGGGGCTCGACTTCCTGGCCCGGCACCAGAACCCCGACGGAAGCTGGAGCCTGCACGATTTCAGCCAGGGTCGCCCCGGCTACGAGAACGCCGGCGTTGCGCGGATGCAGTCGAACACGGCCGCCACTGGGCTGTCGATGCTGGCCTTCCTGGGCGCCGGCTACACGCACACCGACGGCAAGTACCGGCTGGTCGTCGGCCGCGGCCTCGGCTACCTGCTCGGCAATCAGCGGGCCGACGGCGATCTGTTCGTGCCGCAAGACGCCCGTTCGAACCTCAACGTCTGGCTCTACAGCCACGGCATTGCGTCGATCGCGCTCGGCGAAGCCTACGGCATGACGCGCGACCCGAGCTTGCAGGATCCGGCCCAGCGGGCGCTCGACTTCATCGTCGCCGCGCAGAACCCGAGCGAAGGCGGCTGGCGATATTCGCCGGGCCGCGGCAGCGACACCTCGGTTTCCGGCTGGCAGCTCATGGCGCTCAAGAGCGGCGAACTGGCTGGACTGCAGGCGCCGCAGCAGACCTACCAGCGCGTGCAGGGCTGGCTCGACGGCGCCCAGGCCCGAACCAACCCGGCCCTGTACGCTTACCGACCGAAGGCGACGCAGGACCATCAGCGTCTTCCCAGCCGCGTGATGACGGCCGAGGCCTTGTTGATGCGGCAGTACCTGGGCTGGAAGCGGGACAACGCCACGATGGTCGCCGGCGCCGACTACCTGCTCGGCCACTTGCCGCAATGGACGGCCAGCGGCGCCGAGCGCGACGCTTATTACTGGTACTACGGCACGCAGTTCATGTTCCAGATGGGCGGCGCTCACTGGCGCCAATGGAATGACCGGCTGCGGCCCCTCTTAATCGACAACCAGCAGACCGCCGGTCCCTTAGCCGGCAGTTGGGATCCCCTCGGCCCCCATCCCGACCGCTGGGGCCGCGAAGCCGGCGGATCTACGTCACCGCCATGCACCTGTTGATGCTGGAGGTTTATTACCGGCATCTGCCGTTGTATCGGAATTTGGAAGGGGAAGGGGCGGAGTTGCAGTAGAGCGCATCGTTGAGCTACTGTAGGAGTTAAACCACTAATCTTCGCTGAGATGCACTAATCAGCAAAAGCTTGGCGCTGGCGAGCGCGACCCGGAAACGTATTGCAGCGTCAAGTTGAGAGACGGCGGCATCATCAATGTTGCAATCCATACGCTCGATCTTCCTGCTACCTGTCGCGGACTAACCGTTGAGTGTCCTGCGCTTACCGACGACAGCGTCGGTTTTGTGCTGGAACTGGCGAAGCGAGGGAATATGTCCATTGGGTCCACCATCGATCCGGATGTTGTGGCGTTCACCTCAGCGCCCAGCGAACAGGCGATGAAACGCTGGCCGTTGGCTTGCGTTGTCGAAACGGCTACCCCACTCCGCGTATGGCTCGACGAGAACATACGGCGAGGGACGATCGTTTGAGACGTCGCATGGCAAGCTTTCTGCAAGATCATTCACCGGCCGCGACGTACTCGTGCAGCGTTTTGCCGCTCTCGTTGACAACACGAACTCGGAACTTCCCTGCGGGCAGCCACAACGTTGGCGGCGGTTCATCGGCGCCGTAGGCGATCTGGTCGATAGGGCGCGGCGTCGGGGCCTTCTTCATGGGCGTAGAAGGCCTGGGCGAGATAGAGAGCGCCGGCCGCCGGGCGTTGGTCGCTCTGCACGGCGTGCGTCTGGCGGCGGCCGCCGAGCGAAAGCCAACTCGGACGGCCGCGCTCATAACGCGTGCGAGGGTTGAAGACCGCCAAATCGACCGCTTCCTGTGGCGAGTAGAAACTATGTCCATCGCGCTGACGGAGGATGACAGGTTTGTGTTTGAGCAAGCCCCGTTCGATGGCCTGCCGGTAAACGGGCGAATCGTATTTGGGCTCGCTGTGCTCGGTGAATTGCGTCTGGTCGACGCTCAATGGCTCGATGCCCGTGAGCTGCTGGAAGCAGAGGGCCATCTGGCGAACCTCGCCTTTCTGGCCGCCAAGTTCCCACGTCTTCGCTCGCTTGTAAATGTGCGCGTAGCCGGCATGAACGAGAATCTTGGCGTGCGGATCCTTGTCGAGAATCCGCTGCTTGAGGTTCCGGGCCTGGCTTTCTTCGCGGGCGTTCTGGCTGGCGATCAGGTCGTCGGCGCCGTTCGTAGCGCCTGCGTCAAACTCGTACGGCACGACCTGGTAGCCGAGCCTGAGGGCGATGCGAATCAGGTCCGCATACAGCGGCTCGTGCAGGTAATAGCCGCTGCGCAAGGTCGGATAGCTGTGCGTGGCCAGCGCCGCGTCCGCGGTCGTCAGGGCTTCAGCCGCGAAATAGCGAAAGCCCTTTTTGTACAGCCCTGCGAGCAACCTGATCGTGAAGGCCCGGTGCAACGGCACGTGATGCGCCTCGTTGATCATGATCACCCGATGACGGTCCGCCAGTTCCAGCAGCGTTTCGACGGCGTCCAGTGCTTCATACTCGGAGAGGTCGGCAGATGTGTTGGACGTGTTGTAGCCTCGCCCATCGTCGAAGATTGTCAGCGCCTCGCTGTACCGCCCGAGGAAAGACTGTTGCGTGCCAAGGAACTGCACGAACGCGCTGCGCCACTCGCGGTCGTCTCGCAAGCGATTCAGTTCTCTTTCCAGCAGACGCAGATCGGTCAGGTACGCGCGGTTATCGCTCTCCAGGCTCGGGAACTTGGGCTCGGCCTGTGGTTGGCCGCGTGCCTGGTCGTTTGGCGCCGTTGCGGCAGGCTCATCCGCGTAGAGCAAGGTCGAGCCAGCCGGCGGAACGTGCAGGAGCAAGGTGAAGAAGACAAGGACCACCGCGGGAATCATTCGTGACATGACTCGGAATCCATACGACGAGTGCCTTGCATGAGAGTTCGCGAACCGGATGACTCCAGCATATCGCAGCCGGGAAGCGGCGGAAACGGTAGAATTGGGCACGCCGCTACGGAGAAGGAACCGGGAGAAGAGGAACCGCTGACCTCCGCTAATCGTCACTGATCGGAGTTGGCTGAGGCTGCAGCAGGACGGAGCGGCGCGTCTGAAAGAAGGCAGCAGTACAGTGAAGCCGGCGAGCCGGAGGCGTCAGCCTCCGTTTGGAATGAGGCGCACACGACAAGATAGCGCAAAGATGAGGCAGGTGATGAAGGCGGCGGAGATTGCGGCGGACTGGATCGCGTATTGGAAGCACCATGAACTGACGGGCGAGTTCCGAAAGCGCGAGGAAGGCTTTGATGATTTTGATCTGCCTCGCGATCAGCCGGAACTCTGCTGGGAAACCATCCTCACGATTCTGGAACAGCTTCCGGCTGACCCGGAGGATGGTTTGTTCGGAGTGCTGGCGGCAGGCATGATGGAAGATCTGTTGAGAAACCATGGCCCTGAGTTCATCGAGCGGGTGGAAGCCGAGGCGGAGCGAGAGCCGAAATTCAATTTGCTCTTAGGCGGCGTGTGGCTGACCAGGATGAGCGAGGAAGTGCGGGATCGCGTGGAAGCCTGCCGACGGGAGGTCTGGTGATGGACGAGGCGCGAGATGACTGGAGAGCAGCAACCCCGGTTGGACGTTCGCATGCAGTTGTCCATGCGAAGACATTACGCCCGTCGCTGAGGCGAAATCAGAGCAGGTTCATCTAGCGACTCGATCTCCTGGCGCCGCTAGCGCGGCTGGCGGAATGCGGGTGCGCTTGACGATTAAGAGCGAAGCGTGTCGGAGCGAGCGTTTCGTCGCCTTTCGCTCCTGCGAAAGAACGTTCTTTCGCGGGAGCGAAAGGCGACAATGAGCGGCATCGCTCTACGGGTGGGGCAACCATCGCAGCGGAATCCGTGAAGATTCCGTCCCAACTGCGTTTTCGCTCCAAGCCGCGCTGGCGTTTTAATGACAGTGGGCGGCCACTCGGAGTTTTCACAAATTCCGCTACGGTTTGCCGGCATTCGTGCGGATTGCCAAATCGTCTGCTTGCGGGTGGTCTTTATCGGCGCTGGCGCCGCCGTCGTCGTTGCCGTTGGCGCCGATGCTGTACAACAAATAGCCGTCGTCACGAGGCTGGTAGTGGAACGCCGCGTCGCTGAAGCCGTCGAGCGGAATCTTCGCCAGCCACTCCGGAGCAAGGTCTTTCAACTCAGCGGGGTATTTGCCATGACGAGCCCGGTAGCCGGCGAGCGCCAACGAGAGCCTGGCCAGATTGAGCGAAACGGCGGCGCTGGTTTCAATGCCGGTCGATGCGCGTAAACGCCGGAGCATAGAGCCGGATCAAAATGGCGGCCATTTGCTTGCTGGCGTCGTCGCGGGCAATGAGTCCAGAGGCCACCTGGCCCAGAAAGGCGGAAGCATTCGAAGGGCCGGGCAAGGCGTTCATTTCCCGGGTCAACTCGGCCGCGGCTTTCGTTCGTTCGGTCCAGGTTGGCAGTCGGTGCATGGCGGCGATGCGGTCGTACCAGTCGTTGCCTTCGCGCAGCGCGACGTCCCAGTCGAGGTTGTACGAATTGGCGAGCCAGTCTTCCGGCGCGCCTTGGGCAAGAACTCTCTCGCCGGTCAAGATTTGGGGCCCGGCCTGAGCCACGGCACGGACCGCGTCCAGGTAGGCCAGGCGATCGAAGCCGTCGATCTGGTCGGCGAACGGCGGAAGCGGCGGCAGCGCATTCAGGTCGTCCAGCAGCTTGCCGATGCGCTGCGGATCGATCAGTACGGCGGCCAATGCATGATCTGCGGTGCATGTCATTCGTTCGATGCCCGTCGCCACCAGGCTGTTCACCACGCCCAGTCCTTGCGAGACCAACCGCGCCAGCCGGTGCGAGGCGAGCAGGTCGCTCCAAGCGGAGTCGATGTCGCCGCGCTCGGCGCTCAGCATGGCTCGGGCGACAAGCGCTCGAGCCACGCGCCGGCCGGCGCGCGTGGCAGGCAGCGGAGTCGCATTGAGCGTTTCTTCGCCGCCCAGCGCCGGCGAGTAGAATTTCGGCCGCTCGCTGGCGGCCATCGCCAGTTCCAGCGGTTTCTGACCGTCGTTCAGCCAGCGGGCCAACAGCGGGAATTCTTCGGCGTTCCAAGGACGCGCCGTCGCAACGACCAATGGTTCGTCAGGCTTGCCCGTGGGGTCGGCCTGCTCGGCCGCCTCGTTGCCGGCCGGTCTTTGTTCCTTCACGTAATCATCGAATGCTTGAAGGTACGCTCCTTCGGCAGGCAAGACGGGCATGCCGAGCAGCTCAAAGAATTCCTGCTGGTATTTCGCATCCAGCAAGTCGGGGCCGCACGCTTCCAGCAGCAAGACCGCCGCATTGTTCTCGACCGTCACGCCGTGGCTCATCTGCTCGTTGGTTGCGGCGGCGTAATCGACATAGCCGTCGTCGCGCAGCGGCCGGGTGAGGTAGGTCGTTTCCGGGGAGATCGTGAACGGCGGATCCGCCAGATCCGGCGGCGCGATTTCCGGCAGCGGCGGCTGCGCTGGACCGCAGGCCGTCAGCGACAGGCCGGCCAGCAGCAATGCCAACGCCACGCACGATCGATTCGAAGACAAGAGCATGATCGTCCCTCGGGAAGAGAAGCATCGGCTTGCCGCGACTACCTGCCGGGTCAGAGAAGGCGAAGCTTCACAGCTTATTCCTAAGCATAACAGGCCGCCCAGCGCGGCGTTAAGGCATTTGCGGCGCGAGACTCGTCGGTGCGCTGGCGTAGCATAAGGTTCGCTTTTGTGCCGCGCCCGTTTGCCGATGCACGCAAAGCAACCGAGGCGCTCGCACTGCAATGGCGGGGAGTGAGAAGAGAGAGCCGCGTGAAACGCAGCCAGAATGCCCCTCGCCGCGGGCGACGTTTCTCCTGCTCAGAAACGTCGCCCCGGGCGCGTTGTGTCGAAGGAAGAAGAATATCGAGCGGGGCTGCGTAGACCAGCCCATCACCATGTTGGATTCGATCACTTTGCGAGCCCGTTCCAGATCGGAGCCGGTCTCGTGCATGTACAAGCGGATGGCGTGGACCTTGTCGCCGGCGGCCTTCGAAAGGCAATCGCGCGCCGTGTGGCAGACGTCGACCTGGCCGGAGATGCCCAACGCGGTTTTGGAAATAACCCAGGTGTCTCGAGGACGCTTGGTCAGTCGCATCACGCGCTCGCCCGGATAAGCATCGGAAACCACGGCGGCGGCGGCATCCTGATCCTCGGCCCAGGTGATGATGATGTGCGACTCCGTCTCGATTTCAAACAATGGCATGGAGTGCTTCCCCCTTTCCATGTTGAAATAGAAGTGGTGTGAACGCCGCGTTCGCCGGCCTTCGACGAAACCCGACGCGGACAGATGTCTCTAAACCAAGATCGTATGACGCGCTTTCGCCTACGTCAACGAGCGCCAAGCGCCATCGGCTGGCTTTTGGCTGCGGCGCCAACTGCGGCGGGGGGCGGGCTTCAAGGCGAAACGGCCATTTCTTCGCATCACGCCGCAAATTCCATGCGCACATGCACAACCGTCGATGGGTTGGCCGTCTTTTGGCGGCTGAAACGCCTGTTGCGATTACGACGCATGGCACTGCTGCCAGCGCGCCGCCAATTGGGCCGGGCTGGCCGTGCCGGTGGTTCCCAACTGCTGCACCGTGATCGACGCCACCAGGTTGCCGACGGCCGCCGCCTCGCTCGGATTGGCCCCGGCCAGCAGCGAAGCCACGATGCCGGCCGTGGCGCTATCGCCTGCGCCGACGATATCGGTCGGGCCCTGGACCGGGTAGCCGGCCGCTTCGATCGCTTCGGGCCGCTGATCGCCATCGGCGAACCCGACCGCCAACATCCCGCGATCGCCGAGCGTGCAAAACAGCGGGCAGCCGGTCTGCGCGAGAGGTGCAGCGCCGCCGCTTTCGTGGCGGCCAGGTCGAACGGCGCCGCTTCGTCGCTCGCTTTCCCCAGACTTGCGAGGCACTCGGCCGCGTTTGGTTTCAGCACGCCGAAGTTGTAGCGCGCGATTCGCGTGCGGCTGTCGACGAAGACCAGCTTGTCCGGCTGCAGTGCGGCACAGCGCGGCCAGATGCTCGCGGACTTCGCCGGTGACGACGCCCCAATCTTCTTCGTTGACCTGGTCGACGATAATCAGGCCGTCGGCTGCGGAGAATACCCGGCTGATCTGTTCGAGCAGCCGATCAAGGGTTGCGCGGCTCATGGGCTTGCGGTTGCGCAGGTCGAGCCGGTTCAGCTCTCGCCACGTACCGCCGCCGTCGCGCTGCATGGGTTTGGTGTAGGTCGGCGTCAGCCGCTCGGCGTCTTGCACGACATAGCCGGCGTCGACGGGCAAGCGCTCGAGCGCCTTGAGCAAGTCGTAAGCCTGTCCGTCGTCGCCCAGCACCGTGGCGGGCAGCAGCCGGCCGACGCCCAGCGCGGCCAGGTTGTTCATCACGGTCCCCAGCGCCCGGGGCTGTTGCGGATCTGCGTGACCTGGTAGGCCTCCAGCCCGGTCTCGATGGAAAGTTCTTCCAGCTCGGGATCAATATCGAGATAACGGTCCAGGAACAGGTCGCCGACCAGGCCGATCTTCAAACTGCCAAACGCCGCCAGCAGAGCTTGCAGTCGCTCGATGCTCAGCATGACTTGCCCTCGGCGCTTGCCAGCCCGAGGATTTCGAGCAGTTCGTCCTGCGTGCGGTAATCGCCGATGATGATATCGGCTCCGGCGCGCAGCAGCCGGTTTCGCTTCCACTCGTTGACGCCTTGGCGGGTCTCTTCCTCGCTGGCAACGCCGATGGCCACGCCGCCGACGCGACGCGTTTCCTCGATTTCGACATAGCCGTCGCCAAAGGCGAGCAGCTCATGGCCGGCCACGCCGCTGTCGGCGATGATCCGCTCAATGATCATGGCCTTGGAAAAGGCCTGGTGATTGTCGAGCGCGCCGTAGACGTGCTCTCCGAAGAAGCGGTCGAGCTCCAGCGCGCGAAGTTCGTCCTGGACGTATTTCAGATCGGTGCCGGAGGCCAGGTACAAGGTCAGCCCCCGGTCGGCGAGTTGCTGAAGCAAGCGGTGCGAGCCGGGAACGGTCAACTCTTCGGGCGAGATCTCGCCTCGCTGCAGCGCCGCAACGCGATCTCCGATTTGCGCCCAGAGCAGGTCGTGGTACTGGTGCTTGTACTCGAGCGGCTCGCGCGGCGATCCGCCGCGGAGCTTGACCTCTTCGGCCAGTTGCATCATCTGGTAGATGGTCTGCTTGCCGTTGAGCCGCATCACGTACTCTTCGACGTGCACGTGCAACTCGTCACGCGTGGCCTGCGCATCGACGCCGGCCAGCACGTCGACCATCATCGGGATCATCACCTGCTGCCAGTTGCGGCGGATCAGCGACAGCGTGCCGTCGAAATCGAACAGCGCCGCTTTGAACTGGCCCCGAGGAAAATCGTTGCGGACGACTTCAATTGGATCGAGATTCATTGCCGTAAACGTAGGTGGTAGGTGCATGGGGGGATGGGGTGGAGGAGGGCGGAGCGATCTCTCCGGCGTGCTGCATACCGCCTACTACGTACCACTTCCTGTTTCATCACACTCCCATCAGGTGTTCCAGGATGTACAGCTCGAGGCCTTCGTAGTCGCGGGCCTGGCGGAAGGCTTCGATCTTGGCGTCGTCGACGGCGCGGGCCGCCTTGAGCAGGTGGTTGAACATCTTCAGGCTGTTGGCCAGATGCTTCGTGTCGTCGGCCTGCTTGGTGGTGCGCATCGCCTTGACGTCGAGACCGACCACGCCGATGTCATAATAGCCGGCCCGATCGAGGACCCAAACCTGGTTGAAGGCCCGGCGCAGGTCGGCGCCGCCGAACGTCTTGTCCTGGTCGTATTTCAGGCCGTTCTGATCGTTGAGGTGCACGCCCCACAGCTTGCCGTGCCACAAGGCATAGGCCATGTCGTCGGCCGGATCGAGCCCGGCCAGAATGCTGTGCGCAGCTTTCGATCAACACGCCCACGCGCGAGGGATCGGACGGTGCGGTAGCAGAGGCCCATAAAGTGGCCGACGGTCGGGCAGTAGGCCTGGTCGGTCGGCTCGTTGGGCTTCATCTCGCCGACGATGCGAATTTTCGGATCGTAGGCGAGCATGTCGTCGATGGCGTCGACCATCTGCCCGATGGCGGCCTGGGCGTCCTTGGCTTCACGAATGTAGGTGCCTTCGCGCGCCGGCCAGAGCACCATCAGATCGATGTCCAGCATGTTGGCGATGTCGATCGCGCGGCGGGTGCGCTCGCGGGCGTAACGGCGGGCCGAGGCGCTGTTGGCCGTATAGCCGCCGTCGATGGTGCGCGGGTCTTCCCACAGCCGCGGCGCCACGAACTCGCCTTTGAGCCCTTCGCCGTCGAGCATCTTCTTCATCTTGGCCACGCCGCGCGCCGTCTGCGTCGCGTCCCAATCGGCCGGCACCACGTCGTCATCGTGGAACTGCACGTAGTGGAAACCGAGCTGACGGTAGGCCCGCAGCTTTTTGGCGAACGGCACTTCCTTGCGAACCGGCGGGCCGAACGGGTCGGCGCCCGTCGAGATGTTCCAGGGACCGAAGCTGAAGCGATACGTGCCGGGCTTTTTGGCCATGCGTGACGGACTCCGATGATTGCGTTTCGTTACGGGACGGCACGTCAAGCGGCGTGCAGCGGCGGGCACAACTGCCGGGAAATCAACGCATTCCCCCAATGCTTTCCCAGGCAAGAACAGTGTAAAGCCGACGTCGCGCGGGCGAAAGGGGCCTTACGGCCGCGGATGGGACGGAGCGGCTTCCGGCGGCCGAGGAGCTCGCTGTTGGCGCCGGCGGCGAAGGGGAAATGCAAAATGCAAAACGCAAAATGCAAAAGTCAAAATGGCAGGAAGCTGTTCCCAATTTTACATTTTGCGTTTTGCATTTTGCATTTTGACTTTCTTCCCTCGCTTCCGGTCCGGGGGGCTTTTTGTGGCATCGGAACTTTGGGGCCCACGACGCAAACGCCCCCGGTTCCACCGCCGAGTCTCCTGGCGCCTTTCTCCTCCTCTCTCGTTCCTCTTCACTCCTCTCTGCCAACGCAATACAGACATTTGTCTGACCGCAGCAGCAATTGGCCGTCGCTGACGGCGGGGCTGGCGTTGAAGACGCTGTCGTCGCTGGCGATGACGTTGTGCGCCAGCAGCTCGTATTCGGGCCTGGCGGCGACGACGAACGTCCCGTTGTTGCGCGAGACATAATAGATCTTGCCGTCGGCCACGACGGGCGAGGCGTAGATGCGGTCGGGGCGCGGCTGCATTCGCTTCTCGTAGACGGCTTCGCCCGTCTTGGCGTCGATGCAGTAGGCGATGCCTTTGCTCTCGCTGACCCAATAGAGATAGCCGTCATGATAGACGGGCGAAGAGACGTTGGAGCCGGCTTGCACGGTCCACAGGATCTTGTCGCTCATGTCTCCTTCGCCCGCCGGCACGGCCAGCGCTCGGTTTGCCGCGGCCGCCGATCGCATAGATGATGCCGTCGTGGGCGATCACGCTGGGGCAGACGTAATCTTCAATGCCCTTGCTGTGCCAGCGCTGCTCGCCGGTAGCCGGGTCAAAACCGAGCAGTCGGCCTTTTACGCTCATCACCAGGTCGACGCGGCCGCCGGGCAGATCGACCAGCAGCGGCGAGTTCCAGGCCGCGATCATGCCGGGCGTGCGCCAGACTTCGCGGCCGGTGTCCTTGTCCAGCGCCACCAGGGCGCCCGACTCGACGCTGGCGTTGACGATCACCAGGTTCTGGAACAGCACGGGCGAAGTGGCGGAGCCCCAGTTGTGAATTTTCGAGCCGACGTCGGCTTGCCACAGTTGCTTGCCTTCGAGATCGAACGCGAACACGCCCGACTTGCCGAAGAAGACATACAACCGCTCGCCATCGGTGGCCGGCGTGCTGGAAGCGTAGCCATGCAGCGACTGAAAACCTTGGTATTGCTGTTCCGGCAGCAGCGTTTTGACCTTCTGCTTCCAGACGATCTCGCCCTGCTTGCGGTCGAGGCAGACGACGTATCGGGCCAGGTCGTCCATCTCGCCCGGTTCCTCGGCGCTTGTGCCATAGCCGCCATAGCAGGTCAGATAAATGCGGCCCTGGTGGGTGATCGGGCTGGAAGTGCCAAAGCCCGGCAAGTCGGTCTTCCAGGCGATGTTGCTGTCATCGCTCCACTTGGTCGGCAGGGCAGTGTCCTGGCTGGCGCCAAGCCCGCCGGGGCCGCGGAATTGGGGCCAATCGGCGGCGCCGGCGGTCGCAATCACGCAGACCGTCAACAAACAGGTACGCAGGATGGCAGACAGCATGAAAGCTACTCCTTGATGGGCGGCATGCGCCAAAGGTGATGGTTGGACCCCCGGAATGAAACGCCGAAATCGCGGGTATCGTAACGCTTTGAGGCGGGGATTGTCCAGAAAAGCCTGCTTGCCGCGGCTGGGCCAAAGGACTAGGTTATTTAAGCGTGGGCAAATCTCTCGACGAGAATTCCTTTGCAGTGCTGCGCGGCCAACGAACCGGCCCCTCTTTGGCCCGCAAATTGGGTTTGGGCGGGCCGTTGCCGGTGGATGAGTCGCTATCGGCGCTGCGCCGGAACAGATCAGGAGCCAGGGTGAATGCCGCCTTCTTCGCCGCAAGTGGACGAGCACGGATTTCCCATTCCGCCAACCTTTGACGAAGGACCGTCTCCGCGGCGCCGTCGCAAGTTAGGACGCCGGTTCTGGCTGCTGGCGATGATGCTGGTGTTCTTCGGCTTGCTGGGCAGCGCTTTCGTGGAAAAGGGGGGCTGGGATAAGACCAAGGAGTGGATGGCCGATTTTCTTGTGCATCGAGCCAGGAAGAAAGAAATCCTTGACGACCTGCCCGGCGCTTCGCGGACTTAGAGCGAGCGACCGCGCTGGAAACCGGACGATCCGCCGGTCATCGAACTGCGGGCCAAAGTCAAACTGAAACTCAAGGATATTCAGGGAAGCCTGGCAGATTACAACCGGCTGGTCGAGTTGCGGCCTGCGCTATGCCCAGGCGTATATGGACCGAAGCATCGTCTACCAGCGTCTGCATCGGCACCGCGAGGCCATTGACGACCTGACCCAGGCCATCAAGTTGAGTTCCGAGCGTGCGCCGTTGCCGCGAAACAATCGGGCCTACGCACGCGCCATCGCCGGGATCGAACTGGAAGAAGCGTTCCAGGATATTGAAGAGGCGATGTCCGCCTATTCGGACATCCGCGGCCCGACGGTTGATCCCGAGGCTCAGAATGCCGCTTTCCTCGATACACGCGGCTATCTGCACTTTTTGCTGGGCCGCCCCGAGAAGGCCCTGGCCGATCTCGATCTGGCGATCAGGATCGCCGAGAAGGACCGCGACGACGTCTTCAGCCAACTCGATCGATTTTCGGTCAACCAAAAGGTGCGCGACTACTACCAGCGACAGTTCGACCAAGAATTGGCCGTGCTGTATCACCACCGCGGCCAGGCGCACGACAAGCTAGGTCACAAGTCGGAAGCGGAAGCCGACTTGAAAAAAGGCGACGAGCTTGGATACAGCCCCGAAGAGGGGGTGTTTTGATCTTGCTCTGGCAAGCGGCGAGCGGCCACAATCCTCCATCGTGGCGCCGGCGGGCAGTATAGATCCGCACGGCGACGGATGGCAATCAATCCACGGAAGGATCCGGCCGCATTGAGCGTTGAACAGGACGAACTCGAGCAGGGCGAGCGCACGGATGCGGCGCAGCCGTTGGCGATCGGCGAGTTCCGCTGGCAGGTGCTGGCCGACTGGCAGGAACTGTTGCTCGGGCCGCAAGGCTTGCGGCTGGCCGAATGGCTGGATCGAGGGCACGCCAAGATCGTCAAGCATGGTCCGCACCGCACCGTCTATCGGGTCGACCTGGCCCACCGGGCCTTCTTCGTCAAGCAATATCGCTGCCCCGACTGGCGGGATAGCGGCCGCCACCTGGTGCGGGCCAGCGCATCGCAGCGCGAGTTCCGGCGGACGGTCGAGGTGTCGCGGCGCCGCGTGCCGACGGTCACGCCGGTCGCCGTCGGCGAGCGCTGGCGCCACGGAGTGATCGGCGAAAACTTCCTGGTGACCGAGGCCATACCGGAGGCGTGCTCGCTGGAAGAATACCTTTGCGAGCGGTTGCCGCAGTTGCCGCCCGCCGGTCAGGCGGCGATGCGGCGGAAGCTGACCAAGTCGCTGGCGCGGTTGTGCGCTGCATCGCACCGGGCCGGGGTGTTCCATGACGACTTGCACACCAGCAACGTGCTGCTCCGGCTCGACACCTGCCATACCGCTGCCGACGACGATCGGTTGCCGGAATTGCACTTGATCGATCTGGCCGGCGCACGGCTTTCAGGGCCACTCGGCTGGCGCCAATCTCGCAGCAGCCTGGTCATGCTTGGCGCCGCCTGGCGCCGGCATGCCTCGCAGGCCGATCACTGGCGGTTCTGGCGGCTCTACCTGGCCGAGCGTCCGGAGTTGGCCATCGACGATCCGCGGCGCGCGGCCCTGGACGTCTTCGAGCGGATTGGCGGGCAAAGACGGAAAGTCGCGCGGGGGCGAGACCGCCGTTCGCTGCGGAACAATCGCGAGTTCTATCGCCTGAGCGGCGCCCGGACGACCGGGCCACGCCGTCGCCGATTTGCCGCGAGAAGAGTTCGAGCGACTGCTGGCCGATCCCGACGCACCGCTGCAGGCCGGCGCGCATCGGCCTTTGAAGCTGGCGCACCGCAGCGTGGTAGTGCAGAGCGAATTGCGGCTGGCCGGCGGCACGACCCAGGCCGCCTATAAGCGAGTGCGAGCCAAGAATTGGGTGAAAGCCCTGGCGTTTTTGTTCCGCCGCAGTGCGGCGATGGAAGCCTGGTACCTGGGGCACGCGCTGTTGTTACGCGGCATCGCCACGGCGCGGCCGCTGATGGTTTGCGAGAAACGCCGCTTCGGCTTGCGGAGCGACAGCTACCTGGCGACGCAATGGATCGACGGCGCCATTAATTTGCACCTGTACGGCTGGAAACTGGCCCGTGCCAGTGCCGACGAGCGGCGGCGCCGCGCGCGGCAGACGGCTGTCGCGCTGGGGAGGCTGATCGGCCGGATGCACGCCTGGCATATCGCGCACCGCGACCTGAAGGGATGCAACCTGATGCTGGTGGAGCGAGAGGCCGACGTGGAGGCCTATTTGATCGATCTGGACGGCGTTCGCGTGGGCCGCAGTTTGAGCTTTGCCACGCAAGCCCGCAACCTGGCCCGGCTGGCGACCAGCATCGAGGCCCATCCCTGGGCGACGCGGGGAGACCGACTGCGATTTCTCCGGGCTTACCTGCGCGAGATGTCGCCCGGCAGAAGCGACTGGAAGCCGCTGTGGCGCGCGACGGCGGCCAAAAGCCTCGCCATCACGCGGAGCCTCACGCGACGTCGTCGGCCGGTGGTTTGAAGTCTTCGCGGGCGAATAGCGAATTGCTGCATCAGTAGCTGGCTCGCGATCCGAAGCCCCGCATGCAAAAGATGCCGATCGCCACGACGGCCACGAACGACAGCAGCCATTCCTGGGGGCCGAAGTGCGAGACGTAACTCAGCGCTTTTTTGATGATTTCCGACACAGCTCGCGTCTTTCGTCGGGGGAACAGGGAAGCCTGGTTGGGAACTACGGCAAGCGTAGCTCGCAAACTCGCAGCGAGATTAGCTGCCGCAAGGCGGCGCCGGCGGGTCACCGAGCAACGAGTCGGCCGCGCGGTTCCGGTTTTGCGGAACGCAGCGGCGGCGCCGGAGAACGGGCCCGCCAAAGCGCCCGAGCTGACAGCCTGGCGAGAATTTTCAGCGGCTGGCGGATGCGGTCGAATTTCGGCCTAGAATTGGCCGTCGATGAGCCCTTGTCAGCTTGCGATCGGCAAATATAATCAACCTTTCCGACGAGCCATTGGGGACGTAGCTCAATTGGTTAGAGTACCGGACTGTCGATCCGGTGGTTGCGGGTTCGAGTCCCGTCGTCCTCGCTTTTTGGAAAAGGCCGCAGTTCAAAAAACTGCGGCCTTTTCTTTGCGCTTTCCTCAAGGCAGCCCAAGCCATGGGGACAATTTGGGGACAGAATCGAGGTGGCCTTGAGGTCGGCGCCGCACGTCTACCCAACGCCCGCCTGGACGGTTGGGATTTGTGACGCGGCCTCGATACCCGTTGAGTTATGCTCCTTGTTTGCGGAGGCCCATTCTGCCGCCGCTGGCGACACACTTTCCCCTGGGGCCGGTTGCGACCTGGCGGGGCGCAGCGGAGCGGCAGAGCATCCGAGCCAACCATGGTCGGCTCGCCGGCAAACTGCGCCCCTCGTCGTCGGCTTGCTGTGCCGCGGAGAAGACAGCGCGACGCAAAAGGGAGCCCGCGGGGATTGGTTAGCGAACCAGGCAATGCGTTCACGGGAGTACCGTCCTCCGCACGCTACTCAATCGAACGCGGCCGGCGCAAGATCATGGCCGGCCTGGCTCTATTCTGTATCAGTCTTCTGGCCGTCGAGAATCGCTTTCGTCAGGCTCTCATCGGTTGGCGGGTCGCGCGGTTCGCTCCGCGTCCGCCGCCGCAACGCTCTTGGCATCGCCCTCGTAAACCGTGATGTGGACTTCGGCGATGTTCGTGGCCGCTCCGTACAATACTTGGTCGACCACAATGTCGACGCCAAAGCTGGGGTCGTTCGCCATGGTTTGCGTGATCGCGGCGCCCCAGCTATCGCCGCTGGCGCCGTAGCTCGTAAAGGCCAGAGCTTCCGGCAGCGCCGAGTTCGCGGCCTTATTGCTGCCAAGCGGGGAGCCATTGCAAGTCAGTCTGACGACGGCATCCGTATTTGGGGGCGCCGCTCCATTTGATTTGGACGAAGACGCCGGTCGGGTCGCGATCGAGCGAGAAGTGCTCGCCGCCCATCGTGAACCGGGCCGTGTTGGACTTGCCGCTTCCCAGCCCCGTAACGGAAGCATGTGCCGGACTCATGCCGTCTGCCTTGACGGTCCAGGCTTCCGCGCCATCGGCCAGGTCGCGACAGTCCAGGCATGGCGCCGGTCCTTGCGAAGGGCTCCCGTCCGGCTCGCTCTTCAACTTGGGATACGAATCAACCGCCGTTGCATCGCCGCGCAGCCGCGCGCCCGCTCCAAAGTCATACTCAGGCGGAACCGCCGGCGGCTGCACATTCTGGCTGCTCTCGCAGTAATGACGCCAGCCGAACCAACCACCGGCGGCAGGCAAAACCACCGCCGCAATGAGCATCGACCATCGACTCTCCGAGTGTTGCACAATTGCCCCTTCATCAACAGAAAAGTAAACCGGCGACTCATCCGCCGCAAAGCATCGGCCGCTCGCCGAGCGTGCTAATAACCGCTGCTCAAAACGAAGTTGCCATCAATCCGATGCGTGAACCGATATCCAAGCGTCCCGAGGTTCTCCGCCAGCCAACGCGCTTCGGGCATGCTCTCCAGCACCAGCATGGGTTTGCAGCGCCGAATGGTCGCGAGTGCGCCCGCCAGCGCCTGCCTCTCAAAGCCCTCGACGTCAAGCTGAATGACGGATACCTGACGATCCGATGGAACCATCTCGTCGATCATCACGACTCGGACGTCGACCGAACGCTTGGCGTCTCGGCGGTCGCCCGCTTGGGCTACTCGGCTCGCACCGCCGAGCGAGGCGCCTTGAACGCCTCGCGTCACCAGCGGCAAAACTCCCGGCCGCTCTCCCAGGGCGGCATTCGTCAGTTCCACGTTTTGCAATTCATTGACGAACACAGTGATGCATGCGCAGCGGTAATTCTCCGGGTTCGGTTCGAAGGCCCGCACCTTGGCGTCCGCGTCGACGGCGCGAGACAATGCCGGCAGAAAGTCGCCGAAATACGTACCGGCGTGAATGACGTCGCCGCCTTGGCAGTGCTCAGTCAAGAAATCGATCGTCTCAACCTCCCAGACGTTTCCTGCCAGGATGGTCCGTGCCGCCGGCCGATGTCGCGACGACAAAGGGACGCAGTAGCCGCCGAACGCGTTGTAAGCCATGCAGCAATGCAGCACCGGCCCTGAAATGCTTCGGGAACTTGCTAGATCGTCTTTCAACTGCATGCCGACCGGCCTTTGCCCTTTTTTCACAGCGACGGATCGCCGGCTGACGGATCACTTCCAGTGCGCCGCCGCCGTGTGATCGCCGCTTGCTGCCGCCCCCTTTTTTGTCCGCCCTTTTCCATCCGACCCATTAGGGCCGTCCTGCCAGCGTTACCTTGGGCCGGTAATATTAGACCAGTCCTCTTTGCCCGCCCCAACTCGTCGAGCGTTTTTAAGAACGCCTCGAAGTCGGCCTGTTTCTGGAAGACGTCTTGACGGTTGTTTCCACGGTTGATGACGTGGTAAATCAGACCAGCGTCGATGGGGCGTAGCGGTCGCGGCATTCCAGCAATCTACCGAATCGCGTCACAAAATAGTTCTGACCCCTTTTCTTCCCCCTTTTCTTCCCCGTCAAAAAATAGTTCGGACCCCTTTTCTTCCGCGTCTAATCGGTTTCTGGCACCTTTTCTGCCCCACCTTTTTTTCTCGGCACCAACTATTTGCACCCCATCGCGATTAGCTGTCGAAGTCGTACAGTGTCTTCACTGCTTAACCAGTCCGCAGAGACAACGATACACCAGCCATCTGCAGGATCTTCGAATATATCGATTCCGCCGAACGCCTCTAGCCCGCGGGGTTGTCCACCCTTGTCCGGCGTAAACCAAACTTGAGGGAATGGGTCAAATGTGACGTAAGGGCACCGTCGGAGTGCATCAATGAGCGGGTGATCGTCATCAAGATGGAGCTCAAGTCCACAAACCCCTCCGACATCGCACTCAAGCCAGTCATAAAAAAGAATTGATTGATCCGTCACGCTATCCGTTATGGTTCCGTGGGGGGACGAGCTTACCTGCTCAACTACCTTCACTGAATCGCCAAGGACAATTCGATATTCCATTGTTGCTGCCGTACACCTTGTAGGGGTTGGACTCATTCAATGCCCCACTTTTGAAGCTGGTCGGTTATTTGTTTCAGCCGCCCCAGTTGTGTTTCTACGCCCGGACCGCGATACCCCATACGGTCATACCTCGCAAGTACATCTTGTGCGACCTTTTTGTACCACTTGAGCGCATTTATGTTTGCCCTCGTCCTTGGAATGCACCCGCCTCTGAAAAAGGTGCGTAGTAGTTCCGTTCGCGCGGGTCCGCTCAACGTCCTGTTAGCCAGGTATCTAATGGTGCACTGGCCGCCACCAACCGTCAAACCTGCAGCGGCCGCGTACGGCATCCCTTCATACGGATCGGACGGGACGAGGCCGTCGTCAGGACCGGGGGCGTTAGCCGTGTCCGGCCAGAACCAGTATACGACTATGACTACTCCGACGACGACAGGAGCGATCTCACCGCTCGGGTCGTTAAGAACCACTGACTCATTTGCCACATAGCGGTTTAGATTTGCATCGCCAGCCGCAAATCCCAGCGGATCCTCACTTATCCACCTGCCCACTGCAGGGTCGTACCAGCGATTCCAGTTGTATTGCAAGCCGACATCGGCGTCCCAGACCTGGCCGGTGTAGAGGAAGCGGGTCACGTTCGTCGGGCCGCTGACCAACTGGCCGAAGGAGTCGTAGACAAAGTGGGCCGTAACGGCGCCGCTGTCGTCGACCACGTCGCGGGTGGTGCCGAGGTTGTCGGCCAACAGCCAGAGCACGGCGCCGGTGGCGACTTCCTCCTGGGCAAAGACCTGATCGGTCGCGCCGGCGTTGCCGGGGCCGTTCAGATAGCGGGTCGCCAAGGCAACCGAGTCCGGTCCCGCGCCGTCGGGATCGACGAAGTCGAGGACGACGTCGTTTCCATCGTAGACGTAGTACTCTGCACGGTCATAGCTCCCTGATCCCGTTGAATCGACCGATTTCGAGATCAAGTGATTGAAGACGTCGTAGGTGTAGTGGACGTGCTTGGTCAGGACGTCCGAGTTGTTGTAGAAGTTGACGTCGGTCAGTCGGTCGCGATAGTCCCAGGTATATGTGGTCAGGTAATCGTCGGCCGGATCGCTGGAGATGCGTGTTCTCGTGATCCGGTTGCCTTCGGCGTCGTACGTGTAATTGAACGTGCCATCGCTGGTTAGCTGGTTGTTCGTGCCGGTCGAGTAGCCGGTGTTCGTGCGATTGCCGTTCGAGTCGTAGCTGTACGATTCATCGGCCGGTTGGCCCGTCCCCGTGTAGCTGGCGCCGGTGACCTGGTTCGTGTTGTCGTAGCTGTAGGTCGCCGTGCCGTCGGTCGTCGTGGTCATGCTGGTGACGCGGTTGGCGGCGTCGTACGTCCAGGAGTAGGCGTCGATTGCCGTGCCGCCGTTGGTCGTGTAGGCAATTTCCGTCAGCCGATTGGCGCTGTCGTAAGAGAACGTGCTGGTGGCGATGTCGGGCTGCGGGCCCGTGCCGAAAAAGTCGGTGCGGAATATACTGGTGAGCTGGCCCAGCAGGTTGTGGGAGAGGTTCGCCCCCTTGATTGCCACCGAGTTGCCGCCGGTCTGGCCTTGCTGCACGAGCTGCGTCATCCGGTTGAGGGCGTCGAACGCGTACGTGTTCAGGAAATCGTCTGTGCCGTCGATCGCGGCGGAAAGCTGGGTGCGGTTGCCGTTGGAGTCGTATTGGCTGGACAGAACGACGTTGGGCACGGTCGGCGTCCCGTAGTTATCGACGCTCGTCGTGCGGCCTTCGCCATCGTACGCGTAGGCGTAGGCGCTGTCGGGGCTGCTGGCGCTGGTTAGCTCGCCATCGGCGTTATAGGAATAACTGATCGTGCGGACGACCGTCGATCCGTCCATCCAGATTTCGGCGGTTTGGCGGTTGAGGTCGTCATACGTGAAGTCGCGCACGCGGCCGTCGCGGTCGGTCTCCTGAATCAGGTTGCCGTTGAGATCGTAGACGTACGAACGCGCGTCGCCTAGTTCGTTCGTATCGCTGATCACGCGGTTCAGGTCGTCATAGACGTACGTCGTAGTGTTGCCGTCCGGGTCTTCCACGCTAGTCATGTTCCCGGCCGCGTCGTAGCCGTAGTTGGTCGTCCCCGTGAGCGGATCCGTCTCGCTTGTCTTCCAGTTCCGGTCGTTGTAGGCGAAGGTCGTGGTATGGTTCAGGCCGTCTGTGGAGCTAGCCAGATTGCCATCGGCATCGTAGGTCCACGTTAGCACGGTCGAGGTTAGCGGCCCGGCGCCATCGGGGTCGGGAAGCGTCTCCTGGACCAATTCGCCGAAATCATTGTACTGGTACTGCGTTTCATGGCCCATCGCGTCCGTCATGGTCAAGACCTGGCCGTCCGCGTTATAGGTGTAGGTAGTCACCGGCCGCGCCGCCTGTGGTTGGGGCAGGACCCGTGATGGTCAACACGCGGCCCATGGCATCGTACGTATAGTCGGTTTCATTGCCGTTATAGTCAAACGACTCGATAACGTTCCCCAACGCATCGTAGACGACCGATTTCGTCGGTCCGCCTGTGCCGCCGCCAACTGGGTTCGGGGCCTGTGTGCTCGTCTGCAGGTTGTCGCCGTCGTAGCCCAGGGTCGTAATCCGGGACATCGGATCGGTGATGGTCGTCAGGTTGCCCGCGTCGTCGTAGCCGTATTGCGTAACGGTGTAATTCGTGCCGCCGGCCGGATCGGGCTGTTGTACCTGCGTAACGTGCCCAAAAGCCCCGTATGAGTACTCGGTGGCGTTGCCAAGGGGATCCGTTTCTGAAATCAGCTTGCCTTTGGCATTGTAGACGTCTGAAATGACCGGAGCGACACTGGGATTGTTGGGGTCGGGCGCGGGGAGAATGGTTTGGATCAGACGATCCAGGTCATCATAGGTGAATTGCGTCACCCGTCCCAACTCGTCCGTGTACGTGGCTGGATTGTCGTTTGTGTCGTACGTATAGCTGACCGAGGCCTGCTCGCTCGTGCCGTAGGCGTAGATGATCTCGGTAGGCAACCCATGAGCATTGTAGCTAATGTTGGTGACGATGCCGCGCGGATCCGTGATGCTGGCGACAAGGCCGGCGGGCGGATCTCCCGACGCCGTCGGCGCCGGCGTGTAGGTATAAGTCGTCACGCGGTTGCCGCTTGCACTGACTTGCGTCTTGGAGAGCACCTCGCCGTTGTTGGGATCGATCGAGTAATCGGTTTCACGTCCAGCGGGGTCGACGTATCGCGTCACCTCGCTGAATTTGCTGTCGTAGTTCCAGGTTGCGTGCGTGCCGTCGGGCAGGTCAATTTCGGTCAGGTTGTGCTTGTCGTCGTACCAATACTGAGTCAGCAGGTTTTGCCCGCCGGCTGTTAACGGCGGTTGGGTCAGGGACAGGATTTGGCCCAGCGTGTTGTATGTGGCCGTGGTTGTTTTGCCTTCGGCGTCGGTATAGGAAGTAATATCGCCGTGTGCATCGGCCATATACTGTACCTCGACGCCGTTTTCATCGGTCTGCGTTCCGACGTAGTTCGACGCATAGAATAGCGGCGCCGGATTGCTCGGCGTTCCAAGTCCGGTTGACGTATCAACGACTGGCTGATCTCGCTGCGTATTGAATAGCTGGTACGTGCCGTCCGGGTGCGTAATCTTTGTCACGGCACGGAAGGCGTCGTAGGTATAGCTGGTCGTGCCGCTAGCGTCGGTGTAGCTGGTCATCAGCCCGGTGGTCGCATCGTACGTAAACGTGGTGACCGGAATGGCCTCGCCATGGCCCGGATCCGGGCGGGTGACGCTGGTCAGCCGGCCGCTTCCGTCGTAACCGTACGTAGTCACGCCCCCCAGGGATCCGTCGTGCTCGTCAGCAAGCCGCCGGTGTAGGAAAACGTCGTCGTCCGTCCTTCGGGGTCCGTCGAGCTGGCGACCGTCAGGTCAGGATTGTACGTGTACGTGGTCTGGTTTCCGGCCGGGTCCGTGTGCGTGGTGAGCATGCCGTCCGCACTGAACAGCGACGTGCTGCCATCGGTATACGTGAGGGTATAAGTGCCGTCGGAATTCTTGACGAGCGTGTAGATATTTGGCAGCGGGTCGGGAGTCAGGAGTCGCTCGTGGCCATTGATGGTTTGATTGAAAAAGAATGACATATTGCCGCTGCCGTCGCTGTACAAGACTCCGTCGTCTTGTCCCGTTGCTGCGGACTGGATGTGCAACTGCGGAATATTGTGCAGGGTCCAGCCGTGGCCGTACGGCGAAGAGTCTCGGTTTTCGATCTGGATATAGCCAACGATCGTCGGCCCGTCTTGGGTCCCACCCCCCGAAAAATGTTCGGTGACCTGCATTTGCCACTGATACTCGCCTGTGGCCAGACTGGCGGCGTCGATTTGCGTGGAAAAAAGCACGTTCTGATTCGCCTGATAGCCTGCGGTGCTGTAGTCCACCGTCTTGCTGACCGTTCCGATTGTGAGCGTCGTCTCAATGTAGGCGACATCCGACAGATCAGTCGGAAACACCCCGCCAACTCCGATGATGGGATGAGGCGTGAAGTCTTGATTGAATCCCAGCGTCGCCGGCCCTGACCCGCCGATATGGCCGTCTGAGCCGCCCGTCAACGGCTGCGGGGATGCCTCAAAGTTGCCGCACCCGCACGTGCATGTACAGTAGTAAACGTCGTTGTCACAGAAAAGGTTAGTCAAATACGGATCCAGCCCAGAGCCACTGCCGCAACCGCTGCCAATTCCTGAGCCTGAGCCGCAGCCATAGCCCGAACCGCACCCCGCACCAGAACCACAGCCTGCACCTGAGCCGTACCCCGACCCGCACCCCGCGCCTGAACCGTAACCGGAACCACAGCCCGCGCCGGAGCCATAGCCCGACCCGCACCCCGCCCCCGAACCGTAACCGGAACCACAGCCTGCACCTGAGCCGTAGCCGGAACCACAACCGGCGCCTGCACCACTTCCGCTGCCAGATGCACCGTCGAGCAATGCGGAAACACCCACGGCCAGCGCACATTCTGCGTAGTCTCGGCAATATAGGCGGGCAGTTGCGCCCGGGCCAATAAAACAGTAAATCATGCTCTGTGGATTCCACGTTGTGTGTGACACGGAGGATGGACATGGAAGGAAACGTACGGGTCAGTTTGAAGGCGGTGGCACAGCATTTTGAAAGCTTGGAGGATCCCAGATCGCATATTAACTTGCGTCATCCATTGGTCAGCGTCGTGGTCATTTCGATCATGGCGGTACTCGCGGGAGCCGATGGGCCGACCGCGATTGCCAAATGGGCCCGGTGTAAGTGCGATCTCTTGCGAGAGCATCTGGATTTGCCCAACGGCATTCCGAGGAAAGACGTCTTTCGGCGCGTCCTCTCGGCACTTCATCCCGCCGGATTTCAAGCCTGTTTTGCAAGCTGGCTCCAAGCATTGCAAACGCAGGCTGCCCAGGCGAGCCCCGTCGAACAACCGATTTTGTCCGTGGACGGCAAGACCTTGCGGCGAAGCCACAATCGTGGCAAAGGCCTGGGCGCCCTGCATTCGGTCAGCGTGTGGGCGTCGGACTTCGGCTTGACGTTGGCCCAGGTGGCTTGCGACCAGAAATCGAACGAAATCACGGCGATTCCCGAGGTTTTGAAGCTGGTGAGCCTGGCAGGCGCGATCATCACCATCGACGCCATGGGCACGCAAACCGAGATCGCCGAGCAGATCGTCGAGGGAGGAGGCGACTACTTGCTGGCCTTGAAAGGCAACCAAGGGACGCTGCATCAGGGCGCCATCAAGTACATCGAAGAGCAGTTCGAGAATGACTTCGCCAACGTCGATGCCCGTCAAATGACCACGACAGAAAAAGGACACGGGCGTGAAGAGACGCGAACTTACGTTCAGATGCCCGCTCCCAAGACGCTGCCAGGATACGACCGCTGGAAAAACCTGAAGTCGATCGGCATCGTGATGCTCACGCGTCTTTGCCAGGGCATAGAGACCACCGAGATTCGGTACTACATCAGCAGCCTTGACGTCGGCGTGAAACTGTTCGCCCGCGCCGTGCGAGGGCATTGGGGTATCGAGAATACCTGCCATTGGTGTCTCGACGTCACCTACCGAGAGGACGAATCACGCATTCGAGACGACAACGCGCACAACAACTTCGCCTGGCTTCGACGATTCACACTATCCCTTCTGAAACAACATCCGGGCAAGGATAGCATCGCTATGAAGCGGAGAGGCTGTGGATGGGACGACGACTTCCTCATCGAAGTCCTTACGCCGCAAGCAACTTAGTGTGCGCTGGCCCTGAGAAGCCGACCGCGTGCATCCAGGTCTTATTCCTGTGGCGGATATGCCTTCCGAGGTCATCTGTCACCCGCCCATGGTGCACGGCACATTCAGCCAATTTTACTGGTACGCGGATATCGGCTTGGATGTGCCAGCAGGTGTGGGCCAACGGGTGGCGAACACAAAGCTGATGGACTATCTGGCGGCCGGTCTTCCGATCGTCGCATCTGGCTACGCTCCTGGGATGGAGATCGCTGAGGATCTTGGCCGCATTAGGATCAGCGAATTCTGCAACGCGAAACAAACCGCCGACCTTATTGGCGAGACGCTAGCATGTGGACGTCAGGAAACTCTACGCCAACTTTCGCGAGACTACATTCGCGATCACCATTCGTCGGACGTCGTGGCTGACACGCTTTCTCAACTTCTTCAGTACCGCCGGGAACCAAATCCATGACCATGCAATATTTTTTCATCGCAGGCCCATCGGGAATCGGCAAACGGACGCTTATCAGGAGACTGGTGGGATCACCTGGCGACCGGGTCCGAGAGCGTCTAGGAATAGTTGGACGCCTCGGCATCCTCGATTGTTCGTACTCCGTTGATGAGCTGGCGTTGCATGGTGAAGCAATTGATTCGGCGGTCGTAGGATGGCAGGGAGCTTATGACGATGTGATAGACAGGTCTACCATCGCTCACCCTAACGCGGAAAGGGTTATAATTTTGCTTTGGCGCCCGCTCTCCGAGCATTGGCGGATATTCAGGGACGAAGTGCTAAGGCACAGGCGACTGTCGGGTTCAAATACGCAAAACGACGACACGCATTCTGCGGACTGGATCGCACAGTGCATAGCCCATAGAAGCATGGTATATAAGATGCTCTCGCTTCATGAAGGTGTGAAAAGAGTCGTAGTGCGCGTCGGTGGCGATTACTCACGCCTTGATCAAATCCCCGAGGACGCGCCGGAGTCAGCGGACCATGTTCGCGAAGATCTGATTCCCCTACTCCGCGAGGCGAGGAATCTTGGCATCCTCGGAACGGGCGGCGAAAAAATCCCATACGCGTCATTCACGCTTCCTGGTTTCACATACGACAGAGCGTACCGAGATACGATGCAGCGTCTGGAGTGGTTCGGCGCGCCGGCTTCGATGTCGGGACTCCGAGTTCTTGAACTCGCGAGCCACTGTGGGGCAATCGGCCTAGAATTCGCGAGGCGAGGCGCCGAGGTCATTGGTCTCGAGCGAAACGGAGATTGTGTCGACGTGGCCAACAAGCTGGCGTCAGCATGTGGGTTGACCGCGTCATTTAGAAGATTCGATGCCGACGTTGATGAGTTCCCAACGGAGGCGTTCGACGCTGTGTTTTGTGGCTCTCTCGACCACTGGATCACTCGCCGCGATGCGCTCTATGATGCTGCTGCGAGACTCGCGGCAAAGACCTGTTATTTCGAGAGCAACGAAATCACCAGGCATGAGTATCTCGATCAATTCTTCTCGAGCAAGTTCAAGAGCGCAAGAGTACTCAATCCGACTCCAGGTGGCCGCAGGCTATACGTGCTAGAAAATTGACTTCTAGACTCAACGCGGGTCGGCGGCGACTCGTAGTCCGAACGTGGTCGCGGCCGGCTCGTGACGGCTACCGTGGCGAGGCGCGGCGGAGTGATCTGTAGGGGCCTGCAGTATGCTTCCACCAAAGATGCTTTCGTCTTCGCAGAATTCCCAACTGTTTCCTAGCAAATCGTAGAATCCCCAGTCGTTCGCCTTCAGCTTGCCGGCATCATGCAACTTTCCGTCGGCATTTTCCTCGAATTCGCAGACACCCAGCCTTTGCTGAAACACGGAGCGTTGTGAATTTGTTGGTACGAGCCTGTTGACGTTGACGTGAACGGATGTATACTTTCCAGCGAACCCAGAGGGACAAGGCTATGCCCGCCTATGCTCGCCGTGAAATCGTCGATAATACGGAAGTCGGCATCTATCATTGCGTCTCTCGATGCGTAAGACGTGCCTTCTTGTGCGGGGTGGACGCCCTTACCGGCCGCAACTTCGATCATCGCAAGGACTGGATTCGCGACCGGCTGGAAGAACTTGCCGGCGCCTTTGCCATAGACGTACTTGGCTTTGCGGTGATGTCGAATCACTTACACGTGATGGTGCGCATCCGGCCCGATCTCTCCTGCCAACTCAGCGATGAACAAGTCGCGAGACGCTGGCTGCGCATCTTTCGTAAGCGGCGCGACGCAGCGGAGGCGCCAAACGAGCCAGACGCGCGCGAGTTGGCTATGCTACTGGCCGATCCCGAGGCAGTCGCCCTACGGCGCGGACGGTTGGCCGATCTGTCCTGGTTTATGCGGGCGTTGTGCGAGCCGATCGCACGTCGCGCGAATCGCGAGGATGGCGTGACCGGCCGTTTTTGGGAGGGACGCTTCAAAAGCCAGGCGGTGCTCGATGAATCGGCGGCTCTGGCCTGCAGCATCTACGTGGACTTGAACCCGATCCGAGCGGGCATCGCCGATACGCCCGAGAGTTCTGAATACACGGCTGCCTACGAGCGGATTGTCGCCAGGCAGCTAAACGCAGCGGAGCAGGCCGTAGCGGAGAAGATCGATCAGGCCAAAACGCCGCGGCCGGTGGCCCCGCAGCGTGGCGACGACTGGCTCAGCCCAATTCCGGATGATGATGTCTGCCCTGCAAGTCAGCGAATGCATTCTCCGAGGCGGGCGTCGGACCGTGGCTTTTTGCCGCTCGGATTGGATGAATACCTGGCGTTGCTGGATTGGACGGGGCGTCAGGTTCGCGCGGACAAGCAAGGCGCGATTCCGCTGGATTTGCGGCCCATTCTCGAGCGGTTATCGATCAATGCCGAGGGCTGGGTAGAAAGCATCCTGGATTTCGGTCGCCGCTTTCATCGCGTCATCGGCAGAGCCGCCAGCATCGCAGCCCGTGCGCAGAAGAACGGCCGGCATTGGTATCAAGGCCAGGCTGCCAGCCGGTTGGCGTTTACCTGACGCCCGCCGGTTCAAATCGCACGCATCCTCGTCATCCGGCGTTTTCCGTGATCTTCCAAGACGCCGCTTCTTGCGGGCGTTATTCCCGTTTGCACGTCGACAAGCCTACTTGACGTTCGGCGTCTCCCGCGGATCTGCTAGAATTTTGCCTGTGACGGGATCCGCCCCCTCGATTCGCACTTGCAACGGAAGGCTTCGCGACGCCTAAGAGGATGGATGTCTTATAATTCGATAATTCGTAAGAGGATGGATGTCTTATAATTCGGTGGCAAGTCGATCACAGCCAAGTTCTGGCCCTACATGGGAGACTGGTTGCATCCCTATGCGGTTTACGATTTCACTTTGACTCGCGAACGCGACGGCCCGCGGGAATTTTTGGGTGGTTTCAGCGGCTACCTTCAGGCAGACGCTTACTCGGGATATGACTGCATCTCCCGGGCGACACGGTTCAAGAGGTCGCGTGCTGGATTCAACCGCGGTTATTGGCGCCAGGCACGCGATAATGATCCGGTGCGCGCGAACACGGCGTTGTCCTACCATCGCGACGGCGAGGCATTCACGCAAGCAGCGAATGACGAGCCCGTCAAAAGTGACGAACTCGACTCGTTGTTGCCGGATCGATGGCTGCAGGCCCACTCGGAGCACGTCTGGACGATCGACGAGATCCGTCGTGAAGAGCGCAAGCGAAACTGCGCTCGACTCGCCTACGATTGATCTTCGGCGGCGAAGGAAGCTCGAGTGCCAGGGCCGACCTTCAGGACATTGCTCGAAACGCGTGGCGGTCGCCCCATGCCTATCCCAGGATCCTCTCGCCCGCCCGCTCGTCGCGCCGCTACGTCGGTAAGCCGTTCCTGACAGGCAGGATGCCTCTCCCACAAATCCAGGCTCGACCGTCCCGCGTAGCTGACAATCAAAGCGTTGCAAGATGTAGTTCACAGAACGCTCACGTTTGTCCGGCATTACCTGCATTTGCCCGGCGCGTCGTATCTGCTCATGCCGTTTGTGGGATGTTTGCTGACGTCAGGCTTGACTGCAGCGACTATCGTCCATCGTATGGGCGACTGGCCGTGGGCGTTTCTGACGGCAATTGTCTTGGGGGCGAGCCCTTGGTTCTTTCTCCCGACGCAGGGCCGCATAGGCAGGAAAGGCTGGACGTCTTGCACAGCTCAGCGCGAAGTAGCGAGAAATGTTTCACTGCGCCCGTTGTTGGCGTCGCGTGACGCCGTTTGTGAGGTGAGCCCTTTCAGCGCACCCTGTGCTGCATGGCACGGTCTTGCGCGGCGGTACGTTTGGGATTTGCGAGCTGGCGCTCAAGGGAAATGCTCGCCGATTACGCTGCACGCCGGCACTGGTTCGGGCGCGCGGAATTCGCAGAAATGGCCCGGCGCACTGCTCTCTGAACGCTGCGGCACGACGGGAAACAAGGCCGGGGGACGCCGGAGTCGTGTCTTGGCTTCGCTTCAACCGGGCGGTTTGCTTCACCCATGCGGAGGTTGGCCATGGTCAATTACATTTCCGGCTTGGCGTTTTTTGTCTTGTTCATCGTGGGGGCCACGTGGCGCTGCCGTTGGCGGCGAGCCGCGCCGCTGCTGGCCGCGCTGTTCATGGTGATCTGGGTCGTCGGCGATCTCGTCGTCGCTTCCAGCATCAAGCTGGCGGCGCAGTGGGAACAGGCCGTCGTGTTTCGCTTGGGCAAGTTCCACGCGGTTCGCGGGCCCGGCTTGTTCTTCATTGTTCCTTTGGTGGACCAGGTCCGCTTGGTCGACATCCGCATCCGGGCCGCCGACATTCCCGCTCAGCAGGTGATCGCCAAGGACAACGTGCCCGTCACAATCAACGGGGTGCTGTTCTTCAAAGTCGACAACGTGGCCGACGCAATCATCAAGGTGCAAGACTATCGCTATGCGATCTCGCAGTATTCGCAGACGTCGCTTCGCGACGTGATCGGTCAGATGACGCTGGATCAACTGCTGGTCGAACGCGAGGCGATCGGCAAATCCATCGAGGAGAACGTGGAGAAGGATATCGAAGGCTGGGGGCTGGAGGTGACCGGCATCCGCATACAGGACATCGACATGCCTGAAGAGCTGAAAAAGATGATGTCGCGGCAGGCATCGGCCGAACGCGAGAAACGGGCGACGATCACCAAGGCCGAAGGGGACCGCGAAGCGGCGAGCAACCTGGCGGCCGCGGCCAAAACCATGTCGGCCAGCCCGGGCGCCATGCAACTGCGAACCCTACAGACGATTGACGGACTGGGGCCGACGGCCTCAAACACCGTCGTGCTGGCGATTCCGATCGACGTACTCGATGCGATCCATTCGTTGAGTGAGGCGCACGGCCGCGCGAACGGCCGCTTAACGGTCTCCGCATCCGACTGAAGCGGGCGAGTAGCAGACAGATTTACGGACAGAACACCGCAGCGGCCAGGACGGTTGTCCAGAGCCCGTTCTTGTCGCACTCGGCATTTTGGGTGATGTTGCGAGTCCTGACGATCTTGCCCGACAATTTGAATTCCTGCCGCAATTCGTCCCAGTCCTTGGTCGGATCGAACTCGATGCCCAACCGAGTGGCCAGCATCTGTGCCGCGATATCCTCGGCCAATTCGCCGGCCTTGTCTTCCGTCTCGCCGAAGGCATGGTGCTCTGAAAGGTAGCCGTAGCCGTCTTGATCGGCGGGGATAGCGGCGCCGACCGAGGCCGCCAGCAGACGATGGGGTTCGTTGGCGGCGATGCGGGCCATCACGGCGTGCACGATCTGACCGGGCGCCAGCAGGCGAAGGCCTTCGTCTTGAGTGATCGCCTTGCAACGCGGCGGCAAAATGGATGACACCATGACCAGGTTCAG
>CAWAYY010000021.1:0-121255 GCA_963786255.1 Pirellulales bacterium
CACAGGCCGCACGCAACAAGGCCGCGTTCGCGACGATTGGGGAAACTGGTTCGGTTGCAATAACAGCAACCTTGCGCAGCACTATCCGCTGGCGGATCATTATCTACGACGCAATTCCTATGTCGTGCCGCCGGCCTCGGCGGTCAACGTGCCGTCGTATCCTGAACCGAATCGCTTGCATCCGCTCAGCGTATCGCTGCAGCGGTTCAAGCTCTCCGGCCCGTCGCAGCACGTTACGGCGGGCTGCGGTCTGGGCGCCTACCGCGACGACTTACTGGGCGCCGAGTACGCGAACAACCTCTTCACCTGCGAGCCGGTCAACCTGGTGGTGCATCGGCTGTTGCTTGAACCGAGCGGCGTGACGTTCCAGGGCAAATTGGCGGCCGACGAACAGGAGTCGGAGTTCCTGGCCTCGACGGACAACTGGTTCCGGCCCGTACAAGCTTGTACGGGCCCCGACGGTGCACTCTACATCGTCGATATGTATCGGTACGTGATCGAACATCCGCGCTGGATCCCGCCGGAAACGCTGGCTTCGCTCGATGTGCGCGCGGGGCAGTCGCTGGGCGCATCTATCGCGTCTATCCTAAAGCTCGTCCGCCTCGGCAGCCGGTGCGATTCGACAAGCTGGATACGGCCGGGCTGGTCGCCGCGCTGGATTCGCCTAACGGCCCGCAGCGCAACTGGCGCAGCAAATGCTGGTCTGGAAGAACGATAAAGCGGCGCGCGAGCCGCTGCGCAAGCTGGCTCGTTCCGCCCAGCGGGCCCAAACGCGATTGCAGGCGCTGTGCACGTTGGACGGCTTGGGTATGTTGGATGACGAGAGCCTGATCCTCGCTTTGGCCGATTCGCATGCGGGCGTTCGTCGTCAGGCGATTCGGATGGCCGAACGCCGTTTGGATGGTTCGCCGGCGCTATTGGACGCGGTGCTGAAGCGGGCTGACGACGCTGATCCGCAGGTGCAGCTTCAGTTGGCTTACTCGCTTGGCGAGGCGACGGACTCTCGCGCCAGTGCTGAATTGGCGCGCTTGCTTGTCAAGCATCAGGCCGACGCTTACCTGTTCGCCGCCGCGGTCAGTTCGGTGCAAAAGCGGAACTTGAGCGAAATTGTCCGCCAGGTCCTCGAACTTTCGCCTGCCGGACCAGCCGCCCGTCAAGGCGATCAATGTGCTGGCGAGCTAGCCGCCTCGCTGCAAGAGCGCGACGCGGCTGGACGACTGCTGACGGTGATTGCCTCGCCGCGAGAGGGCAAGCTGGCGCCGTGGCAGTTTGCGACGATGGCCGCTCATGCTCGATTCGCTCGATCGAGGGCAGGTAAAGCTGGACCAGCTTGTTCCGCCGGAGCGACAAGCCGCGGTCGACGAGTTATTTCGCCGTGCGCGAGAGACGTTCGACGACGAGCAAGCGGAAGACGCGGCCCGGTTGGCGGCCGTAAGACTGTTGGGTCGGGATGCAAAGAGCCCCGCCGATGACATCGAGCGACTGGCGGCCCAACTCGTGCCTCGCAATTCCGGCGCATTGCAGGCCGGCGTCGTCGCGGCACTCGGCAAGCTGGACGATCCGCGGGCGGGCGCCGAATTGCTCAACCGCTGGAATTCTTACACGCCGCAACTGCGCCAAAGCGTACTCGAATTGACGTTAAGCCGGGCGGGTTGGATCAAACAATTGCTCGCGCGGATCGAGCGGCAAGAGATTCCGCCCGGCGGCATCGACGCCTCGCGGCGGCAGTCGCTGCTCGAACATCGCAACAAGCCATTCGCGAATTGGCGGTCAAGGCATTCGCCGGCGCAACGAATGCCGATCGCAAGCAAGTGGTGCGCGACTATCAAAGCGCCGTCGCCATCGGCGATCGCACGCGCGGCAAGGCGGTGTTCGCCAAACGCTGCTCGGCCTGCCATCAACTCGAAGGCGTCGGACACGTCGTCGGGCCCGACCTGGCGGCGGTCACGAACAAATCGCCGGAGTTTTTGCTGACCTCGATTCTCGATCCGAACCAGGTGGTCGACGGCCGATATCAACAGTACCGCGCCATCGGCGACGACGGCCGCAGCTACCTCGGCATCATGGCGGCGGAAACGGCCGTCAGCATTACGCTCAAGGAGCAAGAAGGCAAGCAGTACGTGCTGCTTCGCAACGAGCTGGAAGAGCTGGTCGTCACGGGCAAGTCGCTGATGCCCGAAGGGTTGGAGAAAGACGTCTCGCCAGCCGACATGAACGATCTGTTGACGTACTTGCGCCCGGGGCCGGCCTACAAGCAGTTTGCCGGCAATCAGCCGCAGACGGTCAAGCCGGGACCCGACGGCGCACTGCGGCTACTGGCTACGAACTGCGAGATCTACGGCGATCAGATCGTGTTCGAGCCGCAGTTTCGCAATCTGGGTTATTGGCACGGCGCCAATGATTACGCCGTCTGGACCGTCGAGCTCGACAGCCGCGGGCGATATGACGTTTATCTCGATGCCGCCTGCGATCCGGCGGCGGCCGCCAACGCCTTCGTGCTCGAAGGCTCCGACGCCCCGCTTCGCGGCCGAATTGCCTCGACCGGCGCTTGGAGCGAGTATCGGCAGGCCAAGATCGGCACGCTGGCGCTTACCCAAGGCGCCCAACGCCTGACGTTCCGGCCCGACGGTCCGCCCGCTCGAGCGCTGGCCGACCTGCGAGGACTGATCCTAGTGGCCCAAGGCACGCCGTTGCCGCAGCAATCGGGGACTGCCGACAAGCGCGTGTCGGAACTTGCTGCTGCGCTGTTGGACGACGCCCAAACCACACAACAGCGCGAGGCGATCATCGCGGAACATGCCGAACATTCGGCGGAGTTGATTGCTGCGCTGTCGCAAGGAATCGATCCCCAGGACGAAACGGAAGAATACCGCCGCATCCCTTGGATTTCGCGCGTGGCCATTGCCGCCGGGCGCCGCGAAAGGCGGAGGAGATCAAGGAGATTCTTCAGGTCGCCTTGCCGCAAGCGGACCAGCCGCTGCGCGATTGGCAGGCGGTGGTGGTCGGCGGCGGCGTAATCAATGGCATCACGCAATCGCACCAATGGCCGGACGAGTTTATCGCCACGCTGCTGAAAGGCGACCAGAAGTTGGCCGCGCGCTGGCGCCGGGCGATCGATTTGTCGGCCGTCATGGCGGACAACGTGAAAGTTCGCAACGGCACGCGCTACGATGCGCTGCGGATGATCGGAATCGACTCTTGGGAGAAGCGGGGCGAGCAGTTGCAGAAGTACCTGGCCAAGGGCGTCAACGACGAGCTGCAGATGGGCGCCGTCAGCGCGCTGGGCGACATGTGCGCGGCGCAAGTCGGGCCTGCGCTTGTAGCGGGGTTGAGCCACTTTTCAAAGCGCAACCGTGAGTTGGCGCTCGACGCTCTGCTGCGCGACGACAGCCGTATCGCTGCGATGCTCGATGCCGTCGAGTCCGGGCAGGTCTCGAAAGAGCAACTCGGCGAAGCCCGCATTGCAACACTGCGAAAGGTTGCCGATCTGAAGTTGCGAGAGCGGGTGGCAAAGTTGCTGTCTGAGTAGACCTCAGGCCGTCATCTGGGCTTCATCTCGTCAGGAACGAGACCAGCGCGAGCCACGTGCATACGCCTAGTCCGATCCAATGCAGCCAGCATCTCCGTCGAGATTCGGGCAGATCGATTGCGGCAAACACGCCGACCAACGCCGCCACGAGGATCGCCTGTCGCGGGGTTGTCCAGGCGATTGCGGTCCAGACCCAACCCGGCATGAAGAACCAGCGGTCGGCGATCGAAGCGACAAGCGGCCAGGCATAGAACGAAAGCAACAGCGCAAAGCAGACTTGCCAGGCGAACGAGAACGAACGGTTCAACAGCGGCAACGTCAAGCAACAGACGGTGACGGCGTCGAGCACCGTTTCCGCGGAACGAAACGTCTGCGAGAGCCAAAGCCGGATCGCCATATCGAGACCCAGCCGAACGGCCAATGCGACCAGCAGCCACAGCCCCGGCTCAATGGGCCAGACTGCGCCTCGCAGCACTCGGGCCAGCCACACGCACAAGCCGGTCCATGCGGCGCCGTAGCCGATGGCGCCTGCCGCCGCCAGCATCAGGCCCCAGCCGCCCGGCTCCGAGACGCTGAGCTTACGAACCGCCGCCATGAACACGCCGCTCCAAGCGACGCAAAGCAGTAGATGTACGACGCTCATTCGCGGCGGCGCCGACTGGAGCGCGGCGGCCGGATATCGCCGTGCCGCCCGTTCGAGAATCAAAGGCGGCGCTTCGGCGGTTTCCGGCTCTTGCGGCGGCTCGCTTTCCATGGATCGCTCCCAAGCGGCGTTCTGGCCGAGCATCGCCAGCGCAGGAAACGCCGAATGCGATCGCCCGCGTGGATCGTTCACGCGGGCGTCGCCGCGGGAGCCCGGTGAATGAGCCTTTTATCGGTACCGCGCCGGCGGCGCTAACGCTTGTTTTCCAGGAGTTGATTGATCGCCTGGTAGCGCTCGGCCGCGTCTTGTCGATCGGCCTCGTCGGGCAAGCCTCGGTTGGCGGCCTCAAACACGAGTTGCGAATGGCGTTCCAGGGCGCGAAGATCGTGCTGACGATGCGCACGGTCGGCGATGACGGTCAACGTTTCCAGCAGCCGGATCATGACGGCAGCGCTGGAACGGCCGTACTGGCGGATTTGATTGAATGCGGCGTCGGCGACCGCTCCGAACGCCGCCGGGTAAAGTATGACTCGTAAATGATCAGACTCGTCATAACAAATGGGAGAAGGGGTCGCGCGCTGTGCGAGCCTGCAAAGGGCTTCTCCCAGCCGGTCGACGCAGGCAATGGCCGTGAAAGGATCGTTGACGCCGGGCGAGAGTGCGCGAACGGCGACCTCGACGAGCTGGTCGACGGCGAACTCGACGTCCTGAAAAGGCGTTCGCTGAGATTCAATCAGAAACGCTCCGCGGATTGCCTCTGCGACGGACTCATCGAGCGGCCGTGAAGACAAGACGCGGGCCAGCGCCTCGCCGGAAACGACGAATTGCCCCGGGCGGTGCAAGGCGCGGACCAGCAGATCATGTTCGGCGGCGACGGCCAGCAGGCCGGCGCCGTCGATGGCGGCCAGATAGCCGCAGGCCTCCGCTTCAATTGGGAGGCGCGTTCCTCGAAGTCCGCCGGGCAGCAGGCTTTGTTCGTCGGGTTCAGCTTCGGCTTCGCCGCCGCTGGCCGCCGCAGGCCACAGCCGGTCGATCGCTTCGTGTAACTCCTGGCTGACGGAAAGAATCACGTGGTCCGCCTGAATCGACACCGCAACATGATGGATGAAGTAAATCAGCACGCCCAAGCTGACCAGCGCCAACGGCAATGCCCACCGCCACGCCGATACCCGGAACGAATTGCACCCCGTCGCGTTCGCGCACGGTCCTCAGCACCAGCAGGCAGTAAGTGAAGGTGGCAACGAAGGCGCCGAGCACGACCTGATTGCTGCGATCGCGGATGAAATTTCGCAGCAAGCGCGGACCGAATTGAGCGGACGCCAGCGACAACGCGACAATGGTGATCGAAAATACCGTGACCGCCACGGTTATCATGGAACCGGCGACCGTCGCCAGCACGCGCAACGCCCTCGGGACCGCCCGTATAGATCCACCAGGGCGAGTTGCGATCGATCCTCGCCAGGGCAAGCCGATCGAGTTCGACTGTGGCGGGCGCCAAGGCCGTCGAAAGTGCGACCATCAGCCCCGGCACGAACCAATAGCTCGTGCGGAGTGATTCCCAGTAAACATAAAACCTGGTTAACATGCAGTCCTCAACGTCACGCTGTTTTCGATGCCGATTTCATTTGGGCGGCCGCAACGATCCGTGCGGCCGCGATCTACCATGCCCGGTCCTTCTCCTCGCTGAGCGTCTCGAAGCCGGCCACGATGTCGAGCAGCTCCTCGGTGATCGATTGCTGACGCTGCTGCCGGTAACGGGCGGTGAGTGCGGCCAGGTGGTCCTGAATGTTCTTCTCCGCGGCTTGCATTGAGGCCAGGCGGCTGGCGTTTTCACTTGCCAGAGATTCGGCGAACGCTCGGTAGAGAACGACGAACAATCGCTGGCGAATCAGAGCCGAGAAAAGCGGACGCCAGTCCATGGTAAACGTCGGCAAAGAGACGCGACGGCCAACGTTTGGCGCCCAGTTCGCGGAGCCAGCCGGGATCGACCGGCAACAGCAGCAGCCGTTGAGGCCGCGAGCCCGCCCCGACAAGCGGCCGGTGGTGAAACAGGAAAAGGCGATCAATGTCCTGCTCGACTCGCAATTCTTCCACCTTCAAGAGCAGCTCATGTACGATCGGCGTAATGCCTGCGACCGAAGCGGGGACCGGATAGCAGCTCGCGTCGGCGAAGCCTGCGTCTTCCAAACGCCCGGCCACTCGCGCGCCGACCGCCAGCACGGCGCCCTCTGCCGGTTTACCGGGAAGGAATTGCATCTGCTCCAAGGCAAAGCTCGCAACCTGGTCATTGAACGAACCGCACATGCCCTGGTCGGAGCCGAATACGACGGCGCCCCAGCGTCCGCTGAGTTGGGGCTCGGCGGCGGCGAATTCCTCCGGTTGGTTCCGCAAGACGATTTGCAGGCCCATCTCGATCGTGCGATTGTATTCGCTCAGCGAGGCGACGGCCTTTTCGTATTGCCGGATGCTCACGGCGGCCAGCGCCTTCATCACACGGACCACGGAATGCAGGTCCTCCGCGCTTTCGATCCGCCGGCGCATCAATTCAAGCGTCTGCATGCTCGTCTCATTCTTGGCTGTCGGCCACGGCTTGCTGCAGCACGCTGCGCAGCGATGCGTCGTCTTCGTCGCTCAAGTCGGCCCCGGCCTCCATCCGCCGAGCAAGCTCCGGCAACTCGGCGAGCAGCGCCTGGCGAATCGACCGTTCGGCATCGACCAATTGTTCGACGGCGACTGTATCCAGCAAGCCCTCGCCGGCCGCGAACAGCACTGCGATCTGCTGGGCGACCGGCAGCGGTTCATACTGAGGTTGTTTTAAGTACTTCGCGCACGCGGCGGCCGCGTTCCAGCGTTTTTCGCGTTTGCTCGTCCAGCCGGGTTCCGAATCGGGCGAACGCTTCCAGTTCCTCGAACTGCGCAGTAGGAAAGCCGCAGTTGCCCGGCCACCGCGCGGTAGCAGCGCAATTGGGCCTTGCCGCCGACTCGCGACACCGAGCGTCCGACGTCCACCGCGGGCAGGATGCCTTTGCGGAACAAGTCGGGCGAAAGGTAGATTTGACCGTCGGTGATGGAGATCAGATTGGTCGGGATATAGGCGGAGAGGTTCTGGGCCTGCGTCTCGATGATCGGCAACGCCGTCAGCGAGCCGCCGCCGTATTTGTCTCGCAAGTGCGTTGCCCGCTCCAACAGCCGCGAATGAATATAAAAAATATCTCCGGGATACGCTTCACGGCCGGGAGGACGGCGCAGCAGCAGCGACAGCTCGCGGTAGGCTCGCGCGTGTCGAGTCAGGTCGTCGTAGACGATCAGCACGTCCTCCCCGCGATCCAAGAAGAATTCGGCCATCGCGGTCGCGGCGTACGGCGCCACAAACTGGATTCCCGGCGGGGCATCGCCCGGGGCGACCACCACGACGCAGTAACGCAAGGCGTCGCGCCGCCGCAAGGTCGCGATCAACTTAGCCACGGCCGAACTGCGTTGTCCGATGGCGCAGTAGACGCAGACGGCTCCCGTGTCTTGCTGATTCAAAATCGTGTCGAGCGCGATGGCCGTCTTGCCCGTCTGGCGGTCTCCCAGGATCAGCTCGCGTTGGCCGCGGCCGATCGGCAGCAACGCGTCAATCGCCTTAATGCCGGTTTGCAAAGGCTCGGTCACGGGCGCGCGGTGCATGATGGGCGGGGCCGATCGTTCCACCGGCCGCCGCTGCGTCGCGCGCAACGGGCCACGGTCGTCGAGCGGCTGGCCCATAGCGTCCACGACGCGGCCGAGTAATTCGTTTCCCACGGGCACGTCCAGAATGCGTTTCGTGCGGTGCGCCAGGCTGCCGGCCTTCAGATCCTGGCTGGGCCCCAACAGCACCACTCCGATCTCTTTTGGCTCCAAGTTGAACGCCAAACCGAGCAGGCCGCCGGGAAACCGGATCAGTTCCTCCGCCTGAACGCCCGGCAAGCCGCGGACCCGCGCCACGCACTGGCCGAGTGCGGCTACCCGGCCGATCTCCCTGGCCGTGAACGCGGCTTGATGGCCGTGCAGGACGTCATCCAGCAGGCCCAGCGTCCCGTCAAGGGCGGCTCGGAGCGGTCCGCCGGCTCCGCTTGATGCCTGAGGCGTCCGGATGTGTCTTGCCATGTTCTATCGCCTTGTCTTCCAGGGCCTGAAAGAAATCGCTTTCCAGGGCTTCGAGGTAAGATTCCAGGTTCCAAGCCAGGCGGTGGGAATGGGCGTACAACTCGATTCCGCAGCCGAGCGCCGGTTCGACCTCGAAACGCACGACCACGCCGTCTTCCAATTGCTCGCGAAGGTTCTGCGTGATTCGCTCTCGCATTTCTGGAGCAACAGGAAAGGCGCTGCGGAATTCCGCCTCGCGGTCGGACGTTCTGATCGCTTCCGCCATGAGTTCTCGCTCCGACGGTTCCAGATTTCGGATGCGCTCCAGAAAAGTTGCGATCATCATCTGCTGCAACTCGGCGCTGGCTAAGTCTTTCAGCGCTCGGCGGACGATTTCGAAGACCCGCTGTCCCGCTTGTTCGCTCAAGTCCTGCAGGAATTGCGCCTTTTCCTGTTGCAAGCTCTCGAACCAGTGAACTCTCACTTGTTCGACTTCCTGCCGCGCCTCTTCGACGAGCTGTTGCCGTCGGGCTTCAGCGTTTTCCCGGGCGCGCTCCAGAACTTCCTCTCGCTGGGCGTCGAGTTCTTCCTTGCGCTTGCGGTAGCGTTGCGCCTCCTGCTCGGCCTCCTCTTGCTGCCGCGCAGCTTCTTCCAACCGCGAAACGATCCTCGCCTCGCGGTCGTTCATGGCCTGGATGATCCGGCCATATAAAAAATGCTTGAGTAGCCAGACCAGGACCAGGAAATTAACGACTTGGGCGGTCAGCGTGAACCAATCAATCTGCACGGATCATCCCCCCGACACGTTCACGACGTGCTCCCAGAAGGGGTTGGCGAAGATCAAGATCATCGACACGACGAAGCAATAGATGGCCGTCGATTCGATCATGGCCACGCCGACAAACAGCGTTCGCGTGATCGTGCCGGCGGCGTCGGGTTGCTGGGCCAGCGAACTCATGGCCCGCGACACGGCCCAGCCTTCGCCGATGGCCACGCCGACCGAACCGATGGCGATCGTCGTGCCGGCGATGATGATCGAGACCATGCCGATCAAGCCCACGTTATCCATGGGATATTTCTCCTTTCAGGTTGTCTGGCTCAGGCTGCTCCGGTTGCCGGGGCTCGCGAAACCGCGAGGCGGCCGCAATGTAGACCAGGGCCAGGATGGCGAAAATATAGGCCTGGATCAGACCGGTCAGCAGACCCAGGACGTGCATGACAATGGGAAAGAAAAACGGGGCGACCGCCAAGAGCATGGCGGCGATCATCGTGCCGCTCATCACGTTGCCGAACAACCGCACCGCCAAGGCCAAGGTCCGCGATAGTTCGCCGATGACGTTGAACGGCAGCATGAATACGCTGGGCCGAACGTAGTTGCTCAGATATCCTGCCAGGCCGCGCTTTGCGACGCCAAACGCCGGCACCGCCACGAACACGCACAAAGCCAGCGCCGCGGTCGTCGAGAGCGAGCCGGTAGGCGGTTGGAAGCCGGGCACGACGGCCAGAACATTGCTGACGGCAATGAACAGGAACAACGTGCCAATGAAGGGGAGATAGCGGCTAGGCTCTTGCTGCGTGACGGATTCGATCTGGTCCTGGATGCTGCTCACCAGGACTTCCAGCAGGTTTTGACCTCGCGATAAGGCGGTTCCCCTCGACAGCCGTCGCGTTACCAGCCAGGAGACCAGCGTCATCAACGCCATCACGGCCCACGTGAACGCGATGGTGGCGTTCAGATGTATGGGCCCTGCCTGCCAGTACACGATGGCGTCGGGAGTGAGCTGCACGGCTATCGTTCTCCCTGGAAGGGCGGCGATGGCGGAGCGTTTTCCAGACGCAGCCCGGCGACCACGGCGTACCGCACGAGGATAAATCCGACCAGACAGGCCAGCATTCGCTCCCAGTGACCGGCCATGACCAGGTAGAAGCCCAATAGCGTAAGGGCCGTGCGTCCTACCAGGCTGCCGACGGTCAGCGCCACGGGGCTGCGAACCGTGGGCAACCAACGCACGGTCAGCCACAATCCGCCGAAGTAGAACAGTCCGAGCCCAAGACCGGCGGCCCCAGCCAGGAGCAGGGGCGTCCATTCACTGTTCATGGTTATTCCGTTCTGTTTCATGGTCCATCGCCGCTTGCTCCTGACTGACCCAGTACCAGGCATTGGAGGCCCCCAGAGCGGCGCCCGCTAGGAGCAGGGCCAGCGTCCAGGAGAAGCGGCCGGGCCAGGTCATGTCGATCCAGACGCCCAGGGCCACGCCCAACAGCGTCGGAATGGCCACCGCCCAGCCGACCAGGCCAAACATTCCCAAGCCAAACCAGAGCGTACGGTCCTGCTCGCGACGAGCGCGGATTCTCGCGCCTCGCGGCTGCCCACCTCGCGGTCGAACTCGGGCTGATGTTCCCCGGGCCGTTTGTCGTTTGCCGCTTCAGGCATGGCTGCGTTCTTCCCATTCCAGGACCTGCCGCACAAGACTGGCTTCGAGCTTGCCCAGCGCCGAGCGGCCCTTCTGTTCGCGGTCGCTGAGTTCCCGGAACTGCTCCCGCACCGCCTGTCTCAACTCTCCCAGCGGTCCCGGCACGGCGTTGCGCGTCGAAACCAGAACCTCGCTGCCGCACTTGACCAGCACGCCTTCATCCACGGCCAGGAACAATTCCTCGCCGTCGGACAACGTGATGGCGAGGATTCCAGGGATCAGCGGGGCCACGAAGTCGACATGCCGCGGCAGCAGGCAGAAAGCGCCGTTCGGCGCCTCGGCCGTCACCTTGGCGACTTCGCGGTTGACCAGCACGGCGGACGGCAAGACCACTTTCACGATCATGGCTTTCTCGCTTCGTTAATCGAACCGATCATGTAGAACGCTTTTTCCGGGCAATCGGCGAACTCGTCGTTCAGGATGCGTTCGCAGCCTTCGAGCGTCTCCTCCAGGTCCGCCATTCTTCCCTCGCGACCGGTGAACTGTTCGGTGGTGAAGAACGGCTGCGTCAGGAATCGCTCCAGGCGGCGGCTGCGGTGGACCGTCCGCTGGTCTTCGCGAGACAGTTCCTCCAAGCCCAGCATGGCAATCACGTTTTTCAACTCTTCGTAATTGGCCAGACTTTCTCGCACTTTCCTCGCGACTCGGTAGTGCCGCTGCCCGACAATCGGCGCGGTCAGCATCTTCGATTCCGAGCGAAGCGGATCGATGGCCGGATAGAGCCCCTGGCTGGCGCGCTTGCGCGACAGCACGATCAACGTCGACAGATGTCCGAAGGTGTGCGTGACCGCCGGGTCGGTGAAGTCGTCCGCAGGGACGTACACTGCCTGTACCGAGGTGATGGCGCCGGCCTCCGTGGTGCAGATCCGTTCTTCCAGTTCGGCCAGTTCCGTGCCGAGCGTCGGCTGGTATCCCAAACGAGACGGCAGCCGCCCCAGCAGCCCGGAGACCTCGGCGCCGGCTTGAATGAAGCGGAAGATATTATCGATCAGCAGCAGCACGTCCTGCTTGGCGTCGTCGCGAAAGTACTCGGCCATGGTGAGTGCCGCGTGCCCGACGCGAAAGCGTGCGCCGGGCGGTTCGTTCATCTGGCCGAAGACGAGCACCGTGTTGTCGAGAACGCCCGCCGCCCGGACGTCGCGATATAGTTCTTCCGCTTCGCGCGAACGTTCGCCGATGCCGCAAAACAGCGTGACGCCGCGATGGCGGCCGACCACGTTATGAATCAGCTCCGTGATCAGAATCGTTTTGCCGACTCCCGCTCCGCCGAACAACCCGGCCTTGCCGCCGCGTTCCAACGGCGCAAGCAGGTCGATGGCCTTGATGCCGGTTTGCAGGATCTCCGTCGTCACGCCTTGCTGGGCAAATCGCACCGGCGGAGGGTGTAGAGACCGCCACTGTTCGGCGCCGATTTCTCCCTGATCGTCGATAGCTTCTCCGAACACGTTCAGCACCCGCCCCAGCAGACGCTCGCCCACGGGAACGCGGAGCGGATGGCCCGTGTCGATGATTCGCGATCCTCGCGCCAAACCGGCCGTCGGAGTCAGGGCAATTCCCCGCACGGTTTCAGCGTCCAGGTGCGCGACGACTTCGATGACCGCATCGAGCTTGTCTCCGGCGCGCAACTCGCTGTAAAACTCGGGCAGTCTCGCTGGGAACGTTGCATCGACGACGCTGCCTTTGACCGACAGCACCGCTCCCTGCTCGCTTTGTTTGTCGTCGGTCGTCATTCGTGCTTGCCGTCAGCGTGGCGATGGGCGTTGAGTATGGCGATGGGCGGCTGGAGCGCACGGGGCGCCCGAGCTTGCTCGCGACGAGCGGAGCCGTCGTCCCCCCGCGTTTAGCGGTCAGACTCGCTCATGGCATGGGAGGGCAAATCCGATACCACTTGGCAGAGAAGCAGCGCAGGGGCCCCTCGCAGAGGCCCATCAAGACTAACACACGGCAAGCACGACGTGCGATTCCGCGCGTGTGCGGCGTTGCGCCAGATGCGAGGGTGACGCCCTGATAGCGGAATCGGTGACGATTCCGGGCCCTGCCGCGCAGGGCAACGGAACGCTCTCGCTGTTCGGTCGCGTCGGAGCGAAGAGCAGGCGACGCCAACCGTGAGCGGCGGCGTCAGACGCGACCCAGGTACTCTGCCGAGCCGATGATCTGCGCGGCCACCACATCCGGCTGCTGGCCGGACTTTAGCAGATCGAGGAAGTGCTGCAGCGAGGCGGAATCGGCGTCGCGGCCCAGATACGCCTGGTAGAAGCCGTGAACGACCTCGTCCGCATAGGCGTTGGTGGAATGCGGCTGCGTGAAATTCAACAGTTGCGTCATATATTCATCGCTGCCGAAGACGCTGGCCGCCGCCTGGGCGCGGACCGAAGCGTCTGCCAGGTTCTTTGCCGCCCAAGCCGCCGACGTCGCCGCGTCGGGGGAGCGATAGAGCAGGTCGTTATAGACTGCGTTCAAGAAGCCGCTGGCCGTGCCGCCGCCGCGGTTCTGGTAATACTCCGAAGAACTGATCAAGCTTTCGGCGATCTGGTCGACCGCATCGGCGCCGCTCGTATAGCTGCCGATCAGCATGTTGCTGAAGTAAGTCAGCGATGCGGCGTCGGCGGCGCGGTGCAACAGCAGGCGGTACAGGCCTTGAATCGTGTTGTTGCGGTATTCCTGAGAGTGCTCGATGTTGAGCGCCTCCTCAGTGCGGGAGCCTCCGCTGTTGATGCGGTTGGTCCAGTACTCGACGCCCTGTATCTCGCCCCGACGCGACAATACGTCGTGATAGACCTGGGCCACGAAACGCTCGGTTTCGCTGCCGACGGTCGCTTGCGAGCTCGCCGTCGCCGCGGCGCCGGCCGCCGGCTTCACGGTGATTGTCACGTTCCAGGTTTTCGGTTCGCTGTATACGTGACTTCCCGCGACCGTGAACTTCGAGCCGGACAAGGTAATTGTGCCCGTGGACGAAGTTCCGTCGCCCCAATCGATGGTCGCCGTATAGTCGGTGGTCGGCAGATTCGTGGCGGTATCGGTAAACGTGGCAACGGTCGCGCTGGAAACGGTTACGCCGGTCGATACGTTCACGGGCGAGCCGGTGACGGAGACCGTGGAGCTGATGGGCGTCGCGGTGCTGCTGGCGGTGGCGTTGGCCGTGCCATCGGTGTCTTTAATGACGACCTTGACCGCTTCGGCGCCCGGCTGCGTGTAGGTGTGCGTGCCGGTCACGGTGAACGTGCCGCTGGCGCCTGTCACCGTGCCCGTGGAAGACGTACCGTCGCCCCAATCGATAGTCGCCGTGAAGTTTCCGGCGGTGGAGACGGTGTAAGTGTCGGTAAACTTGGCGACCGTACCCGTGAACGAGACGCCGCGGGTGGGCGAGAACGTGACCCCCGTAGCGGTCAGCACGTCGGCGTCGGCCATCGTCGCCGTACCGGTCGCCGAAATGGTCGCCGGCGAATTGACTTCCTTGATGGTGACGACCGGGTGGAACGGGCCCTCATCGCCATAGACGTGCGTTCCCGTTACGCTGAACGTGCCGTTGGAGCCCGAGACGACGCCCGTCGTGCTGGTCGTGCCGTCGCCCCAATCGATCGTCGCCGTGTAATGAGTGCTGGCTTGGGTGCTGCCGGTATCGGTGAACGTGGCGACCGTGCCGTTGAACGTCGAGCCTTCGGTCCCCGTGATGCTTGCCGCCGTGACGGCGAAGCCCGAGTCTTCATTTACGGTGGCCGTACCGGTGGCTTGTGCGTTCGTGCCGCCGGTCGTCGACCAGCGTGACCTTCATCGTATAGTAGCCGTCATCGGCATACAGGTGGTTGCCGCTGACGGTGAGCGTGCCGTTCGTGCCGGTGACGCTGCCGCTCAAGGTCGTGCCGTCGCCCCAGTCGATGATGGCCGAAAAGCCGCTGCCCGTTGCCAGCGTGTTCTGGTCAATGAAGGTGGCCACGGCGCCGCTGAAGGTCGTGCCTTCCGTGGTGTTCAGCGTCGCGACGGTAGTCGTGGGGAAGAAATCTCCTTCATGAATGGTCGCCGCCGCCGTCGCCGAGATGGTGTTGCCGGTCGACGAATTCTCGGCGAGGGTCACGGTGAGCGTCATCGCTCCCTCGTCCAGGTAGGCATGGCTGCCGCGGATGGTGAACGTTCCCTGGCCGCCGGTGATTACGCCGGTGGAACTCGTGCCGTCGCCCCAGTCGATCGTGGCGGTGAAATCGCTGCTGAGCGAATTCGGATTGGCGTCGGTGAACGTGGCGATTTCTAGGCTGGTGAACGAGCCCACCGAACCTTCCGTGGCGCCGAGCGGCGGAACGCTGAGAGCGAGAGGAGCGTCGGCGATATTGGCCGCGCTGGCAACGGTCAGCGCGGGCGAAGTGCCGGTGGCCGTTTCGAACAGCGTGACCGTGACGGAGTAATTGCCGTCATCCGCGTACGTGTGACCGCCGGAGACGGTGAACGTGCCGTTCGAGCCGGTAACGACGCCAGTGGTTACGCTCGTGCCGTCGCCCCAATTGATCGAAGCGGTGAAATCGTCCTGGGTGGCCGAAAGATTGCTGTCGGTGAAGGTGGCAACCGTCGTGTCGGTGGCAAGCGCCGTGGCCTCGGTGCCGGAGAACGTGGCGGCAGAACCTGTCAGGTCGGGATCGAAGATCAGCGCCGTGCTGTGCGCCGTTGCGCTCGCCGTGCCTGGCGCAGTTCTCGCCCAGGATGACGGTGACTTGTTCCGGACCGCCGGGCGAGGCGTAAACGTGGCTGCCGCTGACGGAGAATGAACCGTCCGAGCCGGTGACTGTACCTGTATCGGTCGTGCCGTCGCCCCAGTCGATAGTGGCGGTCAGATCGCCGGCCGCGGTGGATGTGATGGTGTCGGTAAATGTGGCGACCTGCCCGGAAAATGTCACGCCCGCCGTTGTGGCCAGCGTCAATCCCGTGGCCGTTAACACGTCGCCGTCGGCCACCGTTGCGGTTGCAGTGTCGGTGGCGTTGGCCGTGCCGCCGTTCTCGGAGATGGTGACGCTAAACGTCGGCGACCCCTGGGTCGCGTAGACGTGCGAACCCGAAATAGTGAACGTGCCGTTGGACCCGGTGATCTGACCGGTGGATGTGCTCGTGCCATCGCCCCAGTCGATCGTGGCGGTGAAGCTCTCCGCCGGAGTGACCGTGTACGTGTCGGTAAAGGTGGCGACGTTGCCGGAAAAGGTCGAGCCTTCGGTCGTTGAAATCGGCGAGGCGGTGACGCTCAACGTGTCGGCGTCGGCGACGGTCGCTGTTCCGGTAACGGTGATCGGCGTGGGCGTGGCGACGCCTTCGGAGATGGAAACGGTGAACGTCTCGGTCCCTTGCTGGGCGTACGTGTGCGAACCGCTGACGGTGAACGTGCCGTCCGACCCGCTGATGCTTCCTGCAGAGGTGGTCGTGCCGTCGCCCCAATCGATCGTGGCCGTGTACGAGTCCTTGGTGACGCCCGCAGAAGGGATCCGTAAAGACGATGACCGGAACGTTCGAGAGCGCCGTTCCTTCGGTGGCGGCGACGGCGGTCGACGTCGCCGACAGGTTCCCTTCGATCACCAGCGCCGTGCTTGAGAGCGAAGCCGTGGCGCCGACCGAGGTGGTGTCGACGATCGAGACGGCGATGGACGCGATCTCGCCGGCCGCGTCATAGGTATGCGTGCCGCTGACGAGAAAGCCGCCGCTGCCGTTGGACGTAAGCGTGCCCGTAGAGCTCGACGAGCCGTCGCCCCAGTCGATCGTGGCGGTGAACGTGTCTCCGGCGCGCGCCGCCTCGGGCGTAAACGCCGCCACGACACCGTTAAAGCTCGTTGCTTCCGTGGCCGTGAAGCTCGTGCCTTGGGCGGTGAGCGGATTGTCGAAGGCGTTGATCAACTCGCCAAACAGGCCGTGCGTGCCGTCGCTGCCGCCGGCCGAGAAGAACAGCGTGCTGGCATTGCCGACCGAAGTATTGTTGCCGAACGCCAGGCCGTGCAAACCCGTGATCGTGATCGGGGTTCCAGACGAATCGCTCAGCGTGCCGGTATAGGCGGCCGTTGGAGCGGCGCTGGCGTTCGTGGTGAGCGAATACGTGTGAATCGTGCCGTCGCCGTTGGCCACCAGCAGGTCGTTGGCGAAGTCGCCGAACGAGGCCGGCGCGATCGCCATGCCCCACGGCGCGCTGATCTGCGGATCGTTCACGGTCGTGACCAACTCCGTCTGGAACGTGCCGTCCAGGCTGTAAACGTCGATCAGACCCTGGCTGCCTGCCGCGACTTTCGTGGCATCGTTCGTGTCCTGTTCGGCGTAGGTCACGAACACCAGCGGCGTGCCGCCGACCGAGAGCACTTGGATGTTGTACGGCGAGTAGCCGGTCGGCAGATTCGGATCCTGGAAGGCGCCGCTGACCAGCGGGGCGGAAAGTTGGAAGTGGTTGTCGAACACCGAAATCGTGCCCGCGGCGAAATTCGCCGCATACAGGTAATTGTTCGAATTCACCGTCACTTGCGCCAAACCGGTGTAGAAAGCGCCGGAGGCGGGATTGTTGCCGGCGGTGGCGGTGTCGGTGTCGAGCGTGGGCGCCACGGCCAACTGGCCGTTCTCGGAAGAGAAAATGAACGAGGCCGAGCCCGTTCCGCCGCCCGGAGTTTGCACGATGAAATCGCCCGTCGAGTTGGAGACGATGCCCGTGGGCCCGGTCAAGCTGCCGGGCATGTTGGCAATGGCGGGCGAATCGACCTTAAACGGCGAACCGGCGACGGCGCCGATGTAGCGAGAGATCGTATCGCTTCCGGCGTTGGCCACCCACGCGTCGCCACTGCCGGGGGCCATGGCAATGCCATACGGATTCACCAGGTTCGGATCGACGATCAGGGCCGAGCCGGCCTGATCGCTGACCAGATTGACCTGCTCATAGCCGGAAGCGGTCAGAAGCTGCCGCTCCTCGAGCCGTTCCAGACGAAACGATCGTTGTGCTTGTCGTCCGGCAGCCGATGGACGTCGTGAAGAATTGGTTCGTTGCGCGCGGCGCCGCCGAGCCATAGTATGTCCCCTGGGAATTGGGCGGGAGCCACGGTCCCTGCCGACGAAAGGATGTCTAACGCTGTTCCATGCCGGCTCTCGATCGCTTGCCTCAACCTAGCCGGTAAAATTTCAGGTTAATCAGCGGTTGCAATCGCGCCAACAATTTGGCGTGCGAATTTGGGCAAAATGGATTCCTGTAGCGGAAAAGCGCGAGAGTTCCGTTGCCGAGACTGCCCCCGCCGAATTGTTCTCGATTCCGCTGCAGGCGTGTAGCGGTCCTCTCGACCGTGGCGGCGCGAGGGCTTCAAGTCATGGCGTGCAAAGAACTTGCGTTTTGCCGCTGGCGGCCCGGCGTTGAGTTGCCGCGGGCGTTGGGAGAACTGTGAAGAACCCGCGGAATTCTCGTGAATTCCGCTACGGCGGGCGATTGGGCGTCAGGCCAGCAAGGCCTCGATCGCGCGCCCCTTGCCGTCCTTGGTCACGTGGAACGGACGCCCCTCGGTGACGAAGGCCGTGTCGGGCTGGATGCCAAGCGCATGGTAGATGGTGGCATGAACGTCGGTCAGCGAGACGGGGTTTTCGACCGGAAGCATGGGGTGCCGGTCGGCGGTGCGGCCGTAGACCAGGCCCGGTTTGAAGCCGCCGCCGAAGAACAACAGGCTGTTTGCGCTGCTGAAGTGGCCGTGGAAGCCGTAGAGCCGCTCGCTGTCGATCACGAGCTCTTCGCCCGATTGCATCTCGGCGAAGCCGATCGGTTCGACGCCCGCCTTCGGCTGGTTGGCGATGGTGCGGCCGAATTCGCTGGCGACCACGACGAGCGTGCGCTCGAGCATGCCGCGATCGGCCAGATCGCGGATCAACTGGGCGATGGGGCCGTCGATTTGTTTCTTCATCTCTGCCAACCGCACGGCGCCGTCTTCGTGCGTGTCGAAGCCCTTGAAGGCGCCGTACTGATACTCGACCTGGACGAACCTTGCCCCCGCCTCGACCAGCCGCCGGGCCAGCAGGAGACCGTGCCCGAAGCGGCGACCGTAGTAATACTTCTTGTCGAGCAACTCGTCGGCGGTAATTCGGGGCTCGTAGGCGGCGATCGTCGACTCGTGTTCTTCGTCAGCATAGGCGAAGGCGCGTTTGACGGGCGAGTCCATCATGGCCCGCGCCGCTTCCATCGACTTCAGGTAAGCGGCCGCCTGCGCCGACTGATCGAGCCGCGACGGCCCGGCTTCGCTGATCGTCCGCAGGTACTTCAAACGTCGGTCGATCCGCTCCGGAGTCAGACCGGCCGCCGCTTCCAGCGTGGCGAGCCCTGCGACGGGATCGGGGATCATGAACGGCGCATACGGCAGGCCGTAAAAGCCCGGGCCGATGAACTCGTTGATGAACTGTTTCTCGGTGTCGCTGGTATCGATGTCTCGTCCGATGTAGATGTAAGGCGGTACGTTGCGGGCGCGGTCCCAGGATGCGCGCCGTGGCGGCGCCGATGCTGGGCGCTTTGACGCCGACCGGGAACAGATACCCGGTCATCATGTAATACTGGGCCTTCAGATGCACGGCGCCGAATTTGGTTTCGTTCGTCAGGCTCCGCAGCAGCGTGCCGTGGTGCATGACCGAGGCCATTTGTTCCAGGCCTTCGCCGAACTGCAAGCCGTCGACGGAGGTGGGAATGGGCCGGCACGTGCCGAGCAACTCGCTCCCCTTCATCCCCTTTTCAAACGGCGTGTGCTGTTTGAGATCCCACGTGTCCATCTGCGCTACGCCGCCCGGCAGCCAGATGAAGATTACCGAATCGGCCTTGGGCCGCAGACGCTGGCGCGGCTCCGCACCGCGGCGCTTGCCGCCAGGGCGGCCGCAGCGGTTGTTTGCAAGAATTGTCGGCGATTGAGCATGTTATTTGATGTACTGAAACTCCGGGCTGCAGGCCAGCGCCCAGAGCATGTCGTGCAGGCCATCACTGAGCGATTCGGCTTGCTTCCAGAAACTCCTTGCCGAGGCGTTTTTCGTCGGGCGTGGCGTGGCGGCTAAGGACGGTTTGATAGAGCTGGTCGACCAGGCGGCGATGATCGATCCGCTTCGGCAGCTTTACGAGCAGCGGGTATTGCTGGATCAGTTCTTCCAGTTCCGGGCCGTTGAGCAACTCGAGCGACTGGACGACGGCCACGTCGTTGGGCCGCGAGGTGCTGATTTCGTTCCGCGAAGAAGGTCGGCCCAGGGCCCGCATCAAGGCGGTCGATCGGCCGTCGAGAAACAGCCGTTCCTGCGGACGCAGTTGGCCGGTCATCGCCAGACGCAGGCTGTCGATCGCCTGCTCGGCGGTCAGCCGCCGTAAAGATGGCGAGCGATAGTAACGAGGCGCCGCCTGGCCGATTTCGAAATGGTCTTCCAACTCCGGATCGTACCGCCGTTGATAGGTGCGGCTGGTCAGGATCAGACGAATCGTGTGCTGCAGATCGCAGCCGTGTTCCATGAAGTCGTATGCCAGCCAAGCGAGCAAGTCCGGGTGACTGGCCGGCGAGTCGTCGCGGAAATCGTCGGCGGGCTCGAACAGACCCAGGCCCAGATAGCGTTTCCACAACCGGTTGACGATGGTCTTGGAAAATCGCGGGTTGAGCGGATCGGTCAGCAATTGAGCCGTCAGGTGCAAGCGGGCGTTCAGCGCGCTCGGCGCGTGGCTCGGCGCGCCCGGCAAATCGAAGGGAAACCGCGCCGCCACGAATTCGCCGCTTCGCGCATCGCAGCGAATGTGCTCCAGGTCTTGCGGCGCGAACAAGCCGGCAAAGGCCAGGAAACGGTCCTGCGGCCATTCCGTGTTTTCGAAATGGTCATGGCAGCTCGCGCATTTCATGCTCGTGCCCAGAAAGACCTGGCCCACGTTGGCCGCCGTCTGCAGCGTGACCTGGTGGTCTTCGTTGCGCACGTAGCCGATCAGGTATCGGGTGCCGATCAGCTCTTCGCTCTTTTCGCGATGCCGGCCGGGCATGGTAGGATCGATCAATTCGGCGGTCATCACGTCGAACGGGCGATTCTGTTCGAAACTCTCCAGCAGCCACTGGCGATAGTTGCCGCGAGTCGGAATGCCCCCTTGGCCCAGGACCGACTGGCTGGCCAGGGCGTCTTCCCAGAACGGCGTCCAATGTGCGGCGTATTCTTCGCGCCGCGAGAGCAACTGATCGACCAGCCGCTCGCGCTTCTGGCTCGAACGATCCGCCTTGAACCGGTTCATTTCCAGCACCGTGGGAATGACGCCGATCACGTCCAGGTAGACGCGGTGCGCAAACGTGGCGTCGTCGCACAGTTCGGGCGGTTCCTGGGCGGCGCCCAGTCCGGCTTGTTTCCACGAGGCGACGATGAACTGGTCGACGGCATTGTTCGTTGGCTGATCGACCTTGGGCGGTTCCGGCGGAGGAATCGCTTGCTTGAGCCGGTGGCGCGCCGCTCGACGAGCATCTGCTCGCTGTCGCTTCCGGAAGCGGGTCCCTCGAAAGAAGCATTATCGGCAGCGCGAGCTTCGGGCGTCGCAGACGACAATGGCAGCAGCGTCGCCACGGCGGCTACGATCAAGCCAGACAGTCTGGGATGAGTGCGTTCAGTCATCATCAACATTGTTCGGGGGCCTCGCCGCACGAGGCAAGGGCGTCAGCAGTTTGGGCGGCCGTAATGAACGAGAGCACGAATCGAGGCGGCAACCACCGGAGCAGGCAACGCCCAAGCTAGCTGCAAATCGCCGCCGCCCTTTGCGGAACTCGCCGGCGTGCCAAAATCTCGCGTCCACGCGGTCGCGTCAAACAATTTTGGCTACGCGCTTCCCGTTTTCCGAAGCGGCCGCGTCTTACTTCGGATTCTTGTACGACGGGCCGTTGATGTCCGAATCGGCGATAATCTGATGTTCCACGGTCAACTTGGGCGTGGCCTTGCCGTCGGCTTTCACCGTTTGCGGCGTGTAACGGACGTATTTGCGATGGAACGGATCGAGGAACCGATCTCCCTTCTGGAAGATGGGCCGGTACTCGGTCATTTCTCCGAACCACTCCGGCCCCACGACCTGCGCGGGAATCCAGTGGCCGTTGCCTTCCTTATCGACCAGGTAGAACTCGGGGTAGTTGTGCCCTTCGACCCACACGCTGCGAGCCACGACCTTCGACAGCCGGCACATGCTGACGAACAAGGCGCTCATCTCCTCGCAATCGCCGCAGCCTTGTTCAATGGCGAACAGCGCTCCGCGGAAATTGCCGTTTTGAAAGTCGACGTTGTCTCGAGTCCAGCTCCAGAAACCTTTGACCGTTTCCCAGGCGCCGTCCTCCTGGTGTTGTTTCTCCAAGTCTCGCGCCAGTTCCACGATTTTCGGATGTTTCATTTCGAGCCCCGGCGCGGGCCCCGTGAACTGGTCGCGGACTTCGCTTGGCACGCCGCGGGGCAGGCCCAGTTCTTCCGCTGGAGCGACGAACTCCATCCGCCAACGCTTCATTTCATAAAGCAACTCGACCGAGGCCGATTTGCCTGCTTCAATCGCGGGGATCGTGAATTTGAAGGTCTTGCACTGGCCGGGCTTGACGGTGTATTCGAGCTTGCCCCCCTCTTCATACTTTTCGCTCAGCAAACGCGTCTGTTGTTCGGGCCAGTCCATCGGCGCGCGGCGCCACGACGACCACATTGCGGGCGTCGCTTTCGGCCGGGGCATTGACGCGAACCAGCACTTTCAGACGATAAATGCGCGGGTCGCTCAGTTCCAGGAACGGATCCTTTTCGAATTCCTGGTTGTTGTCGGCCGTCTTGCGAAAGGCCCGCCCGGGGCGTTTGGCGACTCGGGCGCGAACCGGTTTCGCCGAGCGAGAATCGTCGGCCGCCGAACTATCGTCCGCATCGCTGGAGGCAGAACTGCCGGTCGCTTTCGACTCGCTCTTTGGCTCTCGCCGAATTCAGCCAGCCCGCGCCGTAGGAAGCCAGGGCCAGCAGGAGCAGGAACGCCAAAGGAGTTGCAAGTCGGTGATGCATCAAGACCTCGCCGCCAGAAAAGAGCCGCTCTTTGTCCTCATCGTCGTGCGCCAAAGACTCCTTCCTCAAGCGATCGCTGAACGTCTGTTGAGCAACGGCGGAAGGCTTCCGCCCGCCGTCGCATCGGGAGCGTCCGGCAATGAAATGGCAATATGGTCAGTATGCTAGGTATGGGTAAACTTGTCAAAATCTTCCTGCCAGCGTTCAATTCCGGCGGCCTGCCGATCAAGAGCCATCAGCAGCGGCCGTCCATGGCGCTAATTGGAAAGTATCAAATAACTTGCGATGGGGAACCGGTGCGCCTCTCGCCTTGCTGGCTGGCCAAAATACTGCTCTTTTCCCGGCCCCGACTTTTAGGTATTCCAACGCCTCGATTCCGCCAGCGATTCTGCCCTTTCGGCGGTTGCTTTGGATTTTCCTCGGGCTATGGGAGCGACTGCGCGATGCAAGTGGTGATTCTTTGCGGCGGACAGGGCACTCGCATCCGCGACGTGGCCGACGACATACCCAAGCCGATGATTCCCATCGGCGGCAAGCCGATCCTCTGGCACATCATGAAAAGCTATGCGCAGCAGGGCTTCTCCGAGTTCGTGCTCTGCCTGGGCTACAAGAGTTGGGTCATCAAACGTTACTTTCTCAACTACTACCTGGCGGGGGTCGACTTCAGCCTGCAACTCGGCTCGCCTGACCAACTCCAGATCCACGATGACGTCGACGAGGCCGATTGGCGCGTGACGCTGGCTGAAACGGGTGCTCATTCGATGACCGGCTGCCGGGTAAAACGCATCGAGCCGTACATTCAGGGCGAGAGGTTCATGCTGACCTACGGCGATGGCGTTTCCGACATCGATCTGCGGCGCCTGGCGGACTTCCATTGCCAGCACGGCAAACTGGGAACCGTAACGGCCATTCAGCCGCCCAGCCGCTTTGGCGAGATCGAATTGAACGGACCGCGCGTGGTCGACTTCATGGAAAAGCCGCTGACCGCCAAGGGACGAATCAGCGGTGGTTTCTTTGTCTTCGAGCGGAGCTTTTTTGACCGGCTCGACGAGGACCCGGACTTGATCCTGGAACGCGAGCCGCTCACCCGACTGGCAAACGACGGCCAGCTCATGGCGTACTTGCACGACGGTTTCTGGCATCCGATGGACAGCAGCCGCGACCACAATCACCTCAACCAGTTGTGGTCCCAAGGGCAGGCGCCTTGGAACACGTGGGAAAAACCTCGGCTGCGCAAGGCAGCCTGAGAGGGAATAGTTTTTGGCAAGCAAAGCAGGAAGCAATCGCTCATGACGCAAACTGACGGGTTTTGGCAGGATCGCCGCGTGTTCGTGACCGGTTGCACCGGACTGGTTGGCTCTTGGACCGTGCGGACCTTGCTGGAGCGTGGCGCTCACGTCGTGGGGCTGGTCCGGGACCGTCTGCCGCAGAGCGAGTTGGCGCGGAGCGGACTCGACCGGCGAATCGACATCGTGCACGGTTGCGTCGAGAACTATGCACTCCTGGAACGCACGCTTGCCGAATACGAAATTCAGACGGTCATTCATCTGGCCGCCCAGACGATCGTCGGCGTCGCCAATCGCAGTCCGCTGTCGACGTTCGAAACCAATATTAAGGGCACGTGGAACCTGTTGGAAGCCGCAAGGCGCTGCGGAACGCAGCCGCAGGTAATCGTCGCCTCGTCTGACAAAGCCTATGGCGAACAAACGCAGTTGCCTTACACGGAAGATGCGCCGTTGGACGGGCGGCACCCATACGACGCCAGCAAGTCGTGCACTGACATCCTGGCTTTGACCTATCATCACACCTACCGCCTGCCGGTTTGCGTAACGCGGTGCGGTAACTTCTATGGCGGCGGCGATCTGAACTGGAACCGGATCGTGCCCGGCGCCATCCGTTCGGTGCTGCGCGGAGAGCCCCCGCTGAATTCGTTCCGATGGCAGCTATGTTCGCGACTATTTCTACGTCAAAGACGGCGCGGCCGCCTACCTGCACCTGGCCGAATGCATGGCGGTGCAACCGGAGGTCGTCGGCCAGGCGTTCAATTTCTCCACGGAAATCCAGGTCACGGTGTTGGAACTGGTCGAGCGGATCTTGCAGCAGATGGGGTCGTCGTTGCAGCCGGACGTGCGCGGCGAGGCCAGCAATGAAATCAAACACCAGTACTTGTCTGCCGCGAAGGCTCGCGAGTTGCTCGCCTGGCGACCCCGTTACCAACTCGACGAATCTCTGGCGGAGACGATCGACTGGTATCGGAAACACGTCGCCGCGCTCGATGCCGGCCGGGGCGAGAGCCGGCCGACCCCGTTGCGCAAAGCGGGCTAGCGGCAAGAGGCAATAGAGCGTCGCCCGTTGACAGCCAGCCACCCGAAAGACGGCGCCTGATGAAACGCGATAGAGTCCTGATTACCGGCGCAAGCGGCTTTATCGGCGCTTGTCTGACGCGAGACCTGATCGCCGCAGGGCACGAGGTCCATGTGACGCTGCGCGCCCAGTCGTCTCGCTGGCGGCTAGCGGGCCTGGAAGGGCAATTCGTCGAACATCAGGCGGATCTGCGAGACCTCGCCGCCGTGCGGCGCGCCGTCGAGGCGAGCCGCCCCGAAGTCGTCTATCACCTGGCGGCCCACGGAGCGCTCTATCAGCAGCAGGACCGCGCCGCGATTCTGGCCACCAATCTGCTGGGGACTTGCAACCTGTTGGACGCGCTGGACAAGCATGAGTACCGCATGCTGGTGCAGGCGGGCAGCTCGTCGGAATACGGACACAAATCCGGCGCCATGCGCGAAGACGACCGGCTTGAGCCGCGGACCGATTACGCCGTCTCCAAGGCCGCCGCCACGATGCTCTGCCAGGCTGCGGCGCGACAAGGCCGCCCGGTGACGACCGTCCGCGTCTTCTCGGCCTATGGACCTTGGGAAGATCCCAGCCGGCTCGTCCCGTACGTAATGGACTGCTGCCTGCAAGGCGAGACGCCGCGCGTCACTTCCGGGCGACAGCCGAGAGATTTCATCTTTGTCGAGGATTGCATCGAGTTGCTGAAACTGCGCGGCCCGCATGCCTGGCGTGAGCGGGCAGATTCTGCACGCCGGCAGCGGTCGGCAGCAGACGGTGCGCGAGATGGTCGAGACCATCATCGACGTGTGCGGTCAGCGGCAAGGGATGGCTCAATTCGGCGGCGAGCCGGCGCGGCCCGACGAACCGGTAACGTGGGTCGCCGGCATCGACCGCACCGTTGAGTTGACCGGCTGGCGGCCCCGGCACGATTTGCGAAGCGGCATTGAGCACACTTGGGCCTGGCGCCGGCGTTTGAGACAAGGGCTCGCGGCATGACGCAAGTCGCGTCCCCGCCGCTGGCTCATCAGATGCCCGCGGCTGCATTCGACGAATTTCAAAACTCGATGTGGCAAGATGAAATGAACCAAGGGGCGAACAGGGCAGTTGTCGGCCGGTCGGACAATTGGTCTGGAGTCCTCGCGAACGTTGCTGCGGGCCTCGGGCTCTACAACCTCAACCAGCCGGATTTGTTATGAAGAGTTCGCCTGAAAAACGCCTGTTCAGCCTGGTGGTGCCGGTGCTTAATGAGCAGGACGTGTTATCGGATACCTACCAGACCCTCAGCGGCGTGTTGAGCGGGCTCGGCATGCCTTTCGAAGTGGTGGTGGTGGACAACGGCAGCACCGATCAAACGCCCCAGATGATGCAAGAAATCTGCGCGCAACGATGCGAGCTGGAAGTTCTTGCGTCTCAGTCGCAATTTCGGTTATCAGAATTCGATCACGGCCGGCATGTTGGTCGCTCAGGGCGATGCCATCATGGTCATCGACGCCGACTTGCAAGATCCGCCCGAACTGATCCCCACGTTCGTCGCCAGGTGGCTCGAAGGCTACGACATCGTCTACGGCGTGCGCGAGAGCGCACGGGCGAGAGCCCCTCGCATTATCCCGACGATGATGGCCATGCGGCTGATTACCTGGATGAGCGACGACATCAAGCTGCCGGCCCACAGCGGCGACTTCCGCTTGATCACGCGTCGCGTGCGCGACGCTTTCGCCCAGTTGAGCGAGACGAACCGCTACGTCCGCGGTTTGATTCACTGGCTTGGCTACCGTCAGATCGGCATTCCGTATGTGCGGGTCGGTCGGGCCAAGGGAACCAGCAAAGTCAACCTGCCGTACCTGATCGGCTTCACGCTGAATGCGATCTTTAGCTTCTCGATCAAGCCGTTGCGGATGTTCAGCCTGCTCGGCGTCGGCGTGTTGACGGTGGCCGCCGTGTTGGCAATGACGTACCTGGTCATGTCGTTTCTTGTCAGTCCGCCGCGCGGCATTACCACCGTGCTGATGCTGCTGCTGATCAACCTGGGCGTCATGTCGCTGGGCATCGGCGTATTGGGCGAATACATCGCCAAGATCTACGCCGAGAGCAAACGGCGCCCGCTCTGGCTGGTCGATTACGCCCTGAACTTCGAGCCGCCTGCCGTTGAGCCTCGCACTGATCCGCCCCACATCGCTTCGCCCCGCTTCGCTCCGCCGGATCTCGTTTCGCCGGCGACGGCTTGGAGGAGCGAGGCGATACCGGGAGAAGTCTAAGGTCTGGAATCAAGGCGCCAAGCCGGAAGCCGGCAGTCCGATTGGTCGCGGGTCGTTCTACTGGTTGCCACAGCGTGCTACCCGATACTTGATGCTTTCCTCTCTCCTCGCCTGTTTATGAATCGTCCGATCCAACGTGCAACAGAGACGCAACCGGAGCGCGATGCTCCGCCGCCGCTGTGGCCCTACTTGCTGCTCTGCGCCGCGGCGGCGCTGTGGATCGACTTCGGCTCATTGCACCGTTGGCACCATTCCGATTCGCTGTTACCGGCGCTGATCAGCCTGTATCGCTGGACTCCCTTCTATTGGGAACTGGATCGGATCGGCATGCTCGTGCCATTGATTGCGCGACCGGTCAAACATCCGCTGTTTAATCTGCTCGTGCAGGACGGGCTCTATGTGTTTTGCGCGCTCTGCGCTCGTGCTGATGCCCCGCTATTTGTTGCGCAACGCGACCTTTCCGGTCGTCGGCGTGCTCAGCGTCGCCGCGTTCCTGTCGCTGACGCCCGGTTACTACCGTTTTGAATACATGATCGACACGCAGTACGGCGTGTGGCTGTTCTTGGGACTGGCGGGACTGGTCCTGCTCGAGCAGCCGGCCGGCGCCTCGCTCTCCTGGCCTCATCGGATTGCTGGCGTGACGCTGATGATCCTGGCGCACTGGGTTTACTGCACGGCGACCCTGTTTTTGGGACCGTTGATCGTTTTCCGCGCGGTGTTTTGCGTCAACGGCGGCGTCGACGTGTTGTTCGCCTTCCAACGCGGCGCAACGCTTCCGGCTGAAGCCGATGACGCGCGTGACCGACAACGACGCGGGAGTGTTTCGCGTCGCAGGGGCTGGCGCTTCCTGCGGGAAAATGCTGCGGCCGCTGAACTGGGACGCTCGCTGGTCGCGCTGGCGCTTGGCTTTGTCGCTGGTTTGGGTTTGATGCAGTTGGCGCCGATTCACGATACGGATTTCGCATCGCTGTCCGTCGGCGACTGGCCGCGAACCTGGGCGAACTTGATTTCGACGAGCTGGACTTCGCTGGCGCCGCAGCGCTGGCCCTGGTTTCTGTTGGCCGCAGCCGCGTTGGGGCTGAGCGCATACTGCCTTCCGGCGGTGCGCAAGCGGCGCAAGCGAACTGGCGGTCGGCTGCCGCGGCCTTGGCGGCGGCGACCATGATCGGCCTGTTTATCGGCACGCGGCACTGGGTCGTGGCAAACGCATACGCGTTTCGCTTTCTGCTGCCCAGCGCATTGATGACGCAGGCGGCGCTGTTGGGCATTGCCGCGGCGCCGCTGGCCCTCATCGTGAATCAGCGGACATGGTGCTTTGTTTGTCTGGCGGCGCTGCCGTTAATGCTTGGCGCCGCGGCGATCGGCTACGGTCGCCCTTCGCTCGATGGCGTTTATAAGAATCTCGATCCTTACTACGATGCGACAGCGACGGGAACGCCGCCTGGCATTGGCACGCGAGATATGCTCGATAGCCGCTGCACGCATGTGGCGGGCGATTATTGGAAAGTCTGGCACGCGGTATTCCGCGCCAACTTGGCGCTTTATGAGCGGGGAGAGCGGAAAGTGATTTGGGGGCTCTCGTTGCGAAGCCGGCCCACGTATCGCTACTGGAGCAAGATTCCTCGCGAGCAAATGCGGGTTGGCATTGCGGCGGGCGGCGATCCGGAGGCCGACGCCTACCTGGCTCATTATCAACTGGGGCCGCTGGGGGTGAGCGAACAACGGGAGAGCCTGTGGCTGCTGCAGCCGCGGGAGGTTTTGGCGGCCAAGGCGTCGGACAAAACGCCCGCCAGAACCGCTCTGCGATTAAAAGCACGTTGAGCGGCGGCGACTTGGGGCGAACGCACAACCTTATCGAATGGTGCATAGAGTGGCGACTAGCTTTGATCCTCGAGAACTGAGAAAGACGGTGCTCCGCATGGCATACGCCGGTTCGACCGTGCATATTGCCTGCGCCTTTTCGTTGATCGAGATCATGGCGGTGCTGTATCGCTCGCAGTTGCGTTTGGGCTGCGGCGGGCCGCACGCCGAAGATCGCGATTATCTGGTGCTGAGCAAAGGCCATGGAGTGATGGCTCAATATGCCTGCCTGCGCGAACTCGGCTGGTTGAACGATGACGAGCTGGCACGCTATTTCGGCGACGGCACCCGGCTTAAGGGGCTTTCCGACGCCCACGTGCCGGGATTGGAAGTCAGCTCCGGCTCGCTCGGGCACGGTCTCTCCGTCGGCGTTGGCCTGGCGCTGGCCGCTCGACGCAAGGGCGCCGATCAACGCGTGTTCGCCGTCGTCGGAGACGGCGAGATCAACGAGGGCTCGATCTGGGAGGCGCTGCTGTTCGCCGTCCAATTTCAACTTTCCAATCTGGTGCTGATCGTCGACGCCAACGGCTTTCAGGCGATGGGTAGCACCAAGGAAGTCATGGATCTGGGAGACCTGGCCGCCAAGTTGAGAGCCTTCGGACTGGAAACTCGCGAAGTCGACGGCCACGATGAACAGGCTCTCGACCGCACGCTTGGCGCCCTGGTCAGGCATCCTTGTGCGGGTCCGCGGGCCGTCGTCGCGCATACCGTCAAAGGCAAGGGCGTGTCGTTCATGGAGAGCGACAATCGCTGGCATTACACGAGACTGACGGCCGAGACCTACGCCGCGGCGATGGCCGAGTTGGAACCGGGCGCGTCGCAATGCAAGGAGGCTGCCTGATGCGGAACGCTTTCTCCCGAGCGCTGGTCGATGCGGCGCGCAACGATCCTCGCGTCGTGCTGCTGACCGGCGACCACGGCTATGCCCTGTTTGACGAATTTCGCCAGGTCAGTCCCGAGCAGTACGTCAACGCCGGAGTTGCAGAACAGAACATGGTCGGCGTGGCGGCCGGGCTGGCCAAAGCAGGCTTGCGGCCCGTCGTCTATGGCCTGAGCGCTTTTGTGCCGGTCCGCGTGCTGGAGCAGATCAAGCTCGACATTTGCTATGAGCAGTTGCCCGTGCTGCTGATCGGCGATGGCGCCGGGGTCGTCTACAGTTCGCTCGGCACGAGCCACCAGAGCACCGAAGACATAGCGGCGCTGCGGCGCTGCCGCACTTGAGCCTGCTGTCGCCGGCAGACGCCCAGGAAATGACCGCCTGCATGAAGCTGGCGTTGGATTGCGCCGGTCCGGCCTACTTGCGGATGGGCAAGTCGGACTTGGGCGTCGTTCACGCAGAGCCGCTGTCGCTAGGCTGGGGCGGGTTGCCGTGCGTACGCCGCGGGGACGGTCCGCTCGCTTGGATTGCGACCGGTTCGATGGTCAGAACGGCCTTGGCGGCCGCCGAGCGTTGGCCCGGCAGCGAGGTCTTCAGTGCGCCGTGCCTGAAGCCGCTCGATGAAACGGCGGTTCGCGAGATTTGTCGACGGCATGAAGCTGTGATCGTGCTGGAAGAGCATTCCGTCTACGGCGGCTTGGGGTCGGCCGTGACGGAGATCTCGGCGGCGACTTGTCCCACGTGGGTATGCCGCGTCGGCATACCGGACCGCTTTTCGCAGTACTGCGGCAGTTATCAATATCTGATCCGAGAACATCGGCTCGATATCGAGGCCGTCGCGGAGCAGGTTGCAACGTTTCTCGACCGCGTGCCTGACGCGGCCAGGCTCGTCGGCGCCCAGGTCACGACCAAACGGGCGGCGTGAAACGAAGGCGCCTGATGGTCGTCGGCTCGGGCGGACGGCAAGCGAGCGTCGGCAATGTCCGTTGACTTTTACAGAAACCCAATCTTCCCGGAGTCTCCCGCCCGCATGTCGCAAGAACTTCACGACAAGATCCTCGACCTGGTCCGCCAGTACTACCATGCTGCGCACGCGAGCCGCGAGTTTGTTCCGGGGCAGAGCAAGGTTCCCTACGCCGGTCGGGTGTTCGATGAACGCGAAATGGTCGCAGCGGTTGATTCGATGCTCGACTTCTGGCTCACGTTCGGCGAGCAGGGCGCCGCATTCGAACGCGAGCTGGCCGCTTATGTCGGCGCCAGGCACGCCTTGGCGGTGAATTCAGGTTCCAGCGCCAACCTGGTCGCCTTCGCCACGCTTACCAGCCCGCAGCTCAAGCGACCGCTGGAACCGGGCGACGAAGTAATCACCGTGGCCGCGGGCTTTCCCACGACGGTGGCGCCGATCGTTCAATACGGCTGCATTCCGGTGTTCGTCGACGTATCGCTTGAGACGGCCAATGCGCTGGTCGACCGCGTGGCCGACGCCGTCGGCCCCAAAACGAGAGCCATCATGCTGGCCCACGCGCTGGGCAATCCTTACGACCTTGACGCCGTGATGGATATCGTGAAACGCCACGACTTGTACCTGGTGGAAGACAACTGCGACGCGTTGGGCAGCGAATATCGCGGCGTTCGGACCGGCACGTTCGGCCATCTGGCGACGCAAAGCTTCTATCCGCCGCATCACCTGACGATGGGCGAAGGGGGCGCCGTGCTGACGGGAAACGGTCGCTTGCGCCGGATCGCAGAGTCGTTCCGAGATTGGGGCCGCGACTGTTGGTGCGCGTCCGGCCAGGACAATACCTGTGGCAAGCGATTTGGCTGGAAGCTCGGCACGTTGCCCGAAGGCTACGATCACAAGTACATCTACAGCCACCTGGGCTACAATCTCAAGCCGCTTGATGCGCAGGCCGCCATCGGCCTGGAGCAACTCAAAAAGCTTGACGGATTTGTCGCCGCACGCCGCGCCAATCATGCCCGGCTGCTCGTTTCGCTGCGACCTTACGAAGAACATTTGATTCTGCCGCAGGCCACGCCCTACAGCGATCCCTCGTGGTTCGGCCTGCTGTTGACCGTGCGTGACGGCGCTCCCTTCTCGCGAGCGGAACTGGTCGCTCACCTGGAACAGAGCGGCATTCAGACCCGGCAACTGTTTGGCGGGAATTTGCTGCGGCAGCCGGCCTTCGAACGAGTCATCCATCGCACGGTCGGCGGACTGGAAAACACGGACAAGATCATGCGCGATGCGTTCTTCATCGGCGTCTATCCCGGCTTGACCGCGGCCATGCTCGAGTACGTCGAGCAGACGTTTCACCAATTCTTCGCAGCCTTGTCGGCCAGGCGCGCCGCTTGAATTTGCGCGGGCGTGGCGGTCCCGGCGGCTGATGACAAGTCGCAATCGATGTGCCTTCAGGAATACGCATGGCGACAGTACTTCGCGACCAAAAGAAATCTCGGCGTGTCGAGTCAGACCCGCCTTCGGGCGAAGCGAGGGCGCCGAAAGTCGGCGCGGAGGGTCGGCGCTGCAGAGCTCGCAGCGCATTGAACGGCCGGCGCGGGGTATCTGGCGGCGGCCGCGCTGTCGACGCTGATCCTGGTCCGGATCATGAAGCTGTGGCACGCGGATTTGTCGATTCCGATGAGGCATTTTTGGGATGCGCTGCTGACCCAGATGTGGGTCAAAGGCGTGTTCGAAAACGGCTGGTATCTGCACAATCCGAACCTTGGCGCCCCGACCGGCATGGATATGCACGACTTTCCCATGGCGGACAGTCTGCATTTCTTTGTCATCAAGTTGCTCTGTTTGGCATCGCCCAACTATGCCGTGGCGTTCAACTTGTATTACCTGCTCGGCTTTCCGCTGGCGACCGTCAGCATGTTGTTCGTGCTGCGGAGGTTCAGCGTTTCCTACCCGGCGGCGCTGGCGGCGAGCTTGCTGTTTACTTTTTTGCCTTACCATTTCGTCCGCGGGCAACAGCATTTGTTTCTGGCGTCGTATTACGTCGTGCCGCTCTCGACGATGGTTGCGCTGTGGCTTTATCTGGGACGCATTGGCGGCGCCGCAGAACTGAGCGACTCTCGCGGGCGGTGGATCGGCAGCCTGGCGATTGCCGTGCTGCAGTCGTGCGCCGGCGTTTACTACGCCGCCTTTGCTTGCTTCCTGTTTCTTGTAGCCGGACTTGCGGCGGCGCTCGATATCACGCCGCTTCAAACCGTTGGCGGTCGCTGCGTTGCTCTTCGGCGTCACGACCGCCGGAGCCCTGGCCAATCTCTCGCCCAGCCTGCTTTATTGGCGCGAGCACGGACGGAACCGGTCGGTTGCTCGCCGCGACGCGCTGGAGGCCGACATTCACGGCTTGAAGATCGGCCAGTTGCTGTTGCCCGACTCGCAACATCGCATCGGCCGCTTTGCCCGGGTGACGCAAAAAGTACGATAGCTGGCCCCTGGCCGACGGCGAAAAGATAGGGGCCACGCTGGGCGTTGTCGGCAGCGTCGGCTTTCTGGTTCTGATCGGCGTGCTGTTGCGACGCCGGGGAGAGGGGCCGCAGCCGAGCGTGCTCTCAGGGCTGGCCGTGATGAACATCTTTTCGGTGCTGCTCGCGACGATCGGCGGCTTTGGTTCGCTCTTCAATTTTCTCGTGTTCGCCCAGATCCGCTGTTACAACCGGCTGAGCATTTACATTGCCATGTTTTCGCTGTTCGCCGCGGCGTTGCTGCTTGACCGTTTTGCCGCCTGGTGGCTTGCCGCCGGCCGCAGCAAGTGGCAGTTGACGACGTTGCTTTCGCGCTCGTCGCGGCTCGGCATCATCGACGAAGCGGGCCGAGGACGCGTGCCGGACTACGCGGGCCTGAAGGCCGACTTTGAAAACGACGCCGAGTTCGTTCGCCGCATTGAAGCGGCCGTCCCGACGGGATCGATGGTCTTTCAACTTCCGTATTTCCCTTTTCCCGAGGCGCCGCACATCGTCGAACTGGGCGACTACGAAGAGTTCCGGCCCTATTTTCACTCTCGCTCGCTGCGCTGGAGCTACGGCGCAATGAAGGGCCGCAATGACGACAAGTGGCAGAGCGAAGTCGCAGAACGGTCGCGGGAGGAATTTGTCCAAGCGATCGCCGAGCGGGGATTCGCCGGCATCTATATCGACCGACTCGGATATGCAGATCGGGCGGCGGCGCTCGAAGCGGAGCTGACGGACATTCTCGGCCAGCCGCCGCTTGTCAGCGGCAACATTCGGATGTCGTTCTTCCCCTTGCCACAAGCAAACGCGCCGAAGAACACGGATCGTACGGTCGACCAGACCGCTTCCGCCTTATCGACTCGCGGTTGAAAAAACGCCGCGCCCGTCCTCTTTTCCGTTCCGCCGCCTGGCATGAAGGCCAAGCCGGAGGAACGCCTCTTACGGCGTTGGCTGTGACGAGGACGCTTGTCGCCCGTCCTCTGGGCTTGCAGTCTGCTTCCGTTTGGCGCGATTGCGGGGCTTAGGCCGCCGTTGGGCAGGTCCGCCTGGACAAACGCTTGAATGTCCGCTTGCGATAACCTAGGTTTGACCAAGATCCGCCGATTTGGTCGGAGCCCGTTTACAACACGCGGGGGAGAAGCATGAAGACGATTTGGCTGGCCGCTTTGGCCATGGCCGCGCTGGGGGCTACGGAAGTGCGTGCCGAGCAGGCGTACTACTACTCGCCGCCCTACCAGAAATTCGGCGACTATGCGCCGACGATGTACGCGAATTCCGGGCGACCCTCGGCGCGGGCCGCCGCGCAGTATCGGTATTACCTCGCGATGCGGCCCGTGATGGCGCCGGCAATCACAGGCGAGTACGCGGCCGTTCCCGAGTATGCCTTGCCCGGCACATTCCGCTACTATCCGCGCGTGACGACCAGCTATTACCGGGCGCCAGCGCCGGTGACGCCGGGAGCCGGCACGTTCGGTTACGACTATCAGTTACGTCCCCCCGCGGACTATTACGGCGGATACTGGGGCTGGTAGTCAGCGGCTCGATCGGGCCTGCATGCCGCCGGCGCCAAACTGCGGCGGCTTGCCACGCTGACCGGCGACCCTCAATGGGTCGCCGGAGGATCAACTCGGTCGATTGAGCGGCGGCTTGAACCGGCCGACGCGTTAGAGCTTCTTGCAGATCGCGTCGGCCATCTCCTGCGTGCCGACGGCGGTGGGGTCGTCGCGGTTCGGCTTCATGTCGTAGGTGACGTCCTTGCCTTCGGCGATCACGTCGGCCACGGCCTTTTCCAGCCGGTCGGCCGCGTCGGTCTCGTCGAGGTGCTGGAGCATCAGCATGCCCGAGAGGATCAGCGCCGTCGGGTTGACCTTGTTCTGGCCCTTGTACTTCGGGGCGCTGCCGTGCGTGGCTTCGAACACGGCGCCGTCCGGGCCGATGTTCGCGCCCGGCGCCACGCCCAGCCCGCCGACCAGGCCGGCCGCCAGGTCGCTGAGGATGTCGCCGTACAGGTTCGGCAGCACCAGCACGTCGTACAGCTCGGGCTTCTGCACCAGTTGCATGCACATGTTGTCGACGATGCGGTCCTCGAACTCGATGTCGGGATACTCGCTCGGCCACCTTGCGCGCGACGTCCAGCTACAGCCCGTCGCGTGTACTTCATGATGTTCGCCTTGTGGACGCCGGTGACCTTCTTGCGGCCGTTCTCCCGGGCGTAGTCGAAGGCGCAGCGGACGATCCGCTCGCTGCCGGAGACGCTGATCGGCTTGATCGAAATGCCCGTCTCGTCGGCCGGCGTCTTGATCTTGCGGTCGGGCGAGAGCTCGTTGATGAAGTCGATCAGCTCGCCGTCTCGGGCTTGCCGCGCTCGAACTCGATGCCGGCGTAGAGGTCTTCGGTGTTCTCGCGGACGATGACCAGGTCGACCGGACGTCGCTGAAGAAGCTGCGCACGCCCTTGTAGTACTTGCAGGGCCGGATGCAGGCGAACAGCCCCAACTCCTGGCGCAGGTGGACGTTGATGCTGCGGAAGCCGGTGCCCACCGGCGTGGTGATGGGGGCCTTCAACGCACAATGGGTGCGGCGGACGCTCTCCATCACGGCAGTCGGGCAGCGGCGTGCCGGTCCGTTCCATCACGTCGACGCCGGCTTCCTGCACGTCCCAGTTGATTTTCACGCCCGTGGCGTCGACGCACTGCCGGGCCGCCTCGGCCAGTTCCGGTCCCGTCCCGTCGCCGGTAATCAGCGTCACTTCGTGAGCCATGCAGCAGCCTACCTTTCCACTCTTACTTGGTCGTCGGCTCCGGGTTGGGCGAACCCCGGCGCACCGAGTCCCAACAGGAGCGGTATTAAACAGAACTTGTCGCCCAGTTTTGATTTCGAGCCAAGTCTGCCAAGCTAACAAAAGCCCCCCCGAGCGTCAACGAGGCGGACGCTAGCCGGAGAACCGGCCGATCGCGCCGGAGGACGGGGGCGGCGGGCTGTTGCGGTATTCATCGGAGCTGATGATCTCGATTTGAATATCGCGCTGCGAAGCGCCGGCGTGCATTTGTTGGACGAAATTGTTCAGCTCGTCGGAAGTTGGAGTTCGCTGCAGATATTCCTGATAGAAGCCGGTGACCAGGTTCTCGAAGTTCTCCGTGCTTTGCGTGAAGCGGAGCACCACCTGCTGTTTGGTCGCCAACTGCAGGTCGAGTTGCTGCGTCCAGTAGGCCAGTCCGTGCGCGTCGGCCTGACGGCTAAAGAGCCGCTGATACAGCGTCTGGATCCAGGCGGCGTTCGTACCGCCCGCGGATTGAAAGAACTCGTCCGAGCTGATCATGCCGGCGATGACGTTCTCCGGACCGCCGTCCCGTTTCCAAATGTTGCGCCAGAAGGTCACGCCGGCGGCGTCGGCCGTGCGCAGCAGGTACTCTTGATAGTACTGTACGATGATCGGATCGAGTCGCTCGTTACTCTCGAAGATGCCTTGCGCGATCACGCCGGCCGCGTCGCCCTTCTGCAGCCGCCCGGTCCAGTACATCAGGCCGCCGTCGTCCGGAGAGCGATGGAGCGCCTGCTGGTAGAGCTTCTCGACGATGCTCGCCTGATAAGACAAGACGCGCACGGCGACCGTCTCGCTGCCGGCCATGCCGTCGCTGGCTTCGTAGGTGAACGCGTCGACGCCGGCGAAGTTGGCGCCCTTGACGTACGTGAACGTACCGTCGAGGTTCAACGTCAACGTGCCATATTTCGGCCCGCTGACCAGCACGGCGGTTAGTGCGTCGCCGTTGGCGTCACGGTCGTTGCTCAGCACGCCGGCGCCCGCGGCGGTGGTGCTGCTGGCGGTGTCGCTCAGTACGAACGTATCGGCCAGAGCCACCGGGGCGTTGTTCAGCGTGATGTGGAACGTGACGGGCGCCGACGCATTGACGCCGCCATGGGCCGTGCCGCCGTCGTCCTTCAGTTGCAGCGTGATGGCGGCCGTGCCGGAGACGCCGGCGGCGGGCGTGAAACGCAAGTCGCCGGTGGCCGCGTCAACGGTCGGCTGTGTCGAGAACAAGCCGGGGTTGCTATTGCTTGTGATCTGGAAGTCAAGCGTCTGGCCGGCTTCGTTCGCTGCGCCGGCCGAAATGTTCGCGGCCCAATTATGTATGACCGCGGGGCCGGAACCCGGCGGCGCATGCGCTGGTCGGGGCCGTGCGTAAAGCTGGGCGCCTGGTTCACCTGGTTCACGTTGATGGTGATGAAATCGTCGGCATGCTCGCCCTTCTCGTCAGTAGCGCGCAGGTCGATGGTCGCCGGGCCGCCGTACTGATCGGAATTGAGGTGCAGGGTGAGCATGCCGCCAGCCACGCTGGCGTCGAGCAGCGCAGAGTTGTCGTTGCTGGCCACCGACAACGTCAGATGGTCGCCATAAGGAATATCGACGTCGTCGAACACTTGGGCCACGCTGAACACCACGTCGGCGGCATTCTCGTTGAGCGTCTGATTGGCGACCGGCGCGACGACGGTCGGAGCATGGTTAACCGGGGTCAACTCGATTTTGAAAGATTGAGTCGCCGACGCGTCGCCTTGGCTGTCCTCCAATTTGACTGAGACGTTGGCCGTGCCTTGTTTGTGCAAGCCCGGCGTGAAGGTCAACTTGCCGCTGGAGTCGATGGCCGGCGCGACGGAGAACAGGCTCGGGTCGTCGGTCGTGACCACGAAGTGAACTGCCTGGGAGGTCAGGTTCGGACTGACGCTGATGCCGGTCGCCCAGTTGCTGAATGTCTCCGCGGGCGAATCCTCGGCGACGCTGACATCGTCGCCGGCCGTGAATTGGGGCGCCTGGTTGACCGTGATGGTGAAGCTCTCGCTCGTCGAATCAACGCCGCCGTTGGCCGTGCCGCCGTCGTCTTGCAAGGTCACGGTGAAGGCGGCCTGGCCGCTCTGGTCGGGCGCCGGCGTGTAGGTCAACGCGCCCGTCTTCACGTCGATGGCCGGCGCCACGGAGAACAGATTCGGATTGCTGTTGTTGCTGTCCGGGACGACGTTGAATTGCAGCGTCTGCGGCGGATCGTAAGCCCCTTGGCTGATATTCGACGCCCAACCGGGGACCGTCTGCGGTCCCGCGTTTTCCTTGATGGTTTGGTCGGCGCCCGTGGCGAACGTCGGCGCCTGATTGACGAAATTGACGGTGATCACGAAGGTTTTCGTCGAAACGTCGACGCCGCCGTGGGCCGTGCCGCCGTTATCGTGCAAGCGGGCCGTCACGGTCGCTTGCCCATATTGGTGATCAGCCGGCGTGTAGGTCAACGTGCCTGTGTTAGGGTCGATCGACGGCGCTACGGCGAACAACTTGAGATTATCGGTCGTCACCGAGAAATTGAGCGTCTGGCCCGATTCCATCGGTCCGTCGCTGATGCCCGCCGCCCAACCAGCAACCGTTTGCGGCCCAGCATTTTCGTTGACGGTCAGGTCTCCGCCGCTCGTAAAGGTCGGGGCGTCGTTGACCGGCGTGATCGTAATGGCAAAAGTCTGCGTGAAGACGTCGACGCCGCCGTTGGCCGTGCCGCCGTCGTCGTGCAGGTGCACGGTTACGATTGCCGTGCCGTAGGCATCGGGCGCCGGCGTGTAGGTCAAGGCGCCGGTTTGTAAAGCGATGGCAGGAGGATCAGCAAACAGGCTGGCGTTGTCGTTGCTGACCACGAAATTGAGCGTCTGGTTGGCTTCATTCGGACCTGCCGTAATGTTCGTCGCCCAGGCGTTCACGGTCTGCAGGCCGGAGTCTTCCTGGATGGATTGATCGCCGCCAATGGCAAACGAGGGGGCGTCGTTGACGGGCGTAACGGTAATGGTGAACGTCTTGGTCGTCGCATCGGAGCCGCCGTTAGCCGTGCCGCCGTTATCCTGCAATTCCACCGTGACGGTCGCCGAGCCGTAAGCATTGGCCGCCGGCGTGTAACTCAGGCGGCCCGCGAGATTGACGGTCGGCTGCACGGAGAACAAGGCGTTGTTGTCATTGCTGACCAGGAAGGTAAGCGTCTGCGCCGTTTCATTCGGACCGTCGTTGATATTGGCGGCCCAAAGGGGCGTGACTTGGGCCCCGGCATCTTCCAGGACGGTCTGATCGGGGCCCGTCGTGAAGTCGGGGGGATCATTGACGGACCTTACGCTGATTGTGAACTTCTGCGACGCAGACGCGTCGACGCCGCCGTTGGCCGTGCCGGCGTCGTCGTGCAGGCGGACGGTGACGGTCGCCGTGCCATACGCATTGGCGGCCGGCGTGTAGGTCAGATTGCCCGAAGCATCGATCGTCGGCTGAGCCGAGAACAAACTCTGATTGTCGCTGCTGACCACGAAATTGAGCGTCTGGCCCGTTTCGTTCGGACCGTCGCTGATATTCGTTGCCCAAGCGGGCACGGTTTGCAGGCCCGCGTCTTCCAGCACGCTCTGATTGGCGCCACCGGTGAAACTGGGCGGCTGATTGACCGGGTTGATCGTGATGGTGAACGTCAGCGGCGCGGAGACATCGACGCCGTTATTGGCCGTACCGCCGTCGTCGCGCAGTTGCACGGTCACCGTCGCCGTGCCGAACATGTTGACCGCCGGGGCATAGGTCAACTTGCCAGAAGGGTCAATGGCCGGCTGTACGGAGAACAAGGCCTGGTTGTCGTTGCTGACGAGGAACGCGAGCGCCTGGCCGGTTTCGTTCGGGCCGTCGTCGAGGTTGGTCGCCCAGCCGTTCACGGCTTGGGCGCCGGTATTTTCGAAGACGGCCTGGTCGGACCCAACCGTAAAGCGGGGAGCATCGTTCACAGGGGTGACGATGATCGTAAAGATCTGGGTCGCCGAGGTATCGACGCCGCCGTTGGCCGTGCCGCCGTCGTCGTGCAGCAGCACGGTCACCGTTGCCGTACCGTAGGCGTTGGCTGTCGGCGTATAGCTCAAATTGCCCGCAGCATCAATCGCCGGCTGCACGGAAAACAAGGCGTTGTTGTCATTGCTGACCAGGAACGTAAGCGTTTGTCCCGTTTCGTTGGCGCCATCGCTGATGTTCGCGGCCCAACCGGACGCGCTCTGCGGGCCTGCGTCTTCCAGCACGCTTGAGTTGCGCCGGCGGTAAAGCTGGGCGGCTGGTTGACGGCGTTGACCGTGATGGTAAAGGTCGCCGTGCCCGAGACGTTGACGCCGCCGCCCGCCGTGCCGCCGTCGTCATGCAGTTGCACGGTGACCGTCGCCGCGCCATAGGCGTTGGTCGCGGGCGTGTAGCTGAGATTGCCGGACGAGTCGATGGCCGGCTGCACGGCGAACAAGGCGTTGTTGTCGTTGCTGACCAGGAAATCAAGCGTCTGTCCCGTTTCGTTCGGACCGGCGTCAAGGGTTGTCGCCCAGGCGGCCGCGGTCTGCAGCCCTGCGTTTTCAAACGCGACCTGGTCGGCCCCGGCCGTAAAGCTGGGAGCGTCGTTCACCGGAGTGAGGACGATGGTAAAGGTTTGCGCCGCCGAGGTATCGACGCCGCCCTTGGCGGTGCCGCCGTCGTCGTGCAATTGCACCGTGACCGTCGCCGCGCCATAGGCATTAGGCGCTGGCGTATAGGTCAATGTCCCCGCCGCATCGATCGACGGTTGAACGGAGAACAAGGATTTGTTGTTGTTGCTGACCAGGAAATTAAGCGCCTGGCCCGACTCATTCGCGCCATCGTTCATGTTCGTCGCCCAGTTCGCTGCGCTCTGCGGGCCGGAGTCTTCCAGCGCGGTCTGTTTCGATCCAAGGTCGAAGGTCGGCGGCTGGTTGACGGCGAAGACCGTGATGGTGAACGTAATCGCCGCCGAAGTGTCGACGCCGCCGCCTGACGTGCCGCCGTTGTCGTGCAACTGCACGGTCACCGTCGCCGTGCCGATGGCATTGGTTGCGGGCGTGAACGTCAGCGCGCCGGAAGGACTGATGGCGGGTTGTGCGGAGAACAGGGCGCTGTTGTCGTTGCTGACCAGGAAATTGAGCGTCTGACCTGATTCGTTCAAACCGTCGCTGATATCGGTCGCCCAGTTGGCGAAAGGCGCGGACCCGCGTTTTCTTTTACGGACTCGTCAGGTCCCGGAGTAAAGCTGGGCGCCGAGTTGAGCTTGCCGACGTCAATGGTGAAGGTTTGCGTGTAGGTGTCGCCGCCGCCGCCCGCCGTACCGCCGTTGTTGCTGAGCGTAACCGTCACCTGGGCGAGCCCCGAGTTGTTGGCGGCGGGCGCGTACGTGAGCGTGCCGGTGGAGAGATCGATCGACGGCTGCGTCGTGAACAACGCGGGATTGTTGTTGCTGACGGTCAGCTTCAGCGCCTCGTTGGATTCCCAGGTCGGACCGGCGATGATGCTGGCAATGAACCCCGGCGTTGTTTGAGGGCCGGAGTTTTGCGAGATTTTCTGCGCTGGACCCGCGATCACGAAGCTGGGCGGCGAATTGATGGCTGAGGAGGCGCTTGTGCCGGCGTTCAATCTTAGTACGAAGATGTCTTGGTCGTTCTTGGCGCCGACGTTGTAGACGTCCGGCGGCGGACTGAAGTTGGCCGGCCCCTCGGAAACGCCCGTGGCATAGACGTTGCCTGAGCCGTCGACGAAAATGGCCGTGCCTTGATCTTCGCCTGAGCCGCCAAACTGCAGAGCATTAACGTAGTTGCCGTCCGTGTCCAGCTTTGAGACGTAAATGTCGTAGCTGGCGCCGATGGCCGTCAATTCTTTCGCGGGCGTTCCGTTGGGATTGAAGTTGAGCTTTGCGGCGAATTCGCCCGTCGTGTAGACGTTACCCTGGGAGTCGACGGCAATTCCATAGCCTTCGACGTCGTAGCCGCCGCTGCCGGGCAAGAACGCGTTTCCCCAGACAAACTTGCCGTCATTGTCCAGCTTGGAAATGAACGTGGCGTTTGTCCCTTGCGTCGTCAGGTCCGAGCCGTTCGTGGGATCGAGTTGCAGTTTGCCTTCGAATACCCCCGTCGTGTAGACGTTGCCGTTGGAATCGATGGCGATCCGATTCAGCGGCGTGATCAATCCCAGGGGAGACGAGCCGCTGGATGCAGAACTGATCAGCGCATCGGCCCAGACGACGCTTCCATCGGATGAACTGAACTTCGCCACGAAGTCGTTCGAAAGCGATCCGCCGTTGAGGTTATAAGTTCCGAGCTTCAGGCTGTTGGAAAAACTGCCCGTGATAATTGGATTGCCCGAGGGATCGACGGCCACGGAATCCGCGCCGTCGTACTCGCCGGAAGCGCCAAAGCTTTTGGCCCACAGCGGCGCGCCGTCGCTGTCGTACTTGACGATGAAGATGTCATCCTTGCCGACCGCGGCGAGCGTCGTTGCAGAGGGCGAGGTGTTGACCGTGTACGTTCCGGAGTAGGCGCCGACCACGAAAGCGTTGCCGTCGGAATCCACCGCCATGCCGACTGAATTCGACGCGGCCTTGCTCACCACCGCCTTCGCCCACAGCGTGTTGCCTTGATTGTCGAGCTTCCACAAGAAGGCCGTATCCGTAGAGACGTCAACGACGGTTGTGCCGAACGTCGTCTTGCCGGTCATCGAACCGGCGACGTAGACGTTACCGAACGCGTCAAGCTGCAGCCTAGGGCCGTACTGCCAATACGAGCTTACGGCTTGCCGCACCCAGAGCAGGGTCCCATCGGACGAGTACTTGGCTACGAAGTCGTTATTGGCGCCGGTCGTCAGCTTAACGGCGCCCGGCCCCGAACCGAAAACGGTGTCGAAGCCGTCGAAACTGCCGGCGAGATAGATATTGCCCGCCGCGTCGGCGAGGATTGAACTGCCGCTGGTAAAGCCATCGGTCTTGATGCCGAAGGCCAGTCCGAAGGAGAGCGCGGCGGCGGTCGCCTTGAAGCCGGCGTTGGCGATCGTCGTCTGCCCTGCGCCAGGACGATCGCGGCGCTTTGCCCCGTGGCGGGAGACACGCTGCTGCTTAACGTCGGGTCAGACCCTGCGTTTTGCGCGGTCAGCGTATCGCCCGTCGGCACGTCGACTTTGATGTAATAGCTGATTCCGCTTTTCAACCCTTTGAAGCTGTACAACCCAAGCGCGTCGGAAACCGTGCTCGCCACCTCGACGCCGCTGCCCGGCGTTCCCTGATAAAGTGCGATGGCTATATTCGGCAGGCCCGGTTCGCTGGACTGGCGCACGCCGTCCTGGTCCTTGTCGTTCCAGACCGCGCCGTAAAGGGCCTGCGGCGGATAGTTGAGTCCCCAGATAAAGCCGTCCCACAGGCCTTGCGCCGCGACGTTTTTGACGTTCGGACCGGGATCGAAGTCGATCGTGTTGGAGAACGAACCGGCGACGTAGATGTTGCCGGCGGCCGTGGCGGCAATTCCCCAGCCGAAGTCGCTGCCGTTTTCGCCGGCGACCGCGGCCCAGGCGTAGTGTCCCTGGCTGTCCAGTGTGGACACGTAAGCGTCCACGCCGCCCGCGCTCGTGCGATTGTCCGTGCCGGAGCCGGGATCGAAATCGGCGATGCCCTGAAAATTGCCGGTCGTATAGACGTTTCCGCGGCCGTCGACGGCAATTCCCATCGCGTTGACGCCGCCGAAGGGACTCGCTCCGGAGACGTTGTGCAACACAGAGCCCCAGTCGTATCCGCCGGTAGCGCCGAGTTTGATCACGAAGGCGTCGGGGAACACGAAATCCGCATTCACGTAATCCGTGCCGCCGCTCGGATTGAGATTGACCGGTCCGCCGAAGCTGCCCGTGGCATAGACGTTGCCGGCGCTATCGACGGTAATCGCCTCGCCTTGGCTTCGGCCATCGCCCTGCGGCAGGTTCGTGCCATTGAGCTCTTTAGCCCAAAGATAGTTGCCGCCCCCGTCCAGCTTGAGGATATAGGCGGCGCCGAAAAAAGTCGTCTGATCCTGGACGGCCAACGGCGACGGGTCAAAGTCTACGGTTCCTGAGAACTGTCCGGTGACGTAGACCTCGCCCTGCGAATCGAGGGCGATTCCACGTCCCTGATCGGCTCCGTCAGCGCCAATTCCGTGGGCCCACGTCAAGGCGCCGCTGGAATTGAACTCGGCGACGAAGGCGTCGGTCCCGCCGGCAGAGAGCAGCGTGACGTCGCCGACGCCCTGGCCGAACGTCGCCGTATTGCTGAAATCGCCGGTCACGTAGGCGTTGCCGGCGGAGTCGACGGCCACGCCGTAGCCGGCATCGCCGCCCGTGCCGCCAAACGCCTGGGCCCACAGGAAATTCCCATTCGAATCCAGCTTGGCCAGATAACCGTCGCTGGCGCCCGTTGAGGTCAGCGAAGTGGAACCGAACGTGGCGGTGGGATTGGTGGAGGGGTTGGTGCTGAAGTTGCCCGTGATGTAGACGTTGCCGGAGGAGTCGACGGCCAGGCCTTCTTTCTGATTGATGGCCGACGAGGCCGTGTAAGCGGTCGACCAGACCTTCGCGCCGGTTGCCGTGTACTTGTAGACGGCGTCGGTCCCCAACACGTAGACGTTGCCGGCAGCGTCCGCCGCGACGGCGAAGTCCTGGCCGCCATTGGGTCCCGCGACGGCGAACTGAAAGTCCGAAGCCAGCAGAACGCGTTCTTCAAGCGGCTCGTGGCAGATGGACCGCAAGGGGCGCTCAAACGACCTGAATGCCAGGCGATTGCCGGCCTCGGCTCTTCGCTTCTTTCGCTTGTTCCGCCGAGTCGGAACGTGGTTCGTAACCCAATCTGCCAGCCGGTTCATGAGCAGCCCCCGAAGGTGCAGTAGAAGACTAATTACGCGCGACGCCCGACGCTCGTACAAAGGTGCTTGCCCTGACAGAATGCGCCGCGAAAAAGAAGCGAGGCGCAAGATGCCCACAAGCCTTCAAGGCTCAATCGTGGAGAGAACCCGCCCGTGTTTTTTTTTTGCGAAGCGGTTTCGCTAGCCCTGGCCCGACCCTTGTCCGATAACCCGCATCGGGAGGGTATTTAAACCGACCAGAGTGTGCATGTCAAGAAATCACGGTTTTAACTTTTTTGCGGCGCGCGGCGGAGAGGTGGTCGGACGGGTGTGTGGAAGTCGCAGACGCGCTGAGCCATAGCTTTGGGCCGCGCGGATTGCTGCGCAGCCGTGCGGCGGCTGACCGACGGGCCGTTCTTCTGCCGACCAGGCGCTCGCTTCGGCGCAAGGGAGACGTCGCACGCGTTGCCGTGCGCTTGCCCGTCAAAGTTTGTTGTTGCAGACCGAGCGGGCCGCTTAGATCGTGAATCGCCCCGCGACGCCTGCCGCCGGCGGCGGCGGGCTGCTGCGGTACTCTTCGGAGTCGATGATCTCGATCTGGATGTCGCGCTGCGAGGCGCCGGCCGCCATCTGCTGCACCAGGCCGTTCAACTCGTTGAACGTGGGATTCCGTTGCAGGTATTCCTGATAGAAGCCGGTGACCAGGTTCTGGAAGTTCTCGGTGCTTTGCGTGAAGCCCAGCACCACTTCCTGCTTGGTTTTCAGACCCAGATCCAGTTGGTTGGTCCAGTAGGTCAGGCCTTGCTGGTCGGCGGTGCGGCCCAGCAGCCGTTGGTACAGCGCTTGGACCCAGGCTGAGTTCGTGCCGCCTGCGGAATTGAAGAACTCTTGCGAGCTGATCATGCCGGCGATGACGTTCTCCGGACCTCCGTCGCGCTTCCAGATGTTGCGCCAGTAAGTCAGGCCGGCGGCATCGGCCGTACGCAGCAGGTAGTCGTGATAGTACTGTTCGATGATCGGATCGAGCCGCTCGTTGCTCTCGAAGATGCCTTGAGCAATCACGCTGACCGGATCGCCGTTGTCGAGCCGGCCGGTCCAGTACTTCAGGCCGCCGTCGTCCGGCGAGCGGTGAAGCACCTGCTGGTACAGTTTCTCGACGAGGCTGGCGTTGTAGGACAAGATCCGCACGGTCGCCACGCCGCTGTCGGCCAGGCCGTCGTTGGCTTTGTAAGTGAACGTATCGAGGGCGTTGAAGTTGGCGCCCTTGACGTAGGTGAAAGAGCCGTCGGCGTTCAACGTCAACGTGCCGGCGCTTGGGCCGCTGACGATTACCGCATGCAGCGTATCGCCGTTGACGTCCGTATCGTTGCTCAGCACGCCGGCGCCTGCGGCGGTGGTGCTGCTGGCGCTGTCGCTCAGCACGAAGGTGTCCGGCTGTGCGACCGGGGCCGTGTTGACGGTAATGTGGAACGTGACGGGCGCCGACGCATCGACGCCGCCGTTGGCCGTGCCGCCGTTGTCGTGCAACTGGACGGTGACGGTCGCCGTGCCCGTGACGCCGGCGGCGGGCGTGAACGTCAGGTTGCCGGTGGCGGCGTCAATCGCCGGCTGAGCCGAGAACAAGGCGTTGTTGTTGTTGCTGACCAGGAAGTTGAGCGTATCCCCGGACTCGTTCGTCGGCCCCGCAGAGATATTCGTGGCCCAGTGAGACACAGTTTGCGCACCGGAGCCCGGCGCCAGGCGCTGATCGGAGCCGGCCGTAAAGCTGGGCGGCATGGTTCACGTGGTTCACGCTGACGGTGATGGAGTCGTCGGCGGTCAGGCCCGCGGCATCCTTGGCCTGCAAATCGATGTGCGCCGTGCCGTACTGATCGGACTTGAGGTGCAGCGTGAGCATGCCATTGGCCAAGGTGGCGTCGAGCAAGTCGGGGTTGTCGTTGCCTGCCACGGACAACGTCAATTGATCTCCGTAAATAATATCAACGTCGTCGAAGACGTTGGCCACGTTGAACACCAGGTCGGCGGCGTTTTCGTTGAGAGTCTTGGCAGCGACCGGCGCGGCGGGGTAGGGAGCATGGTTCACCGGCGAAAGCGTGATCTGGAAGTTCTGCGTCGCCGACGTGTCGACGCCGCCATGGGCCGTGCCGCCGTCGTCGTGCAACTTGACCGTAACGTTCGTCGTGCCCCGTTTGTTCAAGGCGGGCGTGAACGTCAGGTTGCCGTTGGCGTCGATGGCCGGCTGCACCGAGAACAGGCTTGGATCAGCAGCCGTAACGATGAAGTTCACCGTCTGGCTCGCCTGCTCGCTGGTCGTGCCCGCGTTGATGTCCGTGGCCCAGTTATTCACCGTATCCGTCGAGGAATCTTCATTAACAACGACGTTGTCCCCGGCCGTGAAACTCGGCGCGTGATTGACCAGGTTGACGGTGATGGTGAAAGTCTTGGTCGTCGTCTCGACGCCGCCGTTGGCCGTACCGCCGCCGTCATTTACTGTTACGGAGACGGTGGCCGTTCCGCTCATGTCGGTCGCCGGCGTGTACGTCAAGGTTCCCGTCGGGTCGATCGAGGGCTGGGCTGAGAACAGGCCCTGATTGTCGCTGGAGGCGGTGATCGTCAGAGTTTGCGCCGGATCGAAAGGCCCTTCGGTGATGTTCGTAGCCCAGCCGGGGATGGTTTGCGCCCGGCGTTTTCGTTGACGGTTTGGTCCGGTCCGAGGGTGATCGTCGGCGCGTGATTGACGAAGTTGACCGAGATCACGAAGGTCTGCGTATAGACGTCGACGCCGCCGTTGGCCGTGCCGCCGTTGTCGTGCAATACCACCGTCACGGTTGCCTGGCCGTAGGCATGGTCGGCCGGCGTGTACGTCAACGTTCCCGTGCTCGCGTCGATCGCCGGCGCGGCGGCGAACAAGCTGGGGTTGTCGGTCGTCACCGTGAAGTTGAGGATCTGGCCCGACTCGTTGGGCCCGTCGCTGATATTCGTCGCCCAGTTGGCCACGCTTTGCGGCCCCGCGTCCTCGTTGACGGTCTGATTGCCGCCGGGGGTGAAGCTCGGGGCGTCGTTGACCGGCGTGACGGTGATGGTGAACTGGTACGTTCCCGAAACGTCGACGCCGCCATTGGCCGTGCCGCCGTTGTCGTGCAACTGGACGGTGACGGTGGCGCTGCCGTTCGCGTTGGCTGCCGGCGTGTAGGTCAGCGTGCCGGACGAATCGATCGTCGGTTGCACGGAGAACAAGCCGTTATTGTTGTTGCTGACCAGGAAGTCCACCGTCTGGCTGGCGTCTTCATTGCGGGCCGGCCGTGATATTCGTCGCCCAGTGGCTGACGCTCTTGGCGCCGGCGTCTTCCAGCACGGTTTGATTGCCGCCCGGGGTAAAGCTCGGAGCGTCGTTGATCGGGGTGACGGTAATGGTGAACGTCTGCGGGGCCGAGGTATCGACGCCGCCGTTGGCCGTACCGCCGTTGTCCTGCAGTTCCACGGTCACGTTCGCCGTGCCGAAAGCATTGGGCGCCAGCGTATAAGTCAACGTTCCCGTGTTCGGGTTGATGGCGGGCGCCACGGCGAACAGGCTGGGCTTGTCGCTGCTGACAAGGAAGTTCACCGTCTGGCCGGACTCATTATTGGGGCCGGGATTGATGTTCGCGGGCGCGGCCCAATTGATGACGCTGTGCAGGCCGGTATCTTCGCTGGCAGTCTGATCGGCCCCGACCGTGAATGTGGGGGCATCATTGACCGGCGTGACCGTAATGGTGAAGGTCTTGGTCGTCGTATCGACGCCGCCGTTGGTCGTGCCGCCGTTGTCGTGCAGTTGGACGGTCACGGTCGCCGTGCCGTTGGCGTCCGCCGCCGGCGTATAGCTCAACTCGCCCGTGTTCACGTCAACCGTTGGCTGCGCGGAGAACAGGGCGTTGTTGTTATTGCTGACGACAAAGTTCAGCGCCTGGCCGGATTCGTTCGGACCGGCGCTGATGGCCGTCGCCCAGTTCGGCACGCTCTGCGGACCGGCGTCTTCCAGCACCGTCTGGTTGCCGGCGGTGGTGAAGCTGGGCGGCTCGTTGACCGGGTTGACCGTGATGGTGAACGTTTGCGGGGCCGAGGTATCGACGCCGCCGTTGGCCGTGCCGCCGTTGTCGTGCATGATCACCGTGACGGTCGCCGAACCGCTGACGAAAGCCTGCGCCCGATAGGTCAGAATGCCGTTCGGGTCGATCGTCGGCTGCTCGGAGAACAGGCCGTTATTATCGTTCGTAACCTCGAAGCTCACCTGTTGGCTGGCTTCGTTGAGCGGGCCGGCCTTGATGTTGGTGGCCCAGATGACGGTGATTTCCTGGCCAGAACCTTCGTTGATCAACTGGTTCCCGGCGCCGGTGAACGACGGTGCATCGTTGACCGGGTTGACGGTGATGGTGAAGGTTTGGACGGCCGAGGTATCGATGCCGCCGTTGGCCGTGCCGCCGTCGTCGTGCAGCCGCACGCTCACGGTCGCCGTGCCAAAGGCGTTCGGCGCCGGCGTGTAGGTCAGATTGCCCGACGGATCAATCGCCGGTTGCGAGGAGAACAGCGAGTTGTTGGTGTTGGCGACCAGGAAATTCAGCGTCTGGCCGCTTTCGTTCGCCGGGCCCTTGCTGATAGTCGAGGCCCAGCCGGAGACGGTTTGCGCTCCCGCGTCTTCGTTGACGGTCTGGTTCCCGCCGGCCGTGAAGCTGGGGACGTCGTTGACTGAGCGGACCGTGATGGTAAAGGTCTGCACGGCCGAAGTATCCTGGCCGCCGAAGGCCGTGCCGCCGTCGTCGTGCAGTTGCACGCTCACGGTCGCCGTGCCGTTGGCGTCGGTCGCCGGCTGGTACGTCAACGCGCCGGTAATCGGATCGATCGCCGGCAGCGTGGCAAACAACGAGTCGTTGTTCGTCGTCACGATGAAATTGAGCTGCTCGGTCGCCTCGACGGGGCCGGGACCCGGAGTGATGTTCGTCGCCCAACTGGAGACGGTTTGTGCGGCCGCGTCTTCATTGACCGCCTGGTTCGGGCCCGCGGTAAAGCTGGGCGGCGTGGTTGACGAAATTGAGCGTGATCTTGAAGGTTTGCGGCGTCGAGACGTTCACGCCGCCCAAGGCCGTGCCGCCGTTGTCCTGCAGCGTGACGGTCACATAGGCCACGCCGCTGGCGTTGAGCGCCGGCGTATAGGTCAACGTGCCGGTCCCGGCGTCGATGCTGGGCTGCACCGCAAACAAGCTCGGCTGGTCGACCGCTACCAGGAAAATCAGCGTCTGGCCCGCTTCGTTGGGACCGGGGCTGATGGCCGTCGCCCAGTTGGCGACCGTTTGCGCCGGCGAGTTTTCGTCGACGGCCTGATCGGGGCCGGGCGTGAACGACGGCGGGTCGTTGACCGCATTGACGGTGATGGTGAAGGTCTGGGCGGCCGAAGTATCGACGCCGCCCAAGGCCGTGCCGCCGTCGTCGTGCAGGTAGACCGTGACGGTCGCCGAGCCATAAGCGTTGGCCGCCGGCGTATAGGTCAGGTTTCCGGAGGCGTCGATCGCAGGCTGCGCGGAGAACAGCGAGTTGTTGTCGTTGCTGACCTGGAAATCCACTGTCTGCGCACCTTCGCCCGGGCCGGGGCTGATGGTCGTGGCCCAGGCGTTGACGGTCTGCAGACCGGCGTCTTCGTTGACCGTTTGATTGGCGCCGACGGTGAAGCTCGGCGGGTCGTTGACCGCATTGACCGTGATGGTAAACGTCTGCTGTCCTGAAGCGTCGACGCCGCCCAAGGCCGTGCCGCCGTTGTCGAACAGCTCGATCGTGACCGTTGCAGAACCGTTGATGTTGGCCGCGGGCGTGTACGTCAACGTTCCCGTCGCCGGGTCGACTACCGGTCCGGCGGCGAACAAAGCGGGATTGTCGCTGCTGATCACGAAGTTCAGCGTCTGGCTCGCCTCATTGGGGCCGGCGCTGATGGCCGTGGCCCAGCCGGTGACGGTCTGCGGGCCGGCGTCTTCATTGACGGTTTGATCGGCGCCCTCGGTGAAGCTCGGGGCGTCGTTGACGGCGCTGACGGCAATGACGAAGGTCTGCGCGGCCGACGTGTCGAGTCCGCCGTAGGCCGTGCCGCCGTCGTCGTGCAGATAGACCGTGACGGTCGCCGAGCCGTAGGCGTTGGCCGCCGGCGTATAGGTCAGGTTTCCGGAGGCGTCGATCGCCGGCTGTGCAAAGAACAACGCGTTATTGTCGTTGTTGACCAGGAAGTTCAGCGTCTGGCCGGCCTCGTCCGTGGGGCCGGGGCTGAGGCTGGTCGCCCAGGCGTTGACGGTTTGCGGCCCGGCGTCCTCGTTGACGGTCTGATTCGGCCCTGCAGTGAAGCTCGGGGCGTCGTTAACGGCGTTGACGGTGATGGTGAAGGTCTGCGTCGGCGAGGTGTCGACGCCGCCCAGGGCCGTGCCGCCGTTGTCGTGCAGGTAGACCGTGACCGTCGTCGAGCCGTTGGCGTTCGGGGCGGGCGTATAGGTCAACGTCCCCGAGGCGTCGATGGCCGGCTGTACGGAGAACAGCGGGTTGTTGTCGTCGCTGACCATAAACGTCAGCGTCTGGCTGGCTTCGTTGGGTCCCGCGGTGACGTTCGTCGCCCAGCCGGTTACCGTCTGCGGCCCGGCGTCTTCGTTTACGGTTTGGTCCGCGCCCTCGGTGAAGCTCGGGGCGTCGTTGATCGCATTGACGGTGATGGTAAAGGTCTGAGCGGCCGAGGTATCGACGCCGCCGTTGGCCGTACCGCCGTTGTCGTGCAATTGCACGGTTACCGTCGCCACGCCGTAAGCGTTGGCTGCGGGAGTAAACGTCAGGTCGCCGGTTACGGGATCGATCGCCGGGCCGGCTGAGAACAAGCCGGCGTTATCGCTGCTGATCAGGAAATCGACCGTCTGGGCCGCTTCGTTCGGTCCCGGGCTGATGCCGGTGGCCCAGGCCGATACGGTCTGCGGACCGGAGTCTTCGTTGACGGTCTGGTTGGGGCCGGCGGTGAAGCTCGGGACATCGTTGACGGCGTTGACCGTGATGGTGAAGGTCACCGGGGCGCTCGTGTCCACGCCGCCGTTGGCCGTGCCGCCGTTGTCGTGCAGTTGCACGGTGACCGTCGTCGAACCGTAGGCGTTGGCGGCGGGGGTATAGGTCAGGTTTCCGCTGGGATCGATGAACGGCTGCGCGGAGAACAACGCGTTGTTGTCGTTGCTGACCAGGAAGTTCAGCGTCTGGCTGCTTTCATTCGCCGGGCCCTTGCTGATGGCCGTGGCCCAATTGGAGACGACCTGCAGGCCGGCGTCTTCATTGACGGACTGGTTGCCGCCGGGCGTAAAGCTGGGGACGTCATTGACCGCGTTGACGGTAATGGTGAACGTTTGCGGGGCCGACTTGTTGACGCCGCCATTGGTCGTGCCGCCGTCGTCTTGCAGGTAGACGGTCACCGTCGCCACGCCGTTGGCGTCGGGGGCGGGCGTGTAGGTCAGCGTTCCGGTGGCCGCATCGACGGTCGGCTGCGCGGAGAACAGCGCGTTGTTGTCGTTGCTGACCTGGAAGATGACGGTTTGGTCGCTTTCGTTGGCGCCGGGGCTGATACCCGTCGCCCAACTGGTCGCCGTCTGCGGTCCGGCGTCTTCGTTGACGGTCTGGTTGGGGCCTTCCGTGAAGATCGGCGCGTCGTTGATGTAAACGACGGTGATCGGAATGGTGATCGAAGACGACAAGGCGGGCGTCGGCGAGTTGCCGTTGTCGTTGACCGTCACGGTAACCTGGGCCAGATCGCCCAGGTGGCTGTTAAAGTCGGCGTCTGGCGTGAAGGTCAGCCCTTCCAACGCGGCGTTGATGCCGGGCGTGGAAGTGAACGCGTCGGCCTCGCCCAGCGGCGCCGTGATGACCAGCAGGCTCGTGCCGTTGCCGTCGATGCCATTGCCGGGGACCACTCCGAGCGAAGCCAGTTCGGAAAGCGCGGTGGGAGAGAGGGTCAACACGCCGTGAAGGGCCTGCATCGTGAGCGTCTCGCTGCCGCCGTTGGCGTCGACGTCGAAGATCGAGAGCGCCTCGCTGGCGCCGACGAGCGTGCTGAACCCGGCGGTCCAACTGAACGTGGCGCTGTGAGGATGCGTGGCGTTGTTTTCGAACACCTTGAGCGGCGCCGCGCTGGTGCTGTTGAGTTGCACCAGTGGGGCCGAGTTGGTCGTATTGGCCAGCAGCAGCCGGAAGTGCGTCAGGCCGTCGGGGCTGTTGGCTTGCAGCAGGTTGCTCGCCCGGTCCGTGATGCCGACCGGCGTGGCGCCCGGATTGCTGGGATCGAACTGGTTGCCGTTGTCCAGGTAGACATCGTACTGGTGGCCATTCAGCCACACGCCGCTGGCGGCGACCAGGTGAATGATGTGGTTGTTATTGTCGTAATTGAAGAAGTAGTCGACGCCCGGCGTCAACAGCCGGCCGTCTTCGACCACGTCGAGCGTGTTGCCGGCGCCTGCGGCAAGCAGTGCCCCGGTGACGGTCACGGCGGCGTCCGGAGCGAAGCGGATGCGCCCGCTGGCGTTGCTTTCCACGCTCGCGGCGCCAAAACCGAGCGTTGCAGTGATCGTCTGGGCGGCGTCAGCCGCCAAGGTCGCCGTTGTGTCGCCAGCCAAGACGGTGATCGGCGTGTTCGTGTCGCCCATCGGCAGCGTGCTGGTCGTGAATTCGAACGTGGTGGTTGTTCCGTTGATGGTCACGGCGATCGTCTGACCGGAAATCGAACTTCCGGTGGCAGCCGGGCTAATCTCGACATAGGCGTACGGCAAGACGCTGGCGTCGTACACGCCGGGCCCTGCGCCGTCGTTGAGCTGGATGTTGAACTCCGACAAGCTCTGGCCGCGGACGAAGACGACGTTCGACGACGAGTTCAAATCGCTGGCGCCGTTGTCCACCGGCGACAAGAGCGCGGCCGTGAGGCCGACCGACGGGTTGTCGACCCGTTCGACGGCGCCGCGGTCGATGAACACGTTGTTGCCCAACCCTGGGAAAGGCGAGACGTTGGGATCGGGGACGCGCAACTGGCCGTAGACGTCGACCGATGGCGCAATGATCGGCGAAGGGGCGATGCCCAGCGGCCCGGTGACCGCGGTCATCGTCGCGCGGTCCTGCAGGCTGTTGATCGAACTGTCGATGGCCTGCGAGTATTCCTTCAAGTAGAAATTCGCCAGCCCCGGATCGGTGCCGGGCGTGATGAACAACGGATCGGTCGGCTGCAGTTGAATGTTGAAGCTGCCCAGGCCGACGTTGGAGTTGCTCGAATTGTTCTGGTAGAGGTTCTCGCCCAGGACAGGCTTGGACGGCAAGCTCTGTGACGACGCATCGACGCGAATGCCGGTTTGCAGGTTGGCCAGGATGTTGTTCAGCATGGTCGGACTGGCGTTGTCGGCCACGTTGATGCCCGTGCCGACCGGTGCCGGCGGCGTCCGTATACCCGCCGTAGATCGTGTTATTCACGAGCCTGCCGAACGGCACGGCGGCCGACGGGCCGCTCGTGTTCGGATCGCCGGCAAAGGTGATGCCGTTGCCGCTGGCGCCCACGCCGTAGATCAGGTTGTTGATGATCGTCACGCCCGGCGCCAGGCGGGCGCTGTTGAGCGTGGGCGTGTTAACCACGGCGCCCTGGTGCGGGAAGCTGGAGTTGCTGTCGCCCGCCAGGTAGTTGGCGCCGCCGTCCAGGACCGGCACGCTAAGAACCTGTCCGCCGCCGATGACCGCGGCGCCGAGTACGGCGCCGTTTCCGCCGCCCGAGACCGAGACGATCGGCGCCGACGAGTAGCCGCTGCCGCCGTTGGTGATCGTGATGCTCACAATCTGCCCCTGGCCGTTGACGACCGCGACGCCTTGGGCGCCGCTTCCGCCGCCGCCGCTGAAGCTGACCGACGGACCGACCAACTGCCCGCGCGGCGAAGCCTCGACCAGGATGCCGCTGTTCTGCGAGTTGCTGATCTGGTTCCCTTCCAGGATCACGGCGCCTTGCGGCCGCGGCATCGTCGTGGCGCCGAAGTCGGGCGTGAACTGGTCGCTGACGCCGATATCGTACTTGATCACAAACGTGTTCTGCCCCGACAGGCCGCCGGGGCCGAAAAACGTCTGGTCGAGCGGGTTCAACTGCCGCCGTAAGCGCCGGCCAGCGGTCCGCCGTTGACGACGTTCTTGGCGCCGAACAGGTCGATAATGCCGACGACGTTGGCGTTGCCGGTTCCCGTCAGGCTGGCCGAGACGTTGAACGTGGCCGGATTGTAAACGGCGTTGATCGCATTCAAGATCGCCTGGGCGATGGTTTTCGGGGTCGTGTTGCCCGTGGAGTACGGCACGGCGACATTTCCGTCGGCAAGTCCGGCGCCGGGCTGCACCGGCTGCGTGGTGAACTCGAACGTCTGCCGGTGCTGGCCGTCGTCGATCATGAACTGCTGGCCGTTGGCGAACGGCGTGTAGTCCAGCGTCGCGGAGGCGGAAACGATGCCGAGCCCGTAGCCAGGCCCCTTGTAGCTAGCCGCGTTCGAGGAGGGGAGGCCTTCGTCATCGACGTTCGAAACGGCGTCGACGCGGACGTCGAACGAGCCGAGCGATGTCAGCGTCTGCATTTGTGCGGCGGTCAGGGTGTAATGGGCCGTCACCCTTTGCCCCTGTGGCTGGCTGACCAGGGGATCATTGACGGTGATGTATTCATCGAAGCCGATGTCCGGGATCCTGACCTCAAGCTTGGACGGCTGACTCAGAGCCGTGGGCAATTGCCCATCGGCCGTCATCTGCACGTTCATCGACAGCGACAGCACGCCTTGCCCGTCGGTCGTCGGCGCCAGGTTGCTGAAGCTCCAGCTTGCGCTGTCGTGGTTCAGAAAAGGCACGAGGGTCTGCGTGAAGTCGGTGTTCAGCGAGAACGACGTACTGAGGCGGTCGTTGATGCTGAACGCGGCGTAAAGGCCGACGTCGGGATCGATGTCGTTGACGTTCGCGCCAAATTCGGCGCCGCGGCGGATTTCCAGCTCGTACGCTCCGCCGGGAATCGGTTTGATCGCGTTCGGGTCGGGATTGGTCGGCACGCTGAAGTAGCCGGTGTTTGCGGCGCCGCCAAGTTTGTTGGCGTTGGTCACCATTTCGCCCTGGCCGGCGAAGCCGATGACGATGTCGTCGACGTACCAGCCCCCGTGGCTGAGGTTCTGGCCGATGCCGGCGCGGGCCGCCGTGCTCATGCTCAAATTGTCGTAGTTGGCGCCAAACGAGTTGTCGAAACCCAAGGTGTTCAGAGTCGCGTTCTTGTCGTCTTTGCCCTGCGCATAGTTGCCGGGGCTGGACGGATTGTAGGTCGTGCCCGACGTGCTGAAATCGAACCGCAGCTCCAGGTTGCTGTTGCCCGCGTAGGCGCTCAGGTCGATGTGCGCCTGGCGCCAGCCCGTGCTGGTAGTTACCGCGTCCCAGAGCGGCTGCACCTGTTGGCGCGGATCGCCGGAGCCGGTGTTTTCGGACGTGCTCCAGTACGCCGGCGCCTGCGTAGATGTGTCGAGGTTCGGGTTCGGGGCGCCGGCCAGCGCGGTATCGTTGGTCGCGACGAGTTCCCAGGTTTGCCCATTGTCGGGCGAAACGAACACGCGGGCCGAGCTGAACGGCCGCGGCGCCGTGTTCTTTACCGAGTACTCCCCGCCGGCGTCGAGGTAGTAATCGAAGTACAGCGCCGGCTTCTCGCCGGCGTTGTAGCCGCTCAAATCGAAAGTATTGGTGGTCAGCGAGCCGTAGGCGCCGCCCGGCAGGTTATAAGTGTTATAGGGCGTCGTGCCGTTATTGTACGTGGCGGATGCGTAGTTGTTGGCCGAGACGGGCAGTGCGTTCTGGGGCGTGTTCCCGGAGTTGCTGTGCGGCTCCAAACCGAAGTAGAAACTGTCGCCGCTCGCGGGCGGCTTATTGGGCGAGAGGGCGTTGCGGCTCTGGTCGGCGGAGACGTTGATGCCCTGGTTGGGATCGGCATTGGTATTGGTGACGTGCCACAGGTTATAGTCGAGCGTCGAAAACGCCAGGCTGTATTGAGAATTCCCATTGACGTTCGGCAGCGTGACCGAGAAATCGCGGTCGTTCGCGTTCGCATCTGCTGGGTCGTGGAAAATCTGTTGCAAATCGCCGGCCACGGAGAAGGCGTAGAGCCTGCCCGAGTCGCTGGTCGCGAACAGGTCGTTCGCGTAGGCGCCGTTTTCCACGTTGACCGGACCGTTAGTCAGGCCGTGGAAAGCGATCGGCTGGCCTGTCGTTGGGTCTTGGATCGGGTTTGAAGTTGTTATAAGGGTGAATGTGACGCCATTGGGATTGTAATTCCCCGACGAAGGGTTGGTGTAGAGAACTTTGTACAGATTGCCGGCGTCGGTCACGGCATAAAGAGTTGTGCCGATGGCAGCCAAGCCGGTAATGTTTTCTCCGGCGCCGAGGCCCCTGGCGACCGCGTCCGGGGCCATCGGATTGTTAAAATTGGGGGCCGCAACATTACTGATGACAAACCCGGATGAACTCCCGGTGGCCGGATTGAGCTCGTAGAACAGATTGTCAACCTCATTGTTCGGCACGCCATTGGTAAGGCTGTTTTGCGTGGCGCGGTGGCCGACCGCGAACAAAAGCGGCGTACTGGTGGGGCCGTTGACGTAGACGTACGCCATGGCGTCGAACTGGATGCCGGCGTTGGCGGCCGTGAAATTCGGCTGGGTGGCGCTGCCCGGGTTGTCGTAATACGTCGTGATTCCCGCGTTGCCGACCCTCGTGCCGGCGGCGTTGCCGGTGTTAATTTGTATCAGGTTGGTCGAGCCGTCGCTCAGGCCGGTTTCCATGCCGTAGAGCTGCCCGTTGTTTTGCATGGCGATGGCGTTCATGCCAAAGTTGCTGGTGCTCTGGTTGCTGATGGCTCCTTGGTCGGTTTGCTGGATGCCCGTGAACGGGTTGTAGGTGTACAGGTGCGTCGTCGTGGTGCCGGGCGCGTTTGCGCTGACGTACATCACCACGTCGGCCAGGTTGAAGGGCGTGGCATAGCTGTCGAGTTGCTGGTAGCCCGTGGTGGTGATGCCGCTGCCGTTGGCATCGACAGTGTAGGCGCCGGCCGGGTTGAGCGGTCCGGCGCCGGCCGACGCGGGCGTGTTGCCGAACAGCGGCGTCAGCGTGGTGGGATTCTGCGCCGTCGAACCGCCGACGGTGCCGATGTGGTCTTCGGAAATCCGCTGGATCGAATCGACCGGCTCCAGATGCACCATGTAGTCGGTCGCGCTGCCCTTGAACGAGGCGTCAAGGCGCTGGGCAGCACGTTGCTGGAGTGGATCGCCACGTAATAGGTCTGGGCGCTGCCGGGCGTGCCCGTCTGCAACTGTACGGGGCCAATGTACGGGTCGAGCTGGCCGAAACTGCTGTGCGCCAGACCGCCGGAGTCGAGTCCCGCGCCGGGCTGGGGCTGCTGGTCGGCCACGTTCGAGTCGCGGCCCACGTAAATCAAGTTGCCGGCCGAATCGTAGACGTCGATCTCGGTGTCGGGCCGCGTCAGGCCGTCGGCGTAGCCCACGTCGAACACGGTCGACCACGTTTTGGCGCCGCCCGAGAAGCCGCCGATCACCTGGATCTGCGCGTAGGTCAGATTGAACTTGTACCACTGCACCGAATTGAGCGCGGCCAGGTTTCCGGCCGCGTTGAGCGAACTGGTGTCGGTCGTGATCAAGTCGCCCAGGTTCTGCGCCGGCAGATTGTTGACGGGGGTATTGGCGCCGGTGGTGGTGGCGACCCCGGCGGCGACGCTGGTGTTAGCGATCAACGGCGAGTGGGCCGGCAAGCCTTCGACGTCGATGCCGTTAGTGGCGAAGCGGATGTCGGCGTTCTGCACCGTCGAGCCCGGCACCTCGACCATTTGTTGCAACCGGACTTGGAGCTGATACTGTCCGCCGGCCAGTCCGTGGCTCTTGGCGGTGGTCGAACCGACGTTGGGCATGTACGTGACGCCCGGTATAGGATTGCCGTTTGCGTCGGTCGCGCCCTTGGCGTAAATGCGCACGTAGTAATTGTTCACGCCTGCCGGGCCGGGCAGCGTGACGCGGAAGCCGGGATCGTACGGGTTAGTGGACCAGTAGTTTTCGAGCCCCAGGCCCGCCACGCCCGTCTGGCTGGCTTGCAGCGGTTGGGCCAGGTTGTTGGGCGAAAGGCCTGTCAGCATCGGCCCTGCTTGCAGCGGGTCGCCATTCGCCTTGGCGTTTTTCTGCTCGGCCAGGGCCTGATCGCTGCGTGCCAGCACATTGCCGTTGGCGTCGACCAACTCGACCACGGCGTCGAGCGCCGGCGACGTGTTGGTCACGCTGATGAACACCTGCGTGCCCGCCGCGCCCTCGAAATTGTAGGTGTCGACGTCTTGCGGGTGGTCGGGGCTGATCGAGCCATTGACCTGGAAGCCCAGCCGCAGGTTGTCGTCGCCGCTTTGCTGGTTCGCGGCGAGCTGGCCTAAAGACTGCGAGCGGGGGGGCGTCTCGTTCGTGCCCAGGCCGCCGGTCAAGGCGGGCTCCGCCTCGTTGAGCATGGCGACGTTGCGGTCGTTCGAATACTGGTCCAGCAGCACGCTGTTCCAATCGCCCGGCGCAGGCGAGCTGGCGTTGCCGTCGCCGTTGGTGTCGTTGTCGGGCTGGCTGGAAGGCGTGAGCCCGGCGCCGACCGTGTCGTCCTTGATTGACGTGATAATCACCGGATGATTGGGCGTGCCGAGTATCTGAAGCTCGCCGCCGATGCGGTCGGTGATGTCGCCCGGCGAACCGCTGGCGGCGAAGCCCGCCCCGGCGGTCATCTTGATCACCAGGCTCTGGGTCGGACTCGACTGCATGCGCAAGCCGCCGACGCTCTGGAAGTTGGGCACGGTGACGTTGCCCTTGACCACGTGAACGATATCGACGTCGTCCCAGATGCTGGACGTTTCCAGGATGCCCCCGCGGACGACCATGCCGTTGATGCCATTTCCGCCGATAGCATTCAGCCGGACGAGCGGGCCGTGGTTGTCGTCGAACTGGCTGTAGCTCGCCACGGCGCCCGTGCTGCGGCCCCAATCGGGCACGAGCTGCGAATTGAGCGAATCGACGTCGACCGAGACGGCCGCTCCGGCGTTGTTTTGGATGATGTTGTTGACGATCACCGGTTGGGCGCCGAGCACGAAGATCGTCGCCGCGTCGTTCGACAAGCGGCCGTTGCGGTTTGAGCCGTCGGCGCCGCTGGCGTTGTTCTCCAGCGTGCTGTCGGCAATGCGGACCTTGGCCTGGTGGATTTCGATGGCATCGAAATTGGCGAATCCGCCTTCGATGGCGGACGAACCGCCGCCGAAGGTGAGCCGCGTCTGGTCGAAGCTGCCGCTGGAGGTAGGCCAGAAATAGAAGCCGGCCCAGTCGCCGGCCTTGGCAGATACGGTCGCGCCGCTGTTGGGGGTGTCGAAGGTGCCGCCGCCGCCATAGCGCGCGTCGTTGATCGACGTGAACACGATCGGCTGCGCGGCGGTTCCTTCAGCGATCACGTTCGCGCCGGCTGCGCTTCGATGCGCGAGCCGCCCAGTTTGACCAGCACGCCCGGCTCGACCAGGAGCTGGCCGGCGTCCGCGCTACGTCAATGCCGTTGATCCGCAGGTTGCCGCCCGCGTTGCCCGTGATGATCAGGTTCTCCTGCAGCACGTAGGGAATGTCGGTGGCGGCGAACACGGCGGACACGTCGAGCGTGTCAAGCGACTGCCCGGCGTTGGTGTCGATGCGCACCAGGATGCCGTTGATCGTGTCCTGCGCAGCCCCGACATAACTCAGGCCGAGCTGCTGGCTGGCGTTGTTGGGGTTGTAGACCGGCGCCGTTGCTGCGGGACCGGTGGTCAACCGGTTGCCGTGGACGTCGGGTCCGAAACGCTGGTAATCGGCATAGAAGGCATCTGGAGTGAAGATCAGCGACCCGATGCCGAGCGGGCCGAGCAGCGTTACGCCGTTGACGGCGATGTCGGTCGGCAGCGTGACGAGGTTGCCCAGCGATTCGGCCTGGTTGACCGCCGTGGCATAGATGTTCGCGTTGATAGCGGCCTTGACGGCGCCGGCCACCTGGGTCGTGGTCGTCATGCCGGCGATCGAGATGCCAATGTACCCGGGCGTGACGACGCCCGTGGTCGTGAACTGGAACTTCACCGTGCCGAGGGTGAACTGGTCTCCATTGGCAGGGAGGGAGCTGACGGTGATCGTCAGATCGCTGCCGAAGTGGGTGCTTTCGAAGCTGTTGGGGTTGCCCGAGATGGCCGCTCCGGCGCCGTTGATGATCAGGTCGTTGGTGATTGCCGGCCGGGCGGTGTCGAGATAGATCGAGTCGTAGTTGTTCGGCACGCCGTTGACCACCACGCGGCCGCCGCCGTAGTTGATCGTGGCCTCGTTGACGCTGTTCAAAAAGATGCCGAGCGTCTCCAGGTCGGAGTCGTTATTGAACACCAACCCGCCCCAGTCGCCCGGCGCTGCGGTGAGGCCGGGATGGTTCTGCGGGGCGCCGAGCGAGGGCGTGTCATCGTTGTACGAGGTGAAGACGGCTTGCTGGCCCGGAACGCCCAGCACCTGAATGGCGCTCTGGCTCTGATCGAGGTTCACGGCCGAACTGCCGGCCTCGATGTTCGCCTGCCGCAGCTTGAACACCGCGCCGGCATCGACCATCAGCACGGTATTCTTGGGCAACTGCAGAATCGAATTGGCCGGCGAGTCGTCTGCGAGCAGGTTGCCGAACTGGTCGGTTCCCACCAGGTACGAACGGTTGTTGTTGTTGATCGTCGGCGGCGTGACGCCGGGGATCGACTTGCTGAAAGGGGCCGTTTGCTTGTTGACGGTGATCGGCTGGGCGCCCTGGAACAGGTAGACGTAAACGTAATTTCCGTCGTCGTTCGTGCTGAGCACGCCGTCGATGCGTCGCGTGACGGTTACGCCGCCGCCATCCGGGGCCGTCAGCTTGACCTGGCGGCCGGTTGGCAGCGTGAGCGTCGCCGTGTTGATGGCATCAAAGATCGCCAGCGACACGTTTGCCGACGTGGGGTTGGGCAGGTTGCCGATCACGACGGCGAAATTCGTATCGGTCGGCGAAACCTGAATGCCGTTGCGCCCGTGGCCACGAATTCGAAATTGAACGTGTACGGGCCGACGACGACTTGGAACGTTTGCCCGAGGGCGATGCCGTTCTGACTGACGGCGAGCGCAAGCGTCGCGTGGGCGTTCGGCTCAACGCGCACGTTCACCTGCTCGCCGGCCGCGGCCGCGCCGGTAACGATCGGATCGTTGAGGGCCGCGTTGATCGTGTTGTATGGATTAGTGTTGGAGCCGATCGCACCAACGCCGGTTCCGCCGTTCGGCGCGGCCTTGTCGACGTAGACCGTCTGGCCGACGTTGAACCAGAAGTTGTACGCGCCCGTTCCGCCCGGTCCGGAGTTGCCGACGAGCGGATCGAGTTGCGTGGTTCCCCACAGCACCAGCGGGAACGGGTCGCTGGCCGAACCGGTCAGATTGCCCTTGGCCTGCGGATCGACCACGATGGTCGTCGTCAGCGCGCCGCCCACCTCGATGCGGCCGTTGCCAATGTCGGTGAGAATGTATTGGCCATTGGTGTTGTTGAAATGGCCGTCGGCAATCGCCTGGTTCAGGGCGTTGATCAAGTTCTGCGTCACCGCCTCCTGCGTGTCGCCCGCGTTCAACTGCACATTGACGTGTCCCGGCGTGTTGGCGGGCTTGGTCTCTCCGTTGTAGAACGTGATCGTCTCGGTTACGGCCTGTCCGGTGTTTTGGTCAACGTCGGTCAGCGTGAAGCTGTAAGGATAATTCGGCTGGCCGACGGAAGGGAACGCACTGGCGCCGCCGGCGGGCACGAACAGCGACACGCCGGGGTTGGTCAGCGGTTTGGTCGCGGTCGGCTGGAAGTTGAGCCGCAACTTATACTGCCCGAACGTGTTGCCGCCCCAGCCGCTGTAGGCCACGTTGGGATCGAACTGGTCGTTGCCGGTTGCGGTGACGACGGCGTAGTAGATGCCGGGCTGCACGCCGAGGCTGGCGAACGAGTCGGTTCCGTAGTAGTTGTCGTTGCGCGCGATCTCCTTGCGCCACCAGAGATTGGGTGACTGTCGTTCCGGTGGTGGTGACCGTGATGGGGCCGGCCAGTTCGACGATGCCGGCGCCGATCGTCGCCGTCACGTTCAACCCTTGCGTCTGGATGGCGCCGATGATCGAGACCGCGATATCCTGCCGCGAGCTCGAGGACGTAAAGGGCACGGCGATGTTGCCGTCGCCCAGCACGCTGCCCGGATCGACGGATTGCGTGGTGAACTCGAATGTGACCGTGCTACCCGTGTTGTCCGTGATGGTGAACGTATCCGTGTTGACGGCCTGGGCGCCGCTGGCCGGCAGGCTTAAGTCATTGAACTCTTCGTACAAAGTCAGCAACGTGTTGAGCTGGCTGACGCCGGCCAAGCGCTGGGCCTGCGTTTCGGCGTTGAGCGTGCCGGGCGAATCGATCGTGAATTTGTAGGGATCGATCTGGTTGCTGGTCGGCTCGTAGGTGAACTGCAGGTTTGTGATGTCGGCGATGCCGGGGAATAGGCCCTGCGCGCCGCCGCCTGCCTGATTCGACTCCGCGCCGCCGTTCATCACCGTATCCGGCGGGCTATTGTCGTTGTGCGGCAAACCAAGCGTGTGGCCGATCTCGTGCATCGCCACGCTCATGAAGCCGCTGCCGTACAGGCTCGAACCCCAGTCGATGCCGCCATTGATAATGGCCTCGCCGATGCCGAGCGAAGCAATGCCGCCGACGGTGGGCGGCACGGCTTGACGCGCCTGGAGCGCACGTGGGTCGCCCACGACGATCCATCGGCGCCGCTGTAGCCCGACGCCTCGATAAAATGCAGCCCGGTGTAATAGCTGTAGAGCTGGAAGATCTCGCGAATCGTTTGCTTCTGATTTTCGGTGATCTGGTTGTGCAGCGGCTGATGCGTCGTCGGATTGCTCCCGTAGACGTCCGGAAAGCTGTAGGTATATTCCTGGGCGCTGCCGGCAACGATGCTGCCGACGTGGTTCTCGTCGCTGATCGGAATATCACGGTGCCCGGGGTCGGCCTTGCCGCCTGGAAACACGAGACCGCTGATGATGGATTGCTGGCTGATGTTGCCGCTGAAGATCACCGTCTGCTGGTCCGAAGGCAGCGGGTCGGGCAGTCCGGCGACGGGCGAGCCCGGCAGTTCCGTCGCGCTGGCGAACGTACCGTTTCTGAGCGGAGGAGGGGGAGATCGTGAAGTGAGCGACGGCCGTGGCCCAGTCGCCGCTCGCTTGGGCGACCTCGCTGGCTCCCCAGAAGCTGCCGTCGCTGTCAACGTTGATGCCGCTCATGTCCCCTTCGCGGCTACCGGCGTAGTTCGCCTGACCAGCCTGAACGAGCACGGGCGTATTCATGGCCCCCGCGGTATCGCTCGCCGCGCGGCCTGTGACGTAGGTCGACATGAACTGGCCGGCGGTTGTGCCCGATGCGGTGAATACCATGCCGATATCGCCCTGCTGGTTGATGGCGATGGCGGGATAGGCATAGTACGTGTTCGGTCCGCCGGTCACATCGCCCTGCTGCATCAGCGTGGGCGTGCCGCTGCTGGCATCGATTTCGTACCACTGGATCTCATCGACGTTGCCGACGGCGTCGGAAACCGCGTGAGCCGCCACGATTACGCCGTTCACCATCGACGCGCTCATGATCCGCGAATCGGTGCCTGTCGTGATCGCCGAGCCGTCAGGCTGCAATTCAGGCACGGCCTGGTGATAGGGGATCACCGGCAGAGTGGTCGTGGTGAGCGTGGGGGTGTTAGTAAAGCAAATTCGACATCTTGATGACGTCGACCGACTGATTGTCGCCGTGCTCGGTGACAAACCACATGGGATCGCCCGGCTGCGAGTCTTGCATGGCCGTCGGCCGCAGGTTGTACGCGCCGGCCACGTCGTGCTGAAACGCGTTGACGCCGAGCGCAAGGGGCGTGCCGCTCGTCAGCGCGCTGATCGAAATGGAATTCACCAGCACGTGTGGGACGTTGAAAAGCGTGTAATCGAAGCTGTTTTCCGTGATCACCAGGGCGTCGGCGGTGTAACCGATATTGCCGGGGTAGTCCTGGATTGCGATGCCCGGTTCGGAGGTGTTCAGTTCAAAGAAGTTCCAATCCGCGGCGGTAAACGAGTTGGCGCGGCCGATTTCGATACGGCCAGCACGATCGCATCGCTGCCGGCTTCGTTCGTGTAGATATCGGCGACGACAAAACGCTGCACCGAAGGAACAAAGGTGCTGAAGGCGTCGCCCAGGAAAGAGCCCGGGTTGGTTGTCAGGCCGCCAGTCGTGAAAAAGAGAGTGTTGAGCGAGTCGGTGGCGATGGTCGCCCCGGTAGTCTTGCTGAAAAGGGAAACCGCGGTATTGACGGTCTCGACGTAGCTGCTCGGCCCGACGGCGCCTTGAGTGTCGGGCGGCTCGATACCGTAGCCGTTAAGCGTCTGATTCGACGTGTTGCTAATGCCTTGAAAATGGTTGACAAGGTTGACCGGGGGCGTCGCCACGACGGGCTGGAGCGTCGTGGCCGGCACTTCGTCATTACCGATCCGCAAGCGGAAGGCGCCGTTGCCCGAACCGAGCGCAGTCGAGATTGAAGCCCGACTGGAACACGATTCGCGCTTCGTTATTCAGCGCGTCGTACTGGACGGAACCGGGCACGTGGATGGTCCCGTCGGCCCTTGGAAACGGATCCTCGAAGATCGCCTGCGGGTCAGGGACGTAAGTCACGTCGTCGGTCGTGGTCGCCGTGTTCTGTGTGGCGATGAGCTGGAATTGGCTGGCGCTCAGTTGCGTGCGATCGCCCGGCAGCGTCTGAACGGGGGCGTTGAAGTAGACGTCGATCTCGTTGTTGTGCGGCGTGAGCACGCCATTGCTGTCACGCGTGACCGGCTGCGGCACGACCGAGAGCACTTGCGGACCGAGTTGCAGCCGGAAGTCCTGCGTGACGTTTTGGCCGCCGTTGAAGGATAAAGCCGGGCGTGCCGTGTCCTTCAACGCGCCGGCGCCGGCGCCGACGACGGTGATCTGGTAGAGATCGTCCGGCAGCGGCGAGCTGAAGCGCATCACCACCTGGTTGGGCTGCGCGGGATCGATGCCGATGTAGCCGGGCGTAATCGCGACATCGTTGCCGTTGTAGCCGACCGACCGATCGTTCGCGTCGAAAACTCCGTCGCCGCCCGTGCCCTCAAGCTGAACGCCGCTGAGCGTGTTCGGATCGAGCGTTTCGCCAGCCGAAAGCAGGAAACGGAACGTGAGCTGCGTCGGCGCCGTGTGCAGCGTTGCGTTCGGGAGCAGCACGCTGCCATCGTTGGGAATGATGGAGATGAGCTGCGGCCCGCTGGTGAGCAGCAAGCGCCCTTCCAAGGCTTCCAGGCTGCGGCTTTCGGCCTTGCCTACTTTGCCTGACTTGCCCCGACGAGTATTGGAACGCCGCGAGACGCGACCGCTGCGCAGAATCCCACTGACGGAACGACTGCCAAACGCCCATGTCCTTCGATCCCCCTGAAATCGTAAAAAAATTGTCCTGGCCCGGCGCCGTCGAGACGCCTAATTGGACAATGGCAAACGTTGACGATTGTGATCCGACGCTACAACGAACGCAACAGAATGGTTTAGGGAAAATAAAAAAAGACGCGGAACTGGGGCGCAAGGCCGCCCGGGCCGATCGCAATCCCCGGTCCGGCCCGCCGTGGCGGCGGCTTCACGCTCGGCGGGCGTGCTGGCCGGGCCGGTGCCTGGCGCATCGCCAGGCAGATTAGGAGTGGATCTCGGGGTGAGAATCGGAGCAGGGCAGGGGCGCTGGCGCTCTGTCAGGGCCCCTGCGGCATATCTTCGCGGACGTGGTGCGTGCCGCAGCAGTGGGCTCGAGGCACGCGAGACTTCTATGCCATGCCTGTCAGATTCCAGAGAGATTTCATGGCGAAGATTAGCTATCGAAAGTAATTGTGATAAAGGAAATTAAAAAAATGTTGATTTATAGATTTTGTCCGTTAAGATAGCCGCTGAACAGGAACAAAGAAGCGGCTCGGAAGGAACGTTCGCCCCGCGGGCGGCGTTCCTGATTAAGACTTCTCGATGGCGGTTGGTTCACGCCCCAGCGTTCGCTGGCGGAGGCTGCCGATGTTCTTGGATAATTGCCGCCCTGGGGCGGCGGTTCTTGGGCGCTGCGCGCCGCCTGTCGTCTTTCCGTTCTGTATCGAGTCGAGCTCTCGATTCGAAGCCGGGCTTTCCGCCCAAACCTGCACTCTTTGTCACTTCCTTGAGTAGGAGCGTCTCCATGTGTTTTCGTCCCCGGTCTGTTGCAGTGCGCGGTGCGCGGTTTCACGCTGGTCGAGCTGTTGGTCGTGATTGCCATCATCGGCATTTTGATCGCCCTGTTGTTGCCGGCCGTGCAGGCCGCACGTGAGGCGGCGCGGCGTTCGCAATGCTTGAACAACTTGAAGCAAATCGGTCTGGGGCTGCAGAACTATCTGGATATCAATCGCTGTTTTCCGCCGTCATCGATCAACGCCGGATTCTACGGCAGCAGCAGCACGGCGTTTGCTTGGGGTCCGGGCCAGATGACCATGAACAAGCACGGCTTCACGTGCATGTTGCCGATGATGGAGTTGCAGCCGCTTTACAGCCAGCTCAACCAGAACGGGGCCTATGGCGGCTACACGAACGGCGCCGCCGCGCTGACCGTGGCGATGGGCGATCCGGCGACGAACGGCAACGCCGCCGTGATCGCCCAGCAAGTGCCGCTGTTCCTCTGCCCCAGCGACGACGGCGCGCCGTTCGTCAAAACGTCCGGCACGTACGGCATTTCCATGACGACCACGTTCGACTGCCCGCGCGTGAACTATGACTTTTCGACCACGCCCTACTACGACTTCTACTGGTCGAAGGATTACTGGAACAATTACATGCGCCAGAACTACAAGACGTACCGCGCCATGTTCGGCAGCATCAGCAACTGCAAGTCGGGGGATATCCAGGACGGCACGAGCAACACCGCGGCGGTGATCGAAACGACGCGGGCGGTGCGCAACGGCAACGGCAACGCCTGGGGTTATCGCGGCTGGGTGATGGTCGGCGTTTCGCTCTACGATCGGCTGAGCAAGTACCCGCTTTCCTCCTGCCCGCTGTGCCCCAGCCCGGTCAACTGCTGGACGTATTATACCGGGCCGCCGACGTATATCCCGCAGGTCGGCCGGCTGGCTTCGTGGGGCATGACGGGCTCTCTGCACCCGAACGGCTGCCAGGCGGTGATGGCGGACGGCTCGACTCGCTTTATTCCGGAATCGACGGATCTACTCATTCTTGGCCAGCTCGGCAGCATTGCCGATGGCATGGCGAGCGGCGACTTCTAACCAAGCGTTCCAGCGCACGATCTTCGTCGCTCGGCGCTTGCCGAGCGGCGAAGAAGACGGTTCCGGTTTCGGTCCCTCAACTTCCGTTCTGGTTGCAACGCGCGCTGCTGCGCGGTTGCACGAGAATCCTTTCGGCTGCGATACAGGGAGATCTGCATGAGTGCGTGGCGAATAAGCGCGATCGTTTGTTTAACGCTCTGCGGTTGCGGGCGCTCTGCGGCTGCGCCGAAAGTCCAGACGATCCCCGTCAAAGGCACGGTGACGCTGGATGACAAGCCGTTGGCGGGGGCGAACGTTGTGTTCATGTTGTCGAATCCGCCTGCGGCGTTCGTCGGCACGACCCAGGACGACGGAACGTACGAACTGCAAGGACGCCAAGATCTGGTGGAAAGCTTCAAGGGAGACTGCAAGGTGACGGTCAGCCGGATGGTCAAGCCCGATGGTTCGGTGTTGGCGCCGGGCGAGCTGCCCGCGATGGTTCAGGCCACGGAGGAATTGCCCGCACAGTATTCCCGGTTGGAATCTACCACGCTCTCGGCAACGCTTGCGCCGGAGGGGGGCACGTTCGACTTCAAGTTGACTGGCAAGTAGATCTTGGGCCACGCGGCGGGCGCCGCCCCCATGTTGGGGCGGCGTGGGCAAGCCGCTAGCTTTGAGCTCGCGCCGCACGGGCGCGGTGCTTGCGCGCGGCGGGTCCGATGAAAAGGCGTTTCGCGCAGTTTGCAATCAACAGCCCAAGAACGCCACAGTTTATCCAGATTGACAAAAAGACGGAGTTGATTTGGCCACAGAGAGCACCGAGGGCACAGAGAGGAGAGGGGGTGAGTCTGTAATCTGCCCACCGCGTCTCTCCGGTCATGAGTGGTTTTAGTCCATCTCCTCTGTGTCCTCGGTGTTCTCTGTGGCTAAAAACTTGCCTTCAGGGGACGTCATTTGCGAATTGTCGGAGTAGCCGCCAGCCGACAAGTCGCGCGAGGCATTTACCTCGCTGACGCCTCGGGTTGGTGTCGAACGCTTTACTACGAGAAACTGCTTATCTTCGAAAACGAGATAACCACTCATCAGTGAGGATTAGCGGAGATTAGCGGTCTGTTGCGTTGTCCAAACGCTCCTCGGCGGCAGCCTTGGCGAGCTTTGCGATAAATTCGGGATCGGCTCTAAAACCAAGGTCTCGGCAGACGGCCATGTCTTGCATGGCCGCCCGGTATTGCTTTTGAGCGTACCGGCAGTGCGCCCGGTTGTAATAAGCGTCGCCGGCGCGCGGTTCGAGTTCAAGGGTCCGATCGAAATCCTGGATCGCCTCGTCGTAGCGCTGCCGATAAAAACGAGTCACCCCGCGCTGCAGATAGGCCGTACTGAATTCGGGCGACAGTTCGATCGCGCGCGTGAAATCGGCTTCGGCTTCGTCGAGCCGGTTGAGGTGCATCAAGGCGCCGCCCCGGTGGCAATAGGTTGTCGCAAGATCGGACTTGAGTTCAATCGAACGATTGAAGTCGGCCAGCGCTTCGGCGTCGCGTCCGCGAAGCAGATACGCGTTGCCCCGGTTCAGATACGCGCCCGGTTCAGGATCCAGCTCGATGGCCCTGGTCGCTTCGCGAATGGCTTCCGAGGTTTCCCCCGCCTGAAGCAAGGCGACCGCCGCGGCCGCATGCGCGCGGCCCGAGTCGGGGACTTTGCGCGCGGTGTCGAGCCAGATGGCCCGTTCGCTGCGGTAATCGTGGTTGCGCAACATCGTTCTTGCGCCGAGCGCCAGAATCACGGCGCCGGCCGCCACGGCGACAATCGACTGTCGAAGTTGCCGCTCCTGGGGGCCGAGCGCGCGGTCGAGCAACTTGTCGAGCAGCCAGTCGCCGGCCAGCACGAACAGCGTCGCCACGGCGGCGAGCGCCAGGTACATGCGATGTTCGGCCATGGTTTGAGTCACCACGGGGACGACGCTGGAACTGGGGGCCAGCACGGCGAAGAAGAAAACGCCTAAGAATCCCAGACGCGGCGCCAAGCGCCACGCGGCCAGCGTGGCTGCGATCAGCAAGCCGACGACGAGCGCGCCCGGCACGACCCGCGACGGGGCGACAATCACCCCGGGCCCATAGTCGAACGCCAGCCAGCGCGGCCAGAAGCAGAGCCAGAGATAATGCGGGATGGCGACGAGTTGGGTGGCCGCGTACTCGCCGACGCTGACGCCGAGGCCGAAGCCGGCCGAACTGCCGCGATTGCCGGTGGAATACACCAGCCAGCCTTGCAGCAGCCAGGTTGCCGCCAGCGCCAGATAAAAGCCGCCGCGGCGGGCTCGAATCTCCTGGAACGATTTCGAGAGAAACGCGCGGTCGTAAAGCAGCACGATCAGCGGCGCCGAGACCATCACCTCTTTGCACGCCATTCCCGCCAGGCAGGAGGCGACCGAGACGACGTGCCAGCGCCGCGGGCGCTGGCTCTCGGCGCCGCGAATCGCCGCGTAGAGCGTAAGCAGATAAAACAGGCCGGCCATCGACTCGGCGCGTTGCGTGACGTAGGTCACCGACTCGGTTTGCAACGGGTGGATGGCCCAGACGAGCGCAATCATCGCCGCCAGCGGCGTCGATCTTGCCGCCAGCTTGGAGCCGGACAGCAGCAACGAGCGCCGCGCCACGCCGAACAGCGTCAGCGCGGCCAGCAGATGGACTCCGAAATTGAAGGCGTGATAACCGACGACGTTCAGCCTGCACAACGCATAGTTGACGGCCAGTGAGAGTTGCACCAGCGGCCGGCCTGCGGAGGTTGAGGCTGTAGGGGGCGATAAAACGGCGTCGAGCGTCTGCAGCCGGCGTATGCTTTCGTTCTGGACAATCGTCGGAATGTCATCGAATAAAAACGGGCCGCCAAAACTGCCGGCGTAGGCCAGGCCGACGGCCAGCAGAATGCCCATCGCCGCCGCAAACGGTCCCCCGGGGCTCGTCGCGTCGGCAGATGCTTGGCTCATGGCGTTCGACGTGTTCATGGGTTCGGCGCCGTGCGAGTGCTGCGGCTTCCCAACGGATCGGCGGCCCATTCGCAACGTGAGGCCGTAAACATGCCGTTCTCAAGACGCTTGGAGACGGGATGGCAACGGCTCGCACTTTGAACGGGTTAAGAGACGATCGTCGCAGGCGAACTCTACCGCCCCGGCGATTTGCATGCTCATTCTTGCGGCTGATGGGCGCCGCATCAAGCAATGTTTTCTCCGCTTCGCTCGGGCGGCCCCCAGGTACAAAACTGCGCCGAGCCGGCGGGTAATCTGCCTGGCGGGTCTCATCGAGATGCCAGACATGTCTTGTTGGTGACTGTAAATATTTGTTCATATATTAAAAATGTGATAAAGTCGCTGAAAAAATATTGATTTGCTGTAGTTGTTCGCTAGAATGCGGCTTGTCTGGAACAGAGAGCGGCTGCAGAGGGACGCCCGCCGGCTGAAACGAAACAGCGCGGCGACGTTTCTATTCAGGACTTTCGAAGGCGGTTGATTCACGCCCCAGCGTTCGCTGGCGGAGGCTGCCGATGTTCCTTGACGCATACGCGCCGCGATGCTGCGGCTTTGGCCCGTTCAGCGGGCCGTGGGCTCTCTTTGCCGAATCGGCCTCTCGATTCGTCCCCTGGCTCGGAGATTCTGCCGAGGCCGGCACTTCTTTGCACTTCATTGACTAGGAGGGTGCTCTCATGGTTTCTTTCTCGGGTTCCCGGATACTGGCAAGACGCGGCGTGCGCGGCTTTACGCTGGTTGAGTTGCTGGTGGTGATCGCCATCATCGGCATTCTGATCGCCTTGTTGCTGCCCGCCGTGCAGGCGGCTCGCGAAGCGGCGCGGCGCTCGCAGTGCACGAACAATCTCAAGCAGATGGGGCTGGGACTGCATAATTATCTGGAGATGCTTGGCACGTTTCCGTCCTCGTCGATCAATCACGGCAATGCCGGCAGCAGTAACGTGGAGATTATCTACTCGAATCCGAACGAGCTGACCCTGAACAAGTGCGGCTTCGCTTTGCTGTTGCCGTATCTGGAACAGCAGGCGGTCTATCAGAGGCTGAACCAGAACGGGGCCTACGGCGCCTACCTGAGCGGCGTCGCCGGTGGATTTCCCCTGGCGATCGGCGATCCGACGTTGCCGGCCAACGGCAATGCCGCCGTTGTGAGCCAGCAAATTCCGCTGTTCCTCTGCCCCACCGACGACGGCCCGACGTCCGTTAAGACAACCGGCGCGTACGGTATTTCCGCCACGACCACGCTCGACTGCCCGCGGATCAACTACGCGTTCTCGACCGCGGCGTATTACGACTACGTTTGGGATATGAATTACTGGACCGGTTATATGCTGAATCACTACCCTCAGTATCGGGCCATGTCCGGCAACAACAGTAACTGCAAAACGGCGGACATTCGGGACGGGACCAGCAATACGGCGGCGATCGTCGAAGTGACGCGCAAGGTCTGGAACGGCAACGGCGTCTCCTGGGGCTATGCCGGCCATGTGATGGTCGGCGTTTCGCTTTACGACCGGCTGAGCAAGGCGCCGCTTAACCAATGTCCGCAGTGCAGCAGCCCGATCAACTGCTGGCTCTATGGGACGTATGCGCCGAGCCAGGCCATCATTGGCCGGCTCTGTAACTGGGACGGGGCGGGCAGCTTGCACCCGGCCGGCTGCCAGGCGGTCATGGCTGATGGTTCGGTGCGCTTCATCCCCGAATCGACCGATACCCAGATCTTGGGTTACCTGACGAGCATGGCGGACAACATCGCCCTCGGTGATCTCAATAATGGTTCGTGAGGCGGTGCGGCGGGCTTCAGGTTATTCCGCTGCATCATGGTATTTTGCCGCATCAATGGGAGACATCCTGTGCATTTGAGTTTGAGGCTGATGAACTTCATGGATCTGCGAATCATGCATCTTCGAATCGCCCTGATCGTGTGTCTGGTGCTGTGCGGCTGCGGTCCCAAAGCGCCTGTCGTGGAAGTGGAGACTTTGCCCGTCAGGGGCAAAGTCACTCTGGACGACGAGCCGCTGGCCGGGGCGGCCGTCATCTTTATGATTGACAATCCGCCGGCGACCTTCTTCGCCACGACGCAAGCGGACGGAACGTACGCCTTGCAGGGGCGAAAGGAACTGGCGGAGAAGCTGCAGGGAACCTGCAAGGTCACGATCAGCCGGATGGTCAAACCTGATGGCTCGCCGCTGGCCGAGGGGGAAATGCCTGCAGATGTCCAGGCCGTCGAGCAACTGCCTGTCAGGTATTCCATGCTCGACGCAACGGAACTGACCGCCGACGTAACTCCCGCAGGCGGCACGTTCGACTTCCCGTTGACCAGTAAGTAGAACTTGGGTCGCACGGCGGCACGCCGCCCCGTACAGGGGCGGCGTGCGCAGGCGGCTGAAAATGAGCGCTTGCCGGATGGGCGCCTGTCAGGCGCGCCGCGGGCGGCGATTCCTGAACGGATAGCACTTGCGCCGCGAGGTTGGCGGCGCAGGCCTTCTTTTTAACTGCGGCGTGCAGTTCTTCTGATCTTTTCTGTTCGCTGCGCTGCAGCTTACGCATGCTGCAGCCTGCGGCCCATGACCGCTTCTCGCGAGGACGTGCCGCCGCAACGGCGAGGGCATTTGGCGGCCGGCATCTCCGTGATTCCTGTGAGATGCGCTTTGGGCGGTGAATGTATGAACGAATTGCTTTTGCAGTATTTAAATATGTAAAAGCCATATAAAACATGTTGATTTGTTGCAATCGTCAGATAGGATGCGGCTAATCAGGAACAGAGAACGGTTGCGGAGGGATGTTCGCCGGCTGGAGCAGAAACGGCGCGGCGACGTTTCTATTCAGGACGATCCCAGGCGGTTGATTCACGCCCCAGCGTTCGCTGGGGGAGGCTGCCGATGTTCCTTGACGCCTACGCGCCGCGATGTTGCGGCTTTGGCTCGTTCAGCGGGCCCTGGACGCTCTTTGCCGAATCGGTTTCTCGATTCGTTCCCTGCGCTCGGCGATTCCGCCGAGTCTTGCGCTTCTTTGCACTTCATTGACTAGGAGGGTGCTCACATGGTCTCTTTTTCGGGTTCCCGGACGCTGGCAAGACGCGGAGTGCGCGGCTTCACGCTGGTCGAGTTGCTGGTGGTGATCGCCATCATCGGCATTCTGATCGCCTTGTTACTGCCCGCCGTGCAGGCCGCGCGCGAAGCGGCGCGAAGGTCGCAATGTACCAATCAGCTCAAGCAGCTCGGCCTGGGGCTGCAAAACTATTTGGAGATGATCGGCACGTTTCCGCCCTCGTCGATCAACCAGGGGGCAAGCGGCAACAGCAATTCGCAGATCATTTATCAGAATCCGGGCCAGTTGACCATGAACAAGTCTGGTTTCACATTGCTGTTGCCGTACGTGGAGCAACAGGCCATCTACCAGACGCTCAACCAAAATGGGGCTTATTCCGCCTACCAGACCGGCCTCGGCTCAAATTACCCGTGGCAATGGGCGACCCAACGACCAACGGCAACTCCGCTGTCGTGGGCCAGCAAATTCCGTTGTTCCTCTGCCCCAGCGACGACGCCCCGACGTACGTTAGCACATCCGGCAGTTACGGCATCTCCGCGACGACCACGCTCCAATGCCCGCGGATCAACTATGGTTTCTCGACCCAGCCGAACTACGACTACTATTATTCGATGGATTACTGGGCCAATTATATGAACATTACCTACCCTACGTATCGGGCCATGTTCGGCAACAACAGCCGCTGCAAGCCGGCCGACATTCGGGACGGGACCAGCAATACGGCTGCGATCGTCGAAACCACGCGCAAGTGGTGGAGCGGCAATGGCCTCGCTTGGGGCTATAGCGGCCATGTGATGTGCGGCGTTACGCTTTACGACCGGCTGTGTAACTGCCCGATTACCTCGTGCCCGCAGTGCAGTCAGCCCAATTAACTGCTGGCTACTATTCAACGAATCCGCCGAGCACGTCCCTCAGGTCGGCAGAGCTGCGGTCTGGACCGGGGCAGCGGCGAGTTTGCACCCGGCGGGCTGCCAGGCGGCCATGGCCGATGGTTCGGTTCACTTTATCCCCGAATCGACCAATACCCTGATCTTGGGATACATGACGAGCATGGCGGATGGCAGCGCCATCGGCAATCTTCCCTGAGTGACGGTGTACGATTTCGGCTTGAAAGAAACGATCACTTGAGAGGCGCATTGCCGATGACTCTGACCAATTTGAGCGACTGGCGGATGGCGCTGGCCGTTTGCCTGGCTCTTTGCGGCTGCGGCCGCTCGGTGAATGTCGCGGAAGTGGAGACGCTGCCCGTGACGGGCAGAGTCACCTTAGACGACAAGCCGCTCGCCGTGGCGGCCGTTATTTTCGTGATCGACAATCCGCGCACGACCTATTTGCCACGCCGCAAGCAGACGGAACATACGTGTTGCAGGGGCGGAAGGAGTTACAGAAAAGCTGCAGGGAACCTGCAAGGTCACAATCAGCCGGATGGTCAAACCCGACGGCTCGCCGCTGGCAGAAGGCGAAATGCCTACAGATGTCCAGGCCGTCGAGGAATTGCCTGCCAGGTATTCCATGCTCGACGCCACGGAACTGACCGCAGACGTAACTCCCGCTGGCGGCCTTTAACGTTCGAATTACCAGCAAGATTGACCAGCAAGTAGATCTTGGGTCTCCCTGCGCAGGCCGCCCCATGCTGGGGCGGCCTGCGCAGGCGGCTGATAATGAGCTCTCGCCGGGCGGGCGTCCTCCCTGGTCCCCACGGTAGGGGGGGGCAGGCGAGTTGCTATGCCTGCACGGCAACGACCTGGGCCGCGAAAGGGCGGCGCAGGCCTTCTTCTTGCCATCGGCGTGCAATTTTTTAATCGCCTGGGCGCTGTTAAGCGACTGGTCAGCATCGTCTGACTGGGGCGGTCAGTCGACGCCATTGGCCGCTCCATCACTGGCCGCCGTTGCGCGAGAATTGCGGTAAAGGCGAGTCGGGCGTTCGCCGTAGTGTAATTGGCAGGTTGTAGGTGTGTATTTTTCATAAAAATAAAAAGGTTTGCACTGGTGATTTATTGGCTTTAGAATGCGGCCCAACGGAGGGACACCGGAAGCGGCAAGCGGTTGCGGAGGAATGATCGCCACTCGGCGATATTCCCATTTAGATCTTCTTAAGGCGGTTGTTTCACAGCCCAGCGTTCGCTGGCGGAGGCTGCCGATGTTCTTGGCGGAACGGCGGTCGCGGCTATACGGCTTCGGCCTGGTGCGCGAGTTTCCGTTTCTCATTGCCGAGTCGATATTTCGATTCGGCGCCTGTCGCCTGGGCGGTTCCGCCGAGGCTTGCACCCCCTTCTCACCTCATCGGGTAGGAGCGTCTTCATGTTTTTTCGTTCGCGGTCTGTGGCATGCGCGGTGCGCGGCTTCACGCTGGTTGAGTTGTTGGTCGTAATCGCCATTATCGGCATTCTGATCGCCTTGTTACTGCCGGCGGTGCAGGCCGCGCGCGAGGCGGCGCGGCGCGTCGCAATGTACGAACAATCTCAAGCAGATGGGGCTGGGGCTGCATAACTATCTGGAAATGCTCGGCACGTTTCCGTCCAAGTCGATCAACCACGGCGCAAGCGGCAACAGCAATTCGGAGATCATTTATCAGAATCCGGGCCAGTTGACCATGAACAAGTGTGGCTTTGCTTTGCTGCTGCCGTATGTGGAACAGCAGGCCATGTACCAGAGTCTCAAGCAAAACGGCTCCTATTCCGGCTACCAGACCGGCCTGGCGCGCAAATTATCCCTTGGCCATGGGCGACCCTGCGGCCAACGGCAACGCCGCTTACTTGACCGAGCAGATTCCGCTCTTTCTCTGCCCCAGCGACGACGGTCCGGCATACGTTACTACATCCGGCAGTTACGGCATCTCCAACACGACGACGCTCAAATGCCCGCGGATCAACTACGGTTTCTCGTGCCTGCCGGTCTACGACTATTATTGGTCGATGGATTACTGGGCCAATTACATGAACGTTCACTACCCGACATATCGGGCCATGTTCGGCAACAACAGCAACTGCAAGGTGGCGGACATTCGGGACGGCACCAGCAATACGGCTGCGATCGTTGAAACTACGCGCCGATGGTGGAGCGGCAACGGCCTCTCCTGGGGCTATACGGGCCATGTGATGTGCGGCATCCCGCTTTACTCCCGGCTGGGCAACTACCCGCTCGCCAACTGTCCGCAGTGCACCAGTCCGATCAATTGCTGGCTCTATTCAACCTACCCGGCTAGCAGCGCCATCGTCGGCCGAGCCGCGGTCTGGACCGGGCGCCGGCCAGCTTGCACCCGGCAGGCTGCCAGGCGCTGATGGCCGATGGTTCGGTTCGCTTTGTCCCCGAATCGAGCAATCTCGCGATCTTGGGCTACTTGACGAGCATCGCGGACAACATCGCCGTTGGCGATCTCAATAATTAATCACCGTTCTGGAGGGACGAGGCGGCCTGCACGCTTTTCCGCCGTATCAATGGGAGGCATCTTGTGCAATTGACGTCGATCGACTTCATGGATCTGCGAATTGTGAGTCTGCGAATCATGCATCTACGAACCGCACTGGTCGTTTGTCTGGCTCTTTGCGGCTGCGGCCGCTCGGCGCCGGTCGTGGATATTCAGACTCTGCCCGTCACGGGCAAAGTCACTTTGGACGGCGAGCCGCTCGCCGGGGCGGCGGTTATTTTCGTGGTGGGCGAGCCGCCCGCGACCTTCTTTGCCACGACGCAAGCGGACGGAGCGTACGCCTTGCAGGGGCGGAAGGAGTTGGCGGAGAAGCTGCAGGGAACTTGCAAGGTCACGGTCAGCCGGATGGTCAAGCCAGACGGCTCGCCGTTGGCCGAGGGCGAAATGCCTACCGATGTCCAGGCCGTCGAACAACTGCCTGAAAAGTATTCCATGCTTCACGCCACGGAGCTGGAAGCCGACGTAACTCCCGCAGGCGGCGCGTTCAATTTCGAGTTGACCAGCAAGTAAAGCGTAGCCGGCAATGCGGGCGCCATCGCCTGCTTGGTGCTGGGGCGGCGCTGCGCACGCTGTTCAGGCAAACGAAACATGCGGGCTGGTCAGCGCCGCTCGCTGGAATCGGCGGCGCGGAGCTGCGCAGCAATAATGCACGCGTCCCGATTCGACACCAACCCGAAGCGTAAGCGAGGCCCGTAACATATTGCCTCGCTTGCGCTTCGGGTTGGTGTCTGCGATTCCCGATCTCTCATTCCCGGCCACGTGCAGTATATCAGGCGGTCTGCAGCGTTTGCTTTGTCTTCGCGCCGTCAAGCTGCGGGCCATCAAGTCGGTAGCGCGCACGCAGCTTGCTATTGCAAATCGTATAGATTGTCGATGGTTTTAAAGAAATATTAAAAAATTGGTTGCCGATCCGTTTTCTGCCACTTAGAATGCGGCTCAACGGACGAACAGAGCAGGCGGCAGCGTAAAAGGGGCTCGTTGAGGGTCTTGTCGCGGTCGGTCATTTCAGGCCGATGGGGGCTGGCGGAGCCTGCAAGTGTTGTTGGCCGTTTATCTGGTATTGCAGGGCAGTTCTACTGCGTTTCTGGCGAATTCTCGCCGTTTGATCTCAGGTTGTTTTCGTCGACCTGAAGTTCGCCTGAGCAAATCTGCCGGGCGGTGCGTTGCTTTTCATTTCGTTGTGTAGGAGCGTGTTCATGTTCGTTGTTTCCAGGGGAGCGTCGGGTCGCGGGTTGCGGCGGATTCACGCTCGTTGAGCTGTTGGTCGTGATTGCCATCATTGGCATTTTGATTGCGTTGCTGCTGCCCGCCGTTCAGGCGGCTCGCGAGGCGGCCCGGCGTTCGCAATGCACCAACCAACTCAAGCAGTTGGGGCTTGCCGTGGTGAACTACGAAAGCACGCATAAGCGTGCTGCCGCCCGCCGGCTTGAACTATGGGTTCACTCCGCACTACGACGGCATGCCGACCAGCACCTGAATCTGAACGGGTTCATGCTGCTGCTGCCGTTCATGGAGCAGCAGGCCGTTTACAACCGTACAACTTCAACGGCTCGGCAGGGGCCTATATGCAAAACGCCACAGCGGAGCCTGCTTTGGCGAGCCGACCCGGGCCTCAATGGCAACGACAAGATCGTCGCCATGCAGTTGCCGATCTTCTACTGCCCCAGCGATGACGGCCCGCGGGCGAGCCGACAGGTTCGATCGGCAGCAATTACGGCATCTCGAGCAAAGCACGTTTTACGGCGCGATGAACCTGCTATGAGTTCTGCACGAAACCATCAAGGAGTGGAGCTACGGAAACAGTTGGAATTATTTTGCCAGCAGCAAGGTCACGCGCGGGCCGTTCGGGCAGAACTCTCCTTGCAAGTGGCCGGACGTCACCGACGGCACGAGCAACGTCACGGCTTTCGTCGAGACGACGCTTGCGGACGGGCAACGGCGGCAGCAACGCCTGGGGATATCGAGGCTGGGTGATGGTCGGCGTCAGCCTGTACGGCACCAGTCCCAATGGCATTAATCAGTGGCAGGCGCCAGCCAGTTGGAGTTCCTGGTATCATTCGCCGCCGATGGTCGGCAAGGTCATTGAATGGGGCAATGCCGGCAGCTCTGCACCCGGCGGGCTGCCAGGGCTGATGCTCGACGGCTCCAGCCACTTTTTCAATGAGTCGACCGACCTGGTCACTCAAATGCGGCTCGGTTATATCGCCGACGGCGCCACCTTGGGCCAATACTAGGCGATTGCGGCTTTGGGCGGTTTTCGACCGCGCCTCTGCAAAAGTTTGCGGGTTCCTGGCGGCGACAGCCGGCGGCCTTCGGACGGTCGTCGGTTTTCGGCGCCGGGCGCCCTGTTTGTGAGACATGCGGACTGCTCCCTGATCTCAGCGCTTATTTTGCGTTTTCACGAGCTTGTCAACGAGGGAAATGATGGCGGATTGGCAGAGAACTTGTTCATGGGCGATTGCGGCTTGGGCTCTCGGCGCGCTTGCGGGTTGCAATAAAGCGCCGGCTCGCACGCCGGTGCAGGAAGTCCCGGTGAAGGGCGTGGTCACGCTTGATGGCGAGCCGCTGGCGGATGCGGAGGTGACTTTCACGATGCCGTCGCTGGCCGTGTTTACGGCGGCGACCCAACAAGACGGCAGTTATCAGCTTTCCAGCAGTTTCGGCGGCGAGACGGCGTGCAAGGGTCCGTGCAAGGTCACCATTCAGAAATGGGTGCTGCCCGATGGCGCCAAAATGATGCCGGATATGTCGCCCCAGTTGCAAGGCGCCAAACCGCTGCTGCCGCCTCGCTACGGCAATCCGGAGCAAACGGAATTGACCGCGGACATCCCGGAAGGCGGCGGCGAGTTCAACTTCGAACTGACTGGCAAATAGGGGCAGGGCTTGCGCCGCACAAGGTAGCGGAAGCTTTGAAGATTCCGGGCGCCGGCGCTCTCGCCGTGGCGACGTAGACGCTGGAGAGTCCGTGATCGGCGCCCGGAAGTCTCACGCGGTTCCGCTACGGCGCTGGCGCTACAGCGTCGGGCCGATGCTCCAGGGGGCGAATTCTTCTTCGCCGATGCCGTGCAGTTCGCTCTTGGTCTTTTTGCCGCTGGCCACCTCGAGCACCAATTCGAAGATTTGGCGGCCGACTTCCGCCACCGGCACGCCGTCCAGGATCACGCCGGCGTTCAGGTCCATGTCGTCGATCATCCGCTCGTACATGGGCGTATTGGTGGCAATCTTGATCGACGGGGTCGGCTTGCAGCCGAAGCAACTGCCGCGCCCCGTCGTGAAGCACACCACGTTGCAGCCGCTGGCGACCAGGCCGGTGACGCTGGCCGGATCGAAGCCGGGCGAGTCCATCACGACGAAGCCCTTCGAAGCGATCGGTTCGCCGTACAGGTAGACGCCGGACAGTGCGGTCGAACCGGCTTTGGCGACGGCGCCAAGCGACTTTTCATAGATCGTCGTCAAGCCGCCGTCTTTGTTGCCGGGCGAGGGATTGTTGTTCAGTTCGACGCCGAACATGGCGGCATATTGTTCCCACCAGCGGATTCGTTCGATCAACTTTTCGCCGATCTCCCGCGTGCGAGCGCGGCGCGTCAGCAGATGCTCGGCGCCGTAAATCTCGGAGGTTTCCGTCAGCACCGACGTGCCGCCCGCCGCCACCAGCAGATCGCTGGCCACGCCCAACGCCGGATTGGCCGTGACGCCCGAGTTGCCGTCGGAGCCGCCGCAGTTGGTGCCTAAGATGATCTCGCTGGCCGGGATCGGTTCGCGGCGGACGTCGTTCACGCTCGGCAGCATGGCCATGATCTGGCGATGGGCCGCCTCGATGGTCTTCACCGTCCCGCCGCACTCCTGCATGCTCAAGATCGGCGGCAGCTTCCGGTCGCCGCCGTTGATCTGCACCAGGCCGGAATTCTCAACCAGATACGGCATGGCCGCCGTCTCGCAGCCCAAGCCGATCAGCAGGTAGCCGCCGACGTTCGGATGCTTGGCGAAGCCCGCCAGCACGCGGTTGAGTTGCTTGTGATCTTCGCCGCCGTACTGCAGCCCGCAGCCCGCTTTGTGCGTCAGCGGCAAAATGCCGTCAACGTTGGGAAACTGCTTGAGGATCGATTCGTCGAAGCGTTGGGCGGCATAGCGGCTGACCGACGCGGAACAGTTGACGTTGGAAATAATGGCCAGGTAGTTGCGCGTGCCGGCCTTGCCGTCCGGGCGGCGGTAGCCCATGAAAGTCCGCCCTTCGATCGGCGTCGGCTCGGGCGGAAGCTCGGTGGCGTATTGATATTCGCGAGAGAAAGCGTTGGCGGCCAGATTGTGCGTGTGGATCCAATCGCCCGGTTCGATTGCCTGCGTCGCAAAGCCGATGGTCTGGCCGTATTTCACGGCTCGCTCGCCTGCGGCGATTGGCTGGAGCGCAATCTTGTGCCCCAGGCGGACGGCGCCCGAGAGCTTGACCGTGCGGTCGCCAGCCGAAATGGTAGTCCCTTCGGGGAGGTTGCGGGCGGCGACGCAGAGGTTGTCGTCGGGGTGCAAAAGCACGACGTTAGCGGCGGTGGCCGGCATGCGGACAGGATCCTCTAAGGGGGCAGGGGGGATGACGGGGCGGCTGCCTATCATCGTACCAGTGCCGCACCCTGGGCGGAAGGAGGCGAAAGCCGGCGCCGCGGGACGGGTAAAAAGGGAGTCAACTTGCCGCAAGCGACGTCTATAATGGTACATTGGCTGAAGACCTGACGCCTAGGCCCCCGAGGTGCTTTGCATGGCTGCCGGAACCAGCGCCCCCACGCCGTCGACTCCGCCCCCCGGCGGAAACCGATCCAGCGCGAGCGGTCGGTTTATTGAGTACGACCGCTATATTGAGTCCCAACTCCGCCGCACACGGCGGCAGGTCAAGGGGCTCGATCTGACGGCGGCGCTGATGCTGCTGGCGGCCGGCTCGATGGTCTATTTTCTGCTGGCGGCGCTAGCGGACCATTGGCTGGTCCCAGGCGGCATGGGGTTCGCCGGGCGGTTCGCCTGCTTGACCATATATATAGTCGGCGTCGCGGCCTTCGCGGTGCTCAAGCTGGGGCCGCTGTTCTTGCGGCGGATCAACCCGATTTACGCCGCGCAGGCCATCGAGCGGAATCGGCCGGGGCTGAAAAACAGCCTCGTCAATTTTCTGCTGCTGCGATCAGGCGGGGCCCAACTGCCGCAGCGGGTTTACGAAGCCATCGAGGAACAGGCGGCGACTGGGTTGTCGGCGGCGAACGTCGAGACCGCGCTCGATCGCGGACCGGTGGTTAAGCTGCTGACCGTGCTGATGCTGCTGCTGTGCGTAGCGGCGCTGTACGGCATTTTCTCCCCCAAGAACCTGTTCACCTCGTTCCGCCGCGTGATCCATCCGTGGGCCGATATCACGGCGCCGACGCGCGTGATCATTGGCGAAATCCAGCCGGGCGACGCGGAGGGCTATCACGACCAGCATCTCAGCATTAGCGCGCTGGTGTCGGGTTTGTCGTCCGACGAGGCGGTGACGGTTCATTACTCTACGGCCGATGGGCAGACCGTCGACCAGCGCGTCCGCATGACGCTGCCGGAGTCAGGTTACCGCTATACGGCAGAGTTGCCCGCCGATTCAGCGGGCCTGCAGCAAGACGTCATCTATTGGGTCGCCGCCGGCGATGCAATTTCGCCTGAACATCGTATCACGGTCCACACGGCGCCTTCGATCGTCGTCGATTCGGTCGAATACGACTATCCGGCTTACAGCGAGATCAATCCGCGCCGCACGCCCAAGCACGGCAACATCCAGGCGCTGGAAGGAACTGCGCGTAACGATCCGCGCCACGGCCAGTCACGAGATCCGCTCGGCCGATCTGGATTTCGACTGTGACGGGCGCCGCGACGTGGCCATGAAGGTCGACGGCCGCAAAGCGAGCGTCGAGTTTCCGCTGAGGTTGAAAGCGGGTACGGACCAGCCGGAACACGAAAGTTACCAGTTGCGGTTCCGGAATCTCCAAGGTCATGAGAACCCCAAGCCGATCCGCTACGCGATCGAGGTCATTCGCGACGTGCCGCCCGAGGTTGCCATCGTCGAACCTGGCCTGCAACCGACCGAAGAATATACCCTGATGGCCGGCGAATCGCTGCCGCTGGCTCTGACCGCTTCCGATCCGGATTTCAAGCTGGCCGACGTCCGCTTGCACGTCCGTCGCGGCCGCGAAAAGCTGCTCGACGAACCGCTGCTGACCGAGGCTCGCAGCGGCTCCTATCGTCGCCGTTTCGTGCTCTCCATGCGTCAGTTCAAGTTGAAGCCGGGAGAAACCTTGTCGCTGTGGGCCGCCGCGGAAGACAATCGTCAGCCCGAGGCCAACCACGTGGAAACGTCGCACTACACGTTGCGGGTCGTTTCGCCCGATGGCGAAAAGCAAGACGATCAACTGGCCGATGCCAGGAATAATCGGGAATCGAAGCCGAACGAGCCGCAGCAGCCTGGCGACTCGCCTGCGGGCGAAGGCCAGGGCGGTGACCAAGACAAACAAAGATCGGGTCGCGGCGACCCTCAGGATCAGGATCCGGCCGAAGGCGAGCAAGACGCCGACGGACAAGGCGATCAGGAGAAGTCGGGCGGCAAATCGTCGCGCCAAAACGACAAACAGGACGGCAAGCAAGATCCGTCGCAGCGCTCGTCCGCAGGCAACGACAAGTCCGACCGCGTCGATCCGGAGAAGGATGCGGGGCGCGCGATTGACGAAATCAACAAGTTCTTCGACGACAAGCAGAAAGAAAAAGAACCCCAGGACAAAAAGACCGAGGAGAAAGGCGAAGCCGACAAGCGGCCCAACCAAAAGCAGCGCCCGGACAAACCGCAGCCTGACAAACCGCAGCCTGACAAGCGGCAACAGGAACGCGATAAGGACGAGTCGGGCGGCGGCCAAGGCCGGCAACCGGACGAGAAGCAATCGGCCGGCGACGACAACGGCGGTTCGCCCGAACAAAAGCAGCAAGGCGGCGGCAAGTCGAAGCCAAAAGGCCAAGAGGAGCAGGAGCAAGGGCAACAGGGCAAGTCTTCCGGCGACCAGCCCGGCGACGCTCAAAAGCCCGGCCAGGAGCAAGACTCCGGAGGACAACCGGGCAAGTCGAAGCAAGGCGACGAGCGCGGCGAAAAGATGCCGCGTGAGCGCTCCGGCGAGGGCGATGCGCCGCAAGAACACGCTGCCGGCGACGGCCCCGAGAAGTTCTCGGCCGGCAAACAGCGCAAAGAGCAGGGCGAGCAGGCGGGCGACGAGAAGAAACCCGGCGAGCAGGACCAAAACCAAACCGCCGGCAAGCAAGGCGAGGGGATGGCGTCGCAAAAGGAGCGGGGCGGCGACAAGGAACGCACTGATAAAGAACAACCGTCCGGCGTGCAGAAGCCGTCGGACAGTGATAAATCGGACAGTGATAAATCGGACAGCGACCAATCGAACAATGAGCAGCAGCCGGGGCCGGGCAAAGGGGGCGGCGGCCAGGATGAGGGCAAGCCAAAGAGCAAGAACAACGAGGCGCCGCCCGGCGGCGACGCCGGTAACTCGGGCGACGAGAAAAACTCGCCCGGCCAGGCAGGCGACGCGGGCGGCAGCGGGCAGGAACGAGGAATGAAGGAGCAGCCTGGCGAGAAAGGTCAGCAGGGAGAAGCGGCTGAAGCCGGCGAGGAGATGCAGAAAGACGCCAAGGGCGATCAACGGCCGCAGCCCGGTAAGGGCGGTCAGAGTCGCGGCCAGGGCGATCCCGACAAGAACCCCAACGGCGACAAGAAAGATCCCAACCAGGACGTGGAAGGGGGCGACCCTGAGGGCCAGGACCGCGGCCAAGGGGGCGCCGGCAAGGCGGGCGGCAACAAGGAGCCGGTCGCATCGCCCAGGGCGCCGAACCAGCAGAAGGACAAACAAAAGACCAGCGATGATGAGGGCCGCGCCAATACCGACGAGGAAGGCAACTCCGGCACGGAGAGCGACCGGCAATCCGATTCTGAAAGCGATAAATCGGGCGATATGTCGGGCGGCGGCGGCCAGGGTGGCGGTCAGCGCTCCAAGAGTCCCGGCAAAGGCTCCGCTGGCCAGAACACCGATGCGGAGCAGGGAGGCGGCGAATCGGAACAGACTGGTCACGGTCCGACCTCGGAGAAAGGGGGCGATCAGAAGCAAGGCAACAAGCGCTCGGGCGGCGCCTCATCAGGCAAAAAAGGCGAAGGCTCCCACAAACGCGAAGGCGGTTCGAAGCCAGGGCAGGGGGATGACGGCGAAGAGCGTCAGGCAGGCCAGGACGAGCAAGGCGGAGACATGGATGGCCGCAACGAACAAGGCCGGCCAACCTCAAAACAAGAGGGCCAGAAAAAGCCGGGCCAGTCCGAGTCAGGCGAGAAGAAGGCGTCTTCGCAACGGCCGTCCGGCGAGCGGCGGCAGGGCCCAAAGCCTGGCGAGCCCAAGGAGCAATCGGGTAAATCGAGTAAGGAGAGCGCTGAACAGCAGCCGGACGGCGGTCAGAGTCCCAGCGAGAAGGGCGGGAACAACCTCGAAGGCGACAAGCCCGGCGGCGGACGCAGCAACCCGACGGGCGGCGGTCTGCCCGGTCCTGACAATCCTGACCCGCCTGCGGCGCCTTCCGACACGAGCGAGCCGGGCGGCGAGGATCCGAACCTCGAGTACACGCGCAAGGCGACCGACTTGGCGCTGGAACGCCTGAAAGACCAACTCGACCAGGGCCGGCCTGACCAGAACTTGCTCGACAAGCTCAAATGGAGCCGCAACGACGTCGAGGAATTCGTAAAACGTTGGGACTCGTTGAAGAAATCGGCCAAGGCGCCCGGCACGCAAGGCGATGCGGCGCGCGAGCAACTTGACGAAACGCTTCGCAGCCTCGGTCTGCGGCCCCGCGGTTCGTCGGTTTCCGGCGGTGAGAAACGCGGCGATCAGAGCCGCAACCTGATCGAGTCGCGACGCTCGGCTCCGCCGCCGGAGTACGCCGAGCAATATCGGGAATTCTCCAAGGGATTATCCAAGGGCCGCAGGTGATCAGCCGCCGCGCGCCGAACGTTCCCTTCCTTTGCGCCCCACGAAGATTTCCGGCGGATCGCGAGGCGAGAAAAGGAAAGTCAAAATGCAAAATGCAAATCGCAAAACGGGAAATCGTTTTCCGCCATCTTGACGTTTGTATTTTGCATTTTGCGTTTTTGCCCGCCGCCTTCTCTACTCCCCACCGCTAATCTCTCCTTCATGCATCCCACGACGCTTGTTGAAGACGGCTCGGACGAGCCTCGCTACCTGGTTCCGTTTCATCCCAAGCGGATGCCGCATCACTTCACCGACGTGCTGATTATCGGCGGAGGCTTGGCCGGGTTACGAGCGGCGCTGGCGGTCGATCCGCGGCTGCGCGTGTTGGTCGTTACCAAGGATAGCCTGTTGCAGTCGAACAGCAGCTACGCCCAAGGCGGCATTGCCGGCGTGCTGGATCCTGAAGACCGGTTTGAGAATCACGTGGCGGACACGCTCGCCGCCGGCGGAGACTTGTGCGACAACGAAATCGTCGATCTCGTCGTGCGCGAAGCGCCGTTGCGGATCCGCGAACTGATGGCCTGGGGCGCCCGCTTCGACGAGGAAGAAGGGGCGCTGGCGCTGGGACGCGAAGGAGGCCATAGTCATGATCGCATCGTTCACGCTCTGGGCGATGCGACCGGCAAAGAGGTGATGCGGGCCGTGATTGCACGGACCCAGGGGCTGACCAACGTCGAGACGTGGCAGAACACGTTCACGCTGGATCTGCTCACCTTCGAGGGCGTTTGCCGCGGCGCCCTGGTATGGAACTCGCTGCATGGCAAGACCCTGGTCTGGGCGAAGCAAACCATCCTTTGCACGGGCGGCGCCGGACAAGTCTACCGCGAAACGACCAATCCCGCCGTCGCTACGGGAGACGGCCACGCCGTGGCGCTCTGCGCGGGAGCGGAGCTGCGCGACATGGAGTTCATGCAATTCCACCCCACGGTGCTTTACATTGCCGGCAGCAGCCGCAGCCTGATCACCGAAGCGATGCGCGGCGCCGGTGCGCATCTGGTCGATCGCACCGGCCGCCGCTTCATGGCCGACTATGATTCGCGCGGCGAGTTGGCGCCTCGCGACGTGGTCAGCCAGGCCATCGTCAACCAGATGGAGAAGACGCGGCATACCAACGTGTACCTGGATCTTTCGCACTTGGACTCCCACCGCGTTCGCACCCGCTTTCCGGGGATTGCGGCCGTCTGCGCCGAATTCGGCATCGACATTGCGACCGACCGGATTCCCGTTCGGCCGGGCGCTCACTACATGATCGGGGGGGTCACGGTTGATGGCGAGGGGCGGACTAGCTTGCCGGGGTTGTGGGCCGCGGGGGAGGTCAGCTCGACCGGCCTGCACGGCGCCAATCGTCTGGCTTCCAACAGTTTGCTGGAGGGCCTGGTCTTCGGCGCCCACACCGGCGAGGGAGCGTCGAGAGCGGCGCTCGAACTGCCCGACGACTATCGGGCTCTGCCGCTGGAGAATCTGGCCGTCGCCGCGTCGCCCGAGCCGCTCGATCTGGATGATATCCGCAATTCGCTCAAGAGCCTGATGTGGCGCAGCGCCGGCGTGCGCCGCGAGGCCGGCGAGCTGGAGGCGGCGAAGGATTCCATCAGCCATTGGTGCGGGTACGTGCTGGGCCGGCAATTTAGCGATCCGACTGGCTGGCAACTGCAGAATATGCTATCGATTGCACGGCTGATGATTTCGGCCGCGTTGCTGCGCGAGGAAAGTCGCGGCGTTCATCTGCGGGTCGATTTTTCCGCGATCGACAATGAGCATTGGCAGAAGCATCTGGCCTTCCGCCGCAAGCTCGCTTGATTCCGCAGGCAGACGGTCCCATTGAGCGTGGGAGAAGCGCGGCTGGGGGCAGGGACTTGCCGCTCTTTCGGGGAGTCGGCGCCGTGCTGGTCTTGCTCCGCCAGGATCCGGGCTTGTCCCGGTCGAGCAATGATTCGCAGCTAGATCGCTTAATTTCCCGGCAACGCCGAAAAAGGTAAGCAGCGTTAAAGTTACGTGAGGTTTCTAACTGATCAATCAGCGCTCCGCCGGGGCGAGCCCGGCGGTGGCGGAGTGGCCGGCGTACGACACACGGACAGTACCTAGGCGATTGTAGTCCCAGACGAGGTCTTCGGTGCAACGCAGTGAGGGTCAGAGTGCGTTGGGAACAACGATCGCCTGGCTGCCGTAGAAGCCGCCGGCGCCCCTGGCGAAAAGTTTGAATTTTTTTCAAACTGGGCCGAACCTTGAACTTCTCCGGCGCGTAGGGATGGACAGGGACTATAGTTAGATATTATTTTCTGAAGTCGCGGGGCGTGCCTCTCTGGGGAGGGGGCGACCGTTGACCGCGCGGCCGGTATAGTGGCCGGCTGAGCGGAGATTAGAAGTCAGACGAAATGGGGCGAAGTTTCGTCCAACGCACGAACTGCCAAGAGTACGGGGAGTCTGTCTACGATGACTGATGAATCACGTCCGGCCATGATCGAGGCCGACGGTCTGTCGAAATTCTACGGGGATTTTGCGGCGATCCAAGACGTGAGTTTCAAGATTTCTCAAGGAGAGGTGGTGGCCTTCCTAGGCCCGAACGGCGCCGGCAAGAGCACCACCATGAAGGTGCTGACCGGCTATCTTTCTCCTTCCGCCGGCGTGGCGCGGATCGCAGGGCACGATATGTCTTCGGACCGGCTGGCGGGCGCCGCCAGGCTTGGCTACCTGCCGGAAAACGGCCCGCTCTATCCGGACATGACGCCGCGCAGCCTGCTGGACTTCTTTGCCGACGCTCGCGGGCTGACCGGATCGTACCGCCAGGAGCGGATCAACGCCGTCATCGAATTGTGCGCCTTGGGAAGCGTGATCGGCAAGGCGGTCGGTAAGCTGTCCAAGGGGTATCGTCAGCGCGTGGGCATGGCCCAGGTGCTGCTGCACGAGCCGGACGTGTTGATCCTGGACGAGCCGACGGCCGGTCTTGACCCGAACCAGATTCGCGAGGTGCGAGATACGGTGCGTCGCCTGGGCGAGAGCAAGACGATCCTGCTCTCGACCCACATTCTGCAGGAGGTGGAGGCCATGTGCAGCCGCGTGGTATTCATCAACGAGGGGCGTTTGAAGTTCGACGGCTCGCCGGCCGAGCTGACCAAGGACGGCAAGGGCTTGGACGTGCATTTCTACGAGCTGACGAGCGGGGCCGCGTAAGCCTGCCGGTTTCCGCAGTTGGGCCGATTCGCCGACGATTCCATTCGAGACACTGGTTAAGACGACTATGAATCCGAACGTCATCCGCGCGATCTTCCGACGCAATTTCAATAGCTATTTCAGCAATCCGACCGGTTACGTCTTCATCTGCGTTTACGTCTTGCTGAGCTCGTTCGCCGCCTTCTGGCCGAATGAGTTCTTCAACGACAACCTGGCCAACCTGGACCAGTTGAACCACTACCTGCCGTACATCCTGCTGGTCTTCATTCCGGCCATCACAATGAGCGTCTGGTCGGAAGAACGCCGGCAAGGTACGGACGAACTGCTGCTGACCATTCCCGCCGGCGATCTGGATGTGGTGTTGGGCAAGTACCTCTCCACGGTAGCGATCTACAGCGTGGCGCTGATCTTTTCGGCGTTCTGCAACCTGGCGATTCTCTCCTGGCTGGGCAACCCGGATAAAGGGCTGTTTTTCGGCACCTACTTCGGCTATTGGCTGGTCGGACTGGCGATGTTGGCGATCGGCATGGTCGCTTCATTCCTGACGGGCAACCTGACGGTCGGCTTTGTGTTGGGCGCCATGTTCAACGCTCCGCTGGCATTTGCCGAAAACGCCGACGTAATTGTGCCCGGCCACCTGGCGATGGAAGTGAAAAGCTGGAGTTTAGAAGAGCAATTTCGCGATTTCGGACGCGGCGTGATCAGCCTCTCGGGCGTGATCTATTTCGTCGCTCTGGTGGTCGCCATGCTCTACCTGTGCATGGTGCTGATCGGCCGGCGGCACTGGCAAGGCGGACGAGACGGCCAGTCGATGGGCGGGCATTATCTCATTCGCGCCCTCGCCTTAATCGTCGCCGCCGTCGGCATCACCATGACGTTCCATCACTTCGACACCCGGGTGGACGTGACCAGCGAGCGGCTCAGTTCGTTGTCCGGCCAGACGAAAAAACTGATCCGCGAGCTCGATCCGAAACTGCCCGTCAAGGTCGATGCCTACATCAGTCCCGAAGTGCCCGAGTCGTACGTGCAAACGCGGCTCGACCTGGTCTCGGCGCTGCGCGAATTCGGCGCTTTGGGCGGCAACAAGGTGGACGTTACGATCCATGCGACCGAGCCGTTGAGCGAAGAGGCCGACCAGGCCGAGCAGCAATTCGGCATAACTGGACAGCAAGTCACGTCGCGCAGCCGCGGCGCCATCAGCCGCGAGCAGTTGTTTTTGGGCGTGGCGTTTACTTCGGGCCTGAAAAAAGTCGTCGTGCCGTTCTTCGATCGGGGCATTCCCGTGGAATACGAACTGGTGCGGTCGATCTGCACGGTCAGCCAGCAGGATCGCAAGAAGGTGGGCGTGCTGGCGACCGACGCCAAGCTTTACGGCGGCATGAATTTCCAGACCTTTTCGCAAACGCCCAACGAGGTGTTGATCAGCGAGTTGGAAAAGCAATACGAAGTGGTTCCGATCAACGCCGACAGCCCGATCGAGGAGGAATTGGACGTCTTGCTGGCCGCTCAGCCCTCGTCGCTGACGCCGGAGCAGATGAAGAACTTCGTTGCGGCGGTCAAACGCGGCGTGCCGACGGCGATTTTCGAAGACCCGTTTCCGGCGATGCGGCTCGACGTGCCGGGCACCAGCCAGCCAAAACGGCCGCCGCAACAGAATCCGTTCGGCGGCAGTCCGCCGCCGCAGCCGAAGGGCAAGATCAGCGAGCTATGGACGTTGCTGGGCGTGGATTTCATGGGCTCGAAGGTTGTCTGGCAGCGATACAACCCGATTCCCAAACTGCAAGCGGTGGCGACGCCTGAGTGGGTGTTTGTCGATTCGGCGGCCAGCGACAAGCCGGTCTTCGACCCGGATGATCCCATCAGCTCGCGCTTGCAGTTGCTGCTGTTCTTGTATCCTGGTTCCGTGACGAAGTTGAACGCCTCCGAGTTGAAGTTTGAGGAACTGGTCATGACCGGCGACCAGACCGGCACCGTCGACGTCAACGAAATCATTCAACAGAGCATGTTCGGGCAGCCAGGCGGGTTGAATCCGCGGCGTCGGTTCATTCCCAGCCGTCAGTATTACACTTTGGCCGCCCGCATTTCCGGCGCTCTCAAGAAAGAAGAAGAGCTGATGTCGGACGCGGCGGCTGAGCCGGCCGAGGACAAGTCCGGGGAAGAGAAGCCGGCCGACGCCGAAGAGAACGCTGCCGAGGAGCAGGGCGCCGAAGAGAAAACTCCGCCGAAGGAAAAAGACATCAACGTCGTGTTGGTCTGCGACATCGATATGCTGTTCTCGGAGTTCTTCAACTTGCGAGCCCAGGGCGCCGATCCCGACCGCGATTTCGACCTCAACTTCGATAACGTGACGTTCGTGCTCAATACGCTGGACGAGTTGGCGGGGGACGAGCGATTTCTGGAGATTCGCAAGTCGCCGGCCTCGCCATCGCGTATTGTCGCGGATTGAAACGCTCACCAAGGAAGCTCGCCAGGACGCCATCAACAAGACGCAGCGTTTCATCAAGGAGTACGATGAGGCGACGGCCAAAGCCCAAAAGGAATTTCAGGACAAGATCGACACGATTCAGAAGGACAATAAGAGCGCCGATCCGATCGAGCTGCTGCAGCGAGTGGAGATGGCCCGGGAGACCGGCCAACGCCGATTGCAGGCCGAGACCGACCGCCTGCAGAAGGAACGCGACCGCGAAACCACGCGCATCGAGCGCGAGTTGAACCTGAAAATCAGCCGCGTTCAGGATTGGTATAAAATGTGGGCGGTCTTGCTGCCGCCCATTCCGCCGTTGTTGGTGGGCCTGGGCGTGTACTTCAACCGTCGCGCTCGCGAGCGTGAGGGGGTCTCGAAGTCCCGTTTGCGTTAAGATCGAAGAATCGAAGCCGAATCGAAGAATCGAACCGGAAAAACCAGCGATGAACGAGAGCATAAAGACTTTGATTTTCGTGGCCGTGGCCGCCGTCGCCATGGGCGTAGGAGGCACGGTCAATTGGTATCGGCCTAGCGTGCAAGACGACGAGAGCCTGGGCACGGGCCCGCTGTTCGCCGATTTCACGGATCCCGGCAAGCGCCAAGGCGATGGAGATCATCGAGTTCGACCAGGACACGGCCACGGTGCATCCGTTTAAAGTGTCGCAGGTCAAAGGCCGCTGGGCGATTCCTTCGCACGACGACTACCCGGCCGACGCGGCGCGGCAGTTGGCCGAGGCGGCCGCCAACATGATCGACGCCAAGAAACTGAGCGTGGCCAGCACCGAGGAGTCGTCGTATGAAGAGTTCGGCGTGATCGATCCCGATCCCAAGAAGCTCAGTTCCGGCGCCACGGGGGTCGGCAAGCGCGTGACGATTCAGGATAAATCGAATAAGCCGCTGGCCGATTTGATCATCGGCAAGGCCGTCGAGGACAAGCCGGGGCTGCATTACGTGCGGATTCCCGGCCAGACGCCGGTCTACGTGGCCGCGGTCAAGACCGACAAGTTCTCGACGAAGTTCGAGGACTGGATCGAGAAGGATCTGCTCAAGCTGAACGCCTTCGACGTCAAGCAGGTCGGCATCAACGACTACTCGGTTGATATTCTGCGAGGCGCGATTATTCCGCGCAGCCAGGTCAGCCTGGGATTTGACAGTAAGGACTCCAAGTGGAACTTGATCGAGTTGGCGGAATTCAAGGACGGCGACTTCGAGCCGGTCAAGCTTTCCGACCAGGAAGAACTCGACTCGCAGAAGCTGAATGACATGAAGACGGCGCTCGACGAGCTGAAGATCGTCGACGTGCGGCGCAAGCCTGAGGGGCTGGCTGCGAATTTAGAAGGCGGAGAAGAGTTAGCGGCCAATCAAGAATCGATCCGGTCGCTGCAGACCCGCGGCTTCTATCTCGTGCCGCTCGAACAGGGCGGCTCTCCGGAATTGTATTCCAACGAGGGCGAAGTCCGCTGCGGCATGAAAGACGGCGTGGAATACGTCTTGCGATTCGGACGCATTGCCGCGGGCGCCAAAGCCGAAGACGAGAAGAAGGAAGGCGAAGAGGGCGAGCCTGCGGAAGAGGCGACGGGCGAAAACCGCTACATCATGGTCACGGCCCAATTCAGCGAGGATCTGCTCGAAAAGCCGGAGTTAGAGCCGTTGCCTGAAGAAGCGGAAGGAGAGAAGGCCGCCGAAGAGAAGCCGGCGGACGAGAAGGCGTCGGAGAAAAAGGCTGACGAAGAGAAGGCTGACGAAGAGAAGGCTGCTGACGACAAGGCGTCCGACGCGAAGAGCAAAGCCGAACGCGAGCGAATCGAGAAAGAGAACAAGCGCAAGCAGGACGAGTATGACGAACGGGTAAAGCAGGGCAAGGACCGCGTGAAGGAACTCAGCGGCCGCTTTGCCGATTGGTACTACGTCATCTCCGACGCAACGTATCAGAAGATCCACCTGGGCCGCGAGCAGATCGTCAAGCAGAAGACGCCGCCCGAAGGCGAGGCCGGCAAGGAACCGGAAAGCGGCAACGTCCTCACCGACGAACTCAAGAGCCTGCCGGGCAAGTAAACCGGCCGCAGTCAGGATTGAACAGAAGGTAACGAGGGAGAGTGTGACGAGTTTCTGGCGAACTTCGCGATTCCGCTCTCCTTTGTGCTCTTGGTTGCCTTCTGTTCAGAGGTTCTTGGCGACGGCAAAAGCTCGCCTGTCTCAGGCCGGCATTTCCTGCCCCAGCTCTCGCAGGAACTCACAGGTATAGATCCCTGTGTCGTGCCCATCGCTGAACTCGATCGCGTAGGCGTAGTTGCCGACGGGTTTCATGCCCAGGATCTTCAGCGGCTGGGTTTCGGCCGGAGACAGCACCGGCAGCAGCGAAGCCGTCTCGGGCGGTTGGGCTCGCTTTTCCCGGCAGGAAGCACAGGGGCATTTATCTCGCAGTTCGCGGAACGTATAGCCGCGCGTCTGGCCGTCGCTCCATTCAATGAGCAATTGGTTCTGGCCGCTGAGAGCAAGTTTGGTCGGGGCAGGGGGCATAGTTGGTCGGTGATTCTCGAATGATGGTTGCAGGGGCGGCGAATCTGGATCCCGTAGGGCGGGCATTGCCCGCCAGCAAGCCGTGGTGGGCAATGCCCACCCTACGGCGGCGCGCCAGCTCCAAATCTAAACACTTGTTTCTTCGCGCAAATCGGTCACGAACATGCAGCCCGGGCTGTGTGTGATGGCAATCTCCGGTTTGGCGGCGGCCAAGGCCAATTGCGGCGTGACGCCGCAGGCCCAAAACACCGGAACTTCATCGGGGCGAATGCTCACGGCGTCGCCAAAGTCGGGGCGCGTCACGTCGGCGATGCCGAGTTGGGCCGGATCGCCGACGTGAATCGGCTCGCCGTGCATCGTGGGAAATCTCCCCGTGATCTCGCGAACCTTGGCGACTTGCTCCGGCCGGTAGGGACGCATGCTCACCACCATCGGGCCGGCGAAAGGGCCCGCCGAGCGGCAGGCGACGTTGCTGCGGTACATCGGCACGTTGCGCCGCTCTTCGATGTGCCGCACGTTCAATCCCGCCGCTTGCAGCGCCATTTCGAACGTGAACGAACAACCGAGCAGGAAACCGACGAAATCGTCTCGCCACAACCGGCCGATCTCCAGCGGTTCCTCCGTCTCGGCGATGCCGTGGCGAAACACGCGGTAACGCGGCGCGTCGGTGCGCAGATCGGCGCCGGGCGCCGCGTCGACCGGTTCGGGGTTGCCCGGCGCCGTTTGCGCCACCAGCGGGCAAGCCTGGCTGTTCAGCCGGCAGAACTCCGCGAAATCGGTGGCATAGTCGACCGGCAAGATCACCAGGTTCGTTTGTACGAAGCCCGGCGCCAGGCCGGCCGTAGGGCCCGTGTGCCGGGCGGCGCAGATCTCGCGGCGCAACTCGGCGGCGGTCAGCAGGGCAGTCGTTGTTGATGGGTTCATACCCAGCAGCTCTTGGAATCTATCGTCGTTTCTTTCAGGGGCGCGGTCGCAGCTTCTGGCGTTCGCTTCAGCGATTGTCGACGAAACGTCGCCCCTTGCCTTCGTAGCGAGGCAGGTTTCCCAGCGGCACGACTTGCACGTCAATTTTCAATCCTAACCGCAGCCGCAACTCGTCGGCCACTCGTTGCGGCTGAGCCAAACGGTCTTCGATCTCGATTCGCAATTGATCCATCGCCTCGACTTTGAAGGCAGTCATGCGGTACTCCAGCACCTCGGGAAAGCTGCGCAAAATCTGTTCGATGGCCGACGGAAAAATATTCACGCCGCGGATGATCATCATGTCGTCGGTGCGCCCCAGCACTCCGCCGTCGAGCAGCACGAAGCGATTCGGCAAGTCGTGCTGCCACGTCGGGCGCACGAGGTCGCCGGTGCGGTAGCGGATGACCGGGCAGCCGATGCGTCCAAGGTTGGTGAGCACCAGTTCGGATAGTTCGCCTTCGCCCGCCGGCCCGCCGGTCTCGACGGAGATGAACTCCGGGATGAATTCGCTTTCCAGCACGTGCAGGCCCCGGCCGTCGCGGTCGGCGTAACCCCAAGGGCCGACCTCCGTGGCGCCGCTGTGATCGAAGGCGCGGGCCTGCCAGGCCTGTTCGATCCTGCGTCGAATGGACGGAATCGAACCGCCCGGTTCGCCGGCCAGAATCAGCACGCGAATTCCCAGATCGGCGACGTCGATCTGCTTTTGAGCGGCTGCCTCGGCCAGGTGCAAGGCGTAGCTGGGCGTACAACAGACCACGCTGGCTTTGCAGACTCGCATCAGTTCTAAGCGAGACATGGTGCTCATGCCGCCGCCTGGCGTGACCAGGCAGCCTCGCGCCGTAGCGGCGTCGTGGGCGCTCCAGAACCCGATGAATGGGCCGAAGGAGAAGGCCATGAACACGCTGTCTTGCGCGGTGACGTCGGCGGCGTCGTAGATCGACTGCCAGCAGTGAAGCCACCATTTCCAATCTTCGGCCGTGTCCAGCACCACCAGTGGCCGGCCACGCGTGCCGGAGGTCTGATGCAGCCGGACGTAGCGGTCCACGGGATACGTGAGATTGGCGGCCAGGTCGCCTGGGGCTCGCGAGCCGAGCAGGCCCTCTTTGTACGTGTATGGCAGGCCGGCCAACTGCTCCAGCGAGATCAGCGGCCGCTCGAGTCCTTCGAGCGTTTCCGCATAGAAGCGGTTCGCCGGCAGAATCTGATCCAGCAATGAATTAAGCCGGCTGAGTTGGTGCTGTTCGAGCGCCGCGGGGTCCAGCGTTTCCAGTCGGCGGCGTTCTTCAAACAGCGTTTCTGTCATAACCTCAATCATAAAACCTAACGCCCCGAGTGGCCAGCGGTTGCGGAATGCGGCGCCCGCAAGGTAAGCTCTGGCCGGAAACGCCTGAAGGCTGCAGGGCAGGGGGGGCGTCGGACGGGGCCGAACCGGCCCCTGCCGCAGACCGCGAAGGCAGCCGTTCGTTGAGCCGCTATTTGCCGATGGGATTTCATGGCCGACCCTGAACACAACGATGCTTCACATTCCGCAGACAAGGCGTCTGGGTCGTCGCGGACCGACGGTCCGCGCAAAGGCTCGCTGCTGGTCATCTTTTTAACGGTTTTCATTGACCTGCTCGGCTTCGGCATTGTTCTGCCGCTGCTGCCGATTTACGGCAAGCACTTTGCCGCCATGCACGGCCTCTCGCAGCACCAGATGGGCTGGGTGATCGGGTTGTTGATGTCGAGCTTCTCGGCAATGCAGTTCTTCTTTTTGCCCGTCTGGGGGCGGCTGTCGGATCGTTTCGGCCGGCGGCCGATTCTGCTGATCGGGCTGTCGGCCTCGACGTTGTTCTATTTCATGTTCGGCTTGGCGGCGGCCTGGCGCAGCCTGGCCGGGCTGTTCGTCGCCCGGATTGGGGCGGGCATTGCCGGCGCGACCATCTCGACGGCGCAGGCGTACATTGCCGACACGACCGCGCGAGAAGCCCGCGCCAAGGGGATGGCCCTGATCGGCGCCGCCTTTGCGCTCGGCTTTACGCTCGGGCCGCTGTTCGGCGCTTCGGCCCTGCTGGCCGGCGGCGAGGTGGCCTTGAGTCCTTGGCCGGGTTACGTCGCCTCGGCCCTGTCCGCGGCGGCGTTGTTGCTGGCGCTGTTCAAGCTGCCCGAGTCCTGGCGGCCCGGCGCCGAGACGGCCCAGCGCACGCTGTTCGATCGCAGCGCCTTTGAAGGCCGCACTTTCGACCCCTTCCGTTGTTTCGCTGCTGTTGACCTCCTGCGTGGCCGTGTTCTCGTTCGCCAATTTCGAATCGACGCTTTCACTGCAGATCGAGAGCATCGTCCAGCAGCACGGCGAAGACGCGTCGTCGGCGGGCATGCTCGGCGAGGTCATTGAGCGGGTCCGCTCCTGGGGCTACGAAAAGCAGGACGACGTGGTGCAGATCGTGGTGTTGGGCGCGTTTGCATATTTGGGCATCGTGTTGACCCTGGCCCAAGGGGTGCTCGTCCGCCGGCTTGCCGGGCGGATGAGCGAAGGCGCCATGGCCATCTCTGGCGCCTCCACCGCGATCGTGGGTTTTGTGCTGCTGGCCCGCGCCACGCATCACGAGAGCTTCACCCAATTGCTGTGGGCCATGGCGATTGAAGTCACCGGCTTCGCCTTCGTGAATCCTTCGCTGCAGTCGCTGATTTCGCGTCGCAGCGATCCGGCGCAGCAAGGCGGCATTTTAGGCCTCGGACAAAGCGCCACGTCGCTCGCCAGAATTATCGGGCCGGTGGTCGGCCTGCGACTGTTCGCTCAATCGGCCGCCTGGCCCTATTGGGCCGCCGCCGCCCTGATGGCCGTTGGGTTGGGGATGATCATCGTTTCTGTCCGCACGGGACACGACTTTGTGGCGCCGGACGAATAGGGCCGTAGCGGAATTGGTGACAATTCCGAACGCTCGGCGCGGTCCGCACGCCGCCATTGCGAATTGGGGCGGAAACGCAGCTCCAGCGGAGCCTTCACAGGTTCCGCTACATCGGCTAAACGATTCTCGCTTAACGTGGTTTGTACTGCTCGGCCATTGCGAGCAAGGCCTTGTGAATCACGCGAGCGACATGGCTCGTCGCGAGCGTCTCTTGGGCGCTGCATCGCTGGCGTAGGAACGCGAGATCAAAAACGCCAGCCAGGCGAAACTGGCCAGAGCCGTGACAAACGCGGCGGCGTTCATCTCTCGCTTCAGCAAGGTGTCGTACAGCCCATGCAAAACCATGGGGACGCCTTGGATTTTCAAGAGCGTCAACAGCCCGTCGCCCCAGTCCATCTCGCCGCTGAGTAGTTCCTGGTTGTGCCACATCATCAATGCCACGGCGGCGGTCCAGATTGCGTGCAATCCGACGCACGAGATAAACCGCACTGGGTAAATACCGAACGTGGCCACGCCGTTGTAATAGTTGGACGCGTAGAGAATGCCCTCGGCAATGCCGAAGCCCGCGCCGCTGGCCAGCCCCCAGATGCAGGCGGCGCCAGCTCATGCGGTCGCTGCTCTCGTCGTGAAGTCTGAAAAACACCGGCGCCGCCTTGGTGAACTCTTCGCACAGGCCCACTCCCAGCGTGAAGCCGAAAAAGCTGGACAGAAAGCCGTTCGATGGATCGAGCGCCGCGCGGTAGGAGAACCCAATCAGTTTGACCAGATAGAACAGCAGCACGAGGACGCTGCGTCCGTGCAACCACACGTGCTGAGTCACCTCGGCGATCCACTGGAACGCTAATAGCATGAAGATGCCAATCGTCGCCGTCGTGGCGCCCGCGACGATCACGTGCAGTGACTTGGCTTCTTCCCGTTCGAATAATGCCATGATCAAACCATAGAACAGCGCGGCCGCCGCCAGCCCATAGAACCAGTGCATCCAACTCCGGCGAGAAAGGTGCGCTCCTGCCAGCTTGCCCTCGGGCAGCAAGGCGAAGACCTCGGCGCCTTCGGCTTCGGAGGCTGCAACTTTCTCCATTACCTCGGGATGGGCCGCAATCGTTCGCTGTATGCGGTCCGCGATGTCTTCGCGGGCGCCGAGCAAGGAGAAGGCCAACGGCACGAGCGTCAGTACAAACCACCAATGGCGTGCCCGGCCGCGTCCGGCAGGGGCATCGGGGGCTGCCGGTTCCGACGACGCGCCGCCTTGCAACGGACCTTTCGCAGCGTCTTGTCGCAGAGAACTTGATTTCGCCGAAATGCGTTCGGCTGGGGAATCTTCAGGGAGCGGCTTCCGAGACCTCGGCTGCTCGGTTTCTAGGAACGAAGGGCGAGGCGGCGGAGGAGACGAGAGCGCATAACCGGCGTCGTCTTCAACCGGCGTCGCGGGAACTTGCACGGACGTGCGGCAATGAGGGCACCGAGCTTGTTTGCCCGCCATTTCAGCAGGAGCTTTGAGGCTCTTTGCGCAGCCGGGACAGAAGACTTGAATGGCCATCGTTTGCCTACCCACTTCGTTGGCGACGTTGGAGAACTCTTTCCAACGCGTTGCTGAGCCGCTTCCGGAAGCCCTCACGCTAGGCGAATGTCAAACGCGATGCAAGAAAAACTCGCGAGAAATTCGCAGGCATCGCGCCTTGGACTTACCGCCTCACGCGTCGCTGGTTCCAAACCCGCCGCCGCCCGGCGTTTCGATCGTGAGGACGTCGCCCTTCTGACCAGAGAACTGCACCTGCCCCGGCAGTTGCTCTTGCCGGCCGTCGGCGCGCTGCAGCGTGTTGCGTCCTAAGGCGCCCGGCTGGCCGCCGGCCATGCCGAACGGCGGATAGGTCGCCGCGCCGCTGCGAAAGGATCGAGACTTCCAAGTCCGCGAGGAACTCCAGGCGGCGGACGATGCCGTCGCCGCCCCGATGCGGCGCCGCGCCGCCGGAACCGCGGCGGATGGAGAACTCCCGCACGCGGACCGGGTAGCGGCGTTCGAGGACTTCGGGATCGGTCAGCCGCGTGTTGGTCATGTGCGTGTGCACGGCGTCGGCGCCGTCGGCGTCGGCCGTGGCGCCGGCGCCGCCGCAGATCGTTTCGTAATAGCCGAACGTGCGCATCGCCGAACAGCAGGTTGTTCATCGTCCCCTGGCTGGCGGCGGCAATGCCCAACGCGCCCAGCAGCACGTCGACGACGCGCTGCGAAGTTTCGACATTGCCGCCGACCACGGCCGGGCACTCAGCCGGCGTCGTCCCTTCGGGCGGATTGAGCAGGCACTCCGGCAGCACGATCTGCACCGGCGCCAGCACGCCCTGGTTGAGCGGAATGTCTTCGTCGATCAGGCAGCGCAGACAGTACATCACCGCCGCGGTGACGATGGCCCGGTTGGCGTTCAGATTGCCCGGCAGCACCGGCCCGGTGCCGGTGAAGTCGATGGTCGCCGCATCGCCGGCGACCGTGATCGTCACGGCGATCGGCGAGCCGTCGTCGAGATGGTCGACGAAGCGGTGCTCGCCGTCGGGCAAGCGAGCCAGGGCCGGCCGCATTTTCCGCTCGGCCGCGCGTCTGGATGTGTCGCATGTAGGCCTCACGACCGGCAGCGAGTATCGCTCGATCAAGCCGCGCCAGGTCGCGGGCGCCTTGATGGTTGGCGGCGACCTGGGCCGCGACGTCGGCCAGGTTGTCCGCCGACGTTCCGCGTCGGATAAGGCGCCGGACAGCAGCAGCGCATCGCAACTCGTCCATCCGCGACCGCCCGGCGGCGACGAGCTTGAAGTTGCGAATCAACACGCCTTCTTCGGCCAGGTTGTGCGAGAACGGCGGCATCGAGCCGGGGCGATGCCGCCGATCTCCGCATGATGGGCCCGGCTGGCGGTGAAGAACAGCAGCTCGCCCGTCCGCTCGTCGTGCACCGGCGTGACCACCGTGACGTCGGGCAAGTGCGAGCCGCCGCGATAGGGATCGTTGGTGACGAACACGTCGCCGGGCTGCAGATCTGCGGATTGTCGGCGAGGATGCGCTTGACCGTTTCGCCCATCGCGCCCAGATGCACCGGAATGTGCGGCGCGTTGACGACCAGGTCGCCCGGCGGCGTGAAGATGGCGCAACTGAAGTCGAGCCGCTCCTTGACGTTCACGCTGCTCGACGTGTTGCGCAGCGTGATGCCCATCTGCTCGGCGATGCCGGCGAACTGGTTGTTGAAGATTTCCAGCATCACCGGGTCGGCCTCGGTCGAGACCGTGCGTCCTTGATGCGCGGTCTGCATCGGTCAGCAGCAGTTCGCCGCCGGCCAGCACTTCGGCTCGCCAGCCCGGGTCGACGATCGTCGTGGAAGGTCTTCGCAAACGATGGCCGGGCCGTGAACGCGATCGCCCGGCTGCAGGCGGCTCGCGCGCGAAAACGGCCTGTGTCGCGCAGGCCGCGGCGTCGAAATAGCTGGTCATCCGCCGCTCGGGTTCCGGCTTGCGCGCTTGCGCGGCGACTTCGCGCGGCGGATCGTAGCCGCTGGTGGCGCCGACTGACTTCCACCGCGAGCGGCGACGATCTCCAGCGGGCGGTTCTCGTGCCGGTAGCCGTAGAGCTGTTTCGTGCTCGGCTTCGTAGGCCTCGGCGTAGTTGCCGCGCGTCGGTTCGGGAATGGTCAGACAGGCGTCGAGTCCCTGATAGCGCAGGTCGAGCGATCGGCGGACTGTCGATCCGCTCGTGCGGGATGCCTTCGGCGAGCACCTCTCGCGCGCGTCTTCGGCCAAGCGACGCGAACACGGTGTCCAACTCAGCGACGGCTTCGGCGGAGTAGGGCCGGTAGACGCCCGCCGCGCGATGGCGCACGACGTCGGCCAGTGCCGATGCCGTAGGCGCTGAGGATGCCGGCGTCGGGATGAATCGAGCACCTGCCGCATGCCCAGTTCGCGGGCGACCGCACAGGCGTGCTGGCCCGCGGCGCCGCCGAAGGCGACCAGCACGTAGTCGCGCGGGTCGTAGCCCTTGGCGATGGAGATCGATCGGATCGCCTTGACCATGTTGGCGTTGGCGACTCGCAGAAAACCGTCGGCCAGTTCGATCGGCGAGTAGCGCGTGCCGGTGCATCGCAGCGATCTCGTCGGCCAGTCGCGTCAGCCGCAGCTTCGACCGCCGCGGCGATCGAGCGGAAAGGGAAAGTGCTCGGGCAGGATCTTGCCCAGGAAGAAGTTCAGTCGGTCACGGCCAGCGGACCGCCGCGGCCGTAACAGGCCGGCCCGGGATCGGCGCCGGCGCTGTCGGGCCCGACGGCCAGCTTGACGCCGTCGAAACCGCAGACCGAGCCGCCGCCGGCCGCCACGGTTTCGATGGCCATCATCGGCGCCACGACGCGCACGCCCGCCTTCTCGGTTTCGTACTCCAGTTCGTAGCGGCCGTCGAAGCGGGAGACGTCGGTGCTGGTGCCGCCCATGTCGAAGCCGATCGCCCGCGAGAAACCCGGCCGCCTGGGCGACTTGCGAAAAGCCCGACCACGCCGCCGGCCGGGCCGGAGAGGATGCTGTCCTTGCCCACGAAGTGGTCGGCGTCGACCAGCCCGCCGGCCGAGGTGAGGATCCGCAGCTCGCTGTCGGCCCAGCGCTCGCCGCAGCCGCTGCGACGTAGCGCCCGCAGCACGGGATTCAGGTAGGCATCGACCACCGTCGTGTCGCCGCGGGAGACGATCTTCATCAGCGGCGCCACCTGGCTGCGAGACGCTGATTTCCTCGAAGCCGAGCTCGCCGCGATGCCGCTCGACGAGCTCTTCGTGCTCGGCCGCTGCGTAGGCGTGCAGCAGGCAGATGGCCAGCGACTCGATGCCCTGCTGCTTGCAGCGCCGCGAGTTGCTCGCGAACTTGCGTTCGGTCGGGAGCGACGAGCACCTCGCCGTCGGCGGTGATCCGCTCGTCGATCTCGACGACCGCGTCGAACAGCGGCGCGCGGCTTGCTTGATCGTCCAGCTCGAACAGCCTGGGGCGGTTCTGGTAGCCGATCCGCAGGACGTCGGCGAAGCCGCGCGTGGTGACCAGCGCGGTCCGGCGCCGCTGCGGCGTGATCAGGGCGTTGGTGCCGCGCGTCGTGCCCAGCCGCACCGTGACCGGCGGGAATGGCTTGGTCGCGCGGCCAGGCCGAGCAGATGGCGGATGGCGACAACCGGCGATTCTTCGCCGCTGGATAGTTCGTACGCCTGCCCCTGCGCGGCGCCACGGGCAATGGCTCCGTCAACGCCAGTTTGCCTGCGGCGCGATCGAACGCCGCGACCTGGGCGATCGCCGCAACTTGTCCGTCGGCGCCGAGCAACGCAGGCGGCAGCCGTTCCAGAACCGCTCCGGATCCGCGGAGCGGGCCGGGTCGAGATATCATTGCGACTGGAGCCGGCCTGCACGGCGCCTTTCGTCACGCCGGAGCTGAGCAGCTTATGACGCTTGAGCGTGCCGTCGGGCCGCTTGGCGAAGCAATCGGTGAAGGTGCCGCCGACGTCGATCCAGAATTCCCAAGGAGCATCTTGCATAATTCGCAACGGTCTCAAGTTCACTTGGACGGCTTTGTCCAGCGATTTTGACGCAAAACATCGACGAGTTCAGTTTCGAGGGCCGTGAACGCCGGCAGCCTTCGCAACGGGGAAAAGTCTTCGATCAGTTCGGCTACGCGACGCGCGCACTGTTGAACGCGGAACTTTCGCAGGCGCCGTCCACTGTATCCACTCGCGCTTTTCAGGAGTTGATAGAGCCGATCCTTTGGGTCCGGAATGGCCTCGACGTCACTCAGCTTCGGAAGTTCCAATCTCGCTTTGCCGTTCGGATTGCCGGCCGCTGAGCGAATCGCGGACTCATCGAAGAGCAGCCAGGCTTCCTGCATCCGCACCGGAACGATACAAACCACGGGCGGCCCGCCTTCGTGGATGGCCTGGACGGCAACTTCTATCTCCTGCTTGCGACCTGGCGAGCCAGATTCTCCGCGTCGCGATGAACGAATAGAATGTCAGACGGATATGCGGAACAAGCAGCTAGAACCCTTTCAGACAGACGTTTTGGCGCTGGACGCACTCTGGTCAAGTCCGCCCACTGTTGCCGCAACGGCATTTCGGCGGGCACATGCTCTGTTAGCAACCACTTGAGATGCTGCAAGAGCGATTCATCTGACGGACCATCGCCGAGCAACGTATATGTCAACTCGGTCATTGGTCATTCGAAGCGGGCAGGAAAATTTGCACGTCTGGCCGATCAGCGACCCGGCGTTTCGTTTCAAAACCCCAATCCGCCGGCTTTGAGAAGGGGTTCAGATACGCTCCTAGATGTCCTCTGGAAATCGGCGGCACGTCAGGCCAGGCATGCGCACGCCAAGTATCGGGCAACCAGGCAAATCCCGCCGCATTCGTTCGATTTCCGTGTACGACGACTTCATGCGGCTCGGCAAGTAGCAGATCTTCATCGAAGACATCGGCTACGACGGCAGGCGAATGCGTATTCACGATAACTTGGCGCATCGGATTCTCGGCGCCGACTTCGTCTTCCGCGTCGACAGCCAAATCGCGCAGCAGACGGAGCATTACCGGGATCCTGGCCGGATGGATGCCATTTTCAGGTTCTTCGAAGCACAAGACGCCCGTCGCATTGGGGTCCAGTTCCAGGACCGCGAGAGCGAGGAACCGCAAAGTTCCGTCGGATAATGCATGCGCGGCGTGTCGTCTGCGCCCTCGATCAACGACTTGCATCGTTAGCAGTTCCCGACGTTCGTCCTTATCGACGATCACGGCTCTTACATCGTTGACCAATTCAGACAAGCGGTTCGCCACGCGGGCGTATACCGCCGACCCGCCGTTCGATGAAGGTCCGCGCGCATTTTCGCTGGCAGCCAGATGATAGAGCGTCGCCGCCAGATTCGCACCATCTTTGCCGATACGCGTGGGTGCGTTGAATGAGTCCGAGGCTCTTAAGGCCGTTGGCTCTAGTTGAAGCAGTTGCCAGGAACGCATCTCTAACCGCGCAAGCAAGGCTGTAGGGCTTTCCACGGCGATTGTGCTGGAAAGCACGGTTCGCGGTAAATTCTTTGCCAAAAGCTCCCGAGGACGGCCGGCGCCGCCGTCTTGATGCAGCTTGATGATCCGTTCGCCGTCTTTCTCCTCTGTTGACAGGAACTTCTTTCCGAAACGCCGACCGTGTACGACGGACTTTCGCCATTTCAGATTGTGCGGGAACTGCAGGTGCGAAGCCGCATCGCCGATATTGATATGCGCCAATTCCTCCTTGATGATCTCCAGCCGTTCAGCAGATGGACTGCCGTTAGCCGAATGGTATCTGAGCGATAATGAATACTTTAGGAATGTGATCGCGGCTTTCGCTTCCTGCCCCAAGTCGTCGGCTCCTTCCGGAGGCACAAGCATTTCGGCCTCGAAGGAAATCTCTTCTACATGCTGATCGCCGGCTGCGAGGAACAGGCTGCGTACGTCGGTTGAACGGCATTTTTCATCTCGGACGCACTTCGCCGCATCCATGAGCGGTTGATCGGCCAGCGCGCCGAAAAATGTAATTGCATCGAAGAGGTTCGACTTGCCGACTGCGTTTGCGCCTGCAACACATGTGAAGGGCCCAAACGAGACGTCGACGTCTGCAAGGTTCTTGAAGCCTTTGATTTTAAGTCGCGTCAGCATCTCGGAGGCGCCTCAAATGTAAGCTACTTCTTCCCGCCGAGCGAAATCAAATGCGAATAGGTCCGCAAGTACAACCGGCCGTCGCAGACGGAAGGCGTGCTGCGGCTCTCTTCGCCCAACGGATTCTTGCCTAGCAGTTCGTATTCATCGGAAGCGGCCAACACCACGGCCGTGCCGTCCATGCTCATGCAGACCAGCTTGTCTCCGACGATAATCGGCGAGCCGGAATAGTTGCCGCCGACGCGCTTCTTCCAGATCTGTTTGTTGCTGGAGGCTTCCAGGCAGCTCACCACGCCGGCGTCGCTCCACAAAAAGATCCGGTTGCCTTGGGCCACGACCGTCGGTACGTAAGGCGCCGCGTCGTCAACGCGGTAGGCGATCTCCGGTTGCACGCTCTTGGAACCCGGCTTGACTGCGACGACATAGTTGCCGCCGCCGCCCGAACCGCAGGTGGCGAAAATCAGCCCGGCGGCGAGGACCGGCGAGCTGACGCTGCGCTTGTTGAGCACGTCGATTTCCCAGTTCACGTTGCCCGTCTGCGGGTCGATGCTGGTGACGCCGTGGGCGCCGCTGTTGAAGATCAGCTCATCGGGCTTGCCGGGCTGCGAGAAGACGCAGGGCGTGGAATAGGCGACCTGCTCGGTCTGCCGCGCCCGCTGCCAGCGCGTCTCGCCGGTGCGGCGGTCGACGGCGATCAGAAAACTAATGCCATTGGCCGCTTCGTCCCCTTGCTCGTTACCCAGGATCACCATGTCCTCATAGATGACGGGCGACGTGCCCCCGCTGTGCTGGCTGACGAACGGCCCCAGGTTCCGCTGCCAGACGTCATTGCCGTCGTGATCGAGGGCCATCAGCGTGTATTCCTCGGGCGCCGTCCAGGCGACGTACACGCGCTCGGCGTCGACGGCCGGCGTGCAGGACGCGTAACTGTTCATCTTGTGCTTGGTGTGCACCGTCGAGGTGAACTCGCGGCGCCAGAGGAGCTTGCCGTCGGCCGCATCCAGACAGAGCACGATCCGAGTGCAGGTGTCTTCGAAGGCGCTGGTCAGAAAGATCTTGTTTCCCCAAAACACGGGGCACGAATGGCCGATCCCCGGCAACTCCACGCGCCAGTTGTAATCTTTCTCGCTCCACTCGCCTGGAATGTCCGCCTGGCCGATGCCGGCGCCGTTGGGGCCGCGAAAGCGAGTCCATTCCTGAGCAACCGCTTGCGGGACGAGCGTCGCGCCGGGCAATGAAAATACGAGCGTCAACAATCCAAGCGTGCAGCAAATCCGCAGGCTAAAACGTGCATTCATGGCGGGCATTCCTGATAGGCGGGCCTGGTGGGCGTGAACGTTCGGCGGCAATGCCGTTTTATCCTAATCGACCGCCGCAGCCGGAGCTAGTCGCGCCGGCAGCCGCCTGCCCGTGCGGGCCAAATGCCGAGCTCGCCAAACGTACCGCGGCGTTTGCCAGCGACTCAGTATCCGACTCAGTATCTCAGCGGCGTTCGACGCGGCCCGTCACCGGACAACCTGCTCGGATCGGCATGCCATGCTCAGCGCGTATGCTGTATTCGTCCAGCTTGCGATAGAGCGTCGCCCGGCCGATGCCCAATAGCTTGGCGGCCTCGGGCACGTTGCCGCGGGTGCGATTGAGCGCTTCCTGGATCAGCTTCTTTTCCCAGTGGTCGATGCGCAACGATTCCATGCCGTGCTGGGCGGCCTCGCGGAGTCCCAGGTCAGAAGGCCTGATTTCGTCGTCGCCGGCCAGCACGACGGCGCTATCGATGACGTTGCGCAACTGGCGGACGTTGCCGGGCCAGGCGTAGTCCAGCAGCTTTTGCCGCGCTTCTTCAGAGAACCGCAAGCTGGGACGCCCATGCTGCCGGCGGTAGTGATCAAAAAAGAAATCGATCAGCCGGCCGATGTCGTCTCCCCGCTCGCGCAGCGGCGGCACGTACAGTTCGAACACGCTGAGCCGGTAGTAAAGGTCTTCGCGAAACTTCTTTTCGGAGACGTAGGCCAGCAGGTCGCGGTTGGTCGCGGCGATCACGCGCACGTCGACCTGGATTTCCGCCGTCGCGCCGACCGGCAGAAAGGGATGCCCCTCCAGAATCCGCAGCAGCTTGGATTGACCCTGCAACGTCAGCTCGCCGACTTCATCCAGGAACAGCGTGCCCAGATCGGCCTGCTGGAACAAGCCCGCATGATCGCGGTCGGCGCCCGTGAAGGAGCCGGCTTTGTGCCCGAACAACTGGCTTTCCATCAACTCGGCGGGGATGGCGGCGCAGTTGACGGCCAGCATCGGGCGGTCGGCGCGCGGGCTGGCGCGATGCACGGCCCGCGCCACCAGTTCCTTGCCCGAGCCGCTTTCGCCGCGGATCAAAACGCAACCCGTGGCGCGGCCCAGCCGGGAGATCTTGCCTTTCAATTCGAGCATGGCCGGACTCTCGCCGACCAGTTCGTCATAGCCGGGCGAGGCGGCTTTCAAGCGTTGGAGGTCGTTCTCCAGGCTTTCTTCTTTACGCGCTCGGACCAACGCAACCGTGGTGATATTGGCGACCGAGATGGCGAAGTCAAAATGCGATTGGCGGAAGCGTCCTTGTTCCAGATAGACGTGAATGGCGCCGAGCGCGCCGGTTGCTCCCATCAGCGGCACGCAAAGCGCGTCGGCATAGTGCTGCAGCGTGTCTTCGGCTGCGGCTGCGTGCTGATTGGCGATCCAGACGGCATGCCCTTCCTGGCAGACCAACCGGGTCAGCGGTTCGCTGAGCGCAACGTCCGCCGCCGATTTTTCCGGGATCACCAGCTTGGGCTTCAGCTTGCCGTCGTCGCTGGCCCACAGGTAGCCGACCACCGAAGCCTTGGTGCGTTCCTTCAGCAGATCGAGGGCGATGCGCATCAACTCGTGCGGATCGCTGCAGCCGAGCAGCTTGATGGTGAGTTGATAGAGAAGCAGCAATTCCTGCGCCTCTTCCGAGTCGTGCAAGCGGGGCAGAGCCAACGAGTCGCTCAGACTGGCGCCGACTCCGACGCGGGTCTCCTTGATGAGCGTCTGCGTCATGTTCAGATCCGTCACGCCGCCGACCGTCGGCGGCTGCGCGCTCTGATGGAACACGAACTCCGTCGTCCCGACGCGCACGTGATGCCCTTCGCCCAGCACGGCCTCGTCGATCTTCTGCCCGTTGACGAAGGTGCCGTTGCGACTATTGGCGTCGCGAATCCACCAGGCGCCGTCTTCGCGGTTGACGACGGCATGTACGCGCGAACAGAGCGCGTCGGTCAGCATGATCGTGCACTCCGCGCCGCGACCGATCCGGGTCTTGTTCTGAGGATCGAGAATCAGATTGGCGCCGGCCTTCTGGCCCACGGTCATTGTCAGATACGTATACACTGAGCGCGTGTGGTGTTCCGAGAAGGCTCCAAGAAGCGGACGATTTGCTAAGCTTGCAGTATATCACCCCCGACGCCGGGAGGGCAGGTGTTCTTGGCCGTGGCCCGTAAGTGGGGGGGCGGCCGAGCGGAATGTGCAAGCCGCGAATGGCGGAGCGTCGAAAATCAAGCGAGGGCAGGGGGGGCCAAGGAGTCTGGATGAACCCGCCGGGCCTGTTGATCGTCGGGCATGGAACGCGCGACCCTGAAGGGCGAGCCGAATTTCTTGCGCTCGCCGAAACGGTGGCCTTGCGCTGTCCGCAGCGGCTGGTCGAAGCCTGTTTTCTGGAACTTGCCAGTCCGAACATCGAAGCCGGATTGAAGCGCCTGATCCAGCGCGGCTTGCACCACCGCCTGACCGTGGCGCCGTTGCTGCTTTTCGCCGCCGGGCATGCGAAGAGCGACATTCCAGACGCCGTCGCCAGCGCGGCGGAAAGCTACTCGGACTTGTGCATCCGGCAAAGCGCCGCGCTCGCTTGCCAGCCGGCGCTCGTGGAGCTTTCCACGCGGCGCTATCGAGAAGCCGTACATGAGCGGCCCGATCAAACCGCTGGCGAGACCCTGCTGGTGATGGTCGGTCGCGGCAGTCGCGATCCGGGGGCCAACAGCGAGATGGCCCGCTTCGCTCGCCTGCGCTGGGAGGCTTGTCCGGTCGGCTGGCTCGAAACCTGCTATACGGCGATGACTGAACCCTCGCTGGAGCGGACGTTGGAAATGGCTGCACGATTGCCATTCACGCGCGTCGTGATCCAGCCTCATCTGCTGTTCCGCGGCGAGCTGCTCGCGAGAATTGCACGGACGACCGGGGACTTCGCCGGGCGGTATCCGCGCATTGACTGGGTTTTGGCCGCTCATTTGGGGCCCGATCCTTTGGTCGCCGATGCCGTTGTTTCCGCGGTGCAGGCCGCGGAGGGGGAGGCGTGAGGCTTTCGATTTCGCAAGTATTGACGGTTGAGCGACTTGCGAGCAGGCGCGAAGTTGCGCCAATGGCGGGGCTGCTCTTGCCTTTGCCGGTTGTTCCGTATAATATCCGTTTAAGCTGTTGCTCGTAGACGATTTACGTCTTTCGGCTTACTCGCTGCGCAACTGCGGCCTCGACGGTCTGCGCTGTCACCGTACAAGGGAATGCTCGATGATTGGTTCGCCCTCCTCTTTGCGTCGTCTCCGAACGCGATTCATTCCGCTCTCGCTGATCGTTGTGGCGGCCGCCTGCCTGCTGCTGCGAGGCGCTCAAGCGGAGCTTAACGGCCCTACGGCCAACGACCGCAATGTAACGATTTCGGTGCGAGCCTTGTTGAAAGACGAGCATCTCACGCGCCATCCCCTGGATAACGAAATTGCCCACCGGCTGTTCAAGGGCTTCGTCAAGATGCTCGATCCGGCCAAGGTCTATTTCTACCAGTCGGACATCGACGCGTTCCAGGAACAGGAGAACAAACTGGACGACGAAATCCGCGATGGAAACACGGGCTTTTCCTACACGGTGTTCAAGACGCTGCTGAAGCGGATCGATGAACGCGTCGCGGTGGTCGACGAATTGCTGGAAATGGACCACGACTTTACGGTCGACGAGGAGATGATTATCGACCCGGACGCGGCCCATTACCCGGTCGACGCGGACGAGGCGTACGATCTGTGGCGCAAGCGAATCAAATACGACCTGCTGGTCTTGAAGGCCGACGCCGCCAAGGCGGCCGACGACAAATCGGACAGCGACGACGACAGCGCCAAGTCGCCGCCCGAAGAGCCGCGCAAGCGGCTTGCCCGTCGCTATCACAGCTTCGCCAAGCGGATGCACCAGACCGACAGTCAGGAGCTGCTGGAAATGTATCTCACCAGCCTGACGACGGCCTACGATCCGCACAGCACGTACATGTCTCCGTCGTCATTTGACAACTTCGAGATCCAGATGCGGCTGAACCTGGAGGGGATCGGAGCGTCGCTGCAATTTGACGACGGTTATACGGTCGTCAAGCAGATCATTCCGGGCGGGGCCGCCGACAAAGACGGTCGCCTCAAACCCGAAGACCGGATCGTCGGGGTCGGCCAGGGCGAAGACGGTCAGATCGTCGATACCGTCGACATGAAGCTCAGCGACGTCGTCGAGAAAATCCGCGGCCATCGCGGCACGACGGTGCGCCTGGAGGTCATGCCCGGCGGGCGGGGCGAACGCAAGGTTTACAACATTGTGCGGGCGAAGATCGAGCTGAAAGACAGCGAAGCTCGGGGAGAAGTTATCGAAGAGGATCGCGACGGGCGGAAATACCGCATCGGCGTGATCGATCTGCCCAGCTTTTATATGGATATGGAAGCCAACCGTCGCGGCGTGGCCGATTACAAGAGCACCACTCGCGATCTGGCCAAGCTGCTCGACGGCTTCCGTAATGAGAACGTCGATGCCGTCATTCTGGACCTGCAGCGCAACGGCGGCGGTTCGTTGACCGAGGCGATCAGCGCGACCGGGCTGTTCATCGACCAGGGCCCGGTGGTCCAGGTCAAAGACAAGGCTAACCGCGTCCAACACTACGACGACCTGGAGACGGGCGCCGCCTGGGACGGCCCGCTGGTCGTGCTGACCAGCAAGCTCAGCGCCAGCGCCAGTGAAATCTTCGCCGGCGCCATCCAGGACTATGGCCGCGGCGTGATCGTCGGCGACAAGTCGACGCACGGCAAGGGAACGGTGCAGAGCCTGCTCGATCTTGGGCAGCAGTTGTTCGGTTTCGCCAACTCGCCCCGGCTGGGCGCGTTGAAGATCACGATGCAGCAATTTTATCGTCCCAATGGCGACAGCACGCAGAATCGAGGCGTGCTGGCCGACGTTCCCTGGCCTTCGCTCACCAACGAGTTGAAGGGCATCAGCGAGTCCGATCTGGATTACGCTCTGGCTTTCGACCGGGTTGAGCCGGTCCAGCACGATCAGTGCGGTCTGGCCGACAATAACGTCATCGACCGATTGAATCGTCAGTCTGCCGAGCGCCGTAAGGATTCGGAAAGCTTCCAGCGCGTGGAACGCAATATCAAACGCTACCATCAGCAGAAGAGCCGCAAGTCGGTGCCGCTCAACGAAGCCAAGTTCCTGGCGGAGCGGGCGGAACTGAATGCCGATCGCGAGGAAGAGAAAGAGCTGGAGAAGTCCATCAACTCCAAGAAAGTGGTCTTCGACCGCAAGGACTTCTACAACCAGGAAGTGCTCAACATCACGATCGACTATCTCAAATTGCTCAACGTCGCTCAGAACTGAACGCGACTTTAATCGCAGGTTCGGAGCCCGGCGCCGAAAGCGAAAACGGCGAACACAGGCAACGCCGGTTTATTTATGATAGGCCGCTTTCGCCTAACAGACCAAGCAGGCGAATCGCCTACAGATCCAAACTATCCAACTGATCGATCAAGCTATCGAGTTCGTCTTTCGGCCCGTGGTCCTTAGCGGCCTGGCGTTTGGGCACGCCGACCGCGTCGCCGACGGCGTCGCGGCCTGCGGCGACCAGTTCCACGTCGCGCTCCAGCACGGCCACTTCCATGGCGTCGGGGGCGCCGAACAGTTTGGATAGATCGATCTTTAACGCCCCGGCGTTGCCGTCGGGACTGCCGGCGATGGCGGGCGTCTTGTGCTGCGGAAAGATGATGGCGTTTTCCGGGCAGACGCGGCTGCACGCCGGGCAGCCTTTGCGGCAGTTGTCCGGCTGCTCCACCAGGATCGTCTCGGCCGAGCCGACGCCGTACACGCCGAACAGGCAGAAATCGAGACACTCCAGACAGTTCGTGCAGCGACTGAAATCAATCACCGGATACCAGCGGCGGCCGGTGGATTCTTCGATCCGCATCGGTTCGCCCGGTGGGCTGCTCGGCTCGTCCGAGGCGATCGGCGCCGGCGAGACCGGCTGCAGCGTCAAGGGCGAGAGCAGGACGGGCTCGGAAGGCGGCGCTTCCGGCTTGGCCGGTGCAGCGCCTTCGACGTTGGAGGGGTCGGGACTCAGATACCGGTTCAACTGGTCGGGCTTTGGCGAACCTTGGATCCAGCCCAGCAGATCGACGCCGACCGTTTGGACCGAGGCCTCGGAGATGATGCGGCGGACTTCCTCCACGAACGGCGCGACCTCGTTTCGCGCCCGCAGGTCGATGCAGTAGATCGTGCGGTTCGGCGCGGCCCGGTCATCAACGACGCGAGGCTTTTCCGCCTCCTCGTCGTGAGCGTCGTCTTCATCTTCGTCTTCTTCGGCCTCGCTCTCCAGCAAGGTCTTGCCGACGCGGCCGCGGATGCCGTTGCGATCGAGCGTCCAGTGGGCGGCGCGCGGGTAAAGCCAGCTCAGCACGATCATGTCGCCCGGTACGCTTTGCAGGCAGAGCATGCCGGTCCCTTCGGGCGCCAGATCGTAGAGGTGCGGAATCACGGTGACCTCGATGCCGCGTTCAAACAGCAGCCCGGCCACCAGGTCCTCTTCCAGCTTGCGTTTGACCGGGTTGGCGCTTTGCCCTTGCGAAATGACGACGGTAATTTTTTTGGCCATGAAGCGACTCAGTTAACTTTCATTGATCTGCCCCTTGATGGTCCGCTCGGCGACGGCCCAACTGGCGGCGAGATGGACCAGGTATTCCTCGGGCGAGAGCAGGCTTTCTCCCGGGCCTTCGATGGCAAACAGCCAACCGTCGCCGTATGCGTCTACGTTAATGCCCGAGGGGTCAGAGAGCAAGTTTTCATTGAATTCCGCAAGCCGCCCCGCCATGGGGGCGTACAGCTCGCTTTCGGCCTTCGAGCTCTCGATGGCGCCTACGGCCTGCTTCTCCCGCAGCGCGGCGCCCGTGTCAACCGTCCACTCCAGAAAGTAGACGTCTTGCAGCAGCCGCACGGCGTACGCCGAAAAGCCGAAGCGGAAGCGACTGCCGCCTTCGACCGGCTGGGCCCACATGTGGTTCTTCGCATACAGGCGATCGACGGGGAACCGCGCAGCGAACTGGCCCATCATGAAGATTAGCGGCGCGGCGTCGAGTTCTTCGCTTCCATTCAAGTGTACCGCACTCCCTGGTGTTCCGGTTCGAAGAACGCGGGCAACAACGCGTCGACGCGCAGCAAACCGGCGCGGGTAAGCGTGACCTGATCGCCGTTGATCGTGAGGTAACCGTCGCCGGCGTATTCCTGCCAGACTTCGCGCCAATCCTGGAGCACCTCCACGCCGAACTTGCCTCGGAAGTAGCCGGCGTCGATGCCGCCGGTCTTGAGCTGTAGGATCAGCTCGCGCACCAGCATTTGATGGCGCGTCGGCCGCAAGCCGCGGTATAGCGGCAATTCGCCCCGTTCGAGCGTTTCGAGGTAATTGATCCACTCGGGCAGGTTCTGGTAATGAACGCCCGAAGCATGACCGAAGCTGGCCACGCCGGTGGCCAGCAGGTCGCTGCCGCGCCAGAGATTGTCGCGATAGCTGAAGTTCACCTTTTCTTTGTTCTTGACCAGCGTGTAGGCGCTGGAAACCTTATAGCCCGCCGACTGCAACTCGTCGTAGGCGAAATTGAGCCAGTCGCGCTTCATGGGCCAATCTGCCACCGGCGTCTCGATCTGGTTGCCGAGAATATCCTTGGAATAAACCGTGTTGAACGGCAACTCCATCTGGTAGATCGTCACGCTGTCGGGCGAGAGTTCGATCGTGCGGCGAATACTGTCTCGCCAGTTGTCCCACGTCTCGCCGACCATGCCGCTGATCAGGTCGATGTTGACGTTGGGAAAATCGAGCGCCTTGATCCAATCCCAGGCCTTGTAGATTTCACCCGAGAGATGCGCCCGGCCGTTCTCTTCCAGCACGGCGTCGCTGAAGTTCTCCACGCCCAGGCTGAGCCGCGTCACGCCCAGTTCCTTGAGCGTGGCCAGCTTGGGCTGCGAGAGCGTGCCCGGCTCGCACTCAAACGTGACCTCTTCCGCCTTGTCCCAGTTGATGTTGGCCCGCAATCGATCGACCAGCGAAGTCAGTTGCTTGGCGCTCAAGAACGAGGGGGTGCCGCCGCCGAAATAGACAAAGCGGAACGGTCGCCCGCCCATCACCGGCAAGCGGCTGACCAGTTCGATCTCGCGCGACAATGCCGACACGTATCGCTCGACGTCGCCGGCGTTCTTGTCGGTATAGACGCGGAAATAGCAGAACTTGCAACGCTTGCGGCAGAAGGGAATGTGCAGGTACAAACCCAACGGCACGTCGCCCGGCGGGCTCTCCAGCGCCGCGCACGTCCTTCAGCGCTTCGGCCGACCAGAGCGAAAACGGCGGATAATTGGCGATGAAGTAACTGCCGACTTCAGTTTTCGTGCTTTCAGACATGGCAAGCAGGTAGTAGGTGGCAGGTGGTATGTAGGGTGCAGATAGCCAATGGTTCTGAGCCGGCGGGAAGACAACGTTCGCGATCGAGCTTCCGCGAGAATTCCCACCTGCTACCTACCACCTGCTACCTGCCAAAACAATATAAGTCGCCGGCGTCGTTTCCGATGACGAGCCTTTCGGCGGCAACGGCGGGCGAGGCGGGGAAACCGCCCCCGGCCTCGTATTCCCAAACCTGCTCGCCGGTTTTCAAGTCCAAAGCCAGCAAGCGTCCGTTACTGGCGCCAACAAAGACACGGTCCCCGACGATCACCGGAGACGAATCGACCACGGCTCGCACCGGCACGCTCCAGACTTCCTCTCCGGTTTCGCTATTGAGCGCGTGCACCGTGCGGTCTTTGCCGCCGAAGACGACGAGGTTGCCGGCCGCGGCGGCCGACGACAACAAGGGGCTCTTCCGCTTCGGATCGTAGCTCCAAACGATCTTGGCTTCTTTCCAGTTGATGCACAGGAAACGCCCGCCCTGCGTGCCGAAGTAGACCCGGTCTCCAACCGCGGCGGGCGTGCTGAGCGTGGGATCTTGGATATCGATCTGGGTCACGCCCTGGCCGCTGTCGAGATCGACGACGTGCAGCTTGCCGTCGCAACCGGCCAGAAAGCAGCGGTTGCCGGCGATGGTCGGCGAACACTGGATCATGTTGTCGATGGTGTATTTCCAGGCCAGCTTGCCGTCATCGGCCGAGAGGCAATACAGACCGCCGTCTTGGGAGGCGAACAGAACCTTATCCCGATAGAAATTGGCGCCCGCATTGATCTCGGCGCCGCTTTCCGACTTCCACTTCAGCTTGCCGCTGGCCGCATCGAGCGCATAGAACATGCCATCGGAATCGCCGACGAAGACCATGCCGTCTCGCACCGCCGCGGCGGCCTTGAAGCCCAACTCCGTGTGAAACTTCCACTTCTCGTCGCCCGTGGCCAGATCGAGCGCATAGAGATTGCCGTCGAAACTGCCGACGTAGACCACGCCCTCGACGATCGTCGCCGTCGCGTCAAAGGCGCCGTCTTTGAACGACTTCTTCCAGAGCACTTGCAACTTGCCGGCCAGGCTGCCGCCCGCCACGCCATCACAGGCCGCATTGCCGCGGAAAGTCGGCCATGCGTCGGCGCGAGACGGCGGCTTGCCGTCTGCCTGCGACTTTTCCATGCCTAGGGCGCCCTGGGCCCAAGCGAAAAAGGCCGCGAGGAGAAAAGCAACCATCACAAGGGGAGATCGTTGACGCTTGTTGTTCATGGTTCGTCCGATTCTCGCTGTTTGTGCACAAGCAAATACAGGCACACAGGTTCTTCCCTATGCCCTTTTCGCAACCGGGCGCGGCTTAAATTCGTGCTCCAACAGTCGCAACTCATGAAATCGCAAGGTGAGGACGTGGCCGTTACTTAACAGGACTTCATGTTGAACCGTTCCGTCCGGCCGAATATCGAATTCATCATAGAGCCAATGCACCTGCTGTTTGGAGAAGGGCCACGGCTCCTTCGCTTCTTGAACCAAGGGTTCTTCGGCCAGGAAATACGCGATCATGACATCGGCGTTGTCGCGGCGGAGCATGATCGTCGCGGATGCGCCGCCATGCTCCAGAATGGGCGAGACGTTCATTCCTAGGTAGGCAGCGTCGTGCAGGCACAGCGATTCCGCAGTCTCCCACGCGCTCTTCGCCAATTCGGGGGCGGATCTCCTGCAAATGCTTTCTGTACCGCGATAAGGCGTCTTCCCAATCATCATTCGCTTGCCCAGCCACTTCAGGGTCGGCTGAATTGAAACGCGCATAAAGTTCAGGAGTAAAGTACCTCATGGCTTCTTGTGCTTCTTCGCTTTCCGAGACTTGGTCTCGTAAAAACAGTGACCTTCAGGCGGACGCGGGTCAGGTTGATAGTGGGGCAACGCGCCGGGACCCATCGCGTAGTGCGGTGGGCAGGCTTTGCAGTTGCCGTTGGCTGCGTGCTCTACTTGCCGCGCGAGCTCCCTGTTAGAAATTGTGTCTTGGCCGCAAACGACGACGTCGCGCCCAGCTTGCCGCTCCTTAATGGCAGCGGACTCGCTTAATTCGGCGCCCCGCAACACGTCGCCGCCCGTGCCCAGCGAGGCTTTGTAAATCTTGGGGTGCGACTTCGCCGTTGCTTTTCCCGACGAAGCGGCGCCCTCGTTCATCGTTTACTTTCAATCTAGCATCCGGTGACGAACTCAGTACGCCGCCTGATAGAGCGACAATAACTCCTCCGGTCCGACCTTGCGAGGATTGAACGTTCCGGTCCATTGCTTTGCGGCATCGGCCGCCAATTCGGGCAGTTTTTGCCGATCGACGCCGCAATCCTCCAGCCGCGAGGGCAATCCGGCGTCGTTCGCCAGCCGGGCGACCACTTCGGCCAGGGTTTCGCTGGCGCGGGGCTGGGCGGCCGCGCCATTAATGCCCGGTACATATTCTAACAGCTCGCGATACCAGGCGTCGAACTCGACGCCGTTGAAGCGGATCACGTGCGGCAGCATCAATCCGATCGCCTGCCCGTGGACGATGCCGTAGCGGGCCGTCAGCGGATTGGCCAGGGCGTGCGTGGCGCCGAGCATCGAATTCTCAATGGCCAGCCCCGCAAAACAGGCCCCCAGCAGCATGCCCCCGCGGGCGTCGAGATTTGCCGGCTCGATCAGCACGCGGCCGAAATTCTCGGCCAGCAACTGCCAGGCTTCGCGGCTGAATGCCAGCGAGACCGGGTTTCGCTTGTTGGTGACGTAAGTCTCCAAGGCGTGCGCCACGGCGTCGATGCCGGTCAGCGCCGTCACGCGCGGCGGCTGCGTGACGGTCAGCGTCGGATCGAGAATGGCAATGCGGCAGGCGGCTTTCTTGTCGCCGCAGGCCATCTTGACGTGCGTTTCGGCGTCGGAGATCAAGGCGAACGACTGCGCCTCGCTGCCGGTGCCCGCCGTAGTGGGTATGGCGATCATCGGCAGCATCGGGGCGGACCGCCTTGCCGACGCCCCAATAGTCCTGCATCCGCCCGCCGCCGGTATAGACGAAATTGATGCCTTTGGCGCAGTCCATCGAGCTGCCGCCCCCCAAACCGACGAGCAATTCGGGATCGTCGCGCGAGCCAGCGCCACGCCCGCCTCCACCTGCTCCGTGGTGGGATTCTCGTGAACGCCGTCGAACAGGTGCGTCTCAATCCCGGCCTTTTCGAGCGCCGTCAGGCCTCGCTGCGCATGCCCGGCGGCCACGATGCCCGGATCGCTGATGACAAGCAGCTCGGCGGACGCCTAACTCACCCGCCAAATCGCCCAGCGAATCGACTCGATCAGGACCGTAGACGATTCGCGTGCGCGGCTGAAAGTCGAAAGGAGTCATCAACGCAGGACCCACGGGGCGGTGAAGTCGGTCGGCGGTTACGGCAGGCTGGGTTGTCGTCAGACGCGAGGCCCGCGGCACTCAGCGGACGATCGCGACAAAACAGTCGCTCCTGGAATCAGCCTTCGCCGGCCGGAAGACCGGCGAAGGCGCGCCGCCTTGGTACAATTATCTGGCCGCAGCGGCCACGGGCAAATGCTCGGGGGTAAGTTGGTACGCCCGGGCCCGGAACAGGAACTCGACAATGTTCCCCTCGTGCGGCTGGAGCCAATCCAGCTTGATGGTCGGGATCGCTCCGATATTCAGGCGATCAATGTGCGTCGCATCAGTCAACGCCTGCTGGAAGGGCTTGTCGTCGGTGATGGCCGTGCAGACCAGCGTCGGCCCGATCGACTCAAGCATCTTCTCTTGCGGACACTTGACCACGGTCACGAACGGGAACATGTACTCCTTCTTGGCGATCGCATTACTCGGCGAATCGCAATGCACTACCACCGGACGCAGGTAAGCACAACGTTCCAGTTCAACCAGCCGCGGCCCGTAATCGGCCGTAGCGTGCTTGACGCCGCTTTCCTTGAGATCGGCCTCGATCATCTTCCAAACCGCTTGCACCACGCCAGGCACGGTGAAGGCGGCCAGGGCCGCATTAGGATCTTCCGGCGGCAAGGCTTCGACGGGGCCGATCTTTTCGGCCAGCGCTTGGGCGATCTCTTCCGTGTGGCGCGAGGCCCACACGCCCGAACAGTTGATGCAACCGCGGCCGCTGTTCAAGTAAACGCTATCGGCGATCAGGTCGATATACTGCTCCCAGTTGTCAACCACGTCGTCGCCGAGCAGGACCTTGCTGAAGCCGGGACCGTGCGCCTGCACGCGCGGGTCGCCCTTGTAGCGTTCCACGGTGGGCGTGCCGCCGAAGATCATGCTGCGGTCGCAGTTGGCCAGCACCGCCGCGCCACTTCGGCGCCGCCCGGATAGATCGAAATTGCTTCGCGCGGAATGCCCGCTTCGAAGAAGGCCGACGCCATGCGGTACGGAGTCCACGGCTCTTGCGGCCCCGGCTTGAGCACCAACCCGATCTGCATTGGAATCACCGGCAGCCAGAGCGTGTGCACGCCGGGCGAATTGGAGGGCAGTACTAACCCGAGCACGGGCGATTGGGCCTGGTAGCTGACGACCACGCCGCGGCTCTCCATGCCGTAGCCGCGGCTGAGGATCGACAGCTCGAGCCCGCGCGTCAAGGCGTCGAGCATCTGGTCCATGTGCGTCAGCACGAAGTAGTTCTTCTGCATGTTGCCGCGGCACATGTGGACCGGCAA
>CAWAYY010000022.1:0-198586 GCA_963786255.1 Pirellulales bacterium
ACGTCTTCCAGCGCCAGGCTGAAATGCTCGACCGCCAGCTCGGTGTCGCGCAGCTCGTCGCGGGCGATGACCGCCGCCGCGTACTGGTACTTCGACCGGCGGGGGACGTCCTCCTCGCGACCGGCCAGGGCATCGAGCGTCTCGATGGCCCGGCGCCACTGCTTCTGCTCGGTGTAGATCTCGAGCGACTTGTGCAGCAGCACGTGCGACTCGGGCTGCAGCTTGAGCCCCTCGAGGTAGGCGCCCAGCGCGCTCACCGGGTCGGACAGCTTCTCGCGGTAGAGGTCGCCCATCTCCTCGAGCAGCACGACGGTGCGCTCGGTATCGGACGCCTCGATCTGCGCGCGCATGCAGTTGACCACCGTCTTCCAGTCGCCGCTGGCCTTCGACACCTCGATCAGTGCGACCAGGGTGTCTGCGTGCTGGCCGTCGCGCTCCAGGGCGCGGCGGAACGAGCTGGCCGCCTTCTTGTCGTCGCCCAGGTGGCGGGCCGCCTGACCGATGCGGAACCAGACGTCCACGACCTGGCTGTCGGCCAGGCCGGTGCGGTGCCGGGCGAGCAGCTCGCGGTAGCGCTTGTCGACCTCCTGCCACGCCTCCTCGGTGCCCGAGGCGTCGGCCTCGGTGTAGAGGATCGACACCAGCCCGAGGGCGGCATCGAGGCTGTCGGGGTCGGCGTTGACGGCGTTGCGGTAATGCTTGGCCGCCTTCTCGCGCAGGCCCAACGCCTCGCACGCGCGACCCAGCGTGCCCTCGCGGCGCGCCTTCTCCAGCTTGTCCTCGGGGTTGACCTTGCGCGCCAGCATCTCGAGGATCGGCAGCGCCTGCTCCCAGCGGTCGGCGGCGACCAGGCGATCGGCCGCGCGGGTGCCGGCCTCCTCGTGATCGGGATCGAGCTTGAGCACCTTGAGCAGGAGCTCCAGGCCCTGGTCGCGGTCGTCGAGGCGCTCCTCGGCGATGTCGGCGGCGTGGGCCAGGATCTCGATCCGCTCGAGCCGATTGCTGGTGCTCTCCTCGGCGCGCTGCAAGCAGTCGAGGGCGCTCTGCCAGCTCGACCGCTTCTCGTGCAGCGCGGCCAGTCCGCGCAGCGCCTGGTTGTGCGTCGGGTCGATCTCCAGCGCCTTTTCGAAGTGGCGCTCGGCGACCTCGTGCTCGTCCAGGTGGTCGGCCGCGATCTGCGCCGCCTGGTACCACAGATCGGCGCCGCGGTTGCCCTCGCGCTCGGCGTGCTTGACCAGGATGTCGACCGCGCGGTCCCACGACTCGGTGCGCTGGTACAGGCGCGCCAGCGCCACCAGCGACTCGTGGTGGTCCTCGGCGATCGACAGCGCGTTGAGGTAGCCCTCGATCGCCCGGTGCGGATTGTCGAGCTGCTTCTCGTAGACGTCGGCCATGCGCAGGAACAGCTCGACCCGCGACGACGGCACCTTGACCGTGGCGATGTGCCGCTCGAGCGCGGCGACCAGCTCGTACCACTGATGGTCGAGGGCCAGCAGCCGCTCGAGCTGCCGGTAGGCGTCCTCGGCGGTCGGCTCGAGCTCGATCACCCGCTCGTAGCAGGAGATGGCCCGGGGCAGCCCGCCCTCGCGGTCCTCGAGCTCGGCGCCCAGGCGGCGCAGCACGCTGCCGCGCTCGCCCTCGGGCGAGGCGTCGGCAAGCCGCTCCAGCGTGCGCAGGTAGTCGTCGGTGCGCCCGCTCTTCTCGTACAGATCCTCGAGCGCCTTGAGCGCGGCGACGTCGCTCTCATCGGCATCGAGCGCCGCCTCGTACTTGGCGATGGCGCCCTCCATGTCGCCGAGTCGCTCGGCGCGAAGGGTGGCCAGCTCGCGACGGATCGCCTGGGCGCGGCCGGCGTCGCTGTCCTCGACCAGCTCGGCGCGCAGCTCGAGCACCCGGGCCAGCTTGCCCCAGCGCTCGTCGCGGCGGTACAGCCGGTCGAGAGCCGCCAGCGCATCGTCGGAGTGGTCGTCGAGATCGGCCGCCGCCTGGTAGGCATCGGTGGCGCGGGCCGTTGACGCCAGCTGGGTCTCGTACAGATCGCCCAGCGACAGGTAGAGGTTGACCTTGGCGGTGGCGTCGTGCTCGAGCTCGACGTGGGTCTTGATCACCTCGGCCAGCTCGGCCCAGCGCTGCTGCACCCGGTACAGCTCCTCCAGCCCGGCGTGGGCGGTGGTGCTCTGCGGATCCAGGCGCATCGCCTCGCGGTACGAAGCAATCGCGTAGTCGTGGTGGGCCAGCTTGGCGTGGTACCAGCGACCCAGCCGGCACCAGTAGCCGGCTGCGATCGACGGATCCTCGATCTCGCCGGCGACCTCGGAGACGTCGGCGACCAGCTCGGACCAGCCGTCGGTGTCATCGGCCAACCGCTCGGCCTCGTTGACGGCCGTGGTGTCGGCGGGGTCGACGCGCAGCGCGGCGGTCAGCGCGGTGAAGGCACCGGGCAGATCGCCGATCTGGTTCTCGTAGACGGCGGCCAGCTGGCGGAGGATTCCCGCCCGCTCGGCGGCATCGTTGACCAGCTCGACCCGCGCCAACAGTACTTCGGCGAGGCGCTCGGCGTTGCCGTCTTCCTCGGCCTGCGCCTGCATGGCGGCCAACGCCTCGCGGGCACCGGCGTGGTCCGGATCGGCCGACAGCACGGCCAGCCAGCCCTCGAGATCGTCGGCGTCGGGCGTGTCCTGGGCCAGGGTGATGCCGGCGCCGTCGCACGCCTCGCGCAGCGCTTCGAGGTAGCCGAGCAGCGCGGCGACCGCCTTCTCGTCGGCGCCTTTGCCCTCGAGGTTGATGGTCTCGAGATGGTGCTCGGCCATCAGCTCGTTGACGGTGACGGGGCCGACGCCCGAGGCGATCAGATAGTGGGTTCCCTGCGGCGGCTCGTAGGCGCCGAACACGCGGTCGAGCAGCGCCGCCAGATCGGGGTCGCCGAAGCGGAAGCCGACCAGCACCAGCGCGCCGTCCGCGTAGTAGTCGCGGGCGTGCTCGCGCAGGTCGTTGGCGCTCGACAGCGCGCGGCGCACCGACTTGGGCGTGACCACATAGCTGTCGAAGTCGCCGAGGATCTTGAGCAGGGTCCGCCGCCGCGGGTTGATGTCGGCGGCGTTCTGGTAGGTGACCACCTCGGGAGACGGCCAGCCCTCGGGCAGGTCGTCGACCATGCCCTGTTCGAGCAGGCCACCGGGGAACGTCGTCCACACCTGGCGGAACGGCAGCCGGGCGATGGCGCGAACGATGTCCGGAACCTCACCGGGGTTGCCCCAGGACTCCTGGATGATCTGGTCGCAGGCATCTTCGCCCAGCGCGCGTGCCAGGAACCCGGCGGCGCGCGTCAGGTTGCCCTTGTGCAAGAGCTTGGCGACGTCCTTGCTTGCGGCCTCCTCGCCGGACAGTTCCTCGTTCATACGTTCGAGGACCTGTTTCCACGAGGTCACACCAATACCGGCGCCGACCACCAGGACGGCGCGACCACTGCGAATTTGTTCGATCAGTTGCTCGGGGATCGTGTGCTCTTGCATCCTAAACCCCCTCCTCTCGCTGGAGACCGCCGGACACTATCGACCAAGTTCCCGGTTTGCAAGGAGAATCGCTGTGGTCCGTCGCGGCCTCCTGCTATGGTCCGCCCCGCCATGTTCCGGGAAATCGCGGACATATATAGGGCCTCCAAGAAGAAGAAGGACATCAACTGGTTCACCGAGTGGGTGTGCCGGCCGCCGGCGGCGGCGTTCGTCTACTTCCTCCAGGGAACGCCGATCACGCCCAATCAGGTGACCATTCTGTCGGCGCTGATCTGCGCCGGGGCCGGCGCGATGTTCATCACCCTGCCCGGGCACCTGTGGCTGGTCGCCGCGGCGCTGGTGTTCGAGCTGTCGTTCATCTTCGACTGCGTTGACGGCCAGCTGGCGCGAACCCGCGGCTGGGCGTCGCCGCTGGGCCACCTGTTCGACTTCTTGATGGACGAGATCAAGGCGATGCTGCTGTTCGGCTGCGTCACCATCCGCCTGTGGCGGTGGAGCGACGACGAGCGGTATCTCCTGGTCGGGTTGGCGGCGATGTTCGCGCTGGCCTCCGGCATCAGCATGACCTCGTTCATGCGCCGGCCCGAGTACGGCGCCAAGCCGCCGACCAACGACGGACAGCCGGCCGAGATCAAGCGGCGCACCGGGCTGGTCGGCCTGGCCATCACCATGCTCGAGCACCTGGCTCGGACCGTGGTGCACTACCCCGCGTACATCTGGCTGTGCGCGGCGTTCAACCGCATCGACATCTACTTCTGGATCTACGCCGGGGTCAACGTGCTGTACCTGGCGCGCACCTCGCTGGTACTGGTGCTCAAACTCGGCCGCTTCGGCCCACCGCAGTCCCACGCGCAGAAGGAGGCGGCATCGTGACCGCTCGTCCGACCAAGGCGATCATCATCGCCGCCGGCCGCGGCCGCCGCCTGGCGCCGTACACCGACGAGATGCCCAAGTGCATGGTGCCGGTCGGCGGCAGGTCGATCCTCGGCCGGCAGCTGGCCGCCTTCCGCGCCCACGGCGTCAGCGAGGTGGTGATCATCCGCGGCTACCTGGGGCACGTCCTGGAAGCGCGCGCCGGCGAGCTGGGCGGACCGGTGCGGTTCGTCGACAACCGCGACTGGCAGGTCAACAACATCCTCGAGTCGCTGTTCTGCGCCGAGGAGGAGCTCGACGGCCCGGTGCTGCTGACCTACAGCGACATCGTCTTCACCCCGGCGGTGGTCGGCGCGCTGATGGAGGCGCCCGGCGACGCCGCGCTGGTGATCGACCGCCAGTTCCGCGACATCTACGACGGCCGCACCGAGCACCCGCTGCCCGAGGCCGAGGTCGCCGACCTGGATCAGGCCGGCAACGTCCGCCGCGTGGGCAAGCGCGCGCTGCCGCCCGACGAGGCGTTCGGCGAGTTCATCGGTCTGATGAAGCTGTCGGCCGAGGGCAGCCGGTGGATGCGCGAGTCGTGGAGCGCCTTGCGCGAACAGTACCGCGGCCGCGAGGACCAACCGTTCCAGCGGGCCGACCGGTTCCGCAACGCCTACCTGACCGACATTCTCCAGCATTTGATCGATGCCGGCCGGCCGATGGTGCCGGTGCCGATCGACGGATCCTGGCGCGAGATCGATACCGTGCAGGATCTCCAGCGCGCCGAGGAGCTGCTACAGTCCCCCGAGGAGGAATGGCAATGAACCGCCCGAACAGTGCGCTCATCGCGCTCGCCGCGACCTGCCTGACCGCGCTCGTCGCGCTGACCGGCTGCCACCGGCCGAGCGAGGACGAGTGCCGCAAAGCGATCCTCAACATCCGCAAGCTGCACGGCAGCGAGGGCGGAACCGATCAGGAGATCGGCGCCGCCATCAGCGCCTGCCAGGGCAACGCGACCAAGAAGTCGGTCCACTGCTTCGCCGACGCCAAGTCGCTCGACGAGCTGAAGAACTGCGAAGGCAACATGTACAAGCAGTTGTACGGCGACGCCGACGCCAAGAAGGCGGCCGACGAGAAGGCCAAGGAGAAGGCCGCGCCGCCGGCGCCCGCGCCGACCCAGCCGCCCGCCGCCGCGCCGACCCAGCCGTCGGGAGACGGCGCCGCCGTCACGCCCGAGGCGCCGCCGGCCGCCGCGCCGACCCAGCCGACCGGCCAGCCCGCCGCCCCGGCCAAGCCCGCCGACCAGGGCGCCGCCGCGCCGGCTCCGACCAAGGCTGCGCCGGCGCCGGCCAAGGCTGCGCCGGCGCCGGCCAAGACCACGGCGCCCGCCCCGACCAAGCCCGCACCGGCCCCCGCCACCGGAGGCAACCCGTAGCGTGCATCGCGCGGCCGCGGCGCTCATCGCGTGCGCGTGCATCGCGCTGGCGGTGCCCGCCCGGGCCGGCGCTCCAGCCCGCGTGACCATCACCGCCGGTGTCGCCGGCAAGACCGGCGGCGCCCTCGGCACCATCCTGGTCGGCAGCTCCGGCCAGCTCTACCGACCCGACGCCGAAGCCGCCGCGTGGAAGCGCGAGACTCCGGGCGGCGTCGCCGTCACCGTGCGCGGCGCGCTGCGCGGCCCCGGCGGCGCCATCGTCGTCGCCGGCAACCACACCCCGACCTTCCGCTTCTCCAGCGACGCCTGGCAGGCCGCGCCGCTCACCAACCGCGGCCCGATCGTCGTCGGCGGCGCCGGCGGCACCGCGGCGGTCGCCGTCGGCCGACACATCTACCTGTCGCGCGGCACCCGCTGGGTCCGCGTCGGCGCCGCGCCGCATCCGGTGCAGGTATTGTGGGCCGCCAGCCCGTCGCGCATCTACGTCGTCAACGACAACGGAGCCCTCCTCGCCCGCTCCGGCGGCCGCTACGTTCCGATCGCGACGCAGCTGGCCGCCGACGATCCGATCGTGTCGATCGCCGGCCGCCGCGAGGTGTACGCGCTGTCCAAAGGCGGCACCCTGCTGCGACTCATCGGCACCCGCGCCAAGCCGGTCGCCCGCGACGCCGACCTGGCCGATCTGGCGCCCGAGGTCATCGCGCCCGCCCCGGCCGGCGGCGTCTACGTCGTCGGCATCCTCGCCGGACCGCCCGCCACCCGCGTCCTCGCCCGCGCCAGCAAAGGCGCGCTCCACCGCGAGTCCGACCTGCCCGCCCCGGAGCCGCTCGCGCCGATCGTTTCCCCACCACCCGCGTCGCCCGCGCCCGCCCCGGCGCAGCCGGGCCAACGTCGAAGCGCCCCACCCACCAAGTCCACCAACCCGCTCCCCCTGAGCGGAGCCCCGGCGCAGCCGGGGCGGAGCCGAAGGGCCACGCTCGCCCCCGCCCCCGCAATCGCCCCCACACCCCCGCGCTTCGACCCGGTGGTCGTCCTCCGCGCCGACCGCGCCGGCGCCATCGTCGCCGCCACCCGCCGCGGCACCGTGCTCGTCCGCCGCGACTCGTCCACATCCTGGACCCAGACCCGAGTGTCGGGCGACCTCCCACCCGATGCGTCGCACCACCTGGCCAATCGCGGCCCTGCCCTCGCCCACTGAGCCGACGCCGCCTCACCGCGGGCCTAACTACTCGGCCTCGTTGACACCCCGTCGACCTCACAGCTACCCTAATCGTTGATGGCCGCACTGCGAATCCTGGTCGCGGACGACGACGCGTGGATTCTGCACATGGTGACCACCGTGCTGGAGAAGCGCGGCTATCAGGTCGAGACCGCGTGCGATGGCCAGGAGGCGTTCGACCGCGCCGTCGCCAACCCACCCGACCTGATCATCACCGATGTGATGATGCCCAAGATGGACGGCTGGAAGCTGGTCAAGCTGCTCCGCGCCCGCCCCGAGTTCGCCTTCGTCCCGGTGATCTTCTTGTCGGCGTTGAGCTCCGACGACGACCGCATCCGCGGCTTCCGTCTGGGCGCCGACGACTACATGCCCAAGCCGTTCCGCTTCGAAGAGCTCGACCTGCGCGTGGCCAAGACCCTGCGCCACCGCAACAACGTCGAGCGCGCCGCCCGCGAGCAACTCGATCGCCCCGCCGACGCCGCGCCCCAGCAGCGCGCCAGCACCGAAGGCTCCGGCCTCGGCGGCGACCTGTCGCAAGTCGGCCTGTCGTCGCTGTTGACCCTGCTCGAGATGGAACGCAAGAGCGGCATCCTCATCATCACCGAAGAGACCAGCGGCGACATCGGCCGCGTCTTCATGCGCAGCGGCCGCGTCCTCGCCGCCCGCCTCGACGGCCGCTCCTCGCCCGTCAACGACGAGTGCGTCTTCCGCATGCTCGCCTGGAAGTCCGGCGCCTTCGTCTTCGACCAAACCGAAGTCGAAATGGAAGACGAAGTCGGCGCGTCAACCACGCACCTCCTCATGGAAGGCGCGCGCCGCATGGACGAGTCCGCCGCGAAGCTGACGCCTCCATTCGAATGCACGCCCGGTAATCCGACGCACGCATTCGCGATCGCGATCGGTCAACCGAGCGACCGCACTCGACCCTGTACCCAAGGCCAACGATGGCCGTTAACGCTGGCACATCGATTGCCGCTGTCCGGCCCACCGGACAGTTTTGTCCGGTGCACCGGACAACACCGTTTTTCTTCTGTCCTTGGTTCGAAACTCGTTGACGTTCGTGCTTTCGATTTCGTAGTTGGGATCTGACTCGTTCCCCCTCTCTAATCGCGAGTCACCACCCATCATCGACACACCACACCGAGCTGACGGAGCCAGGAATCTGGCCCACAGCGAACGGAGCGTGGTGGAGAGCGAAAGGGCACAGGTGTGAGAAGTTAACTGGTTTTCGCCATCGTCGTCGTATCGCTGTCGCTGCCAATCGGCTGCGCCAGCTCGTCCGATGACACCGCTCCCACGAAGCGCTGCAACCAAGCGCTCGACCATCTCGTGGACACGCGCATCCATGCGCGCGGCACCCCCGACACGCCCGCACTCCGGCGCGAGTTCGACAAGCACCGAGCGATCCTCCGCGAATCGCTGTCGACCGATTTCCTCGCGCAATGCAAACAGCGCGATCGCCGATACGCATCCTGTCTGATCGCAGCTACGAGCATCGATGCTCTCCACGCCTGCGAAGGAGCCCAGCGATGACCCACCGTCCCCCAGCCCGCATCGTCACCCAGGCACTGGCGCTCCTCCTCGCAGCGTCGATGGCGCGCTTCTCGTCCGCCGCACCGGCCGACATCTTCAACTCCCCCGCCCCGGCCCTGGGCAAGCCACCCAAGGAGGCCAATGCCTCCGGAACCGGTGGGGTGTCCGTCGGCCCGCAAAACGGCACGGCCGGCTACGTATACAGCTTCGCGCTACCGCCTGGGCGCCACGACATGGCACCCAGCCTGTCACTCTCGTACAACTCATCCGGCGCCGTCCGAGGCACCCTCGCGGCTGGATGGACCCTCGCGATCCCAAGCATCGAGGTTGACTCGTCTATCGGAATCGCCCAGAGCAAGCGCTACGTCAGCTCGATCTCGGAGGGCTACCTGGTCCGCGTATCCGAAGCAGTGCGCCCCGGCTTCAACGCCTACCGCGCGTATCGCGACAGCGGCTACGTCCGGTACCAGTATTCCCCAACCGACAGTCTGTGGATTGCCATGACGACCGACGGCGTCACCCACTACTTCGGCGAGACGCCCGAATCGACGAACGCCGAGGGCTCACAGAAGCCGACCAAGTGGATGCTCACACGCTCGGTTCGACGCCTACGGCAATGAAGTTCGACTACGAGTACGACCACGTCTCCGTAGCGGGCTTGAACAACGTCCGCGCCGAGCCCCGGCTGACGGCGATCGAATACTCCCAGAACCAGGCTGCCGGGATACCGGCACACGCCCGGGTAGAAATGGACTGGTGGACCGTGCCAAAGGTCTGCGGCACCGGGAGCACTATTCCCATCGGTGCCCGGGTCACCGGCCGCCGCGGGAGCCTGGAGCTCGAGGGCGCCTCTTGGCTCGCCCGGGTTCGCGTCTTCGTCCGCAAGGCGCCGGGGGCCGGCATGGACACCCTCGTTCACGAATGGAACCTGAGCTACGACAGCCAGGCCTACTCCTGCACCAGCGACCACTCGCCGCTGCGCGTACTGCAGTCTATCACCGAGTACGCCTTTCGCGACGGCGTTCAACAGTCGAAGCCGCCGGTGACCTTCGAATACGGCGCGCTCTACACCCCGCGAAGCCACCCCAAGTCGCTAAAGCCGACCACCAAGCTCACCCACCTGGGTGCCGGCGAACGTCTCGGCCGTTTGCAGAAGCCGTACTCGGACTGGCCGGGCGTGAGCGCACAGCTCATGGACTACGACGGCGACGGCCGGCTCGACCTGATGTACCAAACGCCGAGCACGAGTTCCTCGTTGAGTCTGGACAAGAAGCAGTGCAAGGGCCGAGCCTATCTCGACGTCGGCACCGGCGACCGAAACCGTGAGTTCTCGTTGCCGACGATTCCGTGGGGTGGCAGTGGCCGCACCGATCCCGAAGGCTGCACCCTGAGCGCGCAGTTCACCGAACGCACCTACCGCGACTATGGCGGGACAGGCATCAATGGAACTGATCCAGTTGCCAAGTGCCCAGTCGTCGGCAACTACCTCGCCTATCGCTGGATGGACCTCGATGGCGACGGCGACCAGGACCTGGTCGCGGCGCTGCAGTACGACCCGCTGATGTACAACCCCCTGGACGACCCGGCGCTGGCCGCGGCATCGGACTATCCCGCGTGTCCGCCCCAGCCCTGCTCGGACTGTGTCTCTCTCACCTATGCGCCCGGACCGAACAATTCTGGGGACGACTGCCCGGACGATTGAAGCGTCCGCGCCCCGGAATGGCGCTGCGGCGCATTCGTCTGGCGGGTGTATTGGAACGACGCGGGGAGCTTGCGTACGAAGGCCGAGATTCACTACGCCCCCGGCCCCCTCGAGTCCTCCACCGGCGACGGCTCCCTTGGCGTCAGCGCGAGCTACACCAACAGTGACCGCGCCATCATCGACATCGACGGTGACGGCTATCTCGATATCCTCAAGCCTCTGGACGACGACCACGTTGGCGTGCACTTCGGCTACGGCAACGGCGAGTTCACGGCGCAGCACTACGCCTGGCCGCGCCCAAACCTCGTGCCGTTGTCATCGTCCTGCTGCGGAATCCAGTACCAGAGCGAAGTCCAGAGCCTCGGCACGCTCCTCGACATCAACGGCGACGGTCTTCCCGACCTGATCGGCGGCGGCAAGGTCTACTTCAACCTGGGAGATCGATTCGACCTGAACGGAGTCACCCTCGGCGCAACCGTTTCCACGTCCAAGATCGACAACTACGGCACCCTGTGGAATCCGGTCGGCCAGGGTATGCGCTACGACACGCAGCGCTGGCTCGACGTGGATGGAGACGGGCTGCTCGACGTCGTGGATGCCCACGTCAACCTCAGCGACCCGTACAACATGTTCGACCCACCCGAGGTCCGCTGGAACACCGGCTACCCCGAGCCGCCTGCCGGCGTGGACGTCGAGCCCCTCTACACCGAGAAGATCTCCCGCCCCGTCCGCGGCGATGGCCACGCCTGGTACATCGGCGCCGATGTCGTCGATCTCGACAGTGACGGCTTCTCCGACATCGCGCAAGCGCTCCCCGACACCGGCTACGTTGACGACGACCACGTAGCCATGTGGACGGTACCCGCGGGAACCCAGCCGCCTCGCTTGCTGACCCGGATCGACCACGGCAATGGGCGCATCACCACCATCAGCTACACACGAAGCACGAAGGTGGACGCCAACGGCAACGGCGTCATCCAGGGAAGCTCTCCCCAACCCAGTTGGGTAGTCACTTCGGTGACCGACGATCCCGGCTTTGGCGAGCCGGCGTTGACCACGACGTACCAGTATCTCTATCCCAAGTTCCTCAAGGACGACGACGGCACCTACGGATTCCGCGGCTTCGGCGAAGTCCGCGTGACGCGCCCCAGTGGTTCTGTGGCCGTCAGCAACTACGGATACGGCGTGGACTGGCGCGGTCTTCTCGTCGAGCAGCGCACCTATGCCAGCCACAGCGAGCTGGACAATGGCAGGCCCTTCACCATCCAGCGCAACTACTACAACAAGCGAACCCTATTTGGCGGCTTGGTGCGGGCGTGGTCCAAGTACGACGACTGGCTCGCACGCTGCGAGCCCGGCGAATCCGACGCCAACTGCCGAGCCAAGAGCCAGCGGCTCTACCACCGGACCTACGTCGCCCCGTACAAGACGCAAGATGGCACGATTGTGGTCTGGAAGCCGAACGCAGTGTTGACCATGAACGAGGTGGTCTACCCACCCGCCCCCGGCGACGACGACGACTGGCAGGACGTTCACCAAGACCAACTCTTCTATAGCGACACGACGTACTGGCTCCGTCCGTACATCCAGCGCCGACGAATCATCGATCCGAGCACCGGCCGCTGGGGAACCAACATCTCTCAGGCCGTGAACGTTTACGACAGTAGCGGCCGATACCTTCAGTACCGCAAGGTCTGGCAAGCCGGCGACACCGTTGGCTACACCAAATTCACCTACGACCAAGCGACGGGTAACGTGCTGAGCGTCAAGAAGCCCGTACAGCGCAACCAGCAGGGCCCGAACTGTGGCGACGACTGTCGCGCTACCACCTATGGCTACGACGGATTCGGGCTCTACCGAACACGCACGACCAACGAACTCGGACACACTGTCTTCACTGACCACGACCTCGCTACCGGCGCAGTCGTACGAACGCGCGGCCCGGTCGGCTGCACGAGCTCCGGCTGCAGCGCTGCTGCGGCAGAAATGGACCACACGCTCGACGCCTTTGGTCGCGTGCTGGAGACCCGCGTGCGCCGAGTCCTGGCCAGCGGCCAGACCGAACTCACGCTGGTAGGCAAGACGACCTATGACGACGCCTCTCGGCCACAGAGCGTGGCGAGCGAAGCCCTGGTCACGTTCGACACCACCGACTGGACCAAGACGACCCGCACCCTGGACGGCTTCGGTCGCCAGATGCAGATGACCGAGCTCACCTTCACGACGCCGTCGGAGGCGGTCACTCGGTACTCCTATGACGCGGCGGGAAATCTGGTTTCGGTCCAGGTCCCCGATCCCTCGCTGCGCGGCGTCGCGGGCTCAGTGCACTACGACTACACCTACGACAACCTGGGCCGCCCAACCTCACTGCGGCGGCCCGAGTTCATCGACGGAGGCCTGGCCAGTGGTATCGCCATCACCTATCCCACCTCGCTCGGCAGCGTGCGCCACGAGTGCATCATCTTCAACACCGGCGGCCCCTGCGAATACGAGGGCGTGGATCCAGCCTCGCTGCCACCGGCCACCGTCCTGGCGGAGACTCAGCTCACGACCGACGTCCGCGGCCGCCTCGTCGAGGTCGCCGAGAAACGCGACGCCAGCAACTGGTCGATTACTCAGTACGCCTACAGCCGATCGGGCAACCTCGAAACCATCACCGATGCCGACGGCTACGAAACCCAGCTGGCGCACGACTGGGTCGGCAACCGGACCGCAATCACCCGTGCCGGCAAGACCTGGCAGTACCGCTACGACCTCAACAACAACATGATTGCCCGCATCGAGCCGGTGCCGGCGGGGGCCTCGCAGGCCGACTACACCACCACCATCGCCTACGACGACCTCGACCGCATCACCTCGCACATGCCGGCCCTGCGCGGCATGAGCCCCGCGGAGCAAGCCGAGTACGGCACGAGCATCGTCGTGTCCCTCTACGACAGCGCGCCCAACGGCACCGGCCAGCTCGCTCGCCAGGAGGTTCACGGCTTCCCCAAACCCGTTGGCGGCCTCGGACCGGTGCTTCTCTGGGATGACTACGAGTACGACCTCCGCGGCAACCTCGCCGCCGACACCCGGGCCTTCGACCTGACGCCAACCGGCGCGCCCTACGCCGATCAGCGCACGGTCAGGAGGCAATACGGACCATCTGGTCAGGAAACCGCCGCGTCGCTCCCGGACGGCGACGCCATGACCAGCACCTACGTCACGACCTGGTACGACCGCCGAGGGCTGCCGTTCGACCCTAGGTACCGCCGCCCAGGGCGGCCTGGCCTTCTTCACACGCAATACTGCCGGCAACGTAGTGCACTCCGGCAGCCCCTGGCATGGCAACCCACGTGCCATGCACGGGTTCGACATCCACTTCGACCGGCTTGGCCGGGTGACGCAGGACACTGCCTGGTACGCCACGGATGGCAGCCCAAGTGGCACCCACGTCACGTCCGACCAAAGCTTCCAGTACGGAGCCACGGACGAGCTCGCCGAGCTCCACACCAGTCTGGCCGGTGTAGCTCCACGCAATGCTGTCTTCACCTACGACGACCGCCATCAGCTTGCATCTGCCGGAGACGACAGGGGCTACGTCGGAACGTTCGACTACGACCAGGCGGGCCGGTTCCTCGAGGCCCACGTCTCGGCCTACGACGAAGCCCCAGACGCTCACCAACGCGACGTCGAGTATCTCTACAACGGCGGCGATCCCGAAGCGGTCACCGAGCTCCGCGACACCGCGACAGACGCTGCCCGCGCCACCTACACCTATGACGACGCGGGCAACGTAACCCAGCGCAGAGAATGCCCCGACCCCGCCAACTGCTCGCAGCCGAAGGTTTACTCCTTCTCCTACGACGGAGACCTCCGCCAGGCGAAAGCGGTTGGGACAGACGGCACGACGGAGATTCTACTACTACGACGCCAACGGCCAGCGCACCCTCGCGGTACGCAAGAGTCCGGCTGGGACCTATGAGCGAGCGCGCTTCTGGTTCGGCGAAACCGAGGTGCACTACAACGGCACAGGTGCCGAGTCCAAGGTCTGGGTCCACGTCTCGCTCGGCGGGCTCCCGATCGCGCGCATCGAGAACCGTACAAACCTCGAGTTCACCCACCACAGTCGCCTGGGCAGCCTGCTGGTAGCCGACGACGCATCGGGCAACATCAAAGGCGGCTTCACCTACGGGCCTTGGGGCGAGATTCTCGACGCCGTCGGCCAGCCGGACGAACACACCCGCCGGATGAACGGCAAGGAGGCCGACGACCTCACCGGGCTCAGCTACTACGGCTTCCGCTATTACGACCCGCTCAGCCTCTCCTGGACGCAGGCCGATCCGAAGTACCGCTTCGTTCCCGATGCGGCGTGGGACGAACCGAGGCGCGCGAATCTATTTGCGTTCTCTGGGCAGAACCCACTGCGCTTCGTGGACCCGGATGGCCGCGAGCGTCAAATGGTCTGCATTGGCCACGAAAGGGTGGGCAACCTTGTCTGCGACGGTGGCCAATTCAAGGGACCGCCAACCAATGTAGGGCCAGCCGCCCGAAGAGCAGGGAACGCCATTGCTGGCGCTTTGTCGGACCTCAAGGACGCCGTTGAGGGCTTGGCAGAGGACGGCAAGGACGTCGCGAATGATGTGCACAACAAGGTGACGAAGACCGCCAAGTCCGTAGCCAGCGCATGGGTTGACGGCGGCCAGAAGGTTATACACTCACCAACTTCCGGTGCAGGGCTGACGGTCCTCGGCATCACGTTCGCTCTGCCCATGGTTGCCGCAACTGCAGGGACCGGCGGCACTGTCGCTACCCTTGGCGTCACCCTTCTTAGCGGCCCTAGTGACTCAACCAAGAAGCCGGTGCGACGTGTCTACGAGCACAACCCGAAACACAAAGACCAGGCCTACGTGGACTCCCGCGGACGAACCGTTAGCCGAAGACCTCGTGGAGATTGCCAGGGCATGCTCGACGTCTCGGTGCAGAAGAAACCAACGTCGGATGCCCGGGTTGGCGTTGAGCCTTCTACCGGTCTAACGGTAGAGTTCCGGATGCACCTCCGGCAGGATGGCCCCACCCTTACCGAAGTTATTGAGTTCTTCCATGGATTCGTCCCCGAGGATTAGCAGTTGGAAGCCACGTTGGTCGTTCGTGGGCCAACCGTTCGCATGTGTAGTGTATACGACCGGCGACGCGCCCGCATCGGCGGCGGTTGAGACGTACGGCCACCTGGTTTCGTCTGTGGCTGCGCGTTTCCTGGAAGCGAGGCTCAAAGATCAGCCTGAGTATGTCCTCGCCAGCGACTGTAGCTTCGTCTATCTGCTGTTCGCTCGACAGCCCAGGGAAGACGAGAGTCCGACACTCGTTGCCGGTGGAGCATTTGGGGAATGGGGATCTGGCTGCTATCCGGCAGCACCGGAAGAATGGCCCACAATGCCGTTGCGCGAGCTCCTTCGAGCGGCCGTGCACTGGCTCAGGGCAGACCAGCACGGTGCCTAGTTCGAGGAACTCCAAACAGCAGCACGCTGCACCATTCGTGATCGGATAAGCGTCATCGGTGCGGCTCCTCTGCCCGTTGTCGCAGCCGTCGGCGGCGTTTGTTCAAGTCCAAGTCCCGGACCCCAAAGTCCCGGACCGGGGGTCTTTCAAGCCACCGAGTCCCGAACCGGGGGTCTTTCAAGAGTTCCAGCAAGTCCCAAGTCCCGGACCGGGGGTCTTTCAAGAGTTCCGGAGCGCAAGAGTTCGGGGAACGCTTCTTCCTGTCGCGTGCGAACGCCGAAGCCCGACGGCCAGGACCTGACGCCGCGGTGCGCCCTATGTGTCAGCGTAGTTGCCGCACGATTCCAAAACCCGAAGTAGGGCGGAGAATCGAGTGGAGCGTTGGAGTACACGAGTGAATTCAAGCGATTGGTGATCTACAAGCTGCTGAGCCAGCCGAGCATGTCGGTGCGGCGGCTGGCGGCCGAGGTCGGGGTTTCCAAGTTGACGGTGTGGGACTGGAAGCGCGAAGTGTGCAAAGTGGCAGGCACGATGACCGATTCGGACGACAAGAAGGACGCCGGAACAGGCGCGGACGAGCGCTCGGTGGAAGAGAAGATGCGGCTGGTCGCGGAGGCGAGCAAGCTCTCGGACAAGGAGCTCGGCGCGTTCCTGCGACGCGAAGGGCTGCACGAAGACGAGCTCGATCAGTGGCGCGACTCGATGACGTGGGCGCTACAGAGCAGCAAGGAGCGGCTGGCGGATCGGGCGCAGTCGCGGACGCTGGCGCGGACGCTGCGCAAGACCGAGAAGCAGCTCAAGGAGACCAAGGCGTTGCTCGAGCTCCAAAAAAAAGTCGATGCGATGTGGGCGGACGACGAGGGCGACGACACACCGTCGAACAGCGACTCGTGACCCTGGAGCTCATCGACGAAGCAGTCGCCGCGGGCGCGCGGCGGCGGCAAGCCTGCGAGCTCGTCGGCCTCGACCGACGCACCGAGCAGCGTTGGCGTGCGCGCGGCGGCGGCATCGATCGCCGCGCCAACCGCACCAGTTCGCCGCGCAACAAGTTGTCGGAGACCGAGCGCGCGCGCGTGCTCGAAATGGAACCGCAACTACATCGACCACGTGCAGATCACCGCGGCCGAGGAAGTGGCCGTCGGACGTCGCGCCGGCTACTACGATACGGCCGGCGTGCTGCGCGACATGTTCCAGAATCACCTGCTACAGTTGCTGACCATCACCGCCATGGAAGCGCCGGCCCGCTTGGACGCGGACCTGGTGCGAAACGAAAAGGTCAAGGTGCTGCAGGCCATCCGCTCGCTCTCCGGCGACGCTGTGGCTGCGAACACGGTGCGAGCCCAATACGAAGGCTATGCCAGCGAACCGGGCGTCGCGCCCGGCAGCCATACGGCGACTTTCGCGGCGCTCAAGCTGTATGTCGACAACTGGCGCTGGCAAGGCGTTCCGTTCTATCTGCGCAGCGGCAAGGCGTTCAATTGCCGCACGACGCAGATCGTGATTCAGTTTCGCCAGCCGCCGCACGTGATGTTTCCCGTCCCGGGCGAGTTCGACGCCAACCGACTGGTGATCCATATTCAACCGGCCGAAGGGATGCAACTGCACTTTCAGACCAAAGTGCCCGATGCCGGCATGGAACTGAGGCTGACCGATCTCGACTTCCGCTTCGATGCCCAGTTCCGCCGCAGCATGCCCGACGCTTACGAGCGGCTGTTGCTCGACGTGCTGGCCGGCGATGCGAGCCTGTTCGCCCGCAGCGACGAGGTGGAATGCGCCTGGGGTATCATCGATCCGATTCTCGACTACTGGCAAACCGCCGATCAGCCGGCCGTGGCGACGTATGCACCAGGCGAGTGGGGACCGGACGAGTGCCGCCGCTGGATCGAACAGGATGGCCGCGACTGGCTCGACGCCTGCCCGGTGCTGAAGTCCTCCTGACGATCACGATGCGCTTCAGCCGCTCGCAGAGAGAGGACGAAGCCGCACCAGCAGCGATTCTCTTGCAGGAATGGCAGACTGGAGAAAGGACTGAGCCGGCCTTACTGCCTCGCGCCCGACTTGACTGAAGCTTGGCGATCGAGACGTGCGAGAACGGTGGGCGCAGAACAACGGTCAGAGGGAACAGAAGCAAACCAAGGAAACGAAGTACGAAGAAAGGATGCGTAGCGATTCCGCCCCTCCTCTTCGTTTCCTTCTGTTCAAATCCTTGCGGTGAGGCGTCAGAACGCGGCGCTTGTCGTAGCCGCATCCGCGTGTGCGCTCTGATATCGCCTGGCAAGCTTCTTTTTGCTGGACTTACTCGTGGCGCAACGCGTCGATCGGGTCCATCATCGCCGCGCGGCGGGCGGGATAGAGTCCGAACACGACGCCCACCGCAACCGAAACCAGGAAGGCTGCGATCACCGACCAGGGCTCGATCCGCGGTTCGAGTTTCTGAATGGCCGGCGGCAAGTCGCTGTAGATGGTGGGAGCGACCTGTTCCAAAAACCATTGCGCCCCTGAAACTCCGAAGTAGCAGCAAAAGCCCAGGACGACGCCTAGCACGCCGCCGGTTGTCGAGAGCACGACCGTCTCGGTGAGAAACTGTTGAATGATGTCGCGGCGTTTCGGCGCCAGAGCGCGGCGGATGCCGATCTCGCGAGTCCGTTCGGTCACGGTCGCCAGCATGATGTTCATAATACCGATGCCGCCCACTAACAACGAGATGCCGGCAATCAGCGCCGACAACACGCGGAACATCAGTTGCAGCACGGCCGCCTGCCGCAGCAACTCCTTCGGCACAATAATCGAATAGTCGACGGCCTTGTGGAATTTCTCGAGCAGCAGCCGAATCACAGCCGCCGTGTCGTCCACTTCATCGACGTCGCCCACGGTCACGGTCATCTGGCTCAATTGGACGATTTCTCCCTCGCGGCTGCCCGCCTTCGACGTCATCACCTGGTCGCCAATCCTGGCACGCAGCGTATTGAGCGGGATATACACGTCGCTGTTGAAATCCTGGCCCGAAAAGCTGCCGCCGATGTTGCCCGACGCGGCGCGTTCCTTCGTGATGCCGACGACCAGATAGAAGTCTTTGTCGACCTGGATGGCGCGGCCGACCGGATCCTCGTACGGAAACAACTGGTTGGCCGTCTGGTACGCCAGGACGCAGACGTTATCGACGCGGTCCTGGTCCCGGTCGGAAATGAATCGTCCTTCAGCCATGCTCAAATTGTTCATCTCCAGATAGTCGGGCGTGCAGCCGACCAGCCGGATTTCGGACGTTTTGTCCATATAGCGGACTTCTTTTTGAATCTCGCGCAGCGGCACGGCGCGGATCACCGTGGGAACGGTGGACGTAATACGCTTGAAATCTTCGCGGAGCACGCCGTAAGAGACGAACATGCCGCTCATAAGCCCGGACTGATTCCCGGCGGGTTTGATGCTGCGAATGATGATGTTGGTGGCGCCGAGATCCTTGATTTGTTGCTGGGCCTGATAGCTGACCCCTTCGCCCATGGCGACCAGCCAAATCACGGCGGTGACGCCGATCATGATGCCCAGCACCGCCAGACCGGAGCGCAGCTTGTGCAGCAGCAGGGTTTTCAGCCCTAGCCGCAACGTTTGTAGAAACTTCGAACCCAAGCGATCCACCTCAAACGCGAAACCACCGGCAAACGCGGCCCGTCCGACCATGCTGACGAGCGACGGCAGGTCGGGCGAGCGAAAAAGCTAGCGGCCTCCGCCGCCGGAAAATCCGCCAGGGCCTCCTGGCGGGCCGCCGCCTTGTTCCGCCTGCTTCCTCATCGCGGCCATCGCCTTGCCGTGTTCGGACGCATCGACGAAACCGTTGCCGTCGGCATCCATCTGGGCGAAACGCTGACGCGCTCGTTCCGGCAGTTCCTCCTGCGTGAGCTTGCCGTCCTTGTCTTTGTCCAGGTCCGCGAAGCTCATGCGGGGCCGCTGGTTTCCGCCGCGGCCTCCTTCACCTCGGCCTCGCCCGCCCTCTGGACCGCCAGGCCCGCCGGCCATTTCCGGGCCGCCTCGTCCACTGCGCTGGGCCGCCGCTTCTCCCGGCGGAGCGTCTCCGAATTTCTTCTTGATGTCGACGTCTTCGGCCACCATGGTCTCGCTGCGAGCGTCGGAGATTTCAGCTCGCGGATTTTGCAAAACCAGTTCGCCTTCCTTGATGCCGTCCTTAATTTCGATCTCAGTATCGTTCGTAGCCCCCAGGATAACCTCGCGCCGCTCGACGCCGCCGGATTTCCTGATCCAGGAGTAGAATTTGTTCCCCTGTTCGACAACGCACTGCACGGGCACGGTGAGCACGTCTCGGCGCTCGTCGACCAGCACCTCGATTTCGGCGGTCATGCCCGGCTTCAGCCCTTCAGGATGACCGTCGATCTTGATGATCGTGGCGTATTCCTTGACATTTCCGGAAAAGAAGCTGGTCGGCTCGGCCTGGTTGGCGATCGAAGCGACCGTGCCTTGCAACTCGCGGTCCTGGATCTTGACGACGGCTCGCATTCCGAGCCGGAGCCGCTCCACCTTCGACTCATGCACCAGCGCCTTGACCTGCATGTTGGATAGATCGGGCAGCCGCAAAATGGCCTGAAACTCGTTGACGGAGGCGCCCAGATCGATCTTGGGGCCCTGCTGGCTGGATCGCCAGCCGCCGGCGTCGTTGGCATACACGACCATTCCGCTCTGCGGCGCCGTGATCAAGCATTTCGACATCTGTCGTTCCAGACGCTCCAGCTTGGCCATTTGCAAGTCGTACTCGGCCTGCGCCGATCTCATCAGCGCCTCGGTGCTGTCGCGAGCGCTTTCCAACTCCTCCAGCATCTTCGCGCGGGTGTACTTTTCCAGAACCATCTTGGTGGTCTGGGCCACCCCCAGCGTCAGCTTGGCCTGCTCGACGGCGTATTCCTTGCTTTCCAGTTCCAGCGGCGTGGCGTACCCCTTGCGATGCATGCGTTCCGTATAGTGGAGCGTGTTTTCCGCACTGCTGAGATTCTGCCGCGCGACCGTGATGTCCGCGTCGCTTTGCTCCATGAGTTGCTTGAAGGTTCCTTCGCGGTATTCGTCAACGGCGATTTTGGCGGCGGCCCAGGTCCGCTCTTCCGTGATCTTCTTCGCCTCCGCCGTCGCCACGACGATCTTCTGTGCGTTGACCTGGTCTTCAATCAACGAGGAATCGAGGCGGACCAACTCCGCCCCTTTTTCCACGTGGGTGCCGTCTTGAATGATGTTCAAAATTGTGATCGGACCAGGCACCTCGCACTTCAGTTCCAGGTTGCGAGCCTCTCGACATTTCCGTCTTCGGTGACCGTGACGATCAAGTTGCTTCGTTTCGCGGCGGTGGTCAGCAACTTCCGGCCGCTTTCGGCGCCTGCTCCGCGAAGATATAGACCGCGCCCGCCACCACCAGCACGATGGCGCCAACGATCGACAGCACGTACAACAGCTTGTGCGATTTGCCCCGGCCGCGCGGCGGCGCCTCATGCTGCTCGTCATAGCGCACTTCGTGGCCTAAGGTGTCTTGATCTTCGGCCGTCATGGCGCCCATGCAACTGGCCTCCGTAAGGGAGTGGTCGGTCTGGAGGAACCCTTGGTAGTAGTGTCGCGTCTGGGGCGACAAGTTACCTTTGGTTGGAAAGAATCGCCCGTCGCGGCACTCAAATAGCAAAGCGCGCAACCCAAGCGCCAAGGGAGAGGACGCTCGGCTGGTAGGAGGGCTATGCCTGGCGTTCTCTCGACTCAGGATCCAATTGTTCTCGCCCGACCCCGGTTTTGCAAGCAGAATTTGCACTGACGGCCTGTGCTAGCACCATTCAAACGGTTCCGGGAGAGACAGACGGTCTGGAGCGGCGGCGCGGGCGCCGCCACGAGAAGAAATCGCCGACTGCTTGAAAACGCCCGCGGCAATGGACAAAATTCCTTTCGCTTTCCTGCCGTCATCGCCGTCTGAGCGGCCGGCAAGTATGCTTCAGCTACCTCCGTTTCCTTCTCTTGCCCAGCCAGGAGCCTTGCCGTGACGCGAAAACCAGGCGCCAATCGCCGCCAGTTCTTGAAGGCTTCGGCCGCGGCGGCCGCCGCGCCGACGATCGTCCCCTCGACCGTATTCGCCAAACCCGGCCAACCCGCCCCCAGCGATCGGGTCGTCGTCGGCTCGATCGGCACGGGCGACCTAGGACGCCGGCATCACTTGAAAAACCGCTTGCTGCCGAACAACCGCATCGAGGTGGCGGCCGTTTGCGACGTCGACCGCAATCATCGGGATCAGGCCGCCTTGGACGTGCTCAATGTCACTGGCCGGCACGTCGAGGCCTACAAAGACTTCCGCGATCTCTGCGACCGCCAGGACATCGACGCGGTGCTGATCGCCGTGCCCGATCACTGGCACGCTTTGGCCGCCATCTATGCGATGGAGTCGGGCAAGGACGTCTATTGCGAGAAGCCGCTGACGCTGACCATTCAGGAAGGCCAGAAGATGGTCGAAGCGGCTCGCCGCTATGGAACCGTGTTCCAGACCGGCAGCCAGCAACGCAGCGATCGGCGCTTCCGCCTGGCTTGCGAACTGGTCCGCAACGAGAAGATCGGCAAGCTGCAGCGAGTGGACACCCACATCGGCGGTATCGATTCGGGGTCGTGGCAAGCGCCGACCACGCCTCCGCCCGAGTTGGATTGGAACTTCTGGCTGGGGCCCGCGCCATACGCCGACTACAGTCCGAACCGTTGCCACTACCAGTTCCGCTGGTTCTCCGATTATTCCGGCGGCAAGATGACCGATTGGGGCGCGCACCACAACGATATCGCCCAGTGGGGCATCGGCGCGGACGGTTCCGGACCGGTGAAAGTCAAAGGCAGCGGCAAGTATCACGAAAACGGCCCGCACGACGTGCCCGGCGAGTTCGACGTACGGTACGCGTATGCCAACGGCGTCGAGTTGCACTGTCATTCGCAAGGCGAAAACGGCGTCAAATTCACCGGCAGCGACGGCTGGGTGTTCGTCAGCCGCGGCCGCATTGAAGTCTCTCACGGCGGCAAGAACCTGAAGGACTATGACAGCATCGTCAAGGAGTTTTCGCCCGACTCTTTCGCCACGAAGCTTTACGTCAGCCGCGATCATCACGAGAACTGGCTGGATTGCATCCAAAGTCGCGAGCGGCCGATTTGCGACGTCGAGATCGGTTATCGTTCGGTCACGGTTTGCCACTTGGGCAATATCGCCATCAAGCTCGGCCGCGAGCTGAATTGGAGCCCTGAAAAAGAGCAGTTCGTCGGCGACGACCAGGCGAACTTGCTGGTCAGCAAGCCGATGCGTGCACCGTGGCACGTCTAGGCCCCGGGGGAGACGCAATTTGTTTCGCAGCCGACGTTCTGCATCCAAACCGACTTTACGAGGAATCTTGATATGCCATCCGTGGAACAACTCAGCGATCAGCTCGGTTCGAGCGATCAGGCGAAGGTCTATCAGGCCAAGCGGGCCGTCGTCGAGCAGACGGCTGCCGCCGGCACTCCGGGCAAGGATAAGGAGCGGGCCGAGCTCGCCGCTTCGCTCGCCAAGATCGTCGCAGCGACGAGGCCCAAAAGCGAACAGGATAAGACGCCGGTTGCCGCCTATTCGGCAAAAGTGCGCGGCGAGTCTACCGCGCGCTGGCCGCCGTCGGCGGCGACATGGAAGCGCACCGCCTTGAAGCAGAGCCTGGCCGATTTCGAAAGCCGCGAGCTGGCCCGCTTCGCTCTCGACCGGATGACGTGCCAGGCCGCCACAGATGCTTTGGCGGAAGCGGCACTCCAAGCGGTCGGGGCCGAGTTTCGCGTGGGCGTCGTCAATGCGTTGGGTCGCCGCTCCGGCTCGGGCGTCGTCAACGCGTTAAAGAAGTGCGCAACAGACGCTGATCCGCACGTTCGCCTGGCCGCGGCCGAGGCGCTGGCCAACCATCCCGACGCTTCGGCGGACGAACTGCTCGTCGCCGCCGGAAAGCAATCGGGCGACCGCGCCGCGTTGAGAATGGCCAAAGCCCGCATCCGGCTGGCGGAAGGCTTGGTGCGGGCCGGCCAGCAAGAGGCGGGTAAGAAAATCTATCAGGCCGTCGCCCAAAGCGATGCCGAAGGCCCGCAAAAGAAGGCGGCGCAACAAGCGCTGTCGCAGCTTGGCTAGGAGCTGGCAACGAGCGTCCTCGGACGCCGTACGGTATGCGTTCGACTCCGACGGACAGTCAGTGCCTTGTCAGCTGTAAGCATTGAGAGTGGCAATATGAACTGGCGCGGGTGGCTGGCGGCAGAGCGAAGCGATGCCCCAGTGCAGCGAGGCTTCGCCGAGCCTAAGACCCGAGTTCCCTGCTACCCCATAATTGAGACCTGACAAAGCGCTACCTTCGCATTGACTTTGCTCGGCCGGCAGGCGGGACTTGTATAGCCCGCCCTGCCGGTCCGTCTCGTTTTCCCCCATGCTTCCTTTTTTTGAGTCGCACACGATGCAAATCACGCACACGGATGCCCCGCTGACTGACCTTCAGGCCGACGCCGTCGTCGTAGGCCTGTTCTCCGACGGCAAACCGACCGGCGCCGCGGCGCTCGTCGATCAGTCGACGGGCGGTTTGCTGAGCCGGTTAATTGAGACCAAGGAAGTTTCCGGCAAGCTTTACGAGCTCACGCCGCTCTACGGCGCCGAGGGCGTGGCGGCGCCGCTGACGTTGATCGCGGGCCTGGGGCCGCGCAGAGTTCGACCGTGGCCGGGCCTTTCGCTCCGCCGCGGCGGCTGCGAAGTTTCTGGCGACCAAGTCTCGCTCGCGCGTCGCGTTTTGCCTGGCGGAAGACGGTCCCGAAGCCGTCGCCGAAAGCGCCGTGGCGGGCGCGATCGTCGGCTGCCAGGGGCAGGACTTGTATCGTGCGGAAAAGCAGCGTTATCCGTTCGAGGCAGTCGTGTGGCGCGGCGCGCAGGAGCCGGCCATCGCAGCCGGTCGCATTCTGGGCGAGAGCGTCAACTTCAGCCGCCGCCTGGTCAATGAACCGCCGCAAGAGATCTACCCCGAGTCGTTTTGCTCGCGAGCCGGCGAACTAGCGGTTGAGTGCGGGCTCGAGATCGAAGCCTGGGACGAAGACCGGTTGCGGCAGGAGCGCGCCGGCGCCTTGCTGGCCGTGGCTCGCGGTTCGACCCGGCCGCCGCGCCTGCTGGTGTTGCGCCATCGAGGCGGGGAACGGATGCGGCGCCGCTGGCGCTGGTCGGCAAGGGCGTGACGTTCGACTCGGGCGGCCTGTCGCTCAAACCGAACGATTCCATGAAGACCATGAAGTGCGACATGGCCGGCGCCGCCGCAGTCGTCGGGCGCCATGCGAGCGATCGCGCTGTTTGAACCTGCCGGTCAATGTGATCGGCCTGGCCGGGCCTGGTCGAAAACATGCCGAGCGGCTCGGCCATGAAGCTGGGCGACGTGTTGACGGCTCGCAACGGCCGCACGATCGAAGTCCAGAACACCGACGCCGAAGGCCGTCTGGTGCTGGCCGACGTGCTCGATATCGCGGTGGAGATGGGCGCCGCTCGGATCGTCGATCTGGCGACGTTGACCGGCGCTTGCGTCGTCGCTTTGGGCCTCGACGTCGCCGGTTTGATGACCAACGATCAGGCCTGGTGCGACGAGGTCGCCGCCGCCGCCGAAGCTGCGGCGAGCCGCTCTGGCAGTTGCCGATGTTTCCGGAATATCGCGACGGCATCAAGAGCGAAGTCGCCGACATCCGCAACACGGGCGAAGGCCGCTGGGGCGGCGCCATTTCCGCCGCGAAGTTTCTGGAGGAGTTCGTCGCCAACCGGCCCTGGGCGCATCTGGATATCGCCGGACCCGCGTTCCTTGAAAAGCCCAAGCCTTGGATCGATGGCGGCGGCAGCGGCGCCTTCGTTCGCACGCTCGTAGAGCTTGCCCGAGAGTATGGAGAGAGGGTGCAGGCAGAAGCGCTCGCCGCTTCCTGACCGCCGCCTGCTCGCTGGCGCCCCCGCCTTTGCGGGTTGGGGCAGTTGCCGTGCTTTTCGGGCAAAAGACAGTCGGAAAAGCTTGCAGATGCGAAGTAAACTACCATAATGTTGGCGTGTAACCTGCCGTTGCGGGAGGGCACTACCACGGACGACGCGGTCTCTCCCGGGCTCTTTTTCGCAGCCAACCTTGTTTTAGCGAACTGTTTTTTGGCGAACCATGGACGGTCGGGCGTCGTAGTGAGTGGCTGGCTCGCCCTGCTGGGCCCGCCGCGTTCTAGGAAAGCCAGGGCAGATAAAGAAGCTTGTTTTCATCGGAGCCGCGCGCGTTGTTATTTTGACAGCGTGTTTTTTCTAACCAGTAAGTATGAGGAACCCCATGAAAGTGCTGACATCTTTCTTTTGCACGGCCCTGATGCTGGCCAGCGCTTCGTTTGCCGCGGGCGCCGAGCTGAAGAGCGGCGTGCAACCGGGCGATTCGATCGGCGCATTCGACGTCGTGAAGTGCGCCGGCGCCTCGGATGATGGCGTCGATACGGGCGCGAAGCTCTGCTATCGCTGCAAGTACGGCGGTCGTCCGATGGTCATGGTCTTCACCCGCAAGGCCGACGAAAAGGTCGCTGGTCTGGTCAAGAAGCTCGATTCGGCGGTGACCCACAACTCCGATGCCAAGCTGGCCGCCTTTGTGAACCTGCTGGGCGACAACCAGGAATCGCTGGAAGCCGAAGCCAAGAAGTTCGGCGCCAAGACAAAGGCCGCTAACGTGCCGATCGTCGTCCCGGTCGAGTATGAAAACGGTCCGGACAACTACGGCTTGAATCCCAAGGCCGAGGTGACGGTGATCCTGGCCGTCAAGGGTTCGGTCGTTGCCAACCACGCTCTCAGCAAAGGCCAATTGAACGACGAGGCGATCGAGTCGATCCTGGCCGATGTGCCGAAGTTGCTGAAGTAAAGCCTGCCGCAAGGCGTGTCAGTCGAGGTCGGCCGACCTCGAGCTGGATTCGGCGCGGAAGCCATTCAGACCGCGACTCAGCCGATCTTTCCGGTGGAGTCGCGGTTTTTTTTTCGCTTTCCCCGCCGTCAGACCGTTGCCTGTACTTTTTACTGGCGAGCGGACTATAATCTTTTGTTGGGCGAAATGCGCCGCGGAGAAAGACGGCTCGTATCCTGCCTGGGCGGTCTCTCTGCGGTTTTAGAACGCTTGCTTTGGCGGCGCTTGTCTTGGCTATGCCAACCGAGAGGCGAACCGGCCGAGCATCGGCTGCACGGGTCTGCGAGCAATCGAGCCCCTGCAACCGGGTGGTCAGTTGTCACCCCGCTCTGGAAGTTCATGGCACAATATAAGTTAAGATCACCCGATCAGCCCGTTGGGCTGCGAGCCGCACTGTGGCTGTTCGAGTTCTCCGCCTCGCTCAAGCTGGCGGTGGTGCTGATCTTCGCCTCGGCCGCCGTGCTGGGTTTGGCCACGTTTGTCGAAAAGTTTTATGGCACGGCGGGCGTGCAATTCGGTATGTACGGGGCGTGGTGGTTCACGGCATTGAATGCCTTGCTGGCCTGGAATATCTTCGCCGCCGCCGCCATTCGCTATCCCTGGAAACGCCACCAGACCGGCTTCGTCATTACGCATATCGGTCTGCTGACGCTGCTGTTCGGCTGCTTGATGAGCCGCCGCGGCGGCATCGACGCGCAAATGCCGGTCTTCGAAGGGGCCCGGGCCCATCTGGCGTTTGAAGACTCGCAGCATTTCTTGCTGAACGTCCGCGACCGTTCGCCCGGCCAAGTCGATTGAGCAGGCCTTGGACGGCAAAGCGAAGAGCACGCCGATTCCGTTCGTCGCCGGCCCGTTCAACTGGTCCGACTACGAAACCAAACTCCCGTTCCTGCCGTGGCGTTTGGCCCATCGCGATCAGGGCGTGTTGTATGACCGGGACGGCATCAAGCTGGAGGTGCTGGACTACTACAGCAACTCGGAGGAAGTGCAAGCGCCTTATCTCCGTTTGTGGTTGACCATGCCCAGCCGCGCAACGATGGGTCCTGACGGCAAGCCGATGGAAACGGCCGAGCGCTGGATGCCGATCGAATTGCACATCCGGCAGCTCAGCGATCAGCGCTTCAAGCAATATCGTTATGGCACGGGCGCACGCGAGGAGGTCGGCGGCGGTAAGATCATTTTCTCGCTCTCCGGCAGTCAGAAAGAAGTCGACGCGTTCTTGCACAGCCAGCCGGAAGGCGAAATCGGCAAGCAAGGGCAGGCGGTGCTGTACGCGGCCGGCAAGAAGTATCCGATCGACGTGGCGGAAAAAGCCGGACAAGGAAAGTTTCCGCTCGGCGAATCGGGCTACAAAGCCGAGATAATCAAGTTCGTCGGCACGGCCGATCTCGATCGCGACGCAGCCGCCCGACGAACTGCACGTGATTCAATCGCCAGAGCGTGAAGACGCCGAGAACCCGGTCGTCGAGTTGCGCATTCATCCTGCCGAAGGCGAGCCGCGGCGGATGCTGCTGTTCGCCGACATGCCGGAATTGAATCTTCAAGATTACGAGCACGGCGTGTTCGGCGCCTACTGGTTCGATCACGGCAAAAAGACTGCGGCCGAACTGCAGGCCGGCGGCGGTTCATCGCGGATCGACATCTTACAAGGCCCGCTGGCCGAAGACGGCAAAGCCAGGCTTTACTATCGCTACTGGAACCGGAAGACGGTCGTCGCCGCCCGCGAACTGCCGCTTGACGAAACGCCCGTCGACGCGTTCAAGATGCCGATCGCGCAATTGCGCATGTATGCCGACCGAACGCACTTTGTTCCCAGCGACCGGCCCGAAATGAAGCTGGCGCCGAAGAAGTTCGACAAGATGACTCAAATTGTCGCCGCCCATCGCGGCGCCAAACTGAGAATGACGGTTGACGGCCAGAGCGAGACCTTTTGGCTGGCAGGCAAACCCGTCGAGGCCGAACCGCGGCCGCCGGTGGTCCATACCATGGCCTCGGACAATCGCGTAGTTTCGATCTCGATGCCGCTGGATGCCATCGACGTCGGCTTCCAGGTGGAATTGAACGAGTTCGAGATGAAGCTCGATCCGGGCACCAGCCAGCCTTCGCATTATTCCAGCTACATCGACGTCCTGAGCCCCAAGGGCGACAAGGCGCTGGCCGAAAACGTCTCGATCACGATGAACGCTCCGGTCGATTTCGCCGACCCGGCCGACGGCCGCTCATATCGGCTGTACCAGGAAAGCTTCATGGGGCCCTGGCGCGCGTCCGACCCCGAGTTCAAACGGCTCGTGCCCGGTTCGTCGAAAAAGAAGCTGCTTTACGGCTCGGTACTGACGGTCAATTACGATCCGGGCCGCGGCGTCAAGTACATCGGCTGCCTGCTGGTGATCGGCGGGATCGCCACGATGTTTTACATGCGGGCCTACTTCTTTAAGCCGGCGGGCAAGGCCAAGGCCTTGGCGGCCGCGGCTTCGCCGACCCCCAAACCCCAACCGCCTCGGCAGCCCGTGGCGTCGTAAGGCGTCGGCCCAGGCCGCTTGATTGCGAGGAAACTCTATGATGCGAGGAATGACCACGGCGGTATTGCTCAGCGGGCTGGCTTTGCTGTTGGGCGGCGCCCGAAGCGAAGCGGCTGATGCGTCGCTCGACTGGTCCGCATGGCGTCACATTCCGGTGCTGCACCACGGCCGCATCATGCCGTTGGATACCTTCGCCCGGCAAGCCGTCGAGATCATCTGCGACCGCACCAGTCCCAAGCTGGGGCTGAAGGGCGCCGTGCCCGCCGACGAATTGGATTCGTCCGAGTACGAAGCGGCGCTCAAGCTGTTTCCGGCCGGCCCCAACGACAAGCCCGCGGCCGGCGCCCGCGCCGCTTCGAGGCGGTGGAACTGCTGGTCAGTTGGCTGGCCGAACCGGAGAAGTGGGAGGACGTGCCGTTCATTCTGGCCGAGCACGACGAATTGCGAGAGAAATATCTCGGCGTTCCCGTCACGAATGAGAAGGGCGAGCATTTGCGTTACGTCTCGCCGCGACAGGTCGAAGAGGCGGCCGCACTGCACGAAGCCCTGGCGGCGATGCGAGATCGCCGCCGTCAGGCGATGCTCAAAGAAGAGGAGTTCGTCCCGACCAATCTCGACACGCGGATGACCGAACTGCAAGAGGCGTATTCCCTGTTCCGGTCGCTGACTTTCGATCCGGCCCGGCAGATCACGCTGCCGCGTCAGCAAGCCTTGGGCATCACGAGCCGGTTCCTGGAAAAGTTCCAGAACATGGTGCAGACCTGGTCCAGCCTGAGCGACTCGCTCGGCACGCTGCCGATGCTGGGCGAATCCGACGAACTGGCGGCCGGCAAGCAGTCGCTGCAGAGCGTGTTCCAGCTTGTCGAACAGCCCGATGCCACGGCGGCGCAGATCGAGCCGCATCTGGAAAAATTTCTCGTCTCGGCGAAGTCGCTGGCCAAAACGCTCGGCAGGCTGCGAAAGAACCTGCTCGACAAGCCCGAGGGGGATCAACTGGCCAAGTTGGACGCGCGGCAGTTGGATCAGTTTCGCTCGCTGTTCCGCGAGTTCGACGCCGAGGCGGCGCAACTCGTCAAACAGGCCGCCGAAATGCGGATTGCCTTGTACGACAATGGCGATTGCATCCATGTCGTGCCCGCTTTGGATCCGTATGCCTTGGAAAAAGACCGTCCGCGCGAGGACGACGCTCACCCCTGGCTCAGCCTACAGGCCGTCCTGTACGGCTCAAAGGACTATCTGCACGACTACCCTGAAGACAAGCTCACGGCCGCGCGCAATAGCTTCCGCCGCGCCGTGCAGGCCTATCTGGCCAGTCAAAGCAAACCAACCGCCAAGGTCGCCGATGAATTCCTCGGCGCGTCGTTGGCCTTCTCTCGCTCGCTGCGCGAGCTGGCCGAAGCCGTCGAGCCACAACGCGAAAAGCTGCCAATTGAAGCTCGCGATGACGGGTTGATTGCACATACGGCCTACCCGGCGCCCAAAGCGCTCGACGTGGAAGTGCGTTACAACCACGTCGAGCCGTTTAAATGGTCGTGGATCATCAGCCTGGGGGCGGTCTGCTCACTGGCGCTGGCGTTCGGCATTATCCGCAAGCCGATGTTCTGGCTGGGCGTGTCGCTATTGTTCGCCGGGTTGGGTTGGACTGCCTATGGTTTTGCCATGCGGATCAGCATCACGCACTGGGCGCCGGTGACCAACATGTACGAAACGGTGGTCTTCGTGCCGTTCTTCGTCTCCATGCTTGGCGCCTGGTTCACACTGTTGCCGCTTACCTGGCCGGGCCTGAAGAACGCCTGGCGTTTCTCGGCCATTCCCGGCACGTGGGAGCAAAAGCCCCTCACGTTGGAGCAAAAGCAGTTGTTCGACGGTTCGACCTGGACGGTCGGCGGCTACCTGATGCTCCTGCCGCGGGCCGCATTGATGGCCGCCTTGTTTTATGCCTTGGCCCGAGCGCCTTATGCCGCCGGCGGCCGCACCGTCATTAACCTGTTGCCTAACGTCGACGCCGGCCAGTCGCTGCCCGACGGCAACGACCTGATGACCTGGTTCGTTGGGCTGTGCGTGTTGGTTCCGTCGATCTGGTTCCTGCCCCGCGTGGCGCTCGCCTGCGTGCTTGGGGTGGCGCTCGTGCCGCTCAGTTTGCGCGGCCGCTTCGGCCAGCTTGTTGAACAAGTCTATCCGCGTTGGCCGTTCGTGCTGTCGGCGACGTTCGCCGCGTTCCTGGGTGCATTCACCGCCTGGTGGTCGCCCGTGCTCAACGAGAATATCGAGCCGCTGCAGCCCGTGTTGCGAGACAACTTCTGGCTGCTGATTCACGTGCTGACGATCGTCTCCAGCTACGGCGCCGGCGCGCTGGCCTGGGGCTTAGGCAATATTTCGCTCGTTTACTACCTGTTTGGCAAGTATCGCGATCCCGTCGTACATACGCCTGCCGCCGCGGGTTTCGGCCCGGCCAGCGATGACGTCGACGTCACGCATCAAGGCCGCCGTCCGCCGGACGCCTGCCACACGCTGGCCGGCTACACGTACAAGGCCGTGCAGGTCGCCGTGATGCTGCTGATCACCGGCACCATCCTGGGCGGACTGTGGGCCGACGTCTCCTGGGGCCGTTTCTGGGGCTGGGATCCGAAGGAAGTCTGGGCCTTGATCTCCGGACTGGTTTATTTGGCCATTCTGCACGGCCGCTATGCCGGGCTGTTCGGCAACTTCGGGCTGGCCATCGGCTCGGTGCTGGGCGACTTCGGCGATCGTCTTTTCGTGGTATGGCGTCAATTTCGTGCTCGGCGCCGGCCTGCACTCCTATGGCTTCGGCGCCGGCGGACAAGCCGAAGTCGGCGCCGCCGTGTTGCTCAACTGGGCCTTTGCCCTGGCTGCCACCATTCGTTACCTCTCGGAAACCACCAAGAGCGTGCCGGCCGCCAAGGAAGAGATGGAGCCGGCGGAAACACGCTAGGCGGCCCGTTCCGTGTTCAGGTCGATTTGTAGGGTGGGCATTGCCCACCATGATCCGCCGGTGGGCAATGCCCACCCTACGGCCGCAGCAGCGATTCGCACGGCGGCAGAGGCTCGGATAGACTAAAGCGCCGTTTATCATCGGCGCCCGTCCGCATTTCCGCTCTGCCGAAACCTGTCAGCTCAAGAAGGATGCAATCATGAAGCTTCTCGCATTCCCTGCAGCGATTGTTGGATCGCTTTTGTTTATTGCCGTCGCACGCGCTGAGAAGAACGCGGAACTTGCTCCCTCGACGGCAAAGCCGGGCGATGTGCTGGTGCAGGATTCATTCGACGAACCGCAACTCGGCAAAGCCTGGGCCGTCAACAAGGGCGATTGGCAGATTGTCGAGGCAGCCGTCGTCGGCCGCGAGAAGGCGGAAGACAAACATGCCGCCGTGTTGACGCTCAAGCAGCCGAACCGAGACTCGGTGCTGAAATTCTCGTTCAAACTCGATGGCGCCAAGGGCTTCAACGTCAGCTTCAATCATGCCAAAGGCCACCTGTTCCGCATCGGCGTCGGAGACAAGGCGCTGACCCTTATCAAAGATCAGGACAAACGCGACCCGGACTCGAAGCGCGCCGTGCTGGCCAGAGCGGCCGGTGACTTCTCGGGCGATACGTGGTACACGATGCTCGTAGAAATCCAAGGCGACAAGGTCTCGGTGCAGACTGACAACGGACTCAAGACCTCGGCCAGTCACGCGGACCTCGACGTCGACAAGACCGGCTACCGTTTCGTCACCCGCAGCGAGTCGCTGTTCCTTGACGATGTGACCGTCTGGAAAGTTGCACGCTAACCCGCCCGTCGCCATTTTGACAATAGCGCAGCGGAATTAGTGACAGTTCCGGGCTATTAAAAGGATTCTCATCATGATGCGAGTCTGCGTGCTGACTATCGTTCCGTCCGCGCTCCTGTTGGCGACTTCCATTTATGCGGCGCCGGCCGGGCAATCTGCGTCGAAGCCCAACGTTCTGTTCATTGCGGTCGACGACCTGAACCATTGGGTCGGCCATTTGCACCGCAATCCGCAGACGCGCACGCCGCAGATCGACCGGCTGGCATCGAAGGGCGTGACGTTCACGCGGGCCAACTGCCCGCGCCGGTATGCAACGCCTCGCGAGCCGCGTTGATGTCGGGTCTGCGTCCGAGCACCAGCGGCGTGTACGACAACGGTCAGGACTGGATGCCGGTCATGCCCAAGAAGCTGACGCTGACCACGCAGTTTCTCCAGGCGGGCTATCAGGTCTTCGGCGCCGGCAAGATCTACCACGGCAGCGCACATCGCGAAGGAGAATGGACCGAGTACTTCACGCCGAGCGGCGGCGGCAAACTCAAGCGGCATCCGTCGGCGCCGGACGATGGCGTCGGCGGGATCAAGTTCTGCCCGCTGGCCAACGACGACCAGGACATGCCGGACTACAAGGTCGTCAGCTACGCTTTGGATAAGCTTGAAGCTGCGCATGACAAGCCGTTCTTCCTGGCCGTCGGACTGGTCAAGCCGCACATGCCGTTCAGCGTGCCGAAGAAATACTTCGACCAGTTTCCGCTCGACGGCATTGAGTTGCCCCCGCATCGCGAAGACGACCTGCAGGACGTGCCGCCCGGTGGCGTGAAAATGGCCCGGCCCAGCGGCGACCATGCGCAGATGCTGGCCTCGGGACGCTGGAAAGAAGCGGTGCAGGCCTACCTGGCCACGATCGCCTTCTGCGACGCCATGGTCGGCCGATTGCTGGACGGGTTGGAGCAATCGCCGCATCGAGACAACACGATCGTCGTCTTCTGGGGCGACCATGGCTGGCATCTTGGCGAGAAGCAGCATTGGCGCAAGTTCGCCTTATGGGAAGAAGCGACCCGGGCGCCGTTGATCTGGGTCGTTCCCGGGCTGACCCGGCCCGGCGGCGTTTGCGAGCGGCCGGTCGACTTCATGAGCATCTATCCGACGCTTTGCGATCTGTCCGGCATTGCCATTCCGGAGCACGTCGAAGGGCCCAGCATTCGCACGCTGCTGGCGGAGCCCGCGGCGCCGTGGAAACGCGCCGCACTGACCACATTCCATCGCAACAACCACAGCCTGCGGAGCGAAAGGTGGCGATACATTCGCTATGCCGACGGCGGCGAAGAACTCTACGACCACGCTGCCGACCCGTACGAATGGACGAACCTTGCCGCCGCCGCGGAGCATGAACGCGTCAAAGCGGAATTGGCCCAATGGTTGCCCAAGATTAATCGAGAAGAACTGCCGCGCGATCAACCGGCCAAAAAGCAGCGCAAGAAGGCCGCGCAGAAGTTGAGATGAGTTATCAAGTCAGCTCCCGAGAACTCGCCGCGGTCGTGGCATTGCCCGCTGCGGCTCGATACCAATACTTCTTGAACAAGGTCTCCGACTGGGAGGAGTTGTGGAGCGTCGGCGACGACGAAGGTTGGGCGTTAGTGTCGGACGGTGTCGCAGAAGTCGTTCCCATCTGGCCCGCTGCGGCATTTGCTCAGGCATGTTGCGTCGAGAATTGGCAACGAAACAAGCCCAGAGCCATCGCTTTGGATAGATGGCTTGAGAAGTGGACTCCGGGCCTAATCAAAGACCAGCGCTCGGTGGCCGTGTTTCCGCTCTCCAACGGCAACGGACCGATTGTAACGCCGGAACGACTTCACTCTGATTTAAGCGAGGCGCTCAAGGCATACGAGTAAACTGCGCATCGCACCGGGCGGCCGAACCCGCGTGGGTTGCGCTGTGGAGCGAGACATTTGCCTCACGGCGGAAACAGTGCTCTCGACCGCAAACGCGATAAACAGCCGTCCCGACGGGCGGGCCTCTGAGCGTTTCCCATTTATTGCCGGTCCGGCGCCGGTTTTAGTCCAACTCATCCAGAAACTCATCGATCGCCGTCTCCCATTCGTCGGGTAACGGGTCATTATGCCCGACGCCCGGCAAGGCGACGAAGCGCTTCGGATCCTGAGCGGCGGCAAACAGACGCCGGCCCATCTCAAAGGGAATGATCTCGTCTTCGTCGCCGTGGCAGTGGAGCAACGGTCCGCGATAATCGGCAATCTTGCTCAGCGAATCGAGCCGGTTCCGCATCAGCAGCCGCACGGGAAACAAGGGGTAAAAATAGGCGGCGACGTCGGGCAACGACGTGTAAGTCCGCTCCAGAATCAGGCCTCGGGCGCCGTCGCGGCAGGCCAGGTCGACCATCACGCCGCCGCCCAGCGACTCGCCCATCAGCACAATTGCATCCTCTGCGACGCCCGCCCGCTCGGCCAGCCAGGCTCGCGCCGCTCGCGCATCGAGCAGCACGCCCGCTTCGTTCGGCGCCCCTTCGCTCAGGCCGTAGCCTCGGTAATCGAAGGCCAATAGTGCGAGGCGGTGAATGTCCGCCAAATGCTTGAACCGTTCGGCCCGGTAGCTGATATTGCCGGCGTTGCCGCAGGCGAACAAGACGCAAGCACGAGGTTGCGGATGGGGAAAATACCAGCCGTGCAGCCGCGTCCCATCGGCCGCCGCAAACCGGGCCCGCTCGACGCCCGGCAAGTCCCAGCCGACCAGCGGCTTTCGGGAGGGAACGAAAATCAATCGCTCTTCGAAGAACATCATCACCAGCAAGAGCAGAAGGTAGCAGACCGTCGCGAGCCGCGCAGCCTTGCCACATCGCCCGCCGCAACCTCCAGCGCCGCGGAACGGGCGCCGGCCGCGTCACCATGTCTGCAGGAGCTTCCACGACTGCGCCGTCTGCTTGTTTGCGACTATCTCAGCAAGAGGAATCCTTACTTTCCCGCCGCAGAAAGCAAGCCCGACCGTCCTCTTAACCTATTCGCCGCCGATTAGCGAAGATTAGCCCTCGGGTCGCTTTCCGTTTTTCCGCTCAGGGTTCCGCGTTGCCCGCTTCACCCTGCTTCCTGTTCCAGCACGCCCAAGACGATCTTCCGCAGCTTCGGTTCGGCAGAGGCGGCGTGCGCCAGGATGCGACTGATGTCGGCCGGTTCCAAAGCGTCGGGCAGGCACATGTCGGTCACGATCGACAGGCCCAAGACTCGCATGCCGGAGTGGACCGCCGCCAGGACTTCCGGCACGGTCGACATCCCCACCACGTCGGCGCCGATCAACCGCAGAAAGCGATATTCGGCTCGCGTCTCCAGGTTCGGCCCCGTCACGGCCACGTAAACGCCCCGATGGGCGGCGAAATTCGCTTTGCGGGCAATCTCCAACGCCCGGTCGATCAGGGCCGGATCGTAAGGGCGGCACATGTCGGGAAACCGCGGCCCCAGCTTGTCGTCGTTGATACCGATGAGCGGATTGCCGTTCATCAGATTGAGGTGGTCTTCGATGACCATCACGTCTCCGCAGGCGTACTGGGGATTCATGCCCCCGCAAGCGTTCGAGACGATCAACAACTCGGCGCCCAGCGCCTTCATCACGCGCACCGGGAAGGCGATCTGCTGATGCGAATAGCCTTCGTAGGCGTGAAACCGGCCTTCCATGGCCGCAATGCTTATGCCTTGCAGCCGGCCGCAAACGAGCTGGCCGGCATGGCTGATGGCCGTGGAACGAGGGAAATGAGGAATCTCCTCGTAGTCGATCGTCGCCTCAGCTTCGATCTGCTTCGCCAGGCTGCCCAGGCCGGTGCCGAGAATAATGCCGACGCGAGCTTGTTGGTTCCAGTGTTTGCGAATGGCCGAAACGGCCTCGTTGATTTGAGCGGCAAGCTCCAGCATCCCTAATCCTTGGGCAAAAACTCTCGCAGCAGCGCTTGATAGACAGGTTCTTCGCGCAAGGCGTCCAGATCGCTGTCGGCCTCGAGATAGTCGAAATCGTCGTAGCCGGCTTCCAAGGCGCAACGCAGCGCGGCCATCGCCTCGCGACGCAATCCCATCAAGGCCAGACTGCAAGCCAGGTTGTATTGTACGACGCAGTCGTGCGGCAGCAGGGCTGCCAGGCGCCTGTCGATCGCCAGGGCCTGCGCGTGCAAGCCCTGGCGGGTCAGTAGCTCGCCCTGACAGCGCAGCACGTCGACATACTCGGGCGCACGTCGCAGCACGCTCTCGTAGAACGCGATGTCGAACTCCAGTTGATTCAGACGCCCGGCACTGGCGGCCGCCGATGAAGCGCCGCTCTTCGGCGGGGGATCAAAGGACTCATCGGACGCGGACATATCGACGGCTCCTCGCGGCTTTACGCGTCTTCCTCGTCTTCGCCAAAGGATTCTTCCGATTCCTCGTCTTCCTCGCTGATATCTCCCTCCTGCTCGATATCCTCGTCGAACTCGTCGAGGTCGTCGTTCAGCTCGTCATCCAGCTCGTCTTCGAAGTCGTCGTCGAAATCGTCATCGAAGTCGTCTTCATCAAACTCTTCGTCCTCATCGCCGCCCGCGGCGGAGTCAAGCAACTCGTCGCGACTATCGGCGCCGTCGGGTTCGGCGGGGCTTCCGCAACGACGAAACCGCGCTGCATCTCAACGGTTTCCGACTCGGGCACATCCGGCAAGGCTTCCGCCTCTAAAGCAAACGACATGGCAAACAATACCTGGACCAAAAACAGCCGCGTTGCGGGCGAACGAGCCGCGCATACAGGTCGCGCAAGGAACGACCGAGACCAGGAACTGTTAGTAGTCGAGCCCGACTCGTTTGTCAAGCGGCCGGGGCGTTGCCAGACGTCGTAGCAGAAGCCGTGAAGAGTTCGAACTCGCCCCGTTGACGCTCTAAGCTGGCGGCTTGCAAACCGTGCTCAGCAACCGGAATTGTCGCCAAATCCGCTACAGCCGTCGCCCGGTTCTGTGAAGACGCCGAGACCAGCCGCGTGTGCACCGCGGGCCGTCGGCTCGTGGCACGGCGCGCAAGAAAAGGCAGGGCCCTCAAAAGAGAAGAACCCTGCCCAAACACGGGGGTGAGAAAGCCTCAATTTAGGGACGACGCGGCCGAGCGAGCAAAGCCGTTTCAGCCTCGCCGTCCATATAAAAACTAGGTCAAAACGCGGCTTTGTCAAATTTCCTTTCAAGTGCGGTAATCTGCGTTCAGCCGCACATATTCGGCGGTCAGGTCGGTGGTCCAAAACCGGACCTTCGCGTTTCCTTCGCCGAAATGTAACGCGATCACCGCATCGCGATTGTCATGAATCGAATTCGAGACGGCCGATTCGTCGAATGCGACCGGCGCGCCTTGCTCGTATAGCAAGAAGCCGTTGAGGCGGAGCTCCACTTTCCGGGGATCGAACGGGACATTGGCGTACCCGGCCGCCGAGACGATCCGACCCCAGTTCGGATCCGCTCCGGCGATCGCCGTCTTGACCAGCGCGCTCTCTCCGACCGTTTTAGCGATCGCGTGCGCCGCTTGTCGCGAAGCGCAGCCTTCGACGTCGATCGTGATCAGATGCTTCGCCCCTTCGCCGTCGGCCGGAATCTGCTGAGCCAGGTCCATGCAGACTTCCGCCAGCGCGGCTCGAAACGCTTCCAGGTCTTCGCCGTTCAAGGCAGCGCCCCCCGCGGCCCCGTTGGCCAGCAGCAGCACGGTGTCGTTGGTGCTCATGTGCCCTTCGACGCTGATGCAGTTGAAGCTGTCGTCGACGGCGGCGAACAGCGCCTGCTGGGCGACGTTGGGCTCCAAGGCGGCATCGGTGAGAATCACCCCTAACATCGTGGCCATCCGCGGGCCGATCATCGCGGCGCCTTTGGCCAGCCCGGTAATCTGGATCTTGCCTGTGGAAAGCGACAGCGTGCGGCCCGCCAGTTTGTGCCGCGTGTCGGTGGTCATCATACCTTGCGCCGCGGAGATCAGCGAGTCCTCGCCGTCGCCCAAGGCCTGGCTGGCCGCCTGAATGCCGGCTTCGATCTTGTCCATCGGCAGGAAATGACCGATCACGCCCGTCGATAGTACCAGCGCCTGTTCCGGTCGCGCGCCGCAGGCCCGCGCGGCAAGTTCGGCCATTGCTGCGGCGTCGCGGTCGCCTCGCTGACCCGTACAGGCATTGGCGTTGCCCGAATTGACGACCACCGTGCGAATCTCGCTGCAGGGCGTGCGGCTTCGATCCAGCGCCACCGGCGCGGCGAAGACCAGGTTTTGCGTATAGACGCCCGCGGCCGTGGCGTCGCGCATCGGATACGATCAGCGCCATATCGCGAGCTTCCGCATTTTGCTTGATCCCGGCATGAATGCCGGCGAGACGATAGCCTTGGGGAATCGGAAAAGGCATGGCGGAGGGTGTCGCTTCTTTGTTTCGGTCGCTCACAGAGCGGCGGTTTCCGGATGCCCGAACATCAGGTTGAAATTCTGCACCGCGGCCCCCGCGGCGCCTTTGATCAGGTTATCGAGACAACTGATCGTAATCACCCGGTCTCGCACGACGCGCACCGTCACGTGGCAATAGTTCGTGCCGCTCACGTCTTTCGTCCCCGGCAAGTGTTCGACGACCTTTACAAACGGCTCGCTGGCGTAGAATTCTTGCAACGTCTCCAAGGCCTGCTTCTCGCTCACCGTTCTTCGCGGCCGCGAATACGCGGTGCTTAGAATCCCGCGGTCCATCGGCACGAGATGCGGCGTGAAAATCACTTCGGCCTGCTGACCTCCGGCGGTCGAGAGCACCTGCTCGATCTCGGGCGTATGACGATGCTTGCCGACATTATAGGCGGACAAATTCTCGTTGCACTCGGCGAACAGCGTGGCCAACTTGGGCGTCCGCCCTGCGCCGGAGACGCCGCTTTTCGAATCGATGATGATCCCGGTCGGCTCGATCAGCCCGGCCTTCAACAGCGGCGCCAGGGCCAGAATGGCCGACGACGGATAGCAGCCCGGATTGGCGATCAGCGCGGCGTTTTGGATCTGGCTGCGGAACAGCTCGGGCAGCCCATAGACGGCCTCGGCCAGCCGGCCCGGATCGGCGTGCTTTTCGCCATACCACTGCTCGTAGACCGCCGGGTCTTTCAAGCGGTAGTCGGCGCTGAAGTCGATCACCCGGCACTTGCCGCCGAGCATCTGCGGCACAAGCCCGGCGGTCACTCCGTGCGGCAGGCAACTGAAGACGCAATCGGCGCGCGAGGCGGCCTCGGCCGGCCCCAGGTCTTCCAGCCGCAAATCGAGCCTGCCGGTCAAGCTCGGATGCACGCGGGCAATTGGCAGATTCCCCTCCTGACGGCTGGTAGCCGCCACGATTTCGGCCGCCGGGTGCCGCAGCAGGAGCTTGATCAATTCCAGGGCCGAATAGCCCGTGGCGCCGAGAATGGCAACTCGCGTCATAGTTCGATTGGGTGCTCTTTGCTAGAGACGCTTCTGATTGGCCGGATCGGCCGCAATAGCCTGGGAGGCGGGCAGTATAACTTCCGCAAAACGACACCGCCAAGGGGTCGCGGGTTCGCAGCTGCTTCGTCCAACGTTCCCAAGATGCCCGCCAAGCTTGGCCAACTTGGCCGCTGCAGGTCTTACTCCCTCTCCCTCTGGGAGAGGGTTGGGGTGAGGGCGACCTGCCGAAGGCGTCCAACTTTCCGTCGTAAACTTGGCCGCCTTCGCTCGCCTGCTGCATCCTCTCTCTCCGATTGGGGCAAAGGCGCCTCGCCGAAGATGCCCAAGATATCCCGCGAACTTGACCACCTTCGGCGCATCGGGCCCCCTTTTCTCGCTCCGCTGCGTTTGCTACTGCGAACTTTCCCAAGATGCCCGTTGAAAGCTGGCCACCTTGGGAACTGCACTCCTCTCGATTTGATTTCGCACCTCCTGCCACGGACCGAGCTCGCCTCGGTCGGGCAATGATTGACCAGTTAGCCGCCAAGCCCCGCCAACCTTTCGGCGCCGCCCGTCCGCCGCCTGAGGCTGCGGACGGGCGGCGCCAGACAATCCGAATAACGCGACCATCGAGCTGACCAATCGAGCTTTCCGCCGAGGCAAGCTCGGCGGAGAACAGCCCACTGCAAAGGTGGTCAACTCGCCAATCTTTGCCTCACGACGTTGGCCACCTTTGGCGCATCGGCCTCCTTTCTCTCGCCCCGCTACGTTTGCAACTGCGAACTTTCCCAAGCTGCCCACACGGATTTGGCCGCCTTTGTTTGCCCGCCGCACGCTCCCTCTTCCACCCGGGGCCGGGTAACAACGCCCCGCCGAAAATGCCCAACTTTTCGTCTCGAACTTGGCCAGCTTCGGCACTGCACTCCTCTCGATTTGTCTTGGCGCCTCCTGCCACGTACCGAGCTCGCCTCGGTCGGGCAATGATTGACCAGCTAGATGCCAAGCGCCCTCAACCTGTCGGCGCCGCCCGTCCGCCGCCTGAGGTGGCGGACGGGCGGCGCCAGACGATCCGAATAACGCGACCGTCTAGCTAGCTGACCAATCGTGCTTTCCGCCGAGGCAAGCTCGGCGGAGAGCGGCCCGCTTCAAAGGTGGTCAAAGCCGCCGATCCTTGCCTCACGAACTTGGCCATCTTGGGCGCATCGCCTTTCCCCCGCTGCTGCTTGTTCTGTTCCTCTCATGCCGCAGGCGCCGCGTGCGGTCACACCGCGAAATGCTTCTCCCAAGCCTACCCGGCGACTGGCTTGCGCGTGCCGACCGGCGGAAAGGCAAAGCCGCAACTTCTGACATTCGCAAAGGAGCCTGCGAAGGTACAGAACAGCCCTGCACAATTGATCGGCGCTTTGCCGCTCCTTGCCTGCTCGCTCGCACCGCAATGCGGTTTGGCGAGTCGTTTGATGGTAAATTGATTTATGCCTGACTTTCATCTATCGATAAAATCGCACCTGAATGGCAAACTCGCATGATTGAAATGAGATACTGGCCATTTCCTGTACCGCCGGCAGAGCAATTGACTCTTGAAGGCAGACAAATCGTCAGCTTCCTTGACTCTGCACTACGAGAAGATTGGCGCCCGTACGAGATACATGATGCAGTCTTTGGTGCTACAGCGGCAAGTGGTCGCGTCGGCGAGGTCGTGCGGCGCGGCGGAAGGGGCCGTTATTGGGAGATCATTCTTGTAGACGCGAAGGGCGCATCAACGTCAAGATTCTTCGACGGCTTTGTTCCAGCGTCTGACGCTGTGCTGTCGTGGCTCAAGGGCGACTCGATGGACTCCATCGTGAAGCGATTCAACAATGCAATCGTCACGAAGCCTGGCGAGCGCGGATGGTAGCGGCGCCATTGGGGAGGACAGCGATGCAGTTTGGCGTCGGCATCGCCATGACCCGCCAAGGCGAACGGCTCGCTCGTTCGTTTGCTCCTCTCGAACGCGCCTACTCCACAGCGTAGTCCCCAAGCTGTTCGGTCCGCAGGTACTCGTAGTTGTTGGCTGGCGAGGGCGGCACGAGCTTCGTCTGGCCCGGCGCGTTGCACTCTCGACCGTCGGGCGTCATCAGCAGGCAATAGACGCCGTAATCAATCTCCTCGCTGAGAAAGCGCGAGTGCCCGTCGCAAAACACAACCATCACGCCGCCCGGATGATTGCTCGAAGGCCGAGCGTTGTTGATCGGCAGCGGATCGGCCGGCCCGTTGATGCGCTGCGACGGCAACGGCGGCTTGAACGGCGGCTGGCTGCTCGGCGACGGTCGCCAAACAAAGCCCAGCGCCGCTTCGGCGTCCAGCGCCCCTGCGGGCGGAAAGGCCCAACTGCCGCTATCAAGCCGCTCGCTCGCCATCAACGTGTTCGACGTTCCGTCATGCTCGGCGATGAAATCCTGCGTTATCGTCGCCAGGGGCGCTCCGGCCGGATTGACTTCGCCGTCTACGAACCGATTGAAGAACACGCCGTTGGCCCGCCAGTCGCAGGGATAGCCCTCCTGCCCTTGGTCGCCGGCAAACGCCGGCACGTCGACCTGGCCGGTATTGACGGCGTAGCTGCAAGGCGGCGGAAACCTGCTCTGGGGCGGGTTCGACGGGCAGACGAGCCAGTTCATATAAAGCGATTGCGCGTCGGTCGCATCTGCCGGCTTGTCTTCCGGGAATCGGCCGTTGCGAAACGCACGGTAAAGATCAGCCCTTTCGACCATCGGCAGAATGGGAACGACCCACGTCACCCTTCGCGATCCGACAACGTCGCCGCCGGCGCCCTTTGCCGGCGAATCAAGCTTGAGCGGCTGGAGATAGCCCGGGTACTGCCCGCCGCTGGAGACGTAATTCGCCATGGCCAGGCCCATCATGTGCAAATTGTTGTTGCACGTGTTTCTCCGCCCCGGAGTGCGAGACATCCGCACACTCGGCAGCAACAGCGCCAGCAGCAACAACACGATCGCAATGCAGACGACCAGTTCCACCCAGGTGAAGCCGCTGCGTCGGCGCCTGAACATGTCGGATCCTCCTGCGGCAGAAGAGCGCATAGAAGAAGTCCAGAAATGACACCCCCAGTATACCCATGAGCGCCCACGCGTGCGATAACACGGACGCTCAATCGCAGCCCCTACCCTGCGCTTGTCGGCGGCTACTCTGGACGCTTAGCGGGCCGCGTGGCTGACGAGAGAAAGGAAGGATGAGTGGCGGGAGCTTTCTCGTTCCTGCCTTCCCCCAGCTTTAGCTGGGGGATAACGCCAGACATCCCTTGTAGATGGCGCCGGCTTCAGCCGGCTCGCGATTTCCTCTAGTCGACAGCCCCCCAGCGTTTCTCGTCAAAGTGGTAAATCTTCCGGTAAAAACCAAACTTCGACCACATGAGCATGCAGTAGCCTCCTGGTTCGTGGAGATACCAGAAGGCGCCGCTCATGCAGTACTTGGCCGGGGGGACCGACGGCAAGTATTGGGGGACGAGCTCATCCAGGGTTTGGGGATATCGCCCATGGGCGCCGTGGAACGCGTCAACGGCTTTGATGATCCGCGCTGCATTCGTCTCGGCAATCTGCCACTGTAACGCGGTGTTGGCAATTGCGATGGCGAGCGTCAACGCAGGGATCGCAATCCTGAACAGCGCGACCGCCCATCCCGGGCGCCAGATCAAGTTCTTTACCGCACTTGCAAGCAGCCAGATCGGACAAGCGAGGCTCGAGAGCATATAGCTCCCATCCCCGACGATGTCGAAGCACAAGATCAGCGCCGCTGCCAACAGACTCAGCCGGCTGGCAGCCACAACCGGCCGCCATTCAGAGAGTGTTGCTGTTGCCATGGCCACGGTCTATTCCCGGTTTCCAGAACGATCTCTGCCCCTGGATCATTGTGTAATCGTCCGCACCTGTTTTCAATCCGAAAATCGAGGCCCGACGCAAAGGTTTTCCTTTCATTTTTATTATCCGATCGCTAGCGGGATATTGAGTTGCGAACTGATTTCTCCCTGCGAGCGAAAAATGACGAACTTGTAATGTTCACAAACTTGTGATTCGATCGTGGCAAGCGACTTACCTGTGGGCGATAGTTGGCGGAGGCGATTTTCCGTCGCAGCTTGCCTGCGGCGACGCACGCTCGCACGCGAGAACGCCGCTTCCCCACGCTGATTTCTTTCTACCTATCAGAGGCCCCTCGATGGCTGGGGCTGAAAGTTCGCGACGTTATCGATCTCAATAGAGCTCTGCAAGCGACCGGAATTCGAGGATTGTTTCACGCTGTGTCCTTATATCAGGCATCGGCAATCCGTGCTGCTATGCAAACCCCCTCAAGAATGCGGTTGCATTCGGCTCGATTGATGGTAAGTTATCGCTCGATAATATTTTAATTATTTAGGTAGGTGATCGCGGCTTTCCACCTCAGGCCGTTCGCCCCTGAAGACTGTTTGTGTCCGTATACGGCGCGAGGTTGTGACATGAAAACGCCGAAGCTCATTCTGGCTTCGCTGCTGGCGGTCTTCGCCGGATCGAGCTTGGGCTGCGGTTCAAGCGACCGCCCGGAACTGGGAGACGTTCAGGGAACCGTGACGATGGACGGCGCACCGTTGGCGAACGCGCAAGTCGTTTTCTCGCCTGAAGGCGGCCGGCCGTCAACCGGCGTCACCGACGCGGCGGGCAAGTACACGCTGACTTACATCCGCGATATTAAGGGCGCCAAGGTGGGCAATCACTCGGTGCGCATTGAAAGCGTGCCAGCCGCCCCGTCCGATCCAGAAGCTGCCACGAAAGAAGCCCCCATACCGTTCAAAGAAACGATCCCTGCCAAGTACAACGCCAAATCAACACTGACGGCGGAAGTCAAGCCGGGTGAGAATACAATCGACTTTCCGTTAGAGTCCAAATAGGGATTGTTGTGGCTCAAGACGCCCACGACGCGGCGTATGACGGGCTAGGGCGTTTCATCGCTGCGAAGTTTAGCGATTCGCGCAGCGCGGAGCGTCCGCACTGGTCGTTTTTACAGAAAACGTAGAGCGTTTCCTGTTGATTCGGTCCCGCCCGAACATGCATCGGCGACAAAGCACTGGCTTGCGGCGCCGTTGAGTAAACTATCGAGTTCGTTTCGACTTCTTTTTTCTGACTCTTTTCGGAGCATCACAGATGTCATCGAGAACTCCGAGCTTTCGTTATCGGTTACACGGCCTGATTGCGAGCGTCCGCAAGAAAGATTCCTGCGTCGGGCGCGAATGGCGGATTCACGCTCGTTGAACTGCTGGTGGTGATCGCCATTATTGGCATTTTGATCGCGCTTTTGCTGCCCGCCGTACAGGCGGCGCGAGGCGGCTCGCCGCTCGCAATGCACCAACAACCTTCGCCAATTGAGCGTCGCACTGCAAAACTATCACGACGTCGCCCAGAAGTTCCCGTACAACGCTGAGCCGCAAGTCGGCTCCTATAGCGTGGCGGGTTTCCAAAGAGGCTGCTCGTGGTTTGTGCGGCTCTTTCCCTACATCGAACAGGTGCCCGCTTTTACCAAATTCCGTTTCACCGGCGACTGGACGATGCAGAACCAGGCGAGCCCCAACTCGGCCGTCGTCAACACGCTCAATGTTCCGATGTTGAATTGCCCTTCAAGTTCGCTGCCCACGAGCGTATCAGACTCCACTGCCGCAAACGGCACGGTGCAGTTCCAATTAGTGAACTATGTGGGAATCACTGGTTCTTACTGGAAGGGGGGCACCTATAACGTCGTAGCCAAAGATCCTTCTGCGACTGTGTATGGCTACAAAATGTACAACGGCATCATTGAGGAAGTCTCGACTTCTCCGAACGTCGGCCCGTGTGCCATTCGCGATGTTCTCGATGGCACGTCGCATACCTTGGCGGTCAGTGAACAGAGCGATTTCCAGTGGGACTCGAACAACGATAAACACGACCTGCGTTCTTGCGGCCACAACGGCCACGCCTGGTCGTGCGGCGGCGGCAGTGGCGGGAACTGGACGCAAAACGTGACCACGCTGCTTTACCCGATTGCCAGTGGGTACAACCTTGTGGGAAACCAGCAGTCTTGGAATTCCAACATTCCTCTGTTTTCCGCCCATCCGAACGGAGTGCTGGGCGGTTATGCCGACGGCTCGGTGCGGTTCCTGTCGCAAGACATGAACTTTGCCATCTTGACCGCCATGGCCGACCGCGCCGACAGGACCGCCAACGCCAATTGATGGCGTCAGGCCCTCATCGCTTACGGATGGGCGAAGCAGGGCAGGATTTAAGTCAACCATCGAAATTTGGTTGATGCACGTCGTAAATGCTTGGCGACCGGCGAAAATGCGCCGGCGCTTCGCGGCAAGCCAGAGACGTCGGACGTTCCCTTTCCATCGGACGCCTGACGATCAAGCGCAAGCATCGGGCCCCTACTTCCATTCCCACGCGTCCCCCTCTCCCAATCCGCTCTCCGTCAGCACCCGTTCCGACTGCAGCCACGTCTTCGCGTTCTCGTCGCCTTTGAGATAGGCGTTCCAGAATTGCAGGCTGATCTTCTGGATGGCGGGGTGGTGCTTTGAGTTCCGCTGTCGCTTCAGCAAACGCCCGTCCGCGTCTCCAAAGGCATAGTGCTCGGCGCCGTCGAGGACCAATTGGTACTTGTCGCCCGCTGGCAAGGCCTCGTAGACCTTGCGGCGGTCCGCAGGTTGCAATGTCGAGTCAATGGGGCTGCCGTCGTTGGCGCCGGTCATGCAGAGGATCGGCTGAGATAACTGGCCGAACGCGGCGGACGGACTCATCCCTTTGCCCGGTTGCGGACTCATGGCCAGGAACGCGGTGATTCGCCCTTCAGCAAAGTTGCGATTGAAAGGATACTTGCGGCCGGCGACTGCCAGTGTCGTGACCGCGCCGAAGCTGTGCCCGCTCATGCCGATGTGCTTCAGATCCAGTTTCCCGTTCAAGGGATGGCCGGCCTGTTCGTTCCAGATTTCGAGTTGATCGATCACAAACGACACGTCTTCGTTTCGGTCTCGGAAACTCTTCGCGCTGGCGGCTGCCTTTAACGCAGCCAATCGTTCACCAGGCGGCGCAGACTTCCAGACCTGCTCGTCGCTGCCGGGATGCTGCATGAATACCGCCACGTATCCCGCCGCCCCCCAGTTCTTGCCCAAATAGGCGTTGTTCTCGCGCGACCCGCCAAGCCCGTGCGAAAACAGCACCACCGGCTGCTGCTTATCCGACTCGGCCAGGTAGACCTTGATGGGGACGGTCCGCTCTCGCTCCGCGTCCGTCGGTTCGAACCGCAGCTCTTCCACGGGTTTTGTTTCGGCGGCGGACGAGAGCGGCGCCAGCAGGATCAGGGAATACGCGATGAGCGAGAGGGACTTCATCGGCTTCGGTTCCTTCGATGCAATGCGGAGTTTTCCGGAACAGCCATGGGATGGCGAGGGCCGGGAGGGCAAATCCCAGATCCTGCATCTTGTATACTTCAAATCCCGCGGCTCGGTTTCAAAGGCCCGCTTTTCCGATGCGGACGACGAACGGGGCCGAAAGGACGGAGTTTGCAGCAGGCGAGCACCGCGCTGCGACGACTGGGCGTCTGGTCAACGCGCCGCCTTCGCTTCGCCCATCAGTCGAACTTGCCAAGCCAAAGGCAGCAGGGCCAGGCAAGCGCGAAGCAAAAAGAGCGCAACGGCGCCCAGGCTCACATACAGAACCATAGTGTCCACGAGAATGGCGTACCCCAATCTCCATGGCGTTCCTGCTTGCAGCGTACCGGGCACAATATCGGGATACAACTCGCGATACATCGAGACTGCGGACCAGACGCCATCGCATGCGCCCAGCGCCGCGGCGAAAGCGATCCCCAGCCAGCCGGCATATTGTCGCGGCGAGCCATAACGCAGGCCTCGCCACACACCGCGGCCCAATGCAAACGCAGCCAGCAGGCTCAAGAACACGCCGAAGTACCCGTTGGGCATGAGCGTCACCACCATCTCGTTCCATATTTCGGTCGATCTAAGCGGTCGCGCCATGCCGACCGCGCAGGCGGCGATGGTCACTGCGGCCAACAGGGAATGCAGCGAGAATTGAACGGGCGCCTCTTCCGGCATGACGGGCGATGGGGGTATCGGCAACGGCTCAGACGCCTTGCCGAGCGAGCTCCACGCGGCCTCACAATCTCCCGCCTCAGCATAGGCGCTGGCCAGAATTTCGTGCCAGGAGGGCTCCAGCCCGCGTGAGAGTTCAATGGCCTGGCGGGCAAGCTCCACCGCCCTGGCGCCATCGCGATGCTCTTGCGCCGCAGACGTAGCGCAGAGCAACGCCAGATTCTTGTAGGCGTTGGGATGCTGGGGGGAAAGTTCCATGGCCGCCTCATAATCGGCAATCGCCAGCGCGTGTTCTCCGCGCCCCTGCCGCACGTAACCGCGGTTATTGAAGAAGATCGCCTCGCGGGGCTCGAGCTCGATCGCCCGTTGGAGGTCAGCCAGCGCCTGGTCGGATTCGCCGAGACGCAGCCGCGTCAGGCCGCGTTGACTGTAAGCTACGGCGAATTCCGGCTTCAATTTCAACGCTTCTTCAATATCGGCTAAGGCCAGCGACAACTGTCCCCAGTCCATCCGCGCACAGCTCCGGTGGATGAACGCCTCAGCCGAGGGCGCCAAGCGAATGGCCGCGTCGAAGTCGGCCAGCGCCTGCTCCCGTCGCCCCAAGGCTGCGTAGGATCTGCCGCGGTGGATCAGGCAGTCGGCGCTATGCGGATTGATCTCGCGCCCTTGTCGAAATTCTTGATCGCGGCGCCATGGATTGCCTGTCGCTGAAAGCACAGCCCGCGACCTTCGTAGGCGGCGGCATTACGCCTTGCGCAGCGGATGGTTGCGTGCCAGTGCTCCAACTCCAGTTCGTCGCTGCCCAGCAAAGCATAGGCTTTGGCCAATTCCGAATGCATCCAGGCCTGGTTGGGATCAAGCTGCAACGCACGCTTCAGATCGTCAACGGCGCCGGACAGGTCGCCGAGTCTAGCATTGGCAACTCCCCGATTCCCGTAGTACAGGCTGGCAGACGAACGCTTCAGGGCCTCGTCGAAATCGGCCCGAGCCTCCGCGAAGCGGCCCATCTTGAGGTAGCCCACGCCGCGATTGTTGTAGGCAATTGCTGATGGGCGGCGACGGAGCGCTTCGTTGCAATCGGCGACGGCGAGCTCGTTCTCATCACGCGCCAACCAGATTTGCGACCGCAACTCATAGCTGCGCGAATTGTCCGGAGAGAGAGCGATAGCCCGCGTTAAATGCTCCAGGTTGCGGTCGTCGCGATCGAACAGCAGACCGAGCCGCGCTTGCCAGGTCTTCAGCCAACTCGCCAATCGCCGGAAGATTCGAGTTCCCAAGAGATACAACATTGCGGCAGCCAGCGGCAATTCCCATGCGGTCCCGTTCGCGGGCAGATCGCCCCCGATCGCCCCCGTGTGAATGTAAATGAGGCATGGGGGCCGAGCAATCAATTGCGTGGGAGACCGCCGTGCGAGGCCGGGCGCGGTTCGACGCCCGTGCTTTTCGGAGCTGCGACCGCGAACGCGAACTGGTCCGCTCGACGACCGGGCGCCGGCAAGTTGCGCGGGAGCAACAGGGTAAACTTCGCACGACTGGCCTTCGCGTCTGGTTTTCGTGCGTCCACGGACAACGTGGTGCGCATCGCAGGGATTACGGCGTTGGCCTCTTAATCACACGTGGGATCCTCTTATTAGAATAGTCAGTGAATAACATGAGTTTTATTGCGATATATCGCTTTTCATCAATGATTCTTAATGCGAAATCCTAATGTCCATCGGGCAATACACCTTCAGACCGAGGCCTCCTGCTGATTGTGACAACTATATTTATTGACTCAGCAATGAAAACTATATTTTTTACTTGTTATTGCGTAAATGCGGGTGCGCAGCTAGCCTATGGTCGTGTGGGTTTTGTTATGCGCGAGGAGCACAAGAGTGGCAGCATAGATTTCCGCGCGGTCGGGGTAAAGGCAGCCCTGCTAGACAGATTTCAAATCGCCGGTCCATCGTCTGTTGGCGGGACTTCGGGCTTGGGCAAATACGGAACAGGAAGAGACGGTGGCAGGAAGGGATTGTCGTCTTTGCACGGCAAAATCGCACCGGCTGGGCCGGCGTCTTCGCTTGTTAATTCCTTTGGGGGAAAATATGTTTCGTCGTTTCGTCTTTGCGCCGCTGCGCCGGCGCTCGCCCGCAATTCGGGCTGGCTTCACTCTGGTCGAGTTGCTCGTCGTCATCGCCATTATAGGGATCTTGATCGCTCTCTTGCTCCCGGCCGTGCAGGCCGTGCGCGAAGCCGCCCGGCGTTCGCAGTGCGTCAACAATATGAAGCAATTGGGACTCGGTCTGCAGAACTTCCATGACGTGAATAAGCAACTGCCGACCCAGGGATACCAGCCGATCTTGTCTGTTAATGGCAATAACTGGCCCGGCACCAGCAGTCGCTGGAGTTACCTCACCGTGTTGTTGCCCTACGTCGAACAGCAACCGCTCTACAATACCTTCATTGACACCGTCTGCTACTCGTCGCAGCCCTGGGTGACAAATGCCGTAACGGGCACCAGAATCCCGGCATTTCTCTGCCCTTCTGATGAACAGTTTACTTATGTAGAGACGACGGGCGGCGGAACGGAGGGCCCGAAGCAAACGAGTTACCACGGAAACCGGGGCGACTATTGGCTGGAATGGAATTGGAATGAGTGCCGTGGCGTCTTCGGCGGAGGGGGCGGGCACTCCGTCATCACCTATGGCATGATTTCGGATGGTTTGAGCAATACAGCGGCGCTGGCCGAATGTAAGATTGGCCGCCCGAATGACAAACGCGTGACCGTTGGCTTTTGCCGAGGAGTGACGCCTAGTACGAGTAGCGGTTCTCCGCCGAGCCTGTGCCTGGCCCAGGTCGGACCGGGCAACCTCTATACCGGCAACGTGGGCACAGCGGACGGTAATTATCGGGAAATCGGCTGGTCGTGGGCGGACGCAATCACCATTTATACCGGCTATCATCACATGCTGCCGCCCAACTCGGCCAGTTGCGGAATTGCCGCAGAGAATTGGGCCCTGATCACTCCCAGCAGCTATCATCCCGGTGGAGTGAACGTCTGCATGTGCGACGGCTCGGTTCGCTTCGTGAACGAGAACATTAACGCCGGCAATCCGACGGCGGTTGTGCAGAATTCTTCGACGTTCGGCGGCGGGGCGCCGCAACAGTACATGGGACCGTCGGTTTACGGCGTTTGGGGCGCCATGGGCTCCTCTCGAAGCGGCGAACAAAGCACGACCGGAATCGGGCAAGGCCAATAGCAGCCCCATGGCTTTGGGACGAGCGTCTGCCCGGCGTAGCGCAATCGGCGCCGAGCAGGCGCGCTCGGCATTCTCCGGCGGCCGCGACGACAACTCGGTCTGGCATCGCGGCTAACTCTGTCCTGTTTCAACGTGGCGGCTGCGGAGTGCGGCCGGCATTCGCAACGCGTGGCGCGTTCGCGGATAAAAGCACTTATCGTTAGTTATTACGAAGTCAAGGTTATTTAGACATGTCGATAAAAGAGCTGTTGGCAAGCACGGCGACGACGATGGCACTCTGTGGCGCCCTCGCTTCGACCGGCTGCGGAGGCGGGGGGCCAGCCCCCGTCCAAACGGATATGGTCAAGGGAGTCGTTACGTTGGACGGAAGCCCTGTAGCCGGCGCTACCGTGACGTTCGTTCCCGTACAGGACGGAGTCGGCGCATCGGCTACGGGTAAGACCGATGAGCAAGGCAATTATGTGCTCACGGCCGTCGGCGCGGGGGCGGCGCACAGATCGGAGCGGGCACCTTGCCTGGCGACTATCGTGTGGGAGTAATCAAGGACGAGATTGCAAACCTGGCGAGTCTCGACGACGCAAACCGGCAAGAAGGCGAGCCCGCCGAGCAGGAGATCGAGGTAACGCACGTCGTACCGCAACGGTACAACGACCCGCTGAAATCGGAACTCAAAGCCAACGTAGCCGCGGGAGAAAACAACATCCCGCTCGAACTAAAGTCGAAATGAACGTGCATTGCGTGTGACGCCTCGGCCGGCTCAAGCCAGGCCGCCAAACCGTGTAGGCGGCTGCGGTCGACTAGTCATCGCGGTTCATGGGGCGGTTCAGTTCTGCGCGGTTTCGAGTTTGCTGAGCGCCTGTTCGAGTTGCTGGCGAGCCGACCGAGCAGGGGAATCCCCTTTGTCGGCAAGCAGCGGGTTTCGCTCCTGTAAGTCGGCGCGCATATCGAACAGGCGTCCGTCGTTGTAGAGTTTCCACCTGCCCGTCCGCACCCAGCACAGGCCGCTGCTGGCGCCATCCGCTTCAACGCCTCCTGGTTTCGGCAACACGGCTTCCTGAGCGTAGGCCCAGGAACGCTTCGATTGGCCGGCGCCAAGGAGGCGAGGCGCAAAGCTCACGCCATCGATCTTTCGCCCCGCGGGCAGTTCGCCCCCTGCGAGTTCGACGAAGCTGGGCAGGTAATCGCTCATGTCGACCAGGTCGTCAATCACCTGTCCCGGTCGGATCGTTCCCGGCCAGTTGGCAATCAAAGGGACGTTGGTTCCGTCGTCCGTCAGCTTTCCTTTACCGCCTGGAACGAGCAGGCCGTTTTGTCTGGAAACGACGGGCTCCTTGATCAGCTTTTTCCCTTCGGCCCGGACGATGATCTCGGGCGGCGTTCCGTTGTCGGCCGTGAAGAGAATCAGCGTTTTCTCGCGCAAGCCCAAGGCCTCCAATGCCGCGACGAGGCGCCCGACGCCGCGATCCATCTGGGCAACCATCTCGGCATAGCTGTCGTAGCGTCCGAATGGGCCTTGAGGCACGGGAGTTTCCAGGTCGTCCGTGACTTCATGACAAACGGCCATCGAGTAATAGGCCGCAAACGGCCGGTCGCGATTCGACTTCATGAACTCGATCAGGCCGCGGACGTAGAGATCGGGCCCATAGTGTCCCAGCGTGTCCTCGCGCACCGTGCCGTCGCGATAGATCATGGGCTCGTAGTAGCGAGGGCCTTCGTGCCATCCGAAGAGGTCAAAGTGCGGGAAACCCAAGCGACGGGGATGCAGCGGATCATCCCGCAGCAGACACAGTTGCCATTTTCCGGCGATGTAGGTGGCATAGCCTGCGTCGGCCAGCAAGTTGGCCCACGTATAACGTTCCTCGGCGTCAGGGAAATCGCCCCATGTGACTTTGCCGTGGCGGAACGGATACCTCCCGGTCATCAGCGTCAGCCGCGTGGGATGGCAGACCGGCATGCTGAAGCCGTGGCGGAACAGCATGCCCGTCCGCGCCAGTTCATCCAAGTGCGGCGTGGCATACGATTGTCCGCCGTAACAGCCGAGCACTTCTTGTCCGACGTCGTCTGCAAGGATGAACAGGATGTTGGGGCGCTCCGCAGAAAACGCGCCTTGAGCAAGGCACAAGACAACGCAGGGCAGCAAGAATGACCGTAGGAACATGATGTTACGGCTGTTTTGAAGCCGTTGATCCTTTCACTGGCGGCGGTTGATAGCGAACCGCCGCCTATTGTAATGCGGCGGGCCGCGCTGTTCAAAACATGGGTGCGCGGCTTAACGTCCGTCGGCCTGCGGCCGGTGAGCGCGGACCGCAAGACGGCCATGCCGGACTGAACCGAGGTCACGCGATGGGAAAGGACCGGGCGGTCGCCGGGGGCGCGCCGCGTTGAAGGATGCCTGACTGCCTACGGCCGCTGGTTCTTGATGCACGAATCATCCAGCGGCACGGCTTCTCCAACGACGTCGACAGGCTGCGTGAAGAGGTATCGCCAAACGTCCTCGTGGAGATACTTGCCGGTCTTCTGGTCTTTATTCGCGGCTGCCCGGCACGACGGAACTATGGGCGCGGCCGGCATCGCCGCCGACGTCGAAATCGGTGATCAAGCGGCGCGTGTTTCCGAACGGCGCCTTCGTTTTATCGACGTTGACGATGGGGCCGAACTTGTTCATCCCCAACAACTCCCAACTGCGGCAGTAGTGGTCGGCGGTCCAACCGCCATCCAGCACGTGGGAGAAGCCGAAGTAGCGGTTTTCGGGAGTGGCAGACGGCAGCCCTTGCCAGGACTGGTACTGATCTCGCGGCCCGCAGAAGGCGACGACGCGGCTCACCTTCTGGAATTTGGCAAATCGGGCGGCGGTGGTGGAACCGTGTGAACTGCCGGAAATAATGACGTCGTCCCAGCGGAGACCCTGGCCGTCAGCCGTCAGGAAATAACTCCAGCCGGCCTTGCGGGTTTTCTTGGGCCAGCCATTTCACGAACTGGTAAGCGCGTTCCATCATGCCATCCGGTTTGGGAATGTCGACTTCATCGCTGAAATCCTGACCGGTCGCCGCTTCCAGGCGAATGTCGCCGCGACAGTGTTCGTCGACGGGTTGTTCGCGGCAGCAGATGGAAAACCAGCGGTTGGCGTAGTGCACCTGAATTGCGTGGAGACCGTAGGAATTGAGGCGGTCGAACAATGGTTCATTGTGCCCCATCAGCCAGATGACCAGCTTTCCCCGCGGTTCCACTCGCGTATCGACTGCAGCGTGCTCAATATCGGCTGGCCGGCCATTTTTGCCCTCGATGAGAAAGTCGATTTCCGGGTGTGCCTTTACCCGCAAATCGATTTTGCTGGCACGGGCCTTCAGCTTGTATTGCTGCGGATCGAGATCCTGGAATTTCAACGTCGACTGAGCTGCAGCCGTCGTGGCAATCAAGAGGCACATCAGAAACGCCGCGACAACGGCGAATGGGCGGCAGGTTCTGGACACGGCGGGGAGCTCCTGGGGATTTCAGCAGTGGATGGCGTTTGGCAGTTTGTCGCAAAAGCGAGCAAATCCAAGAATAAGCGTCCAAGTTTCCCTGTTCCAGTCTGTCCCCAGCTTTAGCTGGGGATAGCGCGCTCTTGCCGACGCTCACACGACGGACCTCTTCGATTCGCTCGAGCTTGCTGAGCGCACAGGTTCTATCGATCGCGGATCAGGAGACCGATGCAAGCTGAAGCAACGCCACCGCCAATTCGGCGGCGGTTGCATATCGATCGCCGGGCGCCTTGGCCAGACATCGCAAACAAATCGCGTCGAGCACGGCGGGAACGTAGGCCGCAAATCGCGAAGGCGCCGGCGGAATTGTGGCCAGGATCCGCTGGCGAAGTTGCGTCAACGCGGCCGCTTGAAAGGGCAGGCGACCGGCCAAGGCTTCGTAAAGCACGACGCCCAGGCCGTAAACGTCCGTTCGAGCATCGAGCCGGGCTGAGCCCGTCAACTGTTCGGGCGCCATGTAGGCCAGCGTGCCGGCGGCGGTCAGGGTTTCGTTGAATCGTCGTAGTGCAGCTTTTGCTGCAGTAGCAGCCTGGCGCGACGCCAGCGGTTCTTGACGGTCCGCTCCGTCACGCCGAGCAATTCCGCGGCCTGGTGCTGTTTCAGTCCCTGATACCAAAGCAGATGGAAGGTTTCGCTCGGCATCCGGCAGACGGCCCGCTTCTTCGTGGAACGCCTGCCAGGCGGCCATGGCGTCGGGACGACCTGCCGCATCAGAAGCAACGCCGCCATGCTGCCCGGCTTCGGACCAAACCGCCGTCGCGTGTCGGGTCGCCGCACCCAGGGGACCGAAATGCCTGCGCGACAGGTCGATCAACTCGCGGCGGATCTGCAACGCGGCCAGTCCATAGAACTCCCGTGACGTGGCGGGCTGCACCGATGCAAGCGACTGGTGCAAGCGCAGCAATGCGTTTTGCAGCACGTCGTCGGTCTGTTCCCAACGGCGGAGCCTGGGATAACCGCACGGCAAGCGACGTCGCTGCAGGCGGCCGGCGGCGCGTTCCAGCAGAGCGTTTCTCGCTCGCTCCTGGTCCGCTCCGCCGGCTTCGATCCTTTGCAGCCAATGCTGCGTGTCGGTCATTGAGCCTGTCATCCACCGATGAAAGCGTCCTCTCTTCGTGAGACTCCTTCAAAGCAGCGTCGGATTCTCGGCGACAGTCACCCGGCGACTTGCGGGCATGCTTTGGCCCGCTCAGCGCCGCGAGCAGCGCCGGCTTCTCTTTGTAGCCGACCAGCGTCTCGATCGCCTCTCCGCCGTGGAAAACCAGCAGTGTCGGCAAGGCATGCACCTGATAGCGGGCCGCCAGTTGCGGCACATCGGCAACGTCGATTTTAAAGATTTTGAAGCGGCCTTCGCTTTCGGCGGCTAGTTCCTCGAGCAGCGGGACCATCCTGCGGCATGGCCCGCATGCAGGCGACCAGAAATCCACCAGTACGGGCGTTTCGGCGTCAAGGACGTGGTTCGCAAAGTCGGCGGCCGTAAGGGGTTGAATAATGCTCATTGCTTTGGTCCTCGCACGTGGCTGGTTTTGGGAACTTGCCTCCAACTACCTCTACCAGCGAGCCGCCGACGCCTCAAGGGGAAAGCATGCGCACAAAAAAATCGGCCGTGGGAAGAATCCAGCGGCCGTGCGCTTTTCTGAAACATTCACCCTGGCAGGCGCGGCGGACCGCAAGCTCAGCCAGAGGCCGGGCGGTCCGTTTCGGCCGCCGGGCCGCACTTGCCTTGGGCGGCCAGTTCTTCGGTGATCCAGCCTTCCAGCTCGTCCCAGTCGACGGGGGGCAAATGAGACAGGTCGGGACGCAGGCACGTCTGCGCGCGCACATAGACGTGGGCGATCTCGTGCTGCGGCTTGTCCGTGTTCCAGTGCAAGAGAATGCGAATGCAGCGCGGCAGCGAGCCGGGCACGCTGATCTCGTGCGTGCACAGCAAAGGCACGTCGAGCCAGCCCAATTGCCGGGCCGCTAGTGCAGGAAACTCAGCGTTCAAGTCCGACGTGGTGGTGAAGATGGCGCTGGCCACGTCCTCGGGATCCATGCCGTTCTGACGGATGATCAGCGCCAACAACTGCCGCGTGGCCTTCAGCATCTCCTCGCGCGTGTTGTGCTCGACCGTGGTGGCGCCTCGTACGCCGCGGCACCGAATTGTTTTCTCCCGGGTCATGGCCGCCGCCTGGCAATCCTATTCGGTTTCGTTCCAGTAGATGCGCACGTTATGCGATTGGCGTCCGACGGCGATCACGTCTTGCCGGCCGTCGCCATTGAGATCCGCCGTCGTAAGATCCTCGATGTTCACGCCGCCGGCGTCGACGATTTGCCGCCGCCACTCTTTTCCGTGGGAATCCTGGGGATCGAAAACCCGCAAGCCGCAGCGCTGTTGTGAATCGCGGTCGTCCCGCACGCCAATCACCAGTTCCTGGTCTTCGTCGTCATCCAGGTTGGCGCACCAGACGCCGTGCCCCCACTTCAGCTCATCGTCGAGCACGTGCCGCTGCCAGAGCGTCTGCCCCGGTTCCGTGGGACGGGTGTAGACGACGACCTGGTAGCCGTGCCAGGGCTCGATCGTGGCGATGTAATCGGCCCCGCTCGCTAACGTTCCGTGTTTGATCTCGCTGGCGCCGCGGGCTTCGGGGCGGTCCTGGTTTCCCTGGCCCAGCAGCGTTCGCGACCATTTCCCATCGTCGCCGCGTTTGAGCAAGCTGACTCCTTCGAAACTGGCGATCAGGATGTCGGTGCGGCCATCCTTGTCCAGGTCGGTCGGCCAGAAATTGTGGGCCACGTGCAGCTCTTCGCTGATCACCTGCGGTTTCCAGGCGTCGTGCAGCGGGTCGGCCGGCACGGTATAGGCCAGCAAGCGGAGCGGGGTTTCCATCCACAAGGGCTTCGTCGAATTTCGCCCCATCATCGGTCCGACGAGCAATTCCTTGCGACCGTCCCCGTCGAGATCGGCCCATCGCATGCGATGCACCGTGGGCTCTTCGCCGATGGGGTTTACCTGCCAGAGTGCGTCGGGCGACTCGCTGCGCGAGAGCCATTGGATCGTGCCGCCGGTGCGAGTGTCGATCGGCCGCCAGTCGGCGCCCAAGGCAAAATCGACCTTTCCGTCGCCGTCGATGTCGTACGGCGCGATGCAGACGTTGTCAGGCTTCGTCTGGTCCTTGATGATCGTATGCAGCCGCCAGCCGGGATTCTCGAACCAGATCACCCGCTTCGTGTCGACGACCACGATGTCGGGCTTCTGGTCCTGGTTCATATCGACGACCGTCACGGCATAGCCGACGCCGAGCTGATCGTAGATCTGCTGCGTGCGGAAATTGAAATCGGCGCCGAGGGCCGTGGCGCAGGCAAGGGCGAACGCGACGGCCGGCGTTAAACGAGCGAAAAAGGATAGCATCTGCATCGTCCCGGCGGATTTCAGTGGTTTGACATGCGGCGTCGACAGCCGGCGCCAGGGCAGCGGGCGCGTACGACTATTGGGCGGCTTCTCCGACGGCGTACAAGGCGTCGAACGTGCGGAAATACAGCCGCCCGTTCGAGATGGCGGGCGAGGCCGATATGGGTTCGCCCAGGTCGTTCTGAGCCAGGATTTCGAATTTCGGGCCGGCCTTGACCACGGTGACCACGCCGCCGCGGGCCGTGATGTAAATCTTGCCGTCGCCGTAGACCGGCGAGGCCCGGTAGCGATCCGAGAAGGCTCGCTTTTGATACTTTTCGCGGCCCGTCTCGGCGTCCATGCAAATCAGCACGCCATTCTCACGGCAGAGATAGACCAGGCCGTCGTGAACCAGCGGCGACGGGACGTCGGGCGTATTATCGGAGCGGGTCCAGAGATGCGATTTTTCCGCGTCGGAAATGTCTCCGCGGGCATCGGGGCTGAGACCGAGTACCGGCCCGTTCTTGGCCGACGGCACGACGATCAAACCGGGCGCCGTCACGGGAGAAGCGACAAACCGCAGGGTGGGGTTGTAATTCCCGCGGGGGTTAAGTCCTCCGCAGCGCCAGATCTCCTTGCCGTCTTCCAGGCGGTGGGCCACGACGTAGTCGGCGCCGTGCGTCAGCAGGAAGGCCTGCTTGCCGTCACGGTACAGCACCGGCGAGGCATACGAGTGCTCGCATTCGGCCCGGGCGTCGCTCGGGCCGGTTTTGAGCCCAAATCTCCTCGCCCGTGTTCTTATCGAGCGCCAGCACCAAGGCGGCCTTGCTGTGCAGCAACTGCATATACAGGCGGTCGCCGTCGAGCAGCGGCGAGGAAGTCATGCCAAACTGGATGGCAAACGGACCATAGCGGTCTTGCAGATTGAATTTCCAGACCTCGCGGCCTTGGAAGTCGTAACAGCCGAGTACGCCGTTGGCCATGAACGCCCAGACGTGCTTTCCGTCGGTTACCGGCGATGGCGAGGCGGAATTGCCCTCGTCTCCGCGGACCGTGCGATCACCGCCGGAGACCTGCACCTCCCACAGCTTCTTACCCGCGGTGCTCACGCTGATTAAGAGCAGATCGCCGCCGGATTTAGAAGAGGTCAGAAAAATCTGGTCCCCCCACACCACCGGCGTGGCGCCCGCCGGGCCGGGCAGCGGCAACCGCCAGGCGACGTTCTCCGTCTTGCTCCACTGGACGGGCAGCCCCGTTTCCTGGCTGATGCCGTCATTCTGAGGGCCGCGCCACTGGGGCCAGTTTTCTGCCGAGGCCTCGCGCAGGGAAAGCGACGTCAATCCGCCCAGTCCAAGAATCGCAGACGCCAGGATGCTAATGTGCTGCCGGTTCATGTTCCCGTCCAGTGAGTGTGTGTCATACCGCTCGCGCCGCAAGAAGCTCTTTCCCTCGCCCTGGCGGTCAAAACGGATTTTAATGTCGCCGATGCACCAGGGGAGGTCAAGGAGCACGTCCCGCGGCGGCGGCGGGATGCAGCGGCGGACCGAGCGAAACCGGGGCGAAACCGCACATCGCCGCCGCGAGCGGGGGCGATGCGCTTTTTTCTTGACTTGGCTGTAGACGCCGATTTGAATGGAAAATTAGCTCGTCTACAAAACGCAACAAACGGTATTTCAGCGTTTCCCCCGGGCTTGTTGATGCCGGTCTATCCCGGCGCCATGAAGGCGACTCTTGCCTCCGGCGGGACCGTAGACGAGGCAATGGGCCGTCGCTCGTAGCAGCGGCGGGCGAGCGCCGTGCGCTCTCGTCCGTCGTCTAACGAGGTTGTCTGCCGCGCGAACAGAGGTGGTGTTCTCATCTGAGGGCCGGTCATCACGGCCAAGGTTCCGAAACGAGGTCATTGGCGAAATATGCCCCAATTCCGCAACAACTCTCCGAGCTTGCTTGGTCCTGGCACATCGCGAGTCAGGGGACGCCGCAAAGATCGACTCGAGAAACGCCGGCTGGGCCGGAATTGCACCTCGAATCGTTGGAGGACCGACAACTGCTCACCTGGTCGGCCGTGGCACGCCAACGGACTGCTGACCATTTCCGAGGTCGGCACGCCCGGCACTGACGGGCGACACCGGCTACCTGAAGGTCGACCCGGTCAACAACCAAATTCTGATTGATCCGAATGGCGGCGGCGCTTACCAAGACACCGGAACGACGTTAAACACGCTGGCCGGGCCGATCACGATCAACGCCGGCTCGCTGGTCAACTCCAACTTCATCATCGACAATCGCGACGGCGCATTCTTTCAGGCGACGGGCTTTGCTCCCTCGACGACGACCCCCACGTTCCAGTACGACGGCGGAACGGCCGTTATCAACGGCGGCATCGGCGCTCAGCAGAACAGCAGCTTGACGGTCCTGGGGCAAAACGGCATCGCCGACAACTTCTCCATTACCACGGCCACGGAAAACTTCGGTTTGCAGGGACAGTACCAGGGGCAAGCCGGCTTGCTCACGCTGTCTCAGCCGCCGGCAATCTCCGGGGTTCCCAACACGCTGGTCGTCAACTATGCCCACGTGACGGGCAACTTGAATCTTGACGGATTGGACGGCGCCGGGGGCAGCGACACGTTGACCGTGACCGGCGCCAAGGCCGACGATTGGACGGTCACCGCCAACACGATTCAAGGTCCGATCACGCCGCCGACCGGAATTCAAGCTCCTCAGCCGGGGAGCGTCGGCCAGATCAGCTACTCGAATTTTTCCAAGCTGACCTTCTCCGCGCCGAGCAACAACGCCACGACGCCGACCACCGTCACCATCAACGGCACGTCGACGCCCACGTACGTCTTTGGCATGGACCAGATCAACGTCAACCTTACTCAGCCTCTGAACGCGCCGATCTACGCTAACGGATTGACCGGAACGACCGCGGCGGCGGTGCTCAACGTCAACGGTTCCTCCGGCAACGACGCGTTCTACGTCAATGGAATTCCGAACGGACAGGGCTATCAGTCGGTGGCGCTCGACGCGAACAGCGGCGACCGGATTTCCTACGGCGGCGCATTCACGCATGCCGGGGCGGACGTCAACTTTGCCGCCGGGACGATGAAAACGTTGAACGTCGCCGGCATGGGGGGCGACAACTCGTTCACGTTGCAAGTTCCGCCCGTGTTGCTGAACGCCGTCAGCCCGACGCTTCCCGCGGTGGTGGCGTTTTACGGCGGCGCCGGGCCGAACTATCCCTTGAATTCGCCGCCCGTCTCGGTCGGCCAGAACCTGCTGCGAGTCTTCGGCAACGCTCCCGCCCAGAACTCGACCGGGGCCGACGCGATCGTCGTGGGCGACGTGCCCGCCACCGGCAACAGCAACGCTCCCATCCAGATGTCGCAGATCCAGGGCGTGGTAATCTATGGCAACGGCGGCAACGACAGCTTGACGAACAACTCGAAAGGGAACCCGACGGTCGGCATCCCCGCCGTGCCCGGCATGCTGATCGGCGGCAGCGGCAACGACACGCTGGTCGGCGGCGCCGCCGGCGACGTCTTGCTGGGCGCAGGGGGCATGAACGTTCTGAACGCCAGCGCCGCGATTTTGAACACGACGAGCTACCTGTTCGCGCACCAGGACCAAAACGGCAACATCTACGATCCTTACCTGCAGGCGCAGCCGATTCCGGGGACTAACGGCGATCTGTCGAGCATTACGGCGGGCAAAGGCAACGACGTGGTCGTAACCGGCGCTCGCCCGTCGATCACCTATGGCGATCCGGGCGACATCGACAATTACAAGGCTTCCAATACGGCGGGTACTTCGCAGGTCCAGATCCCGACCGTCGACCCGCAGAACCCGACGAGTTCGCTCTATCAGGCCACGCCGGCCCTGCAAGCGCTCGAAAATGCTTTCGGCATCAGCAGCGGTCAGTTTCCGGCGAACCAGGCCGCCTTGCTCGAATTCGGCGGCAGCCGCAACATGCGGTCGCAATTCGCCACCTTCGCGGCCTTCACGGGACGCGCTTATGCCGATCTGTTGACCGACCGCAAAGGCTCGCTGGGCAGCTCGGGGGTGGTCAGCCTCGGCGAAATCAACTACTGGGTCGGCCAGGCGGCGCAAGGCTTGACCGTGCAGCAGATGCAAGCCCAGTTGCTGGCGTCTGACGAACTGCGGCAATCCTTGCGGCTCAGCGGCGCCTGGGTGCGGACCCTGTTCCAGACCGTGATTGGACGGGATCCGACTCCGGCGGAAATCAACGCCTACCTCGCGCCGCTCGAGGCCAACGATACGGGCGCAATGCGCTACCAATTGGCGTCGCAACTGCTTAACAGCTCGGACGGCACGAATGCCGAGATCAGCAAGATGTACCAGAACCTGGTGCCGAGCGGGGGTCCGAGCCCCTCGGACGTTCTGGCAATTCGCGCGGATCTGGCTTCCGGGCTGCGTATGGAGCAGGTCGCACAAATCATCGCCGCCAGCAATGGCGACTACTACAATTTCGTGGTCTCTCATAACGCGGGCGAAGTCGGCTTCATCGGCGGAACCTACCAGAGCGTGCTCGGCCGCAGCGCCAGCAACAACGACATCTCGTACTGGGTCAGCGTGCATGCCGCGGGCGTTAGCAACACGCAGATCGCCGAAGTGATCCTTAACTCGGGCGAACACCTGGCGCAGGTCGTCTCGGGCTACTACCAGACCTACTTGCACCGCGGCATCGATCCGGGCGGCTTGAACTACTGGGTGAGCGTCATGCAGCGGGGAGTTTCTCCCCAGCAAGTGATGTCCGCCATCATCGGTTCGGACGAGTATTACCAGACCAACGGCGGAACGTCGGACGCCTACGTTCGGGCCCTCTATCGAGACGTGTTGCACCGCACCACGCCGCCGTCGCAGCCCGAAGTCGATTACTGGATCGCCGTGATGGCCGCTTCGAACCGCGGCTCCTCGCAAGCCCGCGCCGACGTGGTCCTGGGATTCGCCAATAGCGACGAATTCCGCGCTTCGCTGATCAACGGCTGGTATCAGTCGTATCTAGGACGCGGAGCATCCGCGGCCGAAGTCAACAGCGCCTTGCAGTCCTTCCGCCTGGGCGCCAGCCAGGCGGCGGTTCAAGCCCAGATTCTGGTCAACCGGCCCGTGACGCCTTGATCGCGGGGAGGGCGGCCCGCTGGCTGAGTTCCGTACCGCGCTCCTTGGAGCGGTTCCGGCGCCGCTGTCGGACCGAGTCCGCCGGCGCCTGAGACGTTCGCGTTCCCGCCGCCCGAAAGTGCGGCGAAAACGCGGCATTTCCACGTGCTTTTTTGTTGCCTTAAATGTTACCGCTGAACACAATCGGTAGAACTTAATCGTTCGTCATGACGCAAGCGCCCCCGCTCTTGGGGCCGCTTCTGCTGGAAACAACCGACGCTTCGTCTGAGGAGATTGATCAATGGGAATGTGGCGCTCCTGGCACCCTTTCCACCCGTCCGAGCAAGACCGCACGCGACGGCGAAAACGCCGCAATCGCGTCAGCGGCTCTCACGGCGCCGCGCGCCGGGAACAGCTCTTGCTGGAGCAATTCGAACAGCGCTTGATGCTGACCGGCCCGCAGTTAATCTCGATCATTCCCGACGATGGGGGATTGCTCCTGCCGGGCGACACGCTGAACGTCGCTCCCCGCGAACTGACCTTCCGCTTCGATCAGAATCAAACCATCAACTCCAGCACGCTGGCTGGCATTGAATTGGTGCGCAGCGGCGGCGACGGAACGTTCGGCAACGCGAACGACGTGCAGATCACGCCGGGTTACGTCGGCATCGGTACGGAGCCGAACACCGTGGTCATGCGGTTCAGCACCACGCTGCCCGACGACTTGTATCAGGTGACGATCGTCGGCGCCGGCCCGAATGCGCTGACCAACGCCAGCAACGAGCGATTCAACAACGGCGTCAATCAGAGTCAGAAGTTCCGCTTGAACCTGGGACCGCAAGTTCTGGGCGTAGTTCCGCAGCCGGTCAGTCTGCCCAACCCCACGACCGGCGTGCGCACGCAAGCGACGAACGAAATTGACGTGTATTTCAACGAGCGGCTGCAGGAATGGACTGGGCATCCCGGTCAGCTCGATCCCAGCTTGTTCCAGCTCATCGCCACCAAGAACACCGCGACGACGGCCGACGACAAGATCTACATCATCGATCCGAACGTCAGTACGCCGACCACGTTCCCCGACGGCGTGCACGTGCCGGGGCAGGTGAATTACAACTATATCAACAACGAAGCGCAATTGATTTTCGGTTCTTCCGCGAACCCGATTGCGCTCGACTCGCTGGGCAGCGGAACCGGCGCTTTCCGCTTGCGCTTCGGCGACAACTCTCAGCCGCAGCAGGCGCCGGTGGTCGTGGCCGTTCCCGCAGAGCCGGACAATCCTTCGACGCCCAATGGAACGGGACCCGGCGACACGTTCGGCAATTCGATGCAGACGGGAACGCTCGGCAACGGCCAGACCGAGATTCTCGATTCGTCGATTTCGCCGCTGCCCATCAACACCGGCCTGGTGTTCCCCGGCGGCGACGCCGCGATTGGCTCCTCGAACATTCCCGACCCGACGACCGTGGCCGGGCTGGCTGCGTGGATCACGTCGCAGGGCATTCAAAATCACCTGATCGACGGCCGTTACACCTCGTCGGGCGGCGTGACCACCATACCGTACAACTTCCAGGACTTGTACGGAACCAGCATTACCGGCACGCCGGAGCACAACCAGATTACCGACGTGCAAAAGCAGCGCGTCCGGGAAATCTTCGGCCTGTTCTCTACGTATAGCGGCGTGAATTTCGTGGAAACGTCGCACGACGGCATCACCGTCGCCGTGGGAGACGTGAATGCGGTGGCGCCTTCCATTCCGGCGACCTCCGTCAACGGCATCGAAGGTCCCACGACGCTTGCTCCCGTCGTCTCGCTCATCAACGGCAACGTCAACTGGGGCTCCAGCGAATACGGCGGCGCCTTCTTCGCCGTGGCGATGCACGAAATCGGACACGCGCTCGGACTGGGCAACGCGTACGATTTGCCGGCCCCCAACGCCATGGGCTACACGGGCATTACCGGCGGCGGAGAAGATCCCAACCAATCGACCGCTCCGGCCGGCCAGATCGGCCCGGTCGAGCCCGTCCTGCCCGGCAACGGCGATATCGCCTCGCTGCAGTATCTCTACCGCACCGACAGCAAGGACATCGACCTCTACCAGTTCACGTTGACCCAAGAGGGAACGTTGAACGCGGAGACCTTTGCGCAGCGGCTCACGCCGACCAGCGGGCTGAATACCGTCCTCACGCTGTACAACGAACTGACGCTGCTCGGATTGCCGTCCAACGGCGGCCAGGGCGTCCAGGACGGTCAGACGTTTGCGATCACGACCACCAACCCGGGCGGCGGCGGCACGAAGACGGAAACGTTCGAATTCAATAGCGGCCTCTCGCTCGCCCTGCCAGGCGGCGGCATTTCCGCCGGTTCGCTGTTCACCCTCTCCGACGGAACCCGCTCGGTCACGTTCGAGTTTGAACTCAACGGCTACCAGGTTCCCGGCGGCGACGCCAACACGATCATTCGCTTCAACTCCACCGACAGCGTCAGCACCATCGCCACGAACGTGGTACAGGCGATCAACGGCGCCGTGAAGAACGCCGGCTTGGGCATCAACGCCCAGGGCGTACAGGCGATCAACGCGACCTACAGCGGCGGCGGCGTGATCAACATCGGCGGCGACGCCAATACGGCCCTGACGCCGCTGACCAGCGGCATCACGATGACCGGCTCCATCTCGGTGGCCCCAGGGCACGTGATGGTGCGATTCGCACCCGGCAACTCGCAGCACGATCTGGCCATCGCCATCGCCAACGCCATCACCGGAGCCGCCGTCTCTGCGAGCAATCCGGCAGGCTTGAACGTGATTGCCACGGCCGAGCTGAACCAGGTCCAACTGCAAGGCCCGCTGACCGTCAACCTGACCGGGGCGCCGAACCTGACGTCGTCCATCCAGCGAAACGTCGTCTCGCGGAACGACGACTATTTCGGCTCCGATTCGCTGATCGACTTGAACCTGACGCCGGGCGTGTACTACGTCGCCGTCACCAGCACCGGCAATACGAACTTCGACCCGAACATCGCCGACAGCGGTTGGGGCGGCACGACCAACGGCATGTACGAACTGCGGCTGAACTTCCAGGCCACGCCGTCCACGCCCACCAATCCGGGCAAGGCCAGCCTGGTCAGCTACGTTGCGCCGGCCGGTACGGGCTTGAACGCTCTGGCCGAAGACACCGCTCAGCCTCTCGACGGCGACGCCGACGGCACGCCGGGCGGCGCCTACAACTTCTGGTTCAACGTCACCAACGCCAGCAGTACGATTTTCGTCGACAAGACGCCGCCCTCCAATCCTACGGGCCCGCTGGGCTCGATCACGAATCCGTTCACCACGATCCAGGCCGCGCTGAACTCGGGGCTGCTGACTTCGGGAACGAACCTGCGCATCGAAGGCAACCAGGGCGCCAGTTTCGTGCTGCCGCTGAGCGCCGATCCCTTCGCCGTCGGGCAGACGTTCCGGATCAGCGCCGGCACGGTCAGCCGCACCTTCGAGTTCACCAATAGCTCGACGGTCAGCAACGGTCAGCAACTGCCGGACGGCAACTACGCCGTCATTCTGCCGATCAGCTATACGCCGCAGTCCGTAGCGGCGGCGATCCAGGCATCCATTCAGGCGGTGTTCCCCAGCGCCTCGCCGGCCGGAGACGCCAGCGGCGACATCAGCGTGGCGCTCTCGACCGACGCCACAAACGAATACGTCAACCTGACGGGCAAGCTGCGCATTACGCTCAGCATCCAGCCCCCGCCGGCCACGCCGCTGTCGTCGGCGCCCAACGTCAGCGGCGGCACGAACGTCGTCGTTCCGATCAACGCGGCGCCGATCGTCGCAGGGCAGACCTTTACCGTCCAAGCCGGCACGGTGACGGCCATTTTCGAATTCAGAGCCAGCGGCACAAGCGGGCAGCAACTGCCGAACGGCCATTACGCGGTTCTGCTGCCGGGGACCTACAGCGCGCAAAATGTCGTCAACGCGATCAAGAACGCTATCGCGGCTTCTCCACTGGCGGGCGCGGACGCCGGCAACGTGGCGGTGACGATCAGCAACGACCTGACCGATTACTATGCGACGCTGACCGGCAGCCAGGCGATTTCGATCACCGTGCAGTCGACGCCGTCGACTCCGATGTCGACCAAATACAGCGACATCGCCTATCAGATCGGCTTGAACAACGCCGCCAACCAGTTCGCCCCGCTGGCTGACGGCTCGACGTTCAACGTGCCTCGCGGCGTGACGGTCATGATCGATCCGGGCGCCGAATTCAAGATGAGCCATTCCGTCATCGACGTCGGCAGCTCGGCGCAAGGTATCGACCGCAGCCAAGGCGCACTGCAAGTGTTGGGCGTTCCCGGCAACCAGGTGATTTTCACTTCCTTCTCCGACGACACGGTCGGCGGGCAGACGGAGTTCCCGACACGGCGCCCAGCCGCGGCGACTGGGGCGGTCTGGTCTTCCGCAACGACTCGGACCTCGAGCCGTTGGGCGTCTTCTTGAACTACGTCAACGAGTCGTACATGCGGTACGGCGGCGGCCAGGTGACAGTCAACGGCGTGCAGAGCACGTTCAACACGATCGACCTGCAAACCGCGCGTCCGACGGTCAGCAATAACGTCATCATCGACAGCGCAGGCCCCGATCTCGGCGACGCCGAACAGCTTCGAGGACACGCAGTTCGAACGCAACGTGAGGATTACCGCGGTCGCCGGCGGCTCGATCGTTGACGGCCAGACGTTCGAGATCCACGGCGTAACGTTCGAGTTCGTCAACATCAACAACCCGGCCAACAACGCCGGCAACGGCCAATACAAAGTGCTGCCCGGCGACGTCGGCGTGTTCTATCGCGGGGCGACGTTCCAGTCCGGCCAGACGACCGACAGCGACGTTCAGGTGGCGCTGGAAATCGCCGAGGCGATTAATGGCGCCGGCCTTGCGCACCCCAACGTGCAGGCGGCCGTAACCGGCAACGTGGTGACCATTACCAACGTCACGGCCGTCGACTCGCCGCTCGCCTTGAACGTGCCTTTCAACGGAACGCAGAGCGGCCTGGCCGGCCAGACGTTCGCCATCAAGGGAACCGTATTCCAGTTCTTCTCGGGCGACGCTTTCCAGATTCCCGCCAACGGCGGCGCAGGAATCGTTGACGGCGCAACGTTCACCATCACCGAAGGAACGCAGAGCGTTACGTTCGAATTTGCAGTCAACGGACGAACATTGTCGCCCGGCGATACGAACGTACCGATCAACTACAACAACAACCCGACTGCCGCGGCGCCGCTGGTCGACTCGATGGACACGCTCTCGCTGGAGATCGTCCAGGCGATCAACTCCGCGTTTGCCGGCATTTCGCCCGTGATCCGCGCGGCGTACAGCGGCAAAGGCGTCGTCAGCATCGGGAGCGACGCCGGCACGGGCTTCAACATGACCGGCAGCGGCCTGACGTTGCTGGCAGCCTCCAACCGGATGCAGTTGACGCCCGACATGGTTCCGGTGCGATATTCGACCGGAGATTTGTCGCTGAACCTGGCGCGAGATCGCGGCCGCCATCAACGCGGCCCAAATCGACGGCGGCACGGGCGCGCTGGTCTATGCCGAGGCGGTTCAGGCGGGCGCCACCGCACGCGTCGACTTGATGAACAGTTCCGACGTGAACCTGACGTCGCCGAACTCCGCCCCGCTCACCATGAGCTTGCTCACGCCGTTGTCGATCAACGTGCTGCCCGGCAGCCAATATTCCGAGGGCGACTCGTTCACGGTGGACGGCAAGACGTTCCAATTCGACAGCGGCTATACGCTGACCGTGCCTCAAAACCTGACGATCGCTGGAATTCAGAGCTTCAGCATCAGCGACGGCACGAACACGATCTTCTTCGATTTCAACGGTCCCACTCCGCAGCGGTCGCATCACGTCAATATTCCCTACACGGCCGGCGAGTCGCGTGATCAGTTGGCTCAGGACATTGTGACGGCGATCAATAATGCGGGGCTCTCGGGCGTTACGGCCACGTGGCTCGGCTCCTTGGGCGGGCAGTACCAAGGCCAGGTGAATATCGGCGGCGTGCCGGCCAGCACCGTTCCCGGCGCCGCGGCGGCGACGCAGGTCAACACCGCCGTCAGTTACACGAACAGCACGATTTACATGACCGGCCAGCCGGGCTTCACCGGTTCCCAGTCCGGAGACGTGCTGAGCGTGCCGGACCTGATGCGCCGCCACCGGACTTCGCAGCTTCATGATCAGCGACGGCACGAAGACCGTCATCTTCGATTTCAACGGGGCGCCGCAAGCCGGTCATGTGAATATCCCGTTCGTCGCCGGGACGGACACAGCCGACAGCGTCGCGCAGGCCATGGTCAACGCGATCAACGCGCAGGGCTTCTTCGGCGTATACGCCACCTGGCTTGGCCAGTTCGGCAGTCAGTATGCCGGCCGGGTCAACATCCAGGGCGTGGCCGCCAGTCCCTTGGGCAACTCGGTGACTTTCTCGGCCACAACCGTCACGGCCAATGCCGGCCTGCCGCCGACCTCGACTATTCCCGCGCTCACGCTCAGCGGCCAGCCCGGGTTCACGGGCTCCACGACGGGCTATGTGCTGCACCTGGTCAATCCGTTTAATCCGGTACTCTCTCCGTCAGGCGTCAATAGCTTCGAAATTTACGACGGCACGCAGGACATCGTCTTTGATTTCAATGGGGCTGCTCAGCCGGGCCACGTCAACATTCCGTACACCAGCGGGGAATCTCCGGATCAACTCGCTCAGGCCGTCGTGGCGGCAATCAACGCTCAGGGGCTGTTCGGCATTCATGCCACGTGGTTGGGGCAATTCGGCAACCAGTATATCGGCCAGATCAATATCGAAGGCGTGGCGTCCAGTCCCAGCGGCAACTCGGTGACTTTCCCCGCCACGTACGTCAATCCGAACGTCTCGCCGCCGACTCCGGGAACTCTGGCGATCTCCGGTCAGCCGGGCGTCGCGTCGGGAGCCATCCGAGTGCCGTTCGTTCCGACTTACACCTCTTCGCAAATTGCGTCGGCCATCGGCGCCGCCGTCAGCGGTTCAAACCTGGGCGTTTCGGCAAACTCGAATGTGACAGGCCCGGGAACGGTCACCTTCCAGAACGTCGATTCGCTCGTTCCGAGCCCGCTCGTGGCGCAGCCTGCGGTCGAACCGATCGCCTACCAACTGCAGAACACGTTCACCTTCGGTTTGGACGCCCTGCCGCTGGGCCTGAAGAACGACATTTATACGGCGGACTACCAGCGTCTGGGCCCCGACGTCCACGGCAACCTGCTGGCGCTGCCCCAGTCGAAGGTGATCACCGTCGGCTCCCCCACTCAGATCCAGGATGGTCAGCAGTTCGTCATCAATAACCTGGGTTTCGAGTTCGATAACAACAACACGACGTCGGCCGGGTTCCATGCCGTGTCGTACACTTCGGGTCAACTGACCGGAGCAGGCGCCATCGACGCCATGGCGGCGGCGATTGCCGCGGCGATCAACGCCGCCAGCAACCCGGCCAGCCCGCAGTACGTGCCCGGTTTCAATGTCACGGCCACCATCGGGCAACCCGGCGCCGGTCAGGTCATTCTGTCGTCGAACGCTGCGAATGCCGCAATCATCACGAGCAACTCGCCGCTGTCGATCGACCAGAAGATCCTCGAGAACACGATCAACGGCCTGTTCGTCAACATTCGGACCAGTCTGGGCCAGTCGATCGATACGTTGGACGTCTCCGCGCGGTTCCACGACACCGACATTCCGTACGTCATCACTTCCAACCTGGAATTGACGGGCGAGCCCGGCGGTCCGTTGGGAACGACGGGCCGCGAGAGCGCTCGGCTGCAGGTCGATCCGGGCGTCGTGGTCAAGATGCTCGGCTCGCGGATCGAAGTCGGCATGGGCGCCAACCTGGTGGCGGAAGCCGACCAGAACCACCGCGTCATCTTTACCTCGATCTTCGACGACACGTTCGGCGCCGGCGGCACGTTCTATACCAACGGCGACGACCAGAATCCGACGCCTCCTCGCGATCCGGCGCCGGGCGACTGGGGCGGCATTTATTTCGCCCCGACCTCCAAGGGCAGCATCGACCACGCCTTGATCACCTACGCCGGCGGCTCGATTCCCATCGAAGGCGGCTTCGACAGCTTCAACGCCGTTGAAATCCATCAGGCGCAAGTGCGGATTACCAACACGTCGCTGCTCGACAACGCCTCGGGGCTGGCGTCGGGAACCCGCAACGGACGCGGTCCCAACGATGCGGCGGTCATCTATGTGATCGGCGCAGCCGGTGTTGGTCAACAACGTTCTCCAGGACAACGCCGGCGCGGCGATCAGCATCAACGCCAACTCGCTGACCGACAATATCGTTCCGGATTACGGACGCAGCACCGGCGTGATCGACCGGTTTACGCAGTTCGACGACAACTACGGTCCGCTGATTCGCCTGAACAAGCTGGGCAACAACACGCTCAACGGCATGCTGGTCCGCGGCGGTACGCTCGACACCGCTTCGATCTGGGACGACACCGACATCGTCCACGTCGTGCAAAGCGAAATCGCCGTGACCAACTACGCGGCCAATGGCGGTTTGCGGCTGCAAAGCAGCTCCACGCAAAGCCTCGTGGTCAAGCTGCTCGGCGCCACCGCCGGCTTCACGGCCACCGGCACTCCGCTGGACAATACCAACCGAATTGGCGGCACGCTGCAAATCATCGGCTCCGCGGGCCATCCCGTCGTACTCACGTCGCTGCATGACAGCACGGTCGGCGCGGGACTTACGCCCGGCGATCAGCCGGACAACCAGACCCTGAACGGCGACACGAAGGCGCCTTTGCCCGGCGACTGGAATACCGTCAAGTTCGACGAATATGCGAACGACGCCAACTTCGCCGTCGTCAACGAACAGGAAAGCGCCTACACGGGCGGTCAAGGCACGAATAACGTGCCCAACACGGCGGAAAACCTGGGCGCTTGCGCCCAATACGCAGAGCGGCGATGATAACCAGCGGCTCGGCTATGAAGTTAACGGCTTCATCAGTCCCGACGCCACCAACGACGTCGACGTCTATAGCTTCACCGCCAAGCCGGGCACGCAAGTCTGGCTCGATCTGGGCAACACCAGCATGTCACTCGACGCGGTGCTCGAACTCGTCGACGCAAACGGCAACGTTCTGGCCCGCAGTGACAACGCCGCCAACGAACAACAAGACGCCATCCAGAACGGCAACTCGCTGGCGGCCGGGCCCTTGCTGAGCGGATTGATCGCGGGCGGCACGAACTTGGTGCTTCCGATGCAGAGCGATACGTTCCAGCACAATGTCTATCCGGCGCCCAACCTGCACAGCTTCGGTTCTATCAACCCGCGCGACCCGGGCATGCGCGTGGTGCTGCCGAACGTCGCCGTGCCGACCGGCCAGACGAATCCCACTTACTACGTGCGGATCTACAGCCGGGGGCCGGATTCAAATCCTTATGTCAACTCGCCGGCGGCCGGCCACGCCGTAGCGGCCACCAGCAACGGCTTGACCAGCGGCGCTTACCAGTTGCAGGTTCGCCTGCAAGAACAGCCGCAAGTGCCCGGCTCCGTCGTGCGTTTCGGCTCGCTCAGCTACGCCCAGAATGGCATCACCGTGCTGGGGCAACCGGCGCATTCGCCGTTGGCCGGCCAGTCGGTTTCGACCAGCGGGAACAACGTCACCATCTCGGTGCCGACCTACCCGAACGTTCCGGCCGGCCCGGTCTACAGTGCGCAACCGAGCAATCCCTCCTCGACCGCTCAAGACCTGGGCAACCTGCTCAATACCGACACCAACTCGCTGAGCGTAGCCGGCAACCTGCAGAAGGCCGGCCAGGTCGACTGGTACAAGTTCTCGCTGAACTACGACCTGACGCAGGCGATCCCGGGCGTCAACGCCGCCGACAAAACGTTCTCAACGATCTTCGACGTTGGATATGCCGATGGTTTGGTGCGCCCGAATACGACGATTTCCGTGTTTGACCAGTACGGAAACCTGGTTCTGGTCAGCCGCGATTCGAATACCGCGGATCAGCAGCCAAGACCGACGCAAGGCAACGACACTTCGAACCTCAGCCATGTCTCCTTCGGCACGCTCGATCCCTACATCGGCTCGGCCCAGCTTCCGGCCGGTTACACGAACGGCGCCGTGCCGAGCGGCCCTGGACAAGACCTGAACGGTCCAAACAGCTACTCGTACTATGTGGCGATCAGTTCCGATGCCACCTTGCCGACGGCGATGGACGCCACCTTCAACGCTGGCAGCAGCAACCCGCTGGTCCGCCTCGAACCGCTCGAAGGCTTCCAGCGGATCGTCGAGGATCATATTGGGTTCACCGGTTACACCAGCGGCAATGCGCCGTTCGATAACGGCAATCCGAATAGCGGCAACACGATTGCGCCGCAGGATGGGCCGCTGTTGCCAATTGCGACCGTCGCTGACTTGCAACAGCACGTCACGCCCTTCAACCTCAATGACGTGGTGGGCTACGTCGCCCAAGGCAACCACCTGTACACGGTTGATCCCGCAACCGGAAACGAGGAGACGAACGTCGCCGTCCTGCCCACGAACCAGCCGACGAACGGCTTGTTCGAAGACATCAGCATTCGTACCGACGGCATGATGTTCGGCTATCGTGACGCGTTCGATACCACCGGTAATTCAGGATACTTTTACTCCATCGATCCTGGGACTGGGCGCCATCACGCTACTGGGCGGCGACGGCGCCGCGGCCAAATGGGGCCTGACGAAGCAGGTCGACGCCATGGCCTGGCTGCGCACGGGAGTCGGCGTTTATCGTCTCTACTTCTCCGTGCGAGCGCCGAACGGCGAGTCCGCTCTGCTCTACGCCAACTCCGCAAACGGCGATACGACGGCTCCGCCTTACGGCCTGCTCGGATACATGGACACGGGCGTCCCCGGCGGCTTGTCCATTACGCCCGTCGCGGGCAGCCAAATCAGCGACGGCGAGTCGTTCCAGATCACGGATCAGGCGGGACGGACGATCACGTTCGTGTTCACGACCAATGCGAGCCCGCCGCCTCCCCCCGCAGGCGCCGCTTACATCAGCTTTGCCTCAGGCGACTCGGTGGACGCGATTGGCACCAAGATGCGCAACGCAATCAACACCGACTTCGCGGCGCTCGGGGCCCCGTCCTCCCCGCCGCCCAACTACGCTCCGATCAGCGCCAGCTACACGTTCCAAACGACGAACGCTCCGGGCCGGTTGACCATCAGCAATACCCAGTCGACCGATTTCACGGGCGCCTCCGGATTCACGGTGCGCGACACGGGCGTCGGCGGCTATATCACAGGCATGTCCTTCGACCCGGCCACCGGCAGACTCTTTGCCGTCAGTTCCAACGGCGGCGTTTATGTAATGAACGGCCCGTCGCCGAGCACCATTCAGTACGTGGCCGGCTCGAAGGCTTTCACGGACGCGGGTTATTCGTTCCAAAGCCTGTCGGTCGGACCTCAGAATCTGGATTGGAACGGAGACGGAACACCCGGCGATCTTCGCGGCGTGATGCTGGCCACCGCGGATACGCCGCAAGGGAGCGCGATCGCCGCTTTCTCGATAAACGCCCTGGCTTCAGGCAATATCTTCAACGCTCAGCCGATTTCCGCCGGGGCTCCGGTGGCGATCTTCGATGTTCCAGGAGTTGACCAGAATAGCCAATTCGGGCCTACGGGCGCCTATACCGACCACACCCCCTTGGCCATCTCGACGGTCAAGGGTTTCGCCCTGTCGCCCTTGGATTTCAACCTTTGGCACCCGACGACCTATCGCGGGCTCGACGCGGGCCACGGCGTCAACAACACCGCCAGCAACAGCCGCGTCGGCGGTTTCGATCAAACCGTGGTCGGCGGAGGCCTCGAGTACAATTCTACGCAAACCGTGGGCGGCGCAAGCTTCTATTTCGGCATGGAGCAATACAAGCCGATCCCCGATTATTTCAGCGGTTATCAGAACTTCGCCGGCAACGCCCAGTACGGCATTCTTGACAATACGACTCAGCAGGATTTGACCAAGGGGCCGCAGTCGGCCTCGTCATACAATTACAATTTTCCCGGCGGCGCTACCGGCAGCCTGGAAACCAACACTTTCAGCCTGTCAGGCTATAGCGCGGCCGATCTGCCGACCTTGTACTTCAATTACTACTTGGACACGAGAGAGAATAACACCCAAGGCGTCACGCCGGGTCTTAACGACATGCGCGACGCGGCGAGGGTGTTTGCGTCGTCCGATGGCGGCAAGACCTGGCAGATGGTGGCCACCAACGACGCCACCCGGACCCAATACAACGCAAACACGGATCTGGCCGGACAGTCAGCGGAATTGCCGCAGTTTGCCACGACTTCGGCCGAGGTTCCCGCCACCACGCTTAACGGGCAACCCGTCATCGATCCGCGGCAGCAAATCCAGCAGCTTTACAATAGCACGGGCTCATGGCGGCAAGCTCGCATCGATCTCAGCAATTTCGCCGGCAAGTCGAATGTCATGCTGCGGTTTGATTTCGCGACCTCGGGCAGCATCGACAATCCGGCCGCCTACTCGAGCGAGTTCCTGCCTGGCGACCAGTACGGCAATCCCACCAACCCGACGCGAGCGCAGGACCTTAAGCACGAGGGGTTCTTCATCGACGACATTATCGTGGGCCTGGCAAGCCGCGGAGAGCAGGTCACAGGTAGCGCCGGGGCGGGCACGCAATTCTTCACCACGCCGCAGAATCCCAACTTCGGCGCCCCGGCCCAGACGCTGACAGGGCCCTACCAGTTGCAGATTCGCCAGGGCCAGGAAACCGGGCAAACGATCAATCCCAACAATAGAGCGATCATACTCAATCCGAATCAGTTCGACGTCAACGATCGGCTGACTTCGGGCTACACGTTGATCGCGCCGGAAGGGCATTTCAACCAGTCCTTGACGCAAGAGTTGCTGCCGCCGACCAACAGCAGCATCTATGGTTCGATACAACAGACGACGCAGGCCTATACGACGCCGACCAGAACCTTCACCTTCGAGAACACGCCCGTACCGACCGGCGGCGGCACGCTGACCATCAGCGGCATTGGCGATTACGAAGGAATTCTCGAGTATTTGCAGTTGGCGGGCCTCGGCGACTCGTCCATCACGCAGAACGTGTTCTTCAATCGTGCCCAGAACGACAAGAGCACGCAAGGCGCGTTTGGTACATCGACGACCATTCACCTCTCGCAGGCCCAATTGCAAAAGCTGCTGACGGCCGGCGGCGGCAATTCAATGACGTTCACTCTCGCGCCGCAGACGCCGGTCGATGGCACGAACAACGGCAACACCGATCCGAACAACAACGATCCTGCCGCGGTCGTCAACAATTTGATGCAACTAAACGTCACGCTCGACTATGCGTCGGCGCCGTTTGACGGACAGACGTTCGCGATCAGCGACGGGGTCAACCAGGCTGTTTTCGAGTTCGATGACAACAACGTCTTGAACAATCCCAGCGATATCCGCGTCGCATTCGACCCCGCCGCAACCGCGGCGCAATTGGCCCAGGCCATGATCACCGCGATCAATCAGCAAAGCCTGTTGAAGGTTTACGCCGCCACGGCGGATGCGGCGAAGAACAATCCGGCGGCCAACATCGCCGACACCAGCGACCGCGTCAATCTGTTCGGCGCCGCCTGGGTGCAGGTCGGTCTGCCGCAGGTTACGGTCAGCGGACCGAATGCGCCGCCCAGCCCGCCGCCGCCCAATACGCTCGCCGCGGCATACCCCACCACGCTCGATTCGGGCGCGGCAAGCGGAAACCGCGCTTTCAACGGCTACGGCGTGCTCGGAAACGTTGCCGGCACTTCCGGCATCAGCAATCCGAACGACGTCAACTTGTTCGCCGTTACTTTGAAGGCCGGCGACGCCACCACCATCCAACTGAACTCCGGCAGCATCCTTTCCACGCTGCTTCCTTACTTGCGAATTTTCGACGCCGCCGGGAACGAAGTCGGCAATGCGGCCAACTTGACGCAGTTGCCGACTTTGCCGCAAGGCAGCGGCTTTCCGGCGAACGCCTACGTCTCGCCCGATCCGTACTACACGTTCACGGCCCCGGCCGACGGAGTGTACTATATCGGCGTCAGCGGCGCCGGCAACACGCTTTACGATCCGACCAAGCCGCCGCCGGCCTGGACGGCTACGTCTCCCAATCCGGCGGGCAGTACGGGTTACTACCAGATTCACATCAGCGTCGGCGCCATCAACGTGCGCGGCGCCCAAGCTCCCGATCCAGCCTTGTCGTTCAATCCGTATTGGGGACTGAGCAATGTGACTCAAGGTTTGACGGTCGACCCGGGGACGCTTTCCTATCGCAATACTCCGGACATTTCCGACGATCAGACGATCCGCGTCGTGAAATACGACTACACCGGCGATGCGCAAGTCGTCCCGCAACAAGGCTCGCTGATCCTCGAGAGCAACAAGATCACCAATACCGCCAGCACCGGCATCTTGATCAGCTCCTCGACGCGCGAGGGCAACGTTGGCCAGGGCAACGACAGCCTGCCGCACCAAGGCAGCGTCGTCAACACGCCCGTGTTGAACAACGCCCATCTCGTGCCGGGAGTGGTCGTGGAGAACAACCTGGTTACCACCTTCGGCGATGCCGGCATTCAGTTCAGCGGCGACGCCAACACCCCCAAGCCCAACGGCGACGCCGTCCCGGTGGCGGCCGTGCCTTTCGGACGCATCATCAACAACACGATCTACGGCGGAACAACGGCTACGGGCGTCGGCATTCTAGTGACCGACAACGCCAGTCCGACAATCGTCAACAACATTCTGGCCAACACGCAAACCGGCATTTCGATCGATTCTTCATCGCAGAGCCTGACGAGCCCGCCGGTGTTGGGCGCCAACCTGTACCAAGGCAACATCAACAACACGAACCTGGGCAATCCGGCCACGTATCCCACCGGAAACCCCGGCAGCAACGGTATCGTACTGAGCGCCGGCCAACCGCTGTTTACCGATCCAGCGCAGGGCAATTTCTATCTCAAGGAGTACTCGCAGGCGATCGACAGCTCGCTCGACTCGCTCGTCGACCGTCCTGTGATGACCGCGGTGACGGGACCGTTGGGCATTTCGCCCTCGCCGATTCTGGCGCCCGGCACGGACGTCAACGGCCAGCAGCGCGTCGACGATCCGTTCGTCGCTTCGCCGCCGGGCTTGGGGTCCAACGTGTTCAAGGATCGGGGGGCGGTGGAACGCGCCGACTTCTCCGGGCCGTTGGCTTCGCTGCTGAACCCGGCCGACAACGACATCCACGACCAGGATCCGTCCGTCAACGTCGTTCATCCGGTCGGCGATTTGCTCAACGAGTTCCAAATTCAACTGAATGACGGCGTCGGTTCGGGCATCGATAACTCGACGGTCAAGCAGGACAGCGTCCGCGTGCGACGTAATGGCGTCTTGCTAACGCCGGGCGTCGACTACGCGTTCGTCTACGACAACAACAATCACATCATTCGCCTGATTGCCGCTTCGGGCGTGTGGCAGAACGGTTACGTTTACGACATCTCGCTCGACAATGGCACGTGGTTTGATCCGCAAGCCGCCGATCCGCACGGCACGGCGCTGGGCATCAAGGATTTGGCGGGCAACTTCCTGCAAGCCAACGCTCCGAACGGCTTCACCACCTTCCAACTGGTGTTGGACAGCGTTCAGAACGACCCGCCGGCCGTGACGCTTCCGCTGACGGCGCAATCGCTCGCCGAGAACTCGCCCGGCAGCCCGTATGCTCCCTCCGCGCCGTCTTCCTTGGCCTTCAACGCGGCCCATGGCAATGCCATCACGGTTTACGACGTCGACGCCAACGGCGGCGTCGAGCAATTGACCATTTCGACCGCCCAGGGCACGCTGGCGATCGACGCCTCGACGCCGGGAATCACGGTGTTGAACTCGAGCAACGGCTCCAGCAACCTGGTCTTCCAAGGCACGGTTGACGCCTTGAACGCGGCACTCGAGTCGCTCGCGTACACGCCCACGGCGTACTTCAATGGCCAGGCGACGATTCAGATCGTGGCCAATGACCTGGGCAATTCGCCGACGCCCGCCAAGCAAACGACCGTCTTCATTCCGGTGACCGTCACCCCGGTGAATAACGTTCCGGTCGTGACGATGCCGGTGACTCAGCACGTGAACGAGGACACCTCGCTGACGTTCTCGAGCGCCGGAGGCAATGCCGTTTCGGTCTTCGACGTCGACGTTCAGGGCGCCGACACCAGCAATCCCAGCTACCTGTTTACGGAAGAAGTCAGGCTGGATAACCTGCCGGCAATCACCGGCAACAACAATCTGCCGCACCTGTTCCTGGGCACGACGGCCGGCATTACCTTCCTGGCGCCGCCCAGCGGCGGAGCCGTCACCGCCAACGGTTCGACGGATATCTGGTTCCGAGGAACGCTGTCGGCGATCAACAACGCCCTCAACGGCCTGAAATTCGTCCCGCCGTCTGAGGATTCGTCGGCCAGTTCAGGGCAGTACCCGTCGCCCTTCTCGCTGACCCTGGTCTCCAACGACAACAACAACATTGGCGCTGGGACGGCCGTGCCCGTCACAAGCACGACGCTGATCACCGTCGACCCGGTGAACGACGCGCCGACGCTCGACAGCAGCGTGACAATGACCATGACGCCGCTGACCGAGGCGTTGCAAACCCAAACCGCGGCGGACGTGGCGAACCAGATTGCGGCGGCGGGCGGCGCCAACACGGTGGCGTCGATCCTGGCGACCGGCGCCAATGCCGGCAACCCGATCACGGTCAACACGCTGGCCAAGGGCGGCCAACTGGGAATCGCCGTCACCAACGCCACCGAGACCGATCCGACCCTTGGCACGTGGTACTACTCCACCGACGCCGGAGCTACTTGGAAGTCGTTCGGAGCGGCTGCCACCAACTTCGGCGCCGTCTCGCTGAGCCACGCTTTGCTGCTCCGCGCCACCGATCGCGTCGAATACGTGCCCGGGCCGAATTTCAACACCAACGGCACGCTCGCTCCGCTGCCGACGCTCACGTTTACCGCCTGGGACCAGACCACGGCCGTCGAACCGGTGCAGTTACAGATCGTTCCGTTGACGGCCGGCGGCGCGGCGAACATCACCGTCATCGGCCAGGGCGGTACGACTCCGTTCAGCGTCGCCGCCGCCACGGCCACCGTGTCCATCAATGCGGTCGACAGCCCCCCGCAGATCTCCGTTCCGTCGAGCCAATTTGCGACCAATGAGAACTGCGCCGTTCTCATTCACCGGCGCCAATGCTCCGGTTATTTCCGATCCGGACATCAATGAAGGCAACCAGGTCAACCAAGGCCAGGTGAGCTTGACGATTTCCGTCGATCCGTCGCAAGGCACGGTGTCGCTCGGCCCGAACGTGCCCGGCAACGTGCAACTGGTCAGCGGCGGCAACGGCCAGAGCAGCATCACCATCCAAGGACCGATGTCGAGCGTGAACACGGCCATCGACGGATTGAAATTCACCCCCGCGCCGTACTTCGCCCAGCAGGCGGTGATTACGCTGACCGTCAACGACCTGGGCAATTTCGGCGTGCTGCCGCCGGGGCTGCCGAATGCGAACGGCGGCCTGACCGCCACCAAGACGCTGGTCGTCAACGTGGCGCCGGTCCATTACGCCCCGATCCTGAACGGCGCCAATGGCGCGCCGGTCTTTGCCTCGATCGTGCAGAACATTCCGACGGCGAATAATCCGGGCAGCACCGTGGGCGCCATGCTCGCCAGCGGCGGCCCGATCGTGGCGGATCAACCGCCCGCCGGCTCCTTCCTCGATCTCGACGTGGACGCCGGCGCCAAGCAAGGCATCGCCGTGACCGGACTGTCCGGCGCCAGCAACGGCATCTGGTCGTATTCCACCAACGGCGGGGCGACTTACCTACCGTTTAACACGGTGTCGCCGTCCAGCGCCGTGCTGCTGCGAAACACGGATCTCGTCCGCTTCGTGCCGAATCAGAATTTCAACGGCACGGTGACGCTGACGTTCCAGGCTTGGGATCAAACGGACAACGCCAGCGCCGGCACTCGGATGAATTTGACCCCGGCCGGCGCCACGGGCGGAGGCTCGGCTTACAGCACCGGCAGCGCGACGGCGAGCCTGAGCGTTACGCCCATTCCGTTGGCGCCGTCGTTCGGTCTGCTGCAGAATTACTCGACGCAGGAAAACGACACGGTCAATCCCAATTCCACGAACGCCGGCGTGATTACCGTACCTGGTTTCGCGTACGGCATTTCGCCGGGCACGGGCGGAACCGGCTCCGTCACGTTTACGGTCACCGATGCGAACAACGGTTTTCCCGCCTTCGGCGGCTTGTTCGCCCAACTGCCGCAGATCGATTCCAGCGGCACGCTGACGTATCAGCTCAATCCGGACGTGTTTGGCATCGCCACGCTGAAGGTGACGGCCAGCAACGGCACGTCCAGTTCGGCGGCGAAGACGACCACGATCACGATCGTGGCGATCGACAATCCGCCCACGTTGGATCCAATTTCCAGCCTCACCGTCCTCGACAATGCAGGCCAGCAGCAAGTCGCGTTGACCGGCATCACCGCCGGGGTGAACGAGTCGCAGGTGCTGACGGTCACCGCCACGTCGAGTGATAACTCGATCATTGCCGATCCGACGATCAGCTACTCCAGCCCCAACCAGACCGGCTACTTGTACTTCACGCCGATTCCAGGAAAGAGCGGCACGGTGACCATCACCGTCACCGTGAAGGACGACGGAAGCGTTTCCGGCGGTAAGGGCCAAAACACGACGACCAGAAGCTTCACGGTTACGGTGCAAAACACCCAGCCGGTCGCCACCGAGAATACTACGACCCTCAATGAAGGCGCTCAGGCCGCCATTACGTTGGCGGGCATCAACGGCGTCGGTAACAGCGGCGCATTGACGGCCATCATCACCAGCCTGCCCACGGGCGGCACGCTGTACCAGACGAGCGACGGCTCGACGCGAGGCGCCCAGATCACGGCAACGCCAACCACGGTGACCAGTCCGAGCAATCAGGTGATTTACGTCCCGAACGCTGGACAGTACGGAGACCCGAACGACAGCTATAAGTATGACAATTTCGGCTTTGCCGTCACCAACGGCACGCAAACCTCGGCCAGCACGACGGAGCACATTGACGTCGTGCCGGTCAATCAGATTCCGACGTTCACGGCAGGTCCGAACGTCAGCGTCCTGCTCGGCACGACCCCAACGCAGACCTACCCGCAGTGGGCGACCAACATTTCGGCGGGAGCCGGCAACGAATCGAGTCAGACGCTGTCGTTCCTGGTGACGGGCGATACGAATCCGGGCATGTTCGCCGTGGCCCCCGCGGTGAATCCCGTTACCGGGACGCTGACGTACCAACTGGCGCCGGGCGCTACAGGGTCGGCGACCATCACGCTGGTGTTGAAAGATAACGGCGGGACGACCAACGGCGGTCACGACACTTCCGTTGCCCACAGCTTCACGATCTCGGTCGTGCAGGCCCCCACGGCTAATCCCGAAACGTACATCGTCAACTACAGCTCCAGTTCCGCCACCGTGGCCGCCGGCGTGCTGGCCAACGACAGCGACCCGAATACGGGAGGCACGTTGACCGCCGTGTTGGTCTCGCAGCCTGCCCATGGCCAGGTCGCGCTGAATGCCAACGGCTCGTTCACCTACGTGCCGAATGGAACCTTCCAAGGTTTCGACCAGTTCACCTATCGGGCAGTCGATGGCGCCGCCTCGAGCAGCCCGGTGACGGTGACGCTCGAATCGCACGAAGCGGCCATCGTGCAGAAGTTCTACCAGCAAGTGCTCAACCGCGATGCCGATGCCTCCGGGCTGCAGTATTGGGCCGGGCGTTTGCACAACGGCGAACAGCCGGGCGTTATCGCCCAGGGCATCTTCGAAAGCAACGAACGGCTCGACCCGATCATCAGCCAGTACTACCAGCAATTCCTGTTGCGTCCGGCAGACACCTCGGGGCTGACCTATTGGCGAGACCATGTGTGGAAGGTCTACGGCGGTCCGGAGCACGTGATCTCGGGCATGATCAGCTCGCCGGAGTTCTTCGCTTCGGCCGGCGGGACGAATACCGGCTGGGTCACCCAACTGTACCAACGTCTACTGAACCGGGCCCCCGACTCGCAAGGCCTCACCTACTGGGTCAACCGCCTCAACCAGAACGTGGAAACGAAGGAGCAGGTGGTGTTGGGCTTCCTCAGCAGCCAGGAGTACTACACCAACCTGGTCGACGGTTTCTTCCAACAGTATCTGCAGCGGTCGCCCAACGACGCCGAGCTTGCGTACTACTTGAACCAGTTCCAAACCGGAGCGAGCGAACGCGACATTCAAATCAGCATCGTCGACCAGCCCGAATACCTGAACAGTCCGCCCGCACCCGGGGCCGGATCGGTCGTGCGATTGCTGTACTAACCGCTGAACAAAGGAGCACAACGCTTTTTCCTTGACTTAGATGTAGCGCGAGATTTAATGGAACTTAGCTCATCCGAGTTCGGTAATGTCGGCGGTCCGCCTTCGAGGACGCCGGCAAAGGGTCAGTGGCGCCGGGATGGCGACTCTCACCAGAGTTGCCGGCATTCGGTGCAAGGATCCTGGGCTGTTGGCGACCGGTTCGCGTCGGCGGTTTCGAAACAAATTCGTTCGAAGTCCCGCCTCGCGGCCCTACGGTCGACGCGGCAGCCGCGCTGTTCGCCTCTTGCCACGCGTGCGGTCGTGCTGCGCGCCTGGTGCAGCGCAGCTTCGCAGCGGGCGAGATTTGAGACTGTACGGGGCGATTTGGCAGTTTGAGGCCAGTCAAAATGTCAAATCTAGGATATCTGCGTATTGCAATTAGAATGGCGTGACTAGACAACTAGGGGGCTCTGCCAGAGCTGTTCCCAAGCCTGTCCTTCAGGAACAGAATCGCACGAGGAGAAGAATTCATGGGGATGTGGCGTTCGCTCCACCCTTTTCATCCGTCGTCTCCCAGACCCAATCGCAAACGCGGCTCGAAGCGCTCGGACCGCAGCCGCGGCGAGCGGGCGCGCACCGCGCGCCGAGAGTTGCAGCTAGAGCGATTTGAGGAACGGATTTTGCTGACGGCTGCGCCGCAGTTGCTCTCGATTCTGGCTAACAACGGCGACGTTGTTTACTCTCCGAGCGTCACGACGCAGCCGTTGTCCACCGCGCCCAACGAGTTGGACTTTCTGTTCAACGAAGGTCAATCGATCGACCCGTCGACGTTGAGCGGGATCCAGATCGTGCCGCGCGGGAACCGACCACACGCTGAACACTGCGGACGACGTGCCGATTCAGCCCGGCTATGTCGGCATCGGCTCCATCTCCAACCAGGTGGTCGTCCGTTTCGCTTCCACGCTGCCCGACGACCTCTACCAGATCACCATTCGCGGCAAGGGGCCGGAAGCGCTTACGAATACCAGCGTTCCGGCTTCGGCATTCAACAGCGGCGCCGACCAGCGCGTCAGTTTCCAGTTGGACACGGCGCCTCAAGTGCTGTCGGTCGTTCCCGAGCCTGTCACGCGCAACGCTCAAGGCGCGCTGCAGCAGGCCGACAACATGATCGACGTGTATTTCAACAAGCCGATCCAGCCGCTTCCGCAGACCGTCAATCAGCTCGATCCGCATCTGTTCCAGTTGGTCGTCACGCAGAACACGGCGGATCCGGCGGACGATTTCGTCTACACGCCCGCCAGCGTGAGCTTCAACACGTCCACCAATATGGCGCAGTTGACCTTCGCCGGACCGCTCAGCCTGATGGGCTCCGGGGCGTTCCGGCTGCGGATCGGCAACAACCAGGCTGTCGCCACCGGCAGCAATTCCGTTCCGGCAACCGTCTCCGTCCCGGTGGGAGCAGCGGGCTCGACGTTTGGCGATGCCAGCACGCTCTCGCAGGATCCCGGACCGAACAATCTGGGCGACCTGAACGCGACGCCGCACCAGATTCTCTCGGGCCCAGGCACGGTCATCGGCCCGGTGGCCGGCAGTCCCGTGACCGCATATCCGGGCGGCAACGTCGGACCGGGCGTCCGCAATATCCCCATCGAACAGAACGTCGATACGGCCGCTCAGCAGCAGCCGGGCGCTACGCCGTACGTTCCGACGATCACGTACAACTTCCCCAGCGTTTACGGCAGCACGGCCGGTAACCCGCAATTATTCAACGCCATTACGCCCGAGCAGCAACAACTGGCTCGCGAGATCTTCCAGCTTTATGCCAACTATTACGGCGTTCAGTTCAAGGAAGTCAGCAGCACGAACATGGGCGACGCCCAACTGGGGATCGTGACGGGCGTCGTTCAGGCGCTCGACCCGTCGGCGCCCAGTTCGCTGGCGGGCATCGCGCAAAGCACCACGCAGCCGTTTCCTGCCACGCCTCCCGCCTCGGCCCAAGAGGCGTTGGCCATTATGAACGCCTCGACCTACAGCCAGGAAAGTCAATACGGCGGTCCCTGGTTCCAGCAAGCCATGCGCCAAGTCGGCTATCTGCTGGGCCTCGGCAATGACACCGCAGGACCGCCGGGCACCGTGATGGGGTCGAGCGGCGTCGACCCGGCCACCGGCGCTGCCCGAAAACGTCTTCCCCGGCAATGCCGACATTCTCCATGGCCAGTACTTGTACCGTCCGACAAGCGACGACGTGCAGATGTACAAGTTCACGGTCACCACGTCCGGCACATTGAGCGCCGAGACGATCGCGCAGTGCCTGACGGACTCCAACGGCAATCCGACGGCCAGTTCGCTGAACACCGTGCTGACGCTGTACAACGAGACGAACGTCGTGCAGCTTCCGGGGACGGGGTCCAGCGCCGTCGGCAATGCCATCGTGCCGGGCAGCAGCTTCACGCTGAACGACGGCGCCTCTCCGCCCGTCTCGTTCGAGTTCAACACCGGCTTTGCGCTGCAATTGCCCGGTGCGACTCCGGGCAGCCTGGGCGGCCTCAACGACAATCAATTCCTGGTCTTGAGCGACGGTCAGAACGTCGTCACTTTCGATTTCTATGTCAACGGTCAACTGCCCGCCACGGAACCGGCGGGCCACGTGGCGATCAAGCTGACCGCCGGAGAGAGTATCGACAGCGTGGCGCAGAAAGTGGTCTCGAAGATCAACAGCGCCGGGCTGGCCGGCTTCAACGCCACGTATGCCAACGGCAACGGCGGCAGGATTTACCTGGGCGGCACGCTCTACGACGGCGATCCCACGCAGTTCGTAGGCTCGGTGTCGTCCTCCAGCGCCGCGACGGTCATCAATCCGTCGACGTCGTCCGCGGTGAAAGTCCTCTACTCGCCCTATGCCACGGCGCACGACGCGGCCACCTCGCTTGCCGCGACCATCAACCGTTATGTCACGAATCACTCCCTGAATGCGTCGGCCACTGTGCAATTCGACCGCGTCGTGCTCAGCGGTCCTTTGACCGTGACGCACACTGCCCAACAGGGCTCGGTCACGTACAGCGTCAACCGTGAGATCATCTCGCGCAACGACGATTATTTCGGAACCGACTCGTACGTGAAGATGCCGCTGGGGCCGGGCAACTATTACGTGGCGGTCACAAGCACGGGCAACACGTCGTTTGATCCCAACGTGCCGAACAGCGGCGCCGGTGGCACAACCTCCGGCGCGTACGATTTGCGGTTTGATTTCAATCCCACCCCGGTCAGCACGCTGACCGACGACGGACTCTCGCTGATCGTGCCCAACATTGCCGTTGGCGGTTCGGGCGGCATTCAGAACAAAGACACGTTCACCATCAGCGACGGCGTGCACACGGACAAATTCCAGTTCGTCACGGCCAATACGACAGCCGATCCAGGCACAATCCCCATCTCGATCAACGCCCCGGACCCTACTGCAACCCCTCCGAAGCCCGGCGACAATCAGGACCAGGTCGCCCAGGCCGTGCTGTCCGCGATAGCGGGCGTTTCGAACTTGAACGGCTTGACGTTGCGATACGATGGTCACGGCCAGATCAACCTTGGCGGCGCCACCGGGATGACGCTCACCTCGTCTACCAGCGTCCTCACGGCTTGGGGCACGACCGCGCGACATACGCTGCAGGGTAATTCCGACGGAACCACCGGCGCTTACAACTTCTGGTTCGACGCCAACGATTCCTCCACGATCTTCGTGGACAAGGTCTCGCCGGCAATTCCCAACTCGACGCTGGGAACCATCGCGAACCCTTACAACAATATCTCCCTGGCGTTACAGGCGGCGTCGGACCGCATTATTTCGCCGTCGGGTAGCCTGGTCTCGTCACACCAGACGTTCGTCGTCAGCGATGGCTTCAACTCGCCGGTCACCTTCGAATTCGCCGTCAACGGCGGTTCGGTCGCCAACGGCAACGTTCCGGTCAGCATCAACGCCTCGGACTCGCCGGCCATGGTGGCGCAGGAGATCTACGGCGCCATTCAAGGCGCCGCCCAGAGCGGCCTGCTCACCCTGTCGCCATCGTTTGCCGCGCCGGCCAGCGGGAGCAATATCGTCGACGTCAGCGGCGCCGCGTTCGTTGACGCGAAGGGCACGCCCGCCATGCTGGCGGCGACAAAGATCGTGCGCATCGAAGGCAATACGGGCGCCGACAACAGCCTCGGCGTTCCGATCGTCAACACGCCCACCTCGACGGAATTGGCCGGAAATCACGAAAAGTTCAGCATCACCGCGGGCACGGTCACTGCAGTCTTCGAGTTCACGACCAACGCCGCCACGGTGACGAACGGCAATATCCCGGTGGTTATCGCCCCCGGCAGCACTGCGCAGGCCATCGCCAATGCGATGGCGGCCGCCATTAACAATGCCGCCGTGCTGACCAACGCCGCGGGCGGGGCCCTGGTGGCTTCGGTTGCGGGAGACGCCGTCGCCTTCCGGGTCGTGTTGACGGGCGTCGGCCAGATTTCCATCAATGCACAGAATACTCCTTCGCTGATCGCCACATCCAACGCGCAGGCCTTATTTGTTGGGCTACGACCAGTTCACGCACCAGCCTCTCGCCGACGGCGCCGATCTGACCGTTCCGCAGGGCGTGACGGTGATGATCGACGCCGGGGCCGTGTTCAAGATGGAAGGCGCCAACGTCAACGTCGGCCTCAGTTCGCCCAACGTCGACCGCAGCAATTCGGCATTGCAGGTGCTCGGAACGCCGAACAACTCGGTCTTCTTTACTTCGTTCCACGACAACGGCCTCGGCGGAGTCACCGACAACGTCACCGCCGCGTCGCCCGGCGACTGGGGCGGCATTGCATTCCACCAGGGCTCGGACCTCGAACAGCAAGGCATCTTTCTTAACGACGTCAACCATGCCAAGAATCTCGTATGCCGGCGGAACGGTTAACGTCTCCGGCGTGCCGACGCCGTACAACGCGATCTATCTCGACGGCTCGCGGCCGACGGTCTCGTACAACACGATCACGAACAGCTTCAACGCCGCCATGTCGGCGGATCCCAACAGCTTTCAGGAAACGGTCTTCGGCAGCCCGGGATATGACCCGCTGACCGGCCACGGCGGGCCGGCTTACGTCGCCGATTACAACAGGACCGGCCCCGACATTCACGGCAATATTCTGTCGGTCGACTCCTCGGGGGCCTTGGCCATCGTTGCGGTCGACGCCAGCCGACTCGTTCGCGGCGAGACGTTCGTGGTGGCGACCCCCGACGGATCCGGCGGCACGACCTACACGACCTTCGAGTTCGTTCCCACCGGAGTCGCGCCGCAAACGGGCCATGTGGCCGTGACGTTCAAGCCCGGCGACACCGCCGACCTGGTGGCCGGGGACATTGTCAGTGCATTCGTGGCGGTCTTTGGAACGGGCGGCAGCGTGAAGGCGACCGCGCAGGCGGTCACGAAGGGAAGTCAAACGCTGCAGGAGGTGTTCGTCTCCGGCGTGTCGTCGATCAAGCTTTCATCGTCGCGCACGTTCAATGCGCCGGCGGGCAACCAGGTTGCCGACGGCCAGACCTTCGTCGTCGTCAATCCCGACACCGGCGCCAGTGCTACGTTTGAATTCGACAACAACGGAACCGTGGCGTCCGGCAACGTCGGCGTGACATTCACGTCGCTGGATACGACGGCCAGTTTGGCCGCCAAGATCGCGACCGCCATCACCGGCGCAGGGTTTGGGAACGATCGCCTTGGCGTCGAACGGGCAGGTCGTGCTGGTCACGGCTTCGAGCTACAGCCTGACGGCTTCGGGATCGACGGGGCTCGTCGCCAGTCAACAGACGCTGCAATTCCCCAACGGGAACGCGCTTGTGTCCGGTTCGACCTTCACCGTGCTCAATTCAACCAACGGCACGGTGGCGGTGTTTGAGTTCACGACCAACGCATCGCAGATTTCCGCCTCCACGGGCAAATTGCCCGACGGAAATTACGGCATCTCCTACACGACTTTAGACGCGGCGTCGACGATCGCTACGAACGCGGCCGACAAGATCAACAACTTGGGCGCGGGCGTGTCGGCCGTTGCCTCAGGCGGTTCCTTGACCCTGGTGGCGACCTCGAACGCTCGGTTCGCCTCGCCGCTGTCGCTGGTTTCGCGCGTGGCGGCCAATACGGTTAACGGCCTGTTCGTACGCACGCAGAGCGTGCAGGGACAGACGCCGGAAACGTTGGACGTCTCGGCCCGCTTCACCTCCACGGATATCGCCTATGTCGTCTCGGATAACCTGGTCATCCAGGGCAATCCGGGCGGACTGCTGGACGATGCGCCGCGAATGAGCGGCCGGCTTGCCATCGACCCGGGCGTGATTGTCAAGCTGCTCGGCGCTCGCATCGAAGTCCAGATGGGCGCCAACCTGATCGCCGAAGGCAGCGCGAGCCAGCCCGTCACGTTCACGTCGCTGCGCGACGACAGCTATGGCGCGGGCGGAACGTTCGACACCAACGGCGACAACAACAATCTTTCGTCGCCGCCCAGCGTGGCGAAACCGGGTGATTGGGCGGGGTTATATTTCTCGCCGACTTCCCACGGCAGTCTGGATCACGCATTGCTCGCCTATGGCGGCGGCAGTAGCACCATCGAGGGCGGCAGCGACAATTTCAACGTCGTCGAAATCCGCCAGGCCCAGGTGCGCATCGCCGACAGCACCCTGGAATACAATGCCGGCGGACTGGCGACCACTTCGACCCGCGGCGGCAGGCTCGGCAACGACCTGGCAACCATCTTCGTGCTGGGCGCTCAGCCGACCATCGTCAACAACGAGCTGATCAATAACCTGGGCTCCGCCATCAGCATCAATGCCAATTCGCTGACCAGCAGCGTCGTGCCCGATCCGGGCCGGAGCACCGGCGCCATCAGCCAGTTCAGCGAATTCGACGACAACCAGGGACCGCTCGTTCGCCTCAATCGGATCGGCAACGAGGTCGGCGCCAACGCCCTCAACGGCATGCTGGTGCGGGGAGCGACGCTCGACACCTCCTCGGTCTGGGACGACACGGACATCGTCCACATCGTGAAAAGCCAGATCATCATACCGAACGTCGACAGCCGGGGTGGGTTGCTGCTCAAGAGCAGCGCGTCAGCCAGCCTCGTGGTCAAATTCGAAGGGGAGAATGCCGGCCTGACCGCGAGCGGCCAGCCGCTGGACATTACGGGCCGCATCGGCGGTTCCGTGCAGATTGTCGGCACGCCCAGCCACAACGTCATTCTGACGTCTTTGTCGGACATCTCCGTCGGCGCGGGTTTCACTCCCGATGGAAGTCCGCAAAACGACACCAAAAACACCGGCGCCGTCACGAGCAATGACAACACTCCGACGTTCCCGCCCTCCGGCGGTCAGCTCACCGTCACGCCGACGAACAACGCGTCAACGCTGCTCACGTCCATGTTGCTGCGTCCGGCGCCGACCGGCGTCACGGTCAACGCCACGTCATTCGTCGGTGGCGCCACGCAGGCGGGAACCTACATCAACGGCGACGGCGTGCCTCTGGAAATTCCGCAAAAGGGCGCCGTGCTGACCACGGGCGACGCCAATATTCCCACGTCGAACACCCAACCCAATTTCGGCGTGGACCTGAACTTGCCGGGCGACCCCAAGTTGTCGGGCCTGATCAGCGGCACGCTGACGCATGATGCCGCGGAGTTGACGTTCACGGTCAACGTCGACCCGACCTCGGGCATCAAGTCGGGAGCGTTCTCCTTCCAATTCGGCAGCGAGGAATATCCAGACTTCGTCGGCGGCGCGTTCAACGACATTCTGGCCGGTTGGGTCAACAATGATCCGGCTACGAACTTCTTGCACGATTCCAAGGGCAACCTGGTTTCCATCAACAGCGCCCTGTTCGACATCGACAACACGGCGACTCCGTCGCCGTTGAACATCGAATACAACGGTATGACTTCAGGCCTGGTAGCTACGTTCCCCCTGCAGCCTGGGCTCAATACCGTCACAATCGCAATCGCCGACGCGGGGGACGGTAGGTACGACTCTGGCGTGTTTCTCACGGATTTGCATTTCAGCACGCAGGCGGTCGGATCCGGCGGCGTGACGCGCGGCGGCGCGACGGCCGGCCAGTGGAAAGGCATCACGCTCGACCAGTATTCCAACGACCGCAACGTGGCGACGGTCAACGAGGCCGAACCCCCCAACACGGGCGGCGTCGACTCCAACAACACGCTCAACACGTCGCAAGATCTCGGCGTACTCGCCCCGAACTTGAACAGCGGCGACGACACCCAGCGGCTTGGCTTTGTCGTCAACGGCGTGATCAGCGCCAATGCGCCAAGCGACGTGGACATGTATCACTTCCAAGCCATGCCCGGCACGCAGGCCTGGATCGACATCGGCAATACCTCGCCGGGTTTGGACACCGTCGTGGAAGTCGTCGACCAGAACGGAACGGTGATCGCCCGCAGCGACAATTCGGTCCAGGAAGCGTCCAATCCTGCATTATTGCAGCAGGAATTGGCGAACAACCAGGCCCTGCCGATGCAGTCGGACACGCTGCTGCACGGGATTTACGAATCCAGCAGCCAGACTTATCCCGGCATGCGAGATCTCAACTCGACCAATCCGGATGACGCCGGCTTCCGCATCGTGCTGCCGGCCGGACTCGCGGGACAGACGCTGACCAACTATTACGTCCGCGTCCGCAGCAAGGGAGCGAACTACACGGACTTGCACGGCGGAATGAGCAGCGGCTCGTATCAATTGCAGGTCCGGCTGCAGGAGCAAGAGGAATATCCCGGTTCGACGGTGCAAAACGCCGACATTCGCTTCGCGACCAACGGCATCAACATCATCGGCTTGCCCGCTCACTCTCCGTTGGTATCCGAGGCGGGCTCTAACGGGACCAACAACAGCTTCGCGAACGCCCAGGATCTGGGCAACCTGCTCACGACCGACCAGAACACGCTCGGCGTCAGCGGAAACCTGCCCGCGAACAAGCAAGACTGGTACAAGTTCGAATTGAACTACAACCTGGCCCAGGCCATCAACACGCTGGGCGCCGACAACAATACGTTCTCCACGATCTTCGATATCGATTATGCGGACGGCATAGCCCGGCCGAACACGACCATCTCGGTCTTCGACGCCTCGGGCAACCTGATTTACGTCGGCCGCAATTCGAACGTCGGCAACGACCAGCCGCTGCCCAACCAGTCGCCCAGCAGCGCTTTCTCGGACCTGACCCGCGGCTCGGCCGGCAAACTCGATCCGTTTATCGGCTCCGTGCAGTTGCCGACCGGCCCGACGCGCACGTATTACGTGGCGATCAGTTCCGATGCGCAACTGCCCACGGCGCTCAACGCCACGTTCGCCTCCGCCGCTTCGCAGCCGCTGATTCGGCTGGAGCCGGTCGATTCGGTCAACCGCGTCATGGAAGACCACGTCGGCAGCCAGGGCGGCGAAACGGCGCAGAATCCGCAGACGCTGACTTCCGCCTTCAACGGCGACACGTCAACCCAGGCCGGCATCGACGCGCTGAACTCCTCCGCCACGCCCTTTACGCTGGCCGACGTCGGCCTGTTCCTCCAGACCGGCGGCACGAGCGGGCAACTGAGCATGGTCAATGCGTCGACCGGACAGGTGCAGACGGTGGTCGGGCCGACCACGCCGCCGAACGGCGTGACCAGCTACGGCGATATCGCCATGCGGAACGACGGCAAACTCTACTCGTTCACCGACGGCACCACCGACGCCAACTCCGGTCTCTATCAGCAAATCAGCACGGGCAACGCCTCGGTGCTCAGCTCGAATAGCGACGGCATCAAGACGTACCAGTTCAACAACGCAACTCCGCCTGCGCTGACGGCGGAGAACATCGGGCTGCAGTTCGACGCTCTGGCGTTCAACCAGGCGACGGGATCCACCGGGCGGCAGTTGTACGCCGTCGGTCATCGCGCGGGCGGAAACCGCGTCGGCGCCGCCTCGAATCTCTTGTACCAACTCGATCCGGACACCGGCCTGCCGATCAACAACCCCGGCAACGCGCGCTACCCGACGGATGCTCTCGAGCAGGGAACGATCCGCACCGGCGCCGGCAACGGCGTTTCGATCCTGACCTTGGACGGCTCTGCGTTTTCAGAAGGCCAGACGTTTACCGTTACCGATCGCGGCACCACCGTCACCTTCGAGTTCGACAGCGGCTTTACGCTGACCATGCCCGCCAACGGCGGGGCCGATATCCCCGAACGTAGCGTCTTAGGCGTAAGCGACGGGACGAAGACGGTAAACTTCGAATTCCTGCATCCGGGCACCGTCCCGAACCCGCTCGATACTACTCTTCGGTATCTCAGCAGCGACACGCCGGTACAATTGGCCAACCGAATCTTGAATGCCATCAATGCGGGCGGATTCACGGGATTTTCTCCCACGCTGCTTGCGACCGGGCAACTGAACCTGGGCGGCAACCAGTTCACATCCATCGACGTTTCCGGCATACCGGAGATTACCCTCAGCGGGACGCCCGTGCGCCTAACTCCCGGCGCGATTGCCGTTCCGTTCGTCCCCGACGCGACGTTTACGGCGCAGCAGGTAGCCAACGCGCTTGTCGGCGCCATCCAAAGCGCCACGCAGTTTACGACGATTTCCGTCAGTCCGGGGAATAACCAGGTCAACATTACCGATCCGACGGCGCCCTCCTCGTCGACGAATCCGGTATCGTTCAATCGCGGCTCGACGGCGCTCTCCCAGCTTCCTGTCACGGCGGGGCCGGGCGGAACCGTCACGGGCATCGCATTCGCGAGCGACGGCAACCTGTACGCCGTCAGCGATGCCGGCGGCTTTTACGAAGTTGATCCCACCACGCTCAGACCCGCTTCATTTCCACCGTTACGTTAAATGGGACGGCAATTCTGTTTTCCGCGCTGGCGCCGGCCCCAGAGAACGTAGCCGGCGGCGCGTACAAGGGACTGTTGTTCGCAACCGACACCGCCGGAAACTTGTACGCCTTGAACACCGACGGCGTGCTGCAACCCGTTTTCGCCGGCAACGCGCTCAGCGTGAGCACGGGCGAAACGAACGTCGTCGGACTGGCGTTTTCGACGTTGGATTACAATCTCTGGCACGTCACGGACAGTCGCGGGACCGACCCGGGCCACGGCATCAATACGGCGCCCGATGCCAGTCGAAACGCCACGACCAACAGCGCGAACCCGATCGAAAACACGAGCTTCTACTTCGGTCTCGAAGCGCCGCCCCCCACGAACACGTCGGCCACGGTTACGAATCCGAACTCGCTCAATACCAACTCGCAGCCCGACGCCGCGAACTATGCGACGAATGCGAGCGTTTATAACACGTACGACCTGCCCGGCGGGGCGCACGGCAGTCTGACGACCAATTCGTTCAGCCTGTCGAATTACGTGGCAGGCGACAAACCAACGCTGTATTTCAATTACTACCTGTCGGCCCGGCAGTCGAGCAGCACGACGCAAAACCCGGGAACGATGGTGGACAGTGCCCGGGTGTTTGTTTCGACCGACGGCGGAGCGACCTGGCAAATGCTGGCGACGAACAACTCGGCGCTCGCCACGAGCAACACCGACCCCAATGCGGAATTGCCGAGCTACCTGAGCACGAACGCCAACACCGGTTCGGGCGATCCGCGGCAGCAAGTGCAGCAGCTCTTCGATAATACCGGCACGTGGCGCCAGGCTCGCATCGACCTGGGCAACTATGCGGGCTACAGCAACCTGACGCTGCGGTTCGACTTCAGCACCGCCGGAACCATGGGACAGCCGGGCCTGCCCGGCGACTCGTTCGGCGACCTGTCCAGCAACCAGCGCGGCCAGGACAACGGACACGAAGGCTTCTATGTCGACGATATCACGGTGGGTTTCGCCGAGCGCGGCGAAATGGTGACCGGCGCCACGGCCGATACCAGCTTCTCGCCGGTTCCGCAGAACCCCAACCCGGGCGCTCCGACCCAGGTGCTCAGCGGTCCGTATCAGCTCGAAATCCGCCGTGGCACGACCTATGGCCAGATCATCGATTCGACCACGTCGCCGGATATCACGCTGACCCAATCGTTCGACACGAACGACCGGCTGGCCAGCGGCTTTACGATGATCGCCCCCGCGGGCAACGCCCTCACTGACGGTCAGACGTTTAGCGTGAGCGATGCCACGCACAAGGTGACATTCGAGTTCGATGACAACGGCGGCGTTGCGTCCGGACACGTGGCGGTGCCATTCTTGCCGACTTACAGCGCCGCCCAGGTCGCCAACGCGGTTGCCAAGGCGGTTAACGCTAATCTGAGCTTGAAGGGCGTTGCGGCCGGCGCCACCTCCAATCCGGTGACTTCCATCACGGCGCCGAGCGGCACGAACGCCGCCGACGGACAGACCTTCGCCGTCAAGGACCTGCTGGGCAATACCGCGACGTTCGAATTCGATAGGAACGGCAGCGTGCAAGCCGGGAACATTGCCGTTCCCGTTCAGTCCTCGTGGACTTCCATCCAGGTGGCGGCCGCCATCGCCGCCGCCATCGGCAGCGCCCGCAACTCTCCGCGCTAACGGCCGTTTCGGCGGGCAGCCAGGTTACGGTGACCGAAGTGACCGGGAACCGGGTCGAGTTCTACGGCGCCACGGACTTGTCCTCAATCAATGCCGTCGCGGGCGTGCTCTCGATCTCTTTCAGCAACTCGCCCGCCACGCCGCAAAATCATGGCTCCGTCGCGGAGAACGGCGGCAGCACGACGATTTACATCACGGACAGCGCTCCGGTCGGCACTTCCACTCTGGTCACGCTCAGTGCGGTCGACGTGGCCGATCTGCTGCAAGGGCTTTCGAACCCAAGCAGCAACGTCTCTTTCCAGTACGGGGCCCAGTCGGGGCCGACGCTCCACTTCACGATTGCGGGCGGTTCGACGGTTGCGGTGACGGTCAACGGCTTGCAGACCTTGAACCAGGCGGGCACGGCTCAATTGCCGGACGGTCCGCAGGCCGTTGCACTGACGGCCACGGCGACGGGTTACGCGAGCAACAGCGCCACGATCGACGTGCTCGACGACCCCGACGTGTTCTCGAAACTGAGCGTCTCGCTCGGTTCCTCTTCCGTCGCGGAGAACTCGACGACGCCCGTGACGGGGACGGTCTCTTTCAATTCGCCGCCGCTCAGCTACGATCTTGTCGTCAACCTGCGAGCCTTGAATCCCGAAGCGGCCTCGGTCCCCGCAACCGTGACCATTCTGGCCGGGCAAACGTCGGCGACCTTCCCCGTTACGCCGTTGAATAACAAGGTGATTCACGGCGGCGGCGTCCAACTGGAAACGATTCTGGCATACGCCACGGGATACGTCAGCGGCAGCGCCCCGCTCACGGTCACCGACGACGGCAACGGCCTGTATCCGGCGGGGGTCGGGCCGCTGTACATTCCCGAAGGCCCGACGTCGCTTGCCAATGGACAGACCGAGAATATCGTCAGTCCGAGCGGCACGCCCAACCCGGTCTCGGGCGGCATCCAGACCGTATTGGCGGATCCCACCGACCCGAATACGCTCTACATTGGCACGGTCAATGGCGGCGTTTGGAAGACGACCAACGCGCAGGCCGCGGGCGGGCCGATCTGGTCCCCCCTGACCGACAGCCTGCCTTCTCTGTCCATCGGCGCCTTGGCTTTCGACAAATCCGATGCCACCAATCAAACGCTGATTGCCGGCATCGGCCGATCCAGCAGCTTTGCCCTGGCGGGCGGCAAGCTCGACGGGTTGCTGCGCAGCTCGAACGGCGGACAGTCGTGGTCCGTGATCAATCCGGGCGGCATTTTTAACGGCGAAAACATTACGAGCGTTGCGGAACGCGGCAACGTCATTCTGGCGGCCGCCAATTCCTCGCTGGGCAGCACGGGCGCCCTGTTCGTCAGCACCGACGGCGGAAACGTCTTCACGCAGATTTCGGCGCGCTGAACAGCGGACTGCCGACCGGCGCCATCAGCGATTTGGTAGGCGATCCCAACGATGCCAACCGGTTCTATGCCGGCGTGCTGGGACCGAACGGCGGGATCTTCACTTCGACCAACGCCGGCCAGACTTGGACGAATATCACTCCGGCCGGTTTGACGCTGAACGCCAACGTGTCCGACGACGCCTTGAAGATCGCAGTTTCCGCGACCGCAGGCAGCCCGGTGTTCTTCGGGTACGTAAGCAACGGACAGTTGGCTTCCATCTACCGGTCGGCGAACCAGGGCATGACCTGGCAGGCGATGGACGTCCCCACGACCATCGAAAACGGCACCGCCGAAGGCCTGGAACCCGGCGCGGGCGACAGCACCGCCGCCCGAGTCCGCTTGGCGCATTTCTCGATTGCGGCCGATCCGACCAACGGCAACCTTGTTTATGTCGGCGGGGACCGACAACCCGGGCCCGGCGACGGCGCCACCACGTTCCCCAACTCGCTGGGCGCCAATGCGTTCTCCGGCCGGCTGTTCCGCGGCGACGCCACCCAGGCGCATGGAAACCAGTGGACTGCGCTGACGAACAATGGCACGCGAGACGACAGCTCTCCTCACGCCAACTCGCGGTCGCTGATCTTCGCGGGCAACTCGCTGATCGAGACCGATGACGGCGGTATTTACCTGCAGGACAGCCCGCGGACCTCGACGGGAAACTGGTCGTCGCTGAACGGCAATCTGCAAATCAGCGAGGTCTATAGCGCGGCCTACGACACGTATACCCATACGATCATTGCGGGCACGCAGGGCGCCGGCACGATCGAACAGACGTCGGCAGGCGGTCTGGGTTGGACGCAAGTGTCGACCGACACGAGCGGCGGCGCGGTCGCCGTCGACAACAGCGACCCGACTCAATCGATCCGCTACACGAGCGACCAGCATTTCGGCAACTTCCTTGAATCGACCTACGACGCCAACAATAACCTGGTCGGCACGCCCGTGCAGCCGGTGCTGCTGGTCACCAACAGCGGCGGGTTGAATCTCTACCAGACGGATCCGGATTTGCCCTACGTCACCACGCTGGCGATCAACGCGATCGATCCCACGCGGTTGGTCATTGGCGGGGAAAACGCCGTTTACGAGTCGGCTAATCGGGGCAACTCGCTGACTTCCTTGAATCTCGGCGGTGCAGGGCCAGGTGCGGCGTTCGGCGCCTCGATCGCTTACGGCGGGCGCATCGTCGGACCCTCGGGCAGCGTACAGAGCAACCCGGACGTGCTCTGGGTCGGCGTCGGCGGCAACGTCTATTTGCGGACCGGCACGAACGGTCCCCTGTCGGCGACCAACTATCCCGGAACCGCCGTTCGCAGTCTGATCATCGACCCGAACAACTGGCAAACGGCATTCGTCGCCGACGCCAACGGCCACGTCTACATGACGACCGACCAGGGCGCCACCTATACGGATATCAGCTTCGTGTCCGGCGACCCGACGGCGGCAACGTCGCTGACCCAGTTGACCGCCGACCTGCACTCGCTGGCCTTCGTCCCCGGTTCGCCGGGAACTCTGCTCGTCGGTTCGCAGGACGGGATTTACTCGACTCAGATCGGCAGCGGCGGCGGCTCGGGCGTTTGGGCTCAGTACGGCGTCGGTCTGCCCCACGTGCCGGTCTACTCATTGCAATACGTGCCCAGCGAGCAACTGCTGGTCGTCGGAACTATGGGGCGCGGCGTCTTCATTGCGAACGCCCAAGGGCTCAGCGGAGACATCGCCGTCACGGTCAACGGCCTGACCAGCGTTGACGACGACTCCGGCGTGTTGACCGACAAGATCACGGTCTCGCGCAGCGGTAGCACTGCCGGCGATCTGACCGTCCACATGGTCAGCAGCAACCCGGACCTGGCCAGCGTTCCGGATACCGTGGTCATTCCCGCCGGCCAGACTTCCACCACCGTCGACGTCGCCATTCTCGACAGCAGCCTGGCCACCTACCCGTATACGGTCGTTTTCACCGGCTCAGTTGGCGGGTTGAACAGCGTCTCGAGCAGCCTGGACATCGTTCCCGACTCGGATCCCAATACTCCGACGGACAATGACAGGCCTGAACTGACGGTGACCATTCCCAATGGAACGTCCATCCAGGCGGAATCCGTGAACTCCACCGCCGTCGGCACGGTGACGCGCAACACGCCGACCGATTCGCCGTTGACGGTGACGCTCTATAGCAGCGATGGCACGCAAGCTTCGGTCCCGGTTACGGTCGTCATTCCCGCTGGAGCGTCGTCCGCGACGTTCCCGATTTCGGCCTTCGGTCAGTTCCAGGGCGAGGGGGCGCGGACCATCTCCATCACGGCGGTTGCGGCCGGGTTCCTCAGCGGCGACAGTTCGCTGGTAGTCGAATCCGCCAGGCATATCCTGTCCTACGATCGCATCGGCGATCCGAACCTGCTGCGGCAGCAAGGCCAGATCATCATCAAGGGGAACACGATTTCGAACTCGCTGGAGTTCGGCATCGTGGTCAGTCCTTCGCCGCGAGATGCGGCCACCGGCCAATCGATCCCCGGCGCCGTGGAAAACCTGAGCACTCTCAATACGGCGCGGCTGGCGCCCGGCGCCACCATTGAGAACAACCTCATCGTGGGCGGCGGCCAGGGCGGAATTCAGTTCCTCGGAGACGCCAACCCGGCCGGAGATTCATTGGCGGTCGTACCGTTCGGCCGGATCATCAATAATACGATCTACGGTCAGGAAACGCCGACGGGCGTCGGCATTCAGGTCGGCCAGAACGCCAGCCCGACGATTCTGAATAACATCTTCGCCAACCTGGCGACGGGCATCAGCGTCGACAACACGTCCAGCACGACGGTCGCCCAGCGCTCGGTCTACCAGAATAACGGGACCAACCTGTCCGGCACGGTCGCCGGCGGATTCGACGTCAACAGCATCGCCCTGTCTCCGACCGCAAGCCTGTTCACCGATCCGGCCAACGGAGACTTCTACCTCGTCAGAGGGTCGGCGGCCGTCGACAGCGCTTTGAACCAGATTGCCGAGCGGACGGCGATGCACGCGGCCAAGTCATTGACGGGCATCCCCGACTCGGCCATTGTCGCCCCGTCGTACGACCTGTACGGCCAGCTTCGCACCGTCGACTCGCAATCGGGCGCCGGCGGCACCGGCAGCACGCAGTACAAAGACCGCGGCGCCATCGAGCGAGTCGACTACGGCGGACCCACCTCGCTCCTGGCCAACCCGATCGATAACGGCTCAGCCGACCAGGATCCCGCCGACAATGTGGTGCACGTCGTCGGCGCCTCGTTGACCGATCTGGCGATCCAACTCCTTGACAACAATGGGGTCGGAATCGATTCTTCGACCGTCGACAGTTCCAAGTTCGTGCTGTACCGCAACGGAGTTCTGCTGCAATCCGGAATCGACTACTTCTTCCGCTACGACAGCAATACCCAGACGGTCCGCTTCACGCCGGCCACCGGCACGTGGCTCAACGGCAGCGAGTACACGGTCGCCTTGAATAACGGCGCCAGGTTCGACCCGTACAACACGTCCACCCCGGCGACGACCGCTAGCGGCATTAAGGATCTGGCGGGCAACCTGCTGCTGGCGAATTCGGGCAGCGGATACACGATGTATAGCATCCTGCTGCAGAACGCCACGGGCGATGCGCCAACCATTGGCGTCCCCAGCACGCAGTCGATGCTGGAGCACGGAGACGAGACCCCGCAAAACTCGCTGATGTTCAGCAATGCCACCAACAACGGCAATCCGATCACCGTGTTCAACATCGACGCGCCGAGCAACCCGGTGACGGTCACGGTCAGCAGCCAGTTCGGCATGCTGTCGCTGGGGGACATCACCGGCCTCACCGGCAGCCCGGTCGGCAACAACAGCGGTTCCGTTACGTTCACCGGTTCGCTGACCGCCGTCAACAACGCACTGAACGGTTTGACGTTCGTCCCGACGTTGTATTTCTCCGGCAGTGCGAAGATTGATATCTCGGCGACGGACACGGTGACGAATTTGATCGGCTATGGCACGGTCTCCGTCAACGTCATCAAAGTGAACCAGCCGCCGATCGTGCACGTCCAGACGCCCGTCTCGACGCAGGAGAATGTTGCGTTGCAGTTCTCCGCATCCAGCGGCCATCCCGTCACGATCACCGACCACGACGCGACGACGACGCCAACGCTGACCTTGGAAGACGTCACCATTACCGCCGTCAACGGAACGGTCACGCTAGGCACGACGTCCGGCGTGACGATGATCAGCGGCACGGGAGTCAACGACTCCTCGGTGACGTTCGAAGGTTCGCTGGCCCAAATCAACGCAGCCTTGAGCGGCTTGTTGTTCCGGCCAACCACGAACTTCGCCGGACAGGCCTCGATCACCTTCACGGTCAACGACCGCGGCAACGCGGGGATCGGCGCCCCCGGAAACGACGCCCAAACGGCCACGACCAAGGTGGACATCAATGTCTTGCCCGTCGATCAGCCGCCGTACGTCACGCACCCCAATCCGCTCGACAACCTTTCGGTGAACGAGAATTCTTCGCCAACGGTCGTGAATCTGACGCAGGTGATCGGCGACCCGGACATGAGCAACACGCCGCCGGAAGCGTTCCCCTCGATCGCCGTGACGGGCAACACGAATTCGTCGCTGGTATCGGTCTCAATCGATCCGAACACGCACTTGCTGACGCTGACCTACGGCGCCAACCAGTACGGCCAGGCCTCGATCACTTTGTCCGCTACCGACGCCGGAAACCTGCATCAGGTCTTGAGCTATCAGTTCACCGTAACGGTGAACAAGGTCAATTTGGCGCCGATCGCCAATGCCGACTCGTACGTCTACGTACCTAATACGCCGCTGGTCGTGGGCAGCGACACGGGAGTGCTGGCCAACGACGTGGAACTCAACCACGAGCCGATCAAAGCCGTAATTCACCAGGTGCCCAACGACGCCAAGCTGGTACTGAACGCCGACGGTTCGTTCACCTACCTGCCGGATCCTGGCTTCGATGGTCGCGATCAGTTCATTTACTGGGTTGACAACGGCTTTACCCGAACTGCGGCGACGGTCACGCTCGACAGCCCCAACTCGCGTTGGGTCGCCCGGATGTACACCGAGGTCCTCGGCCGCACCACGGCGCCAGGCGTTTCGGAGATCAACTACTGGGTCGGCCAGTTGGACAGCGGCGAGTCTCGCAAGCAAGTCTCGGACTTCTTCGTCACCAGTCCGGAGCGACGCGACGTCCTGATCAGCCAACTGTACCAGACTTACCTGGGACGCGACGTCGACCAGGGCGGTTTGAACTACTGGCTCAGCGTGTGGAACACGTATCAGGGGCCGGAACAGGTGCAAGCAGGCATCATCGGCTCGGCGGAGTACTTCAGCACGGCCGCTTCCGAGTTGCCGAGCTTGAGCCCGGCCGCGGCGTGGGTCACCAAGCTGTACAACAACCTGCTGCACCGCGACCCTGGCCCGTCGGAAGTCGCTTACTGGACCGGCTACATCCAGACCCACTCGCGCCAAAGCGTCGTGCTGGGCTTTGTCACCAGCGACGAATATCGCTTGGGCCTGATGCAAGGCATTCCTGATTTCCAGGGACAGCCTCACCTGCTCGGCTGGTACGAAGAATTCCTGCATCGTCCGATCGACAATGCCGGCGCCCAGTACTGGCTCCAGCAGATGAAGAACGGCTATCCGCAAGAAGCCATTGTGGAAGGCATCCTGGCCAGCAACGAGTACTACAATCGGCCGTAATCCCCGAGCCGGGCGGGCCGGTGTGAAAGGCCGCGGCGCCGGAGCCATGCCGGCGCCGAACGCGGAATTCTCGTCGCACAGTTCGCGCAAAAAAATTGGGCAGACCCGACCACAATGACTGGCCGGGCCTGCCCGGATGAAATTAGACCTGTTAACAGGATGTCAGAGTTTACAAAACGTGCTGGCGCCGATGCAAGCAGTTTTGCCGCCTTTCAGCCTTGTCACTCGCATCGTCGTAGCGTGGGCTTGCGATCTGGCCGGCAGCAGCCATACTGGCGCTTGGCAGCGGTTGCCGGAACCACGGCTTCGAAACCAGTGGAAGCCCCCGTCTGGAGCGGGTCGAGCCCGAGGTTCGTCGTTCTCCCAATCGCCAGAACGTCGCTTGCTGTTCTACCTCAAAGACGTCGGAGGGCTCCTGCATGTTTCGCCCCAGGTTGTCGTCGTTGATTCTCGCCGGGCTGACAGGCGTTGCGCTGTCTGGCCGCACTCTCGCAGCCGAACCAAAAGCATGGGTCGACGACCACCTCGAGGAGTTCATCGAACTCTATCGTTATTTCCACCAGCACCCGGAGCTTTCGCTGTCCGAGAAGGAAACGGCGGCTCGCGTGGCGGCGGAATTGAAGGCGACCGGGGCGAAGGTCACCGCCGGCGTCGGCGGGCACGGCGTGGTCGGCGTCGTCGAAAACAAGCCGGGCCCCACGTTGTTGCTGCGGACCGATCTGGACGCGCTGCCGGTCAACGAACAAACGCAACTGGCCTACGCCTCTCAGGTCAAAGTCCGAGATGCCAGCGGCGCGGAAATCGGCGTGATGCACGCCTGCGGCCACGACATTCACATCACCAGCCTGATCGCCGTGGCCCGTTATCCTGCAAGAGCACAAGGACCGCTGGAATGGGACGGTGGTCTACATCGGCCAACCGGCTGAAGAAAAGGGCATGGGGGCAATGCAGATGCTCGATGACGGCCTGTTCGAAAAGTTTCCCAAGCCCGATTATGCCATGGCGATGCACGTCGACGCCACGCTGGCCGCCGGCCGGATTGGCTATCGGGCCGGCTACGCCCTGGCGAACGTCGACAGCGTCGATATCAAACTGCACGGCCGCGGCGGCCATGGCGCCGCTCCCCATACCACAATCGATCCGATCGTCCAAGCCGCCCGACTGGTCCTCGACCTGCAGACGATCGTCAGCCGCGAGATCAAGCCGACCGAGCCGGCGGTGGTGACGGTCGGTTCGATCCACGGCGGCACAAAGCACAACATCATCGGCGGAGAATGCCATCTGCAATTGACGGTCCGGAGCTATACGGATGAAGTCCGCCAGCATCTGCTCGAGGCCATCCGGCGCAAGGCGTTGGCCTCGGCGGCCAGTTCCGGCGCGCCCGAGCCGACGATCACCGTGACCGAAGGAACGCCGGCGATGTTCAACGACGCCAAGCTGGTCGAGCGCATCGTGCCGGTGTTTCAATCGCTGCTTGGCGACGAGTGCGTGGTTCAATCGGAACAGTCGATGGGAGGCGAGGATTTCAGCCGCTACGGTCTGGCGGGCGTGCCGATCTTCATGTTCCGCCTCGGCTCCGTTGAAGAACAGCGCCTGGCCGGATACAAGCGCATCGGGCAATCGCCCCCTTCGCTCCACTCGCCCGTCTATTACCCCGACGCCGAACCGACGTTGACTACGGGCATCGCCGCCATGGCCTCGGCGGCGCTGGAACTGTTACAGGACAAACCATGAGCGCCGCGCGGTCCTCGGGCCGGGCCGTGTTGCGTTATTTGCCGTGGCTGGCGGCCTATTTGCTCGTCATGGCGGCAGTGACCGCGTCGCTCGTTTACGCCCGCCGGCAGGTCATTGCCAGCCTGGGTACGGCCAAGGCCCGGGCCGAGTGGCAAGCCTGGAAAGCGGAAACCGAGAAGCAAGCCCGTTCGCCCGGACCGGTCAAGCGACGCCAAATCCAGAGCGACGAACCGCCGGCGCTGGTGTTGCTGCGAGATCACTTCGGCACGATCGTCGCCATGAGTTTGACCGTTTCAAGCTGTTTTTTTGCGTTCTTGATGATCGTCGCTCGCGGTTTGAGGAAATCGCCATGAGTTCGCTTCCCCCAACGGCTTCCGCGCCCGCCCTTCGTCGCGGACCTCCGCCGCCGGTCAGTTGGCGATGCTGGCCGCTGGAAGAAGGCGGGGCATCCGCCTGGTGGCTGTCGATCGTCGCCGTCGGGGTGATTGTTGCGGTGGGGCTGTCGACCGGCAGCGCATGCGCACGCTGATTGCTTGCGCCGTGCTGGGCCTTGCTGCATGGCGTTTCTTCGTGCCGACGCACTACGAACTCGGCGCCCAAGGCATTTTGCAAGAAGTGTTTGGCCGCCAGCGGCGGATCCCTTGGCGCACGTTCGAAAGCGCCGAACTTTGCCGAGAAGGCGTTTTTCTGCGCCCGGCCAACGGGAGTTGGCTCCCGCCGCACGGCCTGTATCTTCCCTGGGGATCGCGACGCAGCGAGGTGCTGGCTCAGATTGACTATTACCTGCACCACGCACGCCACCAGGAGCGGTACTACGGGTTTGAGGTCGACAAATGAAGTGCGGTGAAGGCTTAGCACGGTGTCTCGCCCGCCGCATTCGTCGCAACGCGACGGATGTGTGACGCGAGGATGACCGGCGATTCGTTGCTTCTCGGGTCTTGGTCATCGCGCCGGAGAAAGAAACAGCGCCGGCGGAGCCGTGCTCCCAACAGCAAGACGACCAGTATCCGGCGCCGCGGTGTCAATGGGCCTCGGCCTGAATCCGCGAGCCTTCCGCGCGGGCAGCCGTGACCCACGCCAGCCGGCCGAACTCGGCGACGCCTGCCGGCAGTTCTACCGTCGCGTAGCGGCACGAGGTTCCGTAAACGTATCCAGGCCGCTCGGTCACGGGCGACTCAACCATGACTTGCAGGCGTTTGCCGATCAGCTCTCGGTGAAAACGCTCGGTGAGTCGCCGTTCGAACTCAGCCAGCCGTTCAACGCGTTCGGCTTTTACTTGCGGAGAAACCTGGTCGGACATTCCGGCGGCATCGGTCGTCCGTCGCGGACTGAACGGAAAAATGTGGAGTTTCGAGAATCCCGCTTCGTCTGTAACGCGGCACGTCGCCAGGAAATCTTCCTCGGTTTCGCCTGGAAACCCGACGATCACGTCCGTGGTCAGCGCGGGCTGGTCGAGCGTCTCGCGCACCAGCCGGCAGCGGTCCAGAAAGCGTTGGGCGCCCCAGCGACGTCGCATACGCCGCAAGATGCGATCGGAACCGCTCTGCAAAGAGACGTGCAAGTGAGGGCAGACCTTCTGTGGATGTTCGGCCATGACCGCCACCAGTTCGCGTGTGACCTCGGTCGCTTCAATGCTCGACAGCCGGACGCGAAATTCACCGGGAAGCCGGGCGATGCGGTCCGTCAATTGCGCCAACCGCACCCAATCGCTCTTGGAGCGGCCGCGATTGAAATCGACGCCGTAGTGGCCGAGATGGATGCCCGTCAGGATCAATTCGCGGTATCCGCGGTCAAGCAAGCGGCGCACTTCGTCGAGAATATGGTCGACTGGCCGGCTAGCCAGTTGCGGCCGCACCTTGGGAATGATGCAGAAGCTGCAGTTCAGCATGCAGCCGTCCTGCACTTTCACATACGCCCGCTTGCGGTTGTCGAACCGCGAGATGCCGGTCGGAATGTCGACCACTCCGAAGCGTCCCAGCAGATCGGGCAATTCGCGCTTATCGGTCACGACCTCGGCCACGCCGGGCAGCGAGGCGACTTCGGCGGGCGCCCTGGTGGCGTAGCAGCCCATCACGATAATCCGCGCGCCAGGGTTCGCGCCGCCAGTTTCCGGATCGTCTGCCGGCTCTTCGCATCGCCTTCGGCCGTTACGGTGCATGTGTTGACGATGCACAAGTCGGCCGGTTCGTCCGACTCCGCCTCTCGATATCCTACGCGTTCCAACCCTTCGCGCACGTACTGCGTCTCGTATTGGTTGACCTTGCAACCCAAGGTGACGGTCCTGAGCAGTGCGTGGGGCATGCGGGAAAGTCGGGGCGATAGGGTTGGAAAAAATGACGTCGAATGTGGTGTAAACGCGAGGTCAGGGGCTGGAGGCTCCCGTTTCCCTTGGCGACTTCTTTCTCATGCTTCCATCGGCTCGATGGTGGAAAACATAGAGCCCAGGCAGCCTTGGATCAACGCGTCCTTGCCATAGGCGTGAATCTGGTCGCGCTTCAACTCGGCGTGTTCTTTTGTGGTCGTCAAGACAATCGCGCGACCCTGGGTGTCGACCTGCTTGGCAATTTCGTACCCTTTCTCCAGAGGATGGCCGAACAAGGTTTGCAGCATCGTCATCACATAGGCATAGGTGTGATCGTCATCATTCCAGAGAATCACGTTGTATCGGGGCTGTCGTTTGGGCTTCTTGCGGCTCTTCTCGCGTTGCTTTGGCGCCGTTTCGGCAACGGGTTCTTCAACGGCAACTGCTTTATCCACGGAGTTTTCCCCCATTTTTGACGCTCGACCGCATGGTCCCCAGGAGACGGGGTCATTATAGTATGAACCCGTCAGAACATGGAGGGACGGTCCCCTCTTGAGATTCAGGCGAAATCCCCTGGGAGCAACCGATGCCGCAACCCAATCTAGACCGCTACCTGGAAGAAAACGCCGCACAATTCGAGACCGACCTGTGCGAACTGCTGCGGATCCCCAGCATTAGCGCCGACAGCCGCTATCGCCCCGAGGTTCGCCGAGCCGCCGAATGGGTAGCCGCCCAGTTCGGCTCGCTGGGTCTGACCGCTGAAATCTGCGAAACGCCTGGCCACCCGATCGTCTACGCCGAATCGCTCTCGGCGCCTGGCGCGCCGACCGCCCTGGTTTACGGCCACTACGACGTGCAGCCCCCCGATCCGCTGGACGAATGGCTCTCGCCCCCGTTTGAGCCAACGGTGCGCGATGGCAATCTCTACGCCCGCGGCGCCACCGACGACAAGGGGCAAATGCTCACGCACGTGAAGAGCGCCCAGGCCTGGCTCCGCGGCGAAGGCAAGCTGCCGGTCAACCTGAAATTCCTAATTGAAGGGGAAGAAGAAGTCGGCAGCGAGCACTTGGAGCGATTCATTGAGCAACACCGCGAGCGTCTGGCCTGCGACGTGATCGTGATCAGCGATACCAGCCAGTTTGCGCCGGGAAAACCGGCGATCACCTACGGGCTCAAGGGAATTACCTATTTTGAGCTGCGGCTGACCGGCCCCAGCCAGGATCTGCACTCGGGCACATTCGGCGGGGCCGTGACGAATCCGGCCAACACCTTGGCCAAAATGCTGGCCGCCCTCGTCAACGACCAGGGAGAGATCCAGATTCCCGGATTTTATGACGACGTTGTGCCGCTCGCCCCGCAAGAGCGCGAGCAATTCGCCGCGCTCGGCTTCAGCGACCAGGAATTCATGTCGCAGATCGGCGTCGACGGGGTCACGGGCGAGGTCGGGTATACGACGCTGGAGCGCCGTTGGGCCCGCCCCACCTACGACGTCAACGGCCTGTGGAGCGGCTACCAGGGTGAAGGTGCAAAGACCGTCTTGCCGGCTCGCGCGGGCGCCAAGTTCAGTTTTCGACTGGTCCCGAACCAAGACCCCCGCAAGATCCACCTCGCTTTAGAAAAGATGTTGCGCAGCCTCTGCCCGCCGGGGATCAAGCTGGAGTTGATCCCGTTCCACGGCGCGCCGGGCGTCGTCGTGCCGCTGGACAGCCCGTACATGATCGCTGCCGCCAACGCCATCGAACAGGGGTTCGGCAAACGGCCGGTGTTGATCCGCGAAGGCGGTTCGATTCCGGTTGTGTCGACCTTTCGGGAAAAACTCGGCGCCGATACGCTGCTGCTGGGCTGGGGACAAAACGACGATAACACGCACAGCCCGAACGAAAAATTCTGCCTGGCCGACTTCCATCGCGGGATCAAGGCCAGCGCCTACCTGTGGCAAGAACTAAGCCGCATCTCGGCGGAAGCGAGTTCTTCCTGATGCGGCGGAAGATTGGTATGTTGAGTGCGTTGCTTGTCAACTAACGGAGTTTTCCGCCATGGGTCTGACGCTGGATCAGTTCGGCATCGATCGCCTTGGTCCCCAGCAGCGTCTTGAACTCATCAGCATCCTTTGGGACAGGCTGGCCGACGACGTTTCGATGTCCGTTCCCGATTCACTCCGGGGCGAATTGGAGCGGCGAGTCGGGGCAGCAGATGGGAATCCAGACGCGGCCGAACCTTGGGAAGAGGTGCGCGATCGTCTGGAGATAAAGCCGCGACGCTGCCGGTCGTCCTGCGCCCGGAAACGAGCCAGCACCGAGAGGAGGCGGCGAAGGGAGCGTTCTGGATCCCATGAAGGTTAGAGATCTCATCAGACTGATCGAGGCAGACGGTTGGACGCAGACGGTTGGACGCAGACGCGAATGAAAGGAAGTCATCGCCAGTTCAAGCACGCATCGAAAGCCGGCACAGTCACTGTGTCGGGCAAGCCGAACGTTGACGTTCCGCCAGGAACGCTTAATAGTGTGCTGAAACAAGCGGGACTTAAGGAATAGGTGGTACATGCAGTACATGGTGATTATCGAACAAGGCTCGACGAGTTGGGGCGCCTACGTCCCTGATCTTCCTGGATGCGTTGCAGCCGGAGAAAGCCGCGATGAAGTATTGGAGTTGATCCGGGAAGCAATCGAGTTCCATATTGAGGGCCTCAAGGAAGGAGGCGAACCGGTCCCGGCGCCTCATTGTTCAGGCGAACTCGTCGAAGTCAAAGTCGCTTAGCCAGACGGCCTTGCCTTCGCACACGCTACAGTAAAACCGTCCAAAGCAATAAAACATCGGGGGCTGACGACCTCCACTCGGCTGTTCAACATATCCTGCTGCCTACGCTCTCTTATGCTCGATCGCAAATTCATCATCGAAAACGCGGAACTGGTCCGGCAAAACTGCGAACGGCGAGCGCACGCGCCGACGTCGACAAATTCGTTGAGCTCGACGCCCAGCGGCGCGAGAAACAATCGGAAGTCGACCGGCTGAATCAGCAGGCCAACGCGGTTTCCAAATCGATCGGCAAGGCCAAAGACGCGGAGGAACGCGAGGCGCGGAAAAACGAAGGCCGCGAGTTGCGCGAGCAGACCGCCGCCGCTCAAGCGGAGCTAGACGCCCTGCTGGAGGATATGGACGCCATCCACCGCGCCATTCCCAATCTCTCGCATCCCGACGCTCCCCTCGGCGCTGACGACCAGGCGAATCTTGAAGTTCGTCGCGGCCAGACGCCGCAGCCAACGTTCGATTTCAAGCCGCTCGATCACGTGGCCTTGGGCGAATCGCTCGGGCTGATGGATTTCGAGGGGGGCGCCAAGGTGGCCGGACACGGCTTTTACTTCCTCAAAAACGACGCCGTACTGTTGGAGCTGGCGCTGCAGCGCTATGCGCTCGAGCTGCTCATTTCGGAAGGCTTTACGCCGACTATCACGCCCGATCTGGCCCGGAACGAGATCCTGCAAGGCACGGGTTACATTCCCCGCGGTCCCGAAACGCAGATCTACAGCATTGCCGAAAGCGATCTGAGCCTGGTGGCTACCGCCGAAATTACGCTCGGCGGCTTACTCTCCGACACGATCCTGGAAGCGGAGCAATTGCCGATCAAAGTCTGCGGCATCAGTCATTGTTACCGCACCGAGGCGGGCGCCCACGGCCGCGCGACGCGTGGACTGTACCGGGTTCACCAGTTCACCAAGGTCGAGATGTTCGCCTTCACGCTGCCGGATTCCAGCGATGCGATGCTCGACTACTTCTGTCAACTCGAGTGCCGACTATTCGACGGCTTGGGGATTCCCTATCGGGTGGTCGATACGGCGACTGGGGACTTAGGTGGTCCAGCGTACCGCAAGTTCGATCTGGAGGCCTGGATGCCCGGCCGCGGCGAGGCGGGCGAGTTCGGCGAGGTGACCAGCACGTCGAATTGCACCGATTACCAGGCCCGCCGCTTGGGAATTCGCTTTCGCCAGAAAGGGGAGAAAGGGACGACCTTCGTCCATACTCTCAACGGCACGGCCATTGCCATTAGCCGAGCCATCATTGCCGTCCTGGAAAACTACCAGCAAGCCGACGGTTCGGTTCTGGTGCCCCCGGCTTTGCGACCCTGGATGGGTAAAGAGCGAATCACTCCGCGGTAGGATTTCCGCGAACCTGCGTATCTAATGCTTGACGCTGACGGCCCAACCGACCTCGGCGACGCCTGTCTTTCGCACATCCTTAATGCGATGCGTCGCCAGACTGATCTACCGCCGCGCGGGCGGAAACGCTAAGACTATGCGCACGATTTCCACTCAAGAAGGAGAACGGAATCCATGGCGCAAGCAGCGTTTGTACCTAGGCTTAGGGCTCAAAGCTATATTGTGATCCCCGCCCGGCTGGCTTCCTCTCGATTGCCGCGAAAGTTGCTCCTGCGAGAAACGGGCAAGACGCTCATTCACCACACCTACGAAGCCGCCAGACGAGCCTCGCGTCCCAGCGGCATTTGCGTGGCAACCGATCACGATGAGATCCTCGCTGAGGTGCGATCGTTCGGCGGCGAAGCGTGGCTCACCAGCCCTGGCTGCGCCAGCGGCGCCGATCGCGTGGCAGAAATCGCCCGGCGGCTCGAAGGCATCGACATCGTCGTCAACGTTCAAGGCGACGAACCCGAACTCTCGGGCGAGTCGATCGACGCCGCCATTCGCCTGCTGGAAGAACAGCCGGAGATGGTGATGTCGACCCTCGCCACGCCGATCCGCGAGCGGGAAAAGCTGCAGGATCCCTCCTGCGTCAAAGTGGTATTTGATTCCCGACGACGCGCCCTGTATTTCAGCCGCAGCCCGATTCCCCACGCACGGGAGTGGCAAGACGAACTGTTGGGCGCCGATCCTCCAAGCTTCTATCAGCACATTGGGCTTTATGCCTACCGTCGCGAGTTCTTGCTGCGAATCGCCGAGATGCCCCCCTCGCGGCTGGAACAGCTCGAAAAGCTGGAGCAGTTGCGAGTGCTCGAGGGCAGGCTATCCGATTGCCGTAGCGGTCGTGCCGGAGGCTACGCTGGGCATCGACACGGCGGCACGACTACCGAGCGTTTGTCCAAAGGCAGTCGGCACGTTAAACTGAACGCATGACCAAGCACATCTTCGTCACCGGCGGCGTGGTCAGTTCGCTGGGCAAAGGGCTTACCAGCGCCTCGATCGGCATGCTGCTGGAACAGCGCGGCCTGCGCGTCCGCATGCAGAAGCTCGACCCGTACATCAACGTCGACCCCGGCACGATGAGCCCCTACCAGCACGGCGAAGTCTACGTGCTGGACGACGGCAGCGAGACCGACCTGGACCTGGGCCACTACGAGCGGTTCACCAACAGCCCGCTGACCCGCGAACTCGAACTACACCACCGGCCAGATCTACCTGTCGGTGATCAACAAGGAGCGGCGCGGCGAGTTCCTGGGCAAGACCGTGCAGGTCATTCCGCACATCACCAACGAGATCAAGGCGTGCATTGCACAAGCTGGCGGGCGACGACGTCGACGTGGTGATCACCGAGATCGGCGGCACCGTGGGCGACATCGAAAGCCAGCCGTTCCTGGAGGCCATCCGCCAGTTCTCGCTCGACGTGGGCAAGGAGAACTGCCTCTACATCCACCTGACGCTGGTGCCCTATCTGAAGGCGGCCGGCGAGCTGAAGACCAAGCCGACGCAGCATTCCGTCGGCCAATTGCGCGCAGATCGGCATCCAGCCGGACATCCTGATCTGCCGCACCGAGCGCTCGCCTGAGCCGCGACGACCGCGAGCAAAATCGCCCTGTTCTGCAACGTGCCGATCGAGGCGGTCATCGAGGAGAAGGACAAGGACTTCTCGATCTACGAAGTGCCCGCTGAGCCTGGTCGAACAACGGCTGGACGAGTTGATCGTCCGCAAGCTGGGCCTGACCGCCGGCACGCTGGAACTGGACGACTGGCGACGATCTGCTGCACCGGCTGCGCAATCCCGAGCACGAAATCAGCATCGCCGTGGTGGGCAAGTACGCCGAGCATCGCGACGCCTACAAGTCGATCTACGAGTCGCTCGACCACGCCGGCATCGCCAATCGCGCCCAGGTCCGCATCCAGCGCATCCACAGCGAGGCAGTCGAGCGGGAAGGGCCCGAGCGGCTGCTGTCCGGGCTACGACGGCATCCTCGTGCCCGGCGGATTCGGCGAGCGGGGCATCGAGGGCAAGGTCGAGGCCATCCGCTTCGCCCGCGAGCGGGGCATTCCCTTCTTCGGCATCTGCCTGGGCATGCAGTGCGCCGTGGTCGAGTTCGCCCGCAACGTGGTCGGCCTGGCAGGGCGCCAACTCGACCGAGTTCGACAAGGACACCCCCATCCGGTGATCTGCCTGCTGGACGAGCAGAAGACGATCACCGACAAGGGCGGCACCATGCGGCTGGGCGCCAGCCGGCCGCGCTCGATGCCGAGGCAGCACAGGCGGCCGCCTGCTACGGCAACGACGGAAATCTCCGAGCGGCACCGCCACCGCTACGAGTTCAACAACGTCTACCGCCAGCAGTTTCAGGCCAACGGCATGCAGGTCGCCGGCACCAGCCCCGACGGCACGCTGGTCGAGATCGTCGAGATGCCGAACCACCCCTGGTTCGTCGCCGTGCAGTTCCACCCCGAGTTCAAGAGCAAGCCGACCGCCTCGCATCCGCTCTTTGCGGGTTTCGTCGCGGCCGCCATCGAGCGGCGAGCGAGCCGCAGCGATCGCAGCAAGGAAAAAGAGCTGGAAGCAGGCTGATCCTGCCGACTTCAGCGGCAACAAGACGCGCGATCAAGCGAGTGGCCGCTGAAAGGCGCGACAAACGACGGGAGAGCAGTCCATCAAGCCAGGAGGCAAGCCCATGGCGGAATCCGCTGAGCAGGGCGGCGAAAAGCCGCGTATCCTTATCGACGAAGATTGGAAGAGCCAGGTTCAGGCGGAAAAAGCAGCACTGAAACAGAACCAAGAACCGGTAACGCCGCAGGATGCGCCGGCCAGTGCCGACGAGTCGCAAGAGCAAGGCCTCTTGCCCCCGGCCACCTTCCCCGTGTTGCTGACAACACTGGCGACTCAAGCCCTGGTAAGTATGGGCCAGATCCCTCATCCGGCCACGAACAAACCGGAAGTCCGCCTCAACGAGGCCAAGCATTTCATTGATCTTTTGGAAATGCTCGACCAGAAGACCGCGGGCAATCGCACGGCGGAAGAAAGTCAGCTCTTGGAGAATCTGCTCCATGAACTGCGGCTCGGCTTCGTTTCCGCCGGCAAATAGCAGGCGGCGAAATACGGAGGCGCCTTCGGCGCGGAACGTGCCGCAGCAACAACTACGCAAACGCAGTGCGAGCGTCCTGCTTGTCCGTCGGCGTTCCCCTGCCGACGGGCCGCGCTATCCCAGCACGAACGCTTCTCTCACGGCCTCTCTATTCCGGCCCTGCCTGACGTTCTAACCTTTGGCGGCAACGGCCAGGCCCGACCGCCTCTGCTCGTCGTGCGGTCCCGTCGAGCGTAAGGCGCCCGGTAGCCGTCATTTGTAAAAAAAGCCATGCCCGGCAGAAGGAAAAACAATTGGCTTCCTTGCCAATGGGTCCATTCCCTGGAATCTTGCTTCCCAACCGGGTGACATAGGCGGGAGAAAACAGGCCTTTCCTCCATACCGGGCATGGGCGCTGGAAACTTGTTAAGACACTCCGTTGTTTTGTAGGGGGTTGCTTTGTCGGGGCTCAGCAATGTTACTTGACGGGGCCACTTGACGGGCTCGCTTCAAACCAGCGACGCACCCCCGCTCGCTAACCCGACAGCCGATCGAATAGTCGACGGAACTTGGGCATCCGCCCTTCGAGATAATCGAGCCAAGCCTTCGGGTGCCAAATCTCGACGCACACGGCAGCCCCGATAATGCACACCTCGCTGCCCGGGTCGGCGTGCAAGAACTCGCGAAATCCCTCGGGAATGACGAGCCGCCCGCGGCCGGCAAACTGTACGGTCTTGTGCCGGGTAGAGAGCAGCCGGCCAAACAGTTGCACCTGTTCGAGCTGCCCCTCGAGCTTGCCGGCACGCATCTTTGCCCGAACAAGCTCCACCCCCGCATTTAGTTTGTCTTGCCACGTTTTTGCATTCCACAGACTCAAACATCCCGGTCGCTCCTTGGCCAGAATGCAGTCCTGATCGTCGCCCCCCAAGGCCGAAACGAATTCCGCCGGAATGGAAAGGCGATATCGCTCGTCGAAGGTTCGCTGAAACTCTCCGAGGATGAATTCCTGGGCGTCGGTCATGAAGCTGTCGCCGTCAGGCCGAATGTTCCAGGCGTCTCCGTTCCCGGATCAGGACTTGAATTTAGGGCTCTTTTCAGGTTTGGGTTGATTTCCCCGCCAGCAGCTCATTTTTTGTTGCTTTTGGGCTCAAATCCCACAGGCGAAGTTTATCAGTTCTGGCGATGATTGCAACGACTGGCTAAGAAAAATTCTTAGCCGAATGCCGCAACCCTCCGGCTTACCCCCGAGGAGCCCGTTTTTCCGTTGCGAGACGGCACTTCGTAAAGTCGTCTGGCCTCGCAGGACCAATTCCGCTACCTTTCGACGCCCCGAATAGCGGGCTGCACGGGCTATCTACCTTGTCGAACGAAACACCTTTTGAGGCATGGGCGGCATGAGCAACGGGGGTGCGCAACCCGACCCCGATTTGGAGCCGATCGTCATCACCGGCATCGGCCTGATCGCAGCGGTTGGGCGCCATCGCGAAAGCGTCTGGCAGGCAGTTCGCCGAGGCCAGAGCGGCGTCTGTTCGCTCTCCGGCGTGCCCCACGTGCCCGCCGGCTTGTCCATCGGCGCACCGGTTGATCTTGCACCCGAGTATCCCGGCCAACTCAAGACCATTGCCTTGTGCCAGCACGTCGCGGCTGAAGCACTGAAAGACGCCCGCATTCGGTGGAAGGAAATCGACCGGAGCCGATTCGGCTGTTCCATCAGCGGACACATGGGCGACACCGGATGGTTTGACGAGCAACCGGGCCGCGTCCCGGCGCCACACGCCAAAGATCTGCCCTGGTGGAGTCAGTGGCTGCCCAACACGGCTTGTTCGCTCGTCGCCAATCGCTACGGCCTGGAGGGGCCGCGGCTCTGCCATTCGACGGCCTGCGCCAGCGGACTGATCGAGGTGCTCTCCGCCACGCGCAGCATTCTCGACGGTCAGTGCGACATTGCCCTGGCCGGCAGTGCCGAAGCGTTCCACCCGCTGTTCGCCGCCGGGTTTCAGGCTATGCGAGTGCTGGCCACTCACGAAGATCCCCAGCAGGCATGCCGGCCGTTCGATAGCCGGCGCAGCGGCTTCGTCATGGGCGAAGGCGCCGCCATGTTCGTCATCGAGCGGTTGAGCCACGCGCGTACGGCGCGGGGCCGGCATCTACGCGGAGATCGTAGGCGGAAAGATGCAGGCCGAGGCGCACCACATGACCGGACTCGACGCCGAGAGCGAAACGCTGGCCTATCTCATTTCCGGCACCCTGCAAGCTTCGCGCCTTTCGCCGGAAGACATCGGCTACATCAACGCCCACGGGACCGGCACGCTGCAAAACGACGTGGTCGAAACCCGCGGAATCCGCCGCGCCTTGGGACGGGCCGCCGACCACATCTGCGTCAGTTCCACCAAGTCGATGCTCGGTCATTTGGTCAACGCGGCCGGCAGCGTCGAACTGGCCATCACCGCCTTGGCCTTGCGCGACGGCTTCGCGCCGCCCACGATGAACCTGACGGATCCGGACCCCGAGTGCGATTTGGACTGCATTCCCCTGGTCGGGCGCCGCACTTCTTTCGAACACGCCCTCAAACTCTCCGTGGCCTTCGGCGGGCACATGGCAGCCATGGCCCTGCGTCGTTGGAACGACGCAGTCGTGCCTCGCCAAGGCGGCCTAGAAACGGCCCTGAGGCTTCTGGCGGAAAGACGGCCGCAGGCTCAGCCTTCTCCCAGCGTCGATTTGCGGCGCAAGATATGGTGATAGTGCTGGGCGAAGCGGTGCGCTTCATCGCGCACGTACTGCAACAGCCGCAGCGCATAGGCGTGTCGACTCAGCCGTAGCGGTTCGTCGAGGCCGGGAACGTAAATTTCCTCTTCTCGCTTGGCCAGCGAGATCACCGTTGGAGGCTTGATGCCCAGCGACGCGAAGGCGGCCATGCCGGCGTTGAGTTGTCCCTTGCCGCCGTCGATCAGCAGCAAGTCGGGAAAGGTCTGCCCTTCCGCGTCCAGACGCTGAAACCGCCGGGCCACCACTTCGTGAATGCTGGCGAAGTCGTCGACGCCGGCCACCGAGCGGATCTTGTAGCGTTTGTAGCCCGGTTTGAACGGCAAACCATCGATGAACTGCACCAGGCTGGCCACCGTCTCTCCGCCGCCGAGGTGCGCAATATCGACTCCCTCGATCGTGCGCGGGGCGGCGGCCAGCTTGAGCACTTTCTTCAATCCGGCCAGCCCTTTTTTCGGATCGATATAGAACACCTCGGGCTGAACGTGCGTGTCGAGTTCGCCGCGCTCGTCGAGCGTTTCCAGCATCCTGATTTCGTCGCGCAGCCGCGCCGCTTGTTCGAACCGCAACGCTTTGGACGCGTCCGCCATATCCTGCGCGCAGTTCACCCAGCAGTTTCTTCTTGTTCCCTTCCAGAAACAGCCGCAGCCGGGCAATGTCGCGGCGATACTCCTCCTTGGAAATCCGCAAGTTGCACGGCGCCGTGCACTGATTGATGCTGGCCAGCAAGCAAGGCCGGAACCAGCGCCACTGCTCGTCGTTTTCGTCGATGTCCAGGCTGCAAGTGCGGAACTTGAAGATCTTCTGCAAGACCTGAATCGCGCCGCGCAAGGCCGCCGGCGCTGGCAAACGGCCCGTAGAGCTTCGTGCCGCCTGCGACTTCGGAGTGCGCGTGAACTCGATGCGAGGAAAATCCTCCCGCGTGTGGATTTCCAGATACGGGAAAGTCTTGTCGTCTTTGAGTTCCTGGTTGTACTTGGGCTGGATGTCTTTGATCAGCCGGGCTTCGGCCAGCAGGGCGTCGACTTCGCTTTCCGCCTCCAGGTAATCGATATCGACGATCTCGCGCACCATCTCGCGCCGTGCGGCGGTCTTCGGCCGCGGCCTTGACGAAATAGCACTGGCCCGCGAACGCAGGTTCTTCGCCTTGCCGACGTAGATCACGCGCCCGGCGCCGTCTTTCATCAGGTACACGCCGGGCGACTGCGGGAACTCGCGAACCTTGGCGGCCGCACGGCGATAGCCGAACTGCATCTCCCCCTCGGCGGGCGCCGCGTCGACGTCAGACGAGTCCGCGGAATCGACTGGGGCGGACGGATCGAGATCAGAGGAATCAGGCTCGATGGGCATATCGGCAAACGCATTAGGGACGGAAGACCACCCCAATTCTAGGCCTTGCCCGGATTTAGGCTAGATCGCTAGCAGGCGCGTCAGCCGTTGCTTGTCTCTTCAAGCGGGCTTTTGCTTTCCCGACGCGACAACGGAACTCACCAGCCAACCGGTTATGCCGGCTTGTAATCGAGCTCGTACTGCCAATCTCCCAATTCATCTCGTTGGCGACGCAAGCGAAAGTCGTGACCAAAGACCGGTGAGCGGCGCCAGCCTTGGCGGCTCTTCGCGGCCGCATAGCCCAAAGCGCGATAGGTCAAAATCTGAAAGTCGATCTGTTTTTCCAACGCATTGATCAGCCAATACTCTGCAATTCTCGCCCGGTGGTAGCTCTCCCGCAATTGCGCGGTGTCTTTGGCGACCGAACTGCGGCTAATGATCTCCATCACCCAATCGGGTGAACCGCGCAGTTCGACGAACTCGTCCGGATGGTCCTTTCGCGGCGCACGTGTCAAACGGCCGGATCGAAATGCCTCCCAACTGGCGAACAGGCCGTCGGGCTCCGTGGATAACTCCGCGTCATCGTTCGTCAGCAAAGTGCCGTCGGGATAGTAAGTGCCCAAGTTCAACTCGCGACACAGACGGTGCAAGACGCTGCCGATCTCCGACTTTACTTTGCTGTGTTTTTCCAATTCTTCCGGGCTCATGTCGATCAGGATCTCCCCATTGATGAACGACACGCGGCCCCGCTGCGGAAAATCGTCGCTATGAGCCCAGGCGCGAAAGCCATCCAGGCTGCGCCCGCGGCTGCGGGGATGCAGATCGCCGGCCACTCAGTGGCGGCGCTGGCCGAAGCGGAGGAAGCAGAAGTTTTGCGGGCGGCGGTGGCAGCCATAACGGGGTTATTCCACGGCGTCGGCCAAGGCGAACAGATCTTTCTGGAGCTGATCCATGCGAACCGCCAACTCCGCCTTGGCGGTTTCCAGGTCGGCCAGTTGCTCGGGCGGCTCGTAGGCGAACATATAGAATTTTACCTTCGGTTCCGTCCCCGAGGGACGCACGGCCACATAATTGCCGTCGGCCGCCAGGTCGAGAATCACCATGTCCCCCTGGGGCCCTTCCAGCGGCCGCGAGCCGTGGGAGCTGATGGCGACGCCGTTCAGGTAGTCGCGACGCTCGCGCACTTTGATGCCGGCCAGCATCTTGGGGGGCTCGGAGCGAACGCTGGCCATAAGCTTCTTCATGCGCGTCATGCCTTCGCTGCCGGGCATCGTCTTCGAAACCGTTCGCTCGGCGTGACAGCCGTGCTGCCAGAACAGTGCATCGAGCTTCTGATGCAGCGTCTGCCCGCCAGCCTTGGCCCGAGCGGCCAGTTCCGCCAACAGCATGCCGGCCACGGCGGCATCCTTGTCGCGGACGTAACTGCCGACCAAAAAGCCGTGCGATTCTTCGGCGCCGAGCAAAAAGTGCTCGGGGCCGACCTCGTCCATCACTCCGCCGATCCATTTGAAACCGACCAGCAAGTCGCCATAGGTCATCACGCCGTACGAGTCGGCGATGCGGCGGATCATCTCGCTGGTCACCAGGGTCTTAACCACGTAATCTTTCGATGACAGGTTGTCGGCGTATCTTGCGTCCTTCCAGCAGGTATTCCGTCAGCAAGGCGCCGATCTGGTTGCCGGTGAAGGTCTTCCACTCGCCCCCCGCCGTCACCGGCGCCGCACAGCCGAGCCGGTCGGCGTCGGGATCGCTGGAAAGAATCACGTCGGCGCCCGTCTCCTTGGCCCGCACAATGATCGAGTCGAACGTGGCGGGATTCTCCGGGATTCGAGACATGATCGGGCACATTGGGAAAATCGCCGTCAGGTTCGGCGTGCGGGGCGAAGATCTCCACGTCTTCAAAGCCGACGGCTTTCAACGCCGGGTAAACGCTCGAAGAACCGACGCCGTGCATGGGCGAGTAAATGATCTTCAACTGCCGCGGGCCGGCCAGGGTTTGCGCCGCTACGTTCTTCAAATACTCGGCATCGACCTCCTGTTGGCAGTACTCGACCTGTCCCTTGTCGAGCGCCTCGGCAAACGGCACGCGCAGATCTCCTGTACCGCCATCACCCGGTCGATTACGCCTTGATCGTGCGGCGGCAGCAGTTGCCCGCCGGTCGACCAATAGGCCTTCACCGCATTGTCGCTCGGCGGGTTATGGCTGGCGGTGACCATGATGCCGCAGGAGCACTGCTTGTGACGCACCGCGAACGACAGTTCCGGCGTGCTGCGATAGCCGTCCAGGAAATAGACCTTGAATCCGTTGGCGACCATGACCTCGCTGCACAGTTCGGCGAAGTGCCGCGAGCTTGTGCCGGGTATCGTAAGCCATGGCGCAGGAAAGCTCGCCGCCTTCAGCATGCTGCTTGACATATTCCGCCAGTCCTTGGGCGCTTTCGCCGATCGTGCGGTCGTTGATGGCGTTGCAGCCGATCGGATACATCTTGCCGCGTCGTCCGCCCGTGCCGAAGGGGATGATAGTCCAGAAGGCGTCGTCGAGTTCCTTCCACTTGCCTTGCGTAATGTGCTCGGCCACCTGTGCGGCGTATTCGGCGTAGCGAGGCTCCGTGAGCCAATCGCGAATATTCTTGGCCGCCGAGGCCGACAGCTTGTTTTGCGACGCGGCTTCGTCGAGTCGCGCCTGCAAGTTGGTCGAAGCCGCCGCATTAGGAGAACTGGACATGAGAGCACCCACCGTGGTTTATCAAGAGCATCCAGCGGCGCACTCTTCAGGGGATGGCGCCGGCCCGATCCGCCCGGGCTATGGAAACAAGGTCTCGCGCGCGATTTATTGTGCCGTTTGAGGGCGGTTCGTGGAAGAGGGTAAAGCGAAACGCCGCACGGCTCGCCATGCGAAAAAGACTAGTCAGGGAGCTGCTGGAAATAGTGACTCTGGCTTCGGTTCCGCCCTAGCCGCATCGACAAGCAAAATGACGTTTCAACTCCTGCAGAACCGGAACGACTCAGAGGGTAAAGGCTCGCTGGCGGCGGCGCACGGCTGCATGGGACAGGTGCGGCGTGCAGGAACCGGACTACTGCTGGCGCCATTCCGCTTGGGCCGTCGAACGCGTATCCTACCGTCAGGATACGCACAAAGACGTCCGTCCCAAAGTTAGCTTGTCACGAGCGCGGATACCGATGGCGGCACAGCATCAGAAATGCGCGCTTCTCCGTTCCTCGCAACCATCCGCACGAGCCAGGAAATCGATAGTATGAACGAACCCATTATCAGCGTTTCAGGATTGCGAGGCATCGTCGGCGAGAGCCTGACGCCGGAGACGGCCATCCGCTATGTTGGCGCATTCGCGGGTTACCTGCCGCCGGGTCCGGTTGTGATTACGCGCGACGGCCGCGCGACAGGCCGCTGGCTGGCTGATCTGCTGCGAGGCGCCTTGGCGGCCGCCGGTCGCGATTGCATCGACGCCGACGTCGCCGCGACGCCAACCACCGGCGTCCTGGTGCGGCAGTTCTCCGCCGCCGGCGGCGTGCAGATTTCGGCTTCGCACAACCCGCCGGAATACAACGGGCTGAAGCTGTTTTCGCACGAAGGCCGCGTAATCTCCGCCGCGGCGGGGCAGGAAGTGATTTCGCGCTACCGCTCCGGCAAGCTCGCCTGGGCGGCTCACAACGCTTGCGGCGTCGCCGAAAACTGCACTGAGACGCTCTCTCGGCATGCCGAACTGGTGCTGAAGACGGTCGATTTCGACCGCATTCAGAAGCGAGGTTTCAAGGTCGTGCTCGATTCCAACCATGGCTCGGGCAGCCTGCTGGGCCGGCGGTTGCTTGCGGAACTCGGTTGTGATCTGACCGTGCTGGGCGGCGCCGCCGACGGACAGTTCGCGCACCCGCCGGAACCGACGGCCGAAAACCTGGCCGGCGTGCTTGCTAAAGTAACGGCAGCGGGCGCCGAAGTCGGCTTCTGCCAGGATCCCGATGCCGACCGTCTGGCGCTGATCGACGAACAAGGACGCTACTTGGGCGAAGAATACACACTCGCCATCTGCGCCGACCATCTGCTGCGCACCCATCCCGGCCCGGTCGTGACCAACTGCTCGACCAGCCGCATGACTGAGGATCTGGCTGCCCGTCACAAGGTTCCTTTCTTCCGCTCGGCCGTCGGCGAGGCGAACGTCGTCGAGGCGATGCAAGCTCATGGCGCCGTGCTCGGCGGCGAGGGGAACGGCGGCATTATCGATCCCCGCGTCGGTTACGTCCGCGACAGTTTTGTCGGCATGGCGCTAGTGCTCGACGCGATGGCCGCCCGGCAACTGCCTTTGAGCCAACTGGCCGACGAGTTGCCTCGCTATGAAATCGTGAAAACGAAAATCTCGCTCGCGACGGAAAAAGTGGGCCAGGGGCTCGAAGCATTGGCCAAACATTTTCACGACGCTGCGACCGACCGTCTCGACGGCCTGCGGCTCGATTGGCCCGGCAAATGGCTGCTGGTGCGAGCCAGCAATACGGAGCCCATCGTGCGGGCCATCGCCGAGGCGGAATCCGCCGCCGAAGCGACCCGGCTGTGCAGCGAAGCGAACCAGGTCTTGGCGACTGTCTGACGCCTACTTCTCCGCCGTCGTCGGGTCGATCATCGTCCGGACTTCAGAGACCTTGTTGGCCGGAAAGCCGCCTTGCCGGGCGTGCTCTTCGATCAGTTCTTTGTTCGGCGCAATGTAGACGCAGTAGATCTTGTCGTCCGTGACGTAGCTTTCGACCCACTGAATTTGCGGGCCCAGCTTGTTGAGCACGCCGCAAGAAGTTTGAGAGATGCCGCGCAACTGTTCCGCCGTGAACTGCCCGGCGCCGGGTATCTCGCGTTCGATGACATACTTGGGCATGACCGTTCTCCTCGGGAAATTCTCGATCTTCGCAGTAACGTAATGCTCGCTATAACGCGCGGTTAAACGTCAGCGCGGCTTCGGCTGCCGTTCGGCGTTCAATTCGTCTTGCCACTCCTTCAGCATCGTCAAGGCGGCCAGCGGCGTCAGGCCGTTGACGTCGAGTTGACGCAGCTTGTCCATCAACGGGTGTTCCGTCGGGCCGAAGAGCGTCAATTGCAAGTCGCCCACGTTGCGCGAGTTGCGTTTCTTGGCCAGCTTCGGCTTGCCGCGTTCATCAAGATGATCTTGTTCCAGCCGCGACAGGATCTGCTTGGCCCGCTCCAGCACCTCGCGCGGCACGCCGGCCAGACGAGCGACGTGAATGCCGTAGCTCTTGTCCGCTGCGCCCTCGACGATCTTGTGCAGGAAGACGACGTCGTCTTGCCATTCCCGCACTGAGACGTTCAGGTTCTTCACGCCCGACAACGAAGACGCCAGGTCGGTCAATTCATGGTAGTGCGTGGCGAACAGCGTACGGCAGCCGACATGGTCGTGCAGGTACTCGACGACGGCCCAGGCCAGCGAGACGCCGTCGTAGGTGCTCGTGCCGCGGCCGATCTCGTCCAGAATGACCAGGCTCCGCTCGCTGGCGGTGTTCAAAATGCGGGCCGTCTCGGTCATTTCGACCATGAACGTACTCTGGCCGCGCGCCAGTTCGTCGCTGGCGCCGACCCGGGCGAAGATCCGGTCGGCCACGCCGATCGTCGCTTTACGAGCCGGCACGAAGCTGCCGATCTGAGCCAACAGCGTGAGCAGCGCCGCCTGGCGAATGTACGTGCTCTTGCCGGCCATGTTGGGACCGGTGATCAACAGCAGCATGCCTTCCTCGGGGCCCGCCGCAACGTCGTTCGGCACGAACGAACCGTCCGTTAATCGCAAGTCCAGCACCGGATGGCGGCCGTCAACGATGTGCAGCGCCGGCTCTTCCACCAGCGAAGGGCGGCAATAGCCTCGGTCGCGAGCCAGGTCGGCCAGCGCCGTCAGCACGTCAATCTGAGACAAGGCCTGCGCCGTGCCGCGCAGGCGCCTGGCGCCGGCCATCACCAGATCACGAAGTTCCAGGAACAGCTCGTGCTCCAGGTCTTTGGCCTTTTCGTCGGCCGAAAGGACCTTTTCCTCGTACTCTTTCAGTTCTGGCGTGATATAGCGTTCGGCGTTCTTGACCGTCTGCTTACGGATGTAGTGAGCCGGCGCCTTGTCACGATTCGTGTGCGTGATTTCCAGGTAGTAGCCGAAAACGTTGTTGAAGCCGACTTTCAAGTTGGGAATGCCCGTTCGCTCGGCTTCTTCTGCCTGGTAACGGGCGATCCACTGCTTGCCGCCGGTGGTCAATTCGCGAAGGGCGTCGAGTTCCGCATTGAATCCGCCGCGAATGAAGCCTCCTTCGCGGCTGACCAGCGGACATTCCTCCTCGAGCGCCGCGTCGAGCTGACTGCGAATATCCGGGCACAGGTCGAGCTCCGCTTCAAGCCGCGAGAGCAGCGCGCTTGTGCGGGCCGTCAACTTGGCCTTCAAGGTCGGCAATGTCCGCAACGTGCGCGCCAGGAAGTTCAGATCTCGCGGGCTGGCCCGACCGGTCGTGACGCGGGCCAGCAAGCGTTCGACGTCGTAGATGCGCTTGAGCTGCTCGCGTAATTCGTCGCCCAGCCGCGGCGTTGTCGACCAGTTCGGCCACGGCGTCAAGTCGCTCGTCGATGGCCTTAAGGTCGGTCAGCGGGTTGCCCACCCAGTCGCCGAGCAGCCGCGAGCCCATCGCGGTGATTGTGCGGTCGAGCACGTCGAGCAGCGAGCCCTCGCGGCGCCCTTCGCGCATCGTTTTCGTGATTTCCAGGCTGCGGCGGGTTGCCTCGTCGATCTCCAGCGTCTGGCCGACGCGGTAGGGGGTCAGCCGGTCGATATGCCCGAGCGAAGTTTTCTGCGTCTCGGTCAGGTACTCCAGAATCGCGCCGGCGGCGCGAACGGCCGGCACGTCATCGTCTTCAAAGCCGAAGCCTTCGAGCGTTTGCGTGCCGAAGTGCCGCGCCAGCGCATCTCGCGCCGCCGTGTGCGAAAACACCCACCCCGGCCGCCGCGTGAAAACCACGCGTTCGTCAAACCGCACCGCCGGATCGTCCGCCTCCTCGGCCAGCAGGCACTCTACCGGTCCGATCCGGGCGATCTCGTCCGCCAGGCGGTCGGGGGGAATCTGCGCCGCCAGGAAACGTCCGGTAGAAAGATCGACCCATGCCAGCCCGACGAGCGGCCCGTCGACCATCGCCAGCAGGAAATTGCACTCGTGTGGATCGAGCAAGGCGTCGTCGGTGACCGTGCCCGGCGTGACGACGCGCGTGACCTCGCGGCGGACCAGGCCCTTGGCTTGACGCGGATCTTCGACTTGCTCGCAAATGGCGGCCCGATGCCCGGCGGCGATCAGTTTGCCCAGGTAGCTTTCCAACTGATGGTGAGGAAAGCCCGCCATCGGTATCGGATTTTCGCCTTTGTCGCGGCTGGTCAGCGCCAGGTTCAGCACGCGGGCGACGAGCTTGGCGTCGTCGTGGAATGTTTCGTAAAAGTCGCCCATCCGGAACAGCAGCACCGCGTCGGGGCAAGCGGCCTTCGCGTCGAAGTACTGCTGCATCATCGGCGTCGCGCCCGAGCGCGCAGCGCCGTTGGCTGCGGAAGCGGAGGGTTTGCTGGAGGACTTGTTGGCGCCGGCGGCCATATTAAACCAGGCGGATCTTGCGAGATTGAAGTTTTTTCTCTACGGGCCAGCGCATGCTAGCAAATGCCGGATCGAATCGAAAGGCGCCGGGGCTCCGCGTTCGATCGCGTCGATTGTGCCGGCAAGCCAACCGTTCTCTCGGCGTCGCGAACGATGACTTTATCGATTTTGCTGCGTTGCAATGGCAAGCCGGAACGCCCCCAGGCGAGCCGGAGGCGTGAGCCGCCGTGTCGAAGCCGCGAGCAACGTTCGATCGCTCGACGCGGCAACGTTGATTGCCAGATTGACGTCGCTAGGGGACTGACGCCTCCCGAACCGCCATAGCTGAGCGGGACACAATCCGGCGGAACTCCAAAAGGAACTCCCAAAGACATCCATCCTTCATCGTGGTTGAGGTCTGGGGTCGCTTACGGCGTTCGTCAACAATTGGCTCTGCACGGTTTGGCCGGTTGAGCTGCCCGGCTCATCGTGCAGCCGCGCGTGACATGGCTGGCCCTGGTTCCAACTCACGTCGCTCACGTGAGAATACGCGCGATCTGGCTTGGCGTGAGCACAAAGGATGCCCTCTCATGCCTCGCCGGGCCGCAGACGCCCCCGCTGACGGGGGCGCAAAACCTTAGCAAGTCTAGCGCCGGCGAACGGCAACACTCGACAACATGCTCCGCCGGCGCCGGGAACTCTGCGATCGAGCAATATCGGTCGCCAGCGCAACGTCCAATGCAGTTCCGTTTTTTTGCGTAATCCGATTCAAGCATGATCGTCTTGGGCGCTCGCCCGCTCGCACCTGCACCGCAGAGAACAACCGCCAAGCTTAGCGGCCAACTGGCTTGCACAGGCGCGAACTGTGCGTGGCGATTCCCTTACGCGGAAGCGTGATGGCCACGGAAGGCCCAACGGCAAACTGCCGCGGAACGCCAGGCAACGCGAAAAGCTGAGCAAATTGTAGGCCTCACGCTCCCGCGTGAAGGAACCCGAGAGAAAACATGGGATGGAAACGTGATTCGCTTGCCACAACCATCATCGCTGACATGCCGCGCGTTCGCCGAATTCTTCTGATCGGGGCGTTGCCGGCCAGTACGCTTGCCAGCGGCGGCGTTGGGCCTTGGCACGTTCGTCATACTGCTCGGCATGCAACGGCTTTTGGTCTAGGGACGGATCGTTCCTCGGGGCCCGATGTGGAATTTTGCGTTCGCGATCGTTCCGTTGGCGACTGCGACGAATCTGGTTTGGCTGGCACGGCTCGTATCGAAGTCGCCCTGGCTGCGCGGCGTCTGGCTGATCAACGTGGCCTTAGCTGGCTATTTCGCTTGGTTTTGGCATCGGCGAATCCGAGCGGCGGAATTCGCATCGTCGAAGTCCGGCAGTTAAGATAGCCAAGCGCTGCTACGCGCCGCCAGTTTTTCAGATGAAACCGGTGTTCAGCCTTGGATCAGGCGCCCTCTGGACAAGCACGACAACCGAACGATGAAACTGCCCCGTACCTTCTCGCTCGTCGCCGCGCTCTGCGTACAGACGCTCTCGGCGTTTGCCGCCGAAACGTCGCCGTCTGCACGTCAACCGAATATTGTGCTCATCATGGCCGACGATTTCGGCTACGAATGCGTCACGGCCAACGGCGGGCAGTCCTATCAAACGCCGAATCTGGACCGCCTGGCGGCGACGGGCATGCGTTTTGAACAGTGCCATGTGCAGCCCCTCTGCACGCCTACGCGAGTGCAGTTGATGACGGGCGTCTACAATGTTCGCAACTACATCCGGTTCGGCCTCCTCGACCCGCAGGCGACGACGTTCGCCCAGTTGCTCAAGCAAGTGGGCTATGCCACGGGCATCGTCGGCAAATGGCAATTGGGCCGCGGCAAGGACTTGCCTCGGCATTTTGGCTTCGATGAATCGTGTCTCTGGCAGCACACCCGCCTGCGGCCGCGATATGCCAATCCCGGCCTGGAAATCAACGGCGAGGAGCGCGACTACAACAGCGGCGAATACGGCCCGAAGCTGGTCAATGATTTCGCTCTCGATTTCGTCACGCGGCACAAGGATCAGCCGTTCCTTCTTTATTATCCGATGATTCTCACCCACGATCCCTTTCAGCCCACGCCCGACAGCCCTGATTGGGATCCGGAGACTCGGGGAGAAAAGGCGAATCGGGACGTGAAGCATTTCGCCGACATGACGGCGTACATGGACAAGATGATCGGCCGGCTGACGGCGAAGCTGGATGAACTGGGCATCCGTGAGCAGACGTTGCTGATTTTCCTGGGCGACAATGGCACGCATTCCAGCATCACTTCGCGGTTTCAGGGGCAATCGTATCGGGGCGGAAAAGGGGCGGGTAATGCCCGCGGCATGCATGTGCCGTTGATTGTCAATTGGCCCGGGCGCGTTCCCGCTGGCCGGGTCAACCGCGATCTCGTGGCCAGCACCGACTTCCTGCCCACGCTGTGTGAAGCGGCCGGAGTCACCGTTTCCGAGTCGCTGGTGATCGATGGCCAGAGCTTCCTGCCGCAGTTGCTGGGCGAGCCGGGCAAGCCTCGCTCGTGGCTCTACTGCTGGTTTGCCCGCAATGGCGGCCCGACAGCCAACGTCGAATTCGCCATGTCCACGAAGCACAAGCTTTACCGCGACGGCAGATTCTTCGGTCTGATCGCCGACCCGTTCGAAGAACGGCCGCTGGACCTGGCCAAACTCAAAGGCGAAGATGCCGAAGCCGCCCGGGTGCTGCAAGCCGCACTGGATCAATACGCCGCTGTTCGCCCGGACAGTCTTAAGAAGCCCGCCGGCGGGCCGAAGGCGAACCCGTCTCGATCCAACAAAATTCGGCGGCAAAAGCAGGGAGCAGGGTCAATGAGTCGTCTGGCGATTCACTTGCTCGCAGTCGGCGTTTATCTGCTGTCGCAGGCGATGCTGTTCGCAGTTGAACGTGCGCCGAACCGTCCCAACATTCTGTTCGCCATTGCCGACGATTGGAGCGTTCATGCCGGCGCCTACGGCACGCCCTGGGTGAAGACGCCGGCCTTTGACCGAATCGCACGGGAAGGGCTGCTGTTCACCAATGCCTACACGCCGATGGCCAAGTGCGCTCCTTCCAGGGCGATCCTGTTGACCGGTCGGCATCTGTGGCAAAATGAGGAGGCGGGCAACCACCTGGCCTACTTCCCTGCCAAGCTGAAAAGCTGGCCCGAAGTGCTCATGGCAAACCATTGGCACGTGGGAGTCACCGGCAAAGGCTGGGCCCCTGGCATCGCCAACGACGCCCAGGGAAAGCCGCGGCGGATCACCGGCATGCCGTTCAATCGGCGCAAGGCAACGCCCCCGGCGAAAGCAATTTCGAACAACGACTACGCGGCGAACTTCGCCGATTTTTTAGACGCTGCGCCGCAGGGGGCCCCGTGGTGCTTCTGGTTCGGCGCGACGGAGCCGCACCGCGGCTATGAGTTCCAGGCCGGCGTGAACAAGGGCGGAAAAAGGCTCGACCAGATCGATCGCGTGCCGGCATATTGGCCCGACAACGAAACCGTGCGCCACGACATGCTGGACTATGCCTTCGAGGTCGAGCATGTCGATCGCCATCTGGGCCGCATGGTTGCGGAGTTGGAAAAACGCGGCCTGCTGGACAACACGCTGATCATCGTCACCAGCGATCACGGCATGCCGTTCCCGCGGGTCAAAGGCTATGCCTATCACGATTCGAACCACGTCCCGCTGGCGATTCGCTGGCCGGCGGGCGTGAAACGTCCCGGTCGCGTCATTGAGGACTTCGTGGACTTCACCGACCTCGCCCCCACGCTCCTCGATTACGAAGGCATCGCCCAAACCGACAGCGGCATGGCGCCCATCACCGGCAAAAGCTGGCGGCCCATTCTGGAAAGCGAAAAGTCGGGCCGCATCGTGCCCCAGCGCGATCACGTGCTCATCGGCAAAGAGCGCACCGACGTGGGACGCCCGCACAACTGGGGCTATCCGATCCGCGGCATCGTCACGGCCAGGCGGCTCTATTTGCGGAATTACGAGCCAGCCCGCTGGCCGGCCGGCAACCCGGAAACCGGCTATCTGGATACCGACGGCAGCCCGACGAAGTCGCTGATCCTGGAGTTGGGCCGCCAGAACCGGGCCGACAAGTTCTGGCAGCTCGACTTCGGGCTTCGCCCCGCGGACGAGCTTTACGATCTCGCCGCGGACGCCGACTGCGTCCACAACCTGGCCGGCGATCCCGCACTTGCTGAAGAGGCGGCCGCATTGCGCCGGCGAATGGAGGCGGAACTGCGATCGCAACAGGATCCGCGGATGTTCGGCCGCGGTCATGTCTTCGATGAGTACAAACCGACCTCAGGCGATGGCTTCTACGAGAAATTCATGCGCGGCGAGAAGCCCAAGGCCGGCTGGGTCAACGAAACCGACTTTGAACCGGAGCCGATTCCGAAACGATGAGACCTCGCTTCAACTTTTCGCCCTTGTGGCGCCGTTTGTTTTTGTTGGCCGTCATGCCGATCCTGACGATATTCTTCTTCGCCCTGGGCGGCGTCGGACAGGCCGCCGCGCCGCAGCGGCCGCCAAATATCATCGTTGTTCTCGCCGACGACCTCGGCTTCGGCGATCTCTCCTGCAACAACCCGCAGTCGAAGATCTCGACGCCCAACGCGGACCGTCTCGCCGCCGAAGGGATGCGTTTCACCGACGCGCATTCGCCCTCGGCCGTCTGCACGCCCACGCGCTACAGCCTGCTCACGGGCCGCTACCACTGGCGTTCCCGCCTGAAGTCGGGCGTCCTTGACGGCATCAGCCCGCCGCTCATCGAGGCTGACCGCGTCACTGTGGCTTCCTTTCTTCGTAACCGCGGCTACGCCACGTGTTGCATCGGCAAATGGCATCTTGGTCTGCAGTGGACGCGAAAGGACGGATCGCCCGAGCGGCTCGACCGCGCCGAACGAGGCGGCGTGCACCCCGGCTATGACGTCGACTTTAGTCGACCGTTCACCGGCGGACCGCTCGCTCTCGGGTTCGATCGTTTCTTTGGCATCTCCGCTTCACTCAACATGCCCCCTCTTTGCTATCTCAAGGGGGACCGCGTGCTGCACCTGCCCACGTTGAAGCAGGAGCGGCTCCGCGACGCCAACTTCCTGGCTACGGACGAGGGCGTGCGCTCGCCTGATTTCACCAACTACGGCGTTCTCCCCCGTCTTGCCGGCGAAGCGATCGACTTCATAGAGACTCACGCCGCCGCCGCGCCGGAGCGGCCCTTTTTCCTCTATACGGCGTTAACCTCGCCTCACCTCCCTGTCGTCACGAACCAGGAATATCGCGGCAAAAGCCGGGCGGGCGATTACGGCGACTTTGTCGTCGAAACCGACGCCTTCCTGGGGGCCCTTTTGGAAACGCTGGACCGGCTCCGCCTGGCGGACGACACGTTGGTGCTCTTCACCTCCGATAACGGCGGGCTCTACCACTATTGGGAGCCGAAAGAGGCGGATGACGTGAAGCACTATAAGGTCACGGGGCGCACCGCCTACATTCGCGAGTTCAACCATCAGGCCAACGCCTGGATGCGAGGGACGAAGGCTGACATTTGGGAAGGGGGGCACCGCGTGCCGTTGCTCGCCCGCTGGCCCGGCAAAACCCCCGCGGGCGCGGTCAGCGACGAACTTGTCGACTTGACCGACCTGCTGGCCACGGTGGCCGCAATCGTCGGCGCGGACCTGCCCGAGGGCGCCGGCCCTGACAGCGTCAGCATCCTTCCCGCCCTGCTGGCCGCAAAGCCGGCCGAGCCGGTGCGCAGCCACACCGTGCATGTTTCCTACCGCGGCGTGTTTGCGATCCGTCAGGGGCCGTGGAAACTCGTCCCCGATCACCGGGGTTCGGGCGGATTTTCTCAGCCGCGGGATCTCGACCCCGCCGTCGTCGGCGGCCCGCGCGGTCAACTCTATCATCTCGGAAACGACCGCGCCGAGACGCGAAATCTCTACGAAGAAGAACCCGAGGTCGTCGAGCGGCTGGCGAAGCTGCTCGACTCGATCCGCAATGAAGAAAAATGAAATACGCCCTGCATGCGCACCCCTTTGAATTCTAAATCTCATGAAACTCCCCCGCTTGATCGCCATATTTCAGGCAACCATGAAATCGATCTTCACTCTCGTGGCGCTGCAGGCAGTCTCTTGCGGCAACGCCCAAGCGGCCGAGAAGTCCCCGAACATCGTCCTGCTGATGGGCGACGATCATGGCTGGGAGGAGACCGGCTATAACGGCCATCCGCACGTCAAGACGCCGGTGCTCGATGAGATCGCCGCCACCGGGCTGCGGTTTGACCAGTTTTACTCCGCCCATCCGAGTTGTTCGCCGACGCGAGCCAGCTTTCTTACGGGACGGCATCCGAACCGGATGGGCACGTTCGCTCCTGGCTGGTCGATGCGGCCGCAGGAGATCACGATCGCTCACATTCTGAACCAGGCCGGCTACCGTTGCGGCCATTTCGGCAAATGGCATGTCGGCCCGGTCAAGGCCGGTTCGCCCACCAACCCCGGGGCGATGGGATTTCACGAGTGGGTGTCGCACGACAATTTCTTCGAGCTGAATCCTTCCCTTTCGCGCAACGGCGAGGCCCCGAAGGTCTTTCCAGGGCGAAAGCTCCGAGGTGCTCATCGACGAAGCCATTCGCTTCATCGACGGCCGCAAAACAGGCGGACAAGCCGTTTTTCACCGTCGTCTGGTTCGGCTCGCCGCACGAGCCATACAGCGGGTTGCCGCAGGATCTCGCCCTCTACGACGATCTGCCGGCTAAGTACACGCAAGCAGGTCCGGCTCACTTCGAACGAAACCGGCGCCCCAACCACTCGTCCGCAAGGCGAGGTGCTGCGCGAGCGGTATGCCGAGATCACCGCGATGGACCGCGCAATCGGCAAGTTGCGGAAGCATCTGGCGGCAGAAGACCTGCGCGAGAACACGCTGTTGTTTTACTGCGGAGACAACGGCACGTCGGCCGATTCCGCGCTGGGCGTTCCGCATCGCGGCGTGAAAGGCCAGGTCTACGAAGGGGGCATCCTCGTCCCGGGACTTATCGAATGGCCGGTGCGCATTCCTCAGCCGCGCACCACTCGCGTTCGCGCCAGCACCAGCGATCTGCTGCCTACCGTGTGCGCCCTGGTTGGCCAGCCGCTGCCGGAACGTCCGCTGGACGGCATCGACCTGACGGCCGTGCTCGACGGCAACCTGGACGAGCGGCCCTCTCCGCTCTGCTTCTGGAGTTACAACACACGGCGCCTGGAACGCTCTGACCCTCAGCCGTGGATCGATCCCGAGCTGCAGCAAGGCACGACGCCGCTCGTAAAGCTGATGAATGGCAAAGCCACGCGAGACTTCAAAAACTACCGCCAGCCTCCCATCACGGAGGACGACTATCTTGGCCCCCGGGCGATCATCGACGGCCGCTTCAAGCTCGTGCTCCACGAGCAACCCAACGGCGCGCAAACGCGAGCTATTCGATCTCGAAGCGGACCCGGCAGAAAAGGTCAATGTTTTCAGAAAGCAGCCCGCCGTTGCCGAGCGACTGCAAACCCGGCTCCGGGATTGGCAGCATTCCGTTCTGAACAGCCTGTCCGGCAAGGACTACCTTCAATGACCCGACCGCCACGAGATTCCTCGTCGTATTTGTCCCCAGCCGATGCGCGCCGCCTCGCGCTGACGCGGCAAGGGGGATTGGCAAGCCGGAGTTACCAGGGGACTGACGTCCCCCGCTCGCCTGGCGGATCGGCGCACAGCTTCACACGTTCACTGGCAAACTCGTCGGATTCTCCGGCGCGGCCATTAACCCGGTCAGCACTTTCTCCTTGCCGCTTTCCGGTTCGCTGATCTTCACCGTGTAACTGCCCGGCGCAAAAACGTGTGGCTGCCATGACGAACCGGGCATCGCAAGGCGTAAACCAGCTCGCCGTTAGACTCGTCCACGACTTCCAGCACAGGGCTGTTGATGCCGCGCACTTCCAGCCGCGGCAATTGTGCAACCGCCTTGCGGCCGTAGTTCGCCAGCATGTCGAAGGTCGCCGGCCAGCCGCGGAACTGCGTGCCGGGCTGCGTCGGGTCGACCAGAAAAGGCCAGCACTCGACGGTAACCGTGCGCCGCCGCTTGTCGAAACGCACCAGCCCCAGCCCGGATACCTTGTCGTGCAGTTTTTCCAGCACGGCGGGTCGGGGCCGCTTCGCGCCGTCGGCCACCGCCAGCACGGTCAGCGGATTGCCGAAGCTGTCGAGGAAATCGCCCGTGTTCTCCGGGGCGCCGGCGCGCGGTTCTCGCCGGGCGACAGCGGCTCAAACCAGCGCGGATAGCCGGTGTTCACGGCCGGGCCGGCAAAAGCCAGCCCCGCGTCGCCGTGTTCGTCGATGCCGTAATGGACAATCGCCGGCAAGTGCTGGTCGCCGGCTATATGGAAGGCGAACGCCTTGCGGATTTCACCGAGCGCCGCGTTCCGCTCGCTCTGCGGCCAGCCGTTGGTGTCGTAGTCGGCGACCAGCCGCCCGTTGGGCGAGCCGTGCGTGGTGGCCATGGCCGTGAAGATGGTCTGCGAGATGACGGCCTTCATGTCGGCGCCATGCCAGTCGGTCGTCCACTGCCGCAGGTGCTCGAGCTGACCGGGGCCGAGCAGTTGCAGGCCCGGCAGATCGGCGGTTTTCGGATCGAAATTCGGGTCGGTGATATGATCGCCCCGGCCGCCCGTGGGCGGCGTCTTCCCTTCGGGACCGCTCTTGAACTGGCGATCGGCCAGTACGGCAAAGCTCACGCGGCCGTAGACCATCGGGCAGGAGTAAACGCCGATCCCCTGCTTGCAAGGCGTCGCATCCCACGGGTCGGGCAAGTGCGAGGTCTGCGTGCGGATCACCACGTTGACCCACGGCGCCGGCATGTTGTAACCGCCGGCTTCCTGCGTGCCCGTTTGCGGCGCCCCCGATTCGCCCCAGATATTGCCTTGATAAACGTCGTGATCGTCGGGGATCGAGATGCTGGGCCGGTCGCGCATCAGCTCGCGCCAGGTCCAGCCGTGCAGGTACCACTTGCGCAGGTAATCGAGAATTGCCGGCGCCAGCGGTGAGCGTTGTACGCCAAAACCCCCGGTCGATTCGTAGAACTGGTCGCCGACAAAGGCGATCAGGTCCGGGTTCAGCTTCGCCATGTTGGCCGAGTACGCCGCATTGGGAAACGCCTCGTGGATGTTGCACGAAACGTCGGCGACGGTCAGCACGTCCTGATCGACCGGATCGCGCCGAACAACGCCCGCCCAGTAGTGCTGCTGACTGCCGCCGTTGTTCGACTTCAGTGTATAAGCCAGCCGATAGGGCGTTTCGCGAGTCACATCCCAGGCTTCGATGCGGAACGCGGCCGTGCGGGCTTCGTGGATGGATCGTCTCACGGGCCAGTTCGACCCAACCTCCATCGCGTTCGACTTCCAGCCGCACGGTCTGTTCGTCCTCGGCGCCCAGCGGCGGCATCTGCGCCGTCAGTTTCAACACGCCGCGGCTGAGCGAATATTGGCTGAACAGGATCGGCCCGTAAGCGTCATCGTCGTGCGCTTCGACGCGGCTGCCGTCGGCGGTCCAATCCGAAAACCAGAACTCGCCGAGGCCGAGATCATGTTTGGCGCCACCGTTAGCGGTATTTTTCTTCGCCCCCTTTTTGTTCGCGGCATTGCCGCCGAGAGCGAAATTCGCCACCAGGGCCAGGTTGCCCGCCAGTTGTTCGGAAGGGATCGACTCGCGCGTCAGCTCGCCCAACAGCTTGCCGTCTGCGATCGAATGAGCCGAAAGCGTGATTGTGCTCGCGGCGCCCGAGGCCTCGACTTGCAACCGCAGTTCGATGCTTTTCGCGGCCAGATCGACCGGCGCGCTCTCGCTCAGCTTGCCAAAAAACAACCGGCCGTCGCTGGTGACGCCCGCATCGATTCCGCGGCCATGAATCACGCTGTTGCGGTAGTCGTCCAGCGGCCCGCGCACGCCGACGCGAAAGCCGGCCGAGCCCTTCCCGCCGGCCAGCCGCCCGCCGCCGATGCGTCCCAGGCGAACGCTCATCTGCAAACTGCCCGGTTTTTCGCCCAGCCGCCGCGTGAGCAGGTGGACGTTGCGGTTGGGCGCCGGCTTGATGCACTCGATCCGCCCGTTGGCGATCCGCCAATCTTGCAGCGGGTTGGCCCAATACTCCCGGCCCAGCCAGACGCGATCATTCGCCGCCTGCCACGAGCTGCGGTGGCTGGTCGTTTGACTTGCGTTTACGCTTTGCTGCCCCGCGGCCAGTTCCGCGGCAACGGTCAGGCCGGCGGCGCCCGCCGCTGTTTCATGCAGGAATTTCCGACGCGAGAGTTTGTCGTGCATTTGGCGCTCTGCAGGGGTCGAAGTCGTCAGCGAGGTTGCGAAGGCCCATTATGGCCGCTGATTCAGGCGAAGTCAGCGGTGAACGGGCGGTAATTCGCTGACGCGAATGCCTTCGCGATAGGCGAGGGTCGTCCAGCTTGGCGATCCGCAACGGTTGAGTGCAAGTCTCAAGGGTGCTGCAGTCGCGTGTAATTCGCGGATCACGCGTTCGTTCGGTCGTGCGCTATGGCTGATTGATTTTGCCGCTCGCTCCACACACACGGGCACAAGCGTCAGGCCATTTCGCTTCCGTCAAAACACACCGAGTTTCACGTTCATTCAATCGGAAGGCCGCAGCCGGGGCACGCACGGGCGTTGTCTCTGATCTTCATTCGCCGAGCCTTGAAGTTCCCCGTCCCGCAACTCCATAAGCTTTGTCCACAACGGGGACAGATCACGGTCCTCCGGCAATAGAACTTCGTCATCAGCCAGCTAGCGATCAACGGCGGTCCAAATACGACGCCTAATGGCGCGAGACTCTCTGCATTGACATTCTGTAAGAACGGGGCTGTGGCGACCATCGCAACAAGCATCGCAAGCATTGAGACTGCGGCTCGGAACTGGGCAGCCCGAACCAGCCTCTTCAACAGCACGTCCCGCCGAATTGTCGCGCCTGGCATGTTCACGGGCCCATGAGCGAGCTTGACCGCCGCCAACTTGACCGGCGGCCAAAGCCTGCCGCCCTCTTGCGTAGCGTCAACCCTGCGCTGCCCGCGTGACTGAAGAGCGGCTCTCGTCGCAGGTTGAATTCTAGCAGGTCCGCCGGCGAACCTCTCCCGGCTCGCGGCCGTCAATCCTTTGACGCGGCAAGTTCCAGCCTGTCACCGGCATAGGGAAACCGCCGCCAATTTCGCCGTGGTTTCCCGGGCTTGCTGGCGGCGGCATTTTTGCTAAGCTTATTCCTCGTTGCGGGAGCGGCGCCGAGCAAGCTCGGCAGCCGGCTGTTTATCAGCGGCACATGGCGGCATAAAGAGGCCGTTATCTCCTTACGAAGCAACCATTTGCACCCCTAGCTCAATTGGATAGAGCATCGGTCTACGGAACCGAAGGTTAGAGGTTCGAGCCCTCTGGGGTGTACTTGCAAACCCTTAATTCAAAATGGGTTGCGTCGTTAATGGCCGGCACTCGCAGGCCGTCAGCGCTGATAAATCGGCAGAAGCTGATAGGGCGGCGTCAGGGCCAGCACCGCCAGAGACGTGGAGTAGGTCGAGCCGAACGATACCTCGTTGCCGCTGCCCGGCGGCCAGGCGCCGCCCGGCGTTTGCTCGTTCATCAGCGCGGCGGCGATCTGCGGGTAGACCCGATTCCAGACCTCGCCGCCGACCTGGGCCATCGCCTGGCTGCTGTAGTAGCTCGCCAGGTAGAAGTGCCCGGTCTTTGAAGCTTCGGGATAGTTGCGAGACGCGTACCACCGGGCGCCCTGCCGCACCATCTCGCTGTCGTGCCTCCCGCCGAGCGTCAGCACCAGCATGGCCGAACCGGTGTTGGCCAACGTCGGCTTGGCCTCTTTCTGGACGGACAACGGCCGGTAGCGAAACACCCCATCCTTGCGATCGGCCGGATCATCCACGTAACAGCGCTCGACGAAGTCCAGCCCTTCGTCGACGTACTGCTTGGGCACGGCGAACTCGGCATTCCGCGCTGATCGATAAAACATCAGCGCCCAGCCGCTCACCGAGAGATCGGAATTGGCTTTGCCGAGGCCGCCGTTCTGATAGGCGTAACGCCAGCCGCCTGCTTCGTCCGGGTGGGCCTTGCCAACGGCTTGAATGGAGCGGCTGTAGGCCAGCGCTTTGGAAAGCGCCGTTTCGACGCGACGAGACTGGGGGCCCGATGTCATGCCATAGACTTCGCCCAACATCAGTCCGGCGATCGAGTGGTTGTAGTGAACCGTTTGCGGCGGCTTCAAATGGCCAGGCGTAGGCGTGACGCGCAACGCGGAGAAATAGCCCCGGCGATCCTGCTGCGCCAACACGTACTCGATCGCCCGATCAATCTGGCGACCGTAAACGCCGTGTCCCGGCAGGTGGCCGCGTGAGAGAAAGGCCATCACGGCCAGGGAAGTCACCGCAGGCTGGCCGACCGGGTTCGAAGGAAACGAACCGTCGTCCGCCTGCTGAGAGGCCAGCCACTGCAGCCCTCGATCGATCGAACGTTCGACGCGCGTCCACTCTTCAGGCGGAAGCGCCGAACTAAGGTTAGACGATGTCGCACTCGGAGTTGCCGGTGGTTCGTCGGCGCCGAGCAGGTCAGCGCCGAGCAGATCCGCGCAGCCCAGGCAGGCCGCCAGCGCCGCCACACGCAAGATGAAGTGCGTCCGCCGCATGAGAAACCGGCTCATGGGCGCTCGGCCGTGCCCAGAGCGGGCGCCAAGCCGGCGGCGATCAAGGCGAAGCGGCATCACTCGTCTCCAGGCTTCTGAGTCGTCGAATTCGTTCCTGGTACTGCTCGATCGCCTTGCGGTATTGCTCGGGCGGCGTCCGGCGGCGGACTTGCCAGAGCCCGTCGTCAAGGGACGAAAGGATCCTATTCCACTGCACGTCGGGCAGCGTCTTATCGGCCGCCAGCGCTTCGATCATCGCGCCAACTGCTCGGCGCGGGCGCGATCCTCCCGTTTCTTCCGTTCGGCGCCGCGATCGTCATCGTTCCCCGCCGCTTTCCGTCGGCGCTCGGCTTCAAGTCGCTCGGCCTCCTGGCGCAGCTTTGCCGCCTGTTCTTTGTCCAGCTCCGGTTCCGCGGCCCGGCGGCGCAGGTCATCAATCTGCTTTTGCAGCATTTCCTCAGTTGGCTCCGCCTGGGCCAACTGTCGCCACTCTTCTTCGGTCCGGTCGTCGTCTCCCTCTCGGGCGGCGACCATTTGCCGCAGCTCTTCCAGCCGCTCCGCCGCTTGTCGCAGCTTCTCGGCTTGGGCTGCGTCCATCTCGGGATCAGCAGCCTGGCGGCGCAACTGTTCGATTTTTTCGGCGAGCATCGCTTGAGTCGGCTCTGATTCCTCCTCCTCGTCGTCCTTCCGATCGCCCGAACCGGGCTTAGGAGGCGCTTTCGCTTGCGTTTCCGCTCGTCGCCTGGCCCGGCGCGCCGATTCATCCATAGCGCCCACGGAACCGCCCTGCTCGTTCCACAGCATCCAGTCGCTGAGCACCTTCAGGTTGTTGGGACGATCGGGTATTCCCAACAGTGCGCCCAGGTTGGGCTCGCGTTCGAGCTGTTCCAGGAACTTGTCCAGCGTCGGATCTTCCAAATCGGCGACGGTAGGATTGTCGGGATCTTTCTGGTCCAGCGCGTCGATGACCATTTTTCGCATCCGATCGAACAGCTCTTCCGCTCGCTGAAACGCCGCCAAGGCCAGAGACTGTTGGACTTCTGCGGCGCCTAAGTCCTCGCTCGAAAGCGAATACGCCGCCGCGGTCTGATTGAACGTGATGGCCTCGATTGCGCCGTCAAGTTCCCGGGACACGGCTTGAATGGCTGGCGGAACTTCGCCGCGAAACTGCCCGTTGAACTCGTCATCGGCGTTCTGCAGCGCCGTTCGCAAGTCATCCGTATCGGCCGCCAGCCGTTGCTGGTCCACTTGGGCCAGCGCCGCGTAGCGCTGCTGATGCAAGTGCGCGGCCGTCTCGGCCCAACCGCTCTGGCGCTCGCCCAGATCGCGGGTTTCCGCCAGCCGCTGAGCGACAAAGTCAGCCGTTTCCTCGTCATCGTGCTCGGCGGCGAGCCGTTCCAAGGCGGCGCCCAGCTCGCTCAGGCCAAAGCCCATGGCTTCCAAGTCCTCGGTCAGATTGAGACGATCATCGAACGGGTTGCGCATCAGACGCCGCGATTTGACGGCTGCGGCGCGGGCGTGCACGGCAATCTGCCGAGCCTCGTCGAGCGCGACGGCCGCGACTCCCGCAGCCGGATCAAGCCCCAGCGGAAGTTGTGCGGTGACGTGTTCCTGCAGTTGTGAGGCGTCTTTAACCAGGGAGGAGACGTCCTGCAACCGCAACTCAGCCGCCATGGCCCAGACGTCTTCTCGTTGCGTCTCATCGACCTGCCGCCAGGCGGCCAGTTCCGCGGCCGCCGCCGTTTGACGCTCGTACAGCCTGTCGAACTGGTCCCGCAGCGAAGTCCGGCGTCGCTTGATGACGTCCAGGTACTTGCTTCGCAGCCGGGGGTCGTCGCCCAGCAGTCGACCGAACTCCGACATGAGATCGCGGCGCATTTCGATCACCTCGCGCAAGCGGTCGAGGTATTCCTGGTCGAGGTCAAGGATTGCCATTTTCCGCTGCAGCGGATTGGCCGACGGCTTCGTCTGCGCTCGCAGCAGGCGGTGGGCGCCGGCCACGTAGATTTCGTACATCTTGGCGACTTCTTCCAGCGACTCGGCCAGCTTGCGTTCCTGAACGACCCGATCGTAACGCACCAGCAGTTCGTCCAGCAGTTCCCTGGCCCGGCTCACGCGATGCAACGCTTCGAGAAGATTGGCTTCGGGATCGGCGTCGGGCTGACGCACAACGGCGAACACGCGGTCGCGCGCCGGCGAGATGTGCGCGGAGTCGATTTCGACCATCTGCAGTCCCGCGAAGGCGAACGGCGTTTCTTTCGATTGCTCTCTCAACTCCGCGATCATGCGCTTCGCTTCCGCCAGGCGCGTGTCGGCGTCTTTAAGCGACGTGATCTGCGGATCGGCGATCGCCGCCGCGGCCGCCTGCTCGCCCAGCTTCTCCAGCGTCGCTTGGCTTTCTCGCAAGAGGCGGTCGATGCGCACGATCCGCTCGCGCAGTTCCAGCGGCGTTTCCTCGGGATGCTCGTCCTGTTCGGCTGCCGATGCGAGCCTGGCGGTAATTTTCAGCCGCAGCCGGTTGCTTTCGGCATTCTGCCCCGCCGCTTGGTCTTGCATGAATGTCCGCTGCGGTTCCGCCGCCGCTTCGGACGACGACGAGTTGTCGCGCGATGCTACGGCGGCAGAATCAGTGTTTTGCGCCACATCGCCTGGTTTCAGCTCTTGGGGGTCGCCTGCGTCCATTGGCGGCGACTTGTCGCCGGCGTCTTTCGCCGACTTCGGCTTACCGGCCGATGCCGCCGGGGCTGACGCCGCGGCAAGCCGCGATTCGCCGGTCGCCGGCGCTTTGCTGTCCTGCGCCTTCTCGTCATCGGCCTGCTTGCCGCTGCCATCCACAGCGAGGGCTTCCACTTCGGCGGCCTGCTTGGCGTCCGTTTTTGCCTCTGATGCTCCAACCATCCCCTGAGCCGCCGGTTCGTCTTTACTTTCCGGCATTCGGCCCGCGACCGCAGCAGCCTCCGGCGCCCTGTTGCCGGGCTGACCGGCCGTAAGCTGTTCGGATTTCGCCTTACCTGCACCCGTTTCGTTCTTCGCTGTCGTACGCGAGATTCGCTTGTCTCGCCGGGCCGCTGCCGATTCGGCCGAGCGCCGCGGCAACGGCGTCTTCGTTTGCCTTGCGGTTCGCAGCGGACGGCATGCCCGTGGATTTCACCTTGGAATCGACGCTCGCATTCGGCGCCGACAGTAACCGCGTCGTTGCGCACGCCTTCCGTTGGCACTCCGCCGGCATCGGCAGCCTTGCGCGAGGCTGGAACGGCGGAATCCTTAGTCGGATCGCTAACGCCAGCGGGCTTGTCACGCGCTGCTGCAAGCTCGCGGTCTGTCGGTTTTTTCACCGTCGAAGCAACGGCGTCTCCGCGGCCCTTCTGGCCTGCGCCGGGAATTTCGGTCGCTGTCTGAGTATTGCGATGCGGGCGACTGCTGTCCGTCACGCCCGCGTCGTCGTCGTTCGTTTTGCCATCGCGCTCGCGTTTTGCGCTGCCCAGGGGCGCTTTCGCTCGAGTTCATTGCAACCTTCGTTCCATCATCAACGGCCGCGGCGCCGGATTGGGGCGCACTGCCCTCACGCTGCGGCTCGGCGCTCGCCGATACGCTGGCATTCCGTTCGCGTTTGGCTGCAGCCTGGACGTCGATATGGCCTGCGCGGTTGTCGGAGACCCGAACGGCAAAGCTGATCTTCTCGCCTTCAATCAGATCCAATTTAGAGAGATCGAGTTGCGCCGCGGCTTGCAGATGACGGGAAAGCTGCTGATCGCCCAAGGGGATATCCTGCACGCTCAAAACGAGCGGCTCTTCGCCCTCGGAAACCGGTTCCCCGTAAACGACGAGCTCAGCCTTTGCAATGCCATGGTCGTCGTGCGCCTCGAATTTGACCTCGACGACGTCTTGGGCGCCGACTGCCTGTTCCTCCGTAGGACTTGTCACGCGAGCCACGGGCGGCCGGTCGGCGATCACTCGGATATGGCAGCTCGGCCGATCCACGTTGTTCAATCCGTGGGGGCTGAACATCACAGGGCTCAAGATGATGATCTTCGGCAAGCGTCGTTTCGAAACGATACCAACCATCGGCGTCTGGCGTGAGCGGGAAAGGCTCCGAAGTTGCGTTTGGATCGGCTCCTCGCGTAACGAGCAGCTCAAGCGAAGCCAGCTCCGCTTCGGGCCGCAACTGCAACCTTAAGCGGCTGCCTTCCAAGGCACGGACGCGGTCGGGCAGGTAAGGCTTTTCGTACTGGGGCCGGTCGACGTAGTCCGGTGCGGTCAGGGTAAATCGAACCTCGGCGAGCGAGGGGCGATCGATGGCCGTCACTGCGTGCCAGGGCGTGCGGCCGTCGCCCGCCTGCACGCGATAGCGAAATGAGTTTTCCAAGGCGGCGAGGCGATAGACCAACCGCTCGGGATCCTTTGCGTCGGGCGTCACTTCGATCTGTTCAGGCGCATCGCCGCCCGTATCAAGAAACAGCGTCGCGGAAGTGCGCGGCAAACCGGAAACGTTCGCGACAAGCTCGACGACATCGCCGCGAGGGATGGCGGCGTCTCCCGTCACGCTCTCCACGCGAGTGGCCGAAATATCGGCCCAGGGCGCCCAGAAGCGTTGCAGCAACACGAGATTCTGCTGCTTGTCGAGAAGCAAAAAGCCGGCCAGCGCCGCGGCGCACACGGTTGCAATCAGCAACGATCGGGCGCAAGGCGCCGGCTGGCGCCACGCGAGCCGGCTCGACAAGCCGACCGAGCGCCACGGCTTCGCTCGTGACCTGCCGCAACATCGGCGGACCCGAGCGAAGTCTGAGGCGGTTCGCCCTGCTCGGCGAAATGCGAGACGGTCGTCCAGCGTTCTTCAAGCTGCGGCACTTCTTCATCGGCTTGTCCCGCCGCGCGGCGCAACCGCAGCGCCTTGCGGAGGGGCCGGCCGGCGGAAGCGACCAGCGTCACGAAAGCGAAACTCAAGGCGGCGCCGGTCAGCAAGATACGCGTCCGGGACTCGAACAGCGTCAGCCGCCCGTCGATGCACATCGCCGCCAGCATGGCGGCCAGCAGCGCGGCCGTGGCCAAGAGCGCGGCGCGAAGCAGCGCCAATACGGATTGCCGGCTCCGGATCCGGCCGCAGCTTGTGGTTCATGACGGCGGGATAAACCGCCTTTTCGCCGCTGGCTGACATCGCAAATCTCCCCGGTTACGAGAGGCCCATCCGTTTACGCACGACCCACTCGGCGAACAAGCAGCCGAACACCATCCACAGGAATTTCCATTGCACCCACAGCGGCAGCTTTTCCGTCTGCTCGCTGATGATCGGCTTCAGATCGGTCAGCGCCAGCACTTCGCTGACGGCCGTCGGCGGCAGCACCTGTCCGCCGCTCGCTTCGGCGAGTTGCCGAGCGAGCGCCTGATCGCTGCGCGTGTCGAGCAGTTCACGATTCAGCGGATTCCGGACCGTAAAGCTGGCAGCGCTGTTCCGCTCCGCTGGGCCCGCTGCTTGCAGCAGTTGCTCGATTTGATCTCCCCGCGGCTCCACGCGGTACGCGCCGCTGGGCAACTGCTCGAACGCGCCGACATATCGGCCCGGGACTGAATCGTCGGGACGTAACGGGACGGTATACAGCGCATCGCCCCCAGCGACCGCCGCCGCCTCGATCTCGGCGTCGAGAACCGGCTCGCCCGCCTCGTCTTTGAGTGCGCACGGCGACCTGCACCCGGTCGCTTTGGCGATAGTCGGGCCGATCGGTGCGAATGTTGACCAACTCCGAACCGGCCGCCAGGTCGGCCGCAATCGCCCAACGCAATAGTTGCCCCCAAAACCGAAAATGCAGCCGGTCTCCGTGCAGGAAGCGGAGCCGGTACGTTTCCGGACTGGCCAGGTATACGACGCGTCCGCGTCCGACTGGCTGCCAGCAAAGCAGGGCATTGCGGCTTTGATCCTGTTCCGCATCAAGACTGGTGCGCGAGACGGCGGAGATTAAAGTCCGTGCCGAGGCGCGAGGCTGACGGTATGCCGAGAGCGAATGCAAGGGCGAGTTGCGATTGATGAAATCCCAGGCGATGCGAGTCGATTCCTCGGTGTCGGCGATCATCAATGCATGATGGCGCCATCCCTCTTCCGTCACGTAAAATGAATAACCGTCGGCCGCGTCGGCGGCTGCGGGCTCGTCAATTCTGGAAACAGGCAGTAGCTCCTCGAGGGGTTGATTGACAAAGGCCTGCGGCATCGACTCCTGGCCGGCAATCATGACCAATGTCCCGCCGCGCTCGCGAACGAACTGAGCGAGCGATTCTTGCGCGGCAAGCGGCAGTCGCTCGCTCGAAACGTCTCCCAGCAGCACGACGTCGTATTCGTTCCACTCGTCGGCAGTAACGGGAAAGGTCTTTTTCTCTTCGCGCCGGCCTGTGGCGATCAGCCGTGGACGGAACAGCAGTTCGTCGCAAGCAACTTTCTCGTCGCGGCGGAACAGTTGGCCAGATAGCGGTACTCCCAACGCGGCAGTTCGTCGGCCAGCAGCAACTCGATATGGTTCCGCGTAACGTTGACTTCGAACTGCTCGAAATTATTTTCTTCGCTCAGTTCGCGCTCGAGCGGCGCCACGCGGAGCTGGAACCGCGCCAGGCCGACTTCATCAAGTTGCGCGTTGAACCGGCATCGCTCTACGGTCGAGGGCGACTCCAGCTTCAACTCGCGCTGTTGAACGACGGCGCCGTCTCGCAGCAGCTCGACGTGCAAGGTCTCGCCTTCGCACTGGTATGCCTCGAGCGTCGCTTCGATCACGACCTCGTCTCCCTTCATCGCGACGCCCGGCGCGCTGACGGCTTTCAGATCGACGTCGCGGACGCGCCGCGTGGCGCCGATGGGCACCACGTACACCGGCGTGCCGCCCATTTGAGCCGCAGCCTGGCGCGGATCGCGGGCGCCGGAGCGATTGTGGGCCGCATCGGTGAGCAGAAATACGGCCGCCAACGGCTGGTCCTGCCTGGTTTGCCGAAGCTGCTCCAGCGCCGCGGCGAGGTCCGTTGCCGGCAGGTCGTCGTCGGGCTCTTTGTCCTTGCCCTGACCGACCGCTTTCAGAAGGGGCGAGTCGCCCAGTGCGGCGCCCGGCGCGTGTTGATTGGCAAGCGGGGTCAGCGTGCGGTCGAAGGCCGCGAAGTGAACGTCCGCCTGGGCTCGCAATGGCTGCAGCGTCGCGGCATCGATGGATTTAAGGAAGCTCGCCGGCGCCTCAGCCGCGATGCGGCTGTTTTATCCACCGGCTCGGGGCCCTGCGACGCCAGCACGGCGCCCTCGTACTGGCCGAGGCCCTGCGACAGTTCCGCCAGGCGACGACGCACTGCCGACACGTGTCGTTCCAGATCGGCCAGACTCTCTCGCCAACCTCGCATCAAGGCGTCATTCGGCGAACCCGCATCGACGAGCGTGGCGAGATTGCGGAAATCAGAGCCGGCCAATATCTGCACGACTTGAGCGGCTTGCTCCTGTAGCTCCGCGGCCGAAGGCTGCGCCGCCCGGCAAGTCTGCCGGCGCAGCGGAGCGAGCGAAATGATCGGAAATCGCCTTGACATGCACGGTCGTTCGTTTGATCGCGTCATGGGCGGCGGTGGCAGCGGCAAGACGCGATGCGTTCAGGCTGTTCGCTATTCAATGCCGCGGCGGCAACTGCCAGGCGCCGCTCGGCGATGGCCGCGGCGGCCAAAGCGCGATCGGCCAATTCAACAACGCTGTTGGCGGCGTCGCCGCCCGCAGCAAGTCGCCAACGCAGATCATCTGAAGGCTCGGGCGGATCGACCGTCTGCATGCTGCCGCTTACGTCCACCGCCACCGCGATGGCGGGACGGGTCGACGATCGTTGCGAACGTATCTCCGACGGGGCCAGCAACATCCACAGCGCCACGCCCAAGGCCGTACACCGCAAGACGAAGAACAGAGCGACGTTTCTTGTGCCAGTCATGCCCCGCTCGCGGCGCAACGACCAGACAAACATGCCGCAGAGTGCAAGACCCAACGCCACGATAACCGCGACGTGCAGCGGGCCTTCGAAGGCAATGCGTTCAACGAGCGTTGTGGAAGTGGGCGACATCGGGGACGATAACGGCGTTGTTGCGTGAGAGTGTCAGTACTTGGGGGTGAATTCGGCGGTGACCTTTTCTTGGGACGGCCTGGCCGCCGCTTTGCTAGCGGTACGCGGGGCGCCGACGGACGATGCGGCATGGCCTGACGAGGCGTTCGACCATGACTCTGTGGAGAACGACGAACGACTTGCCTCGAGGGGCGCCGGAGCGGACGTCTCGAGGATCTGCTCGACGCCGAAGCGCTGGCGGGCGATAGCGCCGGAGAGCAACAACTCGCCGGCGATGAGCGCAATCAGCAACAGCAGCAGCGACGGCCAGATCGGCTCTCGCTGAATCGAGATCGAAACACCGTTCGCCGCGCTGTCGCCGAGCCCCGCCGTTTCCGCCAGAAACGACCGATCGGCCTTGGTCAGTCCGGCCAGATCGGATTCGACTGCGTCACGTACGATATGGAACGGAATGGCATCGCCCGACAGGCCGATCTCCAGAGAATAATTGCCCGGCAGGACCGTACGGGTGCTGTGAAACGCGAGGCCTCCCTCGACCGGTTCGCCCGTCACGGTAACATCGCCGGCCGGAGTCGCCAGCGTCGCATCGACCTGCTCGGCGTCGTGCGTCAAGAGCGAGATCGCCTCGCCGGGTTGCAGGTTGTGCCGAGTGCCGCCCGGCTCGGCCAGATAACCAAGCCAGTCATGCACCATCACGACGAATGCCTGCGACACCGCCAGATCGCTCCACGGCATAGCCAGTGGAATGGCCTGCACGATCACGCGGCCCCGGCCGACGCGGCGTTCGACGGCCAGCGGTTCGCCGTTGATGAGATCGAGCAGCACGCTCGGGTCGCCGGCCGAGTCCGCTTGGCGGAAACGAAAACGCCGCGAGACATTCACGTCGCCCGTATCGAGCCGCTCGTTGTCGGCCAACTCGGCCGTGGCCGGATGCGTCTTTTGAAACGGATTGATAGTCGTGCGCTTCGCCTCGTCGCCGGGTTCGTCCACGACTCCGTCAATGGCAAGCGGCGACAATCCGTCGCCGTTGTTATACAGCAGCTTGTTGAATTCGCGGATTTCCGTGCGCGGACCCAAGGCAACCCACAATCCGCCCCCGCGATCGACGAACTGCGACAAGCGGTCGACGGCGTTGCGACTCAACGCGGTCAAGCTCGGGATCACGACGACGCGAAACTCGTCGAGATCGATGGTCTCCAACCGCTCCGGCGCCACGCTGCGCGGCTCGAACACCGCGCGGTAGTCGTCCGTTTCGTTCCCGGCGATTCGGCCAAGGGCCGCCCGCACCAGGAACGCGTCTTGCTGCAGTTCCGCCAGTTCGCCGGCGCTTTCCGCGAGTAAGATCGGCACACGATCGACAACCTCGACGACAATGCTGGCCGCGTTGTCGCCCGAGAGCTGATCTTCTACATCGACATGACAGGAGATTGCAAATACTCCGGTTCGATCAAACGTATGCTTCCAGGTCAGCTCCTGCGTTTGCCCTGCCGCCAGCATCGGCGCCCGTGCCTGCTCTTTCGTCTGTTCATCGATCGACCAGCTTGCTTGGAAACCCTTGGAAGATGTCGCTCCGTAATTCTGCAATTCCGCTCGAATGGTCAGCGACTGATGGACGCCGATCACTTCCCGGTTCGCTCGCAGGCGGTTGACGGCCACGTTGCCTTGTCGCGCCGGTTGGCCCTCGGCTTCGACCTTTTTCACGCGAGTGGACAGCGGGGCGTTGGCCAGCGCCTGGCGGAAACGAGTCCAGCCCGCGACGTCGTTGGTTTTCCAATTCGCCCGCTGGCCGTCCGTTAACAGCACCACGCGCCGTTGGGCGACGGTTGCATCGGCGACTTCCGCTTGCACTGCCTTGAGCAGGGCGGGCCGCAAATCACCCGCGCCGCCGGTGGGGCGCAGTTCATGTAGCCGATCGTGCAAGTCGGAACGCGAAGCGGCATCGACGCGCAAGCTGGCGGGCGTCTCCCAGACCGGATAGGGTGACGTAAGCAGGATGCGAACGGAGTCGCCCAAAGCGAGCTTGTCGAGCACGTCGTCGGCGCGTTCGACGAGCTGTTCGAAGGCCGTTTGCTGGCCCACGTTGCGCTGCGTCGAAAGCGAGTTGTCCAGCACGACGATCGTTTCTTGGCGGGCGCGCCCTCCGAACCAATCGCCGGGCAGCATCGGCCGCGCCAGCGCCAGCACCAGCGCCGCAAGGGCTGCGACGCGCAACAGCAGCAACAGCCAGTGACGCACGCGCCGTGCGCTGGTCTTGCGCGTGGCGGCTTCCTGCAGGAATTGCATGGCGCCCCACTCAATCACCACGCTGCGCTGCCGGTCGAACAGGTGCAGCAGGATGGGCGCCGCCGCCAGCGGCAACGCGGCCAGGAATGCGATGCCAAGGAAACTCACATCGTCACCATGCGGGCGTTGACGCCGCCGCTACGGCCTTTGGCCATGCGGCTGCGGAGGAAATAGGCCAGGGTTTCCGCCAGGTCATGGGCCGTTGTGGTTCGCACGTAGTCGCCGCCGATGCCGGTGATCGCCTCTTCGAGACGTTCGAGGAACTGCCGCATCCGCCGCAGGTATTCATCGCGAACCGCCGCCGGGTCGAGATTCAACCGCAGCCCCTGCTGTTCCAGCGATTGAAACGAGGACCAATGGCGAAAGTCGAATCGAATCTCTTCCGGGGCCAAAGGCTGGAACACCAAAACGTCGTGGCCTCGCGCACGCATGACCTTCAGCGCAGTAGCCAGTTCGTCAATATCGGTGAAGCAGTCGGAAAACAGCACGAACAGTCCGCGGCGTCGCATGCGCGGTATGCAGGCTCGGATCTGCGCGGCCAGCCCTCCGCCGGCCGATGGCCGGGCGTTGTGCAAGGCGAACAACACCGCTTGTAAATGGCTGGCGTGCTGCCGCGGCGGCACGAAAATCGGCGACGATTCATGCAGCACGGCCGCCCCGACGGCGTCTCGCTGGTGCAGCAGCAACCGCGCCAGGCAAGCCGCTGCCCGCCGCGCATACTCGAATTTGCTGACGGTCGACAGGCCGAACCGCATCGAGCCGCTGGCGTCGAGAGCCACGGTGGCTTGCAGGTTGGTCTCTTCTTCAAACTGGCGAATGAAGTAGCGGTCGTTGCGGGCGTAAACTTGCCAGTCGATACGGCGGATTTCGTCGCCGGCCGCGTACGGACGATGCTGGGCGAACTCGCAACAGCCCCCTTTGTGCGTCGAGCGGTGCTTGCCCGAGAGAAAGCCGTCGACCACGCACCGCGAAAGCAGTTCCAGATGGCCGATCTGGTCCATCACGCGCGGATCGACGAACTCTGAAGCGAAAGGCGCCGCGGCGGTCGCATCTTGTGGGCTTGCGGGCTGATGCGCACTCATGCCTTTTCTTTCTGCATTGAGGCGGTTCGCTCCACCAGCCGCGACAGCACTGCATCGGCATCGACGCCGGCGGCCTCGGCGTTGAACGTGAGGATGATTCGATGCCGCAAGACCGGCAGGGCGACGGCCTTCAAGTCGCCGGTCGTCGCATGGCAGCGGCGGTTTAACACGGCCCGCGCCTTGGCCGCCATCAACAGGGCGATGGTCGCTCGCGGACCGGCGCCCCATTGCACCATGTTCCGCAACTCGGCAGGCAACGCCTCTTCTTCCGGCCGCGTTGCGCGCACCAGGTCCAGAGCCGCGTCGTAAACATGATCCGCCACCACGACGTTGCGCACCAGCGTCTGCATCAAATGCATGTCGTGCGCCGAGAGCACGATGCTGGGCGTAAAGCGGTAATCGGTCGTCTGGCGCCGGGCGATTTCCAGCTCTTCCTCGCGGCTGGGATAAGCGACGCGGATTTTCAACAGAAAGCGGTCGAGCTGCGCTTCCGGCAGCGGATAGGTGCCTTCGGTTTCCACCGGGTTCTGCGTGGCCAGCACAAAGAACGGGTCGGGCAGCTTATAGGTCTGGCCGCAGATCGTCAATTGCCGCTCCTGCATCGCCTCGAGCAGCGCAGCTTTGCGTCTTGGGAGGCGTGCGGTTGATTTCGTCGGCCAGAATCACGTTGCCGAACAGCGGCCCTTCGACGAAACGAAACACGCGTTTGCCGGTCGTGTGGTCTTCTTCCAGAATCTCCGTGCCGGTAATATCGCCGGGCATCAGATCGGGCGTGAACTGGATGCGGCGGAACTGCAGGTCGAGCAACGAGGCGATCGTCGAGACCAACAGCGTCTTGGCCAGGCCCGGCATGCCTTGCAACATGCAATGACCGCGGCACAACAGGCCGATCATCAACTGCTCGGAGACATCGTCGAGCCCCACGATCACGCCGCCGAGCTGCTCGCGCAGCGTCTGGTATTGCTCGGCGAGCCGATCGACCGCCTCGGCGACTTCGCGCTCCGAGACGATGCTCGCATGGCCGTTTTCGCTCGGCAAGGTTTCGGCGTGTTTCCCGGAGTGTGGTTCCATGCGATTCACCATGCGTTAGCCGTCTTTCGAAGAAGTCTGCTCGTTGTTAGCCGCCTCGAAGCCGCTGATCAACTGATCGCCGTCGGCATCCAGGACCTCGAACTGCTGCTGGCCGCCCAGGAATTCCCTCCGGGAGAGATCCCCGTCTTTGTTCCGGTCCATGCGAACAAACCATGCGGGCGGTTCAACCTGCGGCGCGGCGGTTGGCGGATGGAGCGAGCGCACGACGGCAAGCGGTAGATGCGCGGCGGCGCCGCGGCCGATCGCCAGGCGAACGGTCGGCGCGAGTTCGCCGGCCGAGATCGCGCCGTCTCCGTCACGGTCGAAGGCCGCCAGCCGTTCGGGCGCCTTCCATATCTCGCGTAGCGTCAAACGGCCGTCCTCGTTGACATCGATCTCCGGCAGCAGCGGGTAGCCGTCGCGGACGGCGCCGAGCGAGACTTGATCCGACGCGTCGGCGGTTGCCGACTGGACGGCCGAAAGCTCCAACAGCGTGCCGGCGATCCGCAATGTGATCGAGTCCTTGCGGAGGGTTGCCGGCACGTCGCCGATCGAAGCGTCGAGCACGGTCGCCTGCACGCGAGAACGACTCGTCTCTCCAGATTCGAACGCAACGTCGATCCGCAAGTCGGGCGGCGCGGCCTGTAACTCCTCGAGTTCGGCGTCGTCCGTTCGGCCATCGCCATTCGGGTCGAAACGGGACCAGGCGGCGCCCGCCGGCTGCGGTCCTTGGGCCGCGTATCGCTCGGCCAGCCGCGCGAAGACGTGTGAATGAGTCAGGTCTTCCAGCGGGACGAAGGGGGCGCGCCGCGCCCTTGGGCGTCTTGTCGGGCGTTCGCGTTGCCGCAGCCGAAAGTTCTTCGAGCGAGAGGACGTCGTCCTGGTTGCGGTCGTACTTCAGCAGTGTCGCCTGGGCAGCGGCGATTTCAGCGCCGGATAATACTCCGTCTTCGTCCTGATCCAGCGTTTTGACCAGCGGAGCTTGATCAGCCCGAAGTCGTTCCACGTTTTCGTCGAGCAGCAGTACTATCGGTCCCTCGGCCCAGTAGGTCAGCAGCCAGCGCAATTCGTCACGGCTCGGCGTCCGCTGGGCCGAGGCGGCATAACGCCGCAGCCGAGCGGGAAGGGAGTTGTCAAGGGGCGGGATTGGAGCTTTTGTTGGAGCTTGTACGGGGTCATCGGCGTCGCCGCTTGCTTGCGGCTCCTCCGCCTTGTCCGACTCCACGTCCCGTTTTGCTTCTGATGCGGGGATTTCCGGCCCTGGCGCGGTTGGCACAGCGTTCGCTGAGATCGCCTTCGCAACCCCTTCTGCGGGCTGCGGCGCCGCCTGGCTGGCCGTGCGATCAGGAGGAGGCGCTGGCGCCGGTTGGGCGAGTTCCGCCGCCAGCTTGTCGATCCGCTCCTCCCGCTGCATGCGAAACGGCTTGCCGTCGATCGTAATCCGCGCTTCGATCAGCAGCGGGCGTTCGACAAGCGGAACAAGGAACCGCACGGCCGAATCATCGGGCTTCGCCGCCGCTGCGCGCCTGCTCGGACGCGTGCGGTATTGCGGCGGCACGCCCATCGCAGAGGCTGGCTCAGGGCGCAGCATGGCGGTCTGGCCTGGCTGCGGCGGCGCGGCCTTCTTTTCGCCCAACACGCGCACGCCGGTCGAATACTGCGGCGCATCGGCCGCAAATGCAGCCGCGGCGCCGGCCGCGGAGATCGTTACGCGCTGAGAGGAGGCGGCGTGCGAGCTTCATGCAAGGATCGCTTTGATCGGGGTTCCGTCGGTAATTGAAATCGGACGGCCGAGGTTCGACGTCTGCTGGGCGTCGGACCGCACGCCCAGCGCTTCGCAAAGCGTGGCCAACACGTCTTCGGCGCCGACCTGGCCGTCGACGACCGTCATTCCGTCTTCGCTGGTGCGGCCGTAAGCTTGCCCGCCGGCGATGCCGCCGCCGGCCAGCACGCAGCGACCATGCGTTGGGGAAGTGGTCGCGGCCGCCTGGTTGCCGTTGATCCGGGGCGTGCGGCCGAACTCGCCCATCCACAGAATGGTCGTTGAGTCGAGCAGGCCGCGCTCGTCGAGTTCGGTCATCAACGTCGCCCAGCCGGCGTCGAGATTGCCGGACAGATTCGACGAATCTGGTTGAAGTTGTCTGGATGCGTATCCCAGCCGACGAGCCGCCGAAGGCGCCTAGCTGACTTCGACGAAAGGCACGCCCCGCTCGATCAGACGCCGGGCCAGCAGGCAGCCCTGGCCGAACGACCGAATTGCCGTAAGCTTCGCGGACCTTGGCCGGCTCTTGGGTCAGGTCGAAGGCCGAGGCATCGTCGCTCTTCATCAACCCGACCGCGCTTTCGTAGACCATACGGTGCGTATTGGCGGCGACCCGTCTGATGCGCCGCCAGAAACTCCGAGCCCAGGTTCTTCCAGAGCGCGAGCCGGTCTTGGAGGCGGCTTGCCGCAAGATTTTCGCCGGGCTCGAGGTCTTTCACGCGAAGCTGCGGGTAACCATCGGCGTCGTTGACCGTAGCGCCGGGTACGTCGGCGGCGCCAACGATCAAGGGACTGAACTGCGGCCCGAGAAAGCCGGGACCGAAGGCGTCCTGGTTGAACGCGCGATAAGGCCCCACGCTGATATAACCGGGCAACCCGCTCGGCTTGCCGCCGCCCAGTTGGTTAGCCAGCGAGGCGCCGATGCTCGGGTACTGGATCGGCCCCAGCGGTTTGTGCCCGGTGCGCATCAGGTACGTTCCGCGGCCATGGTCCCCTTCCTTGGTATTCAGACCACGGATGACTGCCAGTCGATCGCCGTGTTGGGCCAGTTTCGGGAAGTGTTCGCTGAATCGCAGTCCGGCGCCTTGGTTTCGATCTCTTTGAATTCACCGCCGTTCTCATGATTCGATTTCAGATCGAACGTGTCCGTCTTCGCCGGTCCGCCGCTCATCCAGAGCAGCACGCAATGCCGACGGCGCTGCGGATTGTCGGCCAGCGCCGGGCGAACCGGGGAAACCAGCCGCTGGCGCTCGAACCGGCGGCACTTGCCAGAAGCGATCTCAGCAGGGTGCGCCGCGAGAGATGCACGGACATGGAACGTTGCTCCTTCAGGACGATCGGACGGGGCCGGTCAATGATTCATGGTAAACTCGGCGCTGTTCAAAAGCGCCCACAAGATGTCAGCCAGCGGTTGCTGAATCGACATGCCCGGCTCTCGGCCGGCCACATGCCGCCGGAGCACGTTCCATTCGGCCAGGCTTGGCCGCCGCGACAACGTCGCCAGGTACAGGATCTCGATGCGCTGGTCGTCGCTGAAGAACGGCGCTTCCAGCGATTTCAGCAAACCGCCGCCGGCCAGGTCGGTGGCGTTGCCGATCAGCGAGCCGTTCATCAACGTCAACGCCTGCGGGATGCCGCCTTGATATTCCGTTGGGCGTCCGGAAAGCGTACGGAATTCTTGCAGGAACTCGTCGCGCCGGGAATTGCCGACGCGAAGTACGGAGAAGCCTTCCGACTCGGTCTCGACCAGCATCGACGCGACCGTAATGCAATCGTAAAGCTGCTCTGCCGTCAGCATCTTGACGTTCATCTGCGCGAACCAATCGTGTCGTTTTTCATCCGGCGAGTCGGCGCCGCTGGAAAGCCGGTAGGCCCGCGAGAGAGCGATCGTACGCAGCAGACGCCGCAGATCAAACTCGTTGCGAATCAACTGACCGGCCAGCAAGTCCAGCAATTCCGGCGAGCGCGGCGGATGCTGCTCGCCGAAACCGTCGACCGGGTCGACGATGCCGCGACCGAAGAGATGCGCCCAGATGCGATTTGCCGTCGCCCGTGCAAAGTACGGATTGCCGGCGCCCGTCAGCCAGCGGGCCAATTGCCGGCGCCGCGCCGCGGATTCGGGAGTTTCTTCCAGCGGCGAGCCGTCGAGGAATCGCGGCGACACCACGGTCTCGGTATCCGGCAGCTTGACCTCGCCGCGGTTAACGTCGCTGACTCGCATTACGGTCGAGACCGACTCCAGCTTGCCCTGCGGCCGTGAGATGCGAGCAAAGAACGCCGCGTAGCTCCAGAAATCGCGTTGCGTCCAAGGTTCGAACGGATCGTCGTGACATTGAGCGCATTCCAGCCGCATGCCAAGAAACACTCGAGCGGTGCGAGCAGCCAACTGGTCGGCGTCGAGTTTCAAGGCGGCATAGAACAACAAGGGCCCTGATTTTGCCAGTCTTCCCTCGGCCAGCAGCAATTCGTGCACTAACTGATCGTAGGGAACGTTCTTGGCGAAACGCTCGCTGAGCCACGACTCGAAAGCCGGCACGCCGCCGAAACGCGACAGGTCGACTCCTTCGGGCAGCAGGAATGTGCGCCACACGGCGGCCAGGTGCGTGGCGTGGTCGCGACTGGCCAGCAGACGGTCCACCAGCGACGCGTAGCGGTCAGGCGAGGCGTCGCTCAGATAGTTGCGCACCTCATTGACCGTGGGCGTGCGGCCGGTCAGGTCCAGGTACGCGCGCCGCAGCAGTTCTTCGTCGCTGGCCGGCACTGCGGGTTCGATCTTTTGCTTTCGCCACAATTCTTCCAGCGTGGCGTTGATTCGCTCGACGGCCTCTTCGTCGGTGAGTTTCGAGGCGGCCACCGGCGACCAGCCCAGACTGGCTGCGCCGGCCAGCGTCGACGCGGGCAAGCCGTCCTTGACTTTTCCCGCTGGAGTCGCGGTCGCCCCGGCAGACTCGGCCGCCGTCGCCGCTGCGGCGCTGCCTGCAGCTTCGCGACGGTCCGCCTTCAAGCCGCTTGCAGCAGCCGCGACGGACGCCGAAAACGACTCGATGTCGACATCGACCACCGGCAGTTCTGCCGGAAAACCGCGGCGGACGAACTCTGCGGGCCGGGCCGCCGGATAGGAAATCGCGAGTTCCCGCTTTGTGCCGTCGTCTGTTGTAACGCGGACGCTGCTCGGCAGGTTTGATGCAGGATCAAGCATGATTGCCAGCTTGACCGCTTCCGATGGGCGGTCGCCAGCAAGCGTGACGCGCAACTCGACCATGCCGCCGCGCGGCTCGGCGCTTTCATCGACGACTCGCAACTTGGAGAGGTTCAGTCCTGCTGCGTCGACGCCGGCGGCATCAAGCAGGAAAGAAATCACCAGCCGTTCGCGCTGGGCGGACGTTGACGATGCGTCAAGCCGTGCGCGTCGAACCCGCGATTCCGCAGCCCGGCATCCAGCAGCACGCCCTGCCTGAAATCGAACAACCGGGCGACGCCGCCTGCTTCACGGCCCAGCAGTTGGTCAGAGACCGATAGCCAGCGGGAGCCCGATTCGGCCCCAGCGCCGGCGATCTGCACCACTGCTTGCCGGCTGAGGGCTTCGACCATTTCCGCCCAACCGTAGGCGACGCCGTGGCTGCGCAGCGCGACGGCCAACATCAGCGCCGCGGCAACGCAGGCGGCAAGCGGCCAGGACTTCAGCGAACGCAGGCCGCGTTCGGAAATCCGCAGCAAGCGACCGCGATCCTGACGCAGCAGAGCAGGCGAGACGCGCCACTCCTGCGCGACGGCTGCGTCCAATCGCTTACCCAGAGACCGCGGCAAGGGGGGCGCAGCGTAGGCGTCGCAGAGCAATTGCTCGATCTGGGCATCGACCGCCGCGGACGGCTGGCCGCTCGGTTCCCCTGGATCTTGCTTCATTGCATCGCTCATGTTACGGGGTTGTGCGAGACGTTTGCCGCATGGGTTCAACCGGATCGCTATCCTTTTTTTTGAGCCGCTCCCGGAATTCGTTGCGAGCGCGAAACAGAATCGACTCGACGGCCTTTTCCTTCGCGCCCCAACGACGGGCAATCTCGCGAACGCTGAGCTTGTCGAGATACTTCCATTCCAGGGCGGTGCGGTACTGGTCAGGCAATTGATCCATGACCTGCCGCACCTCCGCTCGCCGCTCCTCGCGTTCCTTACGCTTTACCGGATCGCCCGAGTCGTCGGCTTCCGGCGCATTATGGCGGGTCTCGTCCATCAGACGCCGGACCCGCGCCGTCGCCCGGAAATAATCCTGCACCTTGTTCGTCGCGACCGTCCGCAGCCACGCGCCCGGATTCACGATCGATGTGGCATCGCCCGCCCGATCCACGGTTTGAATAAACGCCAGCATCGTTTCCGCGACGATGTCCTCCGCCACGTGCGGATCGCCGTCCACGCGGGTACAGACATATCTCCACAGCGACGGCAAGTAGTGGTCGCACGCCCGACGGAACTCCGCCGGGTCGTGTTCTCGGAGACCTCGCACGAGATCGGAATCGCTCAAGGCTGGCCTCTGCGGTTCATACGACCCTCGTTTCCCCCGCTCGTCCCCTCGACCGCTCGGCCTAAAGTCGCTTGTCGTCCGGATTTCACGCCCAAAAAAATCTGAAACATTGCTGGCCGCAAGTCGAGCCGCGCGAGATAACTCTGTGCAATTGTTAAGCTTATGCTCAGCCAGGGCGCTCGCAAAGCATTTTCTTTCCGAGTGCGATATCCTGGCAATGGCGCCTCCTGAAGAGCAGAGTAAACAGGAAGAAACCAGGTTTTTCGAAAACGGGCGAATGAATTTGGCGGTTCAGGCGACAATCATGCGTTGGGCTGCGCAGCACGACCGGCGGATTGCGAGGACGTGGATGGCGAAGAGTAAAACAGCGACGATGCAATGCGAACGACGCATTACGGCGGCCTCAATGAGAGTGGCCTCGAGTTGCACGCCTCGTCGTCCGCGGGCTGATGTGGCACGCCCGCTGATCGCGCTTGCCGTCGTATTTGCCGTGGCGAGTGTGGGCGGTCGGAGCCGCGGAGAAACGGGGCCAGCCCGCGGCGGTTCTGGGGCGCGGGACGTAGCGTTACAGGAAATCCAAGGGGCGCTTCGCGAGCGTCCCACGCCGGCAGATGCCACGGCGTTGCTGCCTGCACTCGTCGACGCCGTACAGGCGGATGAGCTTGAGGCAATACCCTTACTCGAACAGGCTTTGGAACAGGCCGTGCCGGGCGCTGTCGAAAGGCATGACTGGCCGTCGATCGCTGAGGCGTTGAAGACCGCGGCGCGAGCCCGCTTCGAACAGATCGAAACCGACGAAGCCGGGCGGCATTTGCAAAGGCTGCTGGCCCTCTATAGAGAAGTCGCCGACGCTCGCAACGGCGATGCCGACGGACCGTGGCGCCGGCTGCGGCAGATTCATGCGGTAGCAGCCGAATATCTCCGCGGCGAACAGACGGCCGAGGCGCTGGCCGTATTGGCGGAAGGCGCCGATCTCGGTCTGCCTTACCGCCAGGAGTTGGACGACGGCCGGGCGGCGCTGGCCGGCGCCTTGAATCGGAGACTTGTGCAACTTTCCTCCGATGAGCGATACGAACTGTTGCACGCGTGGACGATGCCGACGAAATCGCGTCGCACGCTGCGCGTCTTCTCGTCGCTGGCGCCTGTCGAGGCGCCGCCCGCGGCGTTTGCACGGGTGCTTGGCGAGCGTCCTCGTTCCGACTCGTTTCCGATCCCGGAAATCGGCGGCGTCCCCGGCTTATTCAGCACGGCCTGGTCGCTCGTGTCCGCCGCGACTGAGACCGGCCGCTTGCGGGGTTTGACCGCATCCTTGCAAGCAGCCGCCGAAGAGCAGCTGCCGGATGCCGAGTTCGTGTTGCTGCTGGCAAAAATCGCCGCCGCAGACGCGGGACAAGTTGAACGTCTGGCCGCGGAGTTGCTCAATGTCGTCAAACCAACCGCCGAGACTCCGACGGACGATGCCGCTCGATCCCAAAACGACGGCCGGGATGATCTATCTTCGCTGTTGCTCGCCGCCGCCTGCCTGAGCCGCGAGCCGTCACGATCGCTCGGCGAGAGCGTGTTGGACGCCTTAGTGCAGTCGGCCCCGCGACAAGTCCCGCAGCGGCTGTCGCCGATGTTGCGGCGCGCCCAGGCTGCGGCGACGTTCAAACGCGTTGCCGACGCTTCGCCTCAACGGCTGGATGATCCCAACCTCGCATTGTGGCTGCCGACCGGCGCGGAATCTGCTGACGACGTTGCCCGCGGCGCGGCGGGAGCGGTCTGGCTTGCGCACGAAGACCACATTTTGCATCTGGCGGGTCGGCGGCACGACTACTTGTGCTTTCGTTACCCACTGTCCGGCGAGTTTGAGTTCCACGTCGAAGTGCAGGAAGGCGGCCCGACCGGGGGCCGGTTGGCGCTGGGCGGGCTGAGTTTTGGCATCGACGCCGCCCAATTGGCCGCCCGCGTCGGCAACGTCGATCTGATCCAAGAACGTCTGCGGCCGTTCCCGTTCATTCGCCAGGCGGCCTGGCCGACGTTTCAACGTCTGGAACTCCGATCGAACGGTCGCACGATGCAATTCCGCTGCAACGGCCATCCGGCCTGGAACGAGATGCCGGCTGATCTGGGCAGTCCCTGGCTGGCGTTGGGCTGCGGCGCGGCTCGCGTGACTGCTTTCCGGAGCCTGCGCCTAATTGGGGAACCGGTCATTCCGCGGGAAGTGCAACTCTGCGCAGGCGACTCGCTGCGCGGCTGGTTTTCACGCTACTATCCGGCCGCCGTCTCGACCAGCGTGCCGCCTGCCGGCGGGGCGACGGCAGCCGAGCGCAAGCCGATGCTCGGCTTTGATTGGTCCGCCGAAGAGGGCGAGATTCACGGCGCGCATCGGCCCGACGCCGCGGCTCCGCAGCCCAGCCGTTTGGCGTACTTTCGCCCGCTGGCCGACGGCGAAACGCTCGACTACGAGTTCTACTACGAGCCGGGCAAATCGACCGTGCATCCGGCGTTAGGAAGGCTGGCATTCCTGCTCGACCCGGGCGGGGTCCAGTTGCATTGGCTGAGCTGCGGCACGAACGAGTGGACGGGCCTGGACGAGAGAAACGCCGTCGTCGAACCGCTGAACCGGCGCGGTCCCAAGCCGCTGCCGTTGAAGATCGCCGATTGGAACCGCGCGACGATCTCGCTGGCCAAAAACACGGCGACGATTTCGCTCAATGGCACGGCGATTTACGTCCGCAAGCTCGAGGCAGAGAACCCGCGGACATTCAGCTTTTATCATGATCGGCGACAGACGGACGCCCGCATCCGCAACGTCGTACTTCGGGGCGACTGGCCCGAACGGCTCACGGAGCAACAGCTAGCCAGTCTCACGGCGCCGCGCGATGCGGCCCTTGCCGGCTCGATGCAGCGGGCGCTCGGCGCGATCTTCGCCGAGCGGCATGTGCCTGACTCGGCGTTGTTCGCTCACGGTCGAGCTGCCGCGCTGCCGCCCGAAGCCAGGTATGCCTGGCTCGCCGACTGGGTCTTGCCGGGTGAAGATCATGCCGGGCTGCGGCTGGCGCTCGACTTCACGCCGACGCATCCCGCCCCGCCGGTTGCCGATGACAGCCCGCTTGATGCGCAGCGCGTGGCGAAAGCGGAGCAATCCGGCGATTCGCGAATTCAAACGGGCGGCAACCTTGTCGCTCCGGCGTTGGATCTGGTCGCAGTCGCACAGAGTCTCGGCAAGCTCGACGAGGTGCGGCGCCGCGTCGACCAGGCGCCGCAAACGGACGATTGGTCGCGCCGCGCGCGGCTGGCCCTGCTGGCGATCGTCGACATGGCTCGTGAACAGCCGCATACCGCCAATGAATCGCTCGACAAGTTGTTGGCCCTGCTGGAAGCCGGAGATCATACCGACTTCGCTCAGCGCTGGCCTGAAACGCTGGCGACGCACGCTGCACTGTTCAATCTGGCGACGCGCAACGCAGGGCGCAATCTGGCGTACCACCTGTTGCTGCGTCAGGTGCGCAGCGGCCCCGACGGGGGCAGCGACGCCTGGCGGCGGCACATGGCAGGGCTCGTCGGCCTTGTCGAGCACCTCGACCTGGCAAACAGCGACGATGCCTTGCAGCCTTTCGCGGCCGATCCGCAACTGCGCCAATGGCGGCCGGCCAGCCGCACGACCGCGCAGAGCCGTGGGCTCGGTTTTCCGCCGTGTCGTTATCATGGGAGTGCCGCTGAGGCGCGCGTGGAGCACCTTGTCGGCCACAATCTGGACTACATGTATTTTCAGAGTCCGCTGCGCGGCGATTTCGAAGCGGAATACGACGTCCCCGGCTTCTTCTGGCGCGATACCCAACTGGTGATCGGCGGTTGGTGGGTCTCGCCGATCTACGACCTGAAGACCTATGCGCACGGCACGTATCTCAGCGAAGCTCCGCGCCGCTCGGTCGTTCCCCCTTTGACCAAGCCCGGCGCCCTGATTCACTCTCGTACGGTGGTGCGCCGGAACGCAAGCCAAAGCTTCGCCAATGGCCGCTTGCTCCACGCGCAGCGATTGTCTGAACATGACGACCCTTGGATCGCAATTCGGAACATCGGGCGTTTCTGTGGGAACGCCGAAAATGTGCGGATCACAGGCCGCCCGGAGATTCCGGAGGAACTATGCCTGAGCGATCATGCAGGTCTGACCGGCTGGTTGCCCTATTACGAAGGCATGCCGGGCGGGCCCAATGCGTGGCAGGTGCAAGGCGATTTGTCCGACGGCGGAATCCTCGTCGGCAGTCGCGTGCCTGATCTGTCGGGCACGTTCGCCGAGAGCTTGTTCATCTATCATCGGCCGATGTTTGAAGCTGGGGTGATCGAATACGAGTTTTATTACCGCCCGGGCGAAATCGGCTGTCATCCCGCGCTCGATCGGCTGGCATTTCTCCTGGAGCCAAGCGGGGTGCGCATTCACTGGATCACCGACGGCGCCTATGATCGCACAGGGCTGGCCGCTGACCATTCCGTCGAAGAACCCGACTGCCGCCGCGGCCCCGAGCGGCTGCCGTTGGAAAGTGAAGCGTGGAACCGGCTGGCCCTGGAAGTGACGGGGGACGTCGTCCGCTTGCGGCTCAACGGGCAGCTCATTTACGAGCGAAAGCTGGAACCGGGCAACCAGCGGTCCTTCGGCCTGTTTCATTACGCGGACCAGACCCAGGCCTTGGGCCGCCGCGTGATGTGGCGCAGGCGAGTGGCCCCGCGAATTGCCTCCCGTTTCCGAGCAGGAATTGGCGGGCGAGTACGGCGACTTTCTCGACGCGCGGCGGGCCGAACTGCCGGCGACGTTCGAACACGACTTTGCCCGGCAAGGCTTTCCGCTCGATCAATTCGCGGTCCGTGAAGGCGGGGATTTCGCGGACCTCTCGCCACAACCAGACGGCTTGCACGTGGGCTGCAGCGGGACCAACGGTTATCGTCGCGCAACCATCACCCCGCAATTGACGATCGAGGGCGATTTCGACGTCACGGTTTCTTACGAACGCTTTGCAGGAGCGCCGGCAAACAACACGACAGCGTCGCTAATTCTGCAAGCAGCTATGGACAAGCCGGCGCCGAAGGAATTCATGCTTTACCGCCGCGCCTTGGGACGCGAGGACGGATTGAGAGATCAAGTCCTGTTGGCGTCGACGGCCTGGCGCGAAGGCGCCGAGACACGCCGCGATTTCGCCAACGGCGGAGCGTTCGAAGCGACGTCCGGTCGGCTGCGGCTGGCGCGGCGAGACGACATGATCTATTTCCTGGCTTCCGAAGGCGACTCGCCGCACTTCCGTCTGATCCACTCCAAGCGCGGCTCCGCGGATGCCTTGGCGGCCGACGGACTGCGGCTCATGGCCCAGGTTAACGCGCCGGGCCGCATCGACGTGGTCTGGACAAAGCTGAGCGTGCGGGCCGAGCGACTCAGCGGTCTGGCCGTTGAAAACTCCATGGAACTTGTGAATGAACTCAACCGGCGCCGCGATGCACTGCCCGGACGCTTTGAGCACGACTTCGCGCAAGACGAGTTGACCATCGAAAAGTTCCACCGCTGGGGCTTCGAGCCGGCCGCCCAGCCGCTGCCCGGCGGGTTGCCGATTGCCGCGGAAGGCGCCGACGCCTGGCGGTCGATCGGCGTGGCGCCGCACGTCTCGCTCAGCGGAGATTTTGACATAGCCGCCGAAATCGAGGGCGCCAGGTTCGATCCGCCGAAGCCGGGCGAGAATTCGGCGGTCTACTTGCAAGTCGAATTGCCGAGCGAGCAGAGCGTACAATACAGCATGATCTTGCTCGAGTACGAGAATGGTCGACGAGAACTCGTTGCTCAGCTTCGACGGCAGACGGCCAGCGGGAGCATTGAGTACTCGACGCATCGCCGGGAGGCGCCGGCGCCTCTTCAGAGGCTGCGACTGGTTCGCCGCGGCAAACAGATGTTATTTCTCTACTCCGCCGACCTCTCGCAGCCCGACTGCTTAATGGCTCGGCTGGACGCCTCCGACATTGACGTGGCCGACCCAGGCGTCCGGTTGTTTATCCATGCCGGCGGCGCCGGTCGAAAGGCCGAAGTCTGCTTCAAGCGAGTGAGCATTCACGGCCAACGAGTGGCAATCAAGCCCGCCGCCGCGCCGGCAGCGACCGACTGAACCGCTGTCTGTGTCGCCATAAATGAGCCCGCTGCCGGCGTATTGCTTGAACAAACGCCTGAGGCGCCTGCAGTCCGTCGCAGATAATTGCTTCGCCGCCATGCAGCCATCGTTGCAGCAACGGAACTGGACTTGTAATAATGCAGGCGAAGCAACGTCTCCCTGTCTCTGGAACGGTTCACCGCATGACTTTCAGGCTATCCACGGCGATTGTGACGTTGGCCGCCGCGGCAGCGATGACCGTGTGGGCTGAAGATTCGATAATCGGGCCGGACGCAGGCGAAACGCCATCGATTCGCTCGGCGGTCGGCCGAGGCCTGGAAGGCGCGACGAAGGCCGCCGGCCGCTATTCGGAAAGCCAGAGTTGCTTTTCCTGTCATCATCAAACGCTGCCGCTGTTGGCTGCCGTGACGGCTCGCGACCACGGCCTGGCCATCGACGAAACGCTGTTGCCCGCGCAGAAAGCATTCACGCACGCGTCATTTCACGACGATCTCGACGACCTTCGGGCCGGGCGCGGAATCGGCGGCCGCGCCATGACGGTCGGCTACGGCCTATGGGCCTTGCGACTCGCCGATACGCCGGCCGATGAAACGACGGAAGCGATGATCGCATACCTGCTCAAGACCCAGCACGACGACGGCCACTGGTCGCGGCAAACCAGCCGCCCCCCGCTGGAAGATTCGAACGTCACTTGCACCACGCTTGCAATCTACGGCCTGCAAAAGTATGCCGCCGTTTCGCAACGCCCTGCGGCCAAGGCGAGCGTCGAGAAAGGCGTCCGTTGGCTCGACAAGGCGCCGCTGGAATGTCAGGAAGGATCGTTGCTTCCGCTTGTGGTCGCTGCGTCTACTCGGCGCACCGGACGAGCAACTCGCCCGTGTCCGGCAGACTGTGCTTGCCGCCCAACGCGACGATGGCGGCTGGGCGCAGACCGACGACATGGAAAGCGACGCGTACGCCACAGGCCAGACGCTGTGGATTTTGCAAGCGACCGGTTTCGATCCAGCGGACGAGGCGTATCAGCGCGGGAGCAGATACTTGTTATCGACGCAGTGCGACGACGGGTCGTGGTTCGTGCGTTCCCGCTCCAAGCCGGTTCAACCCTACTTCGACAACGGCAACGCGCACGGCAAGGACCAATTTATCTCCACGCCCGCCGCCTGCTGGGCCATCGCTGCGCTGTCGGCAGCGATCGTAAACGACGAACCAGGCGCTGGGCGATAAGGGCTGGTTTAACTCCGTTGCCAGGCGGCGAGTGAAGCGATGTCGGCAGAACCTGAACTTGTTGCAAGCGCGGCCTCGGAAACGAGCGACGCCGCAGATGCTCGGCGCCCTGCGCAATGCGCCTCTTGCGGTCAACCGCAGCCTGCCGCGTCGAGCCAATCGCCGTTCTCACTGCTGCTGGCCGTCGCGCGGCTGGTCATCGCGGCGGGCGCCGCCGTGGCGCTAGCGGCCTTCGCCATTTACCTGTATCGCTGGGGTTGGCAGCGTCCCGCTACCGGTGAACTGTGGGCGCTGTTCGCCACGTTCGTAATGGCCATCGGCGTGCTGGTGCTTTACGAAATCCGCGACGCCCTGCTCGGCCTTCCCGTGCAGGCTCAAGCCGCGCCGCAGCGGCGTGCTTCCCGCCCTGTCGCAGTTCCTTTGACGGGGCTGACGGCGGAAGCATGGCGAGCGATTGGCGCCCTTGCGTATCGCGTGTGGCTGCCTTTCCAAGCAGAGCGCGACCGACTATTGATCGACCATCTCACCATGCACGAGCAGCGAGAATTGCTCGACCGTTTGGCGACCATCACAATCTGCTTCGTCGCAACCATGTTGGCGCCGGTGGTGATTTCCTTCATTTTCTTGTCGCCGACGGCCGTCTGTATTGGGGCTACCGCCATTGCCGCGAACCTGTTCGTGCTTGACTGGTTCAAGAAGCGGCATAAGCGGTGGCTGTATGCAACAAGCTACGCCCGCGAGCATGCGATCGCGCCGGCTGGCGAACCGCAGTCGGCATTTGATGATGCTTGAAAGCTGCGGCATGGGAAGCGGCGTCGTTTCTTTCCCGCAATATGCTCAGGCCAGCTCACTGAGCCACGGGCGTATTCCCGTCCTTACGCGATGAGCGCAGCCGGCAACGCCGTCCGGAGCGGGTCGGCGTCGGCGGCGCAAAAGCCGAGATGCAGATGCCGGCGCCAGCCCTCGGCGTACTCGAAACGGCCAGACAGGCGGCCGACGTCGCTCATTAAATCTCGCATCGTCTGCAGGTAGGAATCGAGCCCCTGGCTCTCGTCCAGCCAGCGCTTCTGGCTGCGATGACAAGCCAGCATGCCAACCTTCTGTTCCAGACAACCGGTGACGTCGACGAATAGCCCGGGCATGACCGGTTCGCCCAGCGGCGTGCAATTGCCATGCGGCTGCGCATGGTAGATGGTCACCGGCTGATCGACGATCGGCGTCGGCGGATCGACCGGAAAATTCGGCATGCCGCGGCAGAACGCCGCCGTGACGGCCAGCCGGCAGGCATTCGTGTGGTCTTCCATGTAGTCGGCCGGCGAGTGGACGAGCAGAATCTCGGGCGCCACCTCGCGCAGGACCGCTCCCAGCCGCGCCAGGGTCGGCCGGTCGTAAAAGATCTCCAGGTCGTTCGTCAAGCTCTCGTGAAACACGGCGCCGATCGACTGGCAGGCGTCGATCGCTTCCTGCCGCCGAATGCGGGCCGTCGTCGCCGCGTCCTGCTCGGTCGAACCGCAACAGCCGTTGGCGATATTCATGTAATGAATCTCGTAACCGGCGTCGCGAAGATGAATCAACGTGCCGGCCATGACGAATTCAATATCGTCGGGATGAGCGGCGACGGCGAAGGCGCGTTTCGACATGGAAATAAACCGTCAGGGGACCAGGCACAGGAAGGCGATTGAACATTGCGTCGGCGGAATGGGCTGGCTAGGCGCCCGCTCCGGCGCCGCAACCGCGCTAATGCATCTCGGCCTCGCAGGAGCCGATGCCGCTGCGAAGGTAGTTGAATTGCACGTTGGGGTGATCGGCCAACAGCGACATGGGCACGGCTGAGTCCGGGATCTTCTGAGCAATCATCCAGGCGGTCAGCCGCAGACCGAAGGGATTATCGTGGCAGCCGGCATGCCAGATCGAGACCTTCTCGGCTTTCCACGTTTCCGCCGGGCCGACCGTGATCGCCTGCGTCGGAACGTTGGTCACGACGCCGCCGCCCGAGGTCCGCGCGTTCTGAATGATCGTCATCGGGTGTAAATCGACGATCCGCGTCGAAAGCCGCGGTATTCAGCCGGCGAAGGCGGCGCGTCGCGATACGCTCCTGCTCGCTTGGGCGGGTCGTTAAACGCCCAGTGCTTGACTTCGCCCTGGCCGCCTTGCATCACCACGCATCGGGCTGCGTCGTAGCTCTCGACGTATTCACGCGGGTCGGCCGCGGGAAAATGCATGTTCTCCGCAGGCATCCGCAGTTCGGGCCGGATGCGGTTGAAGCACAACTCCATGTCGGCCCGGGCGAAGCTCAAGGGAAAATCGATCGGAGCTTCGCGACCGTCGACGACCCACTCATCCATGCCCCAGAAATGGCAGTCGCGCAGATCGAGCTCCAACTCGTTGACCAACCGGGCCACCAGCGGCAACTGCTCGGTAGGACCGATCGGGCCGCAAATGCCGGCCGGCTTGTCGGGCGTCGCCTGGCGCCAGGCGGTGATGTATTCCAGCGCCTCGGCCAGGTAAAAGTCTTCGATCGTGTCGTAGAATTTGACCGTGAAGCCGGGACGCGAGAGCTTGAGCAAGTCGTCGGCCGATAGCCTCGCGGCGTCGTCGAGAATTTGTCGATCAAGGGTGGTGTAGTCCCACCACTCGGGACTGATTTTACTCAAGGGGCGCATGCGTCGTCTCGCAGGGCAAAGGGGCGAAAAACGTGCTCGAATCCGGCGGCGGGGCGCATCGGCGCTCGCGCACGGCCAAGTTTAGCGGCCCGGTGTTTGACACGCAAGCAAGGCGGAAGATCTTAGCGCAATGCGCCAAGCCCGTTCAACCGCCGCCCGTTGGCGAAGCAGGCTGCCGATTTCGCCGACCGACGAAGGTCGGCGGCTCTTCATCTTCGGCCGGCCCGGCGACGCCAAACCGCTCGACGGGATCGATATCCGCCCGGGGTTCGAAGACGGGCAGAAGCTCGGCGGCGTCGAGAGCGCAGGATTCGAGAGCACCGGGTCATGCTCGCGCAGTCCCGACGAGATTTCAGCGAATTGGTCATTCACCGCGGCCAGTTGCACGCTCCGCCGCTCGGGCGCCGATTGCGTCTGCACCCAGGCGTAAACGTCGTCGCCCTGGCGCACGATGGCCGTGACGGGAACCGTCAGCACATCGCGGTGATGAGTCAGCAGAATTTCGGCTTCGGCCGTCTGGCCGGGCGCAAGGCGCCGGAATCGTCGTCGATGAGAATCGTCGCGGCAAAGTACTTCAAGTGCCGTTGAGAGCTGCGCGTCCGTTCCGGCTGATTGGCGATCGTCGCCAGCTCGCCGGTAAATTCGCGCCCTGAACCATGATTCTCGAGCGAAGCCCGGGATGAACGAACGGAATCTGCGACTCATGCACCAACGCACGCACCTGCATGCGCGACAGGTCGGGCAGCCAGATGATCGGTTGCCGCTGTCGAATCATGGCGCCCAAGTCAATCTGCGGACCGTCCGAACTGCGGCGGGGATCATTGGCGTGAATGACCATCCCGTCTTGCGGGGCGCGGATCAGGCAGGCGGCGACTTGCGCCTCCAATCTCTTCAGCCGTTCGCTCTCCAAATCGAACGCGGCCTGCGCCGCACAACGTCGCTTGGGCCGCGTCGCGCAGGCTCCGCAACTCCTGCAGCATTTTGGGCCGCGTATAATCCTCCAGAACCTGCACCGCCCGTTGGGCGACCCCCAAGGTCAGCCTCGCGTGCTCGACGGCGGCTTCTTCGCCGGCCAATTGCAGCGGGCTGACATATCCGCGCCGCGCCAGCCGTTTCGCTTGGGTCAGCGAGTTCTGCACTTCGCGCAACTGGTGGTCCGCCGTCGCTTCCGTCAGCTTGAGTTCCTGACGCGTCTGCACGTATACGCCTTCTCGGTATTCTTCAATGCTGATCTCGGCGGCGGTCACGCTGCGCTGGGCGGAAATCAACGCCGCCTTGGCTTGCTCGACCAGGATCGTCTGCTCCGCAACCTGCTCGTCCAGCAATGAGGAATCAAGCCGCGCAACTCGTCGCCCGCTTTGACCTCAGAGCCGTCTTCGATGATCCACAGCAGCGTGCTGCCGCCGGGAACGTCGCATTTGATCACGACTTTTTCGGAGCTTTCGAGGGCGCCTTCCGCCACCAGCGTCTTGACCATCTCGCCCCGCTCGACGCGCACGATTCTTGCATTGTCGGAAGGAGCCGCCTCACGGTCGCTCGAAAGTGCGAACGAGACCAAGGCCGCCGTCGCTGCCGTCGCGGCGAGTGCGATCCGCCCTAGCCAGCGATTTCGTCGCATGCCGGACGCGCACGGCCCTTCGGCGCCTGGCGGGCGTTTCGACGCGTCGCGTGGGCGGGACTCCTTCGCGTCCATGGCAAGGCCTCGGCTTATTTCGGCAGACTGACGGTACGGCAAGGCGGTCAATTCGCCTCAGGTGCGCCAACGGCAAGCTAGTCGTGGGCGCCGCTCAAAGGCATGAAGCTGATTGACCGTTGGCTGAAGGCAGGAATCGAAGCCCCACGCCTAATAGGGGGCGGATTTTACGAAGCAGCGGCGGGGCCCCTGATGCATCATTAGATATTTATGGATAACGGACAGTCCGTCAACCCGCAGTTTGGCTGGTAGGTGACCCTGCAGGGGGGTGCGGGGCGTCCAAGCGACATCGCGGTTCTCATTCTGCTGCCGCCGGATCGATTGCCCGCCTCATCTGCTCAGCGGATTGCGTTGCTCCGTCTGTTCGGCGGTCGTCTGTTCGGCGGCCCGGTGCAGATCGACCGCGCACCACAGATACCAGCTTGCCACCGAGCGATAAGGACGCCATCGTTCGGCGTGCTTCAGCATAACGTTCGGTTTCGGCATTTCGGCGGTTCGATAGGTGAGCATGAAGCCGCGGCGGACGCCGAGGTCGCTTACGGGCAATACATCGGGCCGGCCGAGCCGGAACATGAGCAGCATCTCGACGGTCCATGCTCCGATACCCCGCACGCTGACCAGCCGCGAAAGGATCTCGGCGTCGTCCATGCGCGCAAGCGGGTCAGGCGAGGAACGGTCCCGTCGAGCGTCTTTGCCGCCAGGTCTTTAACGGCGGCGATCTTGGCTCGAGACATGCCCGCTTGCCGCAAGCTTTCGTCCGTTGCCGCCAGCACCGCCGCCGGCCGCAAGCCATGCCTTCCGGGGAATTGGGCTTTGACCCGCGCCAGGATGGTGGCTGCGGCTTTGCCGGAAAGTTGTTGGTAAACGATCGCCTTGAAGAGGGCCTGAAACGGGCTTTGCAGTTTCTCGGCGCACAGTTGGCAAGGTCCGGCGCACTGGATCAGCCGGGCCAGCCGCCGGTCTTGGCGAGCGAGCGCGCGGGCGGCATCGAGCGGATCGAACTCGAGGCTCATCCGTTACTCATGGCGCCGTTACTCGTGCTGGCGTTACCCATGCTGCACGCCGATCGGTTCGACGGCGGCGATCGCGCCGTCGCCGTTGAGGGGCGTCTCTCCGCCGAGCGGCTCGGGGCGGATCGACAACAATTCTTCCTGGCAGCGGTAACGGGCGTCGCCCTCGGTCGGCTGCAATCGGTAGTGGCTGCCGTCCGGTTGAAGGATGCGCGCCTTAACGTTGTCCCGCAGGTAGGCCGGCATGATTTCCTTCAAGATGCGCTGCTTCAAATCGGGCGCCTCGATCGGAAACATGACTTCGACCCGCCGATAGAAGTTCCGCGGCATCCAGTCGGCGCTGCCCAGATAGACTTGCGCTTCTTCGTCAGGGCTGAACACGAACACGCGGCTGTGTTCCAGGAAACGGTCGACGACGCTGCGGACGCGGATATTTTCCGAGATGCCCGGCATGCCCGGCCGCAGGCAGCAGATGCCGCGGATGACCAGATCGATCGGCACGCCGACCTCGCTGGCGCGGTACAAGGCCTCGATCACCCGGTAGTCGACCAGCGAGTTGAGCTTGGCAAAAATCCGCGAGGGCCGCCCTTCGCGGGCTCGCTCGGCCTGTTCCTCGATCAGCTCAACGGTCCGCCGGTGGAGATCGGCCGGGGCTACCACCAACTTTCGCCAACGGTGCCCTTGCGAGTAGCCGGTCAGCAGATTGAACAGCGCCGAGGCGTCGGCGGCGATATCCTCATTGGCCGTGAACAGACCCAAGTCGGTGTAGACCAGCGCCGTCGTGGGATTGTAGTTGCCGGTGGAGAGGTGGACGTAGCGGCGCACGACGCCGCTTTCCTGCCGCACGACCAGTGATAGTTTGCAGTGCGTCTTGAGGTCCAGAAATCCAAACACGACGTGCACGCCCGAGCGTTCCAGTTGGCGGGCCCAACTGACGTTGGCCTCTTCATCGAAGCGGGCCTTCAGTTCGACTAGCGCGGTGACGTGCTTGCCGTTTTCCGCCGCCTGCATCAAAGCCCGGGTCACGGGCGAATCGCCGCTGGTGCGATACAAGGTTTGCTTGATGGCCAAAACGTTCGGATCTTTGGCCGCCCGGTTGACGAACTCGACGACCGACTCGAAAGAATCGAACGGGTGGTGCAGCAGGATGTCGCCGCGGCGAATGCTGGCAAACAGGTCTTCGCCGCCGCGCGTGCGGCGGCCGCGCGGCTGCCGCGGAGTAAACGGCGCGTCCCGCAGGTGTTCGCGACCCGGCACGCGGAGCAGCTCCATCATGCCGGTCAGGTCCAGCGGCCCGGGAATCCGATAGACCTCGCTGTACGATTCCGACGAACCGTCTTCGGCTTCGTGAATCTCTTCGGCCTCGACGATCATCCGCACCAGATCTTCATTGCCGGAAGCGGCCACTTCCAGACGCACCGCCTGGCCCCGCTGCCGGGCTTTCAGCCGGTCCTCGATCAACTGCAGCATATCGTCCGACTCTTGTTCGAGCAGCTCGATGTCGCTGTCTCGCGTGATCCGGAAGGTGGTGCTCGTTTGCACCTCGAAGCCGCCGAACAATTCGGGCAGCCGCGCGGAGACCGCGTCCTCCAGCAGGATGAATTGCAGTTCCTCGCCCTGGCCCAGCGGCACCAGCCGCGGCAGCACTTGAGGCAACTGCACCACGGCGAACAGATGTTTCGGCCCCAGGCCGCTCTCGCGCTGGAGCATGGCCGCCAGGTACAAGCCGCGGTTGTGATAACGCGGACTGGGATGCGCCGGGTCAACCGCCATCGGCGTGAGAATTGGAAAAGCCCGCTCCAGGAAGAATCGGTCGAGCATGGCCAATTGATCCGCATTCAACTGGTCGTGCTTGACCAGCCGGATCTTCTGATCGGCCAATTGCGGCAACACCGAATCGTTCCAGCAGCGGTACTGCTCGGCGACCAGCTCCTGCGTGCGCACGGCGATCTTTTGCAGTTGGCTGATCGGCCGGAGCCCGTCGGGCGAATAATCTTCAGGCGCCCCGTCGCCAAATGCCTGTTCGCGCAATCCCGCCACCCGGACCATGAAAAACTCGTCCAGGTTCGAACTGAAGATCGACAGGAATTTGACCCGCTCGAACAGCGGATTCGACTCATCGACCGCCTCCTCCAGCACGCGCGCATTGAATTCCAGCCAGCTCAATTCGCGGTTGAAGAAGTGCTCGGCCAGAAAGACTTGTTCCGCCACCGTCATCTCTCAAAAAATCAAGGGGCTCGCGCAGCAACCGCGGGGGTTCACGAACAGCGCAACTACCAGTAATCTTAAAGCCTGAATCGCTTGCGGAAAGCGAAGATTTATCATATATCGGCGCAACTGCCTACTATTGCGGGAAAAAACGGACCTGCCGGCCCTTCCGTCGCCTTTCGTTGGCCGGAAAATCGCGCCGGCCCAGACAGCCGGCCTCCGCCGGAATTGACGGTTGACATGCCGGCCACGCCATCCTGGCAGAATTTGTATCATTTCCCATCGCGGGAAATCCGGATCAACGGCCTGCGCTACCACTATCTCGATGAGGGAGCAGGCGAGCCGTTGCTGCTTGTCCACGGAAACCCCACCTGGTCGTTCTACTGGCGGGAACTGGTGAAAGGCCTGCGCGGCCGGTTTCGCTTGATCGTTCCCGACCATATTGGCTGCGGCCTCTCCGACAAGCCGCGCCGCTACGAGTATCGCCTGGCCCGCCACATCGACAACTTGCAGCGCCTGATCGAAGAATTGCGGTTGGAGCAAATCACGCTGCTGGCCCATGACTGGGGCGGCGCCATCGGCCTAGGGGCCGCCGCGGCCGCACCGGACCGCTTCAGCCGATTCGTGCTGTTCAACACGGCGGCGTTTCGCTCCCGCGACATGCCTTGGCGAATTGGCCTCTGCCGCACGCCTCTGCTGGGCAAACTGGCCGTCCAAGGCTTTAACGCCTTCGCCCGGGCGGCGACCTGGATGGCCGTCGAAAAACACGAGCGGATGACGCCCGACGTGCGGCAGGGTTGTTGGCGCCCTACGATTCGTGGTCGCATCGGATCGCCACCCATCAGTTCGTGCTCGATATCCCCATGTCGCCGCGGCATCCCAGCTATGCCAGGTTGCTGGAGATCGAGCAAGCGCTGCCGCAGCTTGCCCGGCGGCCGACCATGTTCGTCTGGGGCATGCGCGACTGGTGCTTCACGCCCGCTTTCCTCGATCGCTTCCTGGAGTTCTTTCCCGACGCCGAAACGCACCGCCTGGCCGATGCCGGCCACTACGTGATCGAAGACGCTCACGAACGGATCATACCGCTCGTGGAACAGTTCATCGCCGCGCATCCGCCTGCTCGGCGGCAGGGGCTTGCCGTCGATGCCTGAGCCCGTGCTGTCGATCGGCCAATGCGCCAGCCTGGCTTGCCTGCTGGAAGCCACGGCGCCCAAGCCGGGCAATGTGCACCGGGGCGCCGATTTCGAGAACCTGTCGTTCGTCGACTTTGCCGCCAGCGCGGTGGCGATCGGACCGGCCTTCGACCGGGCCGCGGCCGGCGCTCCGCTGGGCGAGACGGTGCTGGCCGCCGTGCAGGCGATGCGCCCGCCGTGGCGACCAATACCAGCTTAGGCGCCATTCTGCTGCTGGCGCCGCTGGCGATGGTTCCGCCAGATCAGTCGCTCGACGCGGGCGTGCAGCAAGTGCTCGAGCAGCTCTCGGCCGATGATTGTCGGCGGGTCTACGAGGCCATCCGCCTGGCCGAACCGGGCGGCTTGGGCAAAGTCGACCAGGCGGATATCTCCGAGTCGCCCCCGGAAGATTTGCTCTACGCCATGCGGCTTGCCGGAGATCGCGATCTGGTCGCGCGGCAATACGTCAACGGTTTCGAACAGGTGTTGGATGAATTGGCCTGCTGGCTGTCGGAAGGCCTTCAGCGGCAATGGCCGCTGGCCGAAGTCATTGTGCACGCGCAGCTGCGTCTGATGAGCCGCTACCCCGACAGCCTGATCGCCCGCAAGTGCGGCCCGCAGTTGGCCGCTCGCGCGGCGGCGTGGGCGGGAAACGTGTTGGAAAGCGGCGAACCGGGGGACGAGGCGTATCGCCGGGCGGTCGTCGATTTTGACTTCTGGCTCCGCTGTGACCATCACCGCCGCAATCCAGGCACGTCAGCCGACTTGACAGCCGCGGGTTTGTTCTGCGCTTGCGCGATGGCATAATTCAGTTACCGCTTAAATTCTATTGATCGCGACGTCCGGCGCTCGCTCGCAAACGCACGGACGCGTACCGTTTTACGGCTTTTGATTTATCGTTATTGCCTGTCTCCGCCATGTCCGAATCGTACCACGTCCGTGTTTCCAAAGATTATCTGGTCTTCAGCGCCGCACATTTCATCACTTTCAATGGCGATGTTTGCGAGCGGTTGCACGGCCATAACTACCGCGTCACGGCCGAAGTCTTCGGCCCGCTGGACGAAAATCATTACGTGGTCGACTTCATCGCTTTGCGCGACGCGATGCAAGAAATCGTGGCTGAGCTCGATCATCACATGCTGTTGCCGACCAGTCATCCGATGATCAAGGTGACGGCCGACGAAAAGAGCGTCGAGGCCGTGTTCGATGACCGCCGCTGGGTGTTTCCTCGATGCGATTGCATTCTGCTGCCCGTGCCCAATACCACCACCGAGTTGCTGGCTCGCTACATCGGCCGACGTTTGCTGGACGATTTGCAGCACCGCACCGGCGTGCGGCCGCAACGCGTGCGGATCGAGGTCGACGAGTGCGAGGGGCAGTCGGGCGTTTGCGAGTTGCAGGACGAATAGACGGCGAGCAGGCCGCCGGGGAACGCTTGCCTACTGCTTGTCGTTTACGAACGAAAGCTGTGCCGCGTATTCGCGCGATAATCGGCATAAGCATCAAGGTCGCAATGATCGCCACGCGTCGCGGCGTCTGGGAAATGCGAGGAATCGCAAGGGCGGCAAGTTGCTCCGCATAAGTCCCGGCATATAGTTGCTTCGGTCCTGGCTGCGGCCAAGCAAACGGCAGTGTCGGCGGAACCGCGAGCCGCGCCCCTGGGCGGCACCGTTCCGCGACCGCTTGCGTCAAAAACAACAACGTCGACCTCCTCAGGGCGTCGCTATGAAGGCCGAATGGATTAACCCATTCATGTTCTCGTTGGCCAATGCTTTCGAGACAATGCTCGGCTGCCACGTCGAACGCGGCAGCTTGAAGCTGCGGAACGGATCAGCCGATCTGCACGAGATCAGCGGGATGATCGGGCTTAGCGGCCATGTCGCCGGCATGGCGGTGCTCAGCCTCGCCCGGAACGTGGCCTTGAAAGCGGCATCGGGGCTGTTGATGATCGAAGCCGAGCAAATTAATGAAGAGGTGATTGACGCCGTGGGGGAACTGACGAACATGGTGGCCGGCGCCGCGAAGAGCCAGATGGGCCCCTACGAGGTGTCCATCGGTTTGCCGAGCGTGATCACGGGCCGCGGCCACTACGTGCGTTTTCCCTCCAACGTGACGCCGATTGTCGTCCCTTACGAAACCGACTGGGGGCCGCTGACGCTGGAAGTCGGTCTGGCCGCCATGCCGGCGGCCGTCGCCCGTTAAGGGAATAGGCCGTGGCGCTTCGACTTCACGCGTAGCGGAATCTGTGCAGATTCCGAGCCTGCAGCAGTGAGATCCCAAACCTTGTTCGTGTTTTGGGAGCAGCGCTGATCCGCCCGAAATGGTCACCAATTCCGCTACGCGTGCAGTTTTGCTCAAGTTTCGCTCGCCGGGGCGCCGATACGCAGTCCGCGCGAGAGTTATTTCTTGTGCAGCCGCCAAGTTTTGCCCGCTCTGACGTTTCGCGTTGTGTGCCGTGTCGACGCCGCTGATTCGCAAAGCCGCGATTCTGTTGATGAGCCTTCCGGAGGAAGACGCCGGCAAGGTCATGTCTCGACTTACCGCCAAGCAGGTGGAAGCGGTCTCCATTGAGATCGCCAAGCTGGGACTGATCAGCACCGAAGAGCAAGAAATCGCCATCAAGGAGTTCGCTGACGCGTCTCCCGGATCGATCGGCGCCGGAACGGGCGGACTTGACCTGGCCAAGAGTCTCGTGGAACGGGCGCTGGGCAAGAACGCCACCGCCACGATCGAAAGCGTGCGGCAGTCAGATCGAGGCGATGCCCTTCGGCTTTCTGCAGAAGGTCGATAGCCAGAACCTGCTGACGTTCATCATCGACGAGCACCCGCAGACGATCGCCCTGATCATCTCCCACCTGCCGGCGTCGCAGGCCGCCGACATCATCAGCGGCTTGCCCAGCGATCGCCAACTGGCCGTGGTGCGGCGCATCGCCACCATGGGCCAGACCAGCCCGGAGATCATCCACGAGGTGGAGAAAGGGCTGGAGCACCGCATGTCGAGCGTGATGAGCCAGCAGTTCGAGAACGCCGGCGGCGTGGAAAGCGTGGCCGGAGATCCTCAACGTCATCGACCGCGCCACCGAGCGCAGCCTGCTGGAAAACCTGGCCCAGGAAGATCCCGACCTGGTCGAAGAGATTCGCCGGCTTGATGTTCGTGTTCGAAGACATCGCCAAGCTCATCGAACAAGCGACATGCAGCAGTTGCTGAAGAACGTCGAGAGCTCGCAATGGGCCATGGCTCTCAAAGGCGCCAGCGAGGAACTGAAGGAGAAGATCCTCAGCAACATGTCGAAGCGCGCGGCGGACCTGCTGCGTGAAGAGATGGAGTACCTGGGGCCGGTGCGGCTGTCGGCCGTCGAGCAGGTTCAGCAGCAGATCGTCGACGTCGTCCGGCGTTTGGAAGACGCCGGCGAGATCACGGTCAGCGCCGGCGACGAAGTAGAAGAGTTCATTCAGTAGGTCGGCGTCTGGCGGCGGCGAAGCGCTGCCGCCGCAGTTCAGCTTTCCGCCTGCCAGGTCGCGCGTGCCGTCCAGGCTCGACAGAGATACGAAACGCCGATCGGCTCATCGCCGCGAGCCGCCAGGTATCGCTTCAATTCCTGCAGAAAGGCCGCCAGGCGTTCCTTGCCGGCCAGCGCTTTCGACGGCGATCACTCGAAAGCCTCGCGCCGCGAGTTGCTCGGTTAACAATCCGGTCCCTGCTCCCAGGTCGACGACGGAATCGCCCGCCGAGACGCCGACGTGTTCCATCAGTGCGTCGAGTAAGTCGTCGGGATAACTCGGTCGCGCTTGGCCGTAAGCCTCGGCCTGTTCGGTAAAGTCGCCCAGAGGCATGCTTCGTTTCCGTAGCGTTACGACGGTTTTTGCTGCAGCTTAGCAGATCGGCGGCCGCTGGTAGTGATTCTCGTTCCGCTCGCGTTCGGAGAGTTGGGCGTTAGCCCCGGATTGCTATGCCGCAAACCGCCTGCAGGAAAGAAAATCGATCGGCAACTCCGTGCGTCCGTTCCCCGCCAGATCGGCCAATGCTTCGCCCAACGCGCTGGCGAATTTGAAACCGTGGCCGGAAAGGCCGGCGGCAAAGCTGACCTGCTCGTGTTCCGGGTGGCGGTCGACGATGAAGTTGCGATCCGGGCTCAGCGTGTACAAGCAGACCGCAAAGTCGACCGTCTCGGTCGATGCTCGCGGCAGATACCGTGAGACGAACTGCTGCACTCGCACGGTCTCTTCGGGCAGCGGGCGCCGCTCGACTTGCAGCGGATCGGCGACCGGCAGGCCGCCCGAGTGTTCGGCGCATTTCAGCCCTTGGCCGGGCAACAGCGGAAAGCCGTAGAAGTGCCCGTCGGGCGTTTCCATGATGAAGCCCGGGCTGCCGTGCTGCTCGCCATACACGTTTTCGGGCGCTGCGACCCAGTACAACGGCTTGCGGACCACGGTCAGCGGAATCTTCAAATCGGCCAGCAGGTCTCGGGCCCAGGCGCCCGCCGTGATGATCGCTCGCCCGGCGTGGATCTCGCCCCGATCCGTAAGTACGCGAACTGAGCCGCCTTGCGGTTGCCAGGAGCTGACGCTGCGTACCAACGCGCAACAAGGCGCCGCGCAACAAGGCCTGATCGACGTGCGTCCGCGTGCAATCCTCGACGCGCAGATACCCGGCCCGCGCTTCGAACACTGCAGCGTAATGTTCGGGAATCTGGAAACCGGGAAAGCGGCGGCTTACTCCGGCGGCATCGAACTGCTCAATCTCCAACCCGTGCTGGCGAGCGCTGGCCAACACGCCAGGAACAACCGATCCGTCGGCAGGCCCCGTTTCCAAAATGCCCGATTGCCGGTAAAGCTGCCGCCCGCTGCGCTGCTGGAGATCTTCCCACAACGCATAGGCCCGCTGCACCAGCGGAACGTACGAGGGCTGCTCGTGATAAGCCTGGCGAATCAGCCGCGTCTGACCATGTGAGCTGCCATGGTCGTGGCCGGGCAGAAAGCGGTCGATGCCCAGCACTCTCAGCCCCCGTTGGGCCAGTTGGAATAACGCGGCGCTGCCTACGCCTCCTACGCCCAGAACAACGGCATCGTAAGTTTCAATCATCGCGGCTCCACGCGCTTTACAGCATGGTCAGGTAGTGTTCGACTTCCCAGGGACTGACCTCCTGATGATAGCTTTCCCACTCGCGTCGTTTAAGCTCCTGGAACGAATCGGCAGATCGGGCCCAGCGCCGAGCAGACCACCTCGTCGTCGCGAAGCCGGTCGAGAGCTTCGTCCAGGGATTGCGGCAGAATCTTGATGCCGCGGCGCTCGATATCGGCCAGCGTCCAGTCGTAAAGATTGCCCAGGTTCGGCTCGCCCGGCTCCAGGCGGCGGCGCACGCCGTCCAACCCCGCGCTGAGCATGGCGCACAGTGCCAGGTACGGATTGCACGCCGCCGAAACGGTGCGGTCCTCGCAATGACCCGGTCCCGCCACGCGAATCATCTGCGTGCGGTTATTGTCGCCGTAGCTGGCAAAGGCGGGCGTCCAGGTATAGCCCGAGCGGGTCGATTGCAAGCCGGCGCCCAGCAGCAGCCGCTTGTAACAGTTGACCGTCGGACTGCCGATGGCCGTCAAGGCGCCGGCATGCTCGATCAGGCCGCCGAGAAAATGATAGGCGAACGGCGAGAGGCCGAGATTGCGAGCATCATGATCCGCGTGGAACAGGTTCTTGTTCGTCTCGGCGTCGGCCACGTGAAAGTGGACGTGCATGCCGCTGCCCGATTGCCGTCGCGAAGGGCTTGGCCATGAAGGTGGCGATGGCGCCGTACTTCTTGGCCAGTTGCGACGGCGGTCATGCGGAAGTACGTGATGCGATCGGCGGTGGTCAGGGCATCGGCGTACTTGAAGTTCACCTCGTACTGGCCGTTGCCGTCTTCGTGGTCGGTCTGGTAAACGCCCCAGCCAAGCGCGTTCAAGCAGGTTGTCAGATCCTGCAGATAGGCGACGGCCGGCGCCATCGAGCGGAAGTCGTAACAGGGCTTGGGCAGGCCATCGACGCGATCCGGATTCCAGATGCAGAGCTTGCCGCTGGCGTCGACGTTGACCAGGAAATGCTCGGGCTCCATGCCGACATGGAAGCGGTAGCCCTGCTTCGAGCGCCTCGTCCAGCACCGCGCCCGAAGCGGGCGCGGGGACAGTACGGATGCGGCTGGCCGTCGACGTAAAGGTCGGCCGCGAACCTCGCGGTCTTTGACAGCCACGAGACGGGCGTGTAGCTGGCCGGATCGATGCGGGCCATCATGTCGTGCGCGTCGGGCCCTTGCCCGGAACCCCAAACGGCGCCGCCGGCAAAACCGGCCCCCGCGTCGATCGCCTCGTCGTAGCATTCCGCCGGCATCATCTTGGTCTTGGCGGAGCCGTGAATGTCGACGAACTGAACCAGAATGAACTCAATGCCGTCTTCGTGCAGCCGCTTGCGAATCTCTTCGCGACTTGCCATGGGTGGTTCCCTCGCTTGCGCCGCTGTGCTGTGGTGGAGAATGCGTTGAAGGCATGGGAAAACGAGAGTTGCGTTGCGAGTTTCTCGGGTTTGTTGAGTCTGTCGGGGGCGAAGACGTTCCCCCGAGAGACAATGGTCAGTCTTTGCCGGGAATCCAATGCGTGCCGGCCAGCGGCACGCGTGCCATGGCCGCGGCCTCGATGGTCAGCGCCACCAAATCCTCCGGCTCCAGGTGATGAACGTTCGACTTGCCGCAAGCCCGGGCCAAAGCGGTTAATTCCATCGTCAGCACGTCGAAGTAGTTCTTCAGGCGCCTGGCGCCGCGGTCCGGATCGAGTCGTGCTTCGAGCTCAGGAAGTTGCGTCGTGATGCCGACCGGGCAGCGTCCGGTCTGGCAGTGGTGACACGTGCCGGGCGAGGCGCCCGAGCGCTTCGTAGTCGGCGCGCACGTCAACGTCGCCTTCGGCCGTCGGGTAATGGGCGGCGTTGCAGCCCAAGGCGATCAGCACGCCCTGGCCGATGGCCACGGCGTCGGCGCCTAAGGCCAGCGCCTTGGCGACGTCGGCCCCGCTGCGAATGCCGCCGGAAACGACCAGTTGCACCACGCCGGTCATGTCCAATTCCGCCAGCGCTTCGGCCGCCAGCGGAACGGCGGCCAGCGTGGGAATGCCCGTATGCTCGATGAACACCTGCTGCGTGGCCGCGGTGCCGCCTTGCAGGCCGTCAATCACCACCACGTCGGCGCCCGCCTTGACGGCCAGCTTGACGTCTTCGAGCACGCGCGTGGCGCCCATCTTGACATAGATCGGCACGCGCCAGTCGGTCAGCTCGCGCAGTTCTTCGATCTTGATCGCCAGGTCGTCCGGTCCGGTCCAGTCAGGATGGCGGCAGGCCGAACGCTGATCGATGCCTGCCGGCAGCGTTCGCATACTGGCCACGCGGTCGCTCACTTTCTGGCCCAGCAGCATGCCGCCCCCGCCGGGCTTGGCGCCCTGGCCGATCACGACTTCGATGGCGTCGGCCTTCCGCAGATCGTCAGGGTTGAAGCCATAGCGCGAGGGGAGGCATTGATAGACAAGGATCGAGCTGGCGGCGCGCTCTTCGGGCGTCATGCCGCCGTCGCCCGTCGTGGTCGACGTGCCAAGGCGCCGCGCCGCCAGTCCGATCGCCTGCTTGGCGTTGGCGCTGAAGGCGCCAAAGCTCATGCCGGCCACCGTGATCGGAATCGACAGTTCAATCGGCTGTTTGGCAAAGCGCGTGCCGAGCACCGTCTTGGTATCGCACTTCTCGCGATAACCTTCCAGCGGATAACGCGACGCCGAGGCGGTCAGAAATACCAGGTCGTCGAAGGTCGGCAGCTTGCGCTTGGCGCCCATGCCGCGGATGTCGTACAACCCGGTCTCGGCGGCCTGGTGGATGTACCGCAATACGTGGCGGTCGAACGAAAAACTCTCTTCGCGGTCGGACGGATCGGACATGAGCGGGCTCGCCTGGAATAAGTCGTGGAACCTGCCCCCGGTAAAGGATGGCAGATTCAGAGCCTCTGCTGCGAGCCCGCCAACTCAAGCAGGAGCGTGGGGATGCGGCATTTCGCCGCGCACCGTCAATTGAAGCATGGTCGTTCGCCGAAAGCAAAGCTAGCGCGAACGCTCAAAGGTCGATGGTTTTTTGCCTTAATACTCTTGATGAACTTCGGAATTCCAATGGTACAACGTTCGCGCCGAGGCGACGCGTTTGAACTGCCGCGGTTCGTGACGGAACCGGGCGAGTTCCAGCAAGCGGGCCACCTGGGCGTAGTCGCTGTCGAGCATCGGCTCCAGTTGGGCGTCGGCGCCCAGGCCCGCGACTTCGCCGCGGACGTAGATCACTGCTTCATAGAGCGAGTCGCCAAGGCCGGGACCGGCGTCGCCGCAGACGACCATCGTACCGGCCTGAGCCATGAAGGCCGACAGGTGGCCGACGTCTCCGCCGACGACAATCTCGCCCCCTTTGAGCGAAATACCGCAACGACCACTGGCGCTGCCTTCGATCACGAGCAGTCCGCCATGCGCGCTGGCGCCGGCCGATTCTGAGGCGCTGCCTTGTACGCGGACCGTGCCCGACATCATGTTTTCCGCCACGCTGCGGCCGACGTTACCTTGCACCGTCACGTCGGCCCATTGATTCATGCCCGCCAGGTAGTAGCCGGCGTCGCCGAGAATCTCCACGCGGAGCTTTGCATTCAGCCCCACGGCCAGGTTGTGTTTGCCTTGCGGATGAGCGACGCGTACCTTCGCGTCGGCCGCTTCGCCGGACAGGCCGTGCAGCAGCTCGTTCAGATCGCGTACGGAGCGCTCGGCAAGGTCGAATTCGATCAGACGTTCCATGCGTAGATGCGTTCAGGAGCGGGTTCGAAGAGTTCCGCCTGTTCGATGCCGGGCAGATGTGCGAGCGAGCGATATTCTGAAGCGACGGCTACGTAAGCGTCCGTCTCAGCCGCGACGGCCGGCTTGCAGGCGAACGGGTCTCGCACGACAACCAGCGAGTCGAGCGTGGCGATCAGCAACGTGTAGAATCCGTCCAGCTCGCGAAATGCCGCCTCGATGGCCGTCTCGAGCGAATCGCCTTCCTGCATCCGCCATTGTAGGAAACGGCAGGCCGCCTCCGAGTCGTTATCGGTCTCGAAGCGGATGCCCTTGCGCTCCAGCTTGCGGCGGATCATGTGATGGTTTGAGAGCGAACCGTTATGGACCAGGCAAAAGTCCTCGCCGGCGGTGAACGGGTGAGCGTGCAGCGGCGAGACGGCCGATTCGGTCGCCATCCGCGTATGGCCGATGGCGTGCGTGCCGGCAAGCGCGTCGAAGCGGTAGCGCCGAGCGATGTCGCCCGGTCGCCCCTGGTCCTTGATCACGCGGATCGATTTACCGACTGACAGAGCGTGAACCTGCGGAGCGTGGCGAGCGAGCCATGCCTGCAACTTCTCAGCGGGAGTGCTGGAAACAAGTTCGGCCGACGCCGCCTGCGGCGTAAGCCGGGCGCCGGGATCGAGCTCGCTGCAGATGCGCTGTTCCAACGAGGCCCAATCGAAGCCTGGCGCCGCACAGAACAGGCTGAAACGTCGCGTGTTTGCGGATGCGCGCTCCTCAAAGGCCGCAAGGCCCGCGGAATCGGGTCCGCGCTCGTCGAGACAGATCAGCATCGGCGTGACGAACTTGCCGAGTTGCGATCGCCGGGCCGGGTCTTTAATCAAGATGCCAACAATGCCGCACATGGACGACTCGGCGAGCAACGGGAGGATGGCCATCGCTGCGACGGGCGCCGCAGCAAGTTTGAACGGCAGTATAGTGGCTGCCGAAGCCGAAAGGGAGTCCTGCAACGCCATTGAAGGAGATCTGCCATCACAACCACCGCCAGTATGGACGGGACGCTGCAAATCGCCTGGGCTTCCATTCAATGTCTGGGTCGGGCAATGAGCCTTGCCGGACGGAAGGGAATCGGCTCGCGACGTTCTAAGCCGGCTTTCACGAGGGTACTTTGCTACAAGGCAGATGCAACCGCGGTCCGAGCGGGGGTTTTACTTCGTTCGGCAATCTCGAACCGCGGGAAAGGGATTTGAACATCAGGTAACGCAGGCAACGAACGGGAAACAAGGTGCGTGCGGCGGCTCGTCAAGTCATGCGGCAAATTGGTTATCAAGAGGGGATCACAGGTCCATCGCATTACGGGACGATGCGATCGGCTCAAGGGACGCTTGCCACTCCGGCGAGCATCGCGGCGCCCGGAGCAGCTTTCTCAGTCTGCCTTGCTTGACAGTGACGAAAAAAAACTTACGTCGCGACGACGCGCTTGCGGTCTCGCTCCATTTGTTTGCCGCGCCGGAAGTTATCAAAACTTTTCAAAGATCAAGCTGCGTCGATGTCAAGCGAAAAGCGGAAAAACCGAATTTGTGCGGGTTGTAATCGCAAGCGCACCCGGTAGACTCGTCTCCGTTGTGATTGAAGCGGCTGCGAGCTGAAAAGACGGGCCGCTACAACGCAGCAGTCGCCGGGCAAGGGAACGCGTGCCTCGTGGCACGGCGAGATCGGAATCATGCCCGGGCAGCATAGTTTCAAGATGAAACTGTTTCAGGATGAAACTTTTCGAGTTGCGGCTGCGTACAGCAGTCCATGAGAAAGGAGTCCGCTATGCCTGCACGCCCTTCCGCCGCTAAGGATTGAGCCTTAGCAATCCATGAATAGCCGCCGTTCGGCGGCGCCCCGTCTGGTCACGGTTCGTCGGCAAAACGGCGCCTTGCGCGCCCGCCGTCAACCTCGGCCGCAGTCATCCGTTCGCAGTCCGCGTCGGCGCCTGCGCTGACCGTGCACCGCGCCGGGAACCTATTGCTGACCTTGAGTCAGTCGCCGCGGTTGCACTGCGCGTCCGCGGCGAGAGAAGCTTGCCGCCAGAGCGGCAAGCCAAGCAACCATGTGATCAAAGCGGCAAGACGCGCTTTTGTCGCCCAGGAACGTCAAGGGGCTGTCCAGTTTTTCGAAAGGATGCAACCATGAAGAAGTCGAAACCCTCTCAGCAAGCTCGAGCAGCCCGTCGCCGTCGCGTGCGAACGCTTGGTTTACAGATGCTAGACAAGCGTTTAGTGCTATCAGCAGCTCCGCCCGTGGCCGTGAACGACGCGTTCTCCGCGCCGGCCGACGCGCCGCTGTCCATCTCTTCACCCGGCGTGCTGGCCAACGATACCGACGCCGAGGGCGATGCGCTGACCGCCAGTTTGTTCAGCGGACCGGCTCACGGCACGCTCAGTCTGCAGGCCGACGGCTCGTTCGACTACACGCCGGATAGCGGGTTCTCCGGCATCGACAGCTTTACGTATTTCGCGGGCGATGGCACGTCCGACAGCACCTTGGCGGCCGTCACGCTTAGGATCGGCGTCGGCGGGCAGGCGCCTGCGATCGATCTGGATGCCGACGACAGCGCCGCTTCCGGCGCCGACTTTGCCGCCTCGTTCAGCGAAGGCGGCGGACCGGTCCTGCTGGCCGACTCCGACGCCGCCCTGTCCGACGCGGGCAGCGCAGAACCTCAACTCGCTGATCGTCTCGATCACGAACCTGCAGGACGGCGCCCAAGAGAGTTTGTCGGCCGATACGGCGGGGACTTCCATCAGTGCCTCGTACGACAGCGGTTCCGGCGTGCTCACGTTGTCCGGCGTCGATAGCGTGGCGAATTATCTGCAGGTGCTCAAGACGGTGGCTTACGATAATGCGTCGCAGAATCCCGGTGGCGCGCCTCGCGCGATTACCTTTGTCGCCAACGACGGTTTTGGAGACAGCAACGTCGCCACGACTACCCTCACGATTGCCGGAATCAATAATCCGCCGACCGCAAACGCCGACTCCTATACCGTCAACGAGGACAATACGCTCAACGTGCCGGCCAGCGGCGTGCTGGCGAACGATGTTGATCCCGAGAATGATCCGCTCACGGCGGTTCTCGACGCAGGGCCGGCTCACGGTTCGCTCACGCTCAATTCCGACGGCTCCTTTGCGTATACGCCCGACGCCAATTTCAACGGCGCGGATACGTTGTCCTACAAAGCGAACGACGGAACGTCCGACAGCAACGTGACCACTGTGACCATCAACGTTGCGGCGGTCAACGATCCGCCGCAGTCGACGAACGACGTCTACACGATCGATGAAGACAACCCGCTGACCGTCAACGCGGCCGCGGGCGTGCTCGTCAATGACACCGACGTGGAAGGCGATCCGCTGACGGCAGTCCTGATGAGCAGCCCCGTCCACGGGACGGTCACGTTGAACCCGGACGGTTCGTTCACCTACACGCCGGACGCCAACTTCAACGGCACGGAGGCTTCTCCTATAACGCCAACGACGGCCAGGCCAACGGCGACGTTGCAACCGTAACCATCACCGTCAACCCGGTCAACGATCGCCGCGTGGCCGTGAACGACAGCTCTACACCACGGACGAAGATACGCCGCTGACCGTCGCGACCGGCGGCGTGCTGGCCAACGACACCGACGTCGAAGGCGACCCGCTGACCGCGGTGCTGGTCGATACGCCGCAACACGGCACGCTGACGCTCAACGCCGACGGCTCGTTCACCTACACGCCGGACGCCAACTTCAACGGCACCGACAGCTTCACCTATAAGGCCAACGACGGCCAGGCCGACACCAACGCGGCGACGGTGACCATCACCGTCAACCCGGTCAACGATCCGCCGGTGGCCGTGAACGACAGCGTATACGCACCGACGAAGATACGCGCTGAACGTCGACGCACCGCGGCGTGCTGGCCAACGACAGCGACGTCGAAGGCGATCCGCTCACGCGCGGTGCTGGTCGATGCGCCGCCCACGGCACGCTGACGCTCAACGCCGACGGCTCGTTCACCTACACGCCGGACGCCAACTTCAACGGCACCGACAGCTTCACCTACAAGGCCAACGACGGCCTGGCCGACTCGCAACGTGGCGACCGTGACGATCACCGTCAACGCGGTCAACGATCGCGCCGGTGGCCGTCGAACGACAGCCTACACCACCGACGAAGATACGCCGCTGACCGTGCGCGGCCGCCGGCGTGCTGGCCAACGACACCGACGTCGACGGCGATGCGCTGACGGCGGTGCTGGTCGATGCGCCCGCCACACGGCACGCTGACGCTCAACGCCGACGGCTCGTTCACCTACACGCCGGACGCCAACTTCAACGGCACCGACAGCTTCACCTACAAGGCCAACGACGGCTACGGCCGACTCGCAACGTGGCGACGGTGACCATCACGGTCAACCCGGTCAACGATCCGCCGGTGGCCGTCGACGACAGTCGTACGCCACCGACGAGGACACGCGCTGAACGTCGACGCGCCGGCGGCGTGCTGGCCAACGACACCGACGTGGACGGCGACCCGCTGACCGCGCGTGCTGGTCGATAGCGCCGCCACACGGCAGCTGACGCTCAACGCCGACGGCTCGTTCAGCTACACGCCCGACGCCAACTTCAACGGCAGCGACAGCTTCACCTACAAGGCCAACGACGGCACGGCCGACTCGCAACGTGGCGACCGTCACCATCACCGTCAACCCGGTCAACGATCCGCCGGTGGCCGTCAACGACAGCTACGTATGCCACCGACGAAGATACGCGCTGAACGTCGCGCCGCGCCGGCGTGCTGGCCAACGACACCGACGTCGAAGGCGATCCGCTGACGCGCCGTGCTGGTCGATACGCCGCAACACGGCACGCTGACGCTCAACGCCGACGGCTCGTTCAGCTACACGCCGGACGCCAACTTCAACGGCACCGACAGCTTCACCTACAAGGCCAACGACGGCAGGCTGACAGCAACGTGGCCACCGTGACGATCACGGTCAACCCGGTCAACGATGCGCCGGTGGCCGTGAACGACAGCGTATGCCACCGACGAAGACACGCCGCTGAACGTCGCGGCCGGCGGCGTGCTGGCCAACGACACCGACGTGGAAGGCGATCCGCTGACCGCGGTGCTGGTCGACGACGCCGCCACACGGCACGGCTGACCCTGAACGCCGACGGCACGTTCAGCTACACGCCCGACGCCAACTTCAACGGCACCGACAGCTTCACCTACAAGGCCAACGACGGCCAGGCCGACAGCAACGTGGCGACGGTGACGATCACGGTCAACCCGGTCAACGATCCGCCGGTGGCTCTCGACGACCACTACAGCGTCGCAGAGGACAATACGTTGACCGCCAACCCCGGCAGCGGCGTGTTGCGAAATGACACGGATGTGGAGAACGATCCGCTCACGGCGGTTTTGGTCGATGCTCCGCAGCACGGCACTGCGACTTTGAACGCCGACGGCACGTTCAGCTACACGCCGGAGGCCGACTTCAACGGTACGGATAGCTTCAGCTACAAAGCCAACGACGGCCAGGCCGACAGCGGCGTCGCAACGGTGGCGATTACGGTGAATCCGGTCAACGATCCGCCGGTCGCCGCCGACGCCAGCTATTCAACCAGCGCGGATACGCCGTTGACGGTCGACGCCGCGGGCGGTGTGCTGGCCAACGCCACGGACGTGGATGGCGATCCGCTTTCTGCGTCGCTGGTTGCAGGCCCGCAACACGGCAGCTTGACCCTGAACGCCGACGGCTCCTTCAGCTACACGCCGGACGCCGGCTACCAGGGCGCCGACCAGTTCAGCTACCAGGCGTCGGACGGGCAGGCGGATAGCAATGTGGCCGTCGTATCGATCAACGTCGGCGAGAGCGTCAATCATCCGCCCGTGGCGGTGGACGACGCGTATTCCACGCCGCAAGACGCACCGTTGAACGTCTCCGCGGGCGGAGTATTGGCCAACGACACGGACGCCGATGGCGACTCGTTGACGGCGGCCGTAGGCACGGCGCCGCGCACGGCACGCTGACGCTGAACTCGGACGGTTCATTCACTTATGTTCCGGACTCTGGCTACACTGGCAGCGACAGCTTTACGTATCGCGCCAATGACGGGACGGCGGACAGCAACGAGGCCACGGTTTCCATCACCGTGGGCTCGAGTGCGGCGAACGAGCAGCCCCAAGCGGTGAACGACGTCTATACGGCGGCGCCAGATACGACGTTGTCGATTCCCGCCGGCGGTGTGTTGACGAACGACACGGATCCGAATAGCGATCCACTTTCGGCCGTGCTGTTTAAAGGACCGCAGCACGGCACGTTAACGCTGAACGTCGACGGCTCTTTCGACTACTGCGCCGGACTCCGGCTATTCCGGCGACGACAGCTTCACGTATCAGGCCAGCGACGGTCAGACGGAGAGCCGATTGGCGGCGGTCACGATTCACGTCGAGGCCGCGGCATCGCCCGCACCGTTACTGGCCGCCGAATTGCCGTCGAGTGCGCCGATGCAACCTGACGCCGTCGACGCGATCTTTGGCGGCAACGTGTGAGCCCCCCTTGTGCGCTCCGCGGTCGGCCATTGGGCCGCGGGGCGCTTACTTCTCTCCACGGACGGGGAGACGCCCCAACGCGGCGGCGTCTCCTCGCCCGCTCGGAGAAGGCTTTGTCTGCCCGGCCATCTCGTGCGCGGCCGCGCTGCAGATGCACGGTAAGGGAAGCCGCAATTCACTGCCAGGACGGGTGCGTATTCGGTCTTGTTTTTCGGAGCCGGTGTCGTCATGCGTTGGTTCAGGAAACTTCGCTCGCACTTCCAAAAACGTCGGCCTCGTCGCCGCCGCGGCGTGTTTCGGTCGCCGCAGATGCTGGAACCCCGGCTCGCGCTGTCCGGAAGCGCCACCGTTGGCGATGAACGAAGCGTACTTGCGCCGCTCGACGCCCCGCTGCAGGCGCCTGCGCCCGGCGTGCTGGCCAACGACGTCGATCCCGAAGGCGATTCGCTTTCGGCGCAGCTCTTCTCAAGCACGGCCCACGGTACGCTGTCGTTGTCGGCCGACGGCTCATTCACCTACATTCCCGATGCGGGTTTCACCGGCGTCGACTCGTTCGCCTACCGCGTCTTCGACGGCACTAGCAACAGCGAACTGGCCGCCGCCACGCTCTTCGTAGGCCTGTCCGATCCGCCGCCCGCGGTGGACCTGGACGGGAATGACAGCGCGTCGACGGGGCTCGACTTCAACACGCAGTTCACCGAGGGCGATCCGCCCGCCGCAATCGCCGCCACTGCCGCTTCGCTCAGTTCGGACGCGGGAACGCTGATCTCGCTGCAGGCGACGATCATCAACCGCCTTGATGGCTCCGACGAACGGCTGGCCGCCGACACTTCAGGTACTCAAATCAAGGCCGTCTATGACGCCGGCGCCGGACGGCTGACGCTGTCGGGGCTCGACAGCGTTGAACATTACCTGCAAGTTCTCAAGACAATTACGTACCAGAACGACTCGCAAAATCCCAATACGCAGACGCGGCAGATCAGCGTCGTAGTGGATGGCGGCGCTGCGCAAAGCGAGCCGGCGGTCGCTCACGTTGCGGTTATCGCCGTCAACGATCCGCCGACTGCCGTTGACGATGCCTGGACGACGACCGCTGGTGCGCCTTCGACGCCAGCGCTCTGGCGTGTTAGCCAACGACGCCGATCCCGAAGGCGATCCGCTCACGGCGGTTCTTGTGAGTGCTCCGGAGCACGGCGCCTTGCACCTCGCCGCAGATGGTTCTTTTGCCTACACGCCCGCGACGGGTTTTTCCGGAACCGACACGTTCGTCTACCAGGCCAGCGACGGCGTCGCCGCGAGGCCCCGGCGACCGTGACGATTCGAGTGACGGCGGCCGCAACGTCTGCGCCGGCGGCAACCAACGACGTGTATCAAACCCCAAGCGGCGTCGCTTTGAATACAACGGCGCCGGGCGTGCTGGCAAATGACTCGCCGGGAGATGGCGAAAACTTATTGGCCCTACTCGTTTCGCAGCCGCTTCACGGCACGCTCGTCTTGCACGCAGACGGTTCGTTCGATTACGTACCCGATGCAGGCTTCAGCGGGATGGACGGCTTTTCCTACCAGGCTATCCAGGGCGAACAGGCCAGCGACGTAGCCAGCGTGACGATCACCGTGGCGGCGGCTTCCAGCAGCGCTCTTGCCGACGGCGACCGCCGATGTGTACCTGATCGGCTCGACGAATCGGTTGGTGCAATCCAGCGATAGCGTACTCAGCAACGACGGCGCTGGCGGCGCGGCCTGACTGCGGCCATCGTCGTTTCGCCCGAACATGGCTCGCTTGTCTTGCATGCGGACGGCACGTTCTCTTATCAGGCCGATGCAAGTTTCCGCGGCATCGATCATTTCACCTACCGGGTTGCCAACGGCGACGGCAACGGCGATGCGACGGCCGAGGTAGAGTTGGTCTCGCAACCGGCGGAGTTGGTTCGCAAGCTCTATCAAGACGAATTGCAACGCGATCCGGACTTGGCCGCGTGGGAAGACTGGACCGATCAACTCACGCACGGCGAAAAGACCCTCGACCAGATCGCCGCGGCGCTGCTGAACAGCGATGAGTATCTGAACCTCACGATTCGCCAGTTCTATCAGGATTTTCTCTATCGCGAAGCCGACCAGGCGGCCGTGGACTACTGGCGGGATGAAGTCGGCGCCCTAGCGGCGGCCCCGACAACGTGCTGATCGGCATTCTGTCCTCGCCGGAATTGCGGCATGCGTCCGGGACCGCTGACGGCGAGTGGGTGACGGAACTTTATCGGCGATATCTGCACCGTGAGCCCGAGCAGCAGGGCTACGACTATTGGACGGGCCATCTGGCCGACGGCTCGATGGACTATCGACAAGTGGCGCGGGTTTGTGATCAGCGCGGAGAACGACCGCAACATGGCCGATGGTTGGTACTCGCTTTATCTGGGGCGCACCACGACTCCTCAGGAACAAGCCGAACTAGTCGCTGCGTTGCTGGTTGGCGACGCCAAACGCCAGGAAGCCGCTCAGGAGCACATCGTCGCCGGCGCCGAATATCAGAGTACGCCGCCGCACCCGAATGCCAATGTCGCCCAGCGGGAGTAGCCGCCCCTTGACGCCGAGGGGCGCAGGGAGTATTCAATACCCTCGGAGCCTGGGGTAAGATCGCCCGAAGCGGCTTCGTCATGACGGCAAACCGAGCTCATCGCTCTCTTGGGATGCAGGCCTGGGAGGAGAAAGGCCGGCGGGAAACGCAATAGGGTTCGTTTCTCCCCGGCCTTTATTATTCCCGGCATGCACGGCAAGGTCGAAAATGCAGAAACTGATCCAAGGCATTCATCAGTTCCAAACTACGGAATTCCGGCCGTTGCAAGGCCTGTTCGAACAATTCGGCGCAGGGCCAGAACCCGGAAACTCTATTCATCACCTGCTCCGACTCCCGCATTGACCCGAGCCTGCTCACGCAGGCGCCGCCGGGCGATCTGTTCATTCTCCGCAACGCCGGAAACATCGTGCCGCCGCACGGCGCCGCCAACGGCGGGGAAGGCGCCACCATCGAGTTCGCCGTCGACGCCTTGGGCGTCAAGGACATCATTATCTGCGGCCACTCGCACTGCGGCGCCATGAAGGGGCTGCTGCAACCGGAAATGGTCACGTCGCTGCCAGCCGTGGCGGCGTGGCTCTCGCATGCCGAAACGACTCGCCGCATCGTCCGCGACAAGTACGGCCATCTCGCCGGAGAACGCGCTGGTGACGGCGACCGTCGAAGAGAACGTGCTGGTGCAACTGGAAAACCTCCGCACGCTGCCTTCGGTCGCTCCGCGGCTATTGCGCGGCGATCTGCACCTGCACGGCTGGGTCTATAAGATCGAAACGGGCGAAGTCTTCGCCTACGATCTGGCCAGCGGCCAGTTTGTGCCGGTCGCCCAATACCAATATCCGGCGAGCGAAGCCGACGTCCGACGCCGCACTTCGGCGACCATCTGATCCGCTATGCAGGCTTCCGGCCGGGCGTGTCGGTAACCGCCGGTCGAGGGCTCCAGCAGGTCTACTGAAACGCTATCGTGCGTCACGAAAGATCGCTGCGCAGCGTCGTCGCCAAGACCCTTCGCAACAGAACGCGCACACAGGTCATTCACGCGCCTGCTACCGCCTGATGTGCACGCTTGGCGGAGCGAGAGCGTAGTTGCACCCTCGCAACGGGGGTAATGCGTTTTCGTCGCGCCGAGGCTTCCGGCAGACTCACGCATGATTCCGGAACTCTCGCTGCCCAGGATACCCGCCTGAATCTGCTCCTGCGTTTCGCCGAGCTTCATCTGGGTGAGCCAGTACTCAGCGCCGGAGCTGTCAAGCTGGCGACCCAGATAGATTTGGAACCAGCCTTTGATCAGGCCCAGCCGGTACTCGTCACTGGTGACAAAGCCGAGCACGACGCTCTGCTTGCTATGCGTCTGGATGTAGCTGGTCCAGTAGGCCAGGCCGGCCTGATCGACATCGCGCCCCAGGATGTTTCTGTAAAGAGCGGTGACCCAAGCGGCGTCGGTATTGCCCGCAGTCTTGTAGTACTCGGGCGATCCGATGATGCCGGCCTGCACCACTTCCGGTCCGCCGGTCGCGTCCCAGACGCTGATCCAGTAGTCGATCCCGGCCTGATCGGCCTGGCGTCCCATGTACTGCTGGTACATGGCGTTGATCACGCCGCTGCGTCGCTCGGTGCTGGTCAAGAACAAGGTGGCGATCTGCGTCGGCATCACGCCATGGCTGACCTGATCCGTCCAGTAGGCCACTTCGTCGCTCGAAGCCTGGCGGCCGAGCACGTCGAGGTACATGTTCTGAATCCAAGCGTTGCCCGACGATTGAGCGGTCGTGCCGCCTGCGGGCGGTGGATCGAAGTTGCCGACCAACGGCAGGGAGATCTGGTCGCCGAATTGAGCATACAGATCGTGGCCCAGCGGCGTCGGATCATACGGATGGTTCAGCGAGGCGAACTTGACCGCCGGCGAGGCGCCGGCAGGCGCGTTAGAGATCAGCCAGTACCACTCGGTCGGGGCCGCCGCATTGTTCTCCGTTTGACCGGGTACGAACAGGCCGATATCGGTGATGCCGTCCTGGTTCATGTCGGCCGCCACCGGCCGCGACAGTACGCCGGCAAAGCCGATGTTGTTGGGAACGTCGGTCTGTACGTCGATTGTGGCGTTGTAGTTGCCCGTCAGCTTGCCGCCAGCATCTTTGCTCGACAGGTCGAAGTAGAACACGCCGTTGCTGTACGTGCCCAGATCGACCTTGCGGTCGCCGTCGAAGTCGCCGACGATGGGCAGGCCTCGCATGTTGCCCGTCAGTTCTCCGCCTAGCGCCACATCCGTGTTGTCGATGACGTGGTCGCCGTTCATGTCGAGCCACCAGGTCTTGCCATCGAACAAGCCGATCTGGTCGGCGTGCGTCGGACTGTTAGTCCAGTTGCCGGCGACCGGCAGGCCGTCGATGGCCAGCGGCTCGACGACGCTGATGTCGCCCGCCGCCGGGTCGAACGCGCCGTCGCCGTTCAGGTCCAGCAGCCAGCGCCACTGCCCGTTCAAGAAGCCGTAAGCGACAAGTTTGTCGAAGCCGTTGACCACGCCGTGCGAGTCGGCCAACTTGCCGGCGAACAGGCGGTCGCTGGGAAAGCCGAGCGTGAACACCGCGTCGCGGTTCGCGGCGTCGGGATTTTGCGGATCGAACGTGAAGTTGCCGTTCAGATCGACCGAGACGCTGCCCGAGCTGTAGGCTGCCAGTTCCGGCCGGCTGTCGACGGTGAACTGCCCGAGGAAGTTGCCGCCCGACGTGCCGTTGCCGGAGGGGAACGTCGAACCGAACTCGCCGTCCAGTTTGTTCTTGGCGTTGTCGGTGATTTTGTCGCTAATGGTCAGCGTATAGCGGTCGTCGGGCAGCGGCGCCGCAAAGTGCAGCGTCGCCACGCTCATGCCCGGCGTGCCTGAGGCGGTCGTGTCGCTGAACGTCACCGAGGTGATCGTCACCGGACCCGTGGCCTCGCCGACCAATTGGTAATTGCCGATCGTGGTCGCCAGGATCTGGTTGACGGCCGGATAAACGAAGTCTGCTCCGACGCGGATCGGCTGGTCGTTAAACGTGATGTCGAGACTGTTGACCAGCGGCGTGGGACTGACCGTCGTAGCCTTGACGGCAAAGAGGTTGAAACCCGGAGTGCCCGTGATGCTGACGTTCTTCACCGTCGGGCCCTGCGTATCGACGAAGATCGTCAACGCCTGAGCGGGCGACAGGTTGCCGGCCAGATCTTCCGCGTTGACCAGGATGTGACGTACGCCGTCGAGCGGAAAGCCGAGCGTGGGATTATTGAGATCGACGTTGGAAGTCATCCGCCACTGGCCGCCGGGGTGGGCATTGGTTCCGTCGACGGGCGTCGCGGTTGCCTGTCCCAGAAACACATCGCCGGCATCGACCACGCCGTTGTTGTTTACGTCGTCGTAGAGCCGCACGATGGCGTTCGCCTCGGCCACGCCGTAGAACGTGGGCGTGCTGACGTTGGTGATGCGGTCGACGAGCGTGGCCGGCTGGCCGTTCACGCCGGAGTCGCTCGGGCCGTCCAGGCCGCTGTTCGGCACGCCGGTCGAGCCGAAGGCGACGGGCGGTACGGCCGTGTCGATCGTCAGATTGAGCGAGACGCTTGTGCCGCCAAAGCCGGTTTCGGTCGGGTTGGCCGGATCGACGATCTGCACTTCGGCCGTCAGGTGGTGTACGCCGTCAGTCAGCGGCGTGGTGAAGTCGAACTGATAGAGCCCGGGGAAACCGGCGATGGGCGTGGCAAAGCCGACCGGATTCTGCGTATCGTTGCCGTCGAAGATCGCCACGCGGAAACCGGCGGTTGCGGCGCTGGGGCTGAAGGGAATCGGAATCACGCCGACGGGCGGCGTATCGGACGCGCCGTTGCCCGGCAGATCGTTCAGGAAGACGCCGTCCGACAGCCGTACGTAAATGCGCGGCGTGTTGTTGTGCGTCACATCGTCAAACTGCGAACGGCCGGTGTCATCTCCGGGCGCCGTGGGAGGCAGGTCGCCGGTGTCGGGATTGCCGGCCACGCCCGCGGGCACGCTGCGCGAAAGTTCCACCTCGGACGGCACGACGGCCGACGTGTCGACCACGGAGAGGTCGTAGCCATTGACCACGTTGGCGTTGGGCGTGCCGTCGGGATTGGCGCCGAAGACTCGCAGGAAATAGGTCTGGCCCGCGACTGCGGGGATGCGGATGCGAGCATGCCGGCGCCGCCGACCGCGCCGAACGCGGCCGCGCCGCCCGAGGCCGTGGCGATCACGTTGCCGGCGGCGTCAAGCGCTTGCAGGTTGATGTTGCCGCCGCCGGGCAACAGCGCCGGGTTGAATAGCTGGAAGGCGGCGACAAAGTCGAGCGTGCCGGTTTGCTGCGCGGTAACGCGATAGAAGTCGTTATCTGCCGCAACGCCGGGGAACTCCGTATTGTTGGAGAAAATCGTGGCATGGGCCACCTGCACCGAGCCTGCCGAAGCGAGATTGGTCGAGGCGGGTTGCGTCTCGTTCGGCTCATTGACGTCGGGGCCCATGCTTAGCAGATTGGCCGGACTGGCCACCGTGGGCGACACGACTTGAATGTTGGCGAAGTTGATGTCAGGGTTGGCCGCGGCCGATTGGAATACCCGGATCGTACCCGAGTTCAGATCGCGTCCGCGATTATCGACCACAAAGGTTGTGGCGGGCAGCGGCGTCGGCGTACCGACGCCGGTGACGAAGCTGTTGCCGATGACCGGCGCATTGTTCGCGACCGTCGGACCGCTGTCGCCGTTGATGTCGATCAGCAGGTTGTCGAGCGGAAAGGCGCCGACGCCCGCGGCGGGAATTACTTGGAAAGTGTCCTGTCCCGAACCGCCTTGCGCGATCAGCGTAGCGATCGTCGGATCGATCGTCACTGTTTTCCAGGGGACCGTATTGTGTGAGAGCACCTGAACCGTGCGAGCACCCTGGTCGATCTCGAACAACGCGCGCGTCGAATTTCCCGCCACCGTGAGTTGGTCCGTGCCGCCGGCGCCGCCGGTCACGGTGAAGGCGCCCGCAGCGTTTGCAAAGTTGAACAGCGTGTTCAAGCCCGACTTGGCGAAGGCGCCTTCGGTTGCGCCGCTCGGCGTGTAGGTAAGGGCATGGTTATGCGCCGTGCCGTTGACGGTCAAGCCATTGCCGCTGGCGTCAAGATTTGCAACTTCAACGCCGCTGAGCGTCACGATTCCGCCGTAGCCGCTGATGGCCGTGTCGCTCGGTACGGCCGCGTCGGCGAGATTGACGGTGACCGGCCCAACGGCGCCGGCGAGGTTTAAAACGTCGCTGGCCGACGGCTCGCCGCCGCTCACCGCCGTCGACAAATAGGGAAGCCCGCTGATCAGATTGAATTGGTCGTCGCCTGCGAGGCCTTCGAGCGCCAAATGGTCGACCCCGATCTGCTGGATCGGCAGATTTGCGTTGAGCGTCACCGCGCCGGTGTTCGCGACGGTGAACAGGTCGTTCACCCCAGTTCCGTAGACCGTGAGCGTGTCGCTGCCGCCGTTGGCGTTGACCGTTACGCTGCCGCCGCCGCCCAACGCTTGATACGTCAGGCCCAGCCAGTTGCCGACTTGAATCACGCCGCCGTCGGTCGCAGGGCCGGGCGTCGCCGTAATTGCGTCGGCGCCGCCGCTGCCGTTGATCGTGAGCGGGTCGTTGTTGCCGTTGCCGTTCAGCACCAGGTTTTCAACGTTCGCCAGAGAAATCGTCGAGCTGATCGTGGAAAGTCCGACCGTGCCGCCGTTCGAAGAAGATGGGGAGTAAGCGACGGTTTCGCCGCCGTGCCCAACGTCTCGATCGACACGTTGTCGCCAAACGCCCCGCCGCCGGCGACCGGCGGGCCTCCGTCAATGCCGACGTTGACGTTCCAGTTCTCGTTGCCCGGCGCGGGCGCCTGGACGACGATGTCGTCGTTGCCGGCCAAGGAGTTAATCTGTAAGGATGCCGAGTTGATGAAGGCCAGCGTCAAGGCATTGCTCATCTGCACGGCGTAGTCCTGCACGCCGTATTCGCCGACGGGCCAAATTGCGTCTGGTTCGATGCGTCGATGGCAGTGACGGTGATCGTATCGTCTCCGCTCGTGCCCGAGATGACCACCGGGCCGGGATTGGTAGCAATACGTGGTATTGTTATTTTTTACTTCGTAGGTTGCATATGCTAA
>CAWAYY010000023.1:0-128358 GCA_963786255.1 Pirellulales bacterium
TAAGCATAAACCGCCATGTCCCATTCCGGCGATTTCTTGCAGGGTGACCGGATCATCCGCCAAAATGCGTGAGAGCATGATATCAAAAAGGGTGGTTTCATGATAAAAGACGCACGCCGGCAGCCCCAAAAGCGGGATGCGGCCATCACGTGCAAACAGAAACATCGCGCCCGGAAGCACGGGTGACCCATAGAACTCAACCTTAAATCCGGCTTCACGGACCCCCATACGCGTGACATCATCGGGATCCACCGATAATCCGCCGGTCGTAAGGATCAGTTCGCAACGCTCGTCCATGAGTTCCCGAATGGCGGCGGCAATGCGCCGGGTATCATCCGGGACCAGGATTTTACGCACCAACACAGAGCCCAAAGCTGTAATTTTGCGGCCCACATAGTGATCAAAACCGTCCTCCACCATGCCCTCATATACCTCGGAGCCGGTGACCACCGCCCCGACGCGCAACCGCCGAAATGGTTTGACCTGAATAATCGGCCAATGCGCTTTGGCGATGGCCTCGACCTCTTCAATGGCAGCAAGATCGATGGTCAGAGGCAGGATGCGGGTACCGGCAACCACTTGTCCCTGGCTGCAGCGAAAGTTGGTCCTCAGGGTGGAGAGGACGATGCCGTCGAGGCTGTTGATTGCCAGAAGCCCGTCAGTGTTGATTTTTACCAGGCCGGTGCTGGGGCTTATAATGCTGATTTTGCCCTCGTGGGGCCCTTTGCGCTGCAGAGTGGGATCGGCAACGGCGGCGGCGATACGTTTGGCCGCATCGTTTTCATGCAACCGATCGGAAGGCAGGTCGAGAATAAATAGATGTTTTTTGCCGGCTTTGAGCAGCTCAGGCACATCTTCTGCGCGGACGATGTGTCCTTTTTTAAACCCCACGCCTTTGGAAACGCCGGGCACAATACGTGTGATATCGTGTGCCAGCACAGTCCCAACCGCTTCTTCGACTCTGATGGTGCGAATATAATCAGACATTTTATACGTTCCTGTGAAATTGTTGATCTCAGTATGCAAAGCCTGGTTCTTTGAGCTATGCCGGGAATAATGGGCTTTGCCGCAAAAATAATAAAAAGTGTCAAACGAGTATAAAACTGCGAACCGCAGAAATCAGAATATCGATATTCGCTTTTTATAAACTCTGCAAAGCGGCAGCGCCTAAAATTGTGAACTTATTTTTTCGTAAACTCTTAGGGCATTTTTCACCATCCCGGGTTACGTGTTTTGGCCGCGGCAGTGCAGTGGCGAAACGGCCGGGTCAACCACCATGGTATCGAGGCCGTTTTCGCGAATATAGCGTTCTCCGGGCGGTGTGGTGATCATCCGTGTGCCGCTGCCGCACACCAGACCTTTGAACATGATCACCTTGCCGTTTGAAATACTCAGGACCGGCTTCTGCCGGTCTATATCAACCACACTGATATCCGCATCGGCGCCGATAGCGAGGTGGCCTTTATCGACCAAACCCAGTATCCGTGCGGGATTGCGACTGGTTTTAAGCACGAATTCCTCTATGGTCAGGGCGGACAATTTGACCAGGCAGAGTCCGGATGCAACGATGACGTTGCGCGGGATGCCGCCGCCGTCTGTGATGAGGCAATCGACCACGAATTCGTCCCGGCGGCGTTTGGCGGTGGCAAGTCGCAGCCGCGGCATTTCAGGGTTGACAGGAAAACTCACCGTGGCGTCGGTTTTGCGGCTGCGCCAATACGCCACGGCCTTCTCTCCGACGGAAAGCATCACCCGGCCGCCGGATTCCTGATTGATATTGGCCCAGCCGGACATGATGGCATCTTCAAGGCCCTGCTCTGTGGCAGCAAAATTCTTTGCCGTCAGACACATGGCCGTTACCTGGCTTTCCGGTAAACCGTTGGAACACTTGGCGCTGGTCCCGTTGAAAGGCGACAGATAGGATTCAGAGCAGATCCGGGGATGCGCCTGAAGAGCGGCAATGGCCTCTTCGGTCTCATCCAGTTCCGGTCTGACCCGTCCGCGGCAATAGCTGTTGATGTGGGCCAAAGTGACGGCGTGATCTCCGATCAGCTCGACGGCTTCATGAAATCCCTCAATATTCGATTTGCTTTTAAGGCTGCCGGCATGAAAGGCCAGATAGGCATTGCGGGCGCGGGCTACGGAGATCGTTCTGGCCGTGGCTTCGGGTGACAGGGGATAATGGCCGCCCAGAATTTTGAACCCATAAGCCCCGTGTTCAAGGGACTTTTGCAGCAGATCTTCCAGTTCGCCGGCGCCCGGATTGGTATCGCCGACTGTATGACCCGGCCGAACATATTGCAGCGCTGCGAGGTTCAGGCCGGCGCCGTAATCTCTGGCGAGTTCGACCACGCTGTCCACCGGTCCCGACATATCCAGGGCGGTGGTGACACCGGCGGCAGCCATCATGCGATGGCCATAACGCCCCCCCAGCCACGAAGAGACGTGCACATGCAGGTCGATGATGCCGGGTAAGACGTGTTTGCCGGTTACAGCAATGCTTTCATTTGCCCGGCCGGGGTCCAGATTTGCGCCGATTTCCGCGATTTTGCCATCGGCGATTGCCACATCAGCCACCCCCGTGCTGCGGTTGACCGGATCGACAACTATGCCGCCTCTTAACAGGATGTCATATTTCATGCGCATACAAATTTCACCTTTCATAAGCGTTCACGGGTTCAGAGTTCACCGTTCATTGTTCAGGGTTACCTTATCTTTACTCGATCTTGCTCGCAGGCTTTCAAGCTATTCTCACGCGTTTACCTTCCCGCCGTGACATGACGCAGGCCCGTGGGAATTCACAGTGTTCTCGAATCAACCGGGTTAGATTTACCGTGAAACTTGAACCTCTGAACTTATGCACGGTTACAATATTGCGGATGCCGGCGCAAGTGTCTACAAGTTGATAGGGACTCGGCGGTGTCGCGGGTTGCCGGCAGGTATTCGCCCTGACCGGCCGGGGCCTTGATCTGATTGTCTTCAAACAGGATTGCACCCCTTTGCATGGTCAAAATCGGAGCGCCTTGGCCCTGCCTGCCGGCATACAGGCTAAAATCGACGTTTAATTCCGGGTGCGTGTCACCGATGGTGTATTCAAGGCACGGGTCAAAAATTACCAGATCGGCATCCGCCCCGACCTGGAGGATCCCCTTGCGTGGGTAGAGACCGAATATTTTAGCCGGATTCTCGCTCAGTTGCGCCACCATTTGGGGCAGCGTGATGCGATCATCATTCACCCCCGCCTGGTACACCATCTTTACCAAAGTCTCCAATCCGGGGATCCCGTTGGGTGCACTGAACACCTTGTCTCGCAGGGGCTCGTTGGCAGCAGTGTTGCTGCCGGCGGCATCCGACCCGATGACCTGGATACGTCCGTCTGCCACTGCCTGCCACAGCGCATCAATGTCGGCTTGCCGTCGCAGCGGCGGCGCCATTTTGGCAATGGTTCCCCGTTGGGCCATAACCCTTTCAGTCAGGGTGAGGTAGTGGGGACAGGTTTCTACATAAAATTCTACGACTTGCCACTTTTCGAACAGGGCCAATACTTCCAATGTTTCGGCGGTGCTGATATGGGGCACGTAGATGGGACACGCTGCGGTCTGGGCCAGGGTCAACAATCGAAACACCGCTTCGGCCTCCGACAGGTTGGGATGGGACCGCGGATAAAATTCCGGGGTTTGCCGTCCCTGCCCGATCAGTTTTTCTTCCATAAAATCGATAATGTCGCCGTTTTCGGCATGGGCGGCCATAAGCCCGCCGTGCCGGGCCACCACACTCATCAGGCGCAGCAGTTCATCATCCTTCAGTTTCATGCCGCGTTTGGCATAGGCCATAAAGGCTTTAAAGGAGATAATTCCGCGCTCGATCATCTGCGGGATGGTCTTTTCGATATCCGCCATGTCGTCTTGCATCAGGGTGCAGTGCAGGCTGAAATCCACCAGGGAGGTAGACTCGCCTTCGGCGATAAAACTTTCAATCGCCCCGATCAACCCGCCGCTCTGGCCCCAGGCTTTAACGGCGCCGATGTATGGGATCAGGGTGGTCACCCCTTCGCAGACGGCAGCCCGGGAAAGCGTATCGATGCGGTCGGCATAGACCGGATGCAGGTGGGCGTCGATGATGCCGGGAAGTACGTAATTGCCGGCCGCATCGATAATCCGTTCTGCGTCCCGCTGAACTCCCGGGGGCGCAATCGCGCTAATGCGGCCATCGCTGATCAGGACATCGGCCGCGGTGATAGAATGACTGTTAACGACCTTGCCATCTACGATGGCGATATCGATTTTCCGAGAATCCATCATTCCTCCAGCAGTTCACCCAGAATGCGGGCCACAATGGTACTGGACACCATGACCGGTGTGTTGCAAAGCGCACGCACTTTTGCGCCCAGTCGGCGGTTGAACCCCATACAGTAAAGCACGATAATATCGCAGCCGTCGTCCCGGAACCGCTGACAGGCTGCTTCGATCGGTTTTTTACATTCATAAGGAGACGCCACCGCCACCGTCAGGTTGGGATTGACCGTTTGCAGTCGCCGACGAACCCAATTTTCCTGTTCCGGCACCGGTACCAGGACGCCCAGCCTATGCCGCTCACGGAGCAGTCCGGCCACACAGCGATCCACCAATCGTTGGGGTTCAATCACCAGACAGCGGGTGTCGAAAACCGGGAAATCTCCATTGCAAAGCAACAGTATCATGTCCACACCCTTGTCGTCCAGAGCCGTCACCACGTCATTCAGACGCGGCAGCAACTTCTCTTTGGCAACAATCACCTCCGTGCCGTCCTGCATGCGGGTCACCAATGGCAGCATTCCCGACTCGGGAGCATAATTCTTCACCTCGGCCAGGCTCAGACCGTCCAGGGCGCCGTGCTCTATGACGGCCACGTGGTCACCCAGATGGGTCTGTATTTCAGGCACCACATCGGTGCGGGGCGACTGCCCGATGGTAACGATTCCGATACGCTTCTTCATCTTCGGTTCCAATCTTTTTCTTGTATCCGAATTACCTGTTTTTCTCCCAAGAGGCTTGCGACACTCTCAAGGAAAATCTTAATTGATCCTTCTTTTTCCTCTAAATTATCATCCTGGATGATTTTAACCGAATATTCGAGCAGCCTTTTTCCTATATCATATGTCTGTTTCTTCATTTTTTGACATTGAACATTCGATGTTGGACGTTCGATGTTCGATGTTCATCTTTTTCAGTTCATAGAAGATGTCTTCTCTTTTTAAATTTGAACCGCTAAATCTGCGCTATATCTTGCCAAGCGCCCTGAGAATCCTGTCAGGGGTCAGCGGCAAGGCGTGCACACGCGCCCCGATGGCAGCTGTGACCGCATTGGCCAGGGCCGGAGCGGCCGGCACGGTCGCCGGTTCGCCGATCCCCTTGGCTCCAAACGGACCGATGCCGCCGCCGGACTCAATCATGATGCTTACCACCTCCGGCACATCCTTGGCGGTGGGGATTAGATACTCCGCCAGTGAAGGGGTCATGGTAACACCATTTTTAATCACCACATCCTCGCAGAGTCCGTATCCGAGCCCATAGACCGCACCCCCGTCCATCTGCCCTTCGGCACTCAGGGGATTGATGGCCTGCCCCACGTCGAAGCAGGAGATGATTTTGAGCACGTCGATTATACCGGTTTCCGTATCCACCGCCACTTCCATGCCAATGGTGCCGAAGGTCAAATCGGGCCAGACCTGCCCCTGACCGGTTTTAAAATCCATCAATTCCCGGGCCGGGGCGTTGAATTGCGCTACGCAATACAACTCAATCCCGTCTGCAGCCGCTGCCTTGACCACATCCGTTAATGGAATAACCGTATCCGGATCGGTATTGCCGCAAATCTCCGAGACAATGATATCACCCCGGTCGCCGCCATAACCGATCGTGCATTCCCGGTTTTCGTTTTCGATCACCATCCACGGTTTGCGCTCGGGTTGAATGAACACTTTGCGGTCTTTGATATCCAGAAATGCAGGGTCCATACCCAACATCTGCCCCGCTTTTTCCAGAAGATTTCGCCGCACCGTCGCGGCCGCCTTCAAGGTAGCGTTACCTGACATGTACAGCTGACGGGTGGCGGTCGTGGTGCCTGCCAACGGAGTCAGGGCGGAATCACCATGAAAAACGGTGACATCCTCCATAGACACACCCAGCGCCTCGGCGGCGATCTGGGCAAGGGAGGAGGCCTGGCCTCCCCCGAGATCCTGTACGCCGCAACGAATCGATACGCTGCCATCGAGATCTACACTGACATACGAGCGTGACGTATCGTGCAGGAAGCACATCCGGCCATAGGCGGACATGCACGAGGCGATACCCTGGCCGATCTTCTCTGCGGCATGGCGCGGTTGGGTGGGTTCGCCCAACGCAGCCACCACCTTCTCGGCGGTCGCTTCAGTTTCCACGGCGTTTTCCAAAACGCGCCCGGTTGCCAGGCTATCGCCTTTATGCAGGTAATTTTTCCTGCGGATCTCCAGCGGAGACATGCCCAGTTTTTGAGCCAGTTCATCCAGCTGGCTTTCGTAGGCAAAACAGGGCTGATTCGCACCGAAGCCACGGTTTGCACTGGTGAAAATGTTGTTGGTCAATACCGTATGGGTGTCCACCTTGACATGGGTGATATCGTAAGGACCGGCAGCATTGACGGTGGAGTAAAGAAGCACCCAGGGGCTCAGGTAGACATAGGCGCCGGCATCGGAGATCAGTTCAGCTTCCATGGCCACCAGTTTACCGTCTGCGGTGGCTCCGGTTTTATAGTGCATCACGTAGGGATGGCGTTTGCTGTGAGCCAGAATCGATTCCTCACGGGTAAATGTCAGGGAAACCGGTCGCCGGGTTTTTTGAACCAGCAGCGCCAGATAGGTCTCAACGGTGATATCCTCCTTGCCGCCGAAACCGCCGCCCAGCATGGGGGCGATAACACGTACCTTGTTTTGCGGCAGCCCCAGCACCTCGGCGATGCCGCGAAAGTGCTCGATGACCTGGGTCGACGCGCGGATGGTGATCACCCCCTCATCATCCAGCCAGGCCACGCCGGCTTCCGGCTCCATATAAGCGTGATCCACCGGCTGGACACGGTAGGTGTTCTCCACAATGACATCCGCTGCGGCAAAGCCTTTTGCGACATCGCCTTTGCGAACCTTATAGCTGCAAATAACGTTGCTCTCTTCTTCTCCCACAAGATAAGCTCCCGGCTTCATCGCTTCCAGCGGATCAAAAACGCCTTCCAGCGGTTCGTAATCCACCTTAATCGCCTGCAAAGCGGCAGTCGCGAGTTCCAGTGTTTCAGCGGCCACGATTGCAACGGCTTCACCCTTAAAGCGTACCTTCTTGTCGGCCAGGACCCGGTAGAGGCCTTCGAATCCGCCGACCGTATGGGTCTGGCCGAATTTGGTAACCGTTTCGTTATTCGGCACATCTTTGGCGGTTATGACAGCGGCCACTCCGGACATCTCCTCTGCTGCGCCGGTATCGATCGATCGAATCCGCGCCGCGGCATGTTCGCTTCTGAGCACCTTGGCATAGAGCATGCCGGGGACAAGGTAATCGGCGGCATAAACGGTGTTGCCGAGTACTTTTGACCAGGCATCATGGCGAGGCCTCGGCTTTCCGATAATGTTGTATCCGCCGTTGGACACCCTGCCCGGTGTTACCCGGTTTTCTGCCCGGGAATTGTTAACATCAACCATGGCTACGGCCTCCTGTCTGCTGGTTTTGTTTGGCGGGCGGCATCCTCCACGGCACGAAAGATTTTGGTATAACCGGTGCAGCGGCAGAGGTTGCCGGATATGGCTTCACTGATTTCCGCCCGGCTGGGATCGGGATTTTGCCCCAGCAGGGCAGCGCCCGATACGATCATGCCGGGCGTGCAGTAACCGCATTGAATGGCACCATGTTCCACAAAGGCGGTTTGAAGCGGATGTGGATTTTCTCTGGTCCCGATACCTTTGACGGTGGTCACCTCCTTTTCATTGGCCTGCACGCTCAACACCAGACAGGCATTGACGGGACGGCCCTGGAGCAGCACGGAACAGGCCCCGCAATCGCCCTGGGCGCAGCCGTTTTTGACTTCCACGGCCCGCCATCTATTGCGCAGGGTATCGAGAAGGGTTTCCGTGGCCGTCACTTCTGCAGTGCGCCACTCCTTATTGACGTTGACTCGAATGGAATATTTGTTCATACCTATGTTCTCCTATGACCATGCTTGAAGCAGATTACGTCTTAAAATTGCCCCTGCAGCCGCTTGACGGTAGCTTTCACTGCCGCGGATATCGCTGATAGGCGATATCTCTTTTTTGAGCAAAGCATCACATTCGGCCAAAAGCGCGTCGTTGATGGCGTTGCCCTCCAGCAACGCTTCCAGGGCGTAGGCGCGGATCGGCTGAGGTGCGACGGAACCAAAGGCAATGCGGGCCTTAGCGATATGGCCATTTTCTTTCAACAACATGAGGGCCACACTGGCCACGCAGATGCTGGCGGCTTTTCGCAGTCCCAACTTGGTGTGGCCGCCTCTGGCCTGCCGGTCGGGCAGGGACAGTGTGATCCGGGTCATTACATCACCTCTGCCAAGCCGGGTGAGTTTATAGCCCATAAAAAACTTTTCGAGGGGAACGGTCCGCTCTTTGCCCCCGGCATCGATAATATGAACGATGGCCTCCAAAGCCAGCAGCGGTGGGGCCGTATCCGCGCATGGCGAGGCATTGGCCAGATTGCCGCCAATTGTTGCGCGGTTGCGGGTCAGCGGATTCCCAAGCTCGCCGGCGGCTTTTGACAGGATGGGAAAGTGTTCGCGAATAACCGGGCTTGCGGCGATTTCGGCGATGGTGGTGGCAGCGCCGATGGTAATGCCGTCTTTATCAAGTTGAATACCCACCAATTCCTGCAGATCGCTGACGTCCACCAGCACCTGCGGCATTCTCACGCCGTCGCGCATGTCGGGAACAAGGTTCGTTCCACCGGCGATAACCGTGGCACGATCTTTATTTTCCGCCATGAGAAGAAAAAGCTCTTTGATATCATTTGGCTTCAGATATTCGGTGTTTTCCATTGGGTCCTCCGGGAACGCTCCCCATTTTAAAACTTTATAAGGCTGTCATACACGAGTATTTTATTTCAATTTCGTGCTCGGATAAAACTACATATAATTTTATCTCGCAAAGCTCGCAAAGCGAATGATTTAAAGAATAAATAAACTTGGCGCCTTGGCGCGATTATGAACAGTTTCTTTTTTGATCAGACCGGCTGCCCTTCAGCAGGAGGCGGCGTTTATATGAAACTCCGCCTGGCCGAAACAATGAATCCTCCAGAGGCAGACTGTAAGCATTGAGCGTCCAACGTCGAACGTCGAATATTGATGACGCTCCGCGATAAGGTTGCGAAACATAAGCCTACTTTATCTGTTATCGATTTTGCTGTGCCTTATTCCCGTCCGCCGTCTTTTTAATCGCCCTGACAATACCGTTATAACCGGTACATCGACAGATATTGCCTTTGATATGGTGGCGGATCTGGTCCTCGCTGGGGTTGGGCATCTTCTTCAACAAATCCCTGCCCACCAGCACCATGCCCGGTGTGCAGAAACCGCACTGGATTGCGTTGGTATCCAGAAACGCTTCCTGCAGGGGATCCAGGGTGCCGTCCGGGTTCGCAACTCCTTCGATGGTGGTAATCTCGCTGCCATCCACCGTAACAGCCAGAGTCAGACAGCCCAGGATCGGTTCGCCGTCGACCACAACCGTGCAGGCGCCGCACTGACCGGTCCCGCACGCGTATTTTGTACCCGTCAACCCGACATTCTCCCGAATTACATTGACCAGCAATTCGTTGGGGGCTACCCGCAGTTCGTATTTTTCCCCGTTGATGGTTAGATGTATGGTATGCATTTTCCATTATTTTTCTCCTCCAGCCTTCTGCCATGCCCGCCAAAACCCATCTCTGAACATAACCGCAACCATCTGCCGCCGATATTCCCGGCTCGTCCGGCCCCAGTCAGGCGGGTTAATTTCTTTGCCGACCTGCAGGGCGACATTTTCAATCAACTGCTTTTCAACCGCTTTACCATTGATCAGCTCCTCGGCGCGGGGTGTCCGCATGGGTACCGGTGCGGCCGCGCCGCAGGCAATGCGGCAGGACTTGCAAACGCTGCCTTCCCGGACGACGGCAACGGCACAGGTAATCTTGGAAATGTCGGCGCCGACCCGGGCTTTTTTTTCGAATGCGCTGGAAGTATGTGAGGGCAGCGCATCGAATTCAATTTCAGTCAGGATTTCATTGTCCGCTATTACGGTTTTATTGGGCCCGGTGTGAAATTCTTTCAGATCCAGGGTTCTTTCACCGTTCAGACTGACCAGTTTGATCCGGGCATCATAGGTAAGCAGGGGGGGGGCGGTATCCGCCTTGGGAGACCCGTTGGCCAGGTTGCCGCCAACGGTTCCCATGTTCAGCACCTGGGTTTTGCCGATAGAGTAGATCGATTCATAAAGCCCGGCATAGACGATATTTCCGGCAAAACAATCCTGAACGGTTTTAAAGTTGTTGCCGGCCCCGATTTTTATGACGGTCCCTTTTGAGATGGATTTCAATTCAGCCAGCTTTTTAATGTCGATCACATGCGCCGGGGTTCGCTTGCCGAATTTTAATTGGCCGATCAGATCCGTTCCACCTGCCAGTATTTTGGCTTGCGGTCCATACCGCGATAAAGCTCCAGGGCCTTTTGCAGGGTTTGGCGGCGCATGATATTCAAACTCGTGTGAAATCAGTCTGGTATTCATTGCTTATTTCTCTCCACCCTTTTGGTTTTTTAACCCAAGGTTGCAAAAGTCTGAGGGCTTCAGAGCCAAGGCGTCAAGGGTGAAATCGTAGTCGGCTACCTTGATCCCTTGACAACACAGGATCTGACCAAAGTCCTCCGGCTTTCCCGTAGGGTAAACAACATGGCAAAATTGACCCCATCCTTTGAATTCAATATTTGGGATATCCAAAAAATTGTGTTTTCACTATGTGATGTTGGTTATAATAACGGACCATTATCTATTCTTTGCCATGTTGTTTATGCAACACTGGGGTTAGCGCTTCCATGACCACTTCAGGGGTTATCGGCGCATGGTAAAATCGGATACCGACGGCATTGTAGATGGCATTGGCAACGGCCGCGGCGGTGGCGTTATTGGCGGCTTCACCCACCCCTTTGGCCCCGAACGGCCCGGACGGTTCATAGGTGTCGGCAAAAAAGGTTTTGACATGCTCAACCGGCGGCATATCCACGGGGGTATAAGTTTTGTAATCGATAAACGTCCCGCCACAGGTGAGTCGACCGGATCCGCGGTCATAGTCCGTATCTTCCAGCAACGCCAATCCGATGCCGCGGCACAGACCGCCTTCCAATTGTCCGGCGGCCAGATCCGGGTTGATGGGGGTGCCGCAGTCTACTGCCGCGACTGCGCGGGTCGTTTTGATCTCGCCGGTATAGGTGTCAACCTCGACTTCAATAAAATTGGTGACAAAACAGGGCGGACAGTTTACCTGGCGGTGGCTGACCACACCGATAGCAGTCCCCCAGCCTTTTAACTGAGCCATTTTAGCGACTTCACCCACCGAAATATTTTTGGCCAGAGTGCCGGGGAGATAGATGATTCCCTGGCCGGAGCCTTCTTCAGGGTAGATTTTTAAGGCCTCGGGATTCACATCGATCAATCGGGAAGCAAATTCCAGTAATATCGCTTTTGCTTTTTTTGCAGCCCGCTGGATACTGGCGCCGCCGCAGTAAACGCCTCTGGTTGCATGGGTACAGACATCATAGCCGGTAGATTGGGTGTCTGCCGGCGAGATTCCGACCTTATCGACCGGCACGCCCAATTCTTCAGCGACAATTTTGGCGCCGGCCTCCAGGGTACCCCCACCATGACACATGAGCGCCGTAGAAAAATCAACGGATCCGTCTTCATTCACCTTTACCATGGCTGTGGAGTAATCGATGACTTCACCCGGGGTGGGCGCACCCGTGCCGGAGGTGTGAAAACCTCTGGCCACGCCGATGCCGCGCCGGTAGCGGCCGGATTTCATTGCGGGCTTGATGCGCTGATCCCATTCGATCATATCTTTGCCCTTGAGCAGCATTTCTTCGACGCCGCAGCTGCGGATAACCGAGCGGACCGTCGGCCCCTGGCCCCAGAAAGTTTCACCCAAGCCGACATAATTTTTCAATCTGAGTTCAATGGGGTCCATTCCCAGTTTTTCGGCAATAATATCCATCATGGACTCGACGGCAAAGGAGACCTGGGGATTGCCGTATCCCTGCATGGCGCAGGCCGGCGCTTTGTTGGTGTACACCGCCGTGCCGTCAACGTTGAGATGGGGCATCCGGTAAAGGGAAACAAACCAGCCGGCCATGCACCCAAGCAGTGGATAGGCCTGTATATTGTGGCCGCCGATATCGACCACTGTTTTCAATTCACCGGCTGTAATGGTCCCGTCCTGTTTAAGACCGTACTTTATTTTGATGATGGCAGGATATTTACAATGGTCGTACATATCCTCTTCACGGGACAAAACCAGCTTGACCGGTTTTTGTGCTTTAAGTGCCAGGGCGACACAGATGGGAACACAGGTGTTCATTTGAATACTGGAGCCGAATGCGCCGCCGATCGGCACGCGCTGCACGTTCACACGATTTAACGGAATATTGAAAATACGCCCCAGCAATTGGCGGGTATTATGGATCGACTGGGCGGTGGGCCAAACAGTGATGCCGCCGTCCGCTTCCGGCCGGCAAACTACCGACTTGGTTTCCATCTGCGCATGGTATACCCGTCCGGTCTTAAATTCTCTTTCAACAATCAGGTCTGCTTCTTTAAATCCTTTTTCGACATCGCCTTCTCCCACCTGTCTGTGGCAGGCGATGTTGTTTTGGATGGGCAGTTTTTTTTCGCCCAGCAGAATCTCATCATAAATCGGCACGGCTCCGGGTGCCATGGCTTCATATGGATCAAAAAGAGCCGGCAACTGTTCATATTCCACCTTGATGGCCTGCATCGCCTTTTCGGCCAAGGCCGGTGTACGGGCCGCCACGGCCGCCACCCCTTCGCCCACATGGCGCACGGTGTCGGAAAGCACCCGGCGGTCGCGATAGGTTTTTTCCGGGATGCTGACCTGCCGTTCGTTATAAACAATGTCGGGGACATCGTTATGGGTCAGGCAGATCGCCCCCAATGCTTCCGCTCCGGACACATCCACTGAAACGATGCGTGCATGCGGATAGGGGCTGCGCAGTACACGGGCATGATACATGCGGGGCAGGGTCACATCCGAAACATAGGTTTCTCTTCCGGTGACTTTGGCAAAACCATCTTTACGCCGGGAAATTTGCCCGATTGCATGAAATTTGTTGTCGTTCATAACAAGCTTCTCCATTATGCTTTGAGTTACCAGACCGGTGGTGTCCAAACGAACAGAACTTCAGCGGTTTTTTCGCCGATGTTCATCCAGCGATGGGGGAGGGCACCATCAAAATAGAGCGTATCCCCCTGCTGCAGGGAAATTATTTTTGATCCGATTTCAAATTCAATTTCACCTTTCAAGACCAACACAAACTCTTCAGCCCCCTTGGGATGCGACATGTCCCCGGAGTCGTTTAACATACCCCCGGGTTCGACCACACTGAGCAGCGGCTGCATTTTTTTTTGAAATACCCCTTTTGTTAAGAGCTGGCTGGTAACCTTTCCATCAGGGTAATTAATGGTTCGCCGGTCGGCTTTTCGCAGATGCCAGTTTCCCTGATCATCTCCGCCTTCATCCCGAATTAAATCCGCCACGGGTATTTCCAGTGCCTCAGCCAGACGACCGAGCATCGAAACCGAGGGCGAGCTGGTGCCTTTTTCGAGCTGAGAAATATAGGATTTTGTGCAGCCGGCTTTTTCGGCAAGTTGCTGGAGGGTAAGCTTCTTCCGGTTTCTGAGTTGCTTAAGTCTATCTGGAATTTTGTTTTCCATATTCGTCCTTGAGTAAGGTGTACCAGAATTAAACAAGTTTAGTAAAAATACACTTACATCAATAATTTTTGTATTGTCAATAAAAAAAATAACCGATCTCTATATTTTAATGGATTGATCTATAAAATTTAAATTTACTATTAAAACAATTAGATAGTAAACATAAACACAGCAATAGTAAGTCCTGGTGATAAATAGTCAGGTTAGAATTGGTTTAATATAAGTTTTTAATTTTCATCATAAGGTAAAATATTACTTGACAGGTTTTGTTTGCTTGGCTATCAGTTTTATTGGAAAAAGTCAGAGGTCAAGGTCAGAGGTCAGAGGTCAGAGGAGGTTAAAGGTTAAAGGTCAAAGGTCAAATGCTAAAGGCTCAAAGGTTAAAATTTAAAAAGTTCAAAATGTATATAAATTAAAATATTCATAAATGATAAAGTTCATAATCTGAGGTGTTCGGGGGCCCATTCTCGTTTCTGAACTGCATTTGAGATGCGTATTTGCGAGAAAAACGTCAGCTTCGTCAGGCCTGATCCAAAATTTGGAGCCAAAAGAGCAATTGTTGGGGGAATGAGCGTTTTTTACGAGAACTTCGGGTTTCTACTGCCTTTTATGTCCTTAACGCTGAACGATGAACTTTGAACCTGTGAACGGTTACAAAAAAAGGAGGTAGACATGTCTGAATGGTTTCCACTGGATCTGGAGATTACGAAACCCCATCCCGGGCACGAAGCCCATCTTTGCATGGCTAAAAATGTGGGGTTTGTAAAAAATAATCTCCAGGAATACAAAAAATACGTCCGAAATGCTAAATTCGTCTGCAGAAACTGCGGACGCGCCGCCGCCAAAGCTGAGAATCTGTGCGACCCGGAAGAATTGTAAGGGGCTCTGAGTTTCCTTTAAAAACTCAATCAGGCGGAGCCAGTGCCGGACTCGGGATTTTTTTACAAGATCGTCAATATTCCTTATTCCTTTTTAGTATCTGAGAAGTTCAATTTGAGATTGACTTAGTCCAATGACTTAGTCTATTATCAGAAAAAATATTAAGGCCTAATTTGAAACGCTCAATTTAGGTGAGGAATAACTATGACGACCATTGTAAATGTTCATCAGGCCAAGACGCAGTTTTCGCGATTGCTTAAACGGGCACATGAGGGTGAGGAAATAGTGCTTGCCAAGGCGGGAAAACCTTATGCCCGCTTAGTACCTCTGAAAGAGGTGCAACCCAGGACCCCCGGTATAGCTGATGGTCGAGTCGATGAGAGATTTTTTGAATCGCTGCCGGAAAGCGAGTTGGATGCATGGAATCAGTAAAAGGCAAAGCTTCAAGATACCTGATTGATACTCATGTTCTTTTATGGTGGCTGTTTGATGATCCCAAGCTTTCCGGTCCGGCTCATGACGTCATTCAGGCACCGGACCATGCCATTCTGGTCAGCAGCGCTTCAGGCTGGGAAATCGCTACAACCGAGACCGAGATCGACGAGCCCATCGTGATCCGGCTGACGGGGGAGTCGGTCGACGACCTCGTCTGGGGCCACCTCGTGCTGCGGGTCGGTCGGTTCGCGAAGGCGACGATCGTGCTGTCGCACTCGGGCTCCGCGCGCTACAGCGCCACGACGTCGGTGCTGGTCGGCGACGGCGCGAAGGCGAACGTGGTGTCCCTCCAGGACTGGGACGACGACGCCGTCCACATGGGTCAGCAACGCGATCCTGGTCGGGCGTGACGCCACGTTCGCCCTTCGCGGTCAGCTTCGGCGGCGACGTCGTCCGCCTCGACGCCAACGTCGAGTACGCCGGTCCCGGGGGCGAGGCCGAGCTGCTCGGCCTCTACTTCGCCGACGCGGGCCAGCACCTCGAGCACCGGCTCTTCGTCGACCACAACGCAGCCCAAGACCAAGAGCAACGTGCTCTACAAGGGCGCGCTGCAGGGCCAGGGCGCCCACACGGTGTGGATCGGCAACGTGCTGATCCGCAAGGACGCCGAGGGCATCGAGACCTACGAGGAGAACCGCAACCTCGTGCTCACCGACGGCTGCCAGGCCGACTCGGTGCCCAACCTGGAGATCGAGACCGGCGAGATCGAAGGCGCCGGCCACGCCTCGGCGACCGCCCGCTTCGACGACGAGCAGCTGTTCTACCTCCGCTCGCGCGGGGTCTCGGAGAAGGAGGCGCGGCGACTGGTGGTGCACGGCTTCTTCAACGACCTGATCCGCAAGATCGGCGTGCCCGAGCTCGAGGAGCAGCTCACCGCGACCGTCGAGGACGAGCTGGCCAAGAACGTGCTCAAGGCCTGTCTCTGATGGCCTTCGAGCGCGCCTGCGCGCTGGCGAGGTGGCCGAGGACGAGGCGCTGCGCGGTCGACGTCGGCCGGTACGACGTCGCGGTCGCCCGCGACGGGGACGAGGTCTTCGCCCTCCAGGACCTCTGCTCCCACGCCAAGGTGGCGCTCAGCGAGGGCGAGGTGGACGACTGCCGTCGAGTGCTGGCTGCACGGCTCCCGTTCGACCTCCGCACGGGCAAGCCGACCGGCCTCCCCGCGACCGAGCCGGTCGCGACCTTCCCGGTCGAGGTCACCGAGGACGACGGTCTACGTCGACACCACCACCACCCTGAACGGAGTCTGCCCACTGAAACATGAGCGAACCACCTGTGATCAAGGACCTGCAGGTCTCGGTCGCGACCGATGACGGCGCCAAGGAGATCCTCAAGGGCGTCACGCTGACCATCAAGGACGGCGAGACCCACGCGATCATGGGCCCCAACGGCTCGGGCAAGTCGACGCTGGCCTACTCGATCGCCGGCCACCCGAAGTACGACGTCACCGGCGGCACCGTCACCCTCGACGGCGAGGACGTGCTGGCGATGTCCGTCGACGAGCGGGCCCGCGCCGGGCTGTTCCTGGCCATGCAGTACCCGGTCGAGGTCCCCGGCGTCTCGGTGTCGAACTTCCTGCGCACCGCCAAGACCGCCATCGACGGCGAGGCCCCCAAGCTGCGCACACTGGGTCAAGGACGTCAACGCGCGCATCGAGCGCCTCAACCTCGACCCGACCTTCGGCAGCGCTCGGTCAACGAGGGCTTCTCCGGTGGCGAGAAGAAGCGCCACGAGATCGCCCAGCTGGAGCTGCTCAACCCCAAGATCGCGGTCCTCGACGAGACCGACTCCGGCCTCGACATCGACGCGCTGAAGATCGTCTCCGAGGGCGTCAACCGCTTCCGCGGCCAGGAGGGCAAGGGCGTCCTGCTGATCACCCACTACACCCGCATCCTGCGCTACATCGAGCCCGACTACGTCCACGTCTTCGTCGACGGCAAGATCGCCGAGCAGGGCGGCCCCGAGCTCGCCGAGGCGCTGGAGGCCGAGGGCTACGACAAGTACTTGAAGGCCAACGCCGCGTCGGTCTGAGCACCACCCGACCACCAGCAATACATCGATTCTTCTTCATCTACTTCGTTCAGTTCATGCTCGTGGCGGTCGACCACCTCAGTTCGCGGACCGGCATTACGGCCCAGGAAAAGGCGGCTACCATCCGCGCGATCGTCGATCCGAACAGTCATGCCTCAGACTTCGTTCGCCCGGGACACATGTACCCGATCATGGCCAAGGAAGGGGGCGTGTTGCGCCGGGCCGGGCACACCGAAGCCTCCGTCGACCTGGCGCGGATGGCCGGCCTATCGCCCGCCGGAGTGCTTTGCGAAATCCTCAACGATAGCGGAGACCGGGCCAACCGAGACGACCTGGTCCGCATGGCCCGGCAGCACCAGCTCGAAATCATCACCATCGAGGAGCTGATCCGCTACCGGCGGCAGCGGGAGAAGCTCGTCTATCGGATCGCCGAAGCCGAACTGCCCACCAAGTACGGCCTCGGCCGAGTGATCTGCTACGGCGTGCAGTACGAAGCGCAACAGCCGATCGTGCTGGTGCTGGGCGATCTGAGCAAGTCGGCGGCCCCGCTGGTGCGTCTGCACTCGTCTTGCTTTACGGGCGATCTGCTGGAATCTCTGCGTTGCGACTGCGGAGATCAATTGCACATGGCATTGGAGATGATCCGCCAGGAAGGCGCGGGCGTGCTCGTCTATTTGCCGCAAGAAGGGCGCGGCATCGGTTTGATCGAGAAGATCAAGGCCTACAGCCTGCAGGACAAAGGACTCGACACGGTCGAGGCCAACCTGGCGCTCGGCTTCAAGGCCGACACGCGCGATTACGGCGTCGGCATTCAGTTGCTCAAGGATCTCGGGCTCGCCAAGGTGCGGCTGTTGACCAACAATCCCAAGAAGACCGACGCCTTCATCTACGGCGGCTTCGATCTGGAAGTGGTCGACCAGGTGCCGATCGTGCCGCCCAGCAACGAGCACAACGCCCGGTATCTGGAAACCAAGCGTGAGAAACTAGGTCATCGCCTGCCGCCGCTGGCGTAAGCGGCGGCGGCGTTTGAGGCATTCGATTGTCGGCGCCGTCCGTAGCGGAACTCGTGAGAGTTCCGTGCGTTTACAAGCAGGCTAACTCAGCACCAATACGGCGCGGCGGCGACAGCGCCGCCGCTCGGAACCTTCACGCCTTCCGCTACGAAGAGCGGCGGCGGTCAGCTTTTCTCGGCCGGCTCGGAAAAGTCGACTTTGGGCGTTTCCTTGGCGGCGGCTTCGACCTTGAAGTACTCGGCGGAGCCCACGCCCGCCAGACCGGCGAAGAACGTGCCCGGAAAGCGGCGGACGTAGGTGTTCAAGACCTGCACGGAGTCGTTGTATCGCTTGCGCTCCACGCTCAGCCGGTTTTCGGTCCCTTCCAGCTCGTCCTGGAGCTTGAGAAAGGCCTCGTTTGATTTCAACTCGGGATACGTTTCCTGCAGCATCAACAACCGCGACAGGGTGCGTTCGACGTCGCCGGCGGCCCGGGCCTTTTCGGCAACCGTGCCGCTTTCCTGCGCCTGGAAGTACGACTTTCGCGCCTCGGCGACGCCGAGAAACACTTTCTGCTCCTGCCCGGCGGTCCCCTTGACGGTATTGACCAGGTTGGGGATCAGGTCGTAGCGGCGCTGCAGCTGGTTCTCGACTTGCGCCCAGCGTTGCTTGACCTCTTCGTCGAGGCCAATCGCGTGGTTGTAGCCTTGGAAAACGCAACCACCGCCCAACAGCGTCAGAATCAACAGGCCTAACAGCACAAACGCGGCAATCTTCATGGCTCTCATTCCCCCGGTGATGGGCGCGAACGCCCGAACAGTCGCCTCATACGAAAGTAAGCTTCGCTCTCTAAACCGATTTGTTGGGCCGGAGACGAAAAAGTCGCCTCCCGCCTCGCTGGCGCCTTTACCAGCTCGCCCCGCCGCCGCCGCCTCCGGTACTGCCGCCTCCGCCGAAGGAACCGCCTCCGCCCCCGAAACCTCCGCCAAAACTGCCGCCGCCAAAACCACCGCCGGAGCCCCAACCGCTGCTCCACGACGAGCCGTGCGTGCCGGGGAAACCGTACCAGCCGGTCGACCGCCTGCCGCCCCAACGGGCCAGGCCCCTGCGTCGCAACACGGACATGATAATGGACGCCAGCACCGGGAACACGAAGATCATGAAGAACAGCATGCAGACCAGTCCGCCCACGTCCGTCTGGTGCTGGGCGGCTTGAGGCCGCGGCTGACGAGCGCCGGCAATCTGAACGCCGTATTCTGCGGCCACCTTGCCGATGACCTCCAAGCGTCAGTTCGCGCAGGCCTTCGGAGAAACGCTGCTGCTTGAAGTATTGGCCGGCGATTCGCCGCGCGAGCGTGCCGCACCAACTGTCGGGCAGGGCGCCTTCCAATCCATAGCCGGTATGGATGCGAATGCCGTGCGGCTCGAGACTGAGCACGATCAAGGCGCCGTTGTCCTTGCCCTTCACGCCCAGCTTCCACAATTCGAACTGGCGCTGCGCGAACGAGAAGATATCTTCGTCGTCGAGCGACTTGACCGTCAGCAGCTTGACCTGCGCGGTGGTGCGCTGTTCGAGCTCTTTGAGCTTGGTCTCCAGCAGTTGCTGCGTCTGCGGATCGAGCAGGCCCGCCGTGTCGACCACGAATGTTCCGGGATCGGCGACCGTCACTTCGGCCCGGGCCGCAGGCGCGAGCGCAAGCAGCAGCCAGCTCGCCGCGACCAGCCAGCGAGCGCCGTGCAGGACGGCGTTGCGGGGAGCTTTCGACTCGCGCGCCGGTGCAAGCAGCGTTGGATTGAGAATGAGTGAGTTAGCGGGCATCGGCAAACTGGCCTAAAGCTTCGACGTCTTGGTAGAGTTTTTGCAGATCGCCCCAGCCGACCAGCTCCGGCGCACCAGGGCGCCGCGGAGGCCGGGCAAGGGCCGGCCGACGATCTTGGAAATTTCCTGTACCAGTTCGGCCGCCGGTTTCGGTTCTTTGGCATCATGCAGCCACAGTAGCCCTCGCAAGATGCGGGCCAGACCGCCGGCGGCCTGCGCGGCGATGACGCCGAGCGATTTGTCTTTGCCGGCGGAGGCGATCAGACCTTGGCGAATGCCCATCATCAGCGTCTTCAGTTCGCGCTCGCATTGCAGCCGCACGTGCTCTCGGTGGAATTCGAGCGACGCGAAAAAATCCTCTCCGAACAGCACGAGGCGGCGTTGCTGGATCTCCAGGAGCTCCAAGGGAAACGTATCGAGCAACGCGCGGATGAAGTCGGGCGTCATGACCAGCGGCGCGGCAATGCCCAGGTTGCCGAACTTGTGCCCTTCGGCCGCCAGTCGCTTGAGAACTTCCAAGTCGATTGCGTCCAGCACCAGCACGTTGGCCGCCGCCTGCTTGCCGGCGTCGAACGATCCGGCCGCAATCGCGCCGAACAAGGTGAGACCAAGCGCTTTCTCGCCGGCGTGCTTGCGGACGTGCTCTGCATAGCGGCGGATCGGCTCTCGCATCGCCGGATCGACGGCGTCCAGTCCCTGCAATTCCATAGTCGCTTGATTTTCCTCGCTCGACGAAGTCGTTGCCGTGAACTCGCCCCAGCAGTCCATTCGTTTCAAACCGCACAATCTTGCCGGAACGGGCTGTGCGGGTCGTACGGTTGCAAAACAGGAGCAAGCTGCTGCTTTTCGCCAACTTGTGGCGTTTTCGCAACCTATATTTCCGACAGAGATTGGCGCCGGACCCGGTATTCGCACGCCGGCAAGAGTGGATCCCGCGAGCGTAACTGTCTGATTTTTATGATGTTTCGCCGAACTTGGCAATTGCAGCAGACTTTGGCGGCCGTGACGGCCGCGGCATGTGTCCTGGCGGCGCCCTATCTCCAGGGCTCGCTACGGGCGTTTGAAGTCGCAGGAGCGCGACACGCCCTGCGCGAGCCGGCCCGACTTGCGCCTCCGCCGGGCGTGCTCGTCGATTTAAGCCCGCTCGAGGCTCGAGTGTTCGCAGAGGCCGCGGCAATCCGCGCCGACCGCGGCTGGTTGTTGACGGCCGTCTGTGCGGCCAGCGGCGAACAAGACGAGGCGAACAGCTCGCGGCTGGTAAGCCGGGTGGAAGCTCACTGCGAAGCGTTTCGTCGCCGCGTTGCCGGCCGCGACGACGCCCGCGAGCAGGCCGAGGCGGCGCTCGAGTATCTGTACGCCGAGATCCTGCACGGCGGCTATCAGGCGGAGGCGACGGACCTGGCCGCTGCTCTCGATGGCCGCGGTTATAACTGCGTCAGTTCCACCGTGCTGTTTAACTGCCTGGCGGAAGGTTGCGGACTGTCGGCCGCCGCCGTCGAGGCGCCGGGCCACGTCTTCAGCGTGATCGACTCGGCAGACGGTCCGATCGAAGTGGAAACGACTTGCCGCAATTGGTTCCGCGCTTCGGCGTTAGCCGGACGCGCGCAACGCGGCGGTGCGAAGCGGCGGCTTTCCGCCGCCGGGCTGGCTGCGCTGGTTTACTACAATCGAGGCGTCGAGCTGTTGGCGAAGCATCGCTTCGCCGATGCGATCGTCGCGAATCTCAAGACGCTGCAGCTCGATCCGGAGAACCCTGCGGTGCGCAGCAACTGGTTGGCCGGCTTGAATAATTGGGCCTTGGAACACAACGCGCGAGGCGACCACTCCGCCGCCGTGAGACTGTTGCGTCACGGCCTGCGGCTGACGCCCGAACATCGCGCCTTTCGCGTTAACTTCGTAGCCGTCCACCAGCAATGGGTCGAAGCCTTGCTGGCTCAGCAGCAGGATGAACGGGCGCTGGAGTTGCTGCGGCAGGCGCAGCGCGACTTGCCTCAGGAGGCTTACTTTCAAGCCGCCGCCTTCGAGATCGATCGTCGCCGCGCGGCAGGCGATGGCGCCCCGTCTTCATCAACCGAGCAAGCCTGGTCGGTGTTGCTGCACGCCGAACCGCCGCAAGCATCCGTCGGCCAATGATCAGGTGCAGTCCGCGCTTATGTAATCAGCTCCTTGATCACGCGCGGGTTCAACGCCGGTCAGCCGCTGGTCGAGACCTTGATAGCGGTAAGTGAACCGCTCGTGGTCGAAGCCCAGCAGTTGCAGTACCGTGGCGTGGAAGTCGTGGATGTGAACGGGGTCCTTGACGATGTTGTAGCAGAAGTCGTCGGTCTCGCCGTAGATCGTGCCGGCCGCGAGAGCCGCCGCCGGCCATCCACATGGTGAAGCAGCGCGGATGGTGATCGCGGCCGTAGTTCTGCTTCGACAAACCGCCCTGCGAGTAGATCGTGCGGCCGAATTCGCCACCCCAGATGATCAGCGTTTCGTCGAGCAGCCCTCGCTGTTTCAGATCCTGAACCAGGCCCCAGCACGGCTGATCGACGTCGCGGCATTGGTCGGGCAAGCGGCCGGCGACGTTGCCGTGCGTATCCCAGTTGTTGTGATACACCTGAACGAACCGCACGCCCCGCTCGACCATCCGCCGCGCCAGCAAGGCCGTGTTGGCAAAGCGTGCCGGGCTTCTTGGCCGCTTCGCCGTAGAGTTCGAACGTGTCGCTCGGATTCGCTGCCGAGGTCGGTCAATTCGGGCACGCTGGCCTGCATGCGGAAGGCCAGTTCGTATTGCTGAATGCGAGTTTGCGTTTCCGGATCGCCCACCTGCTCGATAGTTCATTTCGTTCAACAGCTTCGAATCCCGTCGAGCGTGCGGCGGCGGAAGTTCCGACGGGAACGCCGGGCGGATTGTTGATGTACAGAGATCGGATCGCCGCCGGAGCGGAAGCGAACGCCGGCATGCTCGCCCGGCAAGATAACCGCTCGACCAGAGCCGAGCCGAAATGGCCTGCACCTGTTCGGTGTTGGTCGGCTTGGCCACCAGCACCACGAACGTCGGCAAATCGTCGATTCAGCGAACCGAGCCCGTAAGAAGTCCACGCGCCCAGGCAAGGCCGGCCGGTGATCTGGTTGCCGGTTTGCATGTACGTGATCGCCGGCTCGTGATTGATCGCCTCGGTATGCATGGTGCGGATGAAGCACATGTCGTCGACCATCTTCGCCGTGTACGGCAGCAGTTCGCTGACCCACATGCCGCTATTGCCATGCTGGGCGAACTTGAATTTCGACGGTGCAATCGGAAACCGCTTCTGGCCGGAGGTCATGGTCGTCAGGCGCTGGCCCTTGCGAATCGAGTCGGGCAGGTCTTTGTCGTACCACTCGTTCATCTCCGGCTTGTAGTCGTACAGGTCCATCTGCGGCGGTCCGCCGACCATGTGCAGATAAATCACATGCTTGGCCTTCGGCGCGAAATGCGTGAGCGGCGCGTGCGGCGTTTCCGCCGGCCAGCAGACGGCCGGCGCCTTCACCGCCCAACAGCGAGGCCAGCGCCGCCCAACCTACGGCATTGGCGCCGCGGCCGAAAAACTGCCGGCGTGTTTCGTAACGGACGTATTCTTCGAAGGGGCTCATTGGTAATCTCTCCTGACCAGATCGTGGTCACTTATTGCCGGCGAGTTCGCTGGGGTGCAGGGCGAGATAATCGCGTACTTCGAGCTGCATGCGGTCGACCTCCGCTAAAAAGCCCGACGCCGAAAGGCGGTAGGCCAAAGGATTCTTCTCCACTTTGCGCAAGTGGGCGATTTGGGCCTGGAAGTGCCGGATGCGTTCCTGCGTCGCTTCGAGTTCCTGGGCGATAATCTGGATTAAGCGAATCTTGTCGAGCCTGGAAAGCGATCGCACTTCAGGCAAAACTTCGGCCAGCGACATAGCCTCTACCTCCACGAATTTGTGAATGGCTCCTACGCGTCATCATAGCAGGCTCGGCCGGGCCCTACTTGTTGAGCACTTCGTCCAGGTTCATCAACTCGTTGCAGACCATGGTCCAGGCGGCAAGCGTCGGAACGTCGAGCGAAGCGTCGACGGGCGATTCGCCGACGGCCAGCAATTGTTTGGCGTCATCGGCGTGCGACTGATAGTAAGCCAGCAAGTCGTTCAGCGTGGCTTCGCACGGCCTGGCTCTCTTCGGCTCGCAACGGCCGGCAGAGCAGCCGACGAGCGATGAACTCGAGCCGCGAGTCGGCATTGTCGCCCCCTTGCTGCAAGCTCCGCTGCGCCAGATGCGGGCCGCTTCGACGAATTGCGGGTCGTTCAACGTGACCAGCGCCTGCAGCGGCGTGTTGGTCCGCTCGCGGCGGACGGTGCAGACCTCGCGGCTCGGCGCGTTGAAAATATCCATCGAAGCAGGCGGAGCGCTTCGTTTCCAGAACGTGTACATGCTGCGGCGATAAAGATTCTCGCCGGCGTCTTGCTTATAGTTGCGCGTGTTGCTGCCGATCATCGCCACCGCTTCCCAAACGCCCTCGCGGCTGATAAGGCTTCACGCTCGGCCCGCCCACTTCTTCCACCAGCAGACCGCTAGCCGCCAATGCGTAGTCGCGGACCATTTCGGCATCCATGCGAAAGCGAGGACCGCGAGACAGCAGCCGGTTGACGGGGTCTTTCTCCAGCTTCTCAGGCGTGGTCTGCGCCGATTGCCGATAGGCGGCTGAGCATGACCAGCAGTTTGAAGAACCGCTTGACGTCCCAGCCCGACTCGCGGAATTCGACCGCCAGCCAGTCGAGCAGTTCCGGGTGCGAAGGCAGTTCGCCGCTGACGCCGAAATCGCCGGTCGTTCGCACCAGCCCCGTGCCGAAAACCTGCTGCCAGAAACGGTTGACCGTCACGCGAGCCGTCAGCGGATGTTCGGGCGCAGCAGCCACTGCGCCAGCCCGAGCCGGTTCTTCGGCAAATCGGCCGGCATCGGCGGCAAAGCGTCGGGCGTGTCGGCGCCGACCTGGTCGCGGCGTTTGTCGTACTCGCCGCGAAACAGCACGTAGGCCGCCGGCGCCGCGTCACGCTCTTGCATCACGTGCGCCACGGCGCCGCGCGATTTGATGCCGGCCTGTTCTTGTTCCAGCGCGGCGATCTGGCCGGCCAGGTCTTTCGAAGGCTGGTCGATGGCGCCGAGCCACCAGTCGAACAGTTCATTCTTCTCCGCCTCGCTGCGCTGGTCCGCCGGCTTGGCAGCCAGCCATGCCGCGCGGCTCGCCTGCACCAACTGCATTGCCTCAGCCTGAGGCAATGCGCGACCATAAAGCCGCAAATCCTGAATCGAAACGTCGTTCAATCGCGAGCCGGCATGTCGCTGAGCGACCTTCAGCGGCACGGTCGTCTTGATGGTGTTCTTCAGCTTGTCGGCCTGCGGACGGGCTGGCTGCAGCACGCCGTTGACGTAGATCTTCACGCCGGAGGCCTTGCCCGATCCATCGTACGTGATGAACAGATGGTTCCACTCGCCCGCCTTCACCGGATTCGTGGCCACGACCTTCAGCGCATCGTCAGGCCACTGATGGATGATATGCACGCCGGGCTTGCCGTTTTCGAACCAGAAGTCCCAGCCCCGGTAACCGTTCGCGTCGTCCATGCGAGCCATGATGGCGCCGCTCTGATCGATTTTTGCCGCGTTGACCCAGGCGCCGAAGGAAAAGGCCTGGTCTTTTTCCAGGTCGCCCGGCTCCGGCAATTCAATCGTGCAGCCTGGCTGACTGTTGTACGCCTGGGCGGCGATGCGCCCGGGCTTCCAGGCAATCTCGGATGCGAGCGAAACGGGGCGCACCTGGCCGCCGACCGTGACGTTGATCGTGTTGCCGCTCCCTTCGCTCAGCCCGGCGTGCAGCCGCAATCCGTCGCTGGGGATCCGGCCGTTCAATGCATCGGGCGTGGCGTCGGCGAGCCAGCGATCGAAATCGGCGCGGGCCGCCTGCCGCCGCTCGTCAAGCTGTTTTTTGAACCCGGCCAACTCCGTGCTCGAAGCGGCCCAGCGCTGCCGGTCTTCAGGCCGCGGAACAAAGATGGTGGGCGGCGTGTCCTTGATATTGCCGTCCATGGCGTTCTGCGTGGTGTTATTGAAGAACGCCGACAGCTCATAAAACTCGCGTTGGCTGAAGCGGTCGAACTTGTGATCGTGGCATACCGCGCAGCCGGCCGTCAGCCCCATCCAGACCTGGGCGGTCGTCTCGGTTCGGTCGCGAGCGTACAGCACCACGTATTCCTCCGGCAATGACGCCCCCTTCGTTGGTCGTGATGTTGCAGCGATTGAACCCCGAGCCAATCTGCTGCTGGAGCGTTCGATTCGGCAGCAAGTCGCCGGCCAGTTGCTCGATGGTGAACTGGTCGAACGGCAGGTTGCGGTTGAACGCGTTGATCACCCAATCTCGGTAGGGCCAGATCTCGCGGTAATTGTCGAAGTGAATGCCGTGCGTGTCGGCATAGCGCGCCGCATCGAGCCAGTAGCGTCCGCGATGTTCGCCCCACTTCGCGGAGCTCATCAGTTCATCGACGACCTTCTCGTAGGCGTCGGCGGCGCTGTCGTTCACGAAGGCTTCAACCAGGGCGGGTTCGGGCGGCAGGCCGGTCAGATCTAAACTCAGGCGGCGGGCCAGCGTGCGACGGTCGGCCTCAGGCGCCGGCTGCAAGCCTTCTTGTTCAAGCTGAGCCAGAATGAAATCATCGATTGGGTTGCGACGCCAGGCGGTGTTCTTGACGGCCGGCAAGATCCGGACGGACTGGGGCAATCAACGACCAATGCGGCTGGTACTCGGCGCCTTCGGCCAGCCAGCGACGCAGCAGTTCCTTGTCGTCCGCGGAGAGCTGCTTCTTGGTCGCCGGCGGCGGCATCGCTTCTTCCGGATCGGCAGAAAGAACGCGGCGGAGCAGCTCGCTTTCGTCCGGCTTGCCCGGCAGAATGGCGCCGGTCTCGACCGCCGACTCGCGCTGGTCCAGACGCAAATCGGCCTTGCGGGCGGCGCTATCCGGGCCGTGACAGGCGAAGCAGTTCTCGAACAGGATCGGTCGAATGTCTCGATTGTAGACAATCGGCTCGGCGGCGGGCACGCGCGTCGCCAAAAGAGCGAGCACAGCCGGCAGTCCCCGCCAAAGCGTGACGCTTGCCAACCGGCCAAGGCCAATTCGCGAGGCACGAACGTTATTGTGCAGCAACTTCATCGGGTGCGTCCCTCCAGGCTGAGACGAGATTTTGATGGTTTGACGAGCGGCTTGACCGCCGTTTCCGAGACTACGCGGCTCCAATACCGGGCGCCGGAACGAATATGCTCGGACATCAATCGGGAGGCCTGCCGCCGGTCGGCGGCCAGCAGGGCTTGAAGGATGGCCAGGTGTTCGTGCGACTCTTCGGTCAACCGCTGCAGACCGTTATGCGCTTGATCGTGTTCCCACGAAACGTCGCGGAAGGCGCGGAACACGGTTTTCAGCCGGCCAATCTCCTTGGCCAGAAATCCGTTGCCGCACGACCCGGCGATCAGGTCGTGCAGCCGGCTGTCGAGGCGGCGAGCCTCCTCAAGGAACTTGGGGCGCTGCCGCGCTTTAACGCGTTGCAATCGCTGGAACTCGGCGGCCAGCGTACGGAGCTCGAGCGGATCAATGCGGCCGCAGGCGCGGCGCACGGCCTCGCACTCCAAGGCGCGGCGAACCTGGCAAATCTGCGCACGTCGCGTCCGGTCACGCGCCGCACCACGGCGCCCCGATTCGGCAGCAGATCGATCACGCCCGTGCCGGCCAGTGACACCAGCGCTTCCCGAATCGGCGTATGACTGACGCCGAAACGCTCGGCCAGTTCCTGGGTGCCCAGGTGCTGCCCGGCACGAAGCCGGCCTTGAAACACCTCGCGGAGCAGCGATTCGACGATCGCCTGGCGGCGCAGGCCGTGATCGCAGCGGATCGGCCGGGCTTTGGCACGCTTGAGCTTGGCGGATTTGATCATGGGCAGGCGTTTCGTCTTGCCGCGCTCGCGGTTCGGGCGGGGGCAATCGTCGCGAGCGACGCAGGCGGGAACTTCTGGCAGCTACGGTCAGTGTAACGGAGCGATTCTATAGAATCAACCATTTGATTCGATAGAATTCCCCCGCTCCGCGTCTCGGCGCTGCAAAAGACGGCTCGCCAACCGTTACAATAACCAGCCGGACGCTCCCGTCCGTTTCGCGTTTTCTCCGTTCGCGTCCCGCAGAAAAAAAGCCATTCCATGTCGCGCCTTTCCGCCCGCCGGCTGCTGATCTTCGCCGTTTCGCTCGCTTGTCCGCTCGGCGCGTCGGGGCAAATCAAGAAAGACGCCGTCGATCAGGCGCCGCGCGAGTGCATGAGTTACTTGGACAACGGCGTCATTCGGCTGGGCGCGGATCTGGACAAGGGGGCGCGCCATCACCTGGCTCTCGAAGTCCGGCAGCGATGAGAACGTGGTGAACAGTTATGATTACGGCCGGCAGATCCAGATGTCGTATTATTCGGGACCCGTGCCGTATGTCGTCGATGAGAAGCGTCCGGCCGAGCACTGGCGCCACATCGGCTGGAACCCGATTCAAACGGGCGACGACTTCGGTCATGCCTCACGCGTGCTCGAGCACCGAAACGACGGCTCGACCCTGTACGTCAAGTGCGTCCCGATGCAGTGGCCGCTTGACGACGTGCCGGGCGAATGCACCTTCGAGTGCTGGATCACGCTCGACGGGGCCGCGGTGCAGGTTCGCAGCCGGCTCGACAATGTGCGCACGGACAAGACGCAGTACCCGGCCCGCAGGCAGGAGCTGCCGGCCGTGTATGTCAACGGGCCCTATGATCGCTTGCTGGCTTATACGGGCGACCAGCCGTTTTCGGGCGGAGCGCTTACGCGCATCGCCAAGCCGGCGAGCGAGCCCGGCCCCTGGACACGCTGGAATTCCACCGAGAACTGGTCGGCGCTGGTCCGCGACGACGGTTGGGGACTGGGCGTCTGGCATCCCGGCTGTTTTTCTTTCGGAGGCGGCTTTGCCGGTCCGCCGGGAAAAGGCGGACCGCACGACGCTCCGACCGGCTACATCAGTCCCGGTCACGTGGAAGTCATCGATTGGAATATCCGGCACGAGTACCGATATGCTTTGATCCTGGGAACGCTCGACGAGATCCGGCGGTATGTCTATCGCCATCCGCGGCGGCTCGCGACGCCCGACTTTCATTTCCAACGGGATCGCCAGCATTGGTATTTCGTCAACGTGCGCGATGCGGGCTGGCCGTTACGCAGCGAGTGGCGCGTGACGCTCGACCGCGACGATCCGCAACTGATCAGTCCCGACGTCTTCTGGCAGGCGTCCGACGTTCCGACGCTTTACCTCCGCGCCGCGTATCGCGGCGGTGCGAATCGCGCCCAGCTATTCTGGAAGACGTTCGCCGAGCCGGGCTTTTCCGAAGTCAACAGCCTGAAATTCGAGATCGAAGGCGACGGCAAGTATCGCACCTACGCGTTACCGCTGGCTTCGGCGCCCGGCTACCGGGGCGCCATCACCGGGCTGCGGCTCGATCCCGCGCCCGCCGGCGGCGAAGGCGATTTCATCGCCATCCGCTCGATTACCTCCACCGCGCCGGCCGACGCAAACTGAGGCCGGCGCCGCTTCGTTTTCTCTCGCGGCGCCGCGAGTTCAAATCACGCCCGCGTTGCGGCCGGCCTGGGCAATCCGCTCGACGGCCGTCTGCAATTGCTCACGCGTGTGGTTGGCCGTCAAGCTGATGCGCAGCCGCTCGCTGCCGTGCGCCACGGCGGGGAACGGAACCGAGTTGACGCAGACGTCGTTGCGGTGCAGCTCGAGCGTCATTTCGCGCAGGCCCTTCATCGTGCCGACGATCACGGGAATGATCGGGCTGGGGGCTTCGTTGAGCGTGAATCCGCATTCTTTCAGAGCCGAGTGCATGTAGCGGCAGTTGTCCCATAACTGTTCTCGCAGTTGCGGCTCGTCTCGGATCACGTCGAGCGCGGCGCCGGCCGCGGCCGTGACCATGGGCGACGCCGCCGTGGAGAACATGCCGGAACGCGCGAAGTAACGCAGGTAAGTGATCAGCTCGCTCGAACCGGCGACGAATCCGCCGCAAGCGCCCAGCGCCTTGCTGAGCGTGCCGACGTGCAGGTCGATCTGGCCCTCCAGTCCGAAGTGCTCGGCAATGCCGCGGCCTTCGGCGCCGAGCACGCCGGTGGAGTGCGCCTCGTCGACCAGCAGCAGCGCTTCGTGGCGGCGCGCGACTTCGAAGATCTCGTCGAGCGGCGCCATGTCGCCGTCCATACTGTAGATGCCTTCGATGCAGACCAGCTTGAGCCGCGAGGTGGCATTGCGGCGCAGCACGTGGTCCAGGTGTTCGGCATCGTTGTGGCGAAAGATCTTGGTTCGCGCGCGGACAGCTTGGCGCCGTCCACCAGGCTGGCGTGCGCCAAGCGGTCGAGCACGACCAGATCGTGCTTGCCGGCCACGGCGGAGATTACGCCGATGTTGGCGGAATAACCGGTGGCGAACAGGCAGGCTTCTTCGCAGCCTTTGAATTCCGCCAGGTTGGCTTCCAGCTCTTTGGTCACCGTAAAGGTGCCAACCAGCAGCGGCGAACTGCCCGCGCCCGTGCCGTACCGGGCCGCGGCTTCCTGGGCGGCGAGGATGACTTTCGGATGCGTGGTGAGACCGAGATAGTTGTTCGACGCCAGAATGATCATCTGACGCTGCCCGCCCAGTGCCGGATAGTCGATCAGCCCTTCGGCGTCGTTGGGGCCCATCAACATCCGGCCGTAGAGATTGCGACCGCTGGCGGCAAAGTCCGCCAGTCCGCTCTTGAAGGCAGCCGCCGCGGCGTGCAGCTTTAAGCCGCCGTCGCGCGCTCGCAGGAAATCGACCAAGGAGGTCTCTTCCGTCAATTCAACGCCCGCCTTCGTGAAGATTTCCGAGTCCTCTCGGATCAATGCAACCTCCTGTCCGCCATGCGGACGCGGCATGAAAGTGTTCCGCGGCGCCATGCTCGCAGAATTCATAGGAAACTTAGCCTAGCTACCGCGGGCATGCGCCACAAGCAGGGCGCCGGGCTCCGCACGACCCCTAGAATCGCCTGCCAATTCGGCGGCCCGGCCGGACAATCGGCCGTGCCGCGAAGGTTTTTACGCCTTTTTGGGTTGGCGCGAGCCCCAAACGCGGTGTGGGCGAAATCGCGCGCCTCGGCCAACCATGGAAAATGCCGGCCGGAAAGGCCGTCTCGGCTCGGGGAGAGGCGCCGCAAAGGACCGGCCCCGCACGCCGGCGCCGGAAAGAAAGCCCGCCGGCTGGCGAAATCTAGCGGGCGGATGGCTTTTTGGGCGCCGCTGCCGTCTCGGCGGCGGGCGGCTGGGCCAGCATCCGCAGGAACAACTTGGCGTACCATTGCAGCCGGGCGTCCCAATACTTGTCGAGCACTTCCGCCAGCACCGCCTCGATCCGCGCGCTGGGATTCTTACGTCCGGCCTGAATCAGATCGCGCACAAAGTATTGAAGCTGCCCCGAGAGAACGCCGATGGCCGCTTCCGCTTCCTCCGGCGGCAACTGGCGCAGTCGGTCGAGTCCGGCGAGCGCCGCGCGGATCCAGGGCGCGCGGCTGGAAAGCAATAACTGATAGTCGCGGCGGAAGTCGGCCGCCGACAGACGCTCCAGGCCGCGAGCCGCCAGACGCTGCGATAGCGTGGCTTCCACCCCACTGGCAAGGTAGGAGGCGGCGAGCAACCCGACCGGGCCCGTCTCATCCGCAAGGCCAACCCGAGTCAACTCTCGGCGGCGGCGGTTTACGTCCCCCTGGTAGTGATAAGCTGCGGCGCGGCTCAGCGCACAAGGCCAGGCATTGGACGGAAACAACTCGCGGCATAGCCACAGCGAAAAGCCCGCCGCGGCCAATGCCCTCTGGTTCCGCGGCTGTTGCCCCGGCAAGATCGGATCGTTCGGCAGGAAGAACTCGTCGACGCCCTCGTCGCGCCCCTCTTCGGGCAGCCATTCGTCGAACGGGGGCAACAGGTATCGCGCCAGCAGTTCCTGCCAGACGGCCAGGCCCTTGGCATCGGCGGGAGTGGCAAGCCCGGCTAGCCCGCGCTCAAAGAACAGCAGTTCGCAACTGGTGAATGCGGCCAGCGAATTAAACGGTCTTTGCACATCATAGTCGTTGGCGCCTGCTTTTCCCAAACTACGGATGTCCTCAATCTCGCTGCGCAAGGCGCCCGGCCTGGCCGCCAGGCTGCCAATCTCGGAGTTGAGTCCGGCGGTGATCGCAGCCTTCACCAACCGGCCGGTCGCCGTGTCGATCTCGACGAGCAGGCCGCCGCTGCGGATCCGCAGCACTCGGTCCTCAATCGCGTAGGAGAGATTCTTGTTGTGAGCCAAAGCGACGAAGGCGGCCGGGGCCAATTCGACGTTCAGGGCGAACGGCCGGGGCGGTTCCGATTCGGCCCGGTCGCGAGAGCCGGCGCCCAAGTTGGCGTCGACGGTGTGATTGGGATCCAGCGACGGGTCCAGCCGCAATTTGGCCGTCACCTGCTTGCGACTCGGCGGTAAGGCGTATTTCTTCTGGCGCAACGGCGAATAGACGCCGACCAGGCCCGGGCCGGCTTCCATGGCCAGCAAGCAGCGGCTGTCGTCCGATGCTTTGGATTTCGCACTCAGACCGGCCCATTCCTGCACGCTGTGCAGCATGCGGCCGCCGAGCGACAATTCCGGATCGAGCACGTCCAAGCGAAGCGCGCCCCCCTGAGCCGATACGACGCCTCGCAGCAACCGCAGCCGGCCCGCGGGGTTTCGCAGGCTGAACACCAGATCCTGATCGCCCGCAAGCACGTCGTTGAGCAGCCATTGCCGGAACCTGAGCAGCGTTTCTTCCTCAACGGAAAACGGCTGCGTCAGCAGCGGAGCAGATTCCGTCTCGATCAGCTCGAAGCGGATCTTGATCGGCCCGTTGGGGATTTCCGGAGGCAGCGGGCGGACGTCGAAGCGAGCAAAGCGAGCCGAGTCGTACAGGCGTTGCTTGATCTGCGCCAGCCGCGCGTGAGTCAACGGCATGCCCGGCGCAAGATCGACCAGTTTCAGAATCGCTTCGCGAGAGTTTCTGGACGTCGACAAAATCTCAATTTCGCCCACGATTCCCGAGGGGCCCTCGTCGACGACCTCAATCAGAAGTTCGGCGCTGTCGCCGCCCCGCTGAGGCGCCGCCTTGACGGCCAATTGCGGAAAGAAAAAGCCGTGCTCGGCAAACGCCAGCCGCACCTGTTTGGTCAAGTGGTTTTGCGACCAGGCGTTGAAGTGGGCCGGCTTGCCCGGCTCCCAGATCGGCTCTTCGCCGAAGGCGTCGCTGATCCGCACGCCGTCGGCCAGTTCCCAGCCGGTGCGCTGTTCTGCCTGCGGCGCCGGATGCGGACTCGTTAACCAGCGCGACGGCGGCTTGCGGAACGGAAGAGGCGCCGACGAGTCGAATGGGACCGGCCACGTAACGGCGGCCTTCCGTGATCGAGACGACAATGCGGCGCCGCTCGAGGTCGGCCCCGGCTTCGACCTGGGCAAACGGGAAACCGGCCCGTTGATAGCCGGCGCGAAGCCGCGTGCTGATCGTCTTCAAATACTCGTCGAGCGGCGCTGACGGATCGGCGGCGAGCAGAAAATCCAGGTCGTCGTCCAAGGCCTTCTGCAGCGTTTTGGGCGGAAAATGCCGCAGGCCGAGGAATTCGATTCGATCGGTTTTTCCGAGATCGCCGACCACCGGCGCGGCCGTACCGGCCGCGGAAACCGCCGCTGTCGACAGTATAAGCAGAATAAACGACTTAGCTAATGCGCGCATCCATGGTCCCCCGCTTGCGACTTGTGGGCGGCGTAAGATAGTTGTCTGCCGGCAAAAAGGAAATGCCAACTCCCCAGAGGCCGGACGGCGTCGGACGGCTGTGAGCTAGAGTTACCCAACGCCCCGAGCAGACCCTTGTGGGCCCCGGCAGGGCCTGGCTCGTTTCGCTTCAGTTTCGCATGCAATCCATCCATATCACGATCGCCGTACTGGTCGCCGTCGTCGTCGGCCTGGCCTACCTGGGGGCTGCGCCCGAGTCCGCTCAAGTGCAGAACGAAGCCTTTGCCGCCGCAAAACATTTTGTGCGACAAAAACTGGTTCGCCCCCAGACGGCCGCCTTTCCGGAACGGGACTACGCGACCACCCAAACCGGTCAGAACCGCTGGCTGGTGAAGTCGTACGTCGATTCCGAGAACCTGTTTGGCGCCACGGTGCGAGCGAACTGGGCGTTGGAAGTCGAGCGGCGGCCCGAAGGCTGGTATCCTGTGGCGCAGCGCGTTCGCCCGCTCGAGCATTAGAGTCGCTCTTGCGAGGGCCCTGTCTTCGGCCGTTGGGGTTAGATGACCAACGTCCGGCTTGCAATCGACAGAAAGCAATGTCGCAAACAACGGGGACAGCAGCGCATTGCAACTTTGACTCGGCGCGCCAGTAGGGTAAATTTCTATTACCCCCTCTCCTTTTCCGAAGCGCTCATGGCGGGCGGGCCGGAACGTTCGCCATGCACTCCTGGCGCTTCTGCGTGTGTCCCTCATTGCGGGAAGGGTCTGTATGAAAACTATGTTGTTTTGTTTTTTCGCCGGTGCTCCGGTCTGGACGAGTCTGGGATTCCTGGCCGGCGCCAGCTTCTCATACATGACCAAGAGGGAGATCTTTTCCGCCTGGGATTCGCTCGCCTTGCAGAGTAAAACATTGCTGACCAGGTGCGAAGCGGTGCTCGAGGAGTTCAAGGAACGAGACCTGGCGGCGCTGCGCGACGCAATTCGCTTGCTCGAAGATTTCGGTGCGCTGCCGGGCGACGCCACAGCTTCGAGCGCGGAAAACGCATGACCGCGGCCGGCTAGCGTGCGAAGCCGAGCCGCGCGATCTCGCGTATCGACCGCTCGATGCCGCCGCAAAGCTCGTCCAGACGCAGATCGTCGACGTGCAGGCCGAACGGATCTTCAATGTCTTCGGCCAACAGTTCAATGCCGATCATGAAGTAGCCGATCATCGCCACGGTCGGGACGGTCCAGATTCCCAGGTCTCGGGCCAGGCCCCAGGGGAGCGTGAGCAGGTACAAGGCGATCACCTGCCTCAAGAAGCGACGGTACGAGAACGAGATGGGGGTCTTGCGGATCCGTTCGCAACCGCCGCAAATATCCATCAATGCCGCCGCGTGACGATCGAGAAACAGCAACTCGATCTCGCCAATCTGCCCGGCGCGGCGCCAGGTCTCCAATTGGCCGTAGATCGCCTGGCTCAGATACGCGGGGACATGCTCGGGATCATCGGACGCATCCTGAAAACCCTCGAGTTCGTTCAGCCGCACTCCGTCGCGCAAATGCTCTTTCAGGGCCACGGCAAAGGCGCCGAGCCAGCCGAGCAGCTTGCGTTTGTCGCTCTCGGCGGCCTGCACGCAGCTTTGGACCTTGATCGACAGGTTGCGGCACTCGTTGACCAGTTGCCCCCACAGCTTGCCGCCCTTCCCACCAGCGATCGTAGGCCGTGTTGGTGCGGAAGACGAGCAACATGCCCAGCACCAGGCCCAGCAAGGCGTGAAAGTTGGCGGGGATCTGGATCAGCCCTTTCCACACCGAGAGCTCGAGCCACGCCGGCACGGCCGCGTAGGTCGCCAGCAAAGCCGCCATCCAGGCCGCTCGCAGAAAGACGGGACGATGGTCAGGCGAAGAAACCAGTTGGGAGGCAGACATGCGGGAGGCAGCTCTCGGCGGGTCGATCGAATCGGGCAAAATGTAACCCCATCGCAGGCGCCGGGCAATGCGGTTTGCCGGTCGGCAGACCGTCTTGCCGACGTCGGCCGCCCCGGTTGTGTGAACCTGCCGCGACGCTTGGCCGTCTTGCCTTTGCAAGGGGGGCGGATCGCGGCTAGAATTTTGCGTGTGCGAGGATCCGTGTTTCGCATCGCGAAACGCCCTGGCACGAGGAGGGTAAGCGAATGGCTAGCGGCCACACTGGAAATGTGGTGCCGGGCAACCGGTTGCGAGTTCGAATCTCGTGCCCTCCGCTCTTTACCCGAGCCGTCGTCGCAAGCGGCTCGGGGCCTGGAACTTGCGATCTCGGCACTGCTCCGCTTTCCGGCGTCTGCTGAGCCGGTGTGCCAACGGCTCGGGCTGCTGACGGCGTCGAGCCACTTTCTAGGGGCGCCGTCGTGTCGCAGGCTGCCGTCTCGTTATGAAAGCAAAGCGCTCGGGATCGCCCGCGAGGTTTGCAAGTGCCTCCGCGATGAACGCTTCGCGCCGGATTGGAATGGGGAACTCTCCCGCAAAATGGGCGTCTCGCTCAATTGGCAACGTCAGACCATGATCGAATAGTCGATGGGCATCGTCTTGAAACCCGCCACACTGGCTTCCCGTCGCTTCCGGCCGCAAACATCCCGCTTACATGCGGCAGGAAGAAGTTCTCTGCACCCGGTTCTATCTTAGCAGGAGCGTGGAGATGCCGAATGTAAATCGTCGTTCTGCGATCAAGGCGGCCGCGGGCGGCGCTGTGGCGGCCGGAACCTCCGTCCTCGCTGCTGCGGCCTCGGGCACTGAACCCAAGGCGCCCAAGCTATGGACGCTGGAGGGGCAGCTTAAAGTCCACTCCAAGTTCATCTACCGCTACTACCTCGTGATTCTCGACGGCCAGAAGTGCCGCGCTGTATGGGGCCGAGCACAGCCGCGAGCCGGATCAACTCACTCGGCTCCCGCTCCCGGTGAACGTCCGGGTACGCGGCACGTTGGGGACCGAACATCATGCCGGCGGGACCAAACAGAACCCGTCCCCATTCCCGGCAGGGTGGACGCTGTACATGGATGTTCATGAGGTCGAGAAGCTGAAATAGGCGATCTGCCCCGAACCTGAACGCAGGTCAGGGCGTCGAACCTTGGCGTTCGGCTTTCTCTGGGCCCAGGCATCGCATTGACATGCCGTACTTCGAGACGGTCGCCGCCCTAGAATCGTATCGCGAACGTTGCGAGGATCGCGTCGCGGCGTTCACTTCCGCTGAACGCACCGTGATCGTCGTCGCGGACGGCGCGGCGCGGGATCGGTTCAGGCGATGCGGCTGCCGATTTCGTGCTCCGAGAAGTCGAAACGGAATTGCATCGCATCCACTCCGCCGACGAGTGGGCGGATGCGCTGAGTCAAATCGACTGTCGAATTCCCGCGGGTGAATCGACGGCCGTGATCGTCGACGTCCGATCGTACGGCATCGCCGGCGCCAGCGTCGGCGATAGCGAAGCATGGATCATCAAGGATGGCGATATCATTGACCTGACCGCGAATGTGAAGCGAAAGCCGCTGCTTGGCTCTGGCGCCGCTGCGCCCGTCTCCTTCACAGCCGCCCCGCTAGACGGCGTATTGCTGGTTGCGACGGACGGCTTTTGCAATTATGCGAAACGCGATCGCGTGCCTCCCATGATCGCGCAATCCGACTTCTACGCGATTCCGCGCCGCTGTGTCGAAATGGTACGATTACCCTCGGGCGACCTGTGGGACGATATCGGGATCGTCGCGGCAAGGATCGCGCCACAACGCCGAACTCGAAAACGGTATCCGATCTGACTGCAATCGCGTGAACGCAAAGCCACCGACCGGAACGGCAAAGTCGGATGAATTTCAATATTGCGTCAGCCCTCGGCGCCGGGTTAAAGCATACATTGATCCGAATGACAATAGTCGGGCTCCTGCGAAGCAAGCAATGCGTCTGCGGCCGACAGGCGGCACGCGAAAACCATCGATAGCCAAGGCACGCGGCGAAGACGAAATGCCAGAACGGACCGGTTTGAGTTTCACCCCCAGCCGAGTCGAGGGGCTGCCCGAAGTCGCCGAGGTCGCAGTCTATCCTGACCGCCTGGAATTGCTCTCGGCTGGAGGGTGGATTGTCATCCGGTTCGTAGACATCGCCGCCTGGCGTCGTCCCGCATTTCTCTGGCGATGGATCGCCTGGCTCGGGTGGCGGCCGCGCTGGCTGCTGGTCGGCCAGCGTAATTGGTTCAGCGCGCCCGCAGAGCGATTCTTCCGCTTCAATACTCAACCTCAAGTCGTCATCTACATGCCAGACGAGCCAGCGGAAACGAACTACGCGAACACTCTTTTCCGCCGCGTTCAAGACATAATGCTGGCGGGCGGCTTCTACACCTGGGACCTCGGGTAGTCGATCTTCCAGCCAGGCGCGACTTTGCGCACTCATGTCGTCTATGCAGGAACGTCGTCCACGCCACTGGGCGCCAGCCGGCGACGGCCGCAAACATGCTTGGTAAATGACCATTCAAACCTCGCCCGATACCGCCAGCAGCCGAGAGCCAGGACCAGCCTGGCGCACGCCGATACGAGAAACAGTGCGCGCGCAGGGGGAACGCGTCGCCACTTTGCGACAAGTGGCGAATGTCGGCATAGCGGGCTGCCGCCAAACGAGTCCATTCGAAGGCTTGCGGGAGCGATGAGGAAGCCGTGAGAAAACTCGGCAAGCCGGCAGCCCAGTCGCGTGAATAGTCGAGCACGTCGTCGATGATCTGACACTGCATCACGATGCGAAACAGGAGATTGAGATCGGCATCGTGCCAGGTCGCGGCGACCGCATCTTCAAGTCGCCGGCCGCGATCGGCGACCACGGCCGTCATGCCGAGCGAGAGGCGCACAACCGCTTCGCGGTAGGCCACCGCCTGGGGAAATTGCCAGTCGTCCCCGCCGGGCGTCGGCCGCCTTCTCTCCAGATCGCGAAGTCGGCGCAGATATTCGTCCACGGAAGAGCTGAGCCCGGATTCTTTGAGCACTCGCAGCGTTCGACAAAACTCGCGCTGACAATAGTCCTTCTGGTCAAAGGCCGCATTTGCGCAAGCCGCGAAATCGAGCCAGGCGGCCAGCGTTTGGTGCTGCGCCAGCGGCAGCGGTTTCCCTCGCCGAAGTATGGAGAGCGCGTCGAACGCCATGATGCACAGCACTCGCAGCGGCGTCTTCGGCCGGGCCGATGCGATGAGCGGCAGCCCGCGGACGATGCTTCGGCACACGATCAGACTCGACGAAAGGCTGGCGCCCAGTGCCTGCCGTCGCTGCCGATGACCGTGCAACGACATCGGTCGAAAGAAGTCGGCGGCGCGGAATGCTGGGCGAATTGCGTTCAGACGTGGCATAAAACCACCTCGCGCGGGCACCGCCAGCGGATTGGCACGAGGTCGCTCACGCCGCGGCTGACCACCAGGCGCGTCGCCCCTTGTTGATGGCTCAGATAACAATGCGGGTAAAGCACGGCGCCGGGGAATAACCGATCTCGATACTCGAAGGCCACCGCCTGGCAGCCATGCAGATGCCCGGCCAGAACCAGGTCGTAGCCGCGGTCCGCGCCGCTTTCCAGACGCGCGGGTTGTGCGCGCAGAGGACGCTAACATCGCCCTGGGGCAACGACGCCGACTCGGGACCGTAGACGGCAATCACTCGAGAACCATGCGCTACCTGTGCGGCGTCGGCATGAATCCAATGCCCGCCGCCGCTCTCAACCGCGCGGCGGACCTGGTCCATGCCCACGCGTCGGTCGTGATTGCCCCCCACGGCGAAAACGGGCGCCAAGTTGCCGAGTGCGGCGACCAAATCGGAAAGCTTGCCCAATTCCGAAAGCTCGTCCGCGAGATCGCCGCCCAACAGCAGCAGATCGATGGCGGTCGAGCGCGCCGCTGCAAGGATCTGCCGACAGAGTTTGTCGGAACGATTCCGCCGCAGATGAATATCGCTGACATACATCAACCGGCAGGCGTTGCCCTGCCGCGACAGGCGTTCTTCGCGAACATGCAGCGGTCCGTTCAGACCAATCGTCAGCAGTTTTGCAGACAATACCGTGCGTCCTATGCCGCGCCGCCAACCGCCCGACGCTCGCGTTTCAAGGACAACGTCCGTCAACTTTGTACCGCAAAGCTAACGCATTGTCCAGTGCACAGAGCCGGGACTTGCAGACGCCAGGAAAACAAGTCTTTCCGTTTTGTTCGCCGCGAGTTGCTTATCGCCCTGGGACGGCGAGAATAGACGTTATGCCTGGAGCGAGGATCGGGATGGCTGGGAATTGGAGTTCTCCGTCGCACAGTTGCTGGCCGCGAAAGCCTGCTTCGCTTCGCAGGACAACCGGCTAGCGGAAGCATGCCATGAAATTGCGTCTGCTGTTGTTACTGGCGGCAATCATTGAAACGGCCTGCTTGGCGACTTGGGCCGTCTATCAGCGCCGCGCCCGGCGGAAGCCGCCGGCCGAGCTCTCGCCGATCAAGCCTGCCTGGCTCTACTGGTCATGGCGAGCGAGCTCACGCATCACTGCCCTGAAGTATGCGGCCCGATCGGCGTTCCCTACCGCGTGGCGGAACTGATCGAGCACTACTATCCAGAGAAAGTGGCAGGCTATTCTCAGCCGGCGCCGCGCGCGACAAGCGATGCGTCGTAAATGCATTGGCGGCCAAATGCCGAAACGGGAACCGCGTCGGCTGACGGTTTCCGAAACGCCAGGAACGGCACTCCCTCGCCGCCCGGTTCGGAAACGCCTGGCTCAGGACCAACTCCTAGCGTGGGCGGAACAGGTCGAAGTACAAACTGTTGCCCTGCGAGCTGCGATCGACGCCAGGCTGGAACGAAACCTTTTCGAGCGGCCGGGCGGAGTCGAAGGCGGCGCCCTCCTTGCCGGTCAACTCGGAGAACGGAATGACGAGCGTTTGCCATTGCCGGCCGACTTCGATGCTGGCGTCATAGCGTTTATCGCCCGGATGGTAGGCGCTGACTTGCAGTTTGCACGGGCGGTCGGCGCGGACCGTGAGCTCGAAAGCGTCGAAGTTTTTGCAGTCGAGTTTGCCGTAATAGATGCCGGCGCCCGCCCACGCTGGATCGCCTTCGTGCCTGAAAGAGATCTTGCGGACGGGATGCTTGTTCTCCACGACAAGCGACTGGCGGATCTTGCTGGTCTCGTTGTTGTAGGTATACGGCGCGCTCGCAAAACCGAACAGGTACGCACCGGGAGTCGATTTGGGCGGAATGTACGACATGTCGATGCTGGCATCGGCAGGCCGCGTGCGATGGCCGGCATACCACTCTAAGACCTCCATCTGCGGACGCTGCTGACCGTCGATCGGTTCGACGGAGAGCGGACTGGCGCGCCCACCACGGCCCGGCCGCCCAGTAGGTTCCGCCAAGTTGATGTTTTTTCATCTCGGCGAGAAACTGGTCGAGCACGACGAGCCAGCGCGGATCGTACGCGGGTACGCCGAACTCGCCGATGAAGCCTCGCACCTGGTGCTGCTCGAGCCAGGAGAGGAACGGCTGCAGCCTCTTCACGCCGATGTCGGGCGTGGCGCCGTCGGCGTCGTAGGGGCGCTTGTACGTGCCCGAGTTGTCGCGGTCGAAATACTGATGAGCTTCATAGAGCAAGTTGTCAGCCGGATCGTGCAGCAGCAGATTGCCGTTGATCTTGGGCCACGAGTGGGCGCCGCTGTAGCCGTCGCCGCAAACCGTGATCGTGTGTCGCATGTCGACGCTGCGGATCGCGTCGACGGCGGCTTGGGCGGCGGCCGGCCAGAGGCCCTTCGTCCCGTGCGGCTCGTTCATGATGCCGTAGGCGAAGATCGCCGGTTCGTTGCAGTAGTGCTCGGCCAGGCGGCGCCAGAAGTCGGCAAAGGCGGCATGGGGAACTTCGGGCGTGCCGATAAGCTGTCCCCGATAGCGAGCATAATTGTGCACGTCCAGCAGCAGCGTCATTTCGCGCTGGCGGGCCAACTGGACGACGGCGTCGAGGCGTGACAGCTCATCAGCGTCGAGCGGCTGCATCAAGGTCGGCTGCAGGCGTTCCCACTTGAACGGCAGGCGAACAAGCGACATCCCCCGCGACTTGAAATAGTCGAACGACGCGGCGCCCGGGTAGGTGTACGCCGAGCCGAACTTACCGTCGAGGCGACCGAATTCAGCCCCGGCAAGGTTGACGCCGATCGACGTCGCGGCGCCGCGAGGAGAAGCCGAGGGCGGCCCATCGGCGTCGCCGGGCGGCGGCGCCCCGTTCGTCGGCCGAATCGCCAGCCAGAGCCCGACGAGGAGAACGAGACAGGTCGGCAGCGCCTGTTGGGCGACACGGCGAGCGAGGATACATTGTCGGAACATTGAAGAAACCTGGGCGTTGGCGTTGCTGCGCTGAAACGCGACGCATTCAAGAGGCGCGATTGTTCCTTACCTTAACCTCTGGAAGTCCCGGCCGAAACAAGCGGAGCTGTCGCAGCCAGTCAACTCCGTTGGAGTGCGAAGCCGGGCGCACGACCACTCCCATTGCCTCGGACAAACGCACGGCGGGGGCGTTTACTTCGGCTTTTGAACTTTGCGGAAGCGTCGCATTCAGCTCGCGATCCTTCTCTGTCACATCACTGCACGTATCGCTTCATCGCCCGACTGATGGTTCCCGGTGTTGTGGGACAATAGAGCCGCGGCTGCCTTGGTAGAGTCGCTACGGGCAGTGGTTACGGAGCGCTTCGCGTCGAAAGGTCTTCTGGACAGGCGGAAATACTCAATACGCGGCCGGAAGTTCGCCGCGTTCCCTTGCGCGAACCAGCACTGAGAGAGCCCCTGCTTGCGCGTGTTATACGTAGGTCTGAGTTTTCTGAGATCGGGCAGATTCTCCGGGAAGGCGACTAGCTGCGAGTACAGACTGGGATCGCGATCTTTGGCGAGCGCCACAATGCGCGTCCACATCATTGCGCCACTCCTTGAGACGCGGCGAGTTCAAGTCAAGCTGTTCGATCAAACGCCGTGTCGCGCTGTCAAGCGATCGTAGCGATCCATCGGGATGAGACGTGTCGAGAGGGACTCGCAGGAGCAGAAAAGGATCTCCCATGGACTGCCCTCCTTTCACGGCGTTGCAGCGTCGACAGGCGTAAACGAGATTCTGGTAACTGAGTCGCAACCGCGGAGTTGTCGATTGGGGCCGGAAATGATCGAGGTCGAACTCCGATGCAATTTGGCCCCAGGTCTCGCGTTTCAAGCAGTACGCGCAGCGGAAATCGAACTCGTCGCGCAGCCAAGGGCGATACGATTCATAAGCTGCGTATCCATCCGGCCCATGGCGCCGGCAGTCGCGCGATTCCGGATAGTCGAAGATCACCCTTGCTCGCCCGTCGAATCCGAATAGAGTAGCCTGCGATGCAATGCTTGCGCACCCTTCATCGGGAGATTTTCGTCTGAATCAATGTGGTTGCGCATCACGTTCGTCAGGCCCGCTAACTCGATGCTCTCCGCGACGGTCAGCTCCGCTTGGATCTTCTTATCGATCAGTTCAAACCGCCGCTGATTCAAAGCCTCGGTCCAGCATGGGGCAGGCGTCTCTCGCTCGATAGCCGCTTGGCCAAACAGTTCCAAAGCCGACTCGACGTCCATCCCGGAATCGACGTACGTCGCCAGAATCGCACGGGCCATTGCCGTGCGTAATTCGAAATCCGTCGCATCCGACGACAAGTCGCGAGCGGCATCAAGTGCGTGTAGCTCCAGATGCTTTATGAAGAGCCGTCCCCATTCCTCTGCAGGCGCCGATATCGCCTCCTGCGGCTCGGCAGGCTCAAATTCAGGCTGCTTCTTCGCATTCATCGAAAGGCTCGTCGCCAAGTATTGCCGCAGACAGCGAGCAAACGGCACTTGCTGCCGCCTGCCTATAATGTGACAAGGTGACATTCGCCGGATTACCGGACTTGGCCGCCAGCCGCACCGCGCCAGCGGCCACTTCGTCAGCGAACAGCGACTTCCAGTGAACGAGGGCCTTGGCCGCCTTGACGTCAATGCGAACGTCCATCGTCTCGCTCATGGCAACCTCCTTGTTGCTCGCCAGCCGAGTGCGTGAAAAACTGCCCGCTTCACTACTGGATAGCGGCCGAGCTTCCCCCCTAAACGCTTGGCATTGTCGATAAATTGGGGTGAACCGTCAAGATCGGACGTTCGGCCGCATTCATCGACGAATTACCTTTTAGCTCAACTCCCAATACGCCTCCATCCCCGCTGGTTCTCTTCTGTTTGCTGGAACCGGGAGCTTGCCATGCCTCTTCCGGAACTCGCTGCGGCGGTCGGCCCAGGGGGAAGCTTCAGCCGGCTGCGCAAGCACAACGCCGCTGAGGGACTTATCTACCGGCTGGAGGAGCCTCGACCTACTTGATCGACTTGACGAACGCTTCGGCGTCTTCTTCGGAGAAGTCGCTGGCGGGCAGTTGGCCGAGGAGAAACGCGGGGTCGCCTTCCTTGCCGGTGAAGGTCCCTTCCACCTGCACGAATTCCTGTTCGTTGCCCGCCTTGCCGCGTTGAATGGTAAACGTGCATTCCTCGCCGCGCACCGTCACCGTCACTTCTTTCGCGTCGCCTTCCATCTGCAGCTTCTTCGCGCCCTGGTTTTGCTGTTGCTGCTGCTGACGCATCGATTGCTCGATTTGCAGTCTCATATTCTCGGGATCGGCATTGCCAGGCATGCCTTCGCCGAACTCCGCCACCAGAATCATACCCTTTTTGCTCGGCCCTTCGTAAATGGCCATGGACATGACCTTCTTGCTGGTGAACGGAATCTTCACGCTCACGGCCGTCTTCGGCTCAAAGCCCGGCGGAACGTCCATGTCGGTGATGTCTTCAGCCGCCGCCGCCACTTGCGCGGGAACAGTCTCTACATGAAAGGCGCTCCTGCCCACCATAAAGACCGCCACGCCTCCACCGCAGCACAGCAGCAACATCAGCCCGCAGCCGATGCCGAGGCCCATCAAGAGTTTTGATCCGCCCCCTTTTTGCGGTGCGCCTGATTGATCTGCGGGAGCCTGGTAGGGATCGTTGGGGTCCATCGACATGGTTCGAGATCCTGGGGTGCAAGAGAAAAGATACGAATTGCGCGACGGACTGCCAGCGACAGGCTGGCCGTATTGTCAATCTGTAAGCCAGGCCTGTCAACGAATTTCGCGCGCCGGCAAGCTCAGCCCTGCTGGATCAAGAACCGCGGAACTGGATTGCCAAGGCCGCGATGCCTACGACGGCCAACAAGGTTTTCGCTTGTTCCAGCCGAGTCTTGCCCGCCAATTCCTCCCAGCCAACGGAAATCACGTCCGCGTCTTCCGCCGGCGGCTCTGCTTCAGACGGCGGCGACGCGGCGGAAACGGCGCCCCAGGGTCGAGCTGCGACTTGCGGAAAGCCGGCTTGTTCGCTCGACGCCGGCAAAGCAGCCGCGCTGCGCCACTCGGCGCCATAAGCCGGCTGCGCCGATTCTCCTTGGGGCAATGCGGTAGTGGCTGCCGCGTTGCCGGTCGCTGAGCCCGCAGGAGAGATCCCGGCCAAGGCAATGGCGGCCGGATCAGCTTGTGCGGGCGAGGTAGGGATGATCGAAGCCAGAAACTGCCGCACGCGTCCGCTGTAGCTGCCGGCAGTGCGGCCGCCGCCGGCGCCCCACAGCACGCCCGCCAGTTCCCCGTGCGAGTTGAAGATCGGTCCGCCCGAATCGCCTTGCCGCGCGGCGACCGCCACCTCGACGGTCTCCATCGGCAGGCGCATGCCGGGCGCCACGTACTGCGTGCATTGACCGGAAGCCGCGCGGTACGGACCTTGCCCGTAGCCGGCAATGGTCAGCCACTCGCCGGGTTGCGCAGCTTGCGACGAGATGGGAACCGGCTCGACCTCCGGTTTCCAGATGGCCAGCGCGGCCAGATCCCAATCGCGGTCGACTTTCACCACCTGGGCGGCCGATTGAAAACCGTCCGCGAACAGCACGGTGGCCGGCCCCGAGGCGTCGGACACGACGTGATAGTTGGTAATGATCAGGCCGTAGCGGTCGTGGACGTCGATCAGCGTGCCCGAACCGTAAGAGGTTCCGCTGCGCTCCGGAACGATAACTCGCACGACGGCCGGGTGCGGCTTGCTCCAGCCGTGGTTGGGCGGCAAGCCGCCTGCGGCTGCGGCGTCGCTGGCGGGACTCTCGCGAAACAGACTGCTGAACGGCCAAATCAATTCGGCCTGCGCCGCGGGCGGCGGCGCCGCAACCAACAGCAGACCAAGGGCCAACAGACGCTTCACCGGCAATGACCTGGAAACGATTACTTGGTGGTGATCCGACGACGAGCTTCGTTTTTAAGGATCAATCGCAACAGTTCTTGGCGCAGCTTCTGCAACTCGGATTGGCGAGCGGCTGAGGTCGGGGTCGCGGTTTGCATCGACGTCCCTATGCGGCGATCGGACGGCCGCCTTTGAGGTCTGCTTCGCGTGGAGGAAAGTCCTTTCCTTGATGGTATTGGTCCTTCAATCGCCGCAACTCAGCCTGCAACGCGTCTTCCACGAGCTTGGTCAACGTCAGCCGAGCCGGATATCCGGCCAGGTGCACGGCCGCGTTGCGCTTGATCAAGCACATCGGCGGAAAGATAGAACGTGGCCCGGACCTTCGGTTCCAGCTTTCGCAGCTTGAGGGGCATCGGGGCCTCGTGGCAAGAGAGACAATGCAGGGATTCCGTTCACGGCGCTCTCTAGACCTTTCGGACGTTTGCCCACCATTCATCAAACGTCAGACGTTTTGCCGCCACAGTTTGCCCAAGGTCCCGAAGCTGAACGAGATGCGATCAGGACGATCCTTGCCCGACCAGCGGCTGGTGCGGCCAAGGGTGCGACGCCTCGCCGCGGGCGCGCCGCCGAGCGAAAGACGCCAAGTCCAGGTTTGCCAAGGCAATGCCTCGCCTGCACCCGGCCGTGCGGACCGGTTCTTGCCGATTTTTGGCACGCGAAATGCTAAAACGCGGGAACGCGAGTCATCCGACTCCGAGAGTCGGGTCCGATCCCACGACCGCAATAACTCAGGAAAACACAAGAAGCAGGAGAATCGACGTGTCTCGCCCGCGGAAACTCGCCTCAAGCGCCAAGAGCTTTCACGACGTTCCTTCTCAGGAAGAAATTCGGATTCGCGCCGCACGGATCCGAAAGGACTGGACTCCGCGGCAGCACGTCAAACGTTCGATGAGCGGGGGACCGCTCGAAGTGGTTGAAATCCGCTCCGCGAGTCGTCGGCGCGGCTTCTCGGACGAATGGTAAAGCGCGCACCGCAGGCGGCGTGGCGGAATGCGCACTCGCTGCCAGGCCCCGGACGCATCCCCCGTGCGCAATAGTAATCAGATGAATCCTATTAAATGCATCACAACGGAAGCGGGTGCAGTGCGCAATCTCGAGCCGGAAGCTCAGGAAATCCGCGCGACTCGCCGAAGCCTTCTATATGCCAGCGGGTTAGCTCGACGAGGCGGGAACCGGCCAGGGGGGCGTTTGTTGACAGTCCGCCTTGGCCCGCCTACATTTTGATCACAGGGGCTGGCAATACTTCGATCGTGGCTATGGCAGCCCTTGTTCACAACTTGGACGAGGGCTGTTTGCATTTGGGCGTGCCTTTTCCGGCGTGCATTGCCTACATAAGAATGTCCGTACAACTACGCGATGAATTCCGCCGAAGCAAACCGCGAGACGCTTGCTTCGTACCGAACGTTCGGTCCGGAATGTCAGAACGCGAGCCGGCGACAAGTCACCTTGGGAGACGCAACGTGCCTTCCGTCTTAGTCATCGATGACGATCGGTCGGTGCTTCATATTTTCAGGCAGATTTTCCGAGACGCCGACATTCAAGTGCTGTCGGCGAACTCGGCCGCTGAAGGCTTGGAGCTATTTGACGAACAGAAGCCGGATGTCGTGCTTCTGGACATCATGCTGCCCGACCAATCCGGTCTGGCGACTTTTGAACAGATCTACGAGCGCGACTCGAAGGTGCCGGTGATTTTTATCACCGCCGACAGTGCCAGCGACACGGCGATCGAGGCGATGAAGCTCGGAGCCTACGACTACCTGCTCAAACCGCTGGACTTTGCCAAGGTCCGAGCGCTGGTCGACCGGGCGTTGGAAATCCGGCATTGCATGCATGTCCCGGTGCACGTGCCCGAGGCCGCTTGCGATTCGGGCGAGTCTTCGGACATTTTCGTCGGCCGCTGTCCGGCGATGCAAGACGTCTACAAGGCAATTGGCCGCGTCGCCTCGCACAATGTCGCGGTGCTGATCCGCGGCGAGAGCGGCACCGGCAAGGAACTGGTGGCTCGCGCAATCTACCACCACAGCCCGCGAGCGAACGGCCGGTATCTGGCCGTCAACATCGCGGCGGTTCCCGAAACGCTGTTGGAGAGCGAGTTGTTCGGGCACGAGAAGGGCGCATTCACCGGCGCCGATAACAAGCGCATCGGTCGCTTCGAGCAGTGCTCGGGCGGAACGCTGTTTCTCGACGAAGTCGGCGACATGACGCCGCTGGTGCAAAGCAAGCTGCTGCGCGTGTTGCAAGAGCAAAAGTTCGAGCGCGTCGGCGGCGGCGAAACCATTACCACCGACGTCCGCATTCTGACGGCCACGCATCGGGATCTGGAGCAGATGGTCGCCGACGGCGACTTCCGCGCGGATCTCTATTATCGCCTCAACGGCTACACGATCCGTTTGCCGCCGTTGCGAGAGCGAGGCGACGACGTCGTCGTCTTGCTGGAACATTTTCTCAGCCGCTTCTCCAAATCGCTGGGCAAAGACGTTGACGGCATCACGCCGAGAGGCGCTGGAGATGCTCGCCAAGTATCGCTGGCCCGGCAACGTACGCGAGATGCAGAGCGTCGTGCGCCAGGCATTGCTGCACGCCACGGGGCAGGTCTTGATGCCGGATTTCTTGCCCGAAGAAATCCACTGCGGACAGAAACCGGCGCAGCCGCCCAGGACCGATCGCCAAGGCCGCCTCGGTGCGCTCGAGGCGTTTGTCGATGAGGCGCTCGAAGACGATCGCGAAGATCTGTACGCCGAATCGCTGGCCATGCTGGAAAAGTACCTCTTTACGCGAGTGCTCAACCATACCGGGGGCAACCAGTCCCAAGCAGCGAAGATCCTGGGGATCACTCGCGGCAGCCTGCGGAACAAAATACGCTTGTTGAAGATCAGCATCGACCAGATCGTCAGCGTGGCGCAGGAAGAGGAAGAGCCGGCAATTCCCGTCGGGTCGCCCGCCAACGATTGACGATTCAGGGACCGGAGCGATGACGTTCAAAAGGCAAACGCGCTCGCCCCGGCCGTGACGGCGCGCCTGCCAGGCCTGAGGCCCCGCACGCCTGCCATGGGCGAGAAACGACCAAATTGCTTCTCGTGACATCAGAATCGCCGCACAAGGGCCGCGGTTCATCGCCTGCACCACGGGCTAACGGACGGCGGAGCAGTCGGCACATAATTTGCAGCCGTAATTTGCAACCTGGGCGGAGCGCCTTTAAAACGTATGTGAATCCCGTCGGCAGCCCGGCCGCGGCGCGTCAAGGGGGTTTGCGGTGGCGAACAACTCAACCTCGCAACTGGAACCAGTGAAGCGAATGGCGACATTACCGGCGAATCTGCGAAAACCCGACGGCGCCGGAATGGCGACGGTAACCATGGCTCATACGACTCCCCAGACGAACAACGACCTCGGACAACAGACTCGACTGCGGATTGCGGTAGCCGACGATGATGCGGAAATCCGCGAAGTGCTGCAGAGAATGCTCGGCGCCCTGGGACACGAGGTGGCGTTTCACGCCGCCACCGGGCGCGAGTTGGTGGAGCAGTGCTTCACGCAACAAGGCATCGACCTGGTGATGACTGATATTCGCATGCCCGACATGGATGGCCTGGACGCGGCGGGGATTATCTATCAGCAGTGCCCGATGCCGATCATTCTGCTCTCCGGGCATTGCGACCGGGAATTGATCGAACGGGCCGAAGAGAACCACGTATTCGGTTACCTGATTAAACCGATCACGCAAGGCGCAATTAGAACCTGCGATTGCCTTGGCGATCCGCCGCTATGAAGAGTTCCAGACGCTCAAGCACGAGGCCGACGACCTGCGCCAGGCCCTGGCCGATCGCAAGCTCATTGAGCGCGCCAAGGGGCTGCTGATGAAGCACTTGAACCTCGACGAACAAGAGGCGTTTCGCAAGCTGCAGAAACTGGCCAGCAGCAAGAATAAGAAACTGATCGAGATTGCCGAAATGGTTTTGACGATGGCAGAGGCGTTGAACGGATAAGCGTGCTTACTCGTCGCGGATTCAGGGGATTCAAAAACAGATTCATACTTCTTTGCCTCTTTTGCCGTTGATGGGGGTGGCGGTCAACCGCCGTGGTCAGGGGAAGATCAGGTCCGGTTGGGGTTCCATGGCGCCATGAACGGTGCAGGCCTTGAGCAGCAATGGCAAACGCCGCCTCACGCACGTTTATCGACCACCTGAATCACGAGATTCGCTCGCCGCTGACCGTGCTGGTCGGCATGTCGGAGGTGCTCTCTCTCTCCTCGCTGACGGACGATCAGCGTCAGTGCCTGGCGACCATGCAGCAGGCCCTGGCCGCGGTGCTCGGAACGTTGGATTCCGCGGTTGACTACTCGCGCTTGAACGCAAGTTCGCTCGCCCTGCGCAACGAACCTTTCAGTCTGAAGGAAGTGCTGGCGGAAGTTCGCCAGTCGCGGATTCGAGGCGAACGTTCGCCGAAAACCGTTCTGGAGGTTGTCATCGAAGAAGGCGTTCCCGATCGACTGACGGGCGATGCGGGGCGCGTGCGTCAGGCGCTGGGCAGCCTGATCGATCATGGCGTGCAAGTGAGAGGTCTGCGACAGCTTGAACTGAGCGCGGCGCTGCGGTCACAGACGGACGATCGCGTCGAGCTGGCGTTCTTGCTGGGAGCACAAGGTTCGCGTTCAGCCGTCGGGCCCAACGGCAACGGCCGCTCGGAAGGCTACCTCGCATGTTCCGAAGAGTCGCTCAACGGCGGATCGGGGCGCCATTTGGATTTGATCGTCGCCGCAGGGCTGGCCGCCTTGATGAACGGCCGGATCTGGATCAATCCGTCGCGAGAGGGAATCGTTTCGCAATTCACTGCGCGGTTCGATCTGCGCGGCGACCGGTCTGCGCAAGAGGGATCGCTGGTCGCGCGGGCGCCTCGCGCTCGCGCCGGGGCGCGGCGGGTCTTACTGGCGGAAGACGTGCGAGCGAATCGGCAGTTCCTGGCGTCGTTGTTGCGAGCGAGAGGGCACGTCGTGGTGACCGCTGGCAACGGACTCGAAGCCGTCGAGCTCTTCGAAGCACAGCCCGCTCATCGGCAATTTGACGCGGTGATCCTGGATTTGGAAATGCCGGTAATGGACGGCTGGCGCCGCCAGAGAAATCCGCGAGCTGGAGGAGTGGCGCCACACGCGGCTGGTGGCGCTTTCCGCCCACCGAGTCGAAGGACTCGCTGAACTGCTGGACGACGGCCATTTCGATGCGGCGATCAGCAAGCCGGTCGTCGCCCAGCAATTGTATGACGTCGTCGAATCATGCCACCCATCCAGCGGCAATCGCAAGGATGAAGATGCTGAACCTGATGCATCCGGCGGGAAGGCGCTGGTCGACTACGAGGGGGCGCTGGAGAGGTTGGGGGGTAACGAAAAGTTGCTCGACGACCTTGCTCAGTTCTTTCTCGAGGACTCTGCGGAATTGCTGTCGGAAGCCCGCGCGGCCTTCGCCCGCCAAGACGCTAAGTCGCTGGAACGGGCGGCGCACAGCATTCGCGGCCTGGCTTCGAACTTCGGCGCTCACCGCACGGTCCGCGCCGCCGTGGCGCTGGAAGAGCTCGGCCGGACGGGCGAATTGGCGGCCGCTGAAGCGGCCTGTCAGGAATTGGAGGCCGAAGTCGGCCGGCTCGCCAAGGCGTTGGAGCAACGGCTGGCGGCGACCGTCGCCCGAGAGCACGATGCGCGCGGCTCGTAGCGCCCTGCGCTAAACGTGGATCACCTTGTTGTCCGCCGGAGCCTCTTCCCCTTCCACGACGTCGGCCGCATGCGCGCGCTGGATAGCTTCTTCCGTGCTCGTCGGATCGACGGCCCGGCAACTGGCCGTCAAGCGTTCCGCCAGATCTCGCAGTTCGGCTTGCCACTGGGCTTTCCATGCCGGGCGGCGTCACGGCGGAGAATTCTTCGCACAATAGAATCAGTCGCAGCAGGTGGCGGAAGACAATCCCTTCTTGCTTGACCAGATCTCGCGATTTGACGTAGTTGTTAAAATTGCCCCCGAACGTGAGCAGCTCTCCGGCGCACCAGACCGGCTGCGTTTCGACGTCGTTCACTTCCGGATATAAGGCATCGAACAGCAACCGCAGCTTCTCGGCCAGCACGACCGGACGCTGGGGTTCGTCTTCGTACCGGTCGTCTTCTTCGTCTTCGCCGGCGTCGGGCGGAAGCGGCGCGGCGAGCAGGCCGCGCTGGATCAACTCGGAATCGAGCCGGTCGGTCGCCAGAGGGCCGGGCGGCAGGTCGTACGGAACCCGCACGTATTTCAGCAGCGGTCGGGGCAGACCGAGCACGCTTTCCAAGGCCTGCAGTCGCTCATTGCGGTCTGCGATACCGAATTGCTCAATCAGAAACGCCCCGTACAGCGGATTCACGCTGCGAAACGGCAGCAACTGTTCCAGCGCCTCGGTCGGCGTCGCCAGTACGGGCGAGTAGCGAGGCGGCGGCGTTTTGGAGTCGGAAGCGGCGGCGGAATCGCCCGGGGACGGTTGGGGACGGGCCTGGCCGAGCATCAAGCTCGAACCAAAGGACTTCGAGTCGGTTTCAGTAGGCGCCGGCTCGCCGGGCGTTTCTTGTTTCTCGCCTTTCGCCGGCGGTTGCGGCTCGAGTTTCACATAGCCGCCATCCCACAGCGAAAGCAGCATCCGATCCAGCACGACTTCGCCCGCCTTGACTCGCGGCTCGTCCATCAGCCGCTTGCGGATCAGATTCCGGATCTTCGCCACTTCGGGCGAAATCCTCGAGCAGATAGGCCAGCAGCCGCCAGGGCAAGGGGCCCTTGCTGTAGAGCTTGCCGGGCGGGGCCGACTTGAGCTTCTCGAATTGCGCCTCGTTCCAGTAGGTTTCGGTCTCGCGGCGCGTGGGCCTTTTCTTTTTCAGGGCCTTCTTCGCCTTCAGCAGGCCGGGGTCCTTGGTGTCTTCGGGGATCTGCGTCGTACTTCTCCTTCCAGCGCAGGATCTTGACGTCGTCTTCGTGGGCCAGGGCGTAGACGTAGCCTCGGTCGTCGAACTGCGGCCGGCCGGCGCGGCCGAAGATCTGGTGGGCGCGTGCTGGCGTCGATCAGCTTCTTGTCGCCCGGCGGGCCCTTGACCAGCGAGGTCAGCACGACGCTCCGCGCGGGCAGGTTGATGCCCGGCCGCCAGCGTTTCGGTGCAGATGGCGACCGGCAGCAGCTTGCGCTGGAACAGATCCTCGACGATGCGGCGATACTTGGGCAGCAGCCCGGCATGGTGCACGCCCACGCCGCGGTGCAGCAATCTGCTTGAGCTTCGGCCCGACGCCTTGCTGACCAGTCGAGCTGCTTGAGCTCCTCGGCCAGCTGCGGCCTGCTGGTCGCCGGCGAGTAGATGTCTTGCCCTTGAGCTGCTCGGCGACGTTCCAGCACTCATCGCGATTGAAGCAGAAGACCAGGGCGGGCGTCCGGCGGCTCGCTTCGTCGCCGGCGGCCATCTGCGTCGAGTTGCTCGTTGAGCAGCTGGTCGGCCACCCACTGGTAGGTCAGCGGCACCCGGCGTTCGTTGCTCTGCGACCAGTTCCAGCTTGCGGCCGTGGCTGCGCTCGAGCCAGTTGACGAACTCGAGGAGTTGCCGACCGTCGCCGAGAGCAGCAGCAGCGGACGTGCGCCGGCAGCATGCCGAGCGAGAGCTCCCAGACGATGCCGCGCTCGCGGATCGGCGAAGCTGTGGAACTCGTCCATCACGACGGCGGTGACTTGCGAAAAGTCGAAGGCTTCGGGTGCAGCAGCCGGTTGAGGAGGATCTCGGCCACGACGACCAGGATCCTGGCCTCGGGATTCACGCGGCGGTTGCCGGTGACCAGCCCGACGTCCTCGGCGCGGAACCCCCACCGCACCGCCGCGGCCTGCATTTCCGCGAATTTCTGCTCGGTCAGCGCGATCAGCGGCGTCGTGTAGTAGGCGATTGAGCCGGAGTGCAGCGCCTCGAACAGCGCCGCCTCGGCGATCAGGGTCTTGCCCGTGCCGGTCGGTGCGCAGACGAGCACGCCCTGGGGAGCGGTAAACCAGGCCAGCAGCGCCTCTTCCTGGACGGGATAAGGCTCGTAGGGCAGTCCGGCCAGGTACTGCTCAGCGAGTTGATCGCGATCGGCGGGAGTTTCAGGCATGGGCAACTGCCGGTTGGGGGGATACAGGACCATCAGCACGCGATCTGCTCGTCGCGTTCTTACTGCGAGCGGCCGTTCAAGTTACGGCGCCACGCTCCGCATTCTAGCGGGAATCTCGCAGGAGCGAACCTCGTTGCGGTGCAACGGCGCTCGTCGCGATCTTGGAAAATCGAACGCAACGGTGCAATGCATCGAAGCGACGAGTCGCGACAGGCGTGTTGCCGCGATCGCGCAAAGCAGGTCGTTGACGGGATCGATATTCGCGATTATCATCGACCTTTCCGAATGCTTCCGCTCCAAGAGGGGGCGGATTTCAAGGAATCAAAGCGGCATGGCGCCGCCTTTCATCACATTGACGCTGCCGTTAAAGATGACGCGGCGGTGTTGCACGGAACCGTTTGTTCGGGTCGGTGTTTAATAGGGCAAAATCTGAATTGTGCCAGTCAGGCAGGCTCGGCGAAGAGTCTTAGCGACCGCTCGAGGGAGCAGCTCTTGGCAACGTTGCCAGGCGGTCAGTTATCGTGTTCTTTACGCGTTCTACGCCGCGGATAAGGTATAATCATGCGCTTTGCATCGTTGTTTGACCGGAAGAATCTCAAATCCAACCTGTCCTGCAAGCCGCGCCGCCAATCGGCTCTTCGTCACGGCGACAAGGTTCGAATCGCTGGAAGCGCAGGAATTTATTGACGATCTGGACGGTGAACGCCGCGGGCGGCGCCGATTTCACGGCGATCGGCGACGCCATTGCCGCTGCGAGCAATGACGACACGATTCAAGTCGCCGCCGGCACGTATAACGAAAATCTCGTCATCGGCTCTTCGCTCACCTCGCTGACGATCGAAGGCGTCGGCAGCGGAAGCGACTCGGCCTCCAACACGATTATCGACGCCGGCTCGGCCATCGGCATCGACATCGGCGCCAGCGGGGCGTCGGCGGCCAGTCGGTTGACGATCGAAGGCTTGCGGGTGCAAAACGCCTCGAACGCCGTGTACTTCGATTCGACCGTGTCGCACGTCACACTTGATAACGTGGCGACTGTTGCTTCAAGCAACGGCATCGAGGTGCACAATAGCGCCGTTATCAGCGACCTGCTGCTGAACAACGTCCAATCGACGGGCAATTCCAACGGCTTCCGAGTGGCGACCAACGGCTCGGTCGACGGCCTGACGATCCAAGGCAGCGCGTTCGACAACAATACAATTGGTTTCTATACCAACGCCGACAGCTTGAGCACCACAAATCAGAACGACTTCACGAACGTCTCGATCACCGGCACTTCGTTCAGCAACGACTCGAGCAAGGGCATCTATGTCGAGAAGCTCGACCATGCCACGTTGGACGGCATCGTGGTCAACAACAGCGGCAGCAGCGGTTCGTATGCCGCCGGCATCGACATCAACCTGAAGTACGGCGATTACCAGAACATCACGATCCAGAATTCGTCGATCACCGACTCGGGACTCGGCGACGTGACGCACGGCGTGGGCCTGACAGTCAAGGCTCGCAGCGATGCTCCTTCCTATGACTCCAACCCGGCGACGCTCGACGGCGTCGATATTTCGCACGACATCATCAGCGGCAATCAAACGGCTCTGGTCATCGGCCAGGCCGGCGGAGCGGACAGTCCGAGCAGCATCAAGGTCAATTACAACGACCTTTCGGCGAGCGTCTCAGGAGTGGCGTTGGACAACGAGATCGGTTCGACGATCGACGCAACGAAGAACTGGTGGGGCGCATTTCCGGCCCGACGGCCGCCGCCAACTCGGGCGGACTGGGTCAGATGATCACGGGCCCCGGCGTCGCGAACGTCACGTTCGGGCCCTGGCTGATTTATGGAACCGACGACAATGCAACGGCGGCCGGCTTTCAATTGCCGACCACGATCCCCGTAACGGCGGGCGGCGACAACAGCGCGGCCGACAACGACTTCACCCGGCTGCAGAACGCCGTCGGCGCCGTGGCGGCCGGACAAACTCTCGATCTCAGCGGCACATTCGACTGGACCTCGCCCTTCGCCGCGGCCGCCTACGCGGCCAGCAACGCGGACAGTGCAACCAGTGATCTTCGCGGCGTGCTGCTGCCCAGCGGCGTGAACAACGTCACCATTACCAGTTCAGGCTCGAACGCCACCATTAAGAGCGGCGGCGACTTTGGCGACGATATCTATTCCTCCTTCCTGTTCGCCGCCGACGGCCCGTCCGCCCAAGGCAACGACAATCTAACGATCGAGAATTTGAATCTCGATCATTTCGAGTCGGGCATCATGTTGGGCTGGAATGCCACCGGCCAGTTCAGCAACACGCTCGTGCAAAACAACACGATTACGGTCGCCGGCGACAACGGCTACGTGCAGAACATCGCCGTCTACTTCTGGCACGGCACAGACCAGCACATGCTCGGCAATACGATCAACTTCGAGGCCGACGGCACGAATAACGACCCCGTCTGGGGTCCGGCTTCGTCGTTCGGATTTCAGGATGGCACGACCGGCGGCACGGGCTACGACGGCCTGGAAATCGAGAATAATACGTTCCAATTGGTTGGTTCGTCATTCACCAGCGAAACGGTGACCGCCATCTGGGAAAATGGCCACAACGACGACAATAGTTCGCACATCACGATCTCCGGGAACCAGATCCTGGGCATTCAAGGCGTGAAAGACATCGACCACGGCTTGGAACTCAGCTCTCAGACTTCGAACATGCAGATCGACGGCAACACGTTCACGGACGTGAACGACGTATTCTACGCCGACCACTCGGTGGGCGCTTCGGCCGGCGATCAATTCACCTTCACCAACAACATCCTTACTCGCGTCGGCGGCGCCGACGGCGTGTTTCTGCAAAACGTCACAGACGATCCTACCCCGGTCCATATCTTAATTAACTGGGACATCAACAACACGATCGACGGCGAAACGGGCGTTCGCGGCCTGAACGAACTTTCAACGCAGGCTACGCATGCCAGCCGCCCGACGAGCGCGGCAAGCGACATCGATTCGGTCAACGCCGTCGGCGCACGGCCGGTCGTGTATGTCGATACGCACTGGAGCGGCGCCGACCGGTTCAGCGATCCTGACGGCATCGGCAGCGGCGCGGGACCGGTCGCCTACGGTTTCAACGGCTTCGCCACCATCCAGGAAGGCGTCGACAACGTCGACGCGAGCGGCACGGTCAACGTGGGCGCCGGAACGTATACGGAGAACGTCAACGTCAATAAGTCGGTCTCGCTGCTGGGCCCCAACGCCGGCGTCGATCCAAACACCGGCACGCGCGGCGCCGAAGCGATCGTGTTGCCTGGCGCGAACGATACCGCCAACGGCAGTATTTTTCTGGTGTCGGCCGACAACGTCACGATCGACGGCTTGACGATGGATGGCAACAACCCGAGCCTGTCGGGCGGAACCATGCTTAACGGCGTCAATTCGAACGCCGCCAATGGCGTGACGAACGTCGGCGCCGCCACGACCACGGACATTTCCGGCCTGACGGTGCAGAACGATATCATTCAGAACTTCACGAACAACGGCATCTACGGCGACACCGACAGCGGCACGGCATCGACCGGAAACTCGTTCACTCACAACCAGATCGACAACATCCCGCTCACGTCGCTGAGTCCCCGCGGCCGCGGCGTTTTGATCGCCGACAATTTCTATGCGGACATCTCCGATAACGTCATGACGCGCGTTGCGATCGGCATCCAGACCAACAACTTCTCCGCCGCCGGATCGCCGTCGAGTATCGATCACAACACGATCGACTACTACATCCGCGGCGTCTATCACAACCTGACGTACTCGTCGGCCTCGCCGTTCACAATCAGCAACAACCAGATCACGGCCGACGCCTCAGCAGTGGCGGGCAACGCCGGCTTGTTGATCTTCTCGATGCAGAGCAATGCCTCGGTCGTCGTCCAGAACAATGACGTGACCGGCGCCGATTACGGCATCGAAATCTGGAGCAATCCGACGTCAAACACGATTGTCATCCAGGGGGGCACGCTGTTGAACAACGCCTACGGCGTCTGGGCCACCAACAACGATCCTTTGTACGGCGTGGCCGACGCCACCCAGGCGGCACTCGACGGAGTGACGATTACCGGTTCGACCACGGCGGGCGTGTTGGTTGATGGTCAGACGGGCACGAATGCAATTGGCTTGGACATCCGCAACAGTTTGATCAGCGGCGGTCCCGTCGGCGTTGAAATCGGCGGCGGCGTTGGCCACGGCCACGCTGTACCGTAACTCGATTACCGGCGCCACGACCGGCGTGCAGGTCGATGCCGGCGGTAATCTCGGCACAGCCGCTCAGGAAACCAGCCAGAACTTCATCTCCGGCAACGACACGGGCATCTCCATTGCCAGCGGCGCGGGCGTGATTCAGCCGCTCTTCGAAAACGATCTGTCCGGCAATACTACGGCCGCGATTGCCAATAATAGCGGAACCCTGGTCGACGCCTCCGGCAACTGGTGGGGCGATAGCACCGAGTCGGGCGTGATGGCCGCCATCACCGGCGGCAACGTCGACTTCAGCCCCTGGTTCGACGGCGGCGCCGACGCCGACGCGGGCACGACCGGCTTCCAAGGAGACTTCTCGGACATCACCGTCGACGGCGCCAGCCCGCAAGCGGGTCCGACCGGCGCCATCCAGGAAGGCGTGAATCTGGCGAGCTCCGCCGGCACGGTGAATGTCGTAGCCGGAACCTACGCCGAAAGCGTTTCGATCGACAAAGATCTCACGCTGGCCGGGCAAGGCGGCGTGACGCTCTCGGCGCCAACGGCCGGCACGGGCACGGGCGTCGATATCACCGGCGCCCCCGGCACGGTTACGCTCAGCGGCCTGGATATCCAGAACTTCGACACGGGCGTCGCATCCAACGGCGGAACGACGTTGAACCTGAACGACGTCACGCTCAGCGGCAACGCGACCATCGGCGCGGCCATCTCGTCGGTGGACAATTTGAACGTCGCCTCGACGTCGGGCACGGATCAGACCGTCACGATCACCGCCGGAACCCCCAATCAACTTCAGTTTACGGGCCAGGATGCCATCAACTTCAGCGGCGCGAGCAATCTTTCCGTCGCCACGGGCGCCGGCAGCGATACCTTCAATGTCGCGCCGCTGGCGAGCACGACGGTCAGCGTCGACGGCGGCGATCCGACTCCGCCGGCTTCGCCCGGCGATACACTGCTGATGGACCTGACGGGGACGACCGGCGCCGCGTTGAGCGTGACGAATTCGGCGGACGGAACGTCCGGCACGTGGTCGTTCGGCGGCAACGACCCCGTGAACTTCTCGCACATCGAGACGTTGCAATCGACCGCCGACTTGAGCGTGACCAATACGGCGCCGGGGACCGTCGTCGAAGGCGATACCTTCGACTACTCGATTACGATTCACAACAACAGCGCGGTGGCGATCGACAACGTCATGCTGACCGACGTGCTCCCCGCCAACGTGAGCTACGTTTCCGGCAGCTTCGATCAAGGGACCGTGGTCAACTCCAGCGGCACGTTGACGGTCGATATTGGTACGATTGCCGCGGGGGCCACGGTCAACGGAACGATCACGGTCAAGGCCGTCGACGAAGGCGCGCTGGCCAATACGATCAGCCTGACCAGCGATTCGCCCAATGCCATTCCCGACGTTACGGCCAATACGACCGTGACCGATCCGGCGGTGGTCGCCACCGGCGGCTTCACGATCAACGCTCTCAAGGGCACGCTCTCCGATCCGCAGGTGGTCGCCACGTTTACTGATCCGGGCGGGGCCGAAGCCTTGGCGAATTATTCCGCCGACATCGACTGGGGCGACAGCAGCACGTCGGCCGGCACGATCACGTACGACTCAGGGACCGGCGTCTTCACCGTCACCGGACAGCACAATTACGCTGCGGCCGGAACTTTCACGGTCACCGTGACGATTCATCACATGGCGGCGCCGGACGCCACGGCGACCAGCACCGCCGACGTGGCGAACCCCGTGGTTCAAGCCCAGGGCGGCCTGACGGTCAACGCCCTGGAGGGCGCCGACACCGGCACGGTCGACGTGGCGACGTTCACCGATCCGGGCGGGTCCGGCCCGTTGAGCGACTACTCGGCCGACATCGACTGGGGCGACGGCACGGCCGCGTCTGCGGGCACTATCACCTACGACGCCGGGACCGACACGTTCACCGTGCACGGCAACCACACGTACGCCGAAGACGGGACCAAGTTGATCACGGTCACCATCCATCGCACGGCGGCGCCCGATACGACGGTCAACAGCACGGCGATCGTGGCCGAGCCCGCCATCACGGCGACGGGCGTGGCGGTCAACGGCTACGAGTTCTCCGCGCTGACGAACGTCACGGTGGCCACCTTCACGCACGGCCCCAATACCGAAGCCGCCAGCGAGTTCACGGCGACCATTCAGTGGGGAGACGGCAGCAGTTCGACGGGAACCGTCACGCTTTCCGGAGGCGTCTATACCGTCACGGGCTCGCACAGCTATACGGATGAAGGCAGCTACGACGTCAGCGTGTCGATCGTCGACGACTCAGCATCGGCAACCGTACACACGACCGCCAAGATGCTCGAGGAACTTCTGCCGGACGGCACGCGAGGAACGGCCGACGAGCGGTTCATCTCAGAACTCTATCGCGAACTGCTCAATCGCAAAGTCGACCCTGCAGGATTGGCCCATTGGAATGACGTACTCAGCCAAGGCGCCTCGCGACAGGTTGTTATCGCGGGGATCCAGCACGCTGCGGAGTATCTCTCCAACGAGGTGACCACGCTCTACCAGCAATACCTGCACCGGGCGGTCGATCCGGTCGGCCTGGCGAGTTGGACGCAGTTCCTGGCCCACGGCGGCACGGTCAACCAGGTGGCCGCCGCCATCGTCGGCTCGGCAGAATACTTCGACTCGCGCGGCGGCGCCACGAGCCAGGGCTTTGTCGACGCCTTGTACCACGACGCCTTGGACCGCGCTCCTGATCCGAACGGCGAAGCCGCCTTTGAGCAGTTCCTGGCAGCGGGAAATACCCGCCAGCAAGCTGCGGACGTCGTATTTAACAGCCAGGAATACCGCGAGGACCTCGTCGACCAAATCTATCAAGAATTGCTCGGCAGAAGCCCTGACGCGGACGGCCAAGGCTACTGGGCCGGCCAACTCGCCAGGAACGATCAGAACGAAGTCATCGCCTCGATCGCGAATAGTGACGAGTTCTACGCCAGGGTGGCCGAATAACTCAGTGACGCGCCTTGGCGCGGGCTGAAGTCATCTGCGGCATCCGGTAGCTCTTGCGCACTCGGCGGCGGGCCTCGTCGCTCGGCGACGGGGCCTTGTCGTACGGCTGCGGCGTCGCTTCCGGAGGCATCGCTTCCGGGGGCCTTGGCGGCGCCAGCAGTTCCGCCGGCGGCGCCTCGGCGTCCTCATACACGCCCGGACCTTGGCAGCAACTTCCGCCCGAGCAGCACGTATCGTGGCCGCAACCACAGCCGTGAGAACGGCAGCCGCACTGCCGCCGAGAGCCCAACAGCTTCTGGCCGCAGTGCTTCAGCTTGCACCGCAGGCCGCCGCGGAACAGGCCGTGATGGCAGCCTTGCTCTTCATCGCAGTAGCCGGCCCAAATGTTCGAGCAGCACGTCCCCGCGTAGCCCCAGTTATGAGGCCCGGTGGGATAGGCGTAAGGGTTGCTGTAATTGAACGAGTATCCCGGATGAAAAGCGCTTCCAACCATCACGGGAATGGCGTTGGGACCGGTCGGATACTCCGCGGGATACGTCTGGGCCTGGGTTGGCCCCGCCAAAAGCAGGGTCAAGGCGACGATGCCGAACGAAAAGACTGAGAGCCTCATTTCTTACTCCCGCCGAAAAGCGTGACAACAGGGGAAACCGCCGCCTTCATGGATGGCGCGGCGGCCACGTCGTTCCCGCACGGCCTCCTTCCGGGCGGCGCGTCGGTCTGGCGCAGCTCGAGACGCCGCCACTCCAGATTGGCGTATTTCTGCGGCCGGCGAGTCGCGCTGCAGCGCTCATCGTTTCGAGTCGAGCTGTCTAGCGCGCCAATTGTCCGGCCTTACGGCCTGCGGGGCCGTTACTATCGATCGACTCCCCCTAGTCCGAAAAACCAGCAATTACGGACAGCCGCTACATCCGGAAAAGTCACCCGAGTCGACATGCGCCTCGCGAACACTCCGGTTTAACCATCTTCTCGGTCGGGCGTCTTACCAAAGCGTATAACCGCCGTCGATGACCAGGGCGGCGCCCGTCATATACCGAGAAGCGTCGCTGGCGAGATAAACGGCCAGCGGGCCTAGATCTTCCGGCTGGCCGAAGTCACCCGCGGGAATCAGGTTTCTGAACGTCTCCACAACCTCGGGCCGCTCTTGAGACCAGCGCACGTTGGGCGCCGTCATAAAACCGCCCGGGCAGATGGCGTTCACCGTGACGCCTTGAGGGGCCCAATCGGCGGCGGTCGCGCGCGTGAACTGGATGACGGCGGCTTTCGACGTCTCGTAGCTGCGTCCGCCGATGCCGCGGTTGGCGACCATCCCGGAGATAGAGGCAATGTTGATCACGCGTCCTTGGCGTCGTTGCAGCATCGCGCCGCCGATCAGCTTGGTGCAAAGAAAGGTGCTGGTCAGATTCAGGTCAATGATTCCCTGCCACTCGTCGAGCGGCAAATCGACGGTTGGGGTGCTGATGCGACGGCCGCCGACGTTGTTGATCAGAATGTCGATCGGGCCGTGCTCCTTGAGCGCCTTGAGACACGCCGTTTCGCATTCCGCCGGTTTGCCGACGTCAGCCTGGATGGTAGCGGCCCGCCGGCCGAAGGCGCGCATCCTCCGCAGCCGTATTTTCGAGCGCTTCCGCATCGCGTCCGACCAGCACGCAGTCGGCGCCGGCATCGGCGAGGGCCAGGGCCATTTCGCGGCCCAGGCCGCGAGTGCCGCCGGTGATGAACAGGCGTTTTCCATCCAAGCGAAATCGATCCAGAATGCTCATGGTCAAGGCTCCTGAAAGGAAAATGCGAATTGTAGACCGCCTTGAGCCGCCGCGAAACTTTTTTGACGGCGGCGAGGCAAAAGTCGGACGGCGTTCAACCGCCTCGCCGCGAGAAAATGTTTTTCTTGACGCCGATGTCGTTTTCGAATACGGTCGCTCCTGGATGGGGGATCGTCTTCGGACTATCTTCTACAACCAGATACAGGGCGGAACAGAATGCCGTATCGTTTCCTTTCGCGGGACGCTCAAGGCCGTCGCTACTCCACTCGGAAAAACAAGACTCTCAAGACTCAACTCTTTCTCGAACGCTTGGAAGTTCGGACTTTGCTGTCAGCCGTTCCCCGCCTGGACGGCATCACTGCGCAGCCGCTGGCGACCGTCATGCAGCCGGCGGCCAGCAGCGGCCCGGTCGGCTTGACCCCGGCCCAGATTCGCAGCTACTACGGCATCGATCAGATCAGCTTTTCGAGCGGATCCGTGCTGGGAGATGGGACCGGGCAAACCATTGCCATCGTCGACGCTTATGACGATCCGACCATCGCCCAGGATCTGAAGGCGTTCGATCAGCAGTTCGGGATCGCGGATCCGCCGAGCTTCAGCAAGGTGTACGCCGCGGGATACCAGCCCCAAGCCGACTCCGGCTGGTCGGAGGAAATTGCGCTCGACGTCGAATGGGCCCACGCCGTCGCGCCCAACGCAAACATCGTGCTGGTCGAAGCGAAATCGGCGCAGTTGGGCGACCTTCTCTCCGCAGTCGACACGGCTCGCAATCTGCCCGGCGTAAGCGTCGTTTCGATGAGTTGGGGATCGAGCGAGTTTCGAGGCGAAACCTCCTACGACAGCTACTTCACCACGCCCGCAGGGCACACGGGCATCACCTTTGTCGGCGCGTCGGGTGATTCGGGGCGCCGGGCATCTGGCCGTCGCTGTCGACCAACGTGCTTGCCGTGGGCGGCACGACCATTCAGAACGTGAACAACGGCGCTTCAGAAACGGCCTGGAGCGACAGTGGAGGCGGCTACAGCAAATACGAGAGCGAACCCTCCTATCAAAGCGGCGTGCAATCCTCCGGCATGCGATCCAGCCCCGACGTAGCGTACGACGCCGATCCGAATAGCGGCTTCGCCGTGTACGACTCATACGGGCAAAGCGGATGGATTCAGGTCGGCGGCACAAGCGCCGGCGCTCCGCAGTGGGCGGCATTGTTGGCAATCGCGAATCAAGGGCTGTCGCTGGCCGGCAAAGGCTCGATCGATCAGGCCCAGCAGGAAATCTACCAGCTATCCAGCAGCGATTTCCACGATGTCGCCAGCGGCGGCAACGGCTATTCGGCCGGTGCGGGTTACGACCTGGTCACCGGGCAAGGAAGTCCCGTCGCCAATCTGCTCGTGAACGATCTGGTTACGGGCACATTTACCAGCGGAGGATCTGGAACCGGAGGCGGAACTTCGGGCGGCGGTTCTTCCGGCGGCGACAACGGGGGGAACTCAGGCGGCTATGGAGGAGGATACGGCGGGGGCTATGGTGGTTACGGTGGCGGCTACGGTGGAGGTTATGGCCGCGGCGGGGGCGGTTTCGGCCGAGGTTGGGGCGGATTCTACAATCCCTGGGGCGGTTACTTCGGCGGCTATGGATATGGCGGCTTCGGTTACGGCGGTTTCGGAAGCTATGGGCATGGCGGTTTCGGAAGCTTCGGATTCGGCGGATATGGCTATGGCGGCTACAGCAGCTTCGGCTTCAGCGGCTATGGTTATGACAGCTTCGGTTATTCGCCGGCGGCATGGTACGGTATGTCTACGCTGGACGTCGGTGCTGGCGGAGACTCATCCTCATCGGCCGGTGGGTCGGCAGCCGCAGCGGCTTCGAGCGTGGCCATCGCCTCGAGCACCGGGAATGCGTCCGCGCCGGGAGTTTCCGTCTCCACGACGGCTACGTCCGGCGACGGCGCTGCTGCGAGCGCAACATCCTCGGCGGTGATGGCGACGCAGCCCCAAGCAGCTTTGACGGCCTACGTCGCCCCGAGCGATGACGGTGAAATGGCCGACTCGCTTGCCTCCGAAGCTTCGTCCGAACTTGCGCCGCAAGACGCCGAGGCGGTCGACGCTTATTTCGCCTCCGATTCATACGACGATCTGAAGCTCTCGCACAATCAAGGCTCCAGAACGATCTCAGCCTAGCGAGCCGACCGTGACAGGGCGGCGCCTGCAGGCGATTTACTTCCGGAGAGCGTGCTGCGTTGGCGCCGTCAACGCAGGCATGCCGGCCAATTCGCCGGCGGCGTTTGGCCTTGTCGGCCCCGACCGCATGCGTCGGCGGGCGACTCGTTCCGCCCTGCAGACGTTAAACCGGCATCTCGGCGATGACGGGATTCCGCAGCACGCCCAAGCCCTCGATTTCGACTTCGGCCATGTCGCCGGGTTGCAGAAAAACAGGCGGCTTCCTGGCGAATCCAACTCCCGGCGGCGTGCCCGTGAAGATCAGGTCGCCCGGCTTCAAGGTGCAAACCTGGGAAACGTAGGCAATCACCGCCTCTACGGAAAAGATGAATTCCTTGGTGTTTGAATCCTGCAGCGTCTGTCCGTTGAGGCGAAATTGAATCTGCAGCTTGCCGGGGTCGGCGATTTCATCGCAAGTCGTCAGCCGTGGGCCGCAAGGAGCGAACGTATCGAACGTCTTGCCGAGCAGCCACTGTTTGCCGGGCTTGTGCAGTTGCCAATCGCGCGGAGACGTCGTGTCCAGGGCAGTAGCCGGCCACGTGCTTCAAGGCGTCGCTTTCGGCGATGTGCCGCCCGCCGCGGCCGATGACCACGACCAACTCGGCCTCGTAATCGACTTCTTTGCTTTCTCGCGGCAACACGATCGGCTCGCCGTGCGCGACGAGGGCCGAGGGAAACTTGTTGAACAGCACCGGCTCTTCGGGCGGCGTCACGCCGCTTTCCTTGGCGTGGTCGGCGTAGTTCAAACCTACGCAGAGAACTTTCTCGGGATCGGGGACGGGAGGCGCAAGGCGCACGGAATCGGCAGCGAGAACCTCACCACGCTCCAGCGCGGCGGCTGCCTGTTGGAGAGCGGCGGGTCCCAAGGCCAGCAGTTGCTTCATCGAACTCGGCAGCTCAGGATCGGCGGCATTGAGATCGACATAGTCTCCGTCGCGTACTGCCGCCACGCGCGGTCCCGTCGGGCCATAGTAAGAAACGAGTTGCATTCATTTTGCTCCTGCCGGTTCGGCCGGCGGTTGGCTGCGGAACTTGTTTTCGCCGATCATCGCCGGACAAAACTGGATTGGCAAGAGGCGGCCGGCGATCTGGTTTTAACGCTTGTAAGGGCCGGCCGCCGCTCGTCCAGGGCGCCATACGGACGGGCGGGCACGCCGCCAAAACGCGCGACTCGGCATTTGCCCCCCTGATTGTCGTGAGCTAGCTTTCTGTAGCGGTTTCTCCAAAGTTCGGGGCCCTGAAGGGCGCGGTTCAAAACGCGCGGGCTGCCCGCTTCTCTACGGCACCAGGTAATATGGCAAACGATTTGCGTCCCGAGTCGCCGGCTAAGGACGCAGTACCGTCCGTTGGCGCAATTGCCGCCACGGAAACGCAATTGAGTCGCTTGAATTCACTCTTCGAACAACTCGACAAGGAAGTCGCCGAGTGTACGCCGGCGCTCGCTCCGATCGTCGATCGCGAAGCCGAGAACCAACTGGTCGAAGTCCGGTTGGGAATGGCGAGCAGCTTGTATCGCGCCTTGCGGTGGAAGCATGAGCCGACGGCCCATCACTGTCTGCGAGTCACGTTGAGCTGCTCTTCCTGGGCGGACCGCATGGGGATTTCCGCAGCGGAGCGCGACGATCTGGAAGTTGCGGCCTTGCTGCACGACATCGGCAAGATCGGCGTTCCCGATCAAATCCTCGCCAAGCCCGGACCGCTGACGCCTCAGGAGGCGGCGGTGATGGATTGTCACTGGCTGATGGGCGAGGAGATCCTGCGTTGCTCGTGCAGTTCTCCCGGCGTGTTGGCGATCATTGCGTCGGCGGCGGCCTGGTATGACGGAACGCGTTCGCGGAACAATCTCTCCGGCGAGGCGCTGCCGCTCGGGGCTCGCATGCTGGCGATTGCAGACGCATTTGACGCGATGATCTCCGATCACGTGTATCGACGTGCGTTCTCGCATGAGCGAGCCTTCAACGAACTCTACCGCTGCGCAGGGCGCAGTTTGATCCGCGCCTGGTCGCGTCGTTCGCCGAATTACACGAGTGCGACCAGCTCAAGCTGCGCGAGGCCGTGGCGCGACGTTGGTTGCTGGCTCTCGAAAACGGCGAAGATGACTGCCCCTGGCGGCTCCACGACGCTCCGGCTGCGGCTGTCGGGCTTTCGTTGCAAAACATGTTCCAGCAGAAGCTGCTGGCCAATATGTTCGACGCCGTGGTGTTCGTCGATAACGGCCTGCGAATCCTGCACTGGAATCGCGGCGCCGAACGACTGACGGGCGTATCCGAATCCGGAGTCTACCAGCGCTGCTGGGCGCCGAGCTTGATCGGCCTGGCCGACGAACAGGGCGAGCCGATCCGCGACGAGGACTGCCCGGTGACCTATGCCATCCGCACCGGCGTGCAGTGGCTGCGGCGACTCAACATCCGCGGCCGCAACGGGCGCGTCGTCGCCGTAGACGCCCACGCCATCCCCGTGACCGCCGCCGACGGCGTCTCGCGCGGACTGGCGCTGGTGTTGCACGACGCCTCGCCGGAAACCTCGCTCGAGGCGCGCTGCGAGAATCTCAAAGAGAAGGCGGCTCGCGATCCGCTCACCCAGTTGGCCAATCGAGCCGAGTTCGACAGGACGCACGCCAGGTTCGTATCCACGCACCTGGAAAACGGCACGCCCTATAGCCTGGTGATTACCGATATCGACCGGTTCAAGCTGATCAACGACACCTACGGACACCAGGCCGGCGACGAGGTGATCCAGGCGCTGGCCGGGCTGTTGAAGAGCGCTTGCGGGCCGGACGACCTGGCGGCGCGCTACGGCGGCGAGGAATTCGTGCTGCTGTTCGCCGATTGCGACAACGGCAAGGCCTTGCGCCGCGCGGAGCAACTGCGAGCCATGCTGGCCGAATTGCCGCAGCCTTCCTTGAACGGCAAGGCGGCGACGGCAAGTTTCGGCGTCACCGAACTGCAACCGGGCGACACGCCCGAAACGATGCTGCGTCGAGCCGACCGGGCCCTGCTGATGGCCAAGGAGAACGGCGCAACCGGGTCGTGCAGTTGGGCAGCGGCAGCGAAGGCGGCGAATCGTCGCCGGAAAAGCGGCAAAAGCCGCCCCGCACGTCGAGCAACGTATTGCTCGAACGAGAACTGGTCAGCGAGGCGCCCCTGGCGGTGTGCGTCGAAAAGCTGCGAGGATTCATCGCCGACCATCATGCCGAAGTTCTCTCCGCGGACGGCGACGAGATTCAAATTGCCGTTTCAGAGGGCGGCGGCTCGCTGTTTCGCCGCGTAGCCGATCGCCCGGTACGGCTGGTGATGGAACTCAAATTCGAGGAAATCCGCCGAGAGAAAAGCGCCGATCGTCATGGCGCCAGACGGTTGGGCGCGGCTCAAACGAGAATTCGCCTGGCCATCGTTCCCCAGAAAAAAAGAGACCGCCGAAAAGACCGCGCCGCAGAGCGGGCGCGCCAATTGTTGATCAGCTTTCGTTCGTATCTGATGGCATCCGAATGTGAAGAACCGGCCGAGGCCAGCGTGATGCGGCGAGCCCGCGGCCTCTTCAGCCACTGGTTTGGCAAGGGCTAAACGGAAATTCCCCGCGCGCCCTGGTTCGAAGTCGACCAGCGCGACCGAGGGGCGTCCAGCGCGCACCTCACGCGCTGCGGCCTTGGCGCTGCGCCGGCCGACGACGCCGTCCGGTTCACTTGCACGCCTTGTCTCTGCAAGAGGCGCGCCCGAAGATTGGTCGCCCAGCGCGGCGCCGTTTATGCATTTCCCTTTGTGCAAATGGCGCCGTCTGTGGTATTGATGGCACACAGACGGGTACTGATGACGTGCAGATGCGATGCGACCGCCGGCGAATATGGCTGCGGACGGGCCTCGGAGAAGCCACACGGAAAGGACGAATGAAGCATGCAGACGGAACTTCCCAAACGGCGCTTGTTCATCGGCGCGGAAGTGCAGCCCGGCGGCGGCGTGCATTTCCGCGTTTGGGCGCCGCGGCGGTCCAAAGTCGAGGTCGTGATCGAACTTGCGGCCGGAGAGTCCGGCGAACGAGGCGAGATTTCCGAGCCCTTGCATCCCGAGCCCGACGGTTTTTTTTCCGCCCTGGTCCGCCGCGCCGCGGGGGGCGACCTGTATCGCTTTCGGCTCGACGGCGACGCGACGCTCTATCCCGATCCGGCGTCCCGCTTTCAACCGCTCGGCAGCGCCGGTCCGTCGCAAATCGTCGATCCGTCGGCCTATGCGTGGCGCGACGCCGAATGGCGCGGCGTCGAACTGCCCGGCCAGGTGATTTACGAGCTGCACATCGGCACGTTTACGCCCGAGGGCACGTGGGCCGCCGCCGCAGAGGAATTGGCGGAGCTGGCTGATTTCGGCGTCACCGTGATCGAGGTGATGCCCGTCGCGGAGTTTCCCGGCCGTTTCGGCTGGGGCTATGACGGCGTGGACCTCTACGCGCCGACTCGGCTGTATGGCAGCCCGGACGCATTTCGCGCCTTCGTCGACCGGGCGCACGAACTGGGACTGGGCGTCATTCTGGACGTGGTCTACAACCACTTCGGACCGGCTGACAATTATCTGGGACAGTTCAGTGAAGACTTTACATCACGGCGCCACGGAACCGAGTGGGGAGACGCCGTCAATTTCGACGGCCCGAGCTCGACGATGGTCCGCGAGTTTTTTGTGGCCAACGCCGGTTATTGGCTGGACGAATATCATCTGGACGGTTTGCGGCTCGACGCGGTGCACGCCATCGTCGACGACTCGGCCGATCATATCCTGGCCGCGCTCATGCGCCGTGCGCGAGAAAAGGCCGCCGGACGCAGCGTGCTGATCACCGCGGAAAACGAACACCAGGAAGGGGTCGTCGTGCGTGATGTCGCGCGGGGCGGCTATGGCCTGGACGCGGCATGGAACGATGATTTTCATCACGCGGCCCGGGTGGCCATGACCGGGCGTAACGACTACTACTACGGTGATTACCAAGGCACGCCGCAGGAACTGATCTCGGCCGTCAAACGCGGATTTCTCTACCAGGGCCAATGGAATCGCCGCACGGGAAAACGCCGCGGGACGGCAGCGGGAGACCTGCCGGGGCGGCGTTTCATCACGTTCCTGGAGAACCACGATCAGGTGGCGCATTCCGGCCGCGGCCAGCGACCTCAGTATTTGACGTCGCCCGGACGTTACCGAGCGATGACGGCCCTCTGGCTGCTGGCGCCCGGCACGCCCTTGTTCTTTCAGGGACAAGAGTTCTGGTCCTCGGCGCCGTTCCTGTTCTTTGCCGACCACCATCCCGAATTGGCGGACCTGGTGCGCAAAGGGCGTAATGAGTTCCTGCGAGAGTTCCATAGCCTGTCGGGCAGCGACTGCGAGGCCTATCTGGCCGACCCGGGCGCCCTGGAGACGTTCCAGCGCTGCAAGCTCGACTTCGGCGAGCGGCAGCGGCATGCTGAGACCTACCGGATGCATCGCGAACTGCTCCGCATGCGACGAGAGGATCCCGTGTTCGCGGCTCAGAACGGCGATCGCATCGAAGGCGCGGTGCTGGGGGCCGAAACCTTTGTGCTGCGCTACCTCGGGGGCGACGCTGGAGACCGACTGCTGCTGGTCAACCTGGGACGAAGTTTCGAGTGCAATCCTGCCTCGGAGCCGTTGCTGGCGCCGCCTGACAACTGCCTGTGGAAATTAATGTTCTCCAGCGACGATCCTCGTTACGGCGGGGCGGGAACTGCGGAGACCCGACGAGACGCGTTGGCTGGCGCCGAGCCATGCTGCGCTTGCATTTCATTCGGAATCGTTGTAATCGTACGGGCGGCGATCGGAAGCAAGCAGATTTCAGCGGGATCCAGGCACGCGAGTTGCTCGATGCCTGAATCGGGAGGGTGACTCGACTGTAAGATGAGGAGCGTAACGCATGTCTTCTGACGACGGCCGCCGACGCGTGGTAATTGCCGACGTATCGCCCGAAATTGATTCCGGGCGTTACGCGATCAAGCGCGTCATTGGCGAGCGAGTCGTCGTGGAAGCCAGCGCGTTTACCGACGGCCACGACCTGGTCCGATGCATGCTTCGCTGGCGGCGCGAGGGCGACGACGAGTGGAGCGAGACGCCGCTGGAATCGCTGCGCCAAGATCGCTGGCGCGGAGAATTCGCCGTCGACTCGATGGGGCGCTATGTCTATACGCTCCAGGCCTGGGTAGACCGCTTCCATACCTGGTTGCGCGATTTGCAGGCTCGCGCTGCGGCCTTGCAGGAACTGTCGGTCGATTTGCTGATCGGCGCTCAGCTCGTGCGCAATGCGGCGGAGCGAGCGACCGGGGTCGACGCTGATCAGTTGCGCCGCCGCGGAGCTGCTCGCCTCCGACCATCCCCCTTCAGCGCGCGTGGCCGCGGCGATGGAGCCAACGCTGGCGGCGCTGGTCGATCGCTATCCCGACCGGTCGCGGCAAACCACGTACGACCGCCAATTGCCGCTCGTGGTCGACCGCACGAAGGCCCGCTTCAGTTCCTGGTACGAGATGTTTCCCCGCTCCGCGTCGCCCGAACCGGGTCGGCACGGGACTCTCCGCGACTGTATCGAGCGTTTGCCATATGTGGCTCGGATGGGATTCGACGTGCTGTACCTGCCGCCGATCCATCCCATCGGCGAGACGTTTCGCAAGGGCCGCAACAACGCCGTTGAAGCGGGCGCCGGCGATCCGGGCAGCCCCTGGGCGATCGGCGCCGAGAGCGGCGGACACAAAGCGGTGCATGCGGACTTGGGCGCGCTAGCGGACGTGCACCAGTTGGTCGACGCGGCGAGAAACCTGGGGATCGAACTTGCGCTCGACCTGGCGCTGCAGTGCTCGCCGGATCACCCATATGTCAAGCGACATCCGCAGTGGTTTCGCACGCGGCCCGACGGCACGATCCAATACGCGGAAAATCCGCCCAAGAAGTACCAGGATATCGTTCCCATCGATTTCGAGACCGAAGATTGGCGAGCCTTGTGGGACGAATTGAAAAGCATCGTCGAGTTCTGGATCGAGCAGGGGATTCGCATCTTCCGCGTCGACAACCCGCATACCAAGCCGTTCGTCTTCTGGGAGTGGCTGATTGGCGAAATCAAACGCGACGCTCCGGACACGTTGTTCCTGTCCGAGGCGTTCACGCGCCCGCACGTGATGTATGAGCTGGCCAAACGCGGATTCACGCAATCGTACACCTACTTCACCTGGCGGGACACGAAGTGGGAGCTGTCGGAGTATTTTTCGGAGCTGTTCCATACCTCGTTACGAGAGTTCTTCCGCCCGAACGCCTGGCCCAATACGCCGGACATCCTGCCCGAGTACCTGCAAACCGCCGGTCGCCCGGCGTTCGTCACGCGGTTGATTCTGGCCGCGACGCTGTGCGCGAACTACGGCATTTACGGCCCCGCGTTCGAACTGGGCGAGAGCCGGGCACGCGAGCCGGGCAGTGAAGAATATCTGGATTCGGAGAAGTATGAATTCAAGCACTGGGAGCTGTCCCAGTCCCACAACCTGGCGGAGTTGATTGCGCGCGTCAATCAGATTCGGCGTGAGAACCCCGCGTTGCAGAGCGATCACAGCCTGGAGTTTCACGAGACCAGCAACGACCAGTTGCTCTGCTACAGCAAACGGAGCGGCGAGAACGTGATCCTGACCGTGGTGAACCTGGACCCGCACCATGTGCACTCCGGATGGGTCGAGATCCCGGCCGAGCGGCTGGATGCCCCGCAGGACCGCCCCTGCCAGGTTCATGAGCTGCTGAGCGATTCTCGCTACTTGTGGCGTCCGGGCCGGAACTACGTGGAGCTCAATCCCCAATTCCTGCCGGCGCACATTTTCCGCGTCCGGCGCTGGCTGCGCACGGAGCACGACTTCGAGTATTACCTGTAAAGATTTCAAGCGACTGGAGCGCCGTAGTGATTCGAGACGATCGGCTTGCGAGCATGTCCTCAGACCCGTTGTGGTACAAAGACGCGGTGATTTATGAATTGCACGTGCGGGCTTTCTACGACCATAACGGGGACGGCGTCGGAGATTTCGAAGGCCTGACTCGCAAGCTCGATTATTTGCAGGACCTGGGAGTCACGGCTCTGTGGCTGTTGCCGTTTTACCCCTCGCCGCTCAAAGACGACGGGTACGACATCGCCGACTATACGAACATCAACCCGACCTACGGCACGCTCCGCGATTTCCGCACGTTCCTCCGCGAAGCGCACCGGCGCGGGCTGCGCGTGATTACGGAGATGGTGCTGAACCATACTTCCGATCAGCACCACTGGTTCCAGCGCTCGCGCGAGGCGCGGCCCGGCAGCTCGTGGAGGGATTTTTACGTCTGGAGCAAAACTCCCAACAAGTACCAGGACGCGCGGATCATCTTCAAGGACTTCGAGACCTCGAACTGGACTTGGGACGCGGAAGCCAACGCGTACTATTGGCACCGTTTCTACCGCCATCAGCCCGACTTGAACTACGATAATCCGCGCGTCAAGCGGGCTTTGTTTCAGGTGCTCGATCGTTGGCTGGACATGGGCGTGGACGGCATGCGGTTGGACGCCGTGCCCTATCTTTACGAGCGAGAAGGCACCAACTGCGAGAACTTGCCGGAGACGCACGCCTTCTTCCGCGAGTTGCGGCGCCACATCGACGAACGGTTTCCGGGACGCATGCTGCTGGCCGAAGCCAATCAGTGGCCGGAGGACGCGATCGCCTACTTCGGCGACGGCGATGAATGCAATACGGCGTTTCATTTTCCGCTGATGCCGCGGTTATTCATGGCCACGCAGATGGAGGACCGGTTTCCGATCATCGACATTGTGCAGCAGACGCCGGCAATCCATCCCTCCTGCCAGTGGGCCTTGTTCCTGCGGAACCATGACGAGCTGACGTTGGAAATGGTGACCGACGAGGAACGCGACTACATGTACCGCGTTTACGCGCACGAGCGCCAGGCTCGCATTAATCTTGGCATCCGCCGCCGGCTGGCGCCGCTGCTGGGCAACAATCGACGCAAAATGGAGTTGATGAACGGCCTGCTGTTCTCGATGCCGGGGACCCCCGTAATTTACTACGGCGACGAGATCGGGATGGGCGACAACATTTATCTCGGCGACCGGGACGGCGTGAGAACGCCCATGCAATGGAGCGCCGACCGCAACGCCGGCTTCTCGAGAGCCAATCCGCAGCGGCTGTACTTGCCGCCGATTATCGACTCCGAATACCACTTTCAGAGCGTGAACGTCGAAACGCAGCGACTGAATTCCGAATCGTTTTGGTGGTGGATGAAACGCCTGATCGCGTTGCGACAGCGGCATCCCGTTTTCGGTCGCGGCTCCTTGGAGTTCCTGTTCCCCGACAACCCCAAGGTGTTGGCGTTCGTACGCAGCGACGAGCATGAGAGCGTGCTGGTGGTGGCCAATTTGTCGCGCAACGCGGAGTGCGCCGAGTTGGACCTGTCGGAATTCGAAGGCATGACGCCGGTGGAACTGCTCGGCCGGACGGAATTCCCGCCGATCGGCAAGCTGCCCTACTTCCTGACGATGAATGCGCACGCCTTTTACTGGTTCCAACTGACCCCCGCCAAGGCGCCTCAAGAAGCCATTCGCAGTCTGCCGACAGCCGAGTTGCCGCTGATTCGCGCGGGGCGAGAATGGACGGACATACTCAAGGGAACCGCCCGCTCGCGGTTGGAAAACGTGCTTCGCGATTCGCTGCGTACGCGCCGCTGGTTTGGCGGCAAAGCGCGGCAGATCCAGACGGTGCAGCTCAGCGACTCGGGACTCTTGCCGTTCGAATCCGCCGCCGGACCGCGCGAATTCGCCTTCGCGCTGCTGCGCGTCGATTACACGATTGGCGAAGCGGAAACTTATCTCCTGCCGATGTACTGCATCACTACGGAAGAGGCCGAGGAACTGCAACAGCGCCCCCCTCAGGCGCCGATTTGCCGCCTGCAGTGCGGAGACCAGCCGGAGCCTATGGTGCTCGTTGACGCGGTCTGGCTCGGCGAGTTCGCCGACGCCGTCCTCGACGCGATCGAACGCCGCCGGCGGATCAAGGGCAGCCAGGGCGAGTTTACGGCCTCTCCAACGCGGGCGCTGCGTCGCATTCTTGGCCAGGACTCGCAACGGCCGGCGGGCGCGGCTTCGAGGGTCGAACAAAGCAACACGTCAATTGCCTATGGCGACCGGTTGATGCTGAAAGTTTTTCGCCGCGTCGAAGGCGGCGTAAACCCCGATTTGGCCATCGGCCGCTATCTCAGCGAGGCAAGCTCGTTCGACCATTCTCCGGCAGTGGCCGGCTGGATCGAATACGTCAGCGGAAAGGACGTGCGGTACGACGTCGGCATTCTTCACGCCTTCGTTCCGAACCAAGGGACGGCCTGGCAATACTCGCTGGAAACATTGCAGCGGTATTTCGAGGAGGTGGCCGTCGGTCCGGCGTCGCACAACGGCTCCAACCATGGCTCGCAAAATGGAGCGGCGCCGCATTGCTCTCTGGTCAAGCTGGCCATGCAAAACCTGCCGGGCGTGGCCAGCGAACGGCTAGGGGCCTACCAGCAGTCTGCGGAATTGTTGGGCCGACGGACGGCGGAGTTGCACCTGGCGTTGGCGGAGAATCGCGCTCCGGACTTCGCGCCAGAGGCCTTCACGCAACTCTATCAGCGGTCCGAGTACCAGTCGATGCGCAAGCTTTCCAATCAGACGCTGCAACTGTTGCATCGGCAGGCCGGCTCGCTGCCCGAGCACGCTCAACGCCATGCACGCGAAGTCATGGGCCGAGAGAGCGAAATCTCCCGCAATCTGCATTCGATCATGCAGCGGAAACTGCACGCGGAGCGGATCCGCACGCACGGCGATTATCATCTGGGCCAGGTCCTGTATACGGGCAACGATTTCGTGATCATCGACTTCGAAGGCGAGCCGGCCCGGTCGCTGAGCGAACGCTCGCTGAAGCGTTCTCCGCTGCGAGACGTCGCCAGCATGCTGCGGTCGTTCCATTACGCGGCCCATTCCGCCTGTTTCCAACAGATCGATGCGCTGTCTCCCCCGGTCGAAACGCGCGAGCGACTGCTGAAGGGCGCCGCTTTTTGGAGCACGTGGGCCAGCGTGTCTTTCTTGAAAGAATATCTGGCCACCGCCGAAGGGGGCCGCTTCCTGCCGATCAACGCCGAAGAGATCGAATTGATGCTCAACGTCTTTTTGCTGGAAAAGGCGATCTATGAATTGAAGTATGAATTGAATAACCGTCCGGACTGGGTTGAGGCGCCCCTGCTGGGCATTCTTGATTTGCTGAATGCCGCCGAGCAACCCGTCGCCGCAACGCCGACCGGAATTTCGTGAACCGCCAGCCCTGAAGGCGAAGAAAAATGGATAGAAACGACGCCATCGTAATCGACCGCGAGTCCCTGGCTCATGCCAGCCTGCTCTCTGCGGATGATCTTTACCTGTTCAACCAGGGTACGCACGTCAAGCTCTACGACAAACTGGGCGCACATCCTCGCCGCGTGGACGGGACGGCAGGCGTGCAGTTCGCCGTCTGGGCCCCCAACACCGCAGCGAAGCGACCGTCGAGGCCTACGGGCGAGGACGTTACCCCTTGCGACCACGCTCCGATTCGGGCATTTGGGAGAACTTCGTTCCGGGGCTCGAACCGGGAACCATCTACAAGTACCGAATCGTTTCCCAGTTTGGCGGCTACCAGGCGGAAAAATCGGATCCCTTTGCGTTCTACGGCGAGACGCCCCCGAAGACGGCCTCGATCGTTCACCCGCTCGACTACGCATGGAGCGACGGCGAGTGGATGCGCACGCGCGCCGGCCGCAACTCGCTCGAATCGCCGATGTCGATCTACGAAATGCATGCCGGCTCCTGGCGGCGGCAAAGCGACGCAACGCAGCTCACTTACCGCGAGCTTGCGGAACCCTTGATCGAACATCTGCAGCGGACCGGCTTTACGCACGTCGAATTTCTGCCGCTTACCGAGCATCCGTTTTACGGTTCGTGGGGTTACCAGACGACCGGCTATTTCGCCCCCACGTCCCGATTCGGCACGCCCCACGATCTGATGTATCTGATCGACCAGTTGCATCAACATGGAATCGGCGTGATCCTCGATTGGGTTCCGTCGCATTTCCCCACCGACGGGCATGGCCTGGGCTTCTTCGACGGGACGCACCTCTATGAGCACGCCGACATGCGGCAAGGCTTCCACCCCGACTGGAACAGCTTCATCTTCAACTACGGTCGCCGGGAAGTGCGCAGCTTCCTGCTTTCCAGCGCGCTGTTCTGGCTGGACAAGTACCACTTTGACGGGCTCCGCGTCGACGCCATCGCTTCGATGTTGTATCTGGACTACTCCCGCAAAGAGGGCGAATGGATTCCCAATGAATTCGGCGGGCGAGAGAACTTGCAAGCCATCAGCTTCCTGCGAGAACTGAACCAGCACGTCTACAGAAGCCATCCTGACGTGCAGACTATCGCCGAAGAATCGACCGCCTGGCCGATGGTTTCGCGGCCGACCTACATCGGCGGCCTGGGATTTGGCATGAAGTGGGACATGGGCTGGATGCACGACACGCTGCAGTACATGTCCAAGGATCCGGTCTACCGCAAGTTCGAGCACAACCGGCTGACGTTCCGGGCAATGTACGCCAATTCCGAGAACTTCGTCCTGGCCCTGTCGCACGATGAGGTGGTTTACGGCAAAGGTTCGCTATGGAACAAGATGCCGGGAGACGAATGGCAAAAGGCCGCCAACTTGCGGCTGCTGCTCGGTTACATGTTTGCCCTGCCGGGCAAGAAAACGCTGTTCATGGGCGACGAGTTCGGCCAGCGCAGCGAGTGGAGCCATGAGTCGCAGCTTGAGTGGGAGTTGCTGGAAACGGCGCCGCATCATGGAGTCATGCGCTGGCTGGAAGACCTGAATCGCGTTTACCGTGGCGAGCCGGCGTTGTTCGCCTGCGATTTCCGGCCGGAAGGGTTCGAGTGGATCGATTGCTGCGATACGGAGCAGAGCGTGCTCAGCTTTCTGCGCCGCGGCGGCCCGGAGACTCCGCCGCTGGCAGTGGTCTGCAATTTCACGCCGATTCCGCGTCATAACTACCATCTGGGAGTGCCGCATGGCGGACATTGGCGAGAGTTGCTCAATGGCGACGCAATGGAATATGGCGGCAGCGGACAGGGAAACCTGGGCGGCGTAGGGGCGGCTCCTTTCCCACAGCACGGCCAACCCTGTTCTTTGACCATTACCGTGCCGCCGCTGGCCATGCTCGTCTGGAAGCCGACGGATTGAGATTCATCAGACGGTGAAACACCGTCGCTGAGATTCAGTCGGCGCGGGTCAGCAGGGCGACCGCGAAGGCCCCGAAGGCGTCGTCCAGGAGGACTCGCGAGCTTCCGTCGGCCTCCTCGGCCGCCTCGATGATCTCTCCCGTAAAGATGTTTCTCCAACGTCTCGCCGGCCAGGGCAAACGGACGGAAACGCCTCGCCAGGCCCCGACTTCCCACGCCGGTCGGTCCAGCGCGCGCAAGTCCGCAATGCGGCATGGCGCCAGGACGACCGCCGCCTGCTCTTCGAGCGTGCGTGCAAAGGCCGCCACGCGGTCTTCCCGGGCGCCCTCGACCGCCAACGGGACATAATCTCCTTGCTGGAACAGAGGCGAATGTCGCCGGCGAAATTGCAGTGTTTGCCAGGTGACGTACAACTTGATCCGACCGTCGCGCCAATGGTCTGACAGGTCGGCCGAAAGCGTGCGGAGATCTCCCTCCGAGCGGGCCTGCAACTCTTCCAGAAACTGGCGCCGCACGGCAAAATCGACCGGGCGGCGATTATCCGGATCGACCAGGCTGAAGTCCCAGAGCTCCGTTCCTTGATAGACGTCGGGAACGCCCGGCACGCAAATCTTCAGTAAGGTTTGAGCAAGCGAATAGTGCGCACCGGTCACCGCCAGGGAGGCCTGGAAAGCGTCCAGGTCGGTCAGAAACTCGTTGTCTTCGCGGAACGACAACGCCTCGTCGATAAAACGCTCCACCGCGTGCTCGTATTCGTCGTTGGGGCTGGTCCAACTGGTATTCACCTTGGCTTCGCGCAAGGCTTTGAGCATGAACTGCTGGATGCGGGCCTTGAATACCTTGTGCGCCTCGGCGTCCATCCTTTCCAGCGGCCAGACGCCGATGAGCGTCTGGTACAGCAGATACTCTTCGTTGGGCTCCGGGACTTCGCCGCCGTCAACTTCCGATTTGTGCGGCAGGTTGAATTGGCGCCAGCGCTGGATCGCCTCTTCCCACTTTGCAGGACCTTCGGAAAGCGCATTGAGACGGGCGCAGTACGTCCTCGCTGCGCTTGGTATCGTGGGTCGAAGAAGCCAGCATCGCGTGCGGCCAGTCCTCCAGCCGTTGGGCGTTCTCGCGATGGAACTCTTCGATCGAAACGCCGAAAACGTCGGGCTCGCCCCCCACCTCGTTCAGCGAAAGCAGCGGATAGTAACGATAGAAGGCGGTGTCTTCGAGCCCTTTCGCCGTTACCGGGCCGGTCAATTGCTGGAATCGGAGCACGAAATCGAGCCGTTCGTCGCGCTGCAGTTCGTCGAGATTCGGCGGGTGTTCCAGCAGCAGCACCGACCCGATGAAACTGAAAATCGATGCGCTCATTTCCGGATTGCGGCGCCTGGCCAGGCGCAAGGCGGCCGCAATATGACGCCGGTCGCGCTCGTCGATCTCGGCGATGCCGGGACGAATGTACGTGCGGTACACAGGAAAACAGGCAATCACCTCCTGGAGCGCACGGCGCAAGGACGACTGCGTGAAGTCGCGCGACCAGCGATGCGATTCCGAGATGCGGTCCAGCCGTCGCGAGAGCATGTGCAACTCGCTGGACATCGACATTTCCAGAATGATTTTCTTGCTCTCATAGGCGACTTCGCGGAAGCGGACGGGATCGCCCGTAAACCGCCGGTACAAAGCGCGCAGTTCAGGCCCCGCTTCGCGGTCGACGAACAGGCCGTTGGCCAGGTTCAAGTACTCATAGCCGGTCGTCCCGGCCACCGCCCACGACTGCGGCAGCGTCTCATCCGCCGCCAGGATCTTTTCCGCCACGACGTAGATCAGGATCGGTTGGGCGCGGTTCGCCGCGGGCACCAAGGCCAGATCCTCGCGCCCCGTGGCCCGCAAGTATTCGTCCTGCAACTCGGAGAAGTATCGCTCGGGATCCTGCAGGCCGTCCGGATGGTCGATTCGCAGGCCCGTCACCCAGCCTTCGGCCACGAAACGGAACACCAACTGGTGCACGGTGCGGAACACCGCGGGATCTTCGACGCGGATAGCGGCCAGCTCATTGATATCGAAGAACCGGCGATAGTTGATCTCGTCGGCGGCCACGCGCCAGAAGCAGAGACGATAGGCTTGTTCGGCCATCAAGGCTTCCAAGCGATCGAAGCTGCGCGGATCTCCGCGTTGTCCGTTGAAATCTTCGATGGCCTGCTCCAACGCCTCGCGGACCTCGGGACTGCGCTCCAGCAGTTCCGACAGCCGCCGCGGCACCACCTCCCGTTCGAGTTGCCGCTGATGAATTTTTTCCGGTTCCTCCTCGGTCAGATCCGGTAGATTGCGCAGCGAAAGCATAATGCTTTCCACATCCATCCACGCCGGGTCGGTCGTGTCCAGCAGCCCTACCAGATTGTGCAGCGCGAGTTCCAATACGCGGGCCCAACTGCGAAGATTGAGCGGGAACCGCAGGTTAAAGTAGGTCAGGTAGAAAATGCCTTCGGCAAATCGCAGCCGCAACTCCTGGCTCTCCAGAACTTTGCCGTACTGATCGCCGAGAAACGGCAGCAGCACGCGCTGCTTCAACTCTTCTTTGGGCGGATCCCAGTCGATGTCGAAAAAACTGGCGTACTGAGACGCCCGGCCGTTCTCCAGCACGTCTTGCCATTGGCGGTTGTTCGGATCGTTGATGCCCATGTGGTTGGGCACCACGTCCAGCAGCAGACCCATTTCATGACGCGTGAGTTCGAGCGCGAACTCCCGAAAGTCGTCTTCGCTGCCAAAGTCAGGGCTGACGGCGCTATGGTCGACGATGTCATAACCGTGAGCGCTGGACTCTCGCGCACGGAACAACGGCGATGCGTAGGCGTCGCTGATGCCGAGTTGACGCAGGTATTTAACGAGCTCTCGGGCGGCCCGGAAGCCAAACTGCGGATTGAATTGCAGTCGATAGGTCGCCGAGGGAACGAGAAAGGACGGCATAGATTCCGACTCCAGGGGCGTCGCATCAAGAGGAACGGCCCGAAAGGCCGACTCCGGCGTGTCAGGGCCAGGGCCGCCTGACCCGGACATCGCACAAAATGTCAGCGACATTAATGCAAAAACGATGCCGCAGCGATCGGCGAGCTTGCGACGCCCGAATTATAGCGGAAATTCCCAAAACGCCAATGCTTGGACCGCCGCGCGGCGACTGCCATCCGCTTGTTTGGCGTTTCGCGCAAACTCGGATGGATGGCGCGGCTCACTTCCAGGTCACGCGCGGTTCCACCCATACGGCATGCGCCGACCAGGCGCTGCCCCGGCAGTTGACGCGCAGCTCCAGCGTGTTCACCGTACGCAGGTCGATGTAGCAGCGCGCCATCTGGTCCCGGAAGATTTTCGGTGACGTCCACAGCAAACGCCCGTCGCCATATACCTGAAACACCAGCGGCGTGCGGATGGAAGCGCGCGCCGGATCATCGATGGCTACGGCCACGCTGAGCCGCTGCGCCTTCTTGGCCAACTCGTACTTGACGCTGGAGGAGCCTTTCTCCGGCGGGTGCAGCAGCAGCGCATGCGGAGACGGTTTGCCGCCGATGCGGATCGGATTCCGCGTCAGAACGTTCGTTCCCTTGCTGAACCAGTTCTTGGGAACGACGACGCTGCGCTCCGGCAATTCCGCCAGGAATTGCACTTTGCCGGCGGCCGTCTGCCCGTCGATTTCCTGGATGCGCTGCTCGAGCGCCAACTTCTCGGCGCCAGCGCAATACGGCAAGGCGCGGCGATACCAGTGCCCCGCTCGCTCGGCAAACGCCGTTTTGAGATTGCTCTTTTCCTTCTTGCTTTGTTCCCACCAGGCGTCGCCCACGGCGCGTTCTTCGCTCACGCCGCTCGGATGCGCCGACTCGCTGAGAGCCAGGCTCTTCAGGGCGTCGTCGCTGCCCGCGGCTAGATGCTTGATTCCTTCGTCCCAATCTCCCTTGACGAAACAGAAGTACTTGCCGGCGGCCAGATGCGCCTCTGCATCGTCGGGAGCGGAATGCAGTTTTTCCAGCGCCGCCATTCCCGCCGCGTAAGCCCGGTCCTGCCGCTCGAGTTCGGCGATACGCGCGCTGAGCAGTTCTTTCGCGTCGAGGTCCTTCAGCGCCCTCGCCGCCTGGATCGCCAGGCTCGCCGCTCGTTTGGCTTCGACATAGCGGTCTTCGTCGGCTGCCGTTTCGATCAGCTCCTGGGCCGAGCCGAGTTGTTCCTGCTTGGAAGGCAGGCTGGGCGGTGACTGACTCGCGGCCTTCAACGCTTCCAGCTTCAAGGCGAGCGGATCGAGGTTGAACGAACGGTCGAGTTCATCGATCGCGGCGAAAGCCGCCTGCACGCCGCCGGAGTCGGCGGCCAGCCGCCACGCCTTGTCGAGCAGCGCGAAGCGCAAGGCGAGCTCGTCATCGACGCGCAGGCGCTTCCTGGATCAATTGCTGCGCCAAGGCGGCTTTCAACTGCGGAGTCTTGGCGGCGGCGCCATCCGCCTTATAGCGGTTTTCCACCGACTCCTTCGCTTGGGTCAGCGTTTCGCCTTCGGGCGGCGGCGGCAAGCCTTGCGTACGGCTGGTCAGGTCCGCCAGGCTTCGCGGTTGGGAAGCCGGCGCCGGGCTCGCTTGGGGACGTTCCACCCGGGAAACGCTGCTGCGAGATTCGCCAATCAGGTCTTCCATGCCGAGCCCGTCGGTCTTTGCCGAGCCCGCAGTGACGCCGCCGGGCGTGGCTGCAGAAGCGGCCGGAGTCTGCTGTGAGTCGGAAGCCGTCTTGATCCGCACCTTGCGGATGCGGATCGTCCCCTCAGCGGCCTGGAAACCGATTTTGCCTCTTGCCCGGTTGAGCCCGGGGATGCCGGAGACGCCAGCCGTCGAATCAAGCACGGCATCCACGACGACCTGGTCATCAACGACGAACGAGCAGGTCTGGCCGCGAACCGTGAGTTCCGCCGCATGCCAGGCGCCTTTCAGCAGCGACGGCGTTCGGTCGGGATCGGTATGTATCTTGTCGTTCTTGACCCAAGAGATGGTTCCCAGCGGCTGCTCGGGAAACCTGGCCGTGTCGGTGAGCTTGATCAACGGGTGACCCGCGGTGGTTCTTCCCGGCACCTGCGGCAGGCGCTCTCCCGGAATTGCGCGGAACGCCACGGCGGCGTTCATTCCCGGCTCCAGGAGGAATTCGAAACGCAGGACGAAGTCGGAATAGTCGCGAGTCGACAGCAGAAAGCTGCGGCGTGAAACTTCCCGGGCTCGGCCCGCGATGACCGCCGTCAATTGCGGCCCTTCAACCGTCCACTGTCCGGGCTCGCCCGTTTCCACATTCCAATCGGCGAGATCCTTGCCGTTGAACAAGGAAACGAACCGATCGCCGTCGCGTTGGGCGTCGGCCGGGCCGCTGGGAGTCTTCGAGTCAGCCGAAGTCGCCGTTCCAAGAGGCCGCAATTCCAACTTGCTGACCGCGTACGATGGGCCAAGCGTGCCGAGATATAAATGACGCGGCTCGGTGGTCTTCCACCAAGGCGCCGTCGAAAGTCGGCTAGAGGAGCCGGTCCAATCGATCAGCGTCGCGCCGTTGCAAACGACCTGCACTCCCGTCTTCCGCACCGTGCAGACCACCGTGTTCCGCAGGCCGTCTTTCAAGAACCGACCGCCTTTTGCCGTTTCATTATCGCTGCCGCTGTCGTCAACCTGGTCCAGCCAGGTCGTCTGATTGGCGCCGTCGATGATGAGCGTGGTTTGCGCGTTGCCGACAACGAGTCCCAGGCAGAAGCCCTCGGCATGCGAATCGCATTCGATCGTTCCCGTCAATTCATATTCTTCAGGCGGTTCAAAGGGTATCTCCAATCGGGCGAATGCCGTGTCCGGCATCAGCAGGCGCTCGCCTCTTTTTTCCCATCGCCCATAGGCTGCGTCCCTGGCGGGATTAATCTTGGCGAGCAGATCGACGGCGCCTGGCGAGGCGGTCGCCGACTCGCTTTCCGAAGTAACCAGACTTGGCGCCACGTCCTGCCTTTGTGAGTTGCCCGGCCGCTCAGACGAGCCTCGCTGGCTCGTCGCGGCGCCGGCCTGCGACCCTGCGGTGGATTGATCTGCGCAGTTGCATCTGCTCGCCGGGGCGATTGCCGGCGACATCCGCACGTTGCCGCCGCTGGAAACGGTAGATCGCCGCGCCCGCGATCAGCACGCCAATCAACAGCGTCGCCAGGACTGCCATCCAAGAGCCTGCGAAAGACGAACGCACAGGGCGTCTGCGTTCCGGCCGCGAAGATGCACTGGACGAGGGGATCGCCGCCGGCGGCGAACTCTTGTCCAAGGGCGCAACGCGGACGGGAACGGGAGCCGCCGGGACGGGGATGGGAAGCGGCGTCGGAGCGGCCGGCAGAGACAACGAGCTGCGCAGTCCACGGTCGTAAGCCGCCTTCTTTTGCGGATCAAGTAACGCGACGCGCACCGCGGCCAGCTCGTTGAGAATCTGCTGCGATAACGCCGAGTGCGGGCCGGACTGAAAGGTTCGCACGTGAGCCATGGCCCTGTCGCAAGCCCCTTCGATGACTTCCGCATCTTCTTCGAACTGCCCGATCCCAAGCAGCCGGTAATGATTGGCGGGTTGCTCCGCCAGCGGTATGCCGAGCCACTTGTGGTAAGGATTGAAGCCCTCAGCCATCGCTGTTAATCCTCTCGCGCCTGTCGCAACTGCGGTTCCCTCACGCCTGCGTCTGATTCGATTCTGCAGCCGGACAACCGTCGATGGAATTCGGCGATCATGTCGGCGCCGACCCGGGGCGCGTCAATCAAGGTAAGTTCGGTCAGGTTCTCACAATGCTTTAGCCTGGCCCGTCCCTGTTCGGCAATGCGATTTCCCACTGAAACGTGCACATTTGGCCAGACAAGTTGGCCAATTTTTTCAGCGATTCTTGAGCAAGGCGCCATCTCCTTCCATCTCTCGGCGCAGCCAGGCGCGGGCGTATGCCCACAACCGCCCGGCCGTTCGCGGCGAAACATCCAGCGCTGCGCCGCTTCTGGCAGCGTAAGTCCCGCAAAATAGAGCAGTTGTACTACTTCAGCCGCTTGCGCGTGGATGCCGGCAAGCTTGGTCAACGCTTCGTCGAGGGCCAGCAGGTCTTCGCTCGGCTCGGTCAGCTCATCGGGCACGTCGTTTAATTCCTGCCGCACCAGTCCGCCCCCTCGCTTCCGACTGTCCTTCCGCCGCGCATTTTCAATCAGAATCCGCCGAATGGCGATCGCCGCGGCGGAGAAGAAGTGCCCCCGGCTGTTCCACTGCTCGGGGTTGGCGCCGCCGAGCAAACGCAGATAGGCTTCGTGAACCAGGGCCGTCGCTTGCAGCGTTTGACCGGGCCGCTCTTTGGCCAACTGAATGGACGCCAGCTTCCGCAACTCCTCATACACGACCGGCAATAGCTTCTCAGAGGCCGTTGGATCGCCGGCGTCGAGAGACTGGATAATCTCGGTGAATTCACTCATCTACGACTCCCCAGCGTTTCCGTCTTGCAGCTCGGCTACGGCGCTCGGCGCCAACGGCGATCCTCGTTCAAACAATTGTGCGAAAAACGCGGCGTTTCTATTTTGCACGCCGGCGCGCCTCCCGCCAAGCTCTTGGCGGAAAAGATTGGCCAATCATCTGCGAAATGAGTATGCAAGGCAGGGTAACGTGAAATCCGGCGATCCGCAGGACTTGCACGGAACGTGCAGGGTTGGCAAGCGAGCTCCGCACTTCGACTGCCCGCTGTATGAACCTCCTGGTTAGTTCTGGTCGTCGTCGGAGGTTGAATCATCCGATAGCGAATTGACGATGGCCGCCATCAACGCGTAGGCCGCAGCCAGGCAGGCCGTCGCCACGGCGCTGACGAACAGGCTGGTTCTCGGCGTCAGCCCCAGCCAGCGGAACGCGGCGAAGATTACGGCGCAAATGAAAGTTGCCGCAAACAGGCTGGAGAGCGAAAACTGGCCGTGCGGCGATGAAGCAAAGACCACCAAATCACGCCTCTCGAAAAGAATGGTCGCCGACGAACCGCATCACGGTCTAACTCCACTGCTTGAATCGATCCAGGGCCGGCGCCAGGTCGTTGCGGTGTTTTTCGAACACGGCGAACAGCGCGATGATGGCGGCGCCGAGGGCGATTCCCGACAGCCAGAAAACCCAGATATGCCCCCGATCCCAGGCGGCGTGAAACACGACAATGCTCAAGTCAACGAGCAGGAAGGTCACGCCCAGGTACAGAAACGAGCGCACCTGCAGCATGATTCCGGCCAGCACGCCGGCGATAGAAAGTCCCATCAGCACGAACACGAGCGACATGCTCAAATCGCGGCCGACGTGCGAGAGGAATACGTCGGCCGTGCTGGAGACATAGATCACGGCCAGGGCGATGTAGCGCACCGCGCCGGCCTGTTGCGAACTCAGGCGGCCTTGATGAATGTGCTCGGCCACAAGCGTGACCAGGGCGATCGGAATCAGCCACAACTGCGGGTGCTGAGAGAAGTCGATCCCCAAGCGACTCCACAACAGCCACAGCGCCGCATTGCCCGAGATGATCGCCAGGCAGGAGAGAGTTAACGACCGCTTGAGCGTCGCTTGCAGGCCGTAAAACGCCGCAGCCAGGAACAACACCATCTCGATATCGATGTTAAGCGCAGGCCGCAGCCAATGTCCGATTGCCGGAACCAGCGGCGCCAGCAACGCAGTTCGCGCAGCGGTTCCGACAATACGCTCAGTTTCCGTCGTTGGAAAAACTCGCTCAAGGCGGCGCCGACGAAGGCGACGATCATCACGACCAGCGTCCAGTACTTGCCCAGAAAACTGATCGGAAGCAACTGGGGCATGACCGTGCGGAAGTGAAACACGATCAGCAAGGCAAACAGCTCGGCCGCGTAAACGTAAACCGTCCGGCCCCGCAATGACAGGCGCAACGGGTCGCGCTCGGCAGACACGGCGAATAGTAACGCCAGAGCGACCGTGCCGGCCAACATCGCGGCCATGGCCGCGAACGCCAGGCCGCCCATCGGAACTCCATCGCCCAGGCACGTGCAGCCGCCACTCTTGAATCAATAGGGCGGCGAGCAGCGGCAAGAATAGCCCGCCTAATGCGATCGATGCTCGGCGCCCCGACTCGATCCACGCCGGGGAGCTTCGCGAAAGCTTCGGCACGACAAACTGGCAGGCTAAAACGGTCAGAAACAGGGCCGCGGCCGCAATGACCTTTCGTTGCAGCCAGAAGATTTCGCCTTCGCCCGTTAGCCAGGTCCAGCCCAATTCCGCGGCGCCGAGGGCGCCAAACGCCAAGGCGGCCGTTCGCCAGGCCGCGCTGCCTTGTCGCTCGGGCTCTCGGGCCTGGATCAGCGCTGCGGCAAACAGCAAGACCGCCGCCAGACTGCCCGGCAGCCGATCCACGGGCGGCGTTGCATTCAGCACGAGCCACAGACTTGCCCCGGCCACCAGCAGCGAAATGACCAACTGCGTCGGGTCGAGCCAGTCGAGTTCGCGCTTGGCGTTTTGCATCGAACCGAAACCAGGCAGGTTGAGCTTCTCGCCGAATTGTTCCAGCAGCGCCACGACCAACAGATACCCCGACACTCCGAGGGCGAGCCCTTGAACCAGGCCGAGCGGGCTGGACGTACTGCGTTCGACCGCCAGGCAAATGCCAGCAAGCCCGAGGGAATACGCCCCCTCCCAGCGGAAGACGGCTCGTATATCGCGCAGCATAACGATGCTGGCGGCCGCCAAAGCGCCCCACGCGGTCCAGGCCAACGGACTGAGTAGGAAAGACGGCGACGCGTCCGGCGGAAGCTGGAAAGTAAATGGTTCCAGCAGGCGGATGTCGACAGGCAGCCAGCCGGCGGCTCGCAGCACGTTGCCAGCGATGGTGGCACAGAACAAACTGACTCCGAGCCCGGCGGCGGCGTACCGGAATGCCGGCAACTCGCCACGGCTTTCGGCGGTTTGCTCTCTCTCAAGTCGCCGCTCGGCCAGCGACCAGGCAAGCGCCTGGACTCCCAATGCCATCAGGTGCAGCAACCAGAACTCAACGGTCGCGTGCTGCTCGGCCGCCGCTCCCGCCAGGACAATCGCCAGGTGCAGTAAGGCGCCGGAAGCGTACTTGTGATCGGGTTTGCGGTAGGCGACGGCAACGACCGCGGCCAACAGGCTTGCGGACAGCGCGGCGCCCAGCGACCAGTAGGGTCGCTCCGGATCGTCCCAGGCGCCTCGCAAGGCAAGCGCAGCGACCAAGGTTTCAATCGTCGTCATTAAGGCGACGGTCGTTTCGCTTCTGGCCAACGATTTCAGCCAGGAGATTCTCGGCGCGATGAAGAGCGACGCCGCCAGCAGCGCAAAACCGCTCGCAGCCCAGGCGGCGAGCAGCAGCGTGGTACGCCGACCACGCTTCGGGCTGCCAGGCGGCGGAACCGGAGATAAGCACGCCCGCGCCCAACAGGAATGTAGTCAGAACATACGGCAGTTCGCGGCGTGCAACCTTCTGGCAATAGACCGCGACTACGGCGGACGCCCAGCAACCACGCCAAGGCGCCGCTGCGCGTGCCGGCTTGCAGCAAGCTGGCGGGCGCCCGGTCCGGTTGCATGACGAGCGCCGCCAGCGGAATTCCAATTGCCAGCAGATTGCCCAGGCCGAGCAGCGTAATCTGCAGGCCTAGCAGCGGAGCGGAGGGAAGCGACAGCAGCCGGTCGCGGTAGAGCCGCCTGCGCGCGGCCAGCCAAACCAGGGCGACTGCGCCGCCCGCGATCAAGTTTGCTTGTAGCAATAGCAGCCGGACGTCGGCGAACTCGAGCCGGTCGGCCATGCGCCAGTGCCAGACCATGATCGAAGCCGCCAGATTGACGCCCAACCCGGCGATAAACGCCCAATGCTCGCGGCGACTCCAGACGGCCATCGCCGCGCAGGCGGCGCTGGCCAGCGCGATCGCCGCAGCGGCCCAAGGTTGTTCGTCGCGATAAAACATGGCCGTCTTCAACCCCAGCCCCAGGGCCGCCAGGCCGGCGATGCGCACCCACAGAGCGGCGCTGCGAATCAGCGATTCCAGCAGCGCCTCATTGCTCGATATCTTCTCGATGCTCGTTGCGCGCCAGGCGGCCGCCACGACCGACACAGCGTACAGAGCCCAGCCAAGCATCAACGCGCGATAAGCCCAGACATCGGCAAAGCCGGCCCAAGCAATGCTGCAAGCGCCCAGTCCCAGCGCCGCCATGCCCGCCAGCCCTGCCGTCTCCGGACGCAACCGCTGCCGCCACTGCCAGCCGGCAAAACCGTTGGCTCCGATCATCGCAACAAGCGCCAGCCAGCCCAGCGGCGACCCGGCGGCGGCAAACCAGTTATGCGCTGTGGCGGAATCGCGGGGCGAAAACGCCGCCAGCATGCCCAGCGCCGGAAGAATCAGCAGCACGTTCGTCAGCGAGCCTAAGCCGAGTTGCACGCGTAAAAAGGATCGTGCGCCGGGCGGTTCCGCTTGCCCGCTGATGGCGAGGATCCTGCGCTGGCTCGCCAGCCACGCGATCGCCCACAGCGCCGCCGTAATGCCGGAGAGTTGCAACATGGCGACGAACTCGGCGACGCCGAATGGCTGCACGCTCAAGGCATAACCGCCGCTGATGGTCAGGTTCGTCGTCAGGCCGGCCGAGAAGGCATAGCCTGGCGAAGTCTCTCGCAACGCATGTCCCACCAGCGTCAGCGCGATGATGACCATGGGAATCAGGTACGACGCCTCGAAGCCCAGCGCCGCAAACCACGAGCCGGGCAGCGGCCCGACAGGACGCCAGCCGCTGACCTGCATGGCGACGACTGCGCCGGTGAGGAACAGCACGGGCGCCACACAGAGCGCCAGCAACAAGCCTCGCGCGATTCGCGCAGCATCGGCGTCAGGCTCGCAGCGGCAACGGAGTTTTTCCAGCGCGCGACTCAACGGCAACCGGAACCAAACGAGCGCTGAGCCGAACAGCAGCGCGCCGCTCAGACACCAACGCAAGCCCGACGCCACGGCCAGCGAAGCGGCAAACGACCCGGCCGCCAGTACGGCCGCCGTGCTGATCAACAGCACGCCGCAAACCGTTTCCTGCCGTCGCCAGCGGTTCCAGAGAGCGGTCAGCAACGCAAGCCCCTGAATTGCTGCAAGCAGCCAGGCGGACTTACCGAAGGCGACGCTTCCTTGAACGGCCGCCGCGCCGCCGCCCGCGGCAAGTTCCGCGGCCGCCGCTGGCAACGCGTTCCAAACCGCCGATAGAAAACTGCCAAGGGTAAGGCCGTAGAATGTCAGACGGTCGATCGCGGCGTCGCTCTGCAGCAACAACGCGGCGCCGCGAACTCGCCGCAGAACGATCCTGGCCGCCGACCATGCGGCGCAGAGCAAACCGAGACCGATGCCATAGGCTTGCAGAGCGCGTGGATCAGACATCGTAGCGATCTGGTTCTGCATCCAGGGCTGGGCATTCAACCAGGCCGTCACGACCGCCAGCACCGCAGCGGTCAGGGCAATCTGGAACGCAGCAAACCAAGACGTCGAACGCCGGATCATGGCCAGCACGAGCCAGACAGCGGCGAGCCAGGCCAGGTGTAAGGCCAAGGCCCAAGCTGGCTGCGCAGCAATCCAGGGTAGAACTGCAAGAGAGACGATGGAACTGACGACAGCCGACTGCAGCAGCGGTTCGGCGATGATGAGCTGCACGTTGCCGACGATACGCCCCTCAAGTCGCCTGCACGCCAGGCCAATCGCCATCACAATGGTTGCGTGAGCCAGCCAGACAGTCATCCATGGGCAGAGCAGTGCAAAGGCGGGACGCAGAAAGCCGGCGTCGATCATGCCTGCTGCAAGCAGCGCCGAGGCCAAATAACTCAACTGCGGTTGCCGCCAGCACAGATTGAGCAGCAGGCTTCCCAGTCCGTAGATGCTGCAGGTTCCCAGCACCAGCCACGCGCCGGCGTCTCCAACCAGGTAGGCGTGCATCAACACGCTCGACAGGCTGACCGCCGCCGTTGCCAGGCAGCCTCCGGCGTAGTAGCGAGCCTCGATCAGTTTTCCCAATCGCGCCCAAATTCGGCGCCAGCAGCCAGGATGACGAACAGGCCCGCCAGCAGCGCCGCGGTCTGCTCGCCGAAGGCAAGTTGGGACATTTTCGGGCCGAGCAGCTCGCGAGGAACGCCGACAAAATGTCCCAAGGCGAGATCAGCGCCCGTCACATAGACGGCGGCCAGGCTGAAGATTGCCGCAGCATGCCGCAGGCGGGTAACCGATGGCGCAACCCCAGAACCGATAAAGTCATGAAGTTCAGCAGACTCACAGCGAGCATCGCCGGCGGCGCCGGCCAGGCCAAAGCCTGGGCGACGAGCATGCCCGCCGCGCCGATAAGTGCAACCGTCGTCCCGGCCATCCGCAACCCGGCCAGTTGCTGCTCCTCCTTCAACCCGCCAGCGACGGCAATGCCGGCGGCGCACACAGGCAAAGCCGCCAACGCCGCCAGCGGCGAAAACCAGTTGACGACCGCCCCGCGTTCCGCGCTGCCGGCGACGAATAAACTGAGGGCGGCGTAGCGCAAAACTCGAGACGCCGGTGAGTATGAATAACTCGTTCGCGCGATTCGGCGCCGAACGAGCAACGCGCGGGTTGCGGAGTCGTTTCGTCGCCTGAAACCGGAACGATCGTCTCCCGGCGAAGCGAAACGAGCGCCGCCGCCGATTGCCGTGCCATGGCAGGCGACGACCATCCCGGCGGAAACCGTCAGCCAGACGGGCGACAACTGATGGCGAGCCAGCAACAACAGCCCTGAGTTGCCGACCACGGCCCACGTCAACGGCCAGCGCCAGCTAGGCGTCAGCACGCGGGCCGCGCGTTCGACCAGCGCAACAAACAGGCCCAGAGAAATCAACTCCGCCAGCAGCGCGAACGCGTCCCAGCCGGCCCGCGCCGTGGCGGCCATGGCCACGAAATTCAGCGGCACGAGCAGCGTGGCGATGATCAGGATGCCGCGGCTGGTCGATTCCAGCTTCCAGCGATGTTCGGTATACAACCCCGCGCCGAAGATCGCCGCCGACGCGCTGACGAAGATCACGAACTGAAAGTAGGGGATCGTGTTCAACGTATCCCACAGGCTCGAGACCAGCGCAATGGACGAGCAGACGATCAGTAATCCGCCTACGAGCTCGCCCCAGCGGATGTTGCGCTGCTCCATAAAGGCCGTCAGCATCTCCGCCAACGTACGTCGCGGCGCGGGGGGCGGAAGCGGCGCGGGATGCGGAGCAGGCGGAAGCGGAAGTGGCGAAGGAGCGGCTGGTTTTTCAGGTCGCGGCAGCACTCGGCGATGGCGCCAGGGTCGCCGGCGCCAGGGTCGCCGGCGACACGTTGGGCAGGCACTGCGGGCGGGTTCGCTCCCGCGCAAGTCGGCAACCGCCTTAACAGGCCGCGCGTCGACCGCCTCGGCCATAATCGGCGCCTCCCGCGTCGGCTCCGTCGCTTGCCGTCCCCGGGCCAGGACGCTGGCAACCTGCCCTCCTGCCGCCGCAGTCGACGCGAGATTTTGAGCCATCGCCGGCCGTGCGCCATTCGGCTGCAACAGCTTGCGGCGATAAGCCTGCACGCGAGCTCGTAGTTGTTCGGCGAAAAGAGGCTTCAGTTCGCCACGCTCGCGCCAGCGCCGCAATTGCCGATCGACCGCCTCGAGATCGGCGAGCTCGATCGTCTTGAAGCCGGCGGCGCTTCTGGCCGCAACGATCGCAATGCTCCTGCTCCGCTTTCAGCAGCCGGCCGCAACGCAGGCAAGCCGACTGAGGTTTGTTAGCGACGGGCTGCGGCTGGTTCGAAAGGGTTCGTACCACGAATGCCAGCAGCACCCAGATTCCATGCCCGACGACCGTGGTTATCGAGACTGCAACCAGCAGGGCGATCAGGAATTCCATCAGTTCGCTCCGTTCAAGGGCGCCTGGATCCGCCTGCGCGTCGAGTGACGCGATCAAAAGCCGACGAACATGTTCCGGCACAGTAGGGCAGACACTCGAGCAGCAGGCCGTCAGATGGCCGGCCCCGCAATCGCCGCCAGGGATTAGGCGCGGCAGAGGACGGGATATAACGCGAGTCAGGTTCGGGCCTGGCGCCCCCTCTGCCGGGTGCGCAAAACCTTAGCAAGTCTTAGCGCGGTCACGCGATCAAGCGCGGCGGAGTTTGGTTCGCGTCGGCAGCTCCGGCTGAAGTTGATTCGGGAAATTACGAGGTTTGCCGCTCCTCGACCGGACTTATCGCCAACTTGCCTAGACCATCTCGTTCCCCCTCTATTGGTTTTGCAAAGTATTAGCGCAAGCCGGCGATCGAGACGAGCGGACGATGGAAGCGAGGTTTCACGAGCGCGCGAACGAGGCATGGCTAATCTGGATTGCGCACGGCCGACACGAACCCGAAGCGCAAGCGACGGAATGCCAGGGAGGTTGCGTTGAAAGCCCTCGCTCGCGCTTTTTGATGTTGCGCGAGTCGGACCCCGTCCGCCTTGCGCGGATGGTGAACAAGATGGCGTGCTAGACATGATTGCCCCAAACTCATGAAAAAGGCCCCATCCAGCTTGCCTGGCTAGTGAATAAGATACGAATGGCTTGCCGCGTAAGGATCTCCTTCACCGTCCAGGCAAGCTGGACGGGTTCGACGACGACATTCCTCAGGGCGCCTGCTAGCTCTCCATCTGCTTCACCAGCGAGGCAAGCTCGCTGGGGTCGAATGCGCAACATCAAAACTCGCGTTTCCGATTGGCGAGTTTTCCTGCAATTGATTTCCGCCGTTTTGCTTGCGCTTCGCCGTCGTCGAGTTTACACCCGCGCTGGCTTGGGGCACGGGAGATGTTCAAAGCTTAAAGCGGCGGGAGTCCAGAGTCGTTGTTTGCTCCGCAGCAGAGCGTGCTTTCGCAGGAGCGAAAGCCGACGATGGCGCCCGAATGAGTCTCCCGCAGCGCGCGCCGGCGGTTTACCGCTCTCCGCCTTCGATAATGCAATCAGGCAGATTCTCACGCAGCCGGGCGACGCCTTCTCGGCTGATCTTGGTTCCGTTCAAGTAGATGAAAACCACGTGTTTGCACTGGATCAGCGAATCGACCGCCGCGTCGGTGAGTTGCGTGTTGCTCAGGTCAAGCGCGTGCAGACGCGGGAAGTCGGCAAGACAAGCGACGCCCGCATCCGTGATTTTGGCGCCTCGCAAGCTGAGATGCGTCAGCCAGCCTAAACTGCCGAGCGTCGCCAACCCCGCGTCGGTGACTTGCGTTCCGTTCAGATCGAGTCGATTGAGCCGTGTAATCTTTGCCAGATGGATCACGCCCGCATCGCCGATCTGCGTATCTGCAAGTTGTAACTCTCGCAAGCTGGCCAACCTGGCGATGTGAACCATTCCGTCGTCCGTTACTGCCGTCCCGTTGAGCTGCAGCGTCGACAACATGCGAAACAGCGGAAGCTGCTCCAGCGCCGCATCTCCCGTTGGCGTTTGGTTCAGCGACAAATTCTGCAATTGCATGGCCCAGGGCAATTGCTTTAGTCGAATGCCGCTCACTCGCGTGCCGTCCAGGTCCAAGCTCCACAGCCATCGCAGTTTTGCCAGGTGGCGGAAGCTCTCGTCCGTAATCGCCGCTCTGGCCAAAGAGAGGTTTTTTAGGCTGGGCCAATCGCCAAGCACGGTCAGGCTGCGGTCGTTCAGCGAGCTGTCCCCGATGTAAAGCCACTCGAGGCGATCGAATCGCCGCAATTGGTACAGCTCGTCGTCCGTGACGCCAGGCGGCGCAGACCAGAACTCAACGTCGAACAATCCGCGAGTGAGGCAACGTTCGTCGAGGGGCCGCAAGGTCATTTCCGCGCTGCCGCCCAGACTGCGCCACGCGATAGACGCTCTCCAGCGTGATTCCTACGGGAATCGCCGCGACGGCCGCCGCGAGCGTTACGGCAGCGAGCGTCAAGCGTCCCGAGATCGTGCGCCAGCGACTCTTCATCTGCCGCCCGCCGCTGCGCGACTCGAGCCTGACGACGGCGGCGTTCAAGGCGATGACGAGGATGGCGGCCACGGATGCCGTTGCAGCCCAGCCGTCGGGCGACACTTCGACCGGCGCCAGCGAGCCCGCTGCAGCACCGGCGATGGCGCCGATCGCAAGTGAGAGCGCACAGCTCAAGGCGACCATCGCAAAGCGGCGCGGGCCCAACAGGGCGGCAAGCAGGCCGATCGGCGCACCCAAAACCTCGCCGATGAACGAACTGTAGCGGGCCGTTGCCACCGCAGCGCCGACAGGCCCCATGATCGCTGCACTCGTGCGGTTGAGGCGATAACCGATCGCCGAGCCGATCACGGCGCCGAGAACGGCCAGCGCAGCGACCCACGCAAGGCTTTGCACCTCCGCCTGGTTGCGGGGCACCGCGCCATTCAAATCGCGTTGCCGCGGCGTACGAGCTCTCGGCATAAAACCTCGCCGCCGCGCACAGCAAGATTACGGCGATGAGCAACTGCACGTTTTTCGAGGGGACGAAGTTTCGCATCGCGCGGGCTGCCACTCCGCAGTTCGCTGGTTCGGAAGAGCCAGAAGTCGAACGCTCCGAGAGTCTCCGAGCGAATCAACGTAAACAACGCACTTCAAGGCGACTCGCGTTTGATTTTAGCAGATCTGCCTTGCCGCGTGCTGCCGGCCTGAAGGAATGCCTTTCGGGCTCCCCCAGCCGACTTGAACTTTTTTAGTTTTTTTCGCCTTCGAGTGTCCGGCTTTGCCGCTAAATGCGCACTTACTAGGAGGAAGCGACTCGAACCGGCCTGTTTGAGTACATAAATTTCTTGACATTCGTGTAATTTCTGGCAACACTCGCAACCCTGACTTCCGCGGGGCGTCGCCGCCAGCCATAAGAGGATCAAAGCATGCACCGCCGCCTCCGCAAGACTTCGCTGCTGCGCCAAGTTCTGGACTCATTGGGAGGAGGCGAATCACGGCCCCGACGCAACGCGCAGTCGGGACGATTCAGTCGGATCGAGTCGCTAGAAGAACGTCGTTTACTAGCAATCGGCGCTCTCGATACGTCGTTCGCCGGCGACGGCAAGGCGGTCTATGCCTTCGATCTCGGCGGCTCCAACCAGGACATCGCCAGCGCGACGGCGATCGATCACAACGGTAAGGTCGTCGTCGTCGGCGGAGTGCAGCGCAACGGCAGCGGCGATAACGATTTCGGCGTCCTGCGTTACAACCCCGACGGTTCGCTGGATACGTCATTCGGCGTTAACGGCCGGCAAATCATTTCCTTCAATCGCGGCGGCGGAAATGACGACGTCGCCACTTCGGTGGCCATCGACAGCTCGAACCGGATCGTGATCGCGGGCTACGTCCAATTCTCGAGCGGCGGCGACTACGACTTCGGCGTCGCGCGGTTGACCTCTAGCGGGTCGCTCGACACGTCGTTCTCCAGCGACGGCAAAGCCACGATCGCCTTCGACGAAGGGGGAGCGCACCGACGACCGCGCCCGAGGCGTGGCGATCGATTGGTTCGGCGGCATCATCCTGGCGGGCTCAGCCCAGATGTCCAGCGGCGGCGACTACGACTTTGCCGTCGCCCGACTGACTTCCAGCGGCTCTCTCGACACGTCGTTCGGAACGGGCGGCAAGGTCACGACGGCGTTCAACAACGGCGGTTCTGACAATGACGGCGCCAATGCCGTCGCCATCGACAACAGCGGCCGGATCGTGGCCGCCGGCGGCGCGCAGTTCAGTTCCGGGGGCGACTACGACTTCGCCGTCGCCCGGTATACCAGCACCGAGGCGCTCGACACGAGCTTCAGCAGCGACGGCAAGCGGACCATCGCCTTTGACAACGGCGGGACCGACGCCGACGCGGCGCGCAGCGTGGCGATTGACGACCAGGACCGGATCGTGCTGGCCGGCTACACGACTCTCGGCAGCGGCGACTCTGATTTCGCCGTGGCGCGGCTGACCGACAGCGGCTCGCTCGACACCAGCTTCAGCAGCGACGGCAAGGCGACCGTGCCGTTTGATATCGGACCGTCGGGCAGCCGCCTCGACGATGCGTTTCAAGTGCTCGTCGATCAAGGCGGACGCATCGTCCTGGCCGGGTCGGCACAGGTCAGCAGTTCAGGCGACATTGACTTTGCCGTGGCGCGGTTGCTGGAAAACGGCACGCGCGACAACCAGTTCTCCGGTGACGGCAAAGCCACGGCCGCCTTCAACTTAGGCGGCGCCCACGCCGACCTGGCGCTGGGCGCAACCCTCGACGATCAAGGGCAACTGGTCGTCGTCGGAGCGACGCAACGCAGCAACAGCGGCGACTATGACTTCGCCATCGCGCACTTTCTGAATAATCGCGCGCCGATCGCCAACCGCGACGTCTACGTCATCGGTTCGGGAACCATCTCCGTCCCGGCCGCGCAAGGCGCCTTGGCCAACGATTCCGACCCGGACGGAGACGCCCTCTCCGGTTACGACGTCGGCAACGCCGCGCACGGCACGGTCTCGGCCAATTCCGACGGCTCGTTCACCTACACGCCCAACGCCTCGTTCAAGGGCATCGATCGCGTGACCTATTCCATCAGCGACGGCGCGGCGGAGAGCAACACCGCGACGGTGACGCTGCTCTCGCACGACGCCAGTATCGTCCGCAAGTTCTACCTGGAGGTGCTCTCGCGGGAGCCCGACGACGGCGGCCTGGAATACTGGACGGGCCGGGTCGGCCAAGGGCGCCGTTCAGCGCCATCTTCGCCGGCTTTTATAACAGCGACGAACGGCTGAATCCGATCATCACCAGGTTCTACCATGACTTCCTGTTGCGTGAGGTTGAGTCCGCCGGACTGGCTTACTGGAAACAGCAGTACATCAACAACGGCGGACCCGAGTTGGTGATTGCCGGCATGATCAGTTCGCCTGAGTTCTTCCAGTCGGCCGGCGGCACGAACCAGTCGTACATTGAACAGTTGTACGTGCGGTTGTTGGGCCGCAATTCCGACCCGACCGGGCTCGCCTACTGGACCAACTTGCTGAATACAAACCAACTGAACCGTTCCGGGGTGGTGCTGCACTTCCAGTACAGCGACGAGAATCGACGGCTGCTGATCAACGAGTGGCACCAGTTGTACTTGAATCGTCCGGCGACGAACGGCGAGTTGGCATGTACCTGAATCAGATGAAGGCCGGCGCCTCGCAGCGGCAGATTCAGATGAGCCTGATCGACTCGGCCGAGTATCGCAATTCGCCGGCAACGCCCGCCGCCGGCGCGGCCACGCGGCTTGCGTAACGGCCGGACAGCCCTTCCTGCCCCATGACATCCGACTCGCCGCCTGACTCGAACCGCCCGGCACGGCTGGCAAAGCTCCGCCGCCTGGGCGGGCGCCTGCTGCTCGCCGGGCTGCTCTGCTGGGCCGTCGGCGGCTGGCTCGCCTGCACGGCATGGCATGATTATCGTCAAGGCGCCACGTCGCGAGGCCTGCAAGACGTGCGCTCCAAGAGTCACGGTCTTCGCGTAAGCCGCGACGACGAGCCGTTCGCATTTAGCTGGCAGATCGGGCGGCTCGCTTTCGTCGCTTGCTTCGCCCTGGCGACGGGAACCTGGCTGATTTTGATTGCTGTTCGCGGCCTGCTCGCCGGCGCCCGGCCGCGGAGGTAATGAGAAGAATATGTCTGAACCGATTGCCGACCCCGACGATGAACCCGTGGACGACGAAGCAGAGCGTTCCGCGAGCGAACTCAACCTCGAGGAAGTCGATGTAGAGCTCGCCTCGCGCTTCATGTTTTGTTTCCCGCTCTATTGCCTGGCGGCATGCCTGATGCTCGACGCGGTCGTCTTCATACTCATCGTGAAACACGACGGCCTGGCGTTGCTGGGCATTTTGCTCTCGGTGGCGGCAGGCGTGATCGCGCTGCAAACGGCGGGCTCGGTTTACCTGTTCGCTCCCCGGTTGTCCGCCCGGCTCGTCTGGATTTACTCGCGGCTCCTGGGAGAGACGCTGTCGACGACGCACGAGCGGATCGAGGCGCCTGATCCGTCGCCAGCGAGAGCTCGTGGCGACCCAGGCAGACGCCTCGGAGGCGAAACTCGGCTGAGCCGTGCGAGAGCATGCAGGGACGGCGGCGGATCGCCTTGGGACCAGGGCGTCCCTTTTCTGCCAGCGCGGCGCAATGGCCCCTGGCAAGCGGACCGGTTTCGACCAGCAAGGGGAGCATGCACCCGGCATCGAACGGGCCGAGGGGTCAAATTGGGCGAAGCAGGCGGGCATTCGCTGGAATTCGCCTGACGGCTCATGTAGAATCGCAAGCTCCCCAAAGGAGTTAAGAAGAAAAAAGTACCGTTTCGGACATTTTGTTTTCGTTGACCGGTTCCGGGGGAAAAAAGGCATCTACTTCTGAACGTGGCTCATCGACCGAAACTCGGCGAGGGACGCCCTTGTCCCCGTCGCCCGCGCACTGGAGCTTGAACATGATGAAGGCATTCGCTCGCAGCCGATTCGCCCGCACGTTGCGGATGTTGCACCGTGACGAACGGGGCATGGAAGCCATGCAGATCGTGATGATCCTGGCCATCGCCGCCTTGGCGCTGATCTTCGCCAAGCAGTACGGCGGCAAGGCCATCGACTGGGCCAGGACAAAACTTGACGAACTGATGAGCGGCTGAGCGTTAAGGCGTTGTCCGGCACGTGCAGGGGCGGAAGGAAGCAGTTCGTCATGTCCGCTACGCAGCTCGACACAAATCGACGGCGATCGCAATTGTCAGCCCGTCTTGGACCCACCGCTCGTTGGCGGTTTTGGCTTGCCGCCGCGGTGATTCCGCTGGCGCTAGGTCCCCTTTGGGTGACGTTGCTGCACGACGTCGCTCCGCGGCGCCTCGGCACGCTGAGCGGGCTCGTGTTGCTGCTGACCTTGACCGTCAGCAGCGCCACCGACCTGAGCCTGGCGCCGGATCCCGAATTGGGCCACCTATCCGGCGGCCGGCTTCGCGCTGGCCATCAACCTGGCCGCATGGCTGCTCGGCGCCGGCGCTGCCGAAGCGAGCAACGGGCGCCTCGCCCGACTGGCCGAGAGCCTGGGAGCGATCGGCATCGGCTCCTGTTGCGCGGGCGCCCTGGTCTGCTTCGGGATCATGTTTTTTGTGTTCGGCCTGGCGGGCGGCGGCGCGGGAGACGTCAAGCTCGCTACGGTGATCGGCGCGTTCCTCGGCCCCCAGCAAGGGCTGGCCGCCCTTTGCTTCACGTATCTTGCCGCCGGCGCCGCGATGGTCGGTTGGGCGATCCTGACCGTCGGACCGCTCAAACTCAGCAGCGCCGTCGGACGACAGTTCGGCTCCTTTTTATTGCCGGGTTGGATCTCGCGGCCTTCGGAAGATGAACTTCGCTTCCTGCGTCAACCGACGCCGCTGGCCGTGTTTTTCGCCATCGGCGCACTGGCGGCTCTATTTGGCTGGACGATCCCCTCATGAAGCGACCGCGGCGCTCTTCGACCATCCGCCGCCGGTCGTCGCTCGCGCGGCGCGGCCTGGCCAGTTTCGAAGCGGTAATGACCATGGCCATCGTATTGCCGTTGGCGGGCGGACTGTTTCTGCTCGGCCTGAAGGCGTGTAAGACCTTATACCAGGTGATCGCCGGGCTTGTCGGCTGGCCCTATTTGTAATTCACAGCTTCGAACCGTATTCCGCCTTGCAATGCGACAGCCATGATTGAGCCGGCCGAATACTTTCGCTCCGTCGAGGCGGTCTGGCTGTTGTGGGCCGGATCGGCGCTGATCCTGAGCCTCGCGCTCCGCCGCGTGCTTTCCGGCCTGAGTTGGCGAGATTGGAGACGGTTGGCCGCCGCCGAAGACGGCGCGGCCTATTCGTTGGCCTACGTGTTAACCTTTCCGCTGTTCATGTTGCTGGTCTGCGTGGTAATTGAGTGCACGTTAGCCTTGGTAGTGAAGGCGGGCACGGTCTACGCCGCGTATGCAGCGGCCCGATCGGCCGTCGTCTGGGAATCCGCCAGGCCCCAGATTGCCGAACAGCAACTCCGGCTCGCGGCAGTCAACGCCATGACGCCCTTTGCCAGTTCCGACCCGCGATATGCTCCGGCCGGCGCTGCGGGCGGTTCGTCGCAGGCGGCGGAATACATTCGGGCCTACCGCAAATATGCCGACGGGCCGGGTTCCGACGCCTACCTGACGGCCAAGTATGCCTACGCTGATGCGGCGACGCAGGTGACCGTCAGCCCGAGCCTCGGCGCCGCCGGAGCCGAAGATGAACTCGAGGTCACGCTGAGCTACGACATGCCGTTCCACATTCCGGGCATCGGCAAAGCCGCAGCGGCGCTCGGCTTCGGCTCGGCGTGGTTCGGCAAGAACGTTTACACGATCACTTCGAAGGCGGCATTGCAGAACGAGGGCCCGCTCGGACCGGACAAATCGCTCGGAATCAACTATGTCTCGAAATAACCGAGCCAACCAGAACCGATCGCTCGGCGGAGAGCTGCGCCGCATCGCCATCGACGACGAGGGCATGGTCTCGCTGGCGACGATCGTGGCGGTGTTATTCTTCGTGCTGCTGATCGGATTGGCGGGCAACGTCGGGCAGGCCGTGAGCCAGAAGATCGAAGTCCAGAACGCGGCCGACGCGACCGCCTACTCCGGCGCCGTGTGGATGGCGCGTGGCATGAACGCCGTCACGGTGACGAATCACGTCATCGGCGAACTGATGGCCCTAGTCGTGCTGCACGAGGCGTTCGGCGGCAAGGCGCTGGATGATGACAAACCATTCGAGCAAGGGACGGTCGACGCCGCAAATCTGGCGATAACGATCGCTCACGCGACAATTATTCCCACGGTCATTGCCCCCGCGGGGCCTGATCCCGTTGACGAGCAAAGCATTCATGCGCAGGCGACCCTTTTCGATTCCAAGATGCAACTGAAAGTATTGATGGCGGCCGTCTATAGCATGCACGGGGCGGGAGAGGCGCTGCAGAAGTTTCCCTCCACGACCGCTGCCGGCGAAGTGATCGCTTTAACGGCATACGGGCTGGAATTAAAGGTCATTCAAGAGTACTACACCCTCAACGCTTTAGAGGAACTCGCCCGTTCAATTCATGATTCCGGACTGAAGAAGTTCGTCATCGATCTGACCGGCCTGCTCATGCAATACGAGCGCTCGGTAGTGCAGCATGCGCCGCAAAAGTCGCGAGCAGGCGCCGAACAGATCGCCCAGGCCAACCAGACGACCGGCGCCCTCTTCCCTGAAGAGCCGCAACTGCCGCTGGCGCCCCAAGACGAGAGCGTCGACATCGAGCGCTCGCAACTTGTGCGGGCATCGTATCCCTGGGTTCTCGCGTGGCGGAAGCCGATTCGAGAGGCGATGTTTTTGCCGCTGTTCTTGTCCGGAGCGCGCGGCTACTACCGCAAATACACTCACCAATACGCGACCGAAAAGGCGCAGGAAGTGCGAGAGCAACAAGGCTTGAACCTGTTCGTGCTCAAAGACTTCAAGCCCCCGAACGTGGAAAAGTTTCACGAACCCTGGGTCAACGACAGCCGACGCGCCGACGAGCTGTTTACGCTGATGGGATTTGCCCGCCGCGATTTCTCGCCGCTGTTCTCGCCGGCCGTTTTTAAGACCGCGAATCAAGGCGGTATGGTCGCCTACGCCCAGGCGATGATCTATAACGCCAATCCTAATCTCGGCGATTCTGATGGTAACCGCCAGGCCGTGGTCGGCTGGGACACGCTCAATTGGTTGCGCGATCCGGCCGTCTATGAACACGCCGCCAACCCCGACAACGAGCCGGAACCGCCGCAGATCCGGATCAATTGGCAAGTCAAGCTGATCCCTGTAACGCGTCTGAGCGAAGCTCGGGGAGCGTTGCCCGCGGCGTTCCGTTCCGTGCTTGAGCGAACGCTTCCCGAGATCGACCTCCTCCAGACGCATTAGCCGCAGTTTGCCATGCTTAGCATCCGCGCTTCACGTCCATCCGGTCGCCCGCTCGCCTCGTCCGTTCGCCGCGGGCTGGCAAGCTTGGAGTTTGTGATGTCGATGCCGCTGATTGTCTCGATGGCGCTGCTGATTTTCGCGGTCGCGAGGGGCGGCCTGGGTAAAGCAGAAGTCGCAATTCGCGCGCGCAGCGAAGCCTGGTCGGCGCCGAACCGCGGACGGCGCCCCGGCGCTGCGGATGGCAACCGCCCAGGCCAACGCCGCCGCGATCGAGAAGACGGCGTCTAAGGCCGTGCAACTGGCGCCCGCCTTGAATCTCGGCCAAAGCACGGCCGTCTCGCATCATACGGTGCTGGCCGGCGTCTGGGACGATCGCGTTCGCCTCTCGCAATTCCGCGGTCGCGGCCCCCACCTCGACTCCCTGCCGACGTTGCTCGAGGACGCGGCCATCGGCGTTCCCGCCGATCTTAACCGGTTGCAGCAACTCGATCCTCAGCAGTTCGTGCAACGGATTCTCTCGGGCAACTTGACGTCAGAAGATCCTCTCGGACAGCTTGGCCTGTTGCGGGCCAAGTACCAAGAGGCTATGGACCAGATTCGCAAGGTCGAAGAATTGATGCAAAAACTGCAGAACCTGGCCTCCGATCTGATCGACGACCCGCTGAATTTCGACGTGGGGGAATTGGTCGACGTCATCAAGGAATTCGAGGACCTGACCAAAACTTCCGTCCCGGGCGCCGACGACATCTTGAAGGGGGGCAAAGACGCGCTCGACGGCGCCCGCAAGCTGCTCAGCACTGATTTCAGCAAGCTCCCCTTGCAGTTAAAAAATGGCAAGACAGCGTTGCTGCCCGAACTGAAAGATTCGGCGGGCAAGCTTCGCGGCGCGCTCGATCAAATCAACGGTTTGCTGGAGGAGCGGCCGTGACGTCTGGCCTGGAAGAACGCCGCGATGCGAAAGACGCCTCGCAACGCCGACCGTCCAAGTTCGCGCTGGCGGTGCGACTTGCCCTGGTCGGATGTCTGCTGTGGGTCTCGCTTTCGTCAGCGCGATCGATCCAACGTTGGTTGACGCCGGCGCCGCGCAGCGCGGCGGAGACCGACGCTTCGCCGCAGGCCCTTGCGAATCCGGCCCATGCGCTGCTCGCCGGCGCAGGGGCGCGGAACCTGGACGCTCGCCGGGCTCCCTTGGCTGGTGCGCGTGGAATCCGCCGATTCCGCAGCCGCGGCGCGCCGCTGGACCGAGCCGCGGACTCTGCCGTCGTCCGATCCGGCGTCGCCGGGCATCGATGCAAAACGGCTGGCGCCGCTGCTGGCGCAACTCGGCGCAGAGACGAAGGGGGCAGCCTACCGCGTGGACGCCGAGGGCTGGAAACTTGGCGCCCAAGTGCGGCGCCAAGGGCAAAGGCAAGAGATCGTCTCCTTGCGGCTGGCGGCCAGACAAGGCCCAGAGCGTTGGCGGCTCTTCGCCTTCTCTCCGCAGCCGCCGCGCGGCGGCCCCAAGGCGCCGGAAGCGGAAGATTTGCTGCCGCTGGACGGAGACATTCGCCGGCTGGCTTGTCGCCATGCAGAAGACAATGTGCTTCAATGCCAATTGCTGCAAGTCGAACGCTCCGCGGAAGAACTGCTTGCCGATTGGCGCAAGGCGGGTTGGACCGTGCATCGCTCGGAGCCGAGTGGTGAGCGAGAATTGCAGACTTGGCTCTGCGAGGGCAAGGACTACTGCGTGCAGGCGTGGCGCTGGTCGCGCCGGCGCCTCGCACAATTTGCTGCTGGTGCGTTTGGAGCGCACCGGTCTTCCATGAACGCCTGACTCGGAAAAACTGATCTTCATTATGTCGACGTTTGTCAAACTGTTGTTGCCGCTTGGCCTGGGCATCGCCGCAGCGGGCTTGAACTTCGCAGCGTACTACTTCCGCGAGGCGCCTAAGTCGTACGTCGCCTTGAAGGCGCCGATTGCCGAAGGCAAGTCGTTGCCCGCCGATTTCGCCCAGGTTTCGCTGACCGGGCGGAATCTGAGCGAAGCCTTCGTTCCTTGGGAGAAACGCGACACGCTGGCCGGCCGTCCGGCCTCGCGCGACCTGGCCAAGGGCGACCTGGTGCTGTGGCGCGACGTCTATCCGCCGGCGCCCAAGCTGAAACTCAAACCTCAGGAGCTGGCCTTGCACATCTCGCTCGAAGGTTTGACTTACGAGCCGAGCTTGCTGGTGGTCGACAATGAAGTCGGCTTTATCGTCGACATGCCCGGCGCCGCGGCCGATAAAGGCCCGGCGACGGATGGCGACAAACCGCAGGACCGGCTGGAGCTCGTCGGGCCGTTTCGCATCCTCAGCGTCGGCGCTCGCCTGCAGTCGCAGGCCGCGGGCGACGGCGCCGCGCGCGGCGCCGTCGGCAAGAATATCACCGTCGCCATTCGCCGCTTGGACGATCAGCAGCTCAGCGACGAGGCGCGGCGCCTGGTCGAGGCCAAGGCCGCCCGCGAACGCAGCCAAGGCGGCATCCAGGCCATCGTGCTGTACTGAGCGGGCAGTCGCGGGACGAGGTTTCGAATTCGACCGGCCGGAACGATTCCGATGCAGATCTGGTACAACAACATCCTCGACAACACTCGCTGCGCCGTTGAACTGCGCGGACAACGCGTGCGCATCGGCCGCAGCCAGGACAACGACATCGTCCTCGACAGTCCGTTCGTGGCGCGGAAGCGGCCGTGCTCTATAAGCGGGGCGACCAGTGGGAGCTGGTCGCACTGGGGCTCAATGAGATCCAGGTCAACGACCAGGAACTGTTCGGCGGCGGAAGGCTGGCCGTGCAGTCGGGCCAGACGATCCGGCTGTTCCCGTTCACGCTGACGCTGGAACTGCCGGAAGCCGTCAAGTCTTCGGGCGCGGCGCTGCGGCGAGAATTCGACGAGCAGATGACGCAGATGATCCGGGCCGTTCATCTGGAACTGCTTTCACGGATGGATCTGGATCGCGAAGCTGCGTCGGGCCGCCGGCAGAACGACGAGTATCTGCTGACGTTGGAGCGGCATCTGGAAGAAATCGCTCGTCTGAAAGGCTTCTTCGGCGCCAAGCTCAGCCGACTGGTCGAGCACGTCTCGGCGCATTGCCTGCGCCGAGTTGATGGGCCGGCTGATTGCCAGCGCCGGACGGAGGCGCCGCGCCGCCTGGCAGCAGAATCGCGAGTGGAGCCGGCTGGTTTCCGCCGTGCCGGAAAGAGAGCAGGAACTGTCCGCCGCCGTCGATTGCCTGTCGGAGCGCTTGCAACTGGCCAAGCTTTCCGACCTCTCCGACCAGATCGATTGCGTCGACAAGCGGATCTGGCAAGCCTGGGAGCAGTTGGCCGGAGAGCTCCACGTCGATTTCAAGCGATATCTGGCCATGCGGTTCTTGAAGAAGGAAATCAAGGACATCGTGTTCGGCTACGGACCGCTGGAGGATCTGCTGCACACGCCGACGATCTCCGAGATCATGGTGGTCGATCGCGATCACATCTATATCGAGAAGAACGGCGTGCTGGAAAGCTCCGGACGACGCTTCATTTCCGACGAGGTGACGCAGGCGATCATCGAGCGCATCGTCGCCCAGGTCGGCCGCCGCATCGACAAGTCGCGCCCGCTGGTCGACGCTCGCCTGCTCGGACGGCAGCCGGGTCAACGCCGTCATTCCGCCGCTGGCGGTCAGCGGGCCCTGCCTTACGATCCGCAAGTTTCCGCAGCGCAAGTTGCTGATTGACGACCTGGTGCAAGCCGGCTCGTTGACGCGGACGGTCGCCGAGTTCCTGCGCGCCGCGGTGATTGCCCGAAAGAACATCCTGATCTCGGGCGGCACCGGCTCCGGCAAGACGACCTTGTTGAACTGCCTGAGCGATTTCATCCCCGACAAGGAGCGGATCATTACCGTGGAGGATACGGCCGAGCTGCAGCTCAAGAAAGAGCACGTCGTTCGCCTGGAGGCCAAGGAATCCAACGTGGAGGGCGCCGGCGCCTACGCGATTCGCGACCTGGTCAAGAATGCGCTGCGCATGCGCCCCGACCGGATCGTCGTCGGCGAGTGCCGCGGGCCCGGAAGCGCTCGACATGCTGCAGGCCATGAACACCGGTCACGACGGATCGCTGACCACGATTCACGCCAATAGCGCGAACGACGTGGTGCTGCGGCTGGAGGTGCTGGTGCAGATGGCCGCCGAGCTGCCGGTCGATTCCATTCACCGCCAGATCAGCTCGGCCATCGATCTGGTCGTGCAACTGAACCGCCTCCGCAACGGCGCGTCGCCTGGTGGTTCAGGTCGCCGGAAATCGTCGGCATCGATCAGGACACCGGCGGCGTGCGGATGAAAGACCTGTTCCTGCGGGAGGAAGGCGAAGGCGCGGCTTTGACGCCGACCGGGGCCTTGCCTTCGTTCATGGAGGAGCTGATCGAAAGCTCGTTGGTGCGGCTCGACACCTTTTACCAATAGCCAGGCGGAAGATTGCAATGTTCTCGGAGTTTGACAAGCCTGCCTTGGCGCTGGCCGCCGTGAGTTCGCTCGCGGCGTTCGGCGCCGCGTATCTCGGCGCCTTGTGGTTTGGCGCCGCCTGGGACGAGGTCTCGAAACACTACGTCACCGATTTGCTCGGGCACATGCGCGCCTTGAACCTTTCCGAGCAGGCCGTCAGGCGGTGGATGCGAATTTGGGGCTGGGGCCTGCTCGGCTGCTTTATCGTGCTGGGCCTGCTGCTGCGAATGCCGCTGTTGGCCGCGGCCATCGACGTGCTGATGCTGCTGGCGCCGCGGTACGTGCTGCGCTATCTGGTGGAAAAGCGCAAGACGCTGCTGCGAGACCAGATGGTCGGGGCCACGGTCGCCTTGGCCAACGCCTCGCGCCCGGTCTCAGCCTGGCGCAAGGGCTGGCGACGATCGGCGCGGAAACGCCGGAACCGCTGGCCGCCGAGATTCGCCGCATTTCCAACGAATACGAACGCGGGCGGCCCTTGCAGGAAGCCATCGAAACGACTCGCCGCCGGCTGGATATCGACGCCTTCACGCTGTTCGCCTCCGCCATTCAGACGAGCCTGGACCGCGGCGGAAAAATCACCGAGGCCCTGGAGCGTATCAGTCACAGCCTGCAGGAAAACCAGCGATTGGAGCGCAACTGGCGGCCGATACGGAAAGCGGCCGGCAGGTGGTCGTCATTCTGGCGCTGTTCCCGCTGGCGTTTCTCGGCGGCTTTTACCTGCTCGACCCTTACGGCGTGGGGCTGCTGTTCAGCACGCTGATTGGCCAGGCGACGCTGATCTTCATCGGCGCCCTGGTGTACGCCAGCGTGCGGTGGAGCGTAAGTATTTTGAACATCGATATCTGAAGGGCGGCCCGCGTGTCTTTGATTCATACCGTAACGCAGTGGTTTACTTCCTTGCCGCCGCTGGAATCCGCGTCGCTGGCGGGCGCCTCGCTCTGCTTGGGGCTGGCGTGCGCGGGGTTCAGCTACGCCTTGCTCGCAATCATCTCCGCTCGGCGCTCGTCAAGCACGGCAGGCTGGAGCTTCGAGGGCCAACGACGCAAGACGTTGCGCGAGCACGACGCCGCTTATCGCTGGTTCGAACCGCTGATCGACGATCTGGCGGCGCGGGCCGCGGCGTGGAATCCTGCTCGTCTCGACAAGATCCGTCACGACCTGACGGCCGCTGACGAGCGACTGCCGTGGCAGCCGGAGGAGGTCGTCGCCGTCAAACTGCTGGAAAGCGTCATGGCGAGCCTGGTCTGCGCCGGCCTGGGCGGTTATCTGGCCGGCGTCCCGGGGGCGATCGGGCTGGGGGTCGCAGGCGCCTGGGGCTGGCAGGAACTGCGGATCAAGCAGATTGGCGATCGGGCCCGCGCCCGAATGCACGCGCTCAAAAAGCGTCTGCCTTATGCCGTCGACCTGATGGCCTTGATGATGGAAGCCGGCGCCACGTTCCTGGAAAGCGTGCGGACCGTCGTGCGAGAGAACCAGCGGCACCCGTTGGGCGAAGAATTGGGCAAGGTGTTGCGAGAACTTGAGCTGGGACGCACGCGCCGCGAAGCGTTGGAAGCCTTTGAGGCCCGGATCGCCGACGATGACGTCAGCGAACTGACGTTCGCCATTGTCAAAGGGGAAGAATTCGGCACGCCGCTGAGTCATATCTTTCGGTCGCAAGCCGACCAGATGAGATTGAAGCGTTCGCAATGGGCCGAGAAGGCGGCGGCCGACGCCCAAGTGAAGATTGTCTTTCCCGGCATGATCGTGATGACGGCCTGTCTGCTGATCATCCTGGCCCCGTTCCTGCTGAGCGTGCCGTTGGGATGGTAGGCCTGGCCGAAAGCCGCATTTTAACTCTGAAGAATCGTTCATGAGCGCAAAAGTCGTGGGTAGCAGCGGCGGCGTCGCCGGCCTGGAATTCTGGATTGAAGAAGACGTGGTTCGCGTCGGCAGCGACGCTGCCTGCGAGATTGCGATCCCCAGTTCCGACCTGGCTTCGCACGTCATCACGCTGGAATACCGCCAAGGCGAGTACCTGATTCACAACCGTGAAAGCGGCGCCATTCTGCTCGGCGGCCGGCCCCTGCCCGAACGCACCTCGGCCGCCTGGCCGCCCGGCGCGGAGCTGCAACTCAGCCGCAGCGTGGTCCTGAACCTGGTCATTTCGGGCGATCCGGCCCCTTCGCGTCAGGAGGTCGCAGCGCCGTTCGCGCCGGACGAGCCCTGGAACGAAGAACCGGAGGTCGGCGACGAGGAGCCGGCGGAAGAATCCGCGAAGACCGGCGGCTCCCAGCACGCGAAGTCGATCGTCCAGGCGGTCGTAACGGCCGTCTGCATTGCCGGCGCGATCTACATGCTCTCGACGGGCGGCCCGAGCCCGCAAGCAAACGCCGGCAACCGGCGCCAGCAGTTCGATACGCTGTTCGCCTCGGCGGACAAGATGGACGCAGAAGTCAGGCAACGCCTGCAGGCGGCATGGGCGGCTGAAGGCATGTCGGGCCGAGATCCCGGCGCGGCCCGGCGGCAGTATGCCGAGCTCGTCGAATTGCTTCATCGGCGCCTTGCGGCGCCGCCCGGCGAGGATAAGAAATCAAACAAGCGAGGGGAACTGGATCGCGAGAATCCTCGAGTTCGCCGAAAGCGGGCTGGCAAACGCGCCATGAAGCGGCGCCGGGGCCGGCTAATGGTAGGCCGCTCTCAAGACGTCGAGCAGTTCGCTCGAGGTTCCGGCTTCCCGCAGCTCAACGAAGTCTTCGGTCTGCAGGCCTCGTTGCAAGCCCCGATGGTAGAGCCGCTTTCAGTAGCTCACCCCCGGAACTCTTGATCTGCACCAGCGTTTTGAATTGTCGGATGGAATAAGGCCGCACCGCTGCAGACTCGAGCCGGGAGATCAGCATATCGCCGGCGCCAGCTTCGCGCAACTGGCGTTCGGCGATTTCATCGAATGGTTCGCTCACGCCGCAAGACGTCAGCCGCTCCAGCAGCGTCTAGGGCGCGATGTCCGTTTTCAGCAGTGCCGCAGCCTGAGTGAAATTCAAGCTGACTGCCGAGCTTTTCAGATTCCTCCGCATCAAGTATCGAGCCGGCTCGGCGCTCTCGCGGAAGAGTTCCAGCACTCGGAGTTTTCCCGAATCCACTGCAGGTGCCGATGCACGGTCACGAAGAATCGCACGTCGATCACATCGAGATTCTCATCGCTCAATTTCCAGTGGTCCACGTTGACGAAGCCTTGCACAACGGCCACGACAACTTGCCGATCTCCACTGGTGACCAGGATCGGCCCGCCGCTGTCGCCGTGGTCCATCATCTGGTTCTTGTCATTGCCCGGCGCGAATAGCGAGACTTCCTCGTGCGAACGCAAGTACCGCAAGGCGCCCATCCGCCGGACGTTGTTCTTCTGCGTCTCGTCCTTCCCATAGCCCACCACCGTAGCGGGCAGTCCGGCGCAGCACGGCGTTGACGTCAAGTTCCGGAAACTCTGCATGGTCGGCCAGCGGTGCGTCCAGCTTGACCAGCGCGATATCATCGCGGATCCGTTTGAAGATATCGCCGTCGGACTGGAACTGCAGACTGCCAAACCCCTGGTGAATGCGAAACGCGATGGCTTGCGCCGTTCGCGGTTTGCCATCGAGAGAGAAGGTAATATGCGCGGGTGAAGCGGCGTCGTTCACCACATGAGCGGCAGTCAGCACCAGGTCCGGTTCGATCAAGGTGCCGGTGCCGGTCGCATCTGCATACTGGTAGCGGCCGTCGCTCTGCGGTTGCGCAATTCGCACGTGAAGCTTGCCCACGGCCTTGAATTTTTCGGGCGGGACGATTTCACCGAACTTGACGGCATGTGCGGCGGACGGCGCCAGCAGCAGCCAAGCGGCGCCCAACGCCGACGCGCAGCAGGCGATGATGCGAGAATGCCTGGTCATGAATCCTCTCTGCGGTTGCTAAGGAAGCGAGATCCAAGTCTTCAGTGGCAACGCCCAGCGTCAGGGCGAGGTCAGGCCGGCTCGCGCCAGGCTTCCCTTCTTGAAACGCCTTCAGTTGCCGCTGGCAGTTTTCGCGATCTTCGGGCGTGGCCACGTCGGCCGTCGCCGTGGCCACGGCTTCTTCCGCTCGGCGGATGGCGTCTTCAAAATGTCCCAGTTCGGCTTGCGCCGCCGCGATGGCGATCAGCGACCGCCAATCGACCCATTGCGTCAGCGCACACGCCATTTCTGCGTGTTCCAGGGCGCCGTGAGCATCGCGCGAGCTCCGCGATCGGACAAGTGGCGAGCATCCAAGCCAAGCTGCGGTGATATTCGGTCTTCTTGCCGTCGGCCGCCTCGACGTCCAACTCGATCAATTGCTTCAGATCAGAAATCACCGTCTCGTATTGACGTTGCTTGTGGCGAACGGGATAGCGAGCGGCCAGCAAGCGGCACAGGGATTGTCGGATCTGCGCGTCTTCGGGTTTCGCTTTGAGGCGGCCTTGCAGCTCGTCGATCTTGGCGTCGATGCCCGTGATGGGGCCCGTGATGGGCGTCGCGCCGCCGTCGCCCGAGTTCGGCCTGGGCGAGTTGGAAGCGCCGGCAGAGCCCCGGCCTCCGTCGGCCGCCAACCGCAATCCGAAGCCGCGACGCCGCTCGTCTTGCGGCGCCGTGCCTCGCGCCGTTACGCGGCACAAGGCGACGGTATTGAAATAGCCGCCGCCGCGCAGCACCCGCAAGCGGCTCTCCCCGCCTTGTTGGCCGTAAGGAGCATAGGCGTCCTGGCACCATTCCGAGCAGTTGCCGAACATGTCGAATAGCCCGAACCCATTGGGCTGGCGTTCGCCGCCCAGGTGCAGTCGCTCGCCGCAATTTCCTTTGTGCCAGCCGAAGGCATCCAGGGCTTCGGGCTTGTCCGCAAACCCGTATTTGAACGCGGCGCCGCCGTGCGCCGCATACTCCCACTCCGCCTCGGCGGGCAGCCGCAGCCCGGCGCCGCCCGGCAAGGAGTTTAACCGTCGCACGAACTCCTGAGCGTCCTCCCAGGTGATGCCGTCCATCGGCAAGTCGGGTTCGGGAATATTCGCCAGCGGAATTCCGAACACCACGCCGAACTCGCGGCGCGTAACTTCGGTGGCGCTGATGCGAAACGGCTGCAAGCGAACCGCGTGGACGGGCCGTTCGTCGAACTCGAACCCCTCGGCGCCCATGGAGAATTCGCCGCCCGGCAAGGCGATCATTTTCTTGAAGATGCCTTCCAGAACGCTGCCGGTCGGATCGGGCTGGCGAGGCCGCTGGGAGATCGTCGAAATCTGCGGCGCCGGCTGCCCGGCCCGATAGGCGTCGAGCCGAGCCGAGAACAAGGCCTTGACGCTGTCGGGCGCCAGTTTGAGCGCTTCGGCTTGAAATTTGACGGCTTGCGCCAGGTCGCCCGAGAGCGCATAAGCGGCGGCCAGCACGTCGAGTGCGCCGGCGTTCTGAAAATTGGTGAGGCGACAAGCTTCCAGGGCGACCTTCAAGGCCTCGTCGGCGTTGCGAATCTGTGCATCGGGACAGCGCGCGAGCGTGTCGGCGAGGTAAACGCGAGAAAGCACCGCGTCTTGAGCCGACCGCGAAACCCGGATTGCTTCGCGATAGTCTCGCACGGCTTCGGCGAAGCGTTTGAGTTGCTCCAATGCCTCGCCGCGTTTGCGATAGGTTTGAGGGGAAGACGGATCGAGTTCCAACGACTTTGAAAACTGCTGCACGGCTTGCTGCAGTGCGCCTTGGGCGCGGGCGACGAGTCCCAGGCCGAAATGCGCGAGAGCGTAGCTGGGATTGCGCTGCAATGCCAGCTCGAAGTAGGACCGCGCCAATTCCAGCTTGCCTTGGTCCAGATGCGCCGGCGACCGTGAGTGCCAATCCGGCGGCCAGCTCGTTGTTCGCCCCTGCACGTTCCAAACGTTGCAGCGCCTGATCGTCGAGCGTGAAGCCCAGCCCGCGGCCGCGAACTTGCGAGAGGATTTCCTCCGTGCCGAACTGGGCCGCAATGAGCTGGAGCAGGTTGTCCATCGTCAGCGGAGGCGGGCCGTCGCCGGCGGCCAGGCGGCCGGCTGCCAGCCAGACCATCAGGAAGGCGAAGCAGATTCGCAGCGGTCTTACAACAATCATGGTCAATCCTGCAGAAATCGAATCGAGAGGCAATCGGCTCGCCGTCGCCGCCGCGAGTGAGGTCAGCGAGCGCGGGCGAGAATGTGGTTGTGGTCGAGCGGGATTTCCGGGTTCTCGTAACCATCGCCGACGAACGACCAGAAGTGCTTCGCCTCGGGGCTGTCTTTCCAGTGGGCGAGGATCTGAAGGATGTGCTGTCGGGCCTGCGCCTTGTCGAAGACCTGGGGAGCGAAGTTCTTCACGCCCCAGTCTCCCAGGAAGATGCCGGCCAGCATCCAATGCGCCCGCAGCGCAAAACTCGTTTTGCCGCCTTCGCGCAAGTGCGTCAGCTTATCGTAGGCGGCGATGGCGGTTGGATAATCGCGATCGACCAGCAACGCGTAGTCGGCGTCGATCTCCAACTTGACATGCTCGGCCGTCGCCTGCTCTCGACATGCGCGGGCCTGCGCCAAGGCTTTGAAGCAGCCGCTCAGCTCGTCTTCCGAGTCATCGAGCCGAGCCAGGTTGAAGTTGCAACTGGCGAGCATCAGGTAGGCGAAAGGGTTCTGCGGTTCGTAGCCGGCGGCGGCTTCGAATTGCCGCTTGGCGTCCGTCAGCAGTTCGTGCGATTGGCGCTCGGTCTTGGCTTCGTCCTTGCGAAAGTACAGGGCCTGTTCCAACTGCTCCATGCCGGCGAAAATGGCCCGGTGCGCTCGGCTGTTGCGGGACACGGGCGTGTAGAACTCGTTCTCCAACTCGGGCGAAGCTCGGAGCTTGGAGAACGTCACCAGCACGCCGGGATCCGTATTGGGTATCTGCTCCAAGGCCCGCGCCGCGCCGCTGAGCAGCTTGGCGCCGACGGCGCCGGCCAGCGCCGTCACTCCGTCGTCGTCGGTTTTCTCGCTATTGGCGGATGACGAAGCCAGCGGACGTCCGTCGAGACCGTTGAAGATCTCGCTGCGCAGCGAAGTCAACTCGGCCGTTTGCGCCAGGCTGCCCCAGATCACGTAGTCGGCGTGCAGTTCTCGCGCCAGTTGTTTCAGCACCTGCCGGTCGGAGGCGCCGCCGGCAGCAATGCGGCGGACTTCGTCGGATTGCTCCGCCGGATTCTTGATCCGCATTTCCGGGATCAACCCGAGCTTCTGCCGCAATTCGGTCGCCACCAGCACCTCGCGCCGCTGGGGCGAGAAGGTCATCTCCGCGAGCGGCACGTGCGGCAGCACGGCGATGGAAACTTCGCTGCCCGGCTGGTTGGAAACGGAGACCGTCGCCGTTGCGGCGACGGCCGGCTGCGAGTCGAGCGCACTGCGACGCGCTTGTTCGACGTCGGTTTGGGTGATTGCATCGATGCGCGAATGCCGCTGCCAGGCTCGCACTTCTTGAGCGCGTTGCAAATAGAATTGCACCACCCGCGGATCGGACAGGTTGATCAGCCCGCCCTTGGTCTTCTCGCCCAGCACGCTCAAGAATTGCACGGCCAGCGGACCTTCCTGGGCCACGGTGGTTTCCAGTTGGGCTTGTATCTTGGGGTCCTGCGCTCGAAAGCCTGCCTGGCAGAGCACGCTGTTGATCGTGATCTTCTTCTCGATCGCCTCGCGGATCAAAGCGTTGTTGCTATATTTCCGGCGCAAGTCAGGTTTGGTTTGCCCTTCATTATAGGGCGGGGCGTCGCCACAGACGATGATCCAGCGAGTAACGTCCTCGGCCGGCGACCAGTTCAGCTCCAACGCGGCGTGGATGCCCTCGTCGACGCGCTCGGCGAAGTAGGGGGAGCCGTCTTCTGTTTGAACGCGAGCCAGCGCCTGACGGAAAGCGTCCAGGTCGGAAGTAAACTTGGGCAGCATCACGCGGACCGATCCCGATGGAGAACCCGTATCGCGATAGACGACCAGCGCATATTCGACCTTGCCCCCTTTGGAATTGAGATTGCCGGCCAACGTGGCCAGCGATTGAAGGGCATTTTGGATGTCTGCGGTCATGCTTTCGGTGCCGTCGAGCACGATCGCCAGTTGCATGTTCTTTTGCGCTTGCTCGATCAGATCGGTGAAATCGACGCGGAACTGCAAGGCGCCTTTGGCGGCCTTCTGCCCCATCGTATTGAAGGCCGTTCCCAGCACGTCGCCCAGGGGGGGCGGCGCCGGCGACTTCTTCTTCACGCCGGCGGTTTGCCGCGCTCGACGAGCAAGGTACGGTCAGGAGGGCTGCCAGGGCCAAGGACCATAACCATCGAGCTTCCATCAGCCATCTCCTTCAAAAACGCCCCTTCAGTCGCCTATCGCCTGATCCGCAACCGACCGGCGCCGGCAGGCGCCTCGATCCTCTGAAAGTCTATTCGTTTTCCTTGACGGAATCGGACAATCGTCGCCACGGCAGGCGGCTAAAAATGCCGCAATCCTACGATTTTACCTTAGACTTTCCCCCCGTGCGAATTATAACTGCGCGACCAGCGCGCACAACAGACGGCACGCGGCGCCGCGGCGCGGTCGGTGAGCGCTGGCGGTCAACGATCCGCGCCCGCGCCGGCCTTGCGGGGCTTGACCGGGATGGCCACGCGGAAGCCGACGTCGTCGGCCCCTTCCGGAGCACAATTGGCCCGCATCATCGCCCGCGCCGCCGCCGGGGGATTCTTGAAACTTCCGCCGCGGATCACGTGCCAGCGCTGCTGCACGCCCGGCGTGCTCGAATCGTCTCCGGCGCCGGGCCCATACTCGTCGCGGCACCATTCGGCGGCATTGCCCAGCAACTGCTGGATTCCCAAGGGGGTCGCTCCATCGGCCAGCGCCGCCACGGGCGCCAATTGCCCCAGCGCAGAGAAGCGAAGATTGGCGTGCCGGACGTCCAAGTCGCCTTCGCCCCACGGATAAGGTCGGCCGTCGGTTCCCCTCGCAGCACGCTCCCACTGTTGTTCGCTGGGAAGTTCGCCGTTCAGCCAGCGGCAGAACGCCGCCGCCTGGTCCCAGCTCACCATCACGGCGGGCCAATCGGCCCGCTCCTCGGCGTTGGCGGAGAAGAGGGCTCGCCAGGCCGTTCCCGCTTCGCCGTCTCCGCTCGCCTGGGCGAAGGCGTCGTAGTGGCGATTCGTCGTTTCGACGGTTGCAAGGTAAAACGGCTCAGTAATTTTGGCCGTCTCCTGCGGCAGCTCGCCCGTCCATTGCGAGCCCTCCGGAGAGCCAAAGACGAACTCGCCCGGCGGAATCAGCACGAACTCCAGCGGGGCGCCCGCCGCCTTGAGCTTTTTGCTTTCCACGCGGTCGGGCAGGCCTTCGAAGCCCGGCTTGCTGCCGGCGGCGGGGACAAGATCTTCCGGCAAGCGGGCGGCGTCATCCCCAGCGGGCTCGCGAATCATCGCCAGCCGAATCCGCTGCGGCTCCTTTCCGACGGTCACCTTCACGCGCTCATCCAGTCGCTTGAAACCAGGCGACTCGGCTCGAAAACGGTGTTCACCAACCGAGAGTTCCAACTCGGCGTCGGCGGGGGTCGGTTCGGGCGCGTCGTCAATGAACAGTTTCGCCCCGGCCGGCTCCAACGCCAGCTTGACCTTTCGCCGCGGCGTTTTTGACGCCTGGTCGTGCTTATCGTGCGGCATCGATTGACTCTTCAAAGCCAACGTGATTTTCTGCACGTCGGCGCCGGGCTGGACGTCGATCTTTGTATCCAGCCGCTCGTAGCCCGTCAGTTCCGCTCGGACGCGATGTTCGCCGACGGCCAACTCCAGCGCTGCGTCCGACTTTGCCGGCTGGCTTGAACCATCGACGAACAACTTCGCTTTCGCCGGGGAAACCTCAAATGAGACTTTCCGCCGCTTCGATTCCGTTTTCGTCACGTCTTTCGGCTTTGATTGCTTGCTCTTGCGCAAAACCAGCTCGACAGCTTGCGGCTTTTCGCCCGCTTCGATGGCGATCTTCTTGTCCAGGCTGTCGTAACCCGCCAGCGAGGCCTGGACTTGATGATCTCCGACGGCCAGCGACAAGTCCGCTGCATCGGCGACCGGTTCGTCGTCGATGATCAACCTGGCCCCCGCCGGCTTCACGGTCAGCGCCACCTTGCGCTGCGCTTTCGGCTCGGGACGGAACAGCATGTAGGCGGTCGCCGCGATGATTAAACTGCACAGCGGGTAGAGCACCCACGGCTTTTCCAGCTTTTGATTGATCCACTCTCGGCTCAGCGGCGCCGCGCTGCCGGACGGCTTGGGCGCCGGGCCCGCGGGCCGCCCTTTCGGCAAACTACTTTTTGGGAGTCCCGCCTGGGGCACAGTCCCTTTGAACGGCGAGCCGGAAGCAGGCGGAACGACCGGCGGCGCCGGCGCGACGGCTGCAGGCGCTGCACCGACGTCGATCAGCACCAGCGGCTTTTCGGACAGTTGTCGCAAGGCTTCGCCGGCGGACGGGCAGCGAGCGGCGACCTCTTTTTCCAGCATCCGGTCGATGACCGTTGCCAGGTCCGAGGGAAGCCCCGGCACGAGCTGCGCCGCCGAGGGCAAGCGTTCCGTCGGCGAAGTGTGCCACCGCATCCAGGCCAGATCGGCGTCGACCGCGCCGGCGGCGACTCCCTTGAACAGCGAGTTGAACTTAGGCCCCATCAGCAACTCGAGCGCCACAAAGCCCAGCGCGTACAGGTCGACGGTCGGGCCGACGGGGCCGAATTCCGGCTTCAGAAGCTCGGGCGCAATGTATTTCTGGCCGTGCGTCGGACGGCGGAATTCGTTGCCCGCCATCGTGCCGACGAAGTCGCTCAGCTTGACCCGGCCCTGGTCGTTGATCAGCAAATTGCCGGGCCGGAATCTGGCCGTGAACGCGCCCCTGGCCGTGCAGGAATTCCAGCGCCTCGAGCACCTGGCGGACGATGCTGCGGACCAGGTCCGCCGGCAGGGCGCCTTCCGCGGCCTTGGCGGCCAGGTTGCCCTGCATCAGCTCCATGACCATCCAGCCGCGCTGCTTGTCGATGCCGTAGACGTGCACGATGTTGTCGTGCTCGAGATTGGCCAGGAACTGGGCCTCTTCGCAAAACTGCACGAGTCGGCGCGGATCCTGACGGTAGCGCTCATCCAGCTCCTTGATGGCCACGTTTCGCTTGAGCGCATAGTCGCGTGCGCGATAGACGGCGGTCATCTCGCCCCGGCCAATGACGTCCAGGAGTTCGTAATTCGAGTTGCTGTCCATGAGGTGCGTTCGTCGGGCGCTGAAGAGGCGGCGGCTCAGATTCTCCGAGGCATCCATCCTGGCGTTCGCCTGGCGTGAAATCAAGGATTTTCAGTTGACAGCCCGCGAGGCATCGATCAAGGTTCATTGGCAGTTGCCGCCCCAACCGGACATGCTGCGGCGGTCGCGGGCAAAAAAAGCCGCCTCGTTTTCAATTCGGTTCGGACTGCGAAGACGCCGCCGTGGATCGCAACGCCATTTATCAGGAAACTTTGCGGCACTTTCTCGCGCCCATTCTCCCGTTGCTCGAGGATCCCTCGGTTTCGGAGATCCTGGTCAACGGGCACGAATCCGTTTATTTCGAGCGAGCCGGCCGCTTGCAGCGGGCCGACGTCAAATTCGCCGATCCGCAGGCCTTGATGGCGGCGGCCAAAAACATCGCCGAATTCGTCAATCGAACGATTGGAGGAGACCGCCATAGCATGGACGGCCGCCTGCCCGACGGCTCGCGCGTGCATATCATCATCGCACCGTCTTCGCGGCAAGGAACCTGCCTTTCATTGCGGAAATTCCAGAAGTCGAGCTTTGACCTGGCTTCGCTCATCAGCCGCGGCAGCTTGTCGGCGGAAGCGGCGGAGTTCCTGGAGATTGCCGTCGCGCTGCACAAGAACATCGTCATTGCCGGCGGAACCGGCACGGGCAAGACCTCGATGCTCAACGCCCTGTCCACGGCCATTCCGGCTCACGAGCGGGTGATCGTCATCGAGGACAGCTCCGAACTTCAATTGCACCAGCCGCATACCGTCTACCTCGAAGCCCAGCCGCCGCGGCCCGACGGCCGGGGAGAGGTGACCATTCGCGACCTGTTCGTCGACTCGCTCCGCATGCGGCCGGATCGGATTGTGGTGGGCGAAGTGCGCCGCGGCGAGGCCTTGGATTTGATTCAATCCATGATCTCCGGACACGCCGGGGCGATGACGACCGTCCATGCCAGCACGCCTCGCGACGCGGCCAGCCGGCTGGAGACGTTATGCTTGATGAGCGACGTTGCGCTGCCCGTCTACGTGGCCAGGCAACAGGTCGCCTCGGCCGTGCACCTGGTCGTGCAGATCGCCCGCTTTCGCGATGGCTCTCGGCGCGTGCAGAATATCAGCGAGATGCAGGGATTGGATGAACAAGGCGGCTATTCGTTTCGTCCTTTATATCGTTTTCAGGCCGGTGAAGTTTCTCCCGACGGCATGCTGCAAGGCGAATTGGTTCCCACGGCCGATCTTCCGAGCTTTGCCCGCGAGCCATTCGAAATGGGATTCGGCGAGCGGGTTAGTTTGACCAGAGCGAAGTTCGTTTACGTTAAGGATTAAAGAGGACTGAGCTTGCGAGGGTTGCCAAGCCGCGCGTGCGGCCCGCGGGACAATCGTTCGATCTGACAGTCGCCTCGACGACGAAAACCAGTCGAGCACACGGTTCTAAGGAAGCTGACGACAATGACCCAGGAAGACTCGGTCGATCTGGCGGCTCGGTTACGGGCGGGCGATCCCCTGGCGGCCGACGAACTGTTCGACCGCTATCTGCATCGCTTGCTCGCGTTGGCGCGGAACCATCTCTCCGCTCGCTTGGGGCGCCGCATCGGTCCGGAAGACGTGGTGCAGAGCGCCTACCGAAGCTTTTTTTGCGCCGTTCGCGAACAGAGGTTTACCATCGAGAAGAGCGGAGATCTCTGGCGGTTGCTGGCGGCGGTGGCCATTAACAAGTTGCGGAGCCAGGCGGCGCGCCACTCGGCCAAAAAACGCTCGTTGATTGCGGAAGAGAGCTGTGCAGCCGCCTCCGGCGAGCAGTTTCTGCTGGCGGAAGCGGCGTCGCGCGAGCCCACGCCGATCGAAGCGGCGGCTTTGACTGAATTGGTCGAAAAGCTGATGGCGGGGCTTGAGCCGCTGCAACAGCAGATGCTCGATCTGCGACTGCAGGGGCACACCTTCGAGGAGATTGCGGAGTTGACGTCGCGGTCCGAGCGCACGGTCCGCCGCTTGATGGATCGGATCAAGCTCGAGCTGGAAGAAAGTCTCAAGGAAGACGCAGCCCTTTAGCAACGGCGAGTTGCGCGAGGAATAGCATGCCCACCGGCGCCCCTGACAATCGAGTGCTGCCGCCGGACGAGCTGGAGCCGATTCTCGAACGCTTCGAGCTGGCCTGGCAATCGGCGCCGTTTCCGCGGCTCGAGGACTACCTGCCTGCGGGCGATTCCGCCGCCGAGTCGACGCCCGGACGCGAGCAGGTTCTGGCGGAATTGATCAAGATCGACCTGGAGTATTGTTGGCGCGGCGCGTGGTCCGCCGCAAGAGATCCTGCCGAAGCGACGAGTGCCCCCGCCGAAGCAAACAGTCGTCCGCCGCGCGGAAAGGCGGCTCTGGAACAATACTGGGAGCGCTTTCCGGAGTTGCGCTTCGCCAATGCCGCGGCCGTGGAGTTAGCGGCCGAAGAGTATCGCGTCCGAACGCGTTGGGGAGATCGGCCCTCGCGGTCTGAATATCGGCGGCGATTCCCGCAACTGGGGGATGCTCTGGATGCCGCATTGCAACGTATCGATGAAGAACTGGGCGAAGAGCGGGATTCGTCCGCCGCTGTCGCTTCCGTATCGCAACGGCGCTATGAGGAAACCATTCCGCTGCCCTTCAACCCGGCGATGGCGGCAGCCATCCAGGCAGCAGGGGCCCCCGTCTCGACCGAAGATCTGCTGTTCCTACTGCACGAGAGCCGGCTCGTTTCCGCCGCCTCGCTGATCGAACTGCGGTTGACGATTTCCGCGACCGCTCAACCGCCCGAGGCGCGCGAGCTGGCGCAAGACCTGGTCAGCCGCGGCTGGCTGACGGAGTACCAAGGCCAGGAGTTATTGCAAGGCCGCTATCGGGGACTCGTCTTGGGCGAGTATGCCGTCCTGGAAAAAGTGGGCCAAGGCGGCATGGGAGTCGTGTTCAAGGCAGAGCACCGGCGCATGGAGCGCCTGGTGGCCTTGAAAGTGCTGGCGCCCGAGTTCAGTACCAATCATGCCGCCATCTCTCGTTTTCATCGCGAGGTGCGGGCGGCGGCCAAGTTGTTGCACCCGAACATCGTGCTGGCCCTCGACGCGGGACAGGACGGCGATATTCATTTCCTCGCCATGGAGTTCGTCTCGGGCATCGATCTCAGACGCCTGGTCCAGGAACAGGGGAAGTTGCCCGTCCGCAAAGCGTTGAAATATCTGCTGCAAGCGGCGGAAGGCTTGGACTTTGCACACCGCGCGGGAATCGTCCATCGGGATGTCAAGCCCGCCAATTTGCTGTTGGACGCTCACGGTACGGTCAAAGTGGCCGACATGGGACTGGCCCGGCTGCACGATGAGCTGCTCCGCGGCGCAAACCGCCGGTCGTCCGGAGCCGGTCGCGGCGGATCTGACCGCGGTCGGCAGCATTTTGGGCACGGTCGATTACATGGCCCCGGAGCAGATCCTCAATCCGCGCGACGTCGACCGCCGCGCCGACATTTACAGTCTTGGCTGCACCTTGCACTTCCTGCTCACCGGCCGCGCTGCGTTTGCAGGCGGTTCGGTCTCCGACAAGCTGCTGGCGCATCGCGAAGCCGAGCCGCCGTCGCTGGCCGCGGCGAGGCCCGATGTTTCGGCCCGGCTCGACGCGGTTTTCCGCCGCATGCTGCAAAAGCAGCCTTCCGAGCGGCAAAGCTCCGCCAGGATGTTAATTGAGGAACTGGAAGCCTGCCTGCACGAGGCCGACTTTACCCGTCACGGATTTTCAAATGCCGATCGTTTGGACGAGGCGGCGCCCTCGACGGCCTTGCCGCTTGCAGTCGGCACTGCGTGCGACGAAGCGGGCGGTTCCACAGCGGACGAGCCGCCGGCGCCGCGGCGCTTGTGGCGGAGCCCGGTAGCGTGGACGATAGCCATTTGTCTCATTCTCGTCGGCGTGCGTTTTGCCAAAGTGACTCGCGTCCGGCCTGCCGCTGACCGCCGTTCGGCCGCCTCCGCCGGCGAACTCCGCGAAAGCCAAGAAACGGGCGCCGATCGCGCGGCTGGCGAGGCAGACGACGAGGTCGGCAAAGGCAAACCGGTCCGCACGCCCGATCCATCAAACGTCGCAGCGAACGGCGGCACGGCAGCCGCTGCCGTGGTTGCCGAGCCGGTCAAGCCGCCCCCGATTGCGACGCCGACGCCCGTGCTTCCTCAAGAGCGAATCCGCAAATGGGCCTTTCTCATTGCCGGCGATTGCCGCGAATCCGATGCAACCGACGAACCGAACCTTTGCGCCGCCGACGTGCAGTTGCTTGCCAAGACGCTGATTGATTCGGGCGACTTTGCCGAACAAGACGTCTGGGTAAGCGTCGAGCGGCCAAGTGACACAGACCGCGAGCGCGGGCAACGCCTGCAAAACGAACTGGCCAGGCATCTGGCAGAACCGCAGGCGGCGGATCTGGTGCTGGTCTTTTTTTCGGGGTTCCGCCGACTCGAACCGACAAGCCATGAGTGGCGTCTTGCCTTGCCCGGCACGAACGCAAGCGACGAGCCGTCGGCGACGCTGCCGGTTGCACGGTTGCAGGAACTGCTCAAGGGGTGTGCCGCGGCGAAGAAGGCGCTGGTGATTGACGTCCGTCCCTTAGAACAAGCCTCTCCGCCGCTATACAGCAAGGGCGCTGAGCCGTCGCTGGGCGTCGCGTTCGAAGGACTGGTGACCCTGTTGAGCAGCAAAACGAGCCAGGCCTCGACTGCCTGGAACCCTCGAGGCCATCGCGTGTTTGGCTATTACCTGGCGGAAGGCTTGCAAGGGGCGGCCGACTACGACCACGACGGCACGGTCGATCATCTCGAACTCTATCGGTTTTTGGCGATAAATGTTTCCACGGCGGCGGATCGGCTTGGCCGCCGGCAAACGCCCGTCTTGCTCGACGACGAAAGCATCGGCGTGCTGCCGCTGATTCGGGCCGCAGCACCCGCCAGTCTCAACGCAACGGGCGCCGCTGGAACGCAAAATCCGTAGCCCCTTGTCCGCTTCGTCCGCCCAAAACGCTATTGCCTGTTAGGCCTCGACGGGAGGCCTCTCAGGACGCCGGGCGGCGCCCTGCTAGTGAAGCGAAAATTCTTGATTTTTTCCGAACGAGATGCTAGCCTGCCTAAGCGCAGTTACCCCCCTTCGGGAAAGGGGGCCGTACCGCCTTTCATAAGGGAAGCCCGCATGATGCACGATGCTTTGAAACTACCGTCCTCCGCGTTGTTGTTCCTGGCGGTGCTGTTGGCTCCGCAAGCCGTTCGCGCCGAAGGCTCGGACTTTGGCGGCATCCTCGAAGGAGTCTTCGAGGGGCTGATGCAGGGCGGCATGGATAATGGCTCCGACCACCACCATCATCACCATCACAACCACAACCAGAACCATGGCTGGTTCGACAATGACGACGACGGGTACTACCAAGGCGGTTACGGCAACGGGCAAGTGTACCGCCCGCCGGCGCCCGCGCCTCAGAAGCCGTCACAGGCCGTCGATATCACGCCGCCTGCGAATCTGACGCCCCCCAAGAACGCCGGGCTGCCGGAAGTGCGCGGCGTGAGCCTGCGGCAGATGCGAGACTTGGAGCTGCAGCTCCAGGAATACATCGACGACGCCGTCGAAACTCTCTCGCGATCGCTCGACCCTTCGGCAAACGGCCGCGATTTTGCCCAACAATTGCTCGACGATCTCAATGGATTAGGGGCCAACCCCCAGCTTGTCTCCGAGTTGGAGCGTGAGCTTCGGGCCTCGCGCGTCGATTTGACCGAAGTCGACCGGCTCGGCCGCGACTTGGGAATGACTTCCGCATCGCTCGACCGCCTGGAGGCGGGCTATCAACTGGACGGCGAGCTCGACCAGTTGAAACGCATGATCACCGACGAGGAGGACTCCGTCCGCATCGCGCAAGCCGTCAACAGTCTGCAGCGCAAGGCCCGCCGGCGCCTTTCCCTGGCCAGCAAGGGCAGCGAAACGGTCTTCCGGCAGAAACTGGATTCGTTGAGCGAAGCCTGTTTTGCCCGCGACTTGCTCACGCAGCGAGCCGCCGCGAAGACGCTTGCCTGGCCGACCGGCGAGGCGTCGGTGATCTACGACCCTCAAACCCCCGACGGCGACGTATCGCTGCTCAGCCAGGAATGCTTGCTGGTCGGCGCCCAAGGGCGTTTGGACCGCATGCAAGTCGGGCGAGGATATGCTTCCGCCCTGCTGGGCGTGCCGACCTACCAGGGCGACCCCATGCCGGACAAACCCAACGCCGCCATTCAGCAGGCCGGGATGCTGATCACCAACCCGACCACGGTCGCCTTCAAGTTTCTCATCGACGGCACGAAGTACGAACTGCCGGCGGGTTTTTCCCAGCAAATCCCGCTGAAGGCGGCGGAACTGAAGTTCCAAAACGTCCGCGGCAAGAAGGAAGGCTGGTCCAAGCTCAATACCGGGTCCTATAAGTTCGCCTACGAACAGCAGGACGGCTGGAAAATCTACAGCGTCAAGTACCAGCTCTGGGTCGTCAACCGGAACAACAAACGCAGCTTTACCTATCTGGTGGACAACAAGACGGCCACTGTGGCCCCCGGCGCCGAGAAGTACCACACCAGCGCCTGGCCGATCGTCGTGGCCTTCGATCGCGGAGACGGCAGCACGTGCTTGAAGCGGTTCACGAGCATGGCCAAGAACGACACGGTCGTCGTACCCGGCTTTGACGCGCAGAACAACCGCTGGGACCTGTTTCCTCAAACGGCGCCGCGCGTGTCGACGGAGATTGAGTGAAATGTCGCCCTGCGTCGCGCGAGCTTGGCAGCGGAAGGGACGCCGTTTCGACTCGGTGGATGTGTAACGACGTCAATTCGAAAGAGGCTTCGAGAAAGCGGATCGCTATGTTCCCACGCAAGTTTCTCCTGCTCCTGGCCGCGGGCCTGGCATTTTCCTGGCTGGCCGGCGGGCCCCGACAAAGCTTCGCGCAGAAAGGAACGCGCCAAGCGCGTCATCGATCAGGAGTTCCGCCAGGGCAATCTCTCGGCGCGCGAGCGCAACCAGCTCAAACGCGAGGTCGATCGCGCCTCGCCGCGAGAAGTGCGAGACGCTCTGGATGACTACGGATACGGCAGCGGCCAGTCCCGGCCCCAGCAATACTATCCGCGCTCGCAATCCAACCCTGGACAGCGGCCGAGTCAGGGGTACGTGACGCGACCGAGCGCCCCCGCCGCCGCTCCGGCGCCTGCCCCCGTGGCGCCGCCGAACGCCGCTCCGCCCAAGGAACTCGTCGCTCCCAAGAATGTCGTGCTCTCCATGCCGGCGCCGGCCTCGTCCTCGCGATCGAGAAAGCTGCAAATCAAGCTGGCGCAATACATCGACGACACTTTGCAGGGCGTGTCGAAAGACATGCAGAACGCCGAACGAGACCGCGCTTGGCGAGTGAACTTGATCGAGCAGCTTAACGGCGAAGGCGCCAACCCGCTGGTCGTCGACGAACTGGAACGACGGCTCTGCGCGGAGCCTCGATCTGGAAAGCGTCGATGTCTTGTTTCAGGAATTGCGGCTCTCTGAGCGGCGGGCCGCCGACATGCGAGCCCAGTTGCAGCTCGCCGCGAACGTGCGGCAGTTGAAGCGGCTGTTTGACGACGGCGAAGACTCGACCCGGATTGCCCGCGTGCTGCGAGACATCCAGCGCAAATCAACCTCCCTGCGAACGGCTAAGAAGGGACGCCAATCGCTCGATCTGCACAGCCTGCGGCAATCGCTCGACTCGCTCTCCGAGGCCTCGCTGCTGCAAGAGATGCTGGCGGATCGTACGAGCGGACTCGGCGCCGATGCGGCCTGGCCCGCCGGCGAAGTGACGGTCGTCTACGATCCCGATTGCTCGGCCGGTGAAGCTTACCTGTTGGCGGAAGAAACCGTGCTGGCCGCCGCCCCGCCCGGCGAAGAATTCAGCGTACGCCGCGGCTCCATGGCCGCGGCGCTGGGGGCGCCCGTTTTTGCCGACGGAGCGATTCCCGAGTCCTCAACCGAAGTCGCCAAGACCGGCATCTCCATCGCCAATCCGAACTCGGTGGCGTTTGGTTTCGTGCTCGACGAAAAGTCGTATTCGCTGCCGGCTAGCGTTTCACGCGAGTTCGCTTCGCAAACGGCCAACATTCGCTTCTCTAACGTGACCGGACGTCCGGCGCGCGTCTACTCGCTGTCTGCCGGCGCTTACCGCTTTTATTACACCAACGAACGCGGCTGGGACCTGAGTCCGGAGACTTATCAACTGACAATCGACAACGGCGCCAACGCACATGCGTTTCGCTGCCTGGTGGACGGCAAAGAGGTCAGCGTGCCGGCCGGCAAGCAACATGAGCATCGCGGCGGCCGTCCAGTCGTGGTCGTCTTCGATCGGGCCGATGGCGGCAAAGCCGCAAGAAAAGTGTTCGCCGCAAATGAGAACGTCGCGCAGGTCGGCGTCAGCGGCGGCAGCCGCCATTGGAATCTTTTCACGCAACAAGCGACGCCGGCTCAAGACGCCGCCGACTAGCAATGCCGCGGGCGTTACGAGCCGTCCGCCTCGCGATCCTATCCCAACAGATTTTTTGCTCCGCAGGAGAGATATCAGATGTTTCACAGCCGATTCCAGCGTGCAGCCCTCTTGGCTTGCCTTGTTCTGTTGGCGGCGGGCGCCGCGGATGCAAGGCCGTTTGGCTCGCTCCCTGCGCAAGTGGGCGGTCGTGATTGGCGTGAATGAGTATCTCAAGGGCCTGCCTTCGCTGCACTATTGCGTGGCCGACGCCCGACGCGTGGCCAAGGAACTGGTAGATCGCTGCGGCTACGACGAGAATCGCGTTTT
>CAWAYY010000024.1:0-23595 GCA_963786255.1 Pirellulales bacterium
TTCCCCTTGCGATGTGAGGAATTCAACGACCGCGTTCCGCACCGCCTCGCGCGGTGACTTTGCGTCGTTGAGTTCGTCCCCTTCGTCCGATTATAACTTCATCCAATAGTGCTACTGCCGCGTGAGGGTCAATCGGCGGCCAACGCTGGGGAAAGAAAGGCCGAATATCCACGGAGTCGGTGACGTCTGAAACCGCTGCGGAGCGTTCTAATCTGCCGTTTCCCGGTTTTCCCAGCCTCAGAACGGCCTGCGTCACGATCGTAACTGGACACAAATGCCGCCACGGCGCCGGCGATTCCCCTTTGGTATTCGGCGCCTCAGCGAGAGCTCCATCTTCTGAATGATCTGACGATATATCGTCTGCCAGAGGAACTCCCTCTTCGTCGAGCAATCTGCTTCTTGCGACTGTCGGCAACAACCCGCAGAGAGCGACAGATGCGCGTCATCGATGTCCGGAACGGTCCTCCCGCAGATCGCCATCCGAGAGGGAAAGCAAGCGGCGATAACGCTTCGGCCAGGCATTCGGCGGCGACCGCCTGATTGCCGGCGCCGGAGCGATTCGGCGAGCGCGCGCGAGGCGGCGGCGCGTTCGCGGGGAGTCTCGATCGAGGCCGCCAGCCGCCGCGCTCGCGGCAGATCGACCGCAGCCATTCGAAAACAAGCGTACGCAATCGCTTGATGACGCCGGAATGAGTCGTCAATCAACTGCAAGACGCGTTCGGAATCTTTGGGTTTCGAGGGGCAAGCGGGATGCCATCGCGGCAAGAAGAAGCGAACGAAGCTCCTGTTCTTCGCTATCTTTCGCTTTTTCAGCCGCCGACTTCTTAGGAATCAGTTTCAATGCAGCATCGAGATCGAACAAGGCCAGCGCCGCCGCAACCGCGCCTTGGGGCGAAATCCCGCAGTTCTCGGAATCCAGGGAAAGTCGGTCGATCTGACCGACGAGCCTTCGTGCTAGTCGCTCCGCCAGGTCGGCGTCGCCCAGACGGCCTGCTCGCGACACGTGTGGGCAAGGCAGAGGAGCTTCAAGTCAGGAGCTTGAACTCCATCGGCAAGCCGTACTGCCGCGGCCAGCAGCCGCACCTTCTCGTCGCAAGCCGAGTCGGCAGCAGCTCAGCTACTTTGTATACAATGCCATACAGACGAACGGCATCGTCGCGAATCGATTCCACCATGGCTTGCGCTTGTTCTGGTTCTTTGACGACAAGCGCTTCGGCGATCGCGACGCGGACAACATCGGATTCTTCCGCGTTATCAAACGTCGTGTTCTCGGAGCCGCTTGAGGCAATCGTGCGGATCGACCTGAGCCCAGACTTCGAGAGTGCGCCGCCTGGCGCCGTCTTCGCCAGCGGCAAGCGCCTGCTCCAGCGGCTGCTCGCATCAATTGCCGGCGAGAGCCGCTCTTCGCCCGGCGTAACTCCGCGGCGCAACGGTTTCAGCATCTTTGCCGGCTTCGTCAACGCGCGTCATCACGATCTTCAACTGCTTCGCGTCGGCGCCAAGCACTTGCCCATAGAAGCGGTAACCTTCGTGACGAGCGAACACAAAGCCGTCTCCGGCATTCAAACCGTCAAGCTGGTACTCGCCGCGCTCGTTGGTCACGGCTTCCGTGCCGCTTGACGTGGTTGGCGGCCTGAAACACCGATGCGCCGACCAGCGGACGGCCTTGCCGGTCGACGACGCGACCGCTCAACGTGCGCGAACGGCGCAGCACGATATCGGGAAAGGCGTTCACTTCCGGGCGGCTGAAGTCGATCCAGTCACTCAGCGTCGGCCCCATGCCGTCGGCCGAAACCTGCAGGCGATAGGCGTGATTGGCCGCGACTCGCACTTCAAAGCGGCCATCGGCTGCGGCGGAAAGCAAATGCGATACCCCCCGTACCGCAGCTTCCGCTCGTTGAGCTTGCCATCGAACTGGTAGCGCATCCACGCTTGTTCGACTCTCGCCGCCGGCACGGGACGGCCGGCGCCATCGACGATACGCCCCTTGGCCGTCAGCAGTTCAAGCGGCGGAAGCTCGAACGCCGCCTCCGCGAGGTCGTTGGGCGAAACCTCGTATACCACCCAAGCATGCCGGTCGTCGCGCGGCGAGCTCAAGATTTGGACCGTATTGCCGAGCGCCTGGAGGAACTCGAAGCGGCCCTCACGGTCTACTTCCAGGGCGACGAAAGCCGCCGGGCCGCGATTTCTCATCAATTGTGCGTCGCTGTGCAATCGGTCGCCGCCTTTCGCTCGGACAACGCCTCGCACCTGGGCGGCGCGCTCCATCCCGATCGATAGTTCCCGTTCGCCGCCGGCGGCCAGATCCGCTTCTTCCGTCGGGACCGCCAGATAAGGCAAGTCGGGCGACGGCGAGACCGATGTGGTCAGGCGTCCGGCCGCCAAGGTCGCCTCAAAACGGCCTGCATCATCGGTCGTCGCGAGAGCCTCGCCGCGAACGACCGTATGCCAGTCTGCCACATCGCCGGTGGTCGTCAATCGCACCTTAATTCCGCGGACGGCGTTTGCATCCTCGCAGACGACCTGCCCGCGGACGCGTCCAACGCGACGCAGATGCATTACTGGCTCGCCTGGCATTCCTTGCGGGCGGTAGACTGTCTGCGAGCCCCATTGCGGCGTCACGCAACGAATGCCCGAGATCTCGTCAGGCGGCATTGCGGTCAGCACGGCAAAGCCGTCTGAGTCTGTAACCACGGCCGTTTTCGCGGCAAGCGGTTCCGGCAGGGACGCACCGCCGTAAACCGTCTTGCCATTGCGGGTAACGGCAATGCGCAGCCCTGTGTGCATCACTTGCGCGCGAACGGCCGGGCGCCGTCAGGGCCAACTACTTTAATGCGCGACTCGGCGCCAGGCGGCAGCTTGAGTTGTAATTCGCTCTCCGCGGGAACGGTCAGTTCCTGGTGAGCGATGCCTGCCCCCTTGGCGTAGGCCCAGATCGTGCCGAAGTAGGCGTCCGGCAGCCGCTCGAATGCCGGCAGAGAAAGTTCAAACCCGCCTTTCGCATCGGTCTCCGTCTCAATCGTCTCCGGGGCTTCGCTCTGACGCCTAGGACCGGTGAACGCCACCAGCGCCCCGGTAACCGGCCGGCCGTCGGCTAAAACCACCGTACCTTTGAGCGAAACGCCGGCGGCATGAGCCGTCTCTTTGGCGTTGGCCCAGCGGCAGTAGCCGATCACCGCAGCGAACAACAAGAAATGCGCTGCAAGCGTTCAGAAGTGGAAAACCGCGAGTGCGCGAAACCATGCCAAGCCTCCTTGCAGGCAGTCGAACTACAGCGGGATTTACTACGACGTTAATCTACAGATGGACGGCGATCCAACGCTCCTGTTCGCCGGCCTGAGGCGCCTCCGGAACTTCCGCCCAGGGAATCTCCTGGCCTGCGGCGGAATATCCCGCGACAGCCGCTTTGAACCCGGCGACTAAAGCGGCCAACGCCTCGCGTTGCGATTCGCCTCGCACGACAATTTCCGGCAAATTGCAGGAACGCGCCGTGATCCAGCCATCGGCATCGGGCGGCGAAAGGCGAGCGTGACAGTTATATACCGGCACGTTCGCAGGAGCGGAACCGCTCGACTGCTCTCCTGCAGCGGGCGGTTTGCCGGCCTCGTCGCTCATCAGATAGCACCCCCAATAATGTCACGCAAACTGATCGCCTCGCGCGGCCATTGTAACCGGGGGCCCGCAATCCTCGTCAACGGCGATTTCAAACTGCAGCTTCGAACGCGTGCAAATAAACCAGGGCCGTTGCATTGAACATGTTTGAAAGCGGCAGAGCCTGCAAGCACTTCGGCCCGGTTCTGCCATCCGTGGCATCCGTGAAACCCGTGGTCGCCCCCTGCTCTGTGCTCGTTGCCAAATCGCCCATCTCCCTTCTGACTTGCCCCGTCGGCCGGTGCAGGCGATGATGGAAACGCCCGGATGCAGGAGCCCAAATGCAATGATCGAACGGCCCGATGCCGCTGAAGAACTCGCCGAAGACGACAGTGCGTTCGAACCGCTCGCCGATTATTTGGAGGCCCTGCACAACGGTCGGCCGGCGGATCGCGAAGCTTTCTTGCGCGAACATCCCGACTTGGCCTCGGCACTGCGCTGCCTTGAGGATCTCGAACGCTTCGCCGGTTCCGCCGCGGGCGGCGAGGAAGTCGAGGCGTCGACCATCGCGCTGACCGAAGTGCTTCCGGTATCCGACGCTCTGGCGCAAGGGCCGCGACAGTTCGGGCCGTACGAACTGCTCGCTGAGTTAGGCCGCGGCGGCATGGGGGTGGTCTACCAGGCGCGGCACGTCAGCTTGGGCCGGACCGTGGCAATCAAGATGGTGCTGGCCAGCCATCTGGCATCTGAACAACAGCGGCGCCGCTTCGAGGTCGAAGGACGCGCCGCCGCCAGCTTGCGGCACGCCAATATCGTCCGACTGCTCGATTCAGGCCAGGTTGAAGGTCAGCCTTACCTGGCGATGGACTACATCTCTGGCTCGACCCTGGCCAGGCGGCTGCAGCGCGGTCCGATCGAGCAAGACGAGGCCGTGCGCCTCGTCGCAGCCGTGGCGCGTGCGGTCGACTATTTGCACCGGCAAGGCATCGTCCATCGCGACATAAAGCCGTCGAACATTCTGCTCGACGAGGACGGAGAGCCGTACCTGACCGATTTCGGCCTGGCCCGCTTGCTCGAGACTGATTCGGAATTAACGGGCACGGGCGTGGCGGCCGGCACCCCCAGCTATATGGCGCCCGAGCAGGCGGCGGGTAACAAGGAAGACATCACGCCGCTGTGCGACGTGTACAGCCTGGGAGCCGTGCTGTACGAATTGCTGGCCGGACGCCCGCCGTTTCAAGCCGCCAGCGCCATCGACGTCTTGATCCAGGTCTTGGAGCGAGATCCGGTCAGCCCGCGGCAATTGAATCCTTCGATTCCGCGCTCGCTGGCGACCATTTGCTTGAAATGCCTGGAAAAGCAGCCGAGTGCTCGCTATCCGTCGGCCGGAGGCGCTGGCCGACGACCTGGAGCGTTACCTCAAGGGAGAGATTGTCGAAGCTCGCAGTGCGGGCTTCGTCCAGCGCGCGAGACGTTGGATTCGACGCCAGCCCGCTTTGGCCAGTCGCTTGGGCGTCTTCACATTGTTCTATCTGGTCGAAACGGCGAACTTTCTGCTCGGGCGATGGCCCGGCAAGTTTCACTATTCCGTGACCGCCATCCTGTCCGTCTGGGTGGCCGCCTCATTCGTCTTCCAACGGCTGATGAACCGCGAACAATGGCAGTGGCCGGCGCCGTTTGCGTGGGGCACGGTCGATGCGGCCGCCCTGCTCTGGCTGCTGCTGATCGCCGATGGCGTCACCAGCCCGTTGGTGATCGGCTATCCGCTGCTGGTGGTGGCGGCAGGATTATGGTTCCGCGTACGGCTGGTGTGGTTCATGACCGCGCTGTCGGTGATCTCTTACCTGGCATTGATTGCGGACTATTTTCTCTACCGTCCTTATCTGAAAGACGATTCCAGCTTGCACGCCGACGATTTCATCTATTTTGTGGTGGGGCTGGTTGCGATGGGGGCGGCTGTGGCGTACCAGGTCGAAAGAGTACGAGCCCTGAGCCGCTATTACGAGCGGCGCCGATTCCCATGAGCGGCGGCCGAGCCTTGCGCACCTCGCAGGCCTCAGGCAGCGGCCCCTCCTGACGGCGGATACGCTTTGTGCGAGGCCCAGCGGCGCCTAAAATGAGAGAATGGGGCGTCCCCGGGGGCCATGCGACTTGCAAAGCGGGTTAGCGTCTCTTGTGAACTGCACCGCGGCGCCGGAACCAGGGGGCGTTCGCGACAAGAGGCGCCAACCTTCACGGCAAGCTTGCTTCAGGCGGGCGTAAAACCGAGAACCTGGCGCCCGACTTGCTCCTCCCCCACGGCATGACATCACTCGTCCCAACGCCGGAAGATAGCAAAGCAGCGCCCAGACCGTTTCAGTTTGGTCTTCGCGCCTTGTTTTTTGCCACCGCCTGTTTCAGCGCGCTCTTCGCGGTGATGAGCTTCATCGGAGCGGTCTGGTCGGCGATTTTAGTCTGGTTTCTCCTACTCGTCTTGCTCCACGTGGCGGCCAACGCCTGGGGCTCGCATCGGTGGCGACGCGACGGTCAGGACGCTTTCGAAGCGATGGAAGAGGTTCCTCCTTGGCGGTCCGGACCGCCGGCCGAGGCGCCCGCAACCCGGCTGAGGGAGTCGACCAGGCTCGGTTGGACCATGTTCGTGGTGACCATCTCCGGCGCGGTGCTCGGCGGCGCCCTGGGGGCCGGCAGTCTGGCCTGCCTCGGTTCCGCGAAGGTCGGCTATGTCGCCATCGTCGTCGGAGGCATTTCTTCCGCCATTCTGGGCGGATTCTTCGGCTTTCTGACAAGCAGCTTCGTGGAAGTGGCTGGTCAAGCCTGGCGCGAGGCTGTGAGTGGTCGTCCCGCCCAACAAGCATTCGAGGCGGGCAAGGAAGCAGGCCCTTAGCCCACTCCCCCTAGCTTGCCCTACCGGCAGAGCCCAAAAAATCTGAAGAATCGATTAAACTCTGCCGACCGTCTCTGCCGATAAGGGGCGACGGAGACAGGGGAGTCGAACTCCAAGCTAGGAAAGTTTCATGGTTCGGAAAGTTGCCGGCATTGCGGCGTGCATCTTGTTTCTGGGTTTGGTCGCCTTCAGTGTGGCTGCCTGGGCCCAAGAACACTCCCAGGGGGCGACGCGATCGCTTACCTTCGGCGAGCGTTTAGAACGGCTGCGACGCAACATCGTCGGCGGCGAAGAGTCGCCGGCCGAGCACCACGCGCATCACCACCGTCACTCGTCGCAGGGTTCGACGCCTCGGATGGCCTCCTCGGCGCCACGGTCCGCGAGTTCCGGGACCAAAAGCTTCCTCCGGCAGGGCGCAATCCGCTCCGACGGGTTCGGCGCCTCGGTTAACGCGACAATCAGCGATACCCGCCCAACCGTCGGGCGCAACGTCAACGCACCTCATCCGCCGTCAGCCCAGATCGGTTTCTACCGCTCGCTCTCCGGCGAGCGGAAGTTCCGCCCGGCGCCGAGATGCGTTCGAAGAGGAAGTTTCCGACGAAGCCTTCGAGCCGGAAGAGGCACCTGCCCGCCCCGTGAGGCGCAGGACCACAAGCCGAGACGAACCGACCGAGGCGATGCGAGATGAGCCCACCGAGGCGCAGCCGGAACGGGCGGAACCGAAAGAGGAATACGAAGCTCCCGAGGAAACGGAAGAGTTCGCTCCGGTTTCGCCGTTGCGCAGTCCGCCGGACAGTCCGCGCCGGACGCGACCCGAAATGCGCCGCATGTCACCCGACAAAGACGTCCTCTTCTCGCGTCAAAGCCCGGTGCTGTCCGTCGAGACCCTCGGTCCGCGCCGGGTAACGGTGGGCCGTCCGGCGGAGTACAAAATCAACATCAAGAACGACGGCCAGTTCGCCGCGAGCGACGTGGTCGTGCGCGTCAATGTTCCGACCTCGGTCGAGGTGCAGGAGGCCCGGGCCAGCTCCGGCACGGCCGGCATGCTCCAGCAGGAAGCGGGCGTGCTGCAATGGTCGCTGCACAGTCTGGCGATCGGCGCGGACGAACAACTGGCGCTGCAACTGGTAACGCGGGAGAATCGGCCGTTCGACCTGTCCGTTCGTTGGGCTTCGGCGGCAATCGGTTCGAACGCCACCGTTGAAGTGCAAGAGGCCAAACTCGAATTGAAGATTGCGGCGCCGGCGAAGTGCTTTGCGGCGCCAAGGAAGTCTATCGCCTGAGCGTCAGCAATCCCGGCAACGGCGACGCCGAAAATGTGATGATTCGACTGTTGCCCCTCGTTCCCGGCGAGGGCGAAGGCGCCAGCCACCGCATCGGCTCGCTCCCCGCCGGCGAAACGAAAATGGTCGAGATCGAACTGGTGGCACGCCAGGGCGGGACGCTGTCGATTCAAGCCGAAGCGGTCGCCGACGGCGACCTGAAGGCCGCCGCCATTGAGGAAGTGGTGGTGCGCCAGCCCGCTCTGGACGTGACGATTGCGGGCGCCCGAGCGGCTGTACGCAGGCGCCGAATCGACCTACGAAATCCATCTGCAGAACCCCGGCGACGCCGAGGCTCGGCACGTGAAGCTCGCCGCCTCGCTGCCGGCCGACGCCGTGTTTGTATCTTGCACTCGCGACGGGAAGTTCGACTCGAAACGCAATCGCATCGTGTGGTCTCTAGACGACCTCTCGCCCGGGGCTGACCAAACCGTGCAAGTCACCTGCTCCATGCAGGCTGCCGGGCAGAATCGGCTGGAGGTCACGGCCATCGCTGACGGCGACTTGAAACGCTCGCAGTTCGCAGTCACCGAGGTGATTGCCGTGGCCGATCTGGTCCTGGACGTCTCCGATCCTTCCGGGCCGGTGGCCGTCGGTCACGACGCCGTCTACGAATTGCGAGTTCGCAACCGCGGAACCAAGAGCGCCGAAGGCGTTGAAATCGTCGCCTTCTATTCCAAAGGCGTCGAGCCGGTCAGCGCCGAAGGGGCGCTGACGAGATTTCTCCAGGCACCGTCGTGTTCGACCCGATCGCCACGCTCGGCGCAGGCGAGGAGACGGTATTCAAGATTCATGCCCGAGCCGAGACCGGCGGCACGCATCGTTTCCGCGTCGAGTTACAATGCAAGCCGCTCAATACCAAGCTGACGCAGGAAGAAACCACGCTGTTCTACGGCGATGCTTCTCCGACGATGCACGCCGGCAAGTCGTCTCGCGCGTCTTCCGGCGCCGCACCGACTCGAGCGGCCAAAAAGACCATCCGCAGCGAGTTGCGTTAATCGCCGTGCGTCGACTCGCGTCGCACGGCGCCGCGAGCAGCGACTCCCCCAGCCGTCTCAGCTTGCCGACCTTAACGACGCCGGCGCGGCCTTTCGTCTTATCGTGCTGGAAATCTCAAACGGCTGCTAGCGTAGCCAAGCCGTTTCTTGCAAGGCCCTTGCGATGCGCAGGCAGCGCGGCTGCGCTCAGCCGGCGAACTCGCGTTTAGTCGACCTCGGCGGTTCGCTATAATCCGGCCCGCGTTCCCCCAAAAAACGCATGCCAATACTTTGATGCTTCGTTCCTCCTTCGCTCGTTGGCGGTAATGCTCCGGTCGTCTGCTTTTTTCATTGTTGCGGGGCTTTGGTTCGCCGCCGCCGGATGCGGCACGACCAAATGGTCCGATACGTCTCGCACGGCGACGGAACAGTTGTTGATTTCGACGGCCGTCGACCGCGCGATCGACAACATGAATTTCAAACCGTTGGCGGGGAAGGACGCATACCTCGACGTCAGCTACCTGGAAGGGGTCGTCGATAAGAATTACGTCATCAGTTCGCTGCGACAGCACATGCTCGCCCAGGGCGTCGTACTGCTTCCTGACAAGGAGTCGGCGACCTACGTCATCGAAGCCCGGTCGGGCGCCGTCGGCACGAACCACCACGACGTCATGCTCGGAGTTCCCGCCTTGAGCGTCCCCGGTTCGTCGTTGATGCCCGGCGTTCCATCCGCCATTCCGGAGATTGCCTTCGCCAAGACGACCGATCAGAAGGGCGTCGCCAAAATTGCGGCCTTCGCCTACAACCAGCAGACCGGTCAACCGGTATGGCAGTCGGGCGTGTTTCCAGTGGTCAGCAACGCCAAAGACACCTGGATTCTGGGGACCGGACCGTTTCAGCGCGGTTCGATTTACGACGGCACTCATTTCGCGGGCAGTCGCTTGCTGTTCTCTCGCCGCAAGCGAAACGAAGCCGAGATGCCGAAGCCCGACATTCCGATCACGGCCGAAGCGGTCTTCGAAGAGCGTCCGATGATGGCTCGCACGCCCCCCAGGGATGCGTCCGCTTCGACGAACCGTTCCGCTTCGCCCGCCAAGTCATCAGCCAAGCCTCCCGGGCCCCCGGTCAGCGGCTCGTCAAACGGTCTGGGGGGGCTCTCCAAGCCCGCGGCCCCTGCCAACACGGCCACGAGCGGAACCTCCGGCGGGCTGCCCAGCGGCAATGTCGTTCGACTCCCGCCGTTGGACTTGCAAAAATCGACGGGTTCCAACGCCAATAAGCCGAGCAGCAATTCGTCGGGCGAGTTCAAGCTGTTTAAATGAGCAGCGGATGAACCGGCTCGAACGGTCACGTTTCGCCAGCGGCTGGGGCGGCCTGAGGGGCCTGGATGGCGGCTTATCGGTTTCTTGTTATTTGCGAGTTCAAGGTGCGTCGATGCGAATTGCCGTGACGGGCGCCGGCGGACAACTGGGCGGCGAGCTTTGCCGCCAGTTGAAGACCGCAGCCCTGCCGTTGGACGTCCCCGAATTCGATCTCACCGTTTCCGAGAGCGTTCGTCGGGCGCCGTTGGGGCCGCCAGGCCGACGGCCGTGATCAACACGGCGGCATACACGCAGGTCGATCGCGCCGAGCAAGACCCCGACCGTTGTCGGCAAGTCAATGCTGCGGGGGTGGGCTCTCTGGCGCAAGTCTGCTCGGAACTGAACGTTCCCTTGGTCCAGATCAGCACCGACTATGTCTTCGGCCTCGACGAGACGCGAGGCGTGCCTTACCGGGAAGAGGACGAACCGGGTCCGCAAGGCGTCTATGGGCAGAGCAAACTGGCGGGCGAGCGACAGGCGGCAAGCTGGGCGCAGCACTTGATCGTTCGCAGTTGCGGGCTGTACGGCAAGCCTGGGCCCAAGACTCCCGGCAACTTCGTCGAGACGATGCTGCGGTTAGGCAAACAGCGTTCGAGCTTGCGTATCGTCGACGATCAGCATTGCACGCCCAGCTACGTGCCGCACGTGGCCCGAGCGATTCTGTTCCTTTTGAACTCCGGATCGCGCGGCACGTACCACGTAGTCAATCGCGGCGCCACGACCTGGTACGATTTCGCTCAGGAGATTTTCCGTAGGGCGAGGCTCGAAGTGACGCTGGAGCGCATCACCACGGCCGAGTACGGGGCGCCGGCTCCGCGCCGGGCTACAGCGTGCTCGACGCGAGCCGATATCACAGCCTCGGCGGACCGCCCATGCCCGCCTGGCAAGACGCCCTGGCCGAGTACCTGGCGGAACGGATGAGGTGCGCGGAATGAAGAGGGGTCGCGCTGCGTTCGCTCCCGCCCGGCTTCACGCTCGGCCGAGACTTCAATAGTCGCCCATGGAATCCATGCCGAGCCGCATCTTCAGTTCTTCGAACTGCTCGCAGGAACTGTTCGCTGGAGGAGTGGACGTGTTCGGCCTCGGTGATGAACTTCATCTGGTCGTTGCAGTCGACGCGTCGCTCGCGCAACGACGTCTTCGAACGTCGCCAGGTTCTCGCCGTACACGATCAGCAGCTTGTGCTCGTCGAACTGCACTTCCTGCGGAATGGCCGGATTGAGCACGGCGATGCCCGTGCAGCCGTCGTTGAGCAGCAGGTCCTCAAAGTCCCACAGAATGCTTTTCAGCACCGGCATGTCGATGTGTTCGCGATACAGGTCGACGTGTCCGCGGTTGTCGCGGTTATGGCTGGTTTCCAACACCACGTCGACCTCGGAGCCCAGCGGATCGAGCAGGTCCATGAAGGTCTCGAACAGCTGCTCGTTCGAGGCGGCGGCCATCAGCACAGGCACGCTGGCCCGCGTCTCCTCGTCGTGATAGACGTCATGGCGATAGCCCTGGCAAGGCACGACCTGCAGGTCGTACGAAGGCCGCACGGCGTCGGTCAGCACGAAATCGCCATACCGGACGACGCCCAGGTGGGCTTCCAGTTCTTCCTCGCGACAGCCGTTCGAAGCTGCTCGTGCCGGCGCGGGCAGCGCCGTCTCGGAACACGTTACGAAAAAAACGCTTCAAAAAACCCATCGCTAGCCTCTATCTCGTGAGCCGGTCTCGAATGCGGCGAAGCTGCCGGGAAGACACGTTGGCTGCCCACACAACGTTAGCTCAAAACGACAGCTTCAAGCCGAAATTCGCCAATCACTCGCCAATGAACAGGGTCTGCTCCGCTCGCTCTCGCCGCTGCCGTTGGAAGAACCCGCCCATTCGCTACGACCCGCCTCTGCCCGGGTCGGCTGGTTTTCCGAAGTGCCCCGGCGCCGAAAGATCGTGGGCGCAATTGCTCCGCAGCCATTTGTCTACTACCCAACTCTAGCACTCAGCTTGCCGGTTCGCGGCGCCATGCAGGTGATTTCGCGTCGAAAATGATCCCTCGCGCGGCAAGCTCTGCGGGTCGCGTAGAGAGGTCGGTTGCGCCACTCGACGCAAGCCGCCGCCCCGCTGTTTCCGCTACGGACGAACAAAAAAAACGGGAAGTCGCTCGTGATGCTTGCGTGCACCTTTCGAGGGACTTCCCGTCTCTATCTTGCCTACGCAGCACGCGGCGCGAACGTTCGCGAAAAATCACCCGCGGCCGAGGAGCGAACCGTTTGGTATATTGAATGGTTCGCGAAGGCTCTGCCATGCGGTCGGAGCGAGTCCGGAGTTTCAACACGTGAAAGGAACAACCATGTTCTGGTCGCCGAGCCTCGTATGCCGCGGATCCGTCTGTCCCCGCTGGCTGACCGTGCTGTGCGTCGCCGCTGCATTTGCAGGCTGCAGCGACGCAGGCGCCGAGGGTCAAAGACTCAGCGACGAATGCGGCGGCCGAGGCGGAGACCTCAACCGCACGGACCGCCAAGCGAACGCAGCCCGCAAACGATGCGCCCGACGAGGAAAGCTGGGACGTTCTTTTCATCCAGGGCAGCCGCGTCGGCTACGACCACGCGACGAAACGAGAGATTCAAGAAAATGGCCGGACGCTGCTGCGCTTCGAAGGAGAAAGCCAGTTGTTCGTCAAGCGGTTCGGACAGCCGACCGATTTGGGCATTCGGATCAACAGTCTCGAAACGCCCGAAGGCCAGGTCCTGTCCTTGACCAGCGACGCTGAAATGGGGCCGCAGGCCACCGTCGTGACGGGTCAGGTCGAAGGCGGCAAGCTACGCCTGCAGACCGGAATAGCGGGCACGAAGACCACACACGAGATCGCCTGGCCGGCCGACGCCCGCGGCTACTTCGCCATCGACCAGGAGTTGAAGCGCCGGCCGATGGAGCCAGGTCAACGGCGCACCATCACAGCCTTGCAGCCGATGATGAACATCCTGGCCAAGGCCGAACTGGCGGCGGCCGACTATGAAGAGACCGAATTGCTCACCGGCAGCTACAAGTTATTGCGCATCGAGTGCACGCTGGATCAGCCGGGCGGAAAACTCGAGCATACGCTCTGGGCCGATCGCACGGGCGAGGTCATGAAAAGTTATATGTCAGCCATGCAGATGACGAGCTATCGCACGACCAAGGCCGTGGCGCTCGAAAAGACCGACGCCACGTTCGACCTGGGCAAGATGTCGACCGTCAAACTATCCAAGCCGCTGGCCAACCCGCACCAGACTCGCAAGGTTCGCTACCGCGTCGAGTTGGATGGCGAAGACCCGGCCGCCCTGTTCGTCAGCGGACTGACTCAGCAGGTGAATTCGACCGGCCCCAATACGGCCGAAATCACCGTCGAAGCGATCGGCCCCGACACGGATCGGCCCGCGGGAGAAGCCGCGCACGTCTCGCCGCCGACGGACGCAGACCGCGAGCCGAACGATATGGTCCAAAGCGAAGATCCGCGGATTGCGGCGATGGCCGACAAGGCGGCGGGCGACCGGCAAGCTCCTTGGAAAGTCGCCCAGGCTCTGGAAAGCTATGTGCACCAGAACGTCAAAGACAAGAACTATTCCACCGCCTTTGCCAGTGCCAGCGAAGTCGCGGAAACGATGTCGGGCGATTGCACCGAGCACGCCGTGCTGCTCGCCGCCCTGGCGCGCGCACGCGGAATTCCGTCGCGTGCGGCGATTGGCCTGGTATATGCGCCGAGCGAGCAAGGCTTTGCTTACCACATGTGGACCGAAGTCTACGTCAACGATCGCTGGATTCCGCTCGACGCTACGCTCGGCAAAGCGGGCATTGGCGCCGCGCACCTGAAGCTGGCTGACTCCAACCTCAAGGGCGCAAACGCCTATTCCAGTTTCCTGCCCGTAGCCAAGGTGATCGGCAAGCTGAAAATCCAAGTCTTGGAGAGCGAATGAATGGCGGCGGCGCGACCGCGGGGTCTGTCTAGCTTGCCAAGTCGCCGCCGCCCTCCGTTTGAGGGAAAAGTCTTTCGCAACGCATCCGCTGCGCAGAGCCCGCGGGGACCGACGGTGCGCAAGGGGCCTATCGGCGATTCGAGCGCGTCGCTAACCTAGCCCTATGGAAGCCGCAACGGGGATCCGCGCCACGCTCCGCTCATTGGCGCATCGGAACTATCGTCTCTATTTTTTCGGTCAGGGCGTGTCGCTGATCGGCGCCTGGATGCAACAGATGGCGATGACGTGGCTGATTTACGATCTGCGACACTCGGCGTTCCTGCTCGGCGCGGCGGGCTTTGCCAGCCAGATCCCTTCGTTCGTCATTGCGCCTCTGGCCGGCGTGTTCAGCGACCGCTGGGATCGGCGCCGCACGCTGCTCGTCACGCAAAGCCTGGCCTTGGCGCAGGCGGTGCTGTTGACGGTCATGGCCTGGACGGGCTGGGTGGAGGTTTGGAGCATACTGGCCATCTGCCTCTTGCTCGGCGCCGTCAACGCCTTCGACATACCCGCCCGGCAAGCCTTCTTGAACGACCTGATCGAACATCCGGGCGATCTGGCCAATGCCATCGCGCTCAACTCGTCGCTGTTCAACGGCGCCCGGCTGATCGGGCCGGCGCTGGCCGGGTTGGTGATCGCCGCCGCCGGCGAGAAGGTCTGCTTCCTGATCAATGCCGTGAGCTACCTGGCCGTGCTGGCGGCGCTGCTGGCGATCAGCGTTCCTCAGCGGCACGTCACGCACGCCCGGCCCGGAATATGGCGGGGTCTTAAGGAAGGCCTGATCTACACCTTCGGCTTTCCACCCGTCCGCTCGCTGCTGCTGCTGGTCGGCGTAGTGAGCTTCACCACCATGCCGCTTTCCGTGCTGATGCCCATCGTGGCCGACAAGGTGATGGGGGGCGGAGCGCAAACGCTCGGCTACCTGACCTCCGCGCAAGGCCTGGGCGCCTTGAGCGGCGCCCTGTACCTGGCTTCGCGGCGGACGGTGCTGGGGCTGGCCAAGCGGGTCGCCTTGGGCGCCATTTGCGTCGGCCTCGGCATGACCGCCTTTTCATGGACGGCGAACTTCTGGCTCTCCTGCCTCGTGCTGGCCGCGATCGGCTGCGCCATGATGGTGCAGATGGCGGCCAGCAACACGATCGTGCAGACGATCGTCGACAGCGACAAACGAGGCCGGGTGATGAGCCTTTACGCCACCGCCTTCATGGGCATGGCCCCGCTCGGCAGCCTGGCCGCCGGCGCCTTGGCCGCCCGCATCGGCGCCGAGCCGACCTTGCGTCTCTGCGGCGCCTGCAGTCTGTTCGGCGGGCTGTTGTTCGCCAGACAATTGCCTCGTTTGCGCACCTTGATCCGGCCGATCTACATTCGCGCAGGTATTCTTCCCGAGATCGCCGCCGGCGTCGAAGAAGCCAGCGAGCTGACGAGCCCTCGCCGCGGGTGATTCATCGTTTTGCGTTTGACATGCACGCCGCGTTCGGAGTCAAATGCCGCTGCAATTGGCCCTGTCTGGCATGACACATGTGAAGACCGCCCGCCAATGAAATCGATAAGACGCTGGTCCCAAGTCTCGCTACGTACGCTGTTGATCTTGATCGGTGCGTTTGCTCTCTGGCTTGGCAGAGAAGCGAACCGCCTGCATAGACGCGCGGAAGCGGTTCGCGCCTTCACTCGCGCGGGCTGCGTCGTCAGATACCAACAGCCGGATTCGATCCACCCCGAAATCGGCTTGAATGTCTTTCCCGAAGACTACTCGTGGCAAGATTATTTTCGGATGCCGAGCGACCTCACTCTGATGGGCGACCATGTCGACGACCGCGTCATCCGTCATCTCGATGAGCTGCCGGGGTTGCAAAGCCTGGCAATCCATGTTGAGCACATTCACATGACGGGCGCCCTACTAGAACGCATCCGGCGCCTGAAGCATTTGAAATCAGTACTCGTCAGGGGCAACGAGTTCTCGCCGGAGGAAGTCGAAAGCCTGGAGGGCGCAGTTGCGCCCAACTGTGAAATCTATTGGAGTCGTAACCTGCCGATGCCTCTCATGCTCTAAGCCGCAGTAGAAAGAAATGGCGGCGGCGACGTCCATTTCCTCCAACTGCAGCAGAGATATGTGAGCTGCCTGCCGCAAACTTCAATTCGCCAGTTCAGGCCGGTCCTTGAACATCGCCAGGGCCTCGGGATTGGCCAGGGCTTCCAGGTTGCGCGGCGAGCGGTTGTGGATCACGTCGCGGATGGCGAGCTCGACCAGTTTGCCGCTGCGTGTGCGGGGAATATCGTCGACTTGCAGAATTTTCGCCGGCACATGGCGCGGCGTCGCGTTGCGGCGAATCCGATCTTTAATCTGCACTACGAGGCCTTCGTCCAGCGTCAAGCCGTCGCGCAAGCGGACGAACAACACCACGCGCACGTCTCCTTGCCATTGCTGGGCCACGACGACGCTCTCCAGCACCTCCGGCAATTGTTCCACCTGGCGATAGATTTCCGCCGTTCCGATCCGAATGCCTCCCGGGTTGAGCACGGCGTCGCTACGGCCGTAAATGATCATGCCGCCGTGCTCGGTAATCTCCGCAAAGTCGCCATGACACCAGACGCCCGGAAAGCGTTCGAAATAGGTCTGCCGATATCTCTCGTCGCCCGGATCGTTCCAAAAAGCCAACGGCATGGAGGGAAACGGCGCCGTGCAGACCAGTTCCCCTTTCTCTCGCTCGACCGGTCGGCCGACGTCGTCATAGACCAGGACCTTCATGCCCAGGCCGCGGCATTGCAGCTCGCCCCGATAGACCGGCAGCACGGGATTGCCCAGCGCGAAGCAGCCGCAGATTTCTGTGCCTCCGGAAATGCTGGAGAGCCGCACGTCGGATTTGATCTTGGCATAGACGAAATCGAAGTTCTCATTGTTCAGCGGGGCTCCGGTGCAGAGCATCAGGCGCAGGCTGGAAAGATCGTGCGTGCGTCCCGGTTCCAATCCGGCTTTTTCCGCCGCCGCCAGAAACTTGGGACTCGTGCCGAATACGGTCAGCCGCTCGCGCTCGGCCAGTTCAAACAGCACGTTCGGATTGGGCGCCAACGGCGAGCCGTCGTACAGCACCACCGTGCATCCGGTCGCCAGTCCGCTGACCAGCCAGTTCCACATCATCCAGCCGCAGGTGGTGTAGAAGAAGAGCCGATCGTCGCGTTTTGCGTCGCCGTGCAGCACGTGCTCTTTGAGATGCTGCAGCAAGATGCCGCCTGCGCGGTGCACAATGCACTTGGGCGGCCCGGTCGTGCCCGACGAGTAGAGAATGTAGAGCGGATGGTCGAACGGGAGTTGCTTGAACTCCAAAGGGCGACCCGACGCACGGTTTAACGCGTCGGGCCACAACACAGCGTCTTCGAGCGAGGCCAGCTCTTCCGCCGAACGCAGGTACGGAATCACGACTACGTGTTCGAGCGAACCGATTTGCTTGCGCACCTCCCGCACTCGCTCGAGCGAATCGAACCGCTTGCCGTTGTAGATGTAACCGTCGGCGGCGAACAAGACCTTAGGCGCGATCTGACCGAAACGGTCGAGCACGCCCTGCAGGCCGAAGTCGGGCGAGGTGAGCGACCAGATGGCGCCCAGACTTGTCGCCGCAAGCATCGCAATGACAGTCTCGGGAATATTTGGCAAATAGCCCGCCACGCGATCGCCGGGACCGACCCCAAGCTGCTTGAGCGCTGCCGCCGCTCGCGAAACCTGCTCGTACAACTCCGCATACGAGAGCGAGCGTTGAAAGCCGTTTTCGTTCCAGGCGACCAGCGCCTGGCGTTCATCGCGAAACCGCAGCAAGTTCTCGGCAAAGTTCAATTCGGCGCCAGGAAACCAGCGTGTCTCCGGCATGCGATCGAAATCGACCGCAACCTGGTCCGCGCTCCGGCTGGCGATGACGCCGCAAAAGTCCCACACCGCTTGCCAGAATGCTTGCGGCTGGTCGACCGACCAGCGATAGAGCGCGGCATAATCGGTCACTCCGGCCGGGCAGCGGTCTTGCTCGCGGACGAAACGGATAAAAGCGGTGAGATTCGAGGCGGCGACTTGCTCCGCCGTCGGTTGCCAGAGAGGAAGGGACATCGAGTTTTTTGAGGGGGGATTGGGAGCGGAAGTGACCAGCCTCACTCGAAAAACAGAACGGACCATGTCTTCGTGTGCCGGGCCGCATTCATGCCGCACATTGGCTGGCGAGGAAAGTCAAAATGCAAAACGCAAAATGCAAAACCGGAAGTCATTTCCTCCATTTTAACTCTTGCATTTTGGATTTTGGATTTTGCGTTTGCCTAGCGCAAAGGTGTAGATCGCTAGTTGCGGTCCAACACCACCCGCGTACTGTTGGAAGTCGTTCAAAGGCACGCCACAATCGGGCGCGCCCCTTGACCATGATATCGCATGGCTTTCCGACATTCACCCGCAGCGGGCCGGGAGCAGCTTGCCGGTCGCTTCCCCGAATCCAACGCGGTAGCCGTCCCCCTGGCACCAGGCTGTCATGGTAACCCGATCGCCGTCGGCAAGAAAGCGCCTCGTCTCGCCGCCGGCCAATTCCAGCGGCTGTCGCCCGCCCCAAGTCAGTTCCAGCAGGCAGCCGCGAGACTCCGCATGTCGGGCCGCTGATCGTGCCGGAGGCCAGCAAGTCGCCGGTTCGCAGGTTGCAGCCGTTGACCGTATGGTGAGCCACTTGCTGCGCAAGATTCCAATACAGGTAGCGAAAGTTCGAGGCGCAAATCCGTTGCGGCGCAGCCATGCCTTCAGCTTGCAGCAGCACTTCGAGCTCGATGTCGTAGGCCTGGTTGCCGCTCGTGTGCAAGTATTCCAGCGGCGGCGGAGCTTGCCGCGGACCGGCGGCGCGGAAAGGTTCCAAGGCCTCGAGCGTGACGATCCACGGCGAAAGGGTCGTGCCGAAGTTCTTGGCCAGAAACGGCCCCAGCGGCACGTATTCCCAACGCTGGATATCGCGAGCGCTCCAATCGTTGACCAGCGCCAGTCCGAAAACGTGATCGAGTGCCCGATCGGCCGGGATCGGTTCTCCCAGCACGTTGCCCGGGCCGATCAGGCAACCCATCTCCAGTTCGAAATCGACCGCCTGGCTGGCGCCGAATACGGGCGTCGTTTGGGTGTCGGCTTTGGTCTGGCCGCAAGGGCGGTGCAAGTCGGTCTCGCTGACCACGACCGAACTGGCGCGGCCATGATAGGCGATCGGCAAGTGCAGCCAATTGGGCGGCAGCGCGTGCTCGGGCCCGCGGAACATCGTGCCGACGTTCGTGGCATGCTCTTTCGAGGAATAAAAGTCGGTGTAGTCTCCGATCTCGACCGGCAGCAGCAAATCGGCGGCCGCCATGGGAACGAGCGCCTCCTGCCGCAGTGCGGCATCATCCCGCAGCGTCGGTTCATCGGCGCGGAGCAGCCGGCTGATCTGCTCGCGCACCTCTTTCCACGCCGTGCGTCCCAGCGCCATCAGCGGGTTCAACCAGCGTTGAGCGAAGACCACCTCGCCGCTGGCCGACGGGAGCTTCAGCAGCGAACGACGCTCGAGCACGGCCAGGTCCAGGATCATCTCGCCGATGGCCGCGCCCACGCGGGGTTCGCCGCCGGAATGCGGCCGAAACACGCCATAAGGCAGGTTCTGGATCGGAAAATGCGAATCGGCGGCGACAGGCAGAAAGCTTTTCAGCTTGGGGTCAGTCGTGGAGAGCATCGGCAGTCCTTCGGAATATCGGGTCTACGCTGAATGACCAGTTCCCATGACAATTGCGAGCCTCTCGCGGGCTGACGAACGACTTTCACTAACGCGAGCGACTGGACTTCATCCGTCTCATGCCAGGCGCGATCACAGCCAGCCAAGCGCCCGCAAATCTTCTCGCGGTTCGTCGAAGCTGCAACTTCCAAACGACGCAAAGCCTCGTCGTCGCGATTGGTCGATTTGCGAGACTTCGATCGACAGGCCTTCCCAACTAAGCGAAGGCCCCGCGAACTGAAAGTCGTGAGGATCATCGTCCTCCAGGATGTTCTGTACGTCGACTTTCGGCAACTTCAAAGCATCGGCCATCGCCGCGGCCGTCAGCACGTTGATAAAGCCTTGCCTGCGCACGCCAAGCTCTGTATCGAGCGCCCGGCAGCGGATGATGCAACCCCGCCGTCGCTTTCCAGGGCAACTCTGCATCGCGGAGCGCACAAATCATGCTTGCCAACTGCGCCGCGGACCAGAAGGCTTCCGGCTTGACGCCGCCGGTGCGGAGCTTGAAGGCGAACTTGCTCTCGCTTTCCGACCGGCTTTTTAAACTCGACCAATACGTCGACAAGTCGCGCGAAACGCGGCCTCCCAACGCTCCAATTCACGAGGAAGCTCCAGAAAAATGCGAGCAAGGCTTCAATTCGTCCGCGTTCAAGCCATCCAACAACGCGGCCAACTCTGCTTCACTCCCCTGCCCTGCCGCGTCAATCGGCAATTGCACTTCCAGCACATCGATCCGCAGCCGCTGCCCGAATTCTCGCACCAGCCGTAATTCTCGCTCGACGTTCTCGCGCCAGCCTCGGCCGTTTCCCCGCCTGACAGCAGGGCGGAAACGGCGCCTTCTCGCACTCGCGGCGAGTCTTCGACGGGCGGTTCGCTTTCCCAAACCGCCGCGATTTCCGCCAATTGCGAGGCCGGGCAGACCATCCGGCCGAGCATCCAGGATTCGCGCTGCCGGCGATAGGCGGAGTAATTCTGCGCCGCCTGCTCCAGGCTCAACGACGCGGGGGGAAACGTCCCCGCGTAGTCGATCGAGTCGCGCAATCGCGCACGCAAGCTCTCCGCCATAGCACTAGCTCTCCGCGTCAGGCGGCAACCAAGAGCGACCGTAAGCCGAATCTTCGAATTCCGCCGCATCCACGGCAACGTGCAGCGGGCGGAACGTGTCGAGCATCACCGCCAAGCTCGTCAGTCCGTTTCTTGCCCAACGATTCTTCCACGCGGCCCGGCTGCGGACCGTGCGGCAGGCCGCCGGGATGCAACGTCAATGAGCCGTATTCGATTCCTTTGCGGCTCATGAACTCGGCGTTGGCATAGTACAGCACCTCGTCGCTCATCACGTTCGAGTGGTTGTACGGGACCGGCACCGCGTCGGGATGAAAGTCGAACAGCCGGGGCACGAACGAGCAGACGACGAAATGATCTCCTTCGAACGTCTGGTGCACCGGCGGCGGCTGATGCAGGCTGCCGACGATCGGCTCGAAATCGTGAATCGAGAGCGCCCAGGGATAGTAGCAGCCGTCCCAACCGACCACGTCGAACGGATGATGGTCGAGCGTCACTTCCGTCAACGCGTTATTGTGCTTGATCACCAGGCGGAATTCGCCGCGCTCGTCGAACACCGGCAATTCGCCCGGCCGCCGGATGTCGCGCTCGCAGTAGGGGCTGTGTTCAAGAAACTGGCCTGTCTCGTTCAAATACCGCCGCGGCGGACGCACCGAACCGGCGCTTTCGATCACCAGCAGCCGCGACGCTTCCTCCCCCATCCGATAGCGGTGCAGAATGCCGCGAGGTATCACCACATAATCGCCGGACTGATACGGCAACTCGCCCATCTGCGTTTCCAGCACGCCGCTCCCCTCGCTGACGTAGATCAGTTCGTCCCCTTCGGCGTTGCGATAGAACGAATGATCTGAGCGGGCCGGCTGCACGAACGACAGCGCCACGTCGCGATTGTAGCAGCACGGGCGTGCGCCCGATCGTGGCGCTGGCCGCGGCCGGCACCTGAGAAAGGCGAAAGTGCCGCATCCGCAGCGTCGGCTCGGATCATGGCGCCATTCGATCTGCTTAACCAAGCGGCTGCTGGTCAGGCTGGTCGGCGGGCGCAAGTGATACAGCAACGAGGACGGGCCGGAAAAGCCGCGGCTGCCCATCAAGTGCTCGTGGTACAGCTTGCCCGAGGGCTGCCGAAACACGGTGTGACGTTTGCGCGGGATCTCGCCTAAACGGTGGTAAAACGGCATCCGTCGTCTCCTGTGTCGGCAAGCGGACTTCGGCGATATCACTGGCGGCGAAAAATGTAGCGGCGTTCGTGAGCGTTTCGTCGCCCATGTCACGCCGGACGGAATCCTCACGCGCTTCCGCTACCCCTCGATCAAAGATTTCCTCGCTCGGCCTGTTCGCGCTCGATCGCTTCGAACAAAGCCTTGAAATTACCTTTGCCGAAGGCGTCGCAGCCTTCGCGCTGAATGATCTCGTAGAACAAGGTCGGCCGGTCCTCGACCGGTTTGGTGAACAACTGCAGCAGGTAACCTTTGTCGTCGCGATCGATCAAGATATTGAGCCGGCGAATCGTTTCGCGGTCTTCCTGGATCTCGCCGACCCGGTCCCAGACACGCTCGTAGTACGAGTCCGGCACGGAGAGGAACTCGACGCCGTTGTCACGCAGCACCGACACCGTATGGATGATGTCTCGCGTGGTCAAAGCGATGTGCTGCACGCCGGCGCCCACGTTGTACTGCAGATATTCCTCGATCTGGCTCTTGCGTTTGCCGGCGCAGGCTCGTTGATGGGGAACTTGATTGCGCCTTGTCGTCGGCCATGACCTTGCTTCGCAGGGCCGAGAACTCGGTGGAAATATCCTTGTCGTCGAAGGTCATGAACTGGTGCAGGCCGAGCACCTTGTTGTAATAGGCGCCCCAGTCGTTCATCTGGCCGTCTTCGACATTGCCCACGATGTGGTCGATGCGCTGCAGGCCCACGCCGGCCGCTGGCCGCCGGCGCACCTGGTAGCCCGGCAGGAACGGGCCTTTGTAGTCGGCAATGGAAACGAACGAGTGCAACGTGTCGCCATAGGCGCGGATCTTGCGCGGCGGATGTGGCCGAATGCTCGGCGCTTGTCGTACGGCTCTCGCGGCCACGTTCGCGCCGCGCGAACGGCTTCCTTGAAACACTCGTCGACGTCATCGACCAGGAACACAATGTCCAGCACGCCGTCGCCATGTCTGCAAGTGATGGGCCATCGGATCGTCGGGCAACAAGGGCGTGCTCACCACCAGGCGGATGTCGCCCTGGTAGAGCACGTAAGAGGCCTGATCGGGGACGCCCGTTTCGGGCCCGGCGTAGGCCAATTGCGAAAAGCCGAACGCGTGGCGATAGTAATAGGCCGCTTGCTTGGCGTTGCCCACCAGCAATTCAACATGGTGAATCGCCTTCAGCGGCAAAGGACCGTCAGACATGATCTCCGCCTCCTTCTTGCTTGCCGGCATTCCGCCCCAGATGGCGCGCCGAAGACCACAATCACGGCGTGCGTCGCTCTTCATTCTATGGCCGTCCCGCGGAAATGGGCAAGAAAACCAACCAGTCCGCCGCGGTGATCGCTACTGCTTATTTCGGCATGCGCCCGCCGTGGCAAGAAACTCTCTCCGCCAACTCATTTCCTGCCGATGCTTATCTAAGCGCAACCGCCTCGCGATGCGACGCCCCGGTTATGACGACTGCACGGTTTGCGCTGGGCCGCCTTGCCTGA